>CP059070.1:1422255-2844510 GCA_017798125.1 Cryomorphaceae bacterium
TTAATAGGAGGAGTTATCTTCGGAGAAGCTCTGAATTGAAGCCCCAGTAAACGGCGGCCGTAACTATAACGGTCCTAAGGTAGCGAAATTCCTTGTCGGGTAAGTTCCGACCTGCACGAATGGTGCAACGATCTGGGCACTGTCTCGGCCATGAGCTCGGTGAAATTGTAGTAACGGTGAAGATGCCGTTTACCCGCAACGGGACGGAAAGACCCCGTGAACCTTCACTACAGCTTTGTATTGACATTGGATAAATAATGTGTAGGATAGGTGGGAGACTTCGAAGCTGCGTCGCCAGGCGTGGTGGAGTCATCCTTGAAATACCACCCTTTATTTATCTAGTGCCTAATCCCGAAAGGGAGACAGTGCATGGTGGGTAGTTTGACTGGGGTGGTCGCCTCCAAAAGAGTAACGGAGGCTTCTAAAGGTACCCTCAGCACGCTTGGTAACCGTGCGTAGAGTGCAATGGCATAAGGGTGCTTGACTGTGAGACCGACAAGTCGAGCAGGTACGAAAGTAGAGCATAGTGATCCGGTGGTTCCGCATGGAAGGGCCATCGCTCAAAGGATAAAAGGTACTCCGGGGATAACAGGCTGATCTCCCCCAAGAGCTCACATCGACGGGGGTTTTGGCACCTCGATGTCGGCTCGTCACATCCTGGGGCTGGAGAGAAGGTCCCAGCTGGGCTGTTCGCCCATTAAAGTGGCACGCGAGCTGGGTTCAGAACGTCGCGAGACAGTTCGGTCCCTATCTGTTGTGGGCGTTAGAAATTTGAGAGGACCCGACTCTAGTACGAGAGGACCGGAGTTGGACAGACCTCTGGTGTACCAGTTGTGCCGCCAGGTGCAGCGCTGGGTAGCTATGTCTGGATGAGATAAGCGCTGAAAGCATATAAGCGCGAAACTCACCTCAAGATGAGATTTCTTTTAAGGGTCGTTATAGACGATGACGTTGATAGGATGCAGGTGTAAAGTCAGCGATGGCAAAGCCGAGCATTACTAATTACCCGTAGACTTTCTCAGTGATTCTATCTTATATCTTTGTCCAAGATGTCAAACCTTATTTAAAGCTTTAGGTGATTATTGCAGTGAGGCCCACCTCTTCCCATTCCGAACAGAGAAGTTAAGCTCACTAGCGCAGATGGTACTGGAGTAACATCCGGGAGAGTATGTCATCGCCGCTTTTCAAAAAGCCCTTCCCACTCGGAAGGGCTTTTTTTTTGTTTTACCTTCGCCCACATGCGCGGTATTTTGCCCTTATTTCTGGTGTTTAGCGTGGTGCTCGCTCGAGCCCAAGATACGCTGCCCTTACCGCCCAGCCACAGCTACTTTACATTAGCCGACAACGATATTACGGAGGAGCGATTCACCTTTGTGGATACGGGCCTCTCCGTAATTGATCAGTACCGTCTAAACCCTTCACATGAGAGCCTTTTTGGCTACTATCGTTTGACGAATTTGTCTCAGGCTTATCAAGAGACCGTTTTTCGTTTACCGTATGAGCAAGGCGCTTATTTGGGGCAGGGGTCCTTTCATCCACAGTACGATGCACCCAATCAGGTGGCCTTTTATAATGTGCGAACCCCCTACACGGATTTGAGCTACCGCAGCTCTTTCAACATTGGAGGTGGAACCCACGTCACCCATACCCAGAACATCACCCCAGGATGGAACATCGCTTTAAACTACAACCGAGTACGCAGCTTGGGTTTTTATCCGAATGATGAAACAACGTGGAATCAGTTCCGCGTCTCTTCGCATTATTTCGGGACTCGATACCGCATGCGGACCTATGCGACACTAGTGCGCAATACGGCTCAACAGCACGGAGGGCTGGCCTTGGACTCGGTCTTTACGGATAATACAGAAACGGACCGCACGGTAATGCCCATGAATCTGACGGCTGCAGAGCACCGCTACCGCCATTTTCAAGCGGGATTGGAGCATTCTTATCGCATCGGTGGATTCCAGGTCAGAATGCCGGCCAATGACACCATTCCGGATACGGTGTTCGTTTCCCGCATTCGCGTCTTTCACAGGGCCAATTGGACCCGTCAGATTTTTGTGTATAACGACACGGATCCCAATCAAGACTACTACCACGACAACTTTCTTGGGCTTACAGAAACGCTCGACAGCACCTTCTTCGCACGACTGCGCAACAGCGCTGGACTCAGTTGGGACATCTATTCGGGTCTGGCTCTTTCTGCGGGCCTGACCCATGAAGTCTTCCAGTATAAAGGCGCCTGGCGGGATCAAACCTCGGGCACCAATATTCGATTCTTTGGAGACTTGCGGTTCGACCTGCCCTTTGCGGTCCTCACAGGGAAAGTCATTAAGGGAATCTCGGGGCCTGATGCCGCGAATACCTTCTTTGGTGGAACGCTCAGATCCACCAAGGATCAGAATTCCAAATGGGATTGGGATGCCTACGGAGATTGGCAGCTCTTAACTCCCGGAAAGTTCTACCTCGACTTCCGAGGTAATCACGATCAATGGACGAGAGACCTCTATTCCTTTAATGTCATCCGAATGGGGGGAGGCATAGGACAGGCCTTCCCGCGTCAAGGGAATGAACTGACCCCGGATCGCTTGGAAGTACACTACACGGGAATGCAGAATGCTCCGTTTTGGCGCCAAGTGGATTCGAGTACGGTAGCCACAAGTTCGGATCGATTTGAAAGCGTGCTGCAATTCAAACTCACTAAGGGATTCCATTTTGGCATCATCGGCTGGGATAATGAGGTTATGTATCAAGCCATCTCCGCGGTTTCGGTGAACCTGCCGGAAGTGGTCCTCCGCTCCAGCATCTACGTGGACGCCTACCTCTTCGAGAAAAAGCCACTCCACTTACAGATTGGAACAACTGTCAACTACACCTCGAACTACCAAGGAAACCTTTACCGACCTTCGGCAGGACTCTTCTTACGTCAGGATGATTTCACCATTGGGAACTACCCCTTCCTCGACTTCTTTGTCAACGCCCAAGTTCGCGAGCTGAGCGCTTACCTCACCATCGAACACGTCAATGCCGGCTGGTTCGATTACCGCTACTTCACAGCACCGCATTACCCGACCAACGACTTGGTCTTGCGCTTCGGACTGCGTTGGTCCTTCTATAATTAAGGGAATTGCGCCTACGGCGCGATGAATCAGGTCTTCTGCTTTTTCTTCTTCGCTGCAGGGAACAAGATGTTGTTCAAGATCAAGCGATATCCAGGTGAATTGGGATGCAGTTCCAACTCCGTTTTTGGATCACCCACCATGTGCTGGTAATCTTCCGGATCATGCCCCCCATAGAAGGTCCAGGTTCCTTCACCGAATTCTCCGTGAATGTATCGCGCTTCGCCCCAGGCTTTGTTTTCCCCCATCACCAATACATCTGGCTTGAGGACCGCATTGCGGTAAGACGTTGTCTGTCCCATGAAGCCTTTCACTACTCGGGTGTGGTTCTGACAGAGCATCGTAGGCACGGGGTCCCATTTAGCGCTGAAGTCAAAGAGGGTGAAAAAGTCCTGTTCCGGTTTACGCGGACGGGTGTTGGTAGCGTCGATATTTGAGAACTCGTATTCGTTCGGATTCATGCTGAGCTTGAAGTTCTGAAATGCGAAGGTCTGGCTGTAGTCTAATTTGGATTGTGCGGCAGGGTCCGCAGGATCACCGTCAAACATATACTCGCAGATATCCACACCCTGCGCAGCCAGTGCAATGTCATAGCTGTCTGTGGCGCTGCACATCGCGAAGAGAAATCCGCCCGCAAGGGTGAAGTTTTTGATCTTTTGAGCGACTGCGAGTTTCGCCTGACTCACTTTGGTGTAGCCTAAAGCAGCAGCACGCGCTTCTGAATCGCGTTTTTGATCAATGTACCAAGGGGCGTTCCGAAAGGCGCGATAGAACCGACCGTATTGACCGGTGAAATCCTCGTGATGAAGGTGTAGCCAATCGTAGAGGAGTAAAAGATCACTTAAAACTTCCTCGTCGTATACAACGTCATAGGGGATTTCGGCATACGTCAGGGCCAGAGTAACGGCGTCATCCCAGGGCTGGGCTGTTTTGGGCGAGTATACCGCAATCTTGGGAGGCTTTTCCAACTTGACGGCATCCATGTTCACCTCCGGAGAGGAAATTTCTGCCAGAATCTGGTTGGCTTGAACGTCGGCGATCAGGTTGTAGCTCACCCCGCGAATAATGCACTCGCGCTCGATCATCTCCCCGTAGGGGATCAGAAAACTTCCGCCTTCATAATTGAGGAGCCATTGCACGGTGACCTCGCGCTCGAGGACCCAATACGCAATACCATAGGCCTTTAAATGGTCCTTCTGTCCTGTCTCGCCCATCGGAATGAGGATGTGGCGTGAGAAGGCATTGAAACTGAGCATTAGTCCCAAGAGGACTAAGCATATTTTAGAAAGGGGTTTGCCCATCATCGAAGGCATCGTCGTTCATTTTCGATTCTACAAATCCGCCGCCGGAGTAGCCGAAGTCATCGAGGTCCGCGAATTTGGCCAAGTGGCCGACGAACTTGAGGCGCACTTCATCCAGGGCACCGTTCCGGTGTTTGGCCAGGATGAACTCCGCTTGACCTTCACAGGGCGTGTGCTCTTCGTCGTCCCATTCGGTGAGACCGTAGTACTCGGGTCGGTAAATGAAACTCACGATGTCCGCATCCTGTTCAATCGCTCCGGATTCCCGAAGGTCAGACAACAATGGACGCTTGGATCCACCGCGCGTTTCCACCGCACGACTCAACTGACTCAGTGCAATCACCGGTACGTTGAGCTCTTTGGCGATACTCTTTAAGGAACGGGAAATGGTACTGATTTCTTGCTCTCGGTTTCCCCCTTTTTGGTCGGATCCGGCGGTCATCAGCTGGAGGTAGTCAATAATGATAATTCCGACGTTGTGCTGGGAAACCAGACGACGACATTTCGCGCGCAAGTCGAAGATCGATAGAGCAGGGGTGTCGTCGATGAAGAGCGGTGCTTTTTCAAGATTCTTGATCTTGGCGTGGAGCTGCTGCCACTCAAAGTCTTCAAGACTTCCTTTTCTAAGTTTCTCGGAGCTCAGCCCGGTCTCGGAAGAGATCAAACGAGTGATCAGCTGTACACTCGACATCTCCAGGGAGAAAACTGCTACAGGTGTTTGGTGGTCGATGGCCATGTTTCGGGCCATGGACAAAACGAAGGCCGTTTTTCCCATACCTGGACGTGCCGCCAAAATGACGAGGTCACTTTTCTGCCAGCCTGAGGTGAGTTTGTCGATCTGCGTAAATCCGCTGGGGACTCCACTGAGTCCTTGCTTCCGTGAAATATCTTCAATGTTCTGCAGGGCCTGTTGAATCAGACTTTCGGCAGAATCGTAGTTCTTTTTGATGTTCCCTTCGGTAATCTCGAAGAGTCGGGCTTCCGCCTTGTCTAGGAGTTCGAGAACGTCTGTAGTTTCGTCAAAGGCATCCCGAATAATCTCACTCGCCACCCGCACCAGCTCACGTTGGATATACTTCTGTACAATAATGCGCGAATGGAATTCGATGTGTGCCGATGAGCTGACGCGCTGCGTCAATTGAGCCAAGTAGTAATCCCCGCCCGCAATATCCAATTTGCCTTCTTCTTTGAGGAAGTTGGCCACAGTAAGCATGTCGATGGGCTTGCTGTCTCCAAAGAGCGCTTTAATGGCGCGGAAGATCTCTTGATGGCTTTCTTTGTAGAACGCTTCGGCGCTGATGATATCAATCACCTCGTTTAGCGCGTTCTTGTCTATGAGCAATGCACCCAACACCGCTTCCTCGAGATCGACCGCCTGTGGCGGAACGCGACCGTGCTCCATGTCGATGACGGGCGCTTTGCTGCGTTGCGGAACTCGGGAGGGATTGTTTTGTACATTAGCCATATAGCCTTCTTTGTTTCGGCCTTAAGGGCCAGGGTATCATGCAAAAGACGTTAAAAATAGCCTTTTTTCTAAGCCTTTTCGTGCTTATAGTTATCCACAGTTGCACCCCGGATGACAACACTCCACCCGTGGTCGAAATTGAGTTGCCCAGCGATGGAGCTTTTGTGGATGCAGGAGATACTATTTTGGTCAAAGCAACCGCCACAGACGATGAGCAAATCACCCGCTGGGTGGTTACCATGACAGACGATGCCTTCATTCCCATAGGACCCCGAATCGAATTTGAGCCCAGTGGGAAGAACGTTCAGATCGAGACTGATTACCCCATTCCCATTGACCTTGCGAGCGGGACGTATTACATCCGAGTGAGCGCCAGTGATGGTGAGGCCACGACCAATGCATTTTCCCAGTTGAATTTAACGGGTATTCCGAAGGATCGCCTCGGCCTGGTGGCCATCGTGGAATCCAATGGGAACTATACTGCGAGGTACCGGATGGATGGTCAAGCTTGGCAGACCATTGCCGACTTGGGTGCCGAATTTGTAGGAGCTGACCTGAGTAGTGAAACGCAACGCCTAGTGACCTCGGGTTGGGAGACGGAACCCTTCCGTGTTTTCGACTTGAACACCATGCTCGAAGTCTATCAACGCGATTGCCAATCGGCACCGGGAGAACCCTGTGTCTCGGCTGTTGCAACGGACGGTGAATACTTCTTTATGGGGATGCGCGAAGGCCGGACACGGAGCTGGAGTGCCAGTGGACAGTTGGACAGCGATTTCACTACCCCCGAATTCAGATACCCTCGAGGATTTCATTTCCAAGACAATCGAATTTACACCGTGGAGCGTTCCTTCGCGGACAACTTCCAGCGCTGGGCTTCCTACAACGCGGACAACGGCTTTCCCCTTCAAGAAATACTGATCAACGGCTCGTACGTTGATGCTTTTCCGGTGACCACGAACCAGACTCTGATGTTCTCGAACGAGAATGGACTAGGGCAAATGCGGTACTATTTCTATGTGGAAAATGGATTTCAGCTACCCATTCCCGGGCCAACAGGAACCATTCAAGCAGCCGCCCAGCGGACTCCTGAAAAGTACTTTTATGCGCAGACCGATGGGATCTACAGCATAGATCTAAGTTCCACCAATAATCTTCTTTTTAAGGGAGGGGTTTCGGCCGAACATTTGGCCTATGACGGAGTGACCAACGAACTGGTCGCGGCCTTCGGAAATGTCATCATCGGCTACGATGCCAACGATGGCGGACAACGATATCTCACCAGTCCTGGCGGGGAGGTGCAGGCGGTTTTTGTCTGGTTTACCCGGTAACCCCCATTTTGGAGAACTTGTCTCGACGCTTTTTAATCAACGCGGCACTTTCCATTTCCTCCAACTTGGTTGTATGCTTGACGATCTCTTTTTTGACTAGGGCAAAAATGCCTTCTGGATCCGTGTGAGCGCCTCCAAGTGGCTCTTTGATGATCCCGTCAATCAACTTGTTCTTTTTCATGTCTTCCGCCGTGAGCTTGAGTGCTTCAGCGGCTTGTTCCTTGTATTCCCAGCTGCGCCAGAGAATAGAAGAACAGCTTTCAGGTGAGATCACCGAATACCAGGTATTCTGCAACATGAGAACGCGATCTCCAATTCCAATTCCCAAAGCTCCACCTGAGGCTCCTTCGCCAATGATGATGCAAATGATGGGCACCTTAATCTTGAACATTTCGATCAGGTTACGGGCAATTGCCTCCCCTTGTCCGCGCTCTTCAGCTTCCAATCCTGGAAAGGCTCCGGGAGTGTCGATGAAGATGACAATGGGTTTGTTGAATTTTTCCGCTAAACGCATCAGGCGAAGAGCTTTGCGGTATCCTTCAGGATTGGCCATCCCGAAATTACGGTACTGACGAAGCTTGGTATTCTTTCCCTTTTGCTGACCAATCAGCATATAGGTCTTCCCATCGATGCTGCCGAATCCACCAACCATGGCCTTGTCATCGCGAACGCCACGATCTCCGTGCTGCTCCAGCCAATCACCATCGGTTAAGGCCTCGATATAATCTAGGGTATAAGGACGATTGGGGTGGCGGCTCATTTGCACGCGTTGCCAATCGCTCAAGTTCGAATAGATCTCCTTACGGGCATCGTTCAACTTCTTGTCCAGCTCCTTCAAGGTCTTTGTGACGTCGACCTGCGTTTCATCACCCAGCTGAACGGCCTTTTCTCTTTGCTCTTCCAATTCCTTGATTGGTTGCTCAAAATCGAGATATTCCATAGCGTAGAATTTGGGGGTCTAAACTATCAAAATTTAACCGAAACGCCGCACGTAACTGCTATCTTTAACCGCATGATCTACTACCCAAACGCCAAGATCAACCTGGGCCTCAACGTCCTGAATCGACGGGACGATGGCTTTCACAACCTCGAAACGGTCTTCTATCCCGTACCGCTAACCGATATTCTGGAGGTAACAGAAGGCGAGCGAGGCACTAAAGGCCATGTGCAGTTCAGCACCAGCGGCCTCCCGATCCCCGAAGGTGGAACCAACCTCTGCGAGCGCGCCTATCACCTGCTACTGGAAGATTTCGACTTGCCCTACACCCTCATACATCTGCATAAGGTGATTCCTATGGGCGCTGGCCTTGGTGGCGGATCCTCCGATGCCGCCTACACCCTCATCGGCCTCAACGAGCTTTATGATTTGGGCCTACGGCCCGATGCACTCGCTCAGTACGCCGCTCAACTCGGGAGCGACTGTGCCTTCTTCGTGCACAATACACCTCTCTTTGCCACGCAGCGAGGAGATCATTTTCAAGAAATTCAGCTCGACCTCTCCGGCTGGCACCTCGCACTCGTCAACCCCAATATTCACGTCGGAACTGCGGAGGCCTATTCTGGGGTGGACAAAGACCCAGCCGGAAAAGGACTAATGAGTCACATTCAAGAACCCGTGGGCGAATGGCGACACCATGTGGTCAATGACTTTGAGAGCTCCGTCTTTCCACTGCACCCCATGATTGACTTATTGAAGGACCAGCTCTATGAAGAAGGAGCGGTTTACGCCTCGATGAGCGGCAGTGGTAGTACCTGCTTCGGACTCTTTCGGGAAGCGCCAGACCTATCGCGATTCAGCGAGAACTTCTGCTGGCAAGGACAACTTTAGCTCCTCACAGGCTGCCTCCACCGCCATAAGTACCGCACGGCTAGCGATCGATTCGGTTTCCATCGATCTCCCAGTTCTCTAATACGCTCAGGGAGCTTCTTGTCTTCCTCAAAACCGTAGACCTCACAAACGGCTTTTTTGAGCTGATAGTCGGTTTCAGGAAATTCATCCGGACGCTCTAAGGTAAACAGCAGAATCATCATCACCGTCCAGCGACTCACCCCTTTAACTGGTTCAAGAAGGTCGTAGATCTCGTTATTGCTCAGGGTATTCCAGTCAACTTGACTCAGGTTGAGCTCTTCCCAGTATTCCGCCCAAAGTTTTAGGGACTCCGCTTTTTGACGACTGAGCTTTAAAGGTCCCCAATAATCCGGGTCGTTCGCCAACACAAAGTCTGGAGTAATTGCTGCTCCTTGCATCAACTTTTTCAAGCGCTTGTAGCGAAAGGCCGCGTTCGAACCCGCATAGTGGATGCGCATATCCAAAATACAGCTGCACAAGTCTTCAAAGACATCGTGGGTATTCGCGAACGAAGGGAAATCAATCGAATCAATGATTCCGCGAAGGACCGGATCGGTTTCCCTAAGCGCATCGCGCAATTGAATTTCGTGGGACTGCATGTTTCCTTAAACGAAATGATAGGGTACAAGTTTGAGCTCCCTACTTTTCAATGGCATTTTCGGTCGTGAAGCCGAATCTATAACGGGCTGAAAACTGGAAACGATTCAGACTCCCGCTGGTACCGTCAAACAGCTCTCGACTGGCCCAGGCGTACTCCAATCCCAATCGAAGCTGTGGGACGGGATCGTACTTCAAGTTGATGGAGGCGCTCATCGCTTTTTGGTTGGCTTCTTGAGAAATCGAAAAGTCCGGTTCAAGCAACTCAAAATAACCCACGTTCCCAGAGGAGGAGAGGATATTGGGAATCCAATAGTGATTGTATGCGATGTACCCATTTAGCGTAGGCAGCGATCGAATGGATTGGAAGTCTACATAAGCTGCATCGGAAACGAACGCTCCCGCTTGATAGCGTCCAACTCCTGATCCAGCACAAACGACCATTCTGAAATCGTCACCATTTTTTCCAACGGGAATTTTTCCTCCTGTGGTGATCCCAAAACCCGGAGTGCGATGGGTGCCGCTACTGTCTGAAATGCTCAGGAAACGGTACATTCCAGCAACAGACCAGGTTCCCCAGGATCCAGAAAAATTCTTGCGAACGACCACATCCGGCAAGTATTCTTGATCTGATATCAACTGCTCAGGAGCTCGTTGACTATACACTATAGATTCTGGATTCTCTAAGGCGAATTGCCAGGTTCCTGCCTTGTACCTAAGCTGAGGTTGACGATTGGCTACTAACCCTTCTAGAGCACCTACAAAGTCCAAGTCATCGGGCACGACCACGACCATGAACGTGGACCACGTTTGTCCGATAAGCATTCGATCCCATTCAAAATAGAAGTGACGTATGCGGGGATTAAAGGAATTACTCACTTTTTCATCCCCCGTCGAAGACAGCATGAAATCGAGCTCGAGAAATCCGTGGATTTCAAATTCATTGATTTCAGTAGTCACGTCAAAATTGAAGCGCGATTCCTTGACATGTGCATCCAAGGTGCTCGAAGAAGTCCCATTACCTACTGGAATCTGACCTGGAAGAACAAAATCTCGCAAAGGACTGGTCCCACTTAGTGTTCCATTGTTGTAGGTCGTTTGAAGCACGTCCATTTTGACGTAGCCTCCATAGTTGAAGGTGGTGGTTTGAGCGTGAACACTGTCCATAAATCCTAAGAGGCACAGGAAAAGACAAATGAACCTTATTGAAGCTTTACCATTTATGTCTTTTACCCTATTTACCACGGAACATTGATGACGGGTGTTATTTGAAAAAACACTCCCCAGCTAGGCCCTATCTGGTCCGGCCGGGTTGCAAAGTATTGACCTTGTACTGTTGCTTTAATCGGAGTGTTTCCCACCATTAAAGTTTTGGCTAATCCTATGTTCAAGGGTATAGAAAAGTCTGTATCGACTCCATTGATGTAGTTTGCCGTGGCTATGGGACTTCCTCCAATTTGCCAACCTTTTTGCAGACTAAACCAATAAAAGAACTGCGTGGTGCCGATATTCACTTGGTTCTGGCCCTCCGGGACATTCCCAACTCCCCACCAGTGTTGCCATAAGACTCCCAGAACACCCCATTTTTTTAGGATCCCGGCGAGAACCACCGGTCCCACTTGCCATTGCTCCTTACCCAGTCGAGGTGAAGAGGCAGTAGGTGCTATAACTGTAGGGCCAATACCGTAAAGCAAACCTGTTTTGGTCGCCCTACCAACAATTCCCATAACGGCAATATCACCAAATCCTCTTTGAAGTTCCCATTCTCCTTGTTCATCAAGGTAGGGAGCAGCTGCAGTCGGGAAGCTTGGACGAACCGTCAAGTTGTACTTGCCGAGTTTAAAGGGCAGCGTTGGAAGAAAGATAAGCGAAGAACTCGTCTGATCACCCGCTCCCTCCAAGGATCCACCCCATAAATTATAATTGCCCTGGAGTACCAGGCTTGCCGTCAAACTCACCGGATTGGAGAGCTCTTGGGCAATCTGGTCAATGGATTTCTTTTTTGAATCAGATTGGCCATGACTAGATAGCCCTAACCCTGTCATTATAAGACATAGAGAAACAATTTTTTTCGTCATGGCAAATCGCTTTGTAGATACAAGACTCGGCAAGAGCCTAGTCCTGAATGCTCTTTTCAAACTTAGCTGCTAATCCATCCACATCCTTGTTGTAGGCTTCGTGAGCTGCTTGAGAATCCACTTTTAATTGTTCCAAAGTGGCTCGCATTTGCGCAGTCTCAGGCCCCTCTGATTGTTCCAAGATGGTACTCATAAAGGCCATTTTAGAAAGAATAGTCGCGGGAAGATTGATGATCTCCGCCAAGGTGCGCCCAGTCGAAACAAAAGCGCCCTCATATTCTGTAATGTGACTCGTCAATGCCGCGGCCGCTTTCTCTGCTTTTTTAATGCTCCCAGAGCTCGCGCCAGAAGCCTTGTAGGCCTCAAGCTTGGCATTCACTTCATCACGAAGGGTGACGGCAGCAATTACTTTGTTTGATGATTCCTCAGCAGCAGCGTACATATCCATCCAGAAGGCAAACTTCTGGTCCATTTCTTCTTGAGTATACTTTTCTTTAGGGCTAGCCGCTACCGTGAACGATTCCTCTTCGGTCTGACCATCTACCGTTAAAACAGCCAAAAACGTTCCAGGTGCCGTAATGGGACGGATTGCAGTGGGCGGACGATTCGGGATTCCTACAACCATATCCACCCGATAATCCCACACGAATTTGTTGAGACCACTGTTCAAATCACTGCCGTCGCCGTAGGTCAAGGTCATTTGATCCTTGGTGTAGGTTCGAAGAAGTGCTCCATCTGCATCCTTAATTTCTAGTTTGATGTCCGTAGGTTCCTGAGCCAAATAGAAATAGAAGGGAACACCCAATGGTTTTGGGTCACCTGCATCAATGAATTTTCGTTTCCGCTCTCCATTGACGGGTGTGAAACCTAGTTCGTAATAGGTGTGTCCGGGACGCATGTTTTGTACGAAGTAATTCTTCTTGTCTCCAGGATCTCCTCCAGGTACGTAGTCGATCCACCAGTTGTACCCGAAGCGCGTATGTGCAGGAGAAGAATAGAGATGTATGGATTTTCCAGCTTGCTCTTCTTTAGACCTCAGTGGAGTTAAATCATCCATGATCCAGAATCCACGGCCGTTGGTGGCAATAACCAAGTCGTGATCCTTCAACTTCATGTCAACAACGCCCACGGAAGGCATATTGGCCTTAAGGGACTTCCAAGACGCGCCGTCGTCCATAGAATAGAATACACCAGTTTCCGTTCCAATGTAAAGCATACCCTGACGGTGAATGTCCTCACGGATGGTCTTGGTCACTTCTTCTTGAGGAAAGTTCGACGATAAATTCGTCCAGGTTTCCCCGTAGTCTGAAGTTTTGAAAATATATGGGCTGTAGTCATCGTAAGTGTTAAAGTTTGAGAATACTACGTACGCCGTTGCAGGATCAAAAGGAGATGCTTCGATCTCATAAACCTGGGAGTATTCAGGCAAGTCTTTATCCTTGATGGATACGTCAATCCAATCGCTACCACCGTTTTTCGTGATGAAGATTTTGCCATCGTCTGATCCGGTCCAAATCAGTCCTTGTTGAACGGGCGATTCAATAATCCGGTGAACAGTGGAATATACCTCCTGACCAAAGTACTCGCTCAACCATGGCGTACCCGAAATTTTTTGACGGTCTTCGATGTTGTTTGTTAGGTCAGGGCTGATGACTTCCCAGCTCATGCCTTCGTCTTCCGTTTTGAAGACTACGTTACCAGCCAAATAGATGGTTTTATTGTCGTGTGTCGAAAGCATCATTGGGGTATCCCAATTGAATCGGTACTCGAGGTCTGAAGCATTTAAACCAAACATAGGAAAAGGAGTGACCGATCGAATTTGAGACTGTCCCGTACTCAAATCATTTACGGCGAATGGAGCACCACTACCGAAAGGAGCCCCAGAGCCAATATTGTAGACGATATCTGGATTGTTGGGATTTGGAATGGCATTACCCGTTTCACCATTTCCGATGATTTCCGTGTCGTAGCGTGAGATTCCGCCCCATCGAGAAGCGGAGGGAACTTTAAAGGAAAGTACATCCTGTCCGGTTCCGTACACATTGTATGGGAAATCGTTGTCTACATTGACTCGATAGAATTGAACGTTTTTCTGCGAGTGTTGACTGCTCCAAGTTTTACCCCCGGTGAGGGAGACTTGGCATCCTCCATCGTTTGTCCCAATCATGCGCATGGGATCTGTTGGGTCAATCCAGATGTCGTGGAAATCGTCCTTGATTCCAGGTTCTAGTACCCAAGTTTTACCTCCATCCATGGATTGGAACATTCTGTTGTTTGGACACCAAAGATTATCCGCATCGCTCGGATTGGCGTAGATATGGCTGTAGTAAAATGGACGACCAATGATTTGGAAGTAGTTGGAGACGAACTCCCAATTTTCACCTCTGTCGTCTGAACGATACAAGGCCGGTTCTGTCTCCGAGTCAATCAAGGCATAAAGTCGATTGGGATCAGCGGCACTCATGGTCAAACCGGTTCGGCCTCGTCCACCTTCTGGCAGTCCATTGGCATAGGTGAACTCGGTCCAGGTGGCACCACCATCAGTGGTTTTATATAGACCGGATTCCGGTCCACCTGTTTTGGGCCCCCATACTTTTCGTTCGAACTCCCAAATAGCGGCGTAGAGTTCATCCGGGTTCTCGGGGTTCATGACCAAATCAATAGCTCCTGCTTTATCGCTTTTGTAAAGCACTTTCTCCCAAGTGGATCCACCGTCTGTGGTTTTGAAAACACCCCGCTCTGGATTGGGTCCAAAGGCATGCCCAAAAGCCGCTACATATACGGTATTTGGATCGGTCGGATGGACTCGAACTTGAGCAATGTGGTGGGTTTCTTCAAGACCTAGATGTTCCCAGGTTTCTCCGCCATCGGTGGATTTGTACACACCGTCTCCCCAGCTGACGTTGTTTCTCATTTGAGGCTCACCCATTCCAACGTAGATCACGTTCGGATCAGAAGGGGCAAATTCCATGGCTCCAATATTACCAGACTTGAAATAGTCGTCTCCAACAGGCATCCAATACAGTCCTGCATCCTCGGTTTTCCAAAGACCATTGCTGGCGCCGTGGTAAAAGGTGCTTTTTTCAGTCGGGTGTCCTAGTACAACGGAGCCTCTGTTCCCGGCCACGGGACCTATGAATCGCCATTGCAGTGCGTCTAGTGATTGTGCAAAAAGAGAAGATAGCGCAAGGAAGAGCATCCCTGCTAGAGTGTAAAATCTTTTCATTTCAAGGTTTGGTTTTCGTTTGGGTCGATTATAAAGATAGTACAATCGACAAATTTCGATCTCTCGTTAACCTAACTCTTGGGCAATGAAATTGGTTCAGGCCGCTCTTCGCTTCACATACCTCCGAAAGAGCCCATTGCCAAAAACGGCAGCCAGAATCAAGAGGGTCCCTAAGTAAAAGCTCAAGTTCATACGCTCCGCATCGCCGAAGATGAGGAAGGCCATGACAATACCGTACACCGGTTCCATGTTGATGGACAGCACAACGGTATAGGGATTCAAGACCTTCATTACGGAAACCGATACAATGAAGGCGTAGGCCGTACAAACGACACCTAAGAAAAGAAGCCACACCCAGTCCATGAGTGGCGGATTGAACATGGAAGCCGAAAATCCGCCCGTGAGGGCGAGATAAATAGAAATAACCAGGACGCCACCGAACATTTCGTAGGTGGTAATGACCGTCGGTCGGTAGGTCTTTGCGAAAACCCCGTTGATCACGGCAAAAGTAGCCGCTAAAAAAGAGGAGATGAGCGCCGTTAGAATGCCCCATTCATAGCCAGTGGTCACCTCGAAAATCACCGATATACCGGCGATGGTGAGCAGACCAAAGAAGATCTCGGAACCTTTGACACGCCTGCGAAAAACCAAGGGCTCAATGAGGCTCGTGAAGAAGGCTCCCGTGCTCAAACAGGCGAGGGTAATGGACACGTTCGAGATTTTGACGGCGTGGAAAAAGGTGATCCAATGACCAGCGGTGATGGCCCCTGTTCCAATCATTTGGAGGGCGGGTTTCCAGCCCAAAGACAGGTCGATTTTCTTGATCCGAGTCCAGAGAAAAAGACTGAGGGCCGCGATGAGCATACGATGCCAAACGAGTTGCGTGGCCGGAAGGGTGATGAGCTCGCCGAGGATGGCGGTAAAGCCCCATACGAAGATGACGAGGTGGAGCTGAATCTGACTTTTTAATTCACTCGAGGGCACGGCGATACAGGAATAAGGCGACGACGCCAAAAGTTATGTTGGGTATCCAAACGGCAAGTCCTGCCGGAAGGTTCCCATTGGTGGCAAAGGTCGTGCTGACCTGCATAAAGAAGATGTAGATGAAGATGGCTCCAAACCCGAGGGCGATGTTCATTCCCATACCGCCCCGTCGTTTCCGATAGGCAATAGAAACACCGATCAAGGTCAAGACGTAGGTCGCCAAGGGCAGGGAAAAGCGACGGTGCCGCTCTACGTAGTAGTACACCAAATTCTCCGAGCCGCGGAATTCTTCTTGCTCAATAAAGGTATTGAGCTCCGGGAAGGTCATCGTTTCAATGGTGTAGAGCTTGGTCACGAGGTCTTCGGGCAAGAAGGCCAAGACCGTGTCTTTTCGATTCCCGCGCTCCAGAGTTTCTTCCCAGCCATTAATGCGTCGAGCATAGTAGTTCTCCAGACGCCATATGTTCTCCGTGGAATCCCAACGCAGGAAATCGGCCAGCAATTTATACCGGAGACTATCACCAGAGAACTCTTCCAGCGAAAAATGATAACCGGCTTTCTTGGCGGTATTGAAGCTCTCCAGGTAGATGTAGGTGTCGGGCCCAATCTTTCGGTGCAGGTTTCGGTACCGATTGCTCCGACCTTCGTTGATGTAGGTCCATTCGAAGTCTAAGCGAGTTTCGTTGGCCCGCGGGATAAAGAAGTTGTTGAGATAAAGACTCAACAAGACCAGAACGGTGGCGGCGATGAAGTAGGGGCGAAGCAGGCGGTTGAAGCTAACGCCACTGGCCAGAATGGCCACAATTTCCGTGTTCTGTGCCAGACGACTCGTAAAGATGATGACGGCGACGAAAATGATGAGCGCCGAAAACAGATTGCCGTAGTAGAAGGCAAAATTCATGTAGTAGTCAAAGAGGATGTCGTTCAGTGGAATGTCGTGCTGAACAAAGTTGTCGACCTTCTCGCTCACGTCGAAAACGATGGCGATCAAGAGAATCAAGGAGATCACGAAAAAGAACGTGCCCAAGAATCGAAGGACAATGTAGCGGTCGAGCAGCTTCACTTAGAGGCGATTTTCAAGTTTGGGCACCATCATGTCTTTCCAAGCTCGGAAATCTCCATCAATAATGTGCTGGCGCGCCTCTTTCACTAACCAAAGATAGAAGGCCAAATTGTGTATGCTGGCAATTTGCTTGCCCAGGTATTCATTGCTGTGGATAAGGTGACGCATGTAGGCTTTGCTGTACGCGTGATCCACATAGCTGGTCCCGTTCGGATCCAATGGACTGTAATCCATCTCCCACTTCTTGTTCCGGAGATTGATGATCCCTTCCGATGTGAAGATTTGCCCGTTCCGAGCATTTCGAGTGGGCATTACGCAGTCGAACATGTCAATCCCAAGTCCGATGCTTTCTAGAATATTCGCGGGAGTACCGACGCCCATGAGGTACCGTGGACGATCAGCGGGCAATATGTCCGTAACCACGTCAGTCATGCCGTACATATCCTCTTTGGGCTCACCTACGCTCAAGCCGCCGATGGCGTTGGCCTCCCGGTCCATACCAGCAATAAACTCAGCACTTTGCTTGCGCAGATCCGGATAGACGGAACCCTGAACAATGGGGAAGAGCGTTTGCTCGAAGCCGTAATTTCCTTCGCCCTGGTCAAAGTGGCTGCAGCAGCGCTTGAGCCAGCGATGGGTCATGTGCATACTGCGCTTGGCATAGTCGTAATCGCAGGGGTAGGGGGTGCACTCGTCAAAGGCCATGATGATGTCCGCTCCGATGGTCCGCTGGATATCAATGGCGACTTCCGGACTGAAAAAGAGTGCTCTGCCATCAATGTGGCTCTTGAATTTGACCCCTTCTTCCTTGATCTTTCGTGTACCCGCCAGAGAATAGACCTGATAGCCACCGCTGTCTGTCAACATGGGCTTGTCCCAACCGATAAACTTGTGCAGACCTCCGGCCTTTTCGAGGACCTCGAGTCCGGGGCGCAAGTAGAGGTGATAGGTGTTGCCCAAGATGATCTGGGCTTCAATGTCATCGACCAATTCGCGCTGATGCACGCCCTTGACGGTTCCTGCCGTACCTACCGGCATAAAGATGGGGGTTTCGACCTCCCCATGCGCCAGAGTCATTTTCCCCGCGCGGGCCTTCGAGGCCGGATCTTGTGCTTCCAACGTGAATTGCATGGCGCAAAGTTAGGTATTGGCGAATTCTTAGTTTTGAAATCGCCATTTTTATGTCCCACAACGCCTCTGCATGACCTTGCTCGCCCTCTCGATCCTCATTCTCGGGATCTATGATTTTCACTTTTACCGCAGCCTGCGGAGCGAGCCGCTGGTCCGCGAGCCCGAGCAGTGGCCTCCGATAAGCATCTTAACCTGTGCCCGCGATGTGCGGGAAGACCTTCTGCGCCTCACTGCGCGATGGCCCGAGCAATCGTATCCCGCTCCCGTCCAGTGGGTGGTCGTGGATGACGGTGCCTTCATGCCCGCTGATTGGTCCCCTCAGCTGCCCCGTGATTGGACGTTCACCCACGTGCGATTGGAAGAAAAAGAACTCCCCGGGAAGAAAGGAGCCGTTCTGGCGGGATGGTCACATGTAGAACATGACTTCATTATGTCGATCGATGCCGATTGCGAACCGGTTCACGAAGACTGGCTCCGAGAAATGGTCCGACCGCTCGCTGAAGGTCGTCCGGCTGTATTGGGCTATGGCGATTACCGTCTGGGTCGAGGAATGCTGGGTCGCTTGATTCAGCTCGAAACGGTGCAGACCGCGATGCTGTATTTATCATCGGCCCGTAGGGCCAAACCCTATATGGCCGTTGGACGAAATTGGGGCTACCGAAGATGGGAAGGCATGGAAGACGACTTGCGGCGCGATGCCGATATCCTCAGCGGGGACGATTCCCTATTGCTCCACCGGCGAAAGCCCAAGGAAGTGGGTCTGCGGTGGAACGCAGCGGCCCATACCATTAGCGATCCGCCCAAATCGTTCGGCGAGTGGCTCAGACAAAAGAGTCGACACGCCCAGGCGGGCACTCGATTTCGGACAGGCCCCTTGCTCTACATCTGGACGTGGCACTTGGCCCAAGCACTTTTCTTCTTCAGTATTGGGGCTCTTTTGCTCGGAGATGGGCACCCCGTGACGGCGGCATTCTTGGTGGTTTCCTATGTCTTGGTCAGCACTTTGCTGCGCTACCCCTTTTACAAGGCTCTGGGGAAAACAAGCTTGCTCTGGTGGCGTTGGTATTATGAGCCGATTTTACTCGGATTTATGTTTCTTTGGGGCTTGCGCAGCCTGAGACCCCGTAAAACCTGGAGCGACCGTGCCTGAAGCACCTGACACAGAACTCGTACTGATTACTCAAGCCCGAAGTGGAGATGAGAAGGCGCGGGCCCATTTGGTCCAGCAGTATTGGATGCCTTTGTATCAGCATTTGCAATCGCGCACCCAGCGACCAGAAGACGCGGAGGACGCCACGGTGATCGCCTTCACCAAGGCGCTGCAATCCCTAGATCAATTCGATGATCAATACGCCTTTTCGACTTGGCTCTTTCGCATAGGACAGAACAGCTTAACAGATTTACACCGCGCCCAGAAAGGCGATACGCTAAGCATGGACGATGAGCGCATCGGTGAGGCCATTCGCGCCATCTTGGTCGAGCGGCCCACGGCGGTCTTGAGTCCCGAAGAAGAGCTCGTTCGCAAGCAGCGGCACGATGCTGTGCACGAGGTCATCGGCCAGCTCAAAGAACACTACCGCCAACTCGTCGAGTTACGCTACCTCAAGGAGCGGAGCTATGAAGAAATCGCCACCGAACTGCAGATGCCCTTGGGCAGTGTGAAGGCGAAATTGTCCCGTGCCCGTGGCCTTCTTGCCAGTTTATTTCGATCTTCGCCTTTGTGAAGGTTGAACGCATTTTTCATTATTTCCCCGACTTGACCGACAAGCAGCGCTCGCATTTAGCGCAGCTGTATCCGCTGTATATGGATTGGAATGCGCAGATCAATGTCATTTCCCGCAAAGACACCGAGCATTTCTATGAGCGTCATGTACTGCATTCGCTTGCCCTTGCCAAGGTCCAGGGATTCCTGCCCGGGACCAAGGTCTTGGACGTTGGAACGGGCGGAGGGTTTCCGGGAATTCCCTTGGCCATTCTCTTTCCGGAAACGGAGTTCCGCCTGGTCGATTCGATCGGTAAAAAGATCAAAGTCGTTCAAGCCGTGGCCAATGAGCTGCACCTCGATAACGTGACGGCGGTGCACCAGCGTGCGGAAAAGGTGAAGGACAAATTCGACTTTGTGGTTAGCCGGGCAGTCACTCGTATGGATGCCTTTGTCCCTTGGGTGCGCAAGAAGTTCCTAAGTGAATCGCGTCATCCTCACGCCAATGGTATTCTGTACCTCAAAGGCGGTGATCTCAGAGAGGAACTAGCCTCCTTTCCGAAGGCGACCCTGACGCCGTTGAAGAGTTTCTTTTCCGAAGAGTTCTTCGAGACCAAGCAAGTGGTCCATCTGCCCGTAGGGCAATAAAAGCTACCGTACTCCGGCGGCAGTTTGTACCTTGGGGACATGAAAAGACTTGGGCTCCTGCTCCTTTTTCTTCCATTCGCTTTATCGGCTCAAGAAGCTGAAGAGCATCACGAATCCGTATTCCATACTCATGCCGAGAAACATCAGCTTTCTTTGATGTTGGGGCATATCTACGTCCCCAAGGCAGTGAACCTGGAAAATGAGGAATCGGTTGGAGTGGCCTTGCCCATCTGGTCCTTTGGCTACAATTACCATTTGAAAGAAAAGTGGATTGTGGGCCTTCACGTTGACCTGACCGTACAGAGTTTTGAGGTGAAACAGAATGAAGATGAAGCGCGCTTGGAGCGTTCTTTTCCCGTTGCGCCCGTCTTGGTCGTGGGTCACCGGGTCCTACGACACGGGGTGATTGTTCTCGGCGGAGGGTACGAACTGGAATCGCATGAAAACTTCGTGGTCGCCCGCGCCGGATTCGAATGGGGTTATCACTTCCTCGAGCACATGGAAGTCTCCGCCGCCCTTGATTACGACTATCGCTTTGAAGCGTACGACAGTTTTAGTTTGATGTTTGGCGTCTCCTATTTATGGTAAAAAGAATTCTCCTCATATTCCTTTGCGCCTACGGCGCGATGTCTTGTTCCAACCCCGCATCGGACCGCGTTGGTTCCGACAAAGCCTGTGTGGGTTGCGACTCAACCGCTGAAAGCCCTCGTTCGGGTCTCGTATCCACAGACTTTGATATCCCTGAAGCACCCGCCTCGGTCGATACCTCCAAAATGATCTACGTCCCCGGCCAAACCTTCTTAATGGGTGGTAGCGACAACAAGGGTCGGCGCGATGAATACCCCCAACACTACGTACGGGTCAGCCCTTTTTGGATGGCGACTCACGAAATCACCAATGCTGAGTTCCGCGAGTTCGTGGAAGCCACGGGCTACGTCACCGTTGCCGAACGCGATGTGGACTGGGAACAGCTGAAAACACAAGTGCCTCCAGGTACTCCAAAGCCGGCGGACAGCCTTTTGCTTGCGGGATCGCTCATCTTCAATCCGCCCAGCCACGCCGTGGATTTGAGTGATTTCACGCAATGGTGGTCTTGGAAAACAGGTGCCGATTGGCGTCATCCACATGGCCCCGATAGTAATATTGAAGGTCTGGACAACCACCCTGTCGTTCAGGTGTGCTGGTTTGATGCCATGGCCTACTGTCAATGGGCAGGTGTTCGCTTGCCTACCGAGGCGGAGTGGGAATGCGCGGCTCGAGCCGGACGTGTGGATGCGATCTATGCCTGGGGAACCGAATTTGTGGAAACGGGAGACCCCAAGGCCAATGCGTGGCAAGGAGGATTTCCGTATGAGAATCGGGCTGAGGATGGCTTTGCCGCTACAGCCCCTGTGGGGAGTTTTGCTCCGAATCCGTATGGCCTGTACGATATGTCTGGAAACGTTTGGGAATGGTGTTCGGACTGGTATGCGGCGAACTACTATGCTATGATGCGGGACACGATCATCGACCCGCAGGGTCCGGAAAAATCATACGATCCGCGCGACCCCTATGGGAGCAAACGCGCTCAGCGCGGTGGGAGTTACCTGTGCAATGAGGAATATTGCAGCAGTTACCGAGTCAGCGCTCGGATGCCGGGTTCGGAAGATACGGGTATGCCGCATGTGGGCTTCCGGGTCGTGGTTTCGGCTACTCCGGATAAATAGTTGCCCAATCCTTCGCCATGTCGACGATGATCCAGTCGTTGTCTAAAGCGTATTTGTACCCCTTGTGAAACTGGCCAATGTGACTGTCTTTGTCGTAGGCCCATTCCCGAACCGAATCGGTGTGGTGGATGTAAACCTGCATGTTCGCCAGCTCATTAGAGGCGGTGTACTGCAGCATTTGAAGATCGCCATCTGAATTGCCCACCGCCAGAATCGGAATCCGTCCGATGTGACGCTGAATGCCCACGGGTTTTCCTTCTTTGTCGTCCACAAAGTCCACTTTGCCTAGGCGTCGAATTGCCGGTCCATCACCGGTATTTTCGAAAATGGTCTGAACGCTACTCCCGATGACTTGCTGTGGTGGAATGCCGTATACTTTCTGGGTCCACGGGCGCATGAAGTCGATGCCACCTCCAGACACAATCCACGTTTCAAAATCATGGGCTCTTAAGTAGTCGAGCAACTCCAACATGGGTTGGTAGACCATTTCTGTGAATGGCTTGTTCGTCTCCGGATGCTTCGCGGTATCCAACCATGCCGTGACAATACCGTCGAATTCACGAGCCGTCATGGCGGTGTGGGTCAGACCGATCAGTTCCAACAAGGGTCCATACCCTCCCTCGAGTGCTTCTTCCGGGTGCTCAATGCCCAAGAGTTCAGCGCGATCCAGCGCAAAGTAGAGTTGGAAATACATGGGCTGTTCGCTCCACAATGTTCCGTCGTTGTCAAAAACAGCGATGCGCTCATCGGGTGCCACGTATTCCAAACTTGCGGTATCCGTTACACGAGCGACAAAGTCCAATATACGGTCTCGATGACGTCCGTCGTTCCAGGACGGAAGGACTCGTGCTTCTTCAGACCGCTCTACCGCTACTGGTTCAGCAACGGCTTCCTCGGTTTCAGGTTGAGCTGGTGTGCATTGAATAAGCGCGGCACTTAGGGCCAGAAGGGAAAGGGAAAGGATCTTCTTTTTCATGATTGTCTGAGCGTAAAAAAGCCCGAAGCAATGGCTTCGGGCTATGAATTTAGTCAATTCAAGCGGTGCTTATCGCGCCCCCGCCGGGGTTTCCAGTTTATCCATGACTTGATCCAAGGAGAAACTGGCAGCCTTCATGCGCGGTGGGTATTCCTCAAAGGTTTTAAGGAAGTTGCCGACATAAGTCTGTGCGGGAACCAGTAAGAATACGTGATCCAATACCCAGTCGTAGTACGTATTTGAGGTGATGTTCGCGAATTCATAAGGATCTCGACGCAAGTTGAACATCAAGGGGACGCGCAGGGGCACAAAAGGCTCCGCCCAAACGGCTAAAGTTCCCGGGCTTTTCTGCTCCATGAAAATCAACTTCCAATCGTCGTAGCGCAAAGCCGTCAAATCTCCGTCATCGCTGAAGTAGAAGATTTCATGACGCTCTGATTCAACCTCCTCGGTGTTCTTCAGGTGGTCCAAAATATTGTACCCGTCCAAGTGAACTTTGTAGGAACGACCGTTGACAGTTTTTCCTTTGAGGAGTTCTTCTTTAACATCGTCATTTCCAGCGGCAGCTAAGAACGTCGGGAACCAGTCCATACCGGAAACAATCTCATTCGAGACCTGTCCAGCGGGGATTTCCTTAGGCCAGCGAATGGCCGCAGGTACGCGCCATCCACCTTCCCAATTGGTGTTCTTTTCTCCGCGGAACGGGCTGACGGCTGCATCGGGCCATGAATTTTTGTGTGGGCCATTGTCGGTTCCATACATCACAATCGTGTTCTCTACAATGTCCAATTCTTCGAGCAGGTCGAGGAATTTTCCGATGTGCATGTCGTGTTCTACCATTCCATCAGCATACTCGTCCTGACCTGAAATACCGCGCAATTCTTCCTTGACATGTGTGCGGAAGTGCATGCGCGTTCCGTTCCACCATACAAAGAATGGCTCGCCTGCTTCAACAGCTTCTTTGATGAAGCGAATCGCCGCTTCAGAAGTCTCGTCATCTACTGTTTCCATGCGCTTCTTGGTCAAGGGTCCGGTGTCTTCAATGCGTCCGTCCGAATAGGAGTGGATAACTCCACGGGGTCCGTAGTTCTTGCGGAAGTCTGGATACTCCTCTGGATCTGGATAATCGGGAAGCTCAGGCTCTTCTTCTGCATTCAAGTGGTACAGGTTACCGAAGAATTCGTCGAACCCATGATTGGTGGGCAAGTGCTCATCTCGGTCCCCGAGGTGGTTCTTTCCGAACTGACCGGTGCGGTATCCGAGTGGCTTGAGCATTTCGGCAATGGTCGGATCCAATTCGGAAATACCTTGCTCAGCACCTGGCATTCCCACCTTGCTCAGTCCCGTCCGGAAAACGCTCTGGCCCAGGATGAAACTAGAGCGCCCGGCCGTGCAGCTTTGCTCCGCATAGTAATCCGTAAAAATGACTCCGTCTTTGGCGATCTGGTCGATGTTTGGCGTTCGATAGCCGACCATGCCCATCGTGTAGGCGCTGATGTTGGATTGACCTACATCATCACCCCAAAGAACGAGAATGTTGGGTTGTTTTTGGCCAAATGCGGTCGCACTACTGATCAAAGCAGCGGCGAGCGTAAAGAGCCAGCGCCCCTGAAGGCGGTGATTGGCAAACTGCATACAATTCAAGTTTTAGTTAGAAGAACTACAAGGTAGTAGAATTCCAACAATCCTGAAGTTGTGAAAATGTGAAGCTTTCCCTTGGTTTCAGGAAGACTCGGCAAAGTAACCTTGAAGCTCATTGAGCTCTCGATACCGGGAGTCGGGTAGGGCCATCAGAGCTTCGTGTTTGCCCTGTTCCACAATTTTTCCTTGCTCTAGCACGAGGATGTTATCTGCGCTGCGAATAGTGCTCAAGCGGTGCGCAATGACCAAGGAGGTCCGCCCTTCCATGAGTTTCTCCAAAGCGTCTTGTACGAGTCTTTCGGATTCGCTGTCCAAGCTGCTGGTGGCTTCATCCAAAACGAGGATACATGGATCCTTAAGCACCGCACGGGCAATAGCAATGCGCTGTCGCTGTCCGCCGCTCAATTGAACCCCGCGCTCGCCTACAACGGTGTCGAAACCCTCACTGAAACGTTCAATAAATTCAAGGGCGTTGGCCATTTTCGCAGCGTTGCGAATCTCTTCTTCGCTAGCTCCTGGTCGGCCGTATTCAATATTTTCTCTGATGGTTCCGCCAAAAAGCAGCACGTCTTGAGGAACCAAGGCCATTTGACCCCGCAAGGCGCTGAGCTCAAAGTCTTGTGCCGGCTTTCCGTCAAAGGAGATCTGTCCCTCTTGAGGAGTGTAGAACTGATAGAGCAGTTGCACAATGGTGGATTTTCCCGCGCCACTTGCACCGACCAAGGCAATCTGCTGACCGGGCTCCGCCTGGAAACTCATGCCGTCGATGACGGTCATATCCGAACGGCTGGGATAGGAGAAGGTGACGTTTTGGAAGGAAAGAGCGCCATCGAGCCGCAGGCTCCCGCGTTCATCCTGCAATTCTTCTGTTGGGTGCTCCAAAATTTCCATCAGCTCTTCTGTGGCGCCAATGGCCTTCTGGATTCGGGCGTACACGTCGGCAAGGCCGCCGATGGATCCTCCGATGAAGACGCTGTAGATCACGAAACTGAAGAGCTCACCAATCTGAATTTCACCAGCATTGACCAGAACAGAGCCGCGCCAGATGACCGCGACGATGGCCCCGAAGAGTCCGGTGATGATGAAGCTGGAGAAGGCGCCGCGATATACGCCGCCCTTGATGGCCGTTCGGGCCACTTCATTGGTTTTCTCGGTGTATCGTTGGATCTCGAAAAATTCGTTGGCAAAGGCCTTGACGCTTTGAATGCCTTGAAGGGTTTCCTCCACGATGGTGTTGGATTCCGCGACTTGCTTTTGCACGTCCTTGCTGAATTTGCGGATGAAGCGCCCGAAGAAAACCGCAATGATCATGATAGCCGGAAGAATGGCGAGCATAAAGAGGGTCAGCTTGACGCTGGTGATGGCCAATAAGGTGATTCCACCGACGATGATGATCAACTGGCGGATGAATTCGGCTAGGGTAGTGGTGAAGGTTTCTTGGAGAAGGGCCACATCAGCTGAGATGCGGGAGTTCAATTCCCCGACGCGGCGCTCACTGAAAAAGCTCATCGGCAATTGGATGAGGTGCTTGTAGGTCGCTTGCCTAAGGGCGGCCAGCATCTTTTCCGTCACGCGCACGAAGATGACGATGCGGAAGTAGCTCAAGATCGCTTGAAGGACCAAAATGCCAATCAGGATGAGGGCTACTTCATCAATGCGTTCAATGAAATCCTTGCTGGCGCTGTCGACCAGATCTCCTAAGTACTTGGGAAATGCAAGTGAAGCGAGGCTCGATCCGAGGAGGAAGAGCATCCCAATACCGAATTCGAGTCGGTGTGGGCGGAGGTAAACAAGAAGTTTACGCGCTTTCTTCCAAGATCCGGAGATTTTGGGTTTGTCCTTCTTTTCCTCGCTCATTTCTTGTTTTTGTCCTGGAAGTCCAGGCTTTTAACCCCGAGGTTTTTCAAGAGGCGCTTTCCAGAAATTTTGGCGGTCTCCTTCAGGTTGGTCACCAACTTGCGGACCGGGTTGTCATCCGGGCGGCTGCGGAAACGGGAGTCTCTGTAGACGAAGTTCTCCGGCATAGGTGTGTAGAAGTAGGTGTAGAAGCTTTTGCGTGTTTCACCTTCTGGTACATTGATTTTACCGTATCCGTGTGGAGAGTTGTCGTCGGTTTCAAAGATGACGGCTCTGTTGAAATTGGGCGCCAGTTTGTGGTGCATGACCTTCATTTCCTTGTCCCACAATTCCAAATGTCCGCCGTATTCGTCCTTCCAGTGTTTGTTGAGGTAGATGAGTAGGTTGATGCGACGCCAAAGTCCTTTTTCCGGGTTCATATTGACGTCTACGTGAACGTCGACGTAGCTTCCGTTAGCGCCTTGATGTACTCCTGAGCCGAGGGCGTCGGTGGTCGTGTGCATGCCTTCGATGCCCGTGATGCGAGACATGTACTGGCAGAACTCATCACTCTTAATGAACTCACGCAGGGTGGAGAAGCTCTCGTGAAAGCGGTCAAAGTGGTAGTCTTCAGCTTTGTCCTCGTTCAGACTTTTACGGCGCACTTTGAGGTCATCCATGCCCGGGAAGTTCTCGTACAATTGCGTAGCGAGGTCTTCGGTTAAAAAATTATCGAGTGACAAAAAGCGGCACGGTTCGGCGTTGTCAAAATCACTTTTCAATTTCGCCTCAGCATCCGCGCCCCAATAAGCTTCGTTGATCAATCCCATAGTACTGTACTTGTCGAGCCCCAAAAATACGAAATCGCTTTAGGCTTTCCGCGAAAGCCAACGCATGGTTGCGAAGAAGAGTCTCGGTGCCAGGGTCTTGAATGGAATCGATCCCAATTCCCAACCGCCCACATAGGCAAATGGCTTGCCAATGCGCATGATCCGCTTGATCTTAATGGCGCATTGCTTGGGCTCCATACCCTTTTCTTGTGCTGGGCTGTTTTGGCCGTAAGGCTTGCCCTCTCCATCCAAGGACTTCACGGTTACATCGGTCTTGATGAATCCAGGGGCAATGACCTGAATGGTTACATTCTTTTCGACCAATTCTTCACGCAGGCTTTCGTAATAGCCATTCAGCGCGTGTTTGGAGGCGGCATACGTGGCTACATCTGGTGCGCCGAACTTGGAGAGCATGGAGGAAATAACCGTGATCTGACCGGCATTTTGTTCCATCATATACGGCAGTACAGCTTTTGTTAGGCCAATGTTGCCGAAGAAATTCACTTCCATGATGCGGCGATCCACTTCTTCCGAGGTTTCAAGAACAGAGCTCTTATGACCAATACCGCCATTATTAACGAGGTAGTCAATGCGTCCAAAACGATCGATGACTTGCTTTGCGGCTTCGGTAAACGAATCGGGTTGGCTGAGGTCAAGTGGAAGAATCAGGATATGTCCTTCGGGTAGGTTCGTTTGCCCCGCCACGAACTCCAGGCAGTCAACTCTGCGCGCACTTAAGACTAGGTAGGGTTCATCGCGAGCAATTCGGTAGGCGAGGTGTTCGCCGATGCCGGAGGAGGCTCCCGTAATCCAAACGACTTTCTTGGTGAAGTGAAAGGCCATGTTGCGAAAGTAGTATCTTTCGGCATGTGGCACATCAAAACGTGGGAAGAACTCTCTAAGGAAGAGCTGTACGCGCTCTTGAAATTGCGTCAGGAGATATTTGTCGTGGAGCAGTGTTGCCCCTTTGTGGACTGCGATGATATGGATCAGGCCAGTATACATGTCTGGGCAGAGGAGGAAGGGGAAATGATGGTTTATGGTCGCATCGTGCCGTCAGGCACAGAATTTCCCGAACTGAGTGTGGGGCGCTTTGTCACCGCTACTTCGGCACGAGGTCGAGGATGGGGTCGAAAAATCGTCGATAAGTGCTTGGAGGAGGCCTTCCAGCGCTTCGGAAAGCAAAGAGTGAAAATCACCGCTCAGTGGTTGTATGCAGATTTTTACGGGAGCTTTGGATTTGAACGTGCGGGGGAGGAGTTTCAATTGGATCATATCCCCCACGTTTACATGGTCTTGGACCCCTGACTGGGGTATGTAGATTTTTGTGAACAGGTCTTTGTGGAATAAAGAAATCACCTTATATTTGCACCCCGATTGAAGAATCACCCGATTAAAGATATTATACGATGAAACGTACATTCCAACCATCACAGCGTAAGCGCCGCAACAAGCACGGCTTCCGCGAGCGTATGGCTTCTGCCAACGGACGTAAAGTATTGGCTCGTCGCCGTGCGAAAGGCCGTAAGCGTTTGAGCGTATCTGACGAATCACGCCACTAAGCCAATGTACGTTCATTGATTGACCATATTTAAGGTGTTGCCACTTGGCAGCACCTTTTTTTTATGCCTAAATTTCCGCCCGCAAACGAATCCTCACTATGCCGAAAAATCCCAATATCAACAGCATCCTCATTATTGGTTCAGGTCCCATCATTATTGGACAGGCCTGCGAATTTGACTACTCTGGAAGCCAGGCTTCTCGCTCTTTGCGCGAAGAAGGAATCGAGGTAACCCTCATCAACTCGAATCCGGCGACCATCATGACCGATCCGGTCACTGCGGATCACGTGTACTTGATGCCCTTGACCGTGGCATCCATCGAGAAGATTTTACAGGAGCAAGAAATTGATGCCGTGTTGCCGACTATGGGAGGGCAGACCGCATTGAACTTGGCCATTGAGGCTGAGGAGCGAGGCATTTGGGAAAAGTACGGTGTGGAAATGATCGGTGTGGACATCGACGCCATTAACATCACCGAGAACCGCGAGCAGTTCCGCAAGCTGATGGAGCAAATTGGTGTAGGAATGGCTCCTCAAGCTACGGCTACTAGCTACTTGAAAGGAAAGACCATTGCACAGGAATTCGGATTTCCACTCGTTATCCGTGCCTCATTTACTTTGGGTGGTGCGGGTGCTGCCATCGTATATGAGAAAGAAGATTTCGATGATGCATTGAACCGCGGGCTTGAAGTGTCGCCGATCCACGAGGTCATGATCGACAAAGCTCTAATGGGGTGGAAGGAGTATGAGTTGGAGCTCTTGCGCGACAAGAACGACAACGTCATTATCATCTGTTCCATTGAGAATATGGATCCTATGGGTATCCACACTGGGGACTCCATTACCGTGGCGCCGCACATGACGCTCTCGGATTCAGCCTATCAGCGCATGCGCGACATGGCCATCCACATGATGCGTTCCATTGGAGACTTCGCGGGAGGTTGTAACGTCCAGTTCGCCGTGAGCCCGGATGAAAAAGAAGACATTTATGCCATTGAGATCAACCCTCGGGTTTCGCGTTCGTCTGCCTTGGCCTCTAAGGCCACAGGATATCCGATCGCGAAGATCGCTGCCAAGCTGGCTATTGGTTACACGCTCGATGAGCTAGACAACCAGATCACCAAGACTACGACGGCTTATTTTGAGCCGACCTTGGACTACGTAATCGTGAAGATTCCTCGTTGGAACTTCGACAAGTTCTCTGGATCAAACCGCGTACTCGGATTGGCGATGAAGTCCGTAGGGGAGGTTATGGGAATTGGCCGATCCTTCCAAGAAGCGCTGCACAAGGCCACACAGTCGCTTGAAATAAAAAGAAATGGCCTAGGGGCCGATGGAAAGGGCTACAAGGATCAAGACCTCATCCTCAGCAAGCTCCGATATGCGAGCTGGGATCGTGTCTTCGTGATCTACGACGCCATTCAGCTCGGTATTCCGCTCCGCAAAATCCACGAGATCACCAAGATCGACATGTGGTTCCTCAAGCAATACGAGGAGTTGCACCACTTGGAACGCGAGATTGAGAAATACGAGATCGAGTCTATCGATCGCGAGCTCATGCTGGAGGCTAAGCAAAAAGGATTTGCGGATCGCCAGATTGCCCACATGCTCGGATGCCTCGAAAGCGAGGTGTACAACAAACGTGTTGAAATGGACATCAACCGGGTATATAAACTAGTGGATACCTGTGCGGCAGAGTTCCCAGCACAAACGCCTTATTACTACTCCACCTTTGAGCAAAACTTGGTGGAAGCCGGAGGTACACCGTATGCCGAGAACGAAAGTGAAGTGACCGATCGCAAGAAGATCGTGGTTCTGGGATCTGGACCAAACCGAATTGGTCAAGGAATCGAATTCGATTACTGCTGTGTCCACGGGGTACTGGCCGCCAAAGAATGCGGTTACGAGACCATCATGATCAACTGTAACCCAGAGACGGTGTCGACGGACTTCGATACAGCGGACAAGCTCTACTTTGAGCCTGTTTTCTGGGAGCACATCTACGACATTATTCGCCACGAAAAGCCAGAAGGCGTGATCGTTCAGCTCGGAGGGCAAACGGCCTTGAAGCTCGCTGAAAAGCTCGACCGCTACGGTATTCCGATCATCGGAACACCTTATCAGGCACTTGACTTGGCGGAAGATCGTGGACGCTTCTCCACCTTGCTTCGCGATCAGAACATTCCATTCCCTGAGTTTGGGGTGATTGAAAATGCCGACGAAGCACTGGAATTGGCCGACAAACTAGACTTCCCCATCTTGGTGCGTCCAAGCTATGTACTCGGAGGGCAGGGAATGAAGATCGTCATCAACAAAGACGAGTTGGAGCACCACGTGGTGGATTTGCTCAAGAGCATTCCCGGAAACCGCGTACTGCTCGATCACTACCTTGACGGTGCAATTGAAGCCGAGGCCGACGCCATTTGCGACGGAGAGGATGTGTACATCATCGGTATCATGGAGCACATTGAGCCTTGTGGAATTCACTCCGGTGATTCACATGCCGTTCTTCCTCCGTTCAACCTCGGTGAATACGTGATGCAGCAGATTGTGGACATTACCCACAAGATTGCTTTGGCCCTCGAAACCAAGGGGCTGATCAACATTCAGTTTGCCATCAAGAACGACACGGTATATGTAATCGAGGCGAATCCACGTGCATCGCGCACCGTACCGTTCATTGCGAAGGCGTACCGCGAGCCGTATGTGAACTACGCGACCAAAGTGATGCTCGGTGAAAAGAAAGTCAAAGACTTCAATTTTGAGCCGCACCGCGAAGGATACGCCGTGAAAATACCGGTCTTCAGCTTCAACAAGTTCCCGAAAGTGAACAAGGAGCTCGGACCAGAAATGAAGTCCACGGGAGAGGCGATTCAATTCATCGATGACCTGCGGGACGAGTTCTTCCTCAAGGTATACAGCGAGCGTAATCGTTACCTCAGCCGATAATCGATGATCAAGGTACTTCTCATCCTCGGACTGCTCTATCTTGGCTTTCGCCTTTTTTGGGGTAATCTTTTCCGTGCCTTGACTGGAATGACGCCGCGTGAAATGCGCCAGCGCCAGCAAGAGGCATATGAACGAGGTAGGGCCTCACGGCCCGATGCCCGAGCCGAAGGAGAGGTTCGCGTCGAATCCTCTAAAGACAAAAAATCCCCACCCAAAGATGTGGGCGGGGAATATGTCGACTTCGAAGAAGTAGATTAATCAGTTTACAAAGGGATCGCCAAAGCGCTCTTCTGTGGCTAAGGTGTTGTCCGTCAAGGTCAACAAAAAGGCCTTCAGTGCATCCTTCTCTTCTTGAGTTAAGTTTAGTCGTCGAATCTGCCCGTTACCCAACCTAAGTGGGGGGCTCAGATTCGCATGGTTCTGTACGCCTGAATTGTAGTGCTCGATGACCTCGTCCAAGGTCGCAAACCTTCCATCGTGCATGTATGGAGCCGTCAGCTCAATGTTGCGCAGACTCGGTGTTTTGAAGAGGCCGTAATCTGTCAGGTTTCCCGTGACTTCGCCAAATCCAATATCCGTAGGGTTCGCGTCCAAACCATTGCTTCGGGGTGCTGGGGCAATCTGAACGGGTGTACCATGACAGGCGCCACATGCTCCTCTCGCGGGGTCTTCAAAAATTTGCTTGCCCAAGTTCTGCTCATCCGTAAACCCTATTAAATCTCCGGTCGGAGGTCCAGGGGTAGCGGCAACAGCTATATCATACGGACTCTGGTAGCTGACAATGGAACGGACAAACTGCGCCAATGCTCTTGACACGCGGTCCTCATCAATATCTTCCGTCCCGAATGCCTCTTCGAAAAGCTCTGGATAGTACTCAAGTGTTTGCAAACGAGCGATGAGGCTATCTAAGGTCATGCCCATTTCGACCTGGTCTTGAATGGGCATCAATACTTGATCTTCAAGCGTCTCCGCGCGCCCGTCCCAAAAGAAGTGCTCGGGTGCGTAGTAGCGCGCATTGATTAAGTTCATAGAATGACGACCCGTTTCACCACCTTCGAACCCGACCGAAAATGCTAGAGGATCACTGAACCCCGCAGTGGCTTGGTGACACGAAGCACAGCTCACGGTGTTGTTTAATGATAATTGGGTGTCGTAAAATAGCACGCGTCCCAGGGTAGCACCTTCGTCTGTTGTCGGATTCGTTGCGGGAGTATTATCCGCATTGGCAACGGGGCCACCGTTAAAATGATTCGGTAGGTTGAGATTGGCGTAATTGAACGGGGTATCCGGTAGATTGAGGACTACTGGATCAACGGGAATGTCCCCAGATCCGTTGTTTCCGCTATTGGTTGGCTCCTCATCTTTTTGGCAACTGGACAGGCCTATCGCGAGCGCGACGGCCAGTAGGGAGAGACGTTTCATGATCATGGTTTTGGTTTAAGATGCTTCAATTAAGCATAGGTTTAAAGGAAGTACGAGAATAACTTAACATGGGTTAGTTGCCGAAAATTTGTAATTTGAGGTCACTGTTCAGGACGTTGAGCTGCACTGAACTTAGCTATGTCTTCCCTCTATGCCCTGAACCGCCATGGGTAATGGAGATTGTATTGGCTAGGAAATAGTAGCATGGAACAACTGAAAACATCGGCATTTACCTCCTTCGAGCATCTCCCATTACCGGTGCTGATTATCCACAACGGACTTGTTGTTTATACCAATGAAGCGTATCTAGAGCTTCGAGATCGGGAAGATTCCCTAGTAGGTCTGAAGACCGTCGAATTGGATGAATTCATCATTCCTCCAGATTTACACTGCATGATCGCGGACCTTGATGATCACTCTACCAAATCCATTGAATATTCTTTCTTGAATCGCGATGGTCTCGTCAGATGGGAAAGTGCCAATGGAAATTCAACTTTTATAGAAGAGGTAGGTGAGTGTAAAATCATATTGTTTGAAGACTTAACCAGCAGAAAGAAAATTCGCGTAGGCTCTGGCCTCTGCAGCGTTCCCACTCCAGTATTTCATAAGGATCACAATGGACGATTCACCATAGTCAATAAATCTTTTTGTGCCTTTTTCGGCTTGACCGAAGAAGAGATTCTGGGAAGAAGATTTGAGGATTTAGGATTCATGTCAGAAGATGAATCGCTTCAAGAGTCTGATGCTCAGCTCATGCGCGGTGAAGTAGAGCAAGTTGAGTACTCCTTACGATTGAATATCAAAGGAGAAAGCCGTCGGGTTGAGGTGTGTAAGAAAGCCGTTGTTGACGAAGAGGGTCATGCCGTAAGTATTGCGGGGTCTTTTACGGATCGTACCGAGCAGGATAAACGACTTCAAGACCTAATACGATATCGTCATCATTCAGAACAAGCGATGTCCATCGGTGAAACCGGAGCTTTTGAATTCGATTCGGAATCCATGACCATGTATTGGGAACATCCTCTTACGAGTGAGTTGTTAGGTTTCCCCAGCGAAAAACGTTCGTGTACTCCGAAAGAACTGTGGGCTAACTTTTATGAGGAGGATCAGGAATGGTTAGCACCTCATTTTGATCACTTTTGGGAAAAGGACCCTATTGACTTTAGGCACAGAATTTACACTGCGGAAAAAGAAATCCGATGGCTCCGAATTCAAGGCCGTGCGGTAACTGGCATCGATGGAAAGACAAGGTACTTGGGAGTACTTCGGGACATTACGGAAGCGCGCTCTTCCCGTCTCGAATTGAAGGAAACGCGAAACAGACTTCAATTACTGATGGATAGCATGGGTCATATGATCTATTCCGTTGATCGATCATATTGCTTGAGAGAGTATAACCGAGAACTCGTGAATAGTTTTCATGCCTTCTCTACTCAAAAGATCACTGCGGGTATCAATATGACTGAGCTCGACCAACTTCCCCAGGACTTCAATATTCGACTCAAGGGTTATTTTGATCAAGCCTTTCAAGGTGAGGAGCAGACCGGGACGGAAGTTGTTGATTTGGGCGACTCAGGTGCGCTCTCCTTCAAATACAACATTGGTCCTTTATACGGTCTAGACGGAAAGGAAATTATTGGAGCGATTTCCTATGTGGAAAACATATCAAGTGCAGTCAGCACTAAAAAGGAGCTTGTTCAGACGGAACAACGCTTGCAAAATATGATCAACAGCATGGGGCATATGATCTATGCGGTGGATCGATCCTATTGTTTGAAGGATTTCAACGCTGGTTGGGAGCAGGCTTATGAGTTCTACTACGGAAAACAGCCCGTCAAAGGAGCTAATATTCTCGAGTTCCAGGAAATCCCTCAAGAGCTCAGAAGCCGGTTTAAAGAATATTACGACAGCGCTTTTGAAGGTAAAGAGACCAGATTTGAAGAGTACGTTCCGAGGGATGAAGAACAAGGACTCTATGCAGAAACTACTATTTTACCCATCCGAGATGCTGAGGAGTCAGAAGTACTAGGTGCGGTGGTGTATGTTGAAGATGTTACCCACAGAGTAGAAGCCGAAAAACGATTGAAATCAAGCGAAGATCAGCATCGAATTATATCCGAAAACATGCCCAACGTGCTTTGGCAGGCTGACAAGGATGTAAACGTGCAATATGTCAATCCAGGAGGGTTGAAGATGCTGGGATTGGATAATCCCAAGTTCGGACCTGAAAAATGGGTAGACATTATTCATCCTGATTTCATGGATGCACTTCACGCTAAATGGGGTGAGTGCATTCAAAATAAATCCAACTACGAGTTGGAAGTCAAGATGAAAGTTGCGAGTGGCGACTACCGTTGGTTCAAGTCCTTCGCGACACCTTTCTTAAACAATGAAGGCGAGATAGAAAAGTGGATCGGATTGTCAATTGACGTTCATGATTTGAAAGTGGCATTGACGGAACTTGAACGGACCAACGAACGCTTAAGAGAAATATCCTGGGTTCAATCGCATGAAATGCGCGCCCCACTCGCCCGAATTATGTCTTTGGTCGACCTTTTGGACCCTTCGGCGAGCGATTTTAATGAAATTCGGAACTACCTAATGGATGCTTCGAATGAACTGGATAGGGTCATCAAGCGCGTGGTTTTGGCGGCTCGATCCATGGAAGATTTGGATTTGTAAACCGCCAAATTGAATAGGAATTTCTGAGTCCGAACATCGAGCCGTAGGCTCTTAAAAATCCATACCTTAGGGCCTAGCTAGAAACCACTGGGTATGAAACAAATTTGGAAGCAAGCTTGGCCGCACGTCTTGGCGGTCATTTTATTTTTAACCCTCGCCTTTGCTTATTTTACTCCGCTCTTGGAGGGAAAGGTGTTGTTCCAGAGTGATATCGCCAATTACCGCGGTATGAGTAAGGAAATTTGGGACCATCGCGAGGCCTTCGGAGAGGAGCCGCTTTGGACCAATTCACTTTTTGCCGGAATGCCCGCATACTTCAACTCGGTGCGGTATCCGGGGAACTTGATTCACACCGTCTTTTTTGAGCCTGTTAAGGCCATTCCCGCCCCTGCGAATTACCTCTTTTTACTTTTTGTCGGCTTCTACATTCTACTGGCCGGGCTTAAATACAATCCTCGGCTTTCCTTTGTCGGGGCACTGGCCTTCGGACTGTCGACGTACTGGTTCCTCATTATGGAAGCCGGGCACAACAATAAGACTTGGGCCGTGGCTCTTTTTGCTCCCGTATTGTTGGGGATATTGACCGTGTTCCACCGCAAAAAACTGCTGGCAGGTGGTTTGATTGCCGCCTTGGCACTGGCTTGGGAGATCGATGTGAACCACATTCAGATGACCTATTACTTGGGTATCGCGGTGTTCTTGCTCGGGATATTTGAATTGGTCGAGGCCATTCGAAAGAAGACGCTTTTACATTTCGCTAAGCAGGTCGCTGTTCTCTTCTTGGCCTTGGGATTGGCCGTTGGGGCTAATGCGAGTCGCCTCATCACCAGCTACGATTATGGAAAATACAGTACACGTGGGAAGTCGGAGCTGACCATTGACGATGTTGCGGGAACGAATAAGACCGATGGATTGGATCGGGACTACATCACCGCTTGGAGCTACGGGATCGCAGAAAGCATCAATGTCTTTATTCCCTATTTCATGGGTGGCGCCAGCACCGAGCCTTTGGATTCGGATTCGCACATGGGTGAGGCCCTTCGCGGCCGAGTGCCCAATCCGCAGCAGGTACTGGAGAATATTCCAACGTATTGGGGAGATCAACCCTTCGTGGTCGGTCCGTACTATATGGGCGCCGTGGTGATCTTTCTCTTCTTCTTTGGACTCTTCTTTATAGAGGGCCGATACAAGTGGTGGCTCCTGGCAACTACCATCTTGATCTTCGCGCTCTCCTGGGGTAAAAACCTCATGTGGCTAACAGATCTGTTCATCGACCATGTGCCCATGTACAATAAATTCCGAGCGGTGGCTTCCATCTTAGTCGTAGTGATGCTCACCCTTCCGCTGTTGGGTTTTATGGCTTTGAGAAAGCTCTTTTACGATGAGAATGTCGACACGGACGGGGCTATGAAGGCACTCAAAATCAGCGCAGGAATCACCGGTGGGTTCGCCTTGTTGATGGCTTTGATGGGTGGAAGCCTTTTCGATTTTGAAGGCCTTCGTGATGATGCCTTCGCCAATGCGGGTTTGCTTGGAGATTTGATTGCCGATCGCAAGGCCCTTATGCGGGCCGATGCCTGGCGTTCCTTCATCTTTGTACTCTTATCGGGCGGTGCGCTCTGGGCGTTTTTAACCGGAAAGATCAAGAGGGAAATGGCCCTAGGAGGATTGGCTTTGCTCATTGTGGTCGATTTGTGGACTGTAAATAAGCGCTACCTAAATGAGGAGGATTTTGTTCCGAAAAGACGAATGGAAAGCCCCTTTACTGCGACCGCTGCCGATCAGCAAATCCTTCAAGATCCGGACATCAACTATCGCGTCTACCACTTGGGCGAGCGGCTCGATGCCGGTGCACGTACAGCCTACTTCCACAAATCGCTCGGAGGATATCACCCGGCCAAATTGAAGCGCTACCAGGAGCTCGTGGACAACCAAATCAACCAGCGAAATCAGGCGGTGATTAATATGCTCAACGTCAAGTATTTCTTGGTTCCCGATCAAAATACAGGACAGCTGCGCGCTCAACAAAACCCCGGAAACTTGGGAGATGCTTGGTTCGTTGAAGAGGTGCAGATGGTGCCGAATGCCGATGCTGAAATGACGGCCTTGAACTCCTTTGACCCAGCCAAAACCGCGATTGTCGACGAGCGCTATGCCGATCAACTTGAGGGGATCACGATTAAAAAGGACCCGAACGGCATTATCCGCTTACAGGAAATCAAGAGCAATAGGCTGGTCTATCAAACCAATGGTTTCACAGATCAGGTTATGGTTATGAGTGAAATTTACTTCGGCTATGAAGGCCGAGGGTGGAATGCCTACATCGATGGTGAGCCTGCCGATCACTTCCAAGCCAACTACGTGCTGCGCGGAATGGTCGTCCCAGCGGGTCCTCATGTGATTGAATTTAAGTTCGAGCCCGAATTGTACTACACCGGAGAGAAAATCTCCTTGGCCAGTAGCGCGATCCTGCTGCTGGGAAGCATCGCTCTGCTTTTCATGCAGTGGCGCAAAACCCGTGAGGAAGAGGAATGAAACGCGTTCTGATCATCGCCTACTATTGGCCACCCGCCGGAGGAAGTGGTGTTCAGCGCTGTCTGAAGTTTGCCAAGTTCTTGCCAGAGTTCGACTGGGAGCCCGTGGTTTATACCTGTGAGAATCCAGCGGCCTTCACTTGGGACCACAGCTTGGAGAAGGACGTTCCGGAAGACCTGGAAGTCCACAAAACGCGAATCTTTGAGCCCTTTGAACTCTACAAGAAGATTACAGGGCAAGGGAAGGACGCCAAGGTGACCGACGTAATGGTCCAGACCGGACAGGAATCGACCATCAAGAAAGCCGCTATTTGGCTCCGAGGTAACCTCTACGTCCCTGATGCCAAGGTCGGTTGGGTGCGCCCCTCTGTTCAATACCTCACGCGATACCTGCGAAAGAATCCCGTTGATATGATCCTCAGCAGTGGGCCGCCTCACAGTGTCCATTTGATTGGTCAGAAACTGCACAAGCAATTTGGAACGCCTTGGGTCGCCGACTTCCGGGACCCATGGACCAATATATACTCGAATCGCTTTATGAAGCGAACGGCCGCTGCAGAAAGACGGGACTTGAAACACGAAACTTCAGTACTGCATGAAGCCAATGCCATTTCGGTAGTTAGCCCCGGCCTGGAAGCGGAATTTGGAGACCGCGCTCAACGCGTCGCACAAATCTACAACGGCTACGATCCCGATGATATCCCCACCCCGAGTTCCGTTTCTCGAGAGTATTTCGAGCTGTGCTACACCGGGAATTACAAGGCCAACCAGGATCTACCCGAGCTGTGGAGTGTCATCAAAGAATTGAGCGCTGAAATTCCTGGATTCTCCGATGAATTCCGCCTTCACTTGGTAGGGAAGGTGGCCAACAATGTCTGCAATAGTTTGGGCGATGCGGGCATCGACTCCATGGTTCGGTATACGGACAGCGTGCCGCATCAAGAGGCCGTAGAATTCATGGTGGACAGTGAATTGCTTCTATTCCCCATCCCGCTGGACAAGACGAACAAACTCATTCTGACCGGTAAAATATTCGAATACTTGGCCTCCCGAAGCGAAATCTTGGGCATCGGCCCCGTGGATGGAAATGCCGCCCGAATCCTCTCCGATGCAGACCGTCACGGCATGATCGATTACTGCGATCGCGCTCAATTGAAGGATCGTCTTCGTACGAGCTTCCTTCGCTGGAAAGAGAAAGGGAGTGCCTTACGGCACGATGGTGATGCCCATGAGCGCTACTCACGACGAGGACTCACAGGTCAACTCGCTCAACTATTCAACGAACTCGTTTAACCACTGTGGAAACTCAGCACATTGATCTATCCGCCTTTGATCACGACCCGGAACACTTCGGGGATCGAAGACTGGCGGTGACCATTAAGAGCTTCGATCTTCAGGCCATTCGAGCCCGGTACTTGGCGTCCAAACAAAACAAGAGTGGTCGTCGTGGCAGCGTCGAACGACGCGAAGCAGGAATTGGCGGAGTCGCCTACGTTGAGCTGCAGAATGGACAGTTGAGGTCTGAAATTATTCATCGAATGAAGGAGCCTCGTGGTATTGACGCCTCGGGAGATTGTTTTGCCATCGCCGCCGAAAGCACGGTTTTTGTTTTTGATTCAGGAAGAACCTACCGACTGCATTATCCCTGGTTCAGCTACATCCACACCATTGCTTTTTCGCCGCACCGCGATCATACGCTGCTCATTGCTTCAAGTGGTCTGGACTGCATATTCGAATTTGATTATCGCTCGGGGAAGCTCCTTTGGGAATGGTACGCTTGGGAAAATGGATTCAATCAGAGCTTCGACGCCGAGGGCAAAGAACAATACCTCTGTCGAACACTCGATCAAAAAACCGCACTTGAGCAGGCTGGAAAAAAAGCAAAATGGATCAAGGATCCCGTTCAGGATAGCCTTCCAACGGCACAGCGAGCCGCTTTTATCAATTCGGTCGCCTACTGCAAAGATTCAGGATCGATTCTAGCAACTTTTTTCCACGAAGGGAAGCTGTTCTCTATTGATCGGAATTCTGGAATGGCCAGTCCTTTGATTTCGGATATGCGAAGCCCGCATGGTGGTAAGGACCTGGGAATAGCGTTCTTAGCAACATCGACGGCCACAGGAGAAGTGGTGCTGCGGTCCGACTCTTCTGAGCAGCGTTTTCAGTTTCGCGAGCTGCCCAATAAGGCGCCTGAAATGGGATCATCAGAATGGCTTCAGAACACCATCGCCGATGGCCATATTTACATCACTGTAGATTCCAATCGAAATGCCTTTGTTCTCTTTGATCCAAAAGCCAAAAAGTGGTCTTTAGTACCCTACGACCCCAATTGGGCGGTACAAGACTTGGTTTCGATTTCCTTCGAAACAGAGAAGCTCTTCGAATTACAACCCGTTTGATACGAGGGCATTTTTCTATCTTTCCAGTATCTAAACCTATACCTATGACTACTGCCCTTCGACATAGCGTGTTGAGCGCTTTTGTTTTGTGTTTTGCCCTATTCTCTAATGCTCAAAACGCACTGAATTTTGATGGGACCGACGATTATGTTCAAACCTCTTATCCCGGCGTTTCAGGCACTGCGAACAGGACCTTTGAAGCTTGGGTCTACGTGCAAAACTCTGCCTCGTCCAATATGTGTATTCTGGACTACGGATTGAATGCCGTGGGTTCTAGAAATACATTTTCTGTGGGCCCTGGTGATAAGCTTGTCTACATTTCTGGTGGAACCAACGCCAATATTTCATCACCTAACGGAACCTTTCCCATCGCTCAATGGAATCATGTGGCTTTTGTCCTAGAGAATGGAGTAGGGTACCTCTATGTCAATGGGACTCAGGTTGGAACGGGGTCTTTGACTACGGTAAACACGCCTACAGGACAAGCCAATATGACCATTGGAGAGCGTGTAATGGGCGGCAGTATCCCATTTAGTGGAATTATTGATGAGGTTCGGATTTGGAACTATGCTCGTACCGCATCAGAGATTATGGGAAGTATGAACGCCGAGTTTTGTCAAATCCCCGTGGGACTAGAGGTATACTATAAAGCTAATTCTGGAGTAGCCTCTGGCAGTAACGCTGGTGTAACGACTCTTGTCGATGATGCCTCTGGGAGTTTCGACGGAACGCTGACCAATTTTGCTTTGAGTGGGTCTACATCGAACTGGGTGCTGGGTTCAGGAATAAGTTCTGGCAATACAACGGTTTCCTTTCAGGAATCTGCATGCAACCAGTACGTCGCTCCAAGTGGGGCGGTCTTTGACACTACGGGAATCTATACGGACATCATTCCCAACGCGGCTGGTTGTGATTCCGTGATGACTATTGACGTGGATATTACCGAAGTAAACGTAGATGTGACCGAGAATGGCGACCAAACCCTTACGGCAAACCAAGGGGGTGCCTTCTATCAATGGTTGAGCTGTACTCAGGGGTTTGCACCCGTATCCGGTGCAACCAGTCAGACTTTTGTGCCCACCCAGATTGGTCAATATGCTGTGGAGATTACCTACAACGGTTGTGTGGATACCTCGAATTGCTACAACATTACCAGCATCGGTTTAACGGAGTTCGGTCAGGAACTGCTCGAGGTATTCCCGAATCCGGCCGTAGGCCGTCTTCATCTTCAAGCAACGCAAAACGGAAGGGTATCGATCTTTGACGCTACTGGAAAATTAGTCTACAAAAGCCTAGATCGAGGGTTGACTCATGAAATCGATTTAGAGGATTGGGCTCCTGGAAATTATGTCCTGCGTTTCAAGACCGCTTCAGGGGTCCACACCAGATCCGTACAGGTGCGATGAAGCCGCTCGGGATCATATTCGCCGCTATTCTTCTCATTTCTTGTGGAAAGGAAGATCCTGATCCATCGCCTAGCACTTCTTTGTCTTATCGCGGTCTAGATGCCTCGCTTGTGCCGCATATTGAGGGAAGAGGCGTTCAATACAAAAATGGAGACGGTCAAAATGAAGACTTTCTTCAGATTATTTCCGCAGCGGGTATGAATACGGTGCGATTGCGGTTGTGGTATGATCCCATTGATTCCCGATCAAGTTGGGATGAGGTATTGGCATTTTCGAATCAAATCAAATCCGAGGGCCTCAAGCTTTGGTTGACCGTTCACTACAGCGATACCTGGGCGGATCCAGCTCATCAAAACCCGCCCGCTGCATGGGAGGGCCTCTCCATCGAAGAGATGGAGGATAGTGTCTTCAATTATACCGCCCGCATTGCACAAGAAATGCAGCCGGATATCATTCAAATTGGGAACGAGGTCAACAATGGTTTTCTTCATCCACTGGGGCATCGATGGAACTCGCCGGAGGGCTTTCATAGGTTGTTTGAGTCTGGTTCCGCAGCAGTTCGATCCGTAGACCCGGATATTAAAGTGATGCTGCAGTTTGCCGGATATCGAGGTTTGGAATCCATGCTTCTTGAAACAGATTCCCTGGACTACGATATGGTTGGTCTGTCCTATTATCCCATGTGGCACGGGAAAAGCCTTGATTCACTTTCTTTGGCCCTCGCTTCCATCTCCGAGGAACATGAGAGAACAAGTCTGCTTGCGGAATTCTCCTACCCCTTCACCCTAGATTGGGCCGATTGGACCAATAATATCGTAGGTCTGGAAAGTCAGCTCTTACCGGACTATCCAGCGACACCTTCGGGACAAGAGCGCTACGTCCAAGACCTAGTGGCTTTGTTGAAGTCCACGGAGTCTGTGGGTATCTGTTATTGGGGAGGCGAGTATATCGCTTTTGACGGACCGCAATCTACGGAAGGCTCTCCGTACGAAAACCAAGCACTTTTTGACTTTAACTTTGCAGCGCAGCCCGCGCTCGAAGTCTTTGATTAAACGACGTATCGAATCAGTTCGAACGCTTCGGCATAATCGGTATTGACTTGAATACCACGGGTTTTGGCCAGTCCGAAAAAGAATTCATCGTTCATATAAGGCCGTCCTTTCTGCGAGCTGTATTCGTGTAAAGCCCTCATCTTAGCATCGATGTGGTTTCGATCCAAGGTGACGTGAAAGTTATTGATGACCGTCAAGTTGTTCCATGGGAGCTCATACCCAATCAAGGAGGCATGTTTGAATGCGCGGATACCTTCTCGGTGAATGACCTGGTGGTCCTGATGAACATCGTGGCTATTCGGCATCAAAACGAGGTCTGGATTGATCTCTTTCTTAAGTCCAAGTAGGGTGTCGAGAATCAACTGTCGATTCGCTGGAAATTCGCGCACCGGAAAGTCTAAAACGCGAACGTTATTGGGATTCAATCCCAAGATTCCTGTAGCCTTCAACAGCTCATGATACAACCGGTCTGGTTCGGATCCTTCAGGTAAACTCTTCAAACAGGGTGAAAAGGCTACATAGTGCACATCCTTTCCTTCTTCTGTCCACCGCTTCAAGCTTCCTCCTGCCCCAAACTCTCCGTCATCGGGATGAGGAGCTAAAACCAAAATCCTGTTCACTTCTTTCATAGGCGACTAAAATAGGCATTTACCGGCTTTTCCCGTATTTTCGCCGCTATGACGAACGAGTATTTTGCGCACGAAACGGCAGTTGTGGATGAAGGCGCGAGCATCGGAAAAGGCAGCAAGATTTGGCACTTTAGCCACATCATGCCTGGAGCTGTGCTTGGAGACGGATGTAATATTGGTCAAAACGTGGTGATTAGTCCCGATGTAGTCTTAGGAAAGAACTGCAAGGTTCAAAACAACGTCTCTATTTACACCGGAGTGACCTGTGACGATGATGTATTCATGGGCCCAAGCATGGTGTTTACCAACATTGTTAACCCGCGAAGTGCCGTCGTTCGTCGAGGCCAGTATGCGCGAACGCATGTGGGACGAGGAGCCAGTATTGGGGCGAATGCAACGATTGTTTGTGGTCATGACATTGGTCCATTTGCCTTCATAGGAGCAGGTGCTGTAGTGACCAAAACAATTCCGGCCTATGCTCTTGTAGTGGGGAACCCTGCGCGTCAAGTAGGATGGATGAGCGAATATGGTCATCGGCTCGAGTTTGATGAAGCGGGTCGCGCTCAGTGTGAGGAAAGTAAGGAGTGGTACAACCTAGAAGACGGGATCGTAAAAAAAGAAGCAGTATAATGGTATTGATTGAACGAGAGAAAATCCACTTTGCGGTTGTAGGCGCCGGGCATATCGGAAAACGGCATTGCACCATGATCATGCGTAATCCAGAGGCCGAATTGGTTGGTATTTCGGATGTGAAGGCTAAGGAAGAGCTTGGGTTAGATGATTTCGGTGACATCCCGTTCTTTCAATCCGTAGATGATTTGTTGACTGCTGATTTGGATATTGACGTTGTTGTAATCTCGAGTCCAAACGGCCTACATGCGGAACAGGCAATGAAGGCCCTTGATGCTAAGAAGCACGTGGTCATTGAAAAGCCCATGGCTCTTTCCAAGCAGGATGCGGAAAAAGTCATTTACAAGGCCTTGCACGTTTCGCGACACGTCTTCGGAGTAATGCAAAACCGCTATTCTCCGCCAAGTGCTTGGATCAAAGAGATGATTGAAGAAGGCAGGCTAGGCGACATATACATGGTTCAAGTGAACTGCTACTGGAACCGTGACGAACGCTATTATGGTCGGGATACCTGGCATGGTGACAAGAAGCTCGATGGTGGAACGCTCTTTACTCAATTCTCACACTTCATAGACATTATGTATTGGCTCTTTGGAGATATTGAAAACATCCAAGGCCAATTTGCTGACTTCAACCACGCCGACTTAACCGATTTTGAGGACAGCGGAATGGTCCAGTTCGAGTTTGTCAATGGTGGAATGGGCTGTATCAACTACAGCACGTCGGTTTGGAACCAAAACCTAGAGAGTTCCTTGACCGTGATTGGAGAAAAAGGAAGCGTGAAGATTGGTGGCCAATACATGAACGAGGTAGAGGTGTGTAATGTACAGGACTACGAGATGCCTGAATTACCACCGGCCAATCCTGCCAATGATTATGGAGCCTACAAGGGTTCAGCCGCAAACCATGTCTATATTACTGAGAATGTCGTCGACACTTTGAAAGGGAGAACCAGCATTACGACAAATGCCCTGGAAGGACTGAAGGTCGTCGACATTATCGAGCGTATTTACGCGTCGATGAAGCACTGAAACCACTTCTCTAAGAATAGAAGTTTGTAGGTTTTTTTGGGGAAGAGCGCATCGTTCTTTTTCCGCAATCCCGCAATGGCCTGGGCATCCAAGAACCCTCTGCTCACCAATGATTCAATGAGCTCGGCAGCGGTATCCTGCAATTCGTGCTCGAGCCAATAGCCCATCGGAAAACTAAAGCCCAGCTTTTGCATACCCACAACCTCCGGACTTACCCAGGGCCGCGCCGCGTCCTTCAGGACCACTTTTCGGTCGTGACCGATGACTTTATAGTCGGCAGGTATGCGCATGGCAAGGTCGACGAAATCGTTGTCCATGAAGGGGTGAAGCCCAAAAACGCCATGGTCTTTAAGAGATTGCCCCATGCGGTACATCTGCTCGTGCGGCGTGTTGGCTGTCATTAAATATAGCATGACGTCTACATCATCGCAAGGCGCAGTTGCTTCGGGATAAAGTTCCCGAATATGGGCGAAGGTGTCAAAGCCGCTTCCCGGCCAAATCTTCCGTTTTTCCCGCTCCTTAATCACCACGAAGTTGTGGGTGTAGAAATCGATCATTTCGCGGGCTTCAAACATCTCTGAAAAGCTGTCCAGTTTCTTGATCTTCCCCTTTGGGATTAGTTTCCAGAGCGGTGCTCCCCACAGGTATTTACGCCACATTCGGATGTACCGGAAGTATCCAAATCCGCCGTAGAGCTCGTCCGCGCCCATTCCAGTCAGTACATTCTGGAATCCCGCTTCACGTGCTGCCTGACCAGCGAAGTAGTAGGTGTTGAAGGTGCTCCCGGGCTGTTCAAAATTATCGATGACATCATCCCATTGTGACAGGATGTCCTCGGGCTTTCGATAGACCACTTGGTGCGGTACTCCATGCATTTGCGCATTGATTGCCGCAATACCGCTTTCGTCCGCCGCTTTGAAACGTTCCCCTTCCAAAGTCAAGGTCACCGCGCGCAATTCCGGGGCATGCTTTTTCCCCAAAGCCGTGTAGAAGGTGCTATCGACTCCTCCGCTGAGTAAGGAGCCCGCGTTTACGGTTCCTTCTATTTGGCGCCTTACGGCGCGATTCAAGGCGTCCTCAATGGCTTCGGCATATTCCTTTCGACTTGGGTCTCGATCCTTTTCACAATAAGGAAGGCGATGAAACGCTCGAGTGCTTAACTGCCCATCTTTCCATTCGATATGATGCCCTTTAGGCAGAGCGTAGATATCGGCAAAGGCTGTGTAGGGCTGTGGTGTGCATGGAAAGCTCAACCCGTGCCACAAGGATGCGTAATGAGGTTTCGCTTCAACCAATCCCGACGCGAGAATGCTTCGAATGTTTGTTCCGAAGATTAGGAAATCCCCCTGATGCGTATAGAAAAGCGTCTCTTGTCCAAAACGATCATGTGAGAGTACCCATTGATTGGGCTGAACACGAAGAACACTGGAAAACTTGCCGTTAAATTCATCAGCAAAATTCCAACTCTTTTGGGCCCAAAGGCTCATGAAGTATTGGACCTCGGAATCTCCCCGGACAAAGCCGTCGTCAAATATTCGGCCGTAGAAAAGCCCTTCAACGCCTGAAACGTGGGATTGCCAACCCCGGCTATTCAAAGGTTGTGCGGCAAAATGCTGGAAATGGCGAAAGGCGATGAGCCCGGTTATAGTGCCCCTAGCGTCTTTGATCTCCACGATGCCGTCTTCAGTATTGTCAGAACGACTAAGGGCTCGGGACATCTTCTCGAGTTTTCCTTTCCAAGAAGGATCGAGTGCACGCGTTGATAAAATGCCACAAATTCCGGCCATGAAGTCAAAAGTCGGCTTTTAATCCCAGAATCGGGCCGCGTCCATAATGTCTTGTCGTTGCTTGCCAACAGTGACTCTTCCACCGCGGGTAACTAGGAACAGCTTTGGAAAGGGGCGCGAACAGTGATGACTCCATAAGCTGTAGCTGTTGGCTCCTGTATCTGCTATGACTACCCAATCACCCTTCTCTGCTTGCGGTAACTCAATTTCCTTGCCGTAGAAATCGCCGCCGAAACATAGTGGACCACCCAAGTCCGTAGTTATTCTAGGGCCTTTTTTTAGGCTCCCTCGGTCGTTTAAAATGAAGAACTGATGGGGCCATTTTTCGCGATTATACGATTCGCGCACAAATGTATCGGCCCCTAAATGGGTGATGAGCACTTGGTGATCCTCAAATCTTTTGACTCCTTGAACGCGCGCAAGGGAGAAACCGGCATGGGCATGGTAGTACCTTCCAAATTCGGTGATGACTTCGAAGGTGCCTTCCCAAAGTTCAGGACACCTTTCGCGGAGCATGGACCCGTATTTTTCGATTTCATGGGAGTTCTCTGTCCCGTAATCTACGGGAAAGCCTCCGCCGATATCGATCCACTCAAGTCTGCGACCGGTGTGACTTTGAATTTCATTCATAAGGTCTAAAACCACTCGAATTCCCTCGACCATTTTGTCGTAGTCTGAAGACTGTGAACTAGTGTGGACGTGTAATCCGGAAAGGATAGGGTTTTGCTGAAAAGCACCTAATATCGCCTCACGTTGTTCAATCGAAGCGCCAAATTTTGAATACTGTCCACCCACGCTCATACTGGCATCTGCCGAACTGCCAACCAGCGGATTTATTCGCAGACCAATCCGTGCGCGGATGCTCTTTGGAAGATCTTTGAGCTCATCCAAGTCATCGAGGTTAATGGTGACTCGGGGATTGTCGGCCACTTCTGCTAATTCTTCGGGCGTTTTAGCCGGGGAGTCGTATACAATGTGACCAAAGCCAGGGATACGACGGGCTTGATGATATTCCCCTAAACTGGCAGCTTCTGCTTGTAATCCCGCAGCGTAGCACGATCGAAGAACCGCTGTTACTGGGTTTGATTTAACGGCAACAGCATGCCTGGTTTTCGGCGGGAATGCCTGCTGGACACGCTGAACGCGATCCTGAAGAATTCGTGTATCGTAAAAGAAAAGGGCAGTGTCTTCCGAATCTACCCGGTCACGGAGCACTCGTTGAAACAGCTGCTCGTAGTCCGATGCAGCGTGCCGTTTCAATAGCGACCCTCCTTAATGAAATGCTCGATGGTTTGAACCAAGGCGGTATCCTCGCTCAAGTCCATTTCGCTATCCAAGAGTTGGCGCACATTGTGTGACCCAATGGCAAAACGGATAAAGCTGTTGTCTCCGTAGGCGACAGGTTGTCCAATAATGAGCTTTCTGTATTGAGGCAAAAGGGGTGACTGCTCCGTCACAATGGCTTTGTGCAAGATTTGCAATTGCTCATGCGAAAGGTAGTTGCCGTCCACTTTTACACGGAAGCTGATGATAGAGCTATTGGTCTTCTCTTGATCACGCATGAGATCAAAATAAGGAGAAGCATTCAGAAGCTCCGTGATGTGTTGATTCCAGCGGCTAATGGTCAAGTTTGCCGCACTTTCCTTGTATTCGCTCAACAAGTTCATCTCGACGATGGCGCATTCCCATCGGAGCAGAAGGCCGTAGTTCTTGTAGTCGGCAAATTGATCACGTAGCGCTTTAAGCTCTGTAGGGAAGTCGTACTTGGTATAGACTTTTTCAAAGCCCCATGTTTTTGGCTCTGCTCGGTCAAGTTTTTCATTGATCGTATCGGATACGAGCAAAGCTCCGCAGAAAGGAGGGGACTGATAGAACTTTGAACCCGTGATCATCACGATACAGTTCAATTTCAGGAGCTTTTGAAGAAGTTCGCGGCTGGTTCTCAGTTGGCAAAGATCCACTACCCACAGAACGTCCTCCGAGCATTCTTCAATAATGCTGATGTTGTCTTCGATACCGGATTTTGAACCAATCACCAGATTGCCGATGATGGTATATTCATCCTTATACTGACGAATCGTGTCTTTAATGGCCTCGTGGTGATCCAAGATAACCCCGTGCTCATCACGTGCATTAAAGCTCTTGTATTCAACCGTAAGGTCCGGATTGACCGGAGCGCCTTTCGTAACAGAGGGCAGCAATTGATTCTTTTCAGAAAAGAACAGACCTTGGTTGGCCATGGCGGATCCAGAGCCAAGTTCTTCTGGACAGGTGACCAAGCTCATGATGGGCTTGTCTGGACTGATCAGTTTGCTGAAAAGTAGGGGGTAGTAGCACAAATCACTTCCAGAAGGAGCAAAGAAAATGTGGTAGTTCAAATCCACATTATTCAAAAGGCGCTTCAGGTTTTTGACCTGCTCGGTCCGAACTTCTTCGAAACTGATCTTTCCTTTTTGGAATCCGTCAAACAAATAGCTGACGCGTTCATGCGCCTCGTCTGTGAATACAGAGCAGGTGCAGGTTCCGCGATTAAATACGTCTTGGTTGTCGCTTGGGTTGATGTGGTACTTGTTCAACCCGTTGTGAATCAGTTCGATTCGCTCGTCTCCTCCGCTCGTAATGGTCTTTTCAAGACTCTCGAGCCCCGTGTCGATCTGTGTGCTTTGCATGGCTGGCCTTTGCAGGGACAAAAGTAGTTCATTCTGACTTAAGAAGCTAATAGACTACCTTAGTCCACTCGAGCGTTTCCCATAAATTAGTACGCTGTACCATGCCGAAACCGATATTTTTAGAAAACTGGTGGATTAAAGCCCTGTTGGCAGAGGCTTTGTGCGAAGTCCGTTGGGAAAAAGGAGGGGTTCAGGCCTACTGGCCGATGGAATCGAGGTCCAAGGTCGGATTGAAGATTCTGAACACTCCTGATCTAGCTCCTTATTTAGGGCCTTGGTTTGATTTTCCAAAAGATGTTGGAACGGCCAAGCGCGAGACTTATTTAAAGGAAGGCGTTGAAGCCTTGATGGCACAACTGCCCGATCACGATGTGCTTTTAGCACGATTACACCCGGAATTCGAGTACTTCTTGCCGTTTGTTTGGCAAGGCTGTCAACTAAGTCCTCGAGTGACGTATCGATTGCCTGCCGAATTGGATTTGGACGGAGTGACCCAGGGATTTCGATCCAATGTAAAGAGGAATCTAAAAAAGGCCGAATCCGCGATTCAATTACGGCCAGGGTCTACGGTAGATGCCCTATGGGACTTAAGCCTCAAGACTTTTGACCGGCAAGGAGAAAAACCACATTTTGACCGCGATGATCTGCATCGAATCCATAAAGTCTGTTTAGAACACCATTCAGTCAATCTGATCGAGGCGGTGGATGATCAAGGACGTGTGCACAGCGCTGCGATGTTCCTAAAGGATGCGCAGCGAGTATACTATTATAAGGGGGGCTCAGATCCAGAATTACGCGAAAGCGAGGCCTTTAGTGCCGTGCTTTACGAGGGAATACGTTGGTCGAGGGAGCTGGGCCTGGAGTTTGATTTCGAAGGGAGTATGATTGAACCGGTGGAGCGATTCTTCCGATCTTGGGGTGCTCAGCGAACCGTATATTATGAATTACGTCGCTTCCGAAACAGTAAGGTCAAAGGCCTGTACTTTTTGAAGAATCCTGATCGATTCTAGGGCTACTTGGCTCGGACCCAAGTGGTGGTGCGACCGAGTAAGGAGAAACCCATATAACCGCGCAGCTTGATGGTGTTCTTGTCCGGCATGGTGGCCATGGCGCTGTAGGTGTTTCCGGATTCTGGGTCGTAAATGTCGCCATCGTCCCATTCCCCGTTTTTCCATTTCAGCCCGGTCATAAGAATCATCCCTTGAATGGGTTGGTTACGAAGCTCTTTATTGGGGTTCTTGTCATCGATCAAAGGGGTCTTTCCGTCTTCTTCGAAGGGGTCGCTGAGCCAAATGATCTGACCGATGTAGGCGCCATCTTTTTTTGTGATTTCGACTTTGGAATCGTTATCTGCAGTAAACCAGGTGCCGAGAATGTCGTCTGCTTGCTGGGCAAAAGAAGGCATCGCGCCGGAGGCGCAAAGCAGCAGGACAAGGAGTCTTTTTTTCATGATTCGTCTTTGTTTTGGCGGGAGAGCCGTACATGTTGTAACTCGATTTCGTGACTCGATGTTTTACGGGCATGGACAATGCTCGCATTGAGTTCAAAGCCGAGGAGTAAGACGATGGAGTTGAGGTAGATCCAAAGTAGGATGATGATGAGCGTTCCGATGGAGCCGTAGATTTGATTGTAGCTGGCAAAGCCGTTGACATAGGCGGCGAATCCGAAAGAGGTGAGCCAGAGCAGCAGGGTCGTTAGAATGGCTCCAGGGGAGAAGAATCGCTGTTCTTTGCGGTTCGCTGGACCGTAATAGTACAGCAACGTCACGCTGAAGAAGATGAGGGCGATGACCACGATGAATTGTGCGAAGCCCAATAGCTGGCTTTCAAAACGTGATACGATTTCGAGGACCTCGAGGCGATTGATGATGGTTTCGCTGAAGATTACGAGGGTGACGGACGTAATGAACAGTACGGAAAGGACTACGGTCAAAGCAATTGACGCTCGTAGTTGGCTGAAGAAGGTGCGGATTTCGATGCTGTGAAAGGTGGCGTTGAAGGAGGTTAGAATGGCATTCACTCCATTGTTGGCGAAGAATAGGGCCAAGACGAAACCAAGTGAAAGAAGGCCTCCTCTTCGGATTTGAATAATGTCTGTAAGGGTCTTGTCGATGGCCACCCAAGTGTTTGGAGGGACGACCTGCTCGAGCAGCTCAATGAGCTCCATCTGAAAGTTGTCGATAGGGATGTAGGCAATGATGGTCAGCAAGAAGATCGTAAAGGGGAAAATGGCCAGAAAGAAGCTGAAGCTAATGCTGGCTGCACGGGTGGTCAGGTATCCTTCGATGAGTCCGGTTGCGAAGAATTTTAGAACCTGATAGAGGTCAACTCCGCCAAACCCGGGGACATATATACGCTGCAACAATCGGCGCAAGGCCATCATGGGAGAGGAATACCAGAATTGACGAAGTAGACGATCGATCATTCGACGGCTTTTAAACTCATGTCGAGGTTGTGCACACTGTGGGTCAAGGCCCCGACGCTGATGAAGTCTACGCCGCATTCGGCGTATTCGCGAATGGTCTCGTGCGTGATGCCTCCGCTGGATTCTGTTTCGCAGGTGTCCCCAATAAGCGCTACAGCTTCACGGGTATCCGCGTAGGTGAAGTTGTCGAGCATGATGCGGTCCACGCCGCCAACGCTCAGAATGGCTTTAACCTCTTCTAAGTCACGAGCTTCCACCTCAATTTTAAGGTCCTTGCCTTTTTCGGCCAGATAGGCCTTGGTCTTGGCAATTGCCGGAGCAATCCCACCGGCAAAGTCCAAGTGGTTGTCCTTGAGCATAACCATGTCGTACAGACCATATCGGTGATTCTCTCCGCCGCCAACCACTACACTGTATTTTTCAAGAAGGCGCAGGCCCGGAGTTGTCTTTCGTGTATCCAGAACGCGGGTGGAAAGACCTTGGAGTAGATCTTGGTAGCTGCGCGTTTTTGTAGCCACCGCGCTCATTCGCTGTAGGAGATTAAGGGTTAGTCGCTCTCCCGTCAATAGTGCCTGAGATGGGCCTGTGACTTTAAAAGCCACATCGCCTGATTGTATGCGGTCACCGTCCTTTAAGAAGTATTCTACCCGGCAATTTGGGTCAACTCGCTGAAAAATCAGTTCGGCAAGGGGCAGTCCAGCAATAACTCCTTCCTGCTTGCACAGAAGCTGAGCGGTACCGGTGGCTTCCGCCGGAATGCACGCGAGGGTGCTGTGGTCGCCGTCTCCAACATCCTCCCGTAGGGAGCGGTCTATGAAATCCAGTAGTTCATCGCGATGGTCCTCGAGCGCTATCATTTGTGCTACCTTTGAATGCAAAGTACGGAAGAATTACCGAATGAAATGGGTGCTTTTACAAGTAGGGAAAACCGACGCGGGCTGGCTTCGTGAAGGGGTACAGCAGTACGAAAAACGACTGCCGCATTACCTGCCGTTTGAGGTGATTACGATACCCGACGTCAAGCGTGTGCGGGATGAAAAGGACCAGAAGGAGCAGGAGGGACGTGCGATCTTGGACAAGCTGAAACCCGCTGATTTTATGGTGCTGCTCGATGAGCGCGGAAAATCCTGGACCTCTCGTCAGCTGGCGGAATTCGTTCAGCGTAAAATGAACGAAAGCACCAAGCGTCTGGTTTTTGTCATCGGTGGTCCCTACGGATTCTCGCCGGATGTATATCAGCGGGCGAACATGAAACTGTCCTTGAGTGCAATGACCTTTTCCCACCAAATGGTTCGGCTCTTTGCTGTGGAGCAGATGTATCGGGCCATGACCATTTTAAGAAATGAACCCTACCACCATGATTAGAGGATGGTTTAAGAAGAAGGAAACTAAGGGCCCAAAAGTGGCCCTCAAGGCCCCGGGGATTGATGAGCCCATGGAGCTCGTTTTTGCCACAAACAACCTCAATAAGCTCAAAGAAGTGCAGGCCATGGTGCCCCAGCACATAAAGCTGTTATCGCTCAAAGATATCGGATGTGAAGAGGACATTCCCGAAACGCAACCGACCATAGAAGGCAATGCCCTGCAAAAGGCTCGATACATTCAAGAACATTACGGTCGTGATTGCTTTGCGGACGACACCGGATTAGAGGTTACTGCTCTTGACGGGCGTCCGGGAGTGCACAGCGCACGATACGCGGGTCCTGAGCGAGATGATCGCGAGAACATGTTCAAGGTCCTGCACGAGCTGGAAAACGAAGCGGATCGAAGTGCTCGCTTTAAGACCGTAATAGCATTGATTGTGGACGGTCACGAGAAAACCTTTGAGGGATTGGCCAATGGGCACATCACCGAAAAGCCGTCAGGCGATGGAGGATTCGGGTACGATCCTATTTTTGTCTTCAATGGGGATACAAAAACCTTCGCCGAAATCACTCAGGACGAAAAGAACGCCATAAGCCATCGGGCGCGTGCGACGGAAAAACTCGTTCAGTTCCTAAATAAGTTCTACTAGAGCTTGATAATGATTTGTGCTCCTTCCGAGCTCCGCAATACGTACTTACCCGTGGAGAGATCGCTCACGTCCAAGCGGTCAATAGGCGTACTCCATTGACGCAAAACTCGGCCTTGTAGATCCATGAGAACACCATCATCGAGCGCTTGTGAGAATCGGACCTGATCCCGAGTCGGATTCGGGAAAACGGACCAAGTAGCCACCTCTTCCTCGTCCAAACTCACTGCCGGATTCTGAAGGCTTAGATCCCACAACCCGCGCGCATGTGTTCCCCAGCGTACAACGTCTAAAGCGTCGATGTATTCCACACTCCAGCAATTCACGTCAGGCATGCCCATGGCTGTTAGGTCATACCATTGATCATCTCCGCTGACGTAGACAAAAGGTCCTACTTCGGTCGCTGCGAAAAGCAAGGAGTCCGTTGGGTCCCCCGTGATTTCATGAACCAGCGTTGGAGGCAGTCCATTGGTCATGGACGTAAACCCGCTTCCGTGGTTGGTGGATTTATAAATCGCCGGATTACTGTATCCACTTCCGCCGATGTAAACCGTTCCCAATTGATCGGGTGAGGGGTAAATGTACATGCCGTAGAAGTAGTGAGTGCCCGGTGCGTTCTGAATCAGTGTAGAAGTCCAAGTGGATCCCGCATCTGAAGAATGGAAGAATCGGCCATTCTCGGTAAGCACGTACCAGTGGTTGTTGTCAATAGGGCTGTAGGCCATAGCTGTTACGTCTCCAGCACCTCCTTGATTGAAATTGTAGGGCATCTGCGTGGGCGTGATGTCCCCGCTGTGCGTCAATTTGATCATGTGCGATCCACCTCCTCCGTTGAGGTTTCCGGCTAGGTAGGCCACATACCCATCATTTGGGTCGGCCATCAAGGGAGGAAGCCAAAACTGATTGGCGCCATTGAAGTCCCAGCTGACGCTTTGAGCCCATCCATAGGGTGCATCGGTCCAGTGCATGGCAAAGCCAGGATAATTCATCCACACGCTGTAACCTCCGTCGGAACTGACCAGCCAGCCATAATCGCCGGAGATTTCTTGATTGAAGGAAAGCACTCCTCCGTTGTCCTGCATGACGCGCTGATACCCCTGATCCTGTGTGCCGACGTAGATAGCACCGGGTTCAAAGGTTGAGCTGAGGTGATCGTAAATCCGCGAGACATTGAGGTTTTGCAAACCTAAATTGCTCACGGTTAAGCCGTTGTTCGTGGATTGGTATACAGAGGCATCGGTGCAAATCATCAAGACCTCGTTTTGGTTATCGTCCCAGAAGGAAAAGATTCCCGGAATATCCGCGTGTAATTTAGTGGCTTCGAGACCGTAGTACTCCCACCAGTTATTGACTTTGAAAAAGGTCTGCCCTTGGTTCAAAGAGCGCCAGCATTCAACACCTCCGAAGAAAATGTGGTCCTTTTCGTCGACGGAGCACTCGAAACTGTTTCTACGGAACGGACCACCGTTGGTCGGACCTGAGAAAGTCCAGTTTAGACCTTTGTTGTTGCTTCGAAAGATGTCGCCTCCTGCGTAGGCGTAGAGGACATCGGATTCATGTGTGTCCGAAGCATACCCCGTAAGGATCATGTTCCCGCTGGCTCCAGGGATGGTACCTTGGAAGTAACGAGCTGAATCGCCTGTTAATTCGTAAACGGAATCTTGAACCACCAAGAAGGCAGCTTCTTCATATCGGTGGCTCCACAGGTCAATTTCTCCTCCATAGCCAAAAGTGCCGACCGGAAAATTGAACAGGGCGTGAAAACTGGCCCCGTGGTCTGTGCTTCGATAAATACGGTTGACAACCGGGGTTGTCCATTCTGTAGAAAGCAAGTACAGGGTCTTCACTGAGTCGTTGAGCATGACTACGTCTCGAACGCTGCGGTCGTTGCTGGGGAAACCCGTGGCGGTATCCCAAGTTGCTCCCATGTCATCTGTGTAGTAAAACCAGTCTCCACCTACACCAGATAAAAGCCGTTGTCCTCCGTTGTGGTCCACGAGACGCAAAAACAGACCGTTCTCCATTCGGAATTGCTCATTCACCGGTTGCCAGGCAGAGCCATCTTCAGGGCCGCTGTATAGAATGCCTCCAGCAGTCTGAGCATAAAGCAGATCGTTGATGGTGTCCCACTCAACGGTCATAATACGGCCGCTGTTGAAGTCACATCCGCGTTCCTCAAACTGACCGATCACCTTTCCTCCCGCTAAGGAGTCCTGTGCATTTCTAAAGCCAAGTCGTTGTTGACGCTCAAAGCGGTATTGGTGCTCCATGCGCTCGGGATTTACACCAGGAGCGGCCTTTTTCATGCCTGTGAGCCAGTCCTCTTTTTGGCGATGGCGCTCTTCTTCAGAAGTGCTGTCACGAACGATGATCGTCCCTTGCGGGGCGGGTCGTTGGGGGTCGAAGGATGGTTGGTCCAGCCAAGTGGCGAACACGGGCACGAGTAGCAAGCCCGCAAACCATACGATCGATTTCTTCATATCAACTGGGGTCGTTTAGAATTCGTTTTAACTGATCTCCGAAGAACGTACGTAAATCAAGTCCAAATTGTTGAGCCTGTTGCGGCACAATACTCGCTTCACTCAAGCCCGGAACAGAGTTGACTTCGATGAGGTGGGGCACATCATTCCGTACGATATAATCCATCCGGCACACACCTTTGAGACGCAGGAGTTGGTATATGCGTTGGCTGGTTTCTTGAATGTCTTTTTGCGCCTGCGGCGCGATGTCCGCCGGCGTCACTTCTCGACTTTCGCCTTTGTATTTGGCTTCGTAGTCGAAAAATTCATTGTCACTGACGATTTCCGTTACCGGCAATGCCGTCACCTCGGACCGATGCTCAAAGACCCCGCAGGTCAATTCACGGCCGTCCAAGAATTCTTCGACAATGACCAAATCGTCAAATTCTAGAGCAAACGCAACCGCGTCCTCGAGTTCATCGGCGGCTTTGACCTTGCTCACGCCATAGCTCGATCCCGCCTTACTGGGCTTTACGAATACTGGAAGTCCCAATTCGGCGATAAGTCCTTCAGGGTCAATTGAATCGCCGGCACCTAATAAGACAGATCGTCCCACCTTGATGCCGTACTGGCGCAAAAGCTGATTGCAGACTCCTTTTTCAAAGGTCAGGGCCGCTTCAAAAGACCCACAGGTGTTGTAGGGGATGCCCAGCAGGTCAAAATAGGCCGTGAGCTTTCCGTCCTCTCCGGGCGTACCGTGGATGGCGTTGAATACGGCGTCAAATTTTATCGTGCCGTCAGGCACAGAAACAGAGAAATCTCCGCGATTCACTGGAGTGCGGGTTCCGTCTGGAGCAACATGACTCCACCCTTCCAGTGCAATGTCAATCAGATGCACCTCGAATTCATCTGGATTGAGGTGTGCCATCACAACTGATGCACTTTTTAAAGAAATTTCGCGTTCGCTGGAGTAGCCACCGGCAACTACAGCAATGACGGACTTCGCAATCATAGGGCCTTAAAGGTACTGCACATTTTGAAACGGAGCCAGAGGCAAAATCTTATCTTTGCGCCGACTTTAGGGGTATGGGAGACATCATCGAATTCTTAAGGAGCAAGTTGTTCTGGCGCAACGTCATCGTCTACGGGATTATTCTCGTGGTCGGATTCTTCGGCCTAACCTGGTGGCTCAGCAGCTACACCCAGCATGGAGAAACGGTCCTGGTCCCTGATTTGAGAAGCTATACCCTGACGGAAGCAGGTTTGGAACTTGAGCCTATTGACTTGGGGTATGCGGTGATTGACTCCGCAGAATTTAACCCTGAATATCCACGCGGAGCAGTCGTTGGACAGATTCCTGGGCCGGGTAATGCGGTGAAGCGGGGAAGAACGATTTTCTTTACCGTCAATCCGCGAAATGTTCAAAAAGTCATTCTTCCGAACTTGATCGACCGGTCCAAACGGCAGGCTATTTCATACCTCGAGACCTATGGTTTTCAAGTAGGTGAGTTGACTTTTGTGCCCGATATGGCGCGCGATGTCGTCGTCGGAGTGGAGTACAACGGTGAAGAGGTCGAGGCGGGAGATCCGCTACCTAAGAGAGCCGTCATCGATTTGATCCTGGGAAATGGACTGAGCGATGAAAAAATTTCTGTTCCCTGGACCCCTGGTTTGACCTTAGAAGAGGCGGAAGACCGATTGAAGGAATTGAGCTTGAATGTAGGAGCGCTTAGTTATGACGAGACCGTCGAAGATTCTTCTGCTGCTCGTGTTTATCGTCAGTACCCTGACCCGAACCCCCGTCCAGTGATTCGATTGGGAATGTCGGTTGATCTCTGGCTTACTGAGGACAGTACGAAAATCCCATTGGATACGTTATTCATCACAGAACCCGATACGCTTCAGAATGAATTGGTGCAGTAAGGCCCTCGCGGCGATGATGATTTTGGCTCTTCCGAGCGCATACGCTCAGGAGCTTTTAGCGCCGCTGGCGACCAATCCGGTAATCGAGGCTTATGCCGAGCGTGTTGGAAGTATGTCGGCCCGATCGACGGCGGCTTCGGACACCTTGTCTTTGCCCTTTTACGACGATTTTAGTGATCCCCTTCCCGTACCTAGTCAAAACCGCTGGTTGGATTTTTACACCTATGTGAATCTAGATATGCCTTTGGCTCCTCCGAGCTTTGGGGTGGCCACTTTTGATGGTCTCAATCAATACGGACAGGCGTACAACATTGCGAATGCTTCATCTTATGGGGTGGCGGACTACTTGACTTCTGCACCTTTGGACTTGAATTACTTGCCCGGCGATTCGGTCTACCTGAGCTTTTACTACCAAATGACCGGTTTGGGTAATCCTCCTGAGGAAGAGGATTCCTTGGTTTTGGAGTTCAATTCGCCGGTAGATACCCTGGAGTGGATTCACATCTGGTCTACACCAGGTGATTTGGCGGATACCACCTTCCGCTCGGTTTACATTCCCATTACCGACACGCTCTGGCTGCAGCGTGGATTTCAGTTCCGCTTCAAGAACTACGCAACGTTGAGTGGGAACTTGGACCATTGGCATGTAGACTACGTGATTGTCAACGATGGTCGTTCGCGTTTGGATACCGCCATCGACGATATTTGTATCTCGGAACGGCCACCCTCCATTTTGAAGGATTATTACTCCGTTCCATGGCCTCATTTCAGTTCGCTAAACGATCCGTATAAGGACAATAATGTGGTGTACTTCTGGAACCGTGCATCGGGGATTCGAAATGTGAATTTCGGTTACCGCTTGTACCAAGATGATCAGAACGTCTTCAATTCTAATGTCCTCTTTAAGAACTCGAATCCGTTCGCGTATGATTCGGTCAATTACATCTACTTGACCAATCTGGAAGACAACATCACTACGAACAATAACGACAGTTCAGAAGTCGTCCTGAAGTACTTCATTCAGTCCGTACCCGACGTGCGTCCGGAGAATGATACGCTGACCTTCCGACAAAACTTTTACAACTACTACGCCTACGATGATGGAACGGCGGAACGGGGTTATGCCCTAAACGATTTGAGCGCCAAGATGGCGTATTACATCGATCCCTTGGTCTCCGATTCACTGCGTGGTTTATTGCTTTACTTCCCACCGACCTTGGTGGATGCGACAGAGAACGAGTTCCGCATCGGCATTTGGACCATTGATACCCAAACGGGTGGGCCTTCTACGCTTTTGTATAAAACCGATAGCGTGTACGAGCCGCGTTACACTGGAACGAATTACTACGCGCGCTACTTGCTGGATGTACCTCAATGGATTGATCAGCCGGTGTACATCGGAATTGAGCAGGTGTTGAGCAACGAGATGTACGTGGGCTTTGACCGCAATCACGATAACTCCGATAAGATGTACTACTTCGTGTCGGGGATTTGGCTCCCGAGCGAATTGAAAGGCTCGCTGATGATGCGCCCCATGTTCGGAAAGACGGTGAGTAGCGATTTGAGCTTGAACGAATCGGACCGTGAGGCATTCCAAGTGTTCCCGAACCCTGCGTTGGAGGTGATCCGATGGAAAGGGGAAGAAGAAGGCGCATGGCGCATTGTGGATATTCAGGGAAGAGAGGTCGCATCGGGCCGAGGAACGACGGCCCCCATCCGACATCTAGCGCCCGGAACCTATATTCTTTTCACCGATGGCGATCGACCGAGACATGCGCGCTTTATCAAGGCTGGACTATGAGCGATCAGGAATTAGAGGAGAATGAAGAGCTCTATGAGCACCATCGATTTGTCGCTGAGCCGGGCCAAAAACCGCTTCGGGTAGACAAATTCCTCAACAACTTCATCGAAAATATTTCGCGGAACAAGATTCAAACGGCAGCAGAGGCCGGGAATATTCACGTGAACGGAATCGCCGTTAAATCCAACTACAAAGTAAAGCCTGGCGATGTCGTTCAGGTTGTGATGAGTACACCCCCTCGGGAGATTGAACTGATTCCTGAGGATATTCCTCTGGACATTGTCTATGAGGACGAGGATTTGGTGGTGCTCAATAAAAATGCAGGTTTGGTGGTGCATCCCGGCCATGGAAATTACACCGGGACCCTGGTCAATGCGCTCATCTATCACTTTGAAAATCTACCCGTCCGAAATGAATCGGACCGCCCGGGACTCGTCCACCGCTTGGACAAGCTGACCTCTGGGCTTATGGTCGTTGCCAAGAACGAGCATGCGATGGCTCATTTGAGCAAGCAATTCTTTGACCGGACTATTGAACGACGCTATTTGGCCTTGGTTTGGGGTGACTTTAAGGAGGAATCCGGGACCATTATCGGGAACATAGGTCGCAGCTTGAAGAATCGAAAGGTTCAGACCGTTTTCCCAGACGGCGAGCTAGGCAAGCACGCAGTGACGCATTGGGAAATTGTGGAGCGGCTCGGATATGTGACCCTCATTCGCTGTAAACTGGAAACGGGTCGCACCCATCAGATTCGTGTTCACCTTTCACACGAAGGACATCCGCTCTTTGGAGACTTTGAATACGGTGGTGACAAGATCTTAAAGGGGACTACTTTTACCAAGTACAAGCAGTTCGTTCAGAATTGCTTCAAGATTCTACCGCGTCAGGCTCTTCACGCCAAAACACTGGCCTTTGAGCATCCACGAACAGGGGAGTGGCTTTCTTTTGAAAGTGAATTGGCCGACGACCTAACTGAGGTTATTGAGAAGTGGCGTAACTACGCCAAGCACTCCAAAGATTAATTGGACAAGGCTTGCTCGCGCAAGTCCTCAACGTCATATTCCAAGTAGTCCTTAATGTGGTTGTACACCGTATCGCGTTCGATCGGGTGACGACCTGCATCCTTGATTAGGCTCACCAGCTGGCCGGTAGTCATGGCCGGAGTTTGCTCTTCAGCACCCGCCATAGAGTATATTTTGGTGCTGTCATCAATAGTTCCATCGATGTCGTTGACACCAAAACCGAGTGTGAGCTGAGCGGTCTTACGGCCGATCATAGGCCAATAGGCCTTAACATGAGGGAAGTTATCCATATAGATGCGCCCAACCGCATACATCTTGAGGTCTTCAATCATGGTTACCTCAGGAACATCGCTCATCTGATTGTCTCCGTTGCGGAATTTGAGCGGAATAAAGGTGTTAAATCCACCGGTGCGATCCTGCAATTCCCTCAGGCGGTTCATGTGGTCTACCCGATGCTCGAACTTTTCGATGTGTCCGTAGAGTAGGGTGGCATTGGAGGGCATGCCCAACTTATGCGCGGTTTCGTGGATCTCCAACCACTGAGCGCTGCTGCACTTGTCCGCACATATGATGTTGCGAATTTCTTCGTCAAAAATCTCTGCTCCTCCTCCTGGAAGGCTATCTTGTCCGTGCTCCTTCAAAATGCGCAGGCCTTCTTCATAGCTGACCTTGGCCTTCCGGCACATGTATTCCAATTCCACAGCGGTAAAGGCCTTGACATGGATATCGGGCCGAATTTCCTTCACTTTTTGGATGAGGGAAGCGAAGTAGTGCAGACCCATTTTTGGATGTACCCCTCCAACGATGTGCACCTCGGTGATGGGCTGACCATCGTAGGAGCGCACTTTTTCCAGAATTTCTTCTTCGCTCATTTCCCACCCTTCGCTTTTGTGCTTCAGCAAACGGCTATAGGCACAAAACTTACAGTCGAATACGCAGATATTCGTCGGCTCTACGTGGAAATTGCGGTTGAAGTAGGTGTAGTTTCCGTGACGCTCTTCTCGGATGAAGTTCGCCAAGGCGCCCAAATAGCCCAAGTCACCTTTTTCAAATAGGAGTACTCCTTCGTCAAAAGTGATGCGCTCTTTGGCTTTCACTTTTTCGGCGATGGTTTTCAAATCGGAATCTAGCGGGGCCTTGAGAATGGCCTCAATACTTGCGGGCTGTTTCATATCCGTGAAATGTGACCACAAAGGTACGAAGCCTTTGTCGTTTTGAATAAAACAAAGCCAACCCACCTTTCGTTTATTCATTGCGTAAGTTTGTAGTATGAAGAAGTACGTTTTATTCATAGGGCTCTTAAGTCTCGTGACCGCTTGTGGTCCGGATGAGCCGGATAATCCTGGGGAAGGGCCAGAGGAGAATCCGGAATACGTATTTGACGTACCCAATTATTTTCCACCGCTGAATCAACCGGCGGACAATATTGCCACCGTCCGCGGCGTCGAATTAGGGCGCTACCTCTTCTTTGAAACTCAATTGAGTGCGGACAACTCCATGAGTTGCGCGAATTGTCACCTTCAGTCTTCTGGTTTTTCAGATCCGAACGCCACATCCATTGGGATTGATGGGATTGCTGGAACCCGGAACGCCATGGCCATCATCAACTTGGCTTACCGCGTAAATGGACTGTTTTGGGATGGTAGATCTCCAACACTGGAGATTCAGGCCGAGGAACCCGTACCCAATCCGATCGAGATGCATCAAGAGTGGCCGGATGCTTTGGACAAGCTTCGGGCGGATGCTATTTATCCTCCCTTCTTCGAGGACGTATTTGGTGATACGGCCATCACCGTGGATCGGGTGACCAAGGCCATTGCCCAGTTTGAGCGAACCCTTATCAGCGGGAACAGCAAATTTGACAAGTTCTTGCGTGGAGAGGTTCAACTTTCACCAGAAGAAATTCGCGGGTTCGATACCTTCGAGAACGAGACGTCTGACTGTTTTCACTGCCACGGTGCTTATGCCACGGCGTTCCAGTTTACGGATAACGCTTTCCACAACAACGGATTGGACAGTGTTTGGCCACCGGTGGATAAAGGTCGATTTGAAATCACGGCCAATCCTGCCGACATGGGTTTATTCATGACGCCTACCCTGCGTAACATAGAACTCACCGGGCCGTATATGCACGACGGCCGTTTCGAGACATTAGAAGAGGTAATCGAATTTTACAATATGGGAGGGCATCCTTCACCTACCATTGATCCGAATATGAAGGCGGCTGGCGTTGGGCGAAACTGGACTCCACAACAGAAAGCAGATTTGATTGCCTTCTTGAAAACGCTTACTGATCCGGACTTTATCGATAATCCGGACCACAGCAACCCACACGAATAATTGCGTTTCCCTTTTTTTGGCACGACCTTTGGTTTCTTATCAACAGAAACTAAATCATTGTACTGCCATGAAACGTATTGTATCCTATAGCATTATCGGGGCGGTGTTACTAAGCGCCGCTTCATTGACCTCCTGTAAGAGTAAAAAACTTGAAGCGCCTAAAGGCGAAGTAGAAATCGCGGTTCCATGTAGTGGAGAAGATTTCTGGTCAGCCGAGGGAGTTTTCCGAGCGAACGCAGTAGGTGAATCCAAAGATCAGATGGTCTCCAAGAAGAAAGCGATGAGCAATGCTCGTGCGGACTTGGCCAGCTCGATCAACACGACCATCAAAGGAACCATTGACAACTACGTCAACTCCCGCGAATTCAACAACCAAGAAGACGTTGAAGAACGTTTCGAAGGATTGACTCGCGAAGTGATCAACCAAGAGCTCGCTGGTGTTCAGACCATCTGTGAGAAGATGTTCACTACGGAAGATGGTACGTACAAGACTTATATCGCAATTGAAATGACCGGTGAAAGCCTCTTGGCGGCGATGAACGCCACGCTAAGTCAAGACGAGCGCTTGCGTATCGACTACGACTACGAGAAGTTCAAAGAGGAATTCAACAAGGAAATGGATAAGCTTGAAGGAGGCAACTAATCATACCGCTGTTGCTTAAAAAGCAAAAGCCTCCTTAAATTCTGTCAACTCCTGATGGAGCTCCTTTTCAGGCCAGGGTATCGAACGGCTCAGTTTTACGGGCAATTCGATACTCTGGTTTTTCATTTTCATTACGTGCGTCACGTTCATCATTTCCATCTCGGGATATACGGCCTGAATAGCATCGGCAACGTCCAAAATACTCAGGTTGTGCTCTCCTAGATTATACGTTCCAGGCTCAGCATTTCCTTCGGGAAGACGCGCTAGAACGTGCACAGCCTTATCGATGTGAATAAAGCTTCTGTTCTGCTCACCCGAACCATGGATGGTGATCTTACCGTTAAAGTGAGCTTCGAACATAAACCGGTTCACCACGGCGTCGATCCGAAAAGCGGGATTATATCCGTAAATATTGGCAGATCGAATGATGAACAGCTCGGTGTTCTGAAGGCGCTCGACTTGGCGCTCACCCTCAAATTTGCTGATGCCGTAGAAGGAGTTTGGATGAGGTTCATACCCTTCATCGACTTGTTCTGCACCATCGCCGTAGACGGAGGCACTGCTCAAATAAACCAGTCCTTTTACCGGACTTCGTTCAATGCTCTGGGCCAGTTGAGCCGAACCCCAATGGTTAATTTGGTCGTAGAAATGAGATTCTCGGTCAGCGAAAGGCGTGGTCACCTTTGCAGCCAAGTGATATACCCAGTCAACTCCCTCAAGGGCCTTCTCCAGTTTACGACCGTCGAGGATGTCTCCTTGCATGAAGCGCACCTTGCTCTTGTCCATAGGCTCACCGGTAAAGAAGTCGTATCGACGGCTAGACAAGTTGTCGTAGATCACAATTTCCTCGATGTCTTTATTCGTCCGAAGAAGTTCACGAGTGAGCCCGTAGCCCAGATAGCCGGTTCCACCGGTAATTAAGATTTTCATGCTTTCGCGAGATCAGTATGAAGTCCGCATTCACTTTTTTTCATTCCGGCCCATCGCCCCTGACGATCCGTATCGCCGCTCAAATCAAATTTTCGGGTACATGGGGCACAGCCGATGCTCAAGAATCCTTGCTCCTCTAATGGGTGGGTGGGCAGTTGATGCTCCTTTCGGTACTCCCAAATCATTTTGCTGTTCCACTCCAACATGGGATGACAACGCGTGGTGCCGTGCTTACCCGGTTGTTCATAGTCGAAGTTCTTGCGCACAGAACTCTGATCCCGACGAACACCTGAAATCCAAACATCATATTCCCTTAGAACAGGCTCCATCGGGAGGGTCTTGTTCAAGAAACAGCAATGGTCCGGATCGCTGGAAAACAGTAAATGACCGTGTTCGTCCTTTTGCTTTACTTTTTCAATGGGAGAGCTCACAACTTCGATTCGAAGCCCAAGGAGTTCCGCGATTTCATCTCGAAAAGCATAGGTTTCCGGGAAGTGATAGCCCGTGTCCAGAAAGTACACAGGGATGTCCGGCTGCAAAGTCGAAATGAGGTGCAACATGGGGATGCTGTGCGACTGAAAGCTGGAACTGGCAAAGACTCGTTTGCCTTCTTGTTTGTATCGGTCAAGGGTTTTGGCAAACCGATCGACCTCTGGGGTGATAAGATCCATAGCTTATGCAAAGATAGCTATAGAACGTCAAAATTCATCGGGTTGGTCTAACACGATCGACCCACAGCGGAAGGACTTCGTAAGTCAACCAGTCAACTCCTTCACGGTAGGCCGCCATGCCTGCATTTTGATAGTTCAATTGCACTCCTTTGATCTCGTGAAAAGAGGTACGGTAGATTTCTTCCACACCGCGCTTGATGATCATCTGCCCACGCAAGTAGCAAGTGGCCATATTGCGCGAAACACCAGAAGAGTCCGTATCACTTTCGATGTGAATGCTGTAGTCTGGATTGGTTGTGTCCGAGGCAAACCCATTTTCCAATAAAACCGAACGAACGGCGGAAGCGAGCATGGGCGTAGAAAGGGGAGTGCCCAGATTACTTTCCAAACTGGCCACCCTGAAAGTAGGGGCGAGGACTTCAAGTTCGACGACCGTTTCTTTGACTTTTTTTACCAATCCTTCGAGCACGTCACGTACCAGTCGGTTATCGGTTACTTGTTGTTGCCAGCGTTCGCTGTCAAATCGAGCCCGGATGTACTGAGTCCGCTCATTGGTCCGAATGACGGGAACCGGATAGGTCACCTGACCACTCTCGCCACTAGTGAAAACCGTCCCACGACTCAGTTGCTCGGAATACTTGATCAATACGGGAAGGCCACTTTGCGGAATGTCGGATTCGTTGACCAGAATGAAATCCAAGGACTCATTCTCTTGAAGGGTACCCTGTTTCATCGTTCTCTTGGAGACCTCGGATGCCACGTTCAGGCCTTGGAGGGTTTCCGCTAGTCGGAAATAGACTTCGTTCCCGTAAAAGTGCTTTTGACCTTGATCGTCGAATTCTTCCAAGGGTTCGCCCAGATAGGCTTCAATGGACTCCAATGCTTTTACATAGTAGGTGAGCGCCTCCACGGCGCGATGCTCTTCATCGGCCCGTAGGGCTTTTCCGTACCAGTCTTTGGACTGCGCCACTGCCTTGCGTTTCTTGGCTTCCTGCGCTGCCGCCCAATCCCTTTTACTCAATCGATAGAGGACATAGTAGCGCTCGTTGTCTTCCCAGGTGTCATAGACCTCGAAGCCTTCGAGTTCGATATCCGTCCGCGTGCGAATTTGACTACGGTACGATTCCGCGTACCCGGATGGGTCTTCGGTCTGGCTCAAAACGCTATTGGCGTTGACATTGACCGAGATTTCTCCCGCCAGGTCTTCGAGGGCATTTTGCTTAGCCACGGCGTTGTAGTCCAGTGGGTTCAGGGATTTAGAGGATCTCCCTAAACCGATGTAATAGTCCGGATTTGAAGGGCGTTGGCCAATCCAAGTGGGCGCCTTTTCCTTGGGCGTTTGCACCGTCTTCTGGGCACTGCTACAGGCGCCAAGTGAGGTGGCCAATACCGCCATTATCAATATGTATCTCCAGGCGCTCATGCTTCTGGGTTGAAGGTGATTAGTTTACGCGCCACACGCTGACCAGCGCTGCGGTACAGGATTAAAGCAAGCTCATCGATGGACGAAACCTCTCCGCTCGATTCCAAAAGACGTTCCAGTTCGCGTCGTTGACTGCGGCCGGTAAAGACTCGGTCACTGGAGCTGGCCTTGTCACGGCGCTCCCAAGTTCCAGGGTATAGGTAGCGATCGTCGCCATCGTACCGAGCCCATTCGCTCGCGTCTGATTCATTGAGTTCGATGAGATCAGATAAGAGGATTTCACCGGTTTCCGAGCTAATGAGTTTGTACTGAAAGGCCAATGAGACCTTGTTCTCTTTGTTGTACTGTTTGTAGTACACCTTGTCATAGCGCGTCACGGAGCGGTATTTTCCGGTCTCCTTGTCTAGGATCTTTTCGACGTATGCGTGGTAGCCTTTCTTGATTTCGCGCTTTTCGCTGCCTTTTTCTTCGGTCATCCGGACTAAGTGTCCACTGAGTACCGCGCGCGCACCGACTAAGTTTCCTGCATTCGCGGCAGTCTGCTGATTCACCAAACCAGTCATCCCCAGTTCTTGCTCGTCCAAGAGAATCTCCAAATGTTCTCGGTCTATGATGCGTAGGAATGGGTCATTGCTTTGAAGAATATCCTGAATGATGGCTGCGGCAATGGCTTCGTCAGACCCATCACTTTCTGTGCTGTTCTCGAAAGGAAGAAAAGCAATGGTGTAAGTCGCCTTTTCTTTACACCTGGATTGTAGCGTACGGCTGTCTTTGTAGTCTCGATCTTGAAGAATAGACTCAAACAAGTAGTACGCGGTACGGTATTTTTTGGCACCCAGTGCGGCTTTGGCTTCGCGGTATTTAGGTTCGAGTTTGGCGTAGTTTTTCAGTTCTTCTAAATCCGCATATTCTGGATCGAAACCGGCAATTTCCGTAAGAACCTCCTTAGCATCCGCAAAACGCTCTTCATCAAGTGCCTTTTGCGCTACTTCATAACGTTCGCTGAGGTATACGTCCTTGGACTCCTTATAGTATTCGGCATAGTAATCTGGGAAATCCAGATGAACGTGAACTCGGTCGACTAACTCATAGTATTCGCGAGCCTCTCTATACGTGTAGACGGCTTTTCGAAAGTCTTCTTGCCCAAAGGCGCGGTAGAATTCACTGAGTTGTTGGTTAAGCACAATTTGTCCGGTCTTCTTCAACCCGATTTGCGCATCGACATTAGTCCCCTTCCGTTGAAGGGCGAGTAAATAGTATCGGGCCGCTTCCTCGGTCATTTGAGCTTCCTCGAGCTGCACGGCCTTCTTGGTCATCTTATTGCTGCCCGTGCACCCTACAGCTATCCCCAGGAGGAGACCTGAAATCAGGAGTATGGATAGTCTTTTTTTCATGTCGGGTTTGTTTTCACCTATAGAAGGTCAAAAGTAATGCCAAAACTGTCGTGAACCTTAATGTTAAGTCAGTGTTAACAAAAAGTGAAGCAAGGATTACCGAAGTGTTAGGAAATTCTTATCTTCGTGTTAGGTATGAATGTAAAATGTGGAGCCATGAAGGTATTTATGACAAGTGTGCTGAGTATGATGATGCTGGTCGCCACTGCGCAAGACCCCGTTAAAACAGTGTATTACGAGGATGGTCAAGTCCAAGCTGAATACAGTATTTCAGAGGAGTCCGTGGTCTGGGCGTCGTTCTACTATCCCAATGGATTAGTAAGAGAAGTCGGACGGTATTCAAATGGGACTCCAGATGGATTCTGGCAGTCTTGGGATGAAAACGGAAGAAAAATCTGTGAAGCCTATTATGTGGATGGCGTTAAGGATGGCAAGTGGTTGTACTGGACCAACGAAGGAACGGTACAGTATGAAGTTTACTACGACGATAATGAAATCATCGACTACACTCAGTGGAACAGAGCTGATGTAGTGCTCGAGGACTAATTTTCACACAGCTAAGAATTAAGGCCCCCTACTATTAGGGGGCTTTTTTCGTTTATACCTGAAACAATGCCATATTTGTGGGATGCGAAAGGCGGTTATTCTTCTTTTGTTTGGGTTGATCGGATGGAGTGCTTCGGGGCAGAAGTACAATGAAATTGGTCTGACCATTGGAGCCTCTGGAATGGCGGGCGATCTCAACGACCCTTGGTCTAATTTGGCTGCCGCGGCCTACGAGATGCGACCGAACATCGGTATTGAATTCAGGCATTTCTTTTCTCCTAGACACAATATGTATACGGCCTTCCGAATGATTCACTTGCATACGCATGAGTTTAATTACGGAAAGCCTAGAGGATTAAAAATGAATGGGAATGTGAGCTCGTTGGAATTGAGATATGAGTTCAATTTAAGGCCCTACACCAGGAGTACGTATTCAGCGAGTACTATGGTCGATAATGATTGGTGGACTCCTTATATAGGATTGGGGGGATCTGGGATCTACTACAATCCAAATATGCAATTGAAGGGTATGGATCCAATTAAGGGATTCAATGATAATGTCGGCTTCTCAGGTGCAGTTCATTTTGCCTTTGGTGTAAGATTTGACTTGCCTCGGGCTATGGGTTGTACCATCGAATTTAATGAACATGTGACATTTACGGATCGACTCGATGGTCTTGAGGACGGCGATCCTTATGATTGGTTCTACTGTGTCAATATAGGGTTTAGTATGCTCCTCTTGAAAAAAGGGTTTTACTGATGATTTATGATATTCTAATCTCCGGTGGTGGCCCTGCCGGAGCGGCTGCTGCGATCGGACTAAAAGGCTCAGGGTTAAATGTAATTTTAGTCGACAAGAGTACATTCCCAAGAGATAAGATATGCGGTGATGCTTTGAGTCCTGATGTTTGGAACCAACTTTTACAGTTGAATTTACCTCTGGAAAACCTTAAAGAATTTACCCATAAGGTGCCATCTTACGGAGCCAAAGTGAGCAGCCCTTCTGGGGAAACTGTAGAGTTTGAGTTTCCAGAAACCAAGACCGGTTTGGCTCCAGGTTATATATCTGAACGAATAGCCTTTGATGAATATATGTGGAGGCACGCATGTTCCTCACCAAATGTTGAATCTCGTGAGGGAGTAGCCGTAAAAAGTGCTTCAAGGAAAGGCTCATATTGGCAAGTTGATACGGATCACGGTAGCGTTAATGCCAAAGTCTTGTTTATCGCTGACGGAGCGCAGAGTAGTCTGGCCAAATCGATTGGAGGTGCATCAGTTGAACGCAGTCATTACTGTGCAGGTTTAAGACAGTACTGGAAAGGAGTTAGTGGATTTCACGAAAAAGGATTCATCGAGCTACACTTCGTCGATTCTGTAAATCCTGGATACTTCTGGATGTTTCCACTTCCCAATGGTCATGCGAATGTGGGGATTGGCATGCTTTCGAGTAAGGTTGCTGAGAAATCGGTCAATCTTAAAAAAGAAATGGAGAACATCATTCAAAATCATCCTGACTTTAGAGATAGATTTAAGAATGCTGAGCCTTTAGAGAATGTGAAAGGATGGGGATTACCAATCGGTTCCAAGAAAAGAAAGATATCAGGTGATCATTTTCTCCTTCTTGGTGATGCTGCTTCTGTGATAGATCCAGCCACAGGTGAAGGTATCGGAAATGCTATTCGTACCGGTCGTGTAGCAGCGGAGCTTTTGCCAGACCTAATCAAGAAAGACAAGACGCAGGCAGGGGACTTAAAAGCCTATGATGAAGAAGTGTATAGACGTATGTGGAGTGAATTGAAATGGAGCCGAACACTTCAAAAATTACTACATTATCCATGGCTTATCAATTTTGTCGTTCGAAAGTCTGCACGAAATGAATCAGTACGAAGACTCGTTTCCGGATCCCTTTCAGAAATGGACAAACGCAAGAATATCTACAATCCGCTTTTCTACTTAAGAATTCTTCTCAATTGAAAGGAGTAGTTCTAGTTCTCGGTATGTTGAGTATTTCGATCTCAACATATAGCCAAACCTCTTCAAGTGTCCTGGACTCTGTCGAGGCGTTAATGCGCGTTCGCCAATATGATGACGCTTTGAAGCTGATCAATCAAAGTGAACTGTCTCAGCCTTCTCGAAAATCGGCGTATTTAAAAGGAAGTATTTATCAGCGTTTATTTCAAGAAGAAAAGGCCTGGATTTCATGCTCAGAGTTGCTCTCATTGGACTCGAACTGGACTCCAGGGTTGACATTATCCGCGGAAGTAGCGAACGCTACAGGCCGGGATACTACAGCCCTAGTATTGTGGCAAAAACTAGTTCGAAAATACCCTGAGTCATCCAGATATCATCGCCAATTCGCTTCTACCTCTTTGCGCCTGGGAGTTTTGCCATTGGCCATTCATCATTATGAGCAAGCGGTTCGTTTGAATCCATTCGATATCTCTTCCTTAGCTCAAGTAGTTGAGCTATATGAAGGACTTCAGAACTGGTCTGTTGCAGATAGCATGGTGCAAAGGGCTTTGGAGTATCAGCCAGCCAGACGGGAGTTGTACTTGCTCGGTGCTCGTATTGGATATCGCTCAGAACGTTTTTGGACGGCTTTGCCTTACCTAGAATCGGCTGACTCCTTAGGTACTTTAAGCCCAACATGGAATGAAATCTATGGCATATCTCTTTACCGTTCAGGATATGTGGAGGAGAGTATACCTGTTCTCAGACGACTACATCCCAATGACGCTGAAGAAGGGCCTACCTATGTATTGGCAATGGCTTATTACAGACTCGAGAAGTTTGATTCGGCGGCAGTCTATTTTGAGAAGGCTGCGACTCTAGCCACATCGGATGAGCTTCCGGTCTACTATGAGTTTCAAGGAAGGAGTCTCCAGTCAGCGGGGTACCCAGAACTGGCTGTGAATGCATATAAGAATTCCTATTACTACGACCCCTCAGATCCCGTGTTTACCTATCTCATTGCACGAGCCTTCGATGAGGCTGGAAATAGAGAACAAGCTGAAGCCTACTACAAGAGCTACATTGAGAAAGAAACCGATCAAGAAAGTGATTACTACCAATTCTCGGTTGATCGTTTGACTCAATGGAGAAGGGCGGATTTCTTCAAAGGCGAATAAATTTTTGAAGTAGATGTAATTTTTTGTGGCCTCCGTTCGACTAATAAATCGAACACTTAATTTAAATGCCATGAAACTGAAACACCGCATACTTCTTCTTTTAGCCGTCTTCTCCTCTACCACCTTTTTTGGACAACTATATGCAGGTCCTGCAGACGGCCGACTCTTGCCAAACAGGAGTGAAAAGGGACTATTCTGGAAGGTCGAAAAAGAGGGAATGTCCGAACCCATTTATTTATTCGGGACGTATCATTTACTCAACGACGGTTACCTAGAAAAGTGGCCAGCAGTTCTTAAAGCCTATGACCAATCGAGCTCCATTTTGGTCGAAACAGAAATCGATAGTTCCCAAATCCCGGTGGCTCTTAGTATCGGTATGATGACAGATCAGACTCTTCAAGTACTTCTGGATTCTGCCGACTATTTCTTAGTTGATCAAGAGGTTCAGACTACTATGCATATTCCCCTTTCACAGCTGAATCAAATGAAACCCATGATGGTCGCTATGGCCCTGACCATTGCTTACAATCAAGCAGCCTTTCCTGAATTGTCTGATATTCCGGGCATACCCATGGATGTTTATTTCGCATCAGAAGGCCATAAACGAGGGAAGAATGTTCAAGGTTTTGAATCTATGATAGAACAGAGTCATATGGTTTACGACAGTGTATCAATTTCAGATCAAGCTACTGATTTGGTCCAATTGGTATTAGATAAAGACGAAGCTGTAGAGGTTACCGAGGCCATTATTGAAGCTTATAAAAGCAATGACTATTCGGCTATAGAGCGAATGGAAAAAAAGGACATGGATCATTGGGGCTCCATTGACCACCTTCTAGAAGACCGAAACGACAGGTGGGTGAAGCAAATTCCCCAAATCGTTCCTAACGGGGGAGCTTTTATTGCTGTGGGCGCAATGCACCTCGTCGGTTCACGCGGACTGGTTGAGCAATTGAGGAGCCAAGGGTATAGCGTACAACCCATACCAGTTCAATGAAGAATAGGGCAGAGTTCGAGCTGTTAATTTCCGAGAATCGCGGAATCATTTTTAAGGTGATTCGACTCTACGAAGAGCGCGAGGAGGAAGTCAAAGATCTATATCAGGAAGTTTTACTTCAAACGTGGAAGTCCTTTCACTTGTACAAAGGTAAAAGCAAGTTCGGAACATGGCTGTATCGAGTCACCTTGAACACTGTTCTTACGCACCGTAGAAAGGAAGATCGGAGAACCTTGACCCGCCCTTTTAATGAGTCCGAGGAATTCACTGAAGAAGCTGATAGAAACGAAAGAAAAGAAGCGCTTTGGGGCGCAATTCGCTGCCTCAATGAGTTGGACAGAGCATTGATTTCTCTGCACTTTGACGGGTATGATTACAGTGAAATCGGTGAAGTATTGGGTTTACAAGCCTCTAATGTTGGTGTACGCCTCCACCGGATAAAAAAGAATCTTAAAAAGATCATGAAGCCATGAGTGACGACAATAATAGTTGGATCGATAATCTAGGCGATGAAATAGATCGTGACTTAAAAGAAGTATGGGCGAGTCTTTCTGAGGAAAAGGAACAAGCTATGGACGTACAAGAAATAAAGAGATCCAAACATCCAGTACAACATCTTCGACGCCAAATGGGGCTCAAAACCCTCTACTTTGCCTTGGGTATTGTAGCCATCATAATCATGCGGTTTGCTACGCAGAACGATTTGAGTCGAACGTTGATGGACATTGTCATCGTCAGTTTCATAATCTGTGGAGTTTACATAGCTGTGGTCTGGCAACGCCTACCTCGTTGGATAGACCCAGAGTTAAATGTTCGAAGTACTTTGAAATCAGCGTACCGACGAACGAAGCTTGCGCTGAGGATTGAAGAGGGAATGGGGCTTTTTCTCTATCCTATTGCTGCCGCTGCCGGAATGTTATGGGGTCGGGAATTGCGGGACCCTTCGCTTGCCGTAGATCAAGATATAGATTGGATGATTCTACTGATGGTAGTCGTGGTGGTTACCCCATTAAGTCATTTCGCCGCTGTTTGGATGAATAAGTGGGCCTTCGGTAAATATTTGAAGCGTTTAGAACGCATGTTAAGCCAGTACTCTGAAAAATAAAATTAGACAAGCCTAAAAATATTACTTTAGTAGCCTATAAATAGAGCGAAAAACACACGTTTTTATTTAGAATAAATCTACATAAGCACTACATTTGTGCGAAATTCGTGGCAAGTGAAGTATTTAGGTCTTTTGTTTTTATCCGTGTTCTCCATTCAGTTATGGGGGGAATCCATAGAAGGAGTGGTCATGGACTCAGAGGGTCCTGTTGTTGGAGCCGCGGTCCTTTTGGACGGTACAACCGGGACTTCTACGGATGCTGAGGGTCGTTTTCGATTTGTTGACATCACCGATGGACGATATACACTCGAGGTCCGGTTTATTGGATATCGAACGCTCAAGCAGGAAATTCTGGTGGAGCAGGGCGCCCCAGATTTGATTCTGACCATCATTCCAGATCGATTGGGGCTTTCCGAAATAACTGTTACAGCTGATCGGTCGGAAGTTGAGCGTTACGAATCTACCGTAATCGTTCGTGCTATTGACGATCGTATTTTTGATCAAACGGCTAGTCTGAGTATGGCAGAGGGTTTGGCCTATTCCCCTGGGTTGCGTCTAGAAAATAATTGTCAGAACTGCGGCTTCACACAACTGCGAATGAATGGCCTTGAGGGCGCCTATAGTCAGATCTTGATTGATAATAGGGCTGTATTCAGTTCACTTGCAGGAGTTTACGGTCTTGAGCTCATACCGACACAAATGATTGAGCGTGTTGAAGTACTGCGCGGTGGAGGATCAGCTATGTATGGAGGAAATGCCATCGCGGGGACGGTCAATATTATCACTAAAGAGCCAGTTGCCCCTTCCTTTGAAGTTGGGCTTCAGCAAGCCTTCGTAAATGCAGAATCTTCTGACCGCGCACTGACTTTTAACGGATCCGTGCTCAGCGAGAATTACAAAAAAGGCTTGACCTTTTTTGGTATGTACCGAACCAGAGAAGGATGGGACGCCAATGGAGATGATCTCACCGAAATTGTAGCCCTGGAGAACCTATCTGCTGGTTTTAATGCTTATGTCCGTCCTTCGGACCGATCCAAAATCAAGTGGTCTGGAACTTTGATTAATGAATATCGACGCGGCGGAGGACAACTAGAACGTCCGCCACATCAGGCCAACCTAGCCGAAGAGTTGAGCCACCTCATTTTTAATACGCAAGTGTCGTACGAACAGTACCTTCCTGGTGATCGCAGTAAAATAGCCGTATACGGTAGCCTGCAGCACACCGAAAGGGATAGCTACTACGGAAGTGGGGGTAGAATACTGACTCCGGGAGACAGCCTCACGCAAGAAGATGTTCTAGCCTTGAATGCTTACGGGCATAGCAGTGATATCGCAGCTGTTGCCGGTGCGCAATGGAATTGGAATGATGGTGAACATTGGGCGCTTACTGCGGGCTCTGAGTTTCAATACAATCGCGTTCAAGATGATCAATTGGGTTATGAGCGATCTTTAAATCAAAGGGTTCAAACCTTGGGGTCATATGCTCAAGGAGATTGGACGCTGAACAATCGCTGGTCCTTCTCTCTTGGGGGAAGATTGGACTTGGTTCGAATCCGTGCGGAGTACGATTGGCCGAGCAGCACAGATGTGAACAACCAAAGCCTTCCTGTATTTGTCCCTAGAGCGACGGTCAAGTACACCATCAATGAGTCTTGGAAATTCCGAGCTTCCTATGCTCAAGGCTATCGTGCTCCTCAAGCCTTTGATGAGGATTTACATATCGAGATAGTAGGAGGTGAGGCTGTATTTAACCGACTGGACCCTGATTTAAGACCTGAGCGTTCGAATTCGTACAACGCTTCACTTCAATGGGCGCCATATCGTGAGGAGCTTCAGTTCAACATGGTTTTTGAAGGGTTTTACACCGACCTCAATGACGTTTTCTTTACCGGCAATCTACAGCCTTTGCCAACGGGTGGTTCGGTTCGCCTAGTTAGAAATGGGAGTGGGGCCGTTGTCTACGGCGGAAATATTGAATTCAATGGGGCGTTCCAGTCGGATTGGAGTTGGCAAAGTGGAATAACCATTCAAGCCGCTCGGTACGATGAAGATGAAGTCCTATGGGAGCCGGAAATGATTACCGATGCGAATGCAGACAGTGTGATTTCCACATCCAATATTCTAAGAACTCCCCCCGTCTATGGGTACGGGACTGTCAATTTCGAAGGCTTGTCCAATTGGACTTTCTCCTTGTCCGGTGTATTCACTGGCCGGATGGATGTTCCTCACGTAATTGATCCTGAGTCCGGATATACGGTTGTAAAGCGCACGGAATCCTTTATAGAGCTCAACCCGAAGATTCGCTACCACCACGATGGGCCAGAGCACGGATTTCTTGAGGTATATGGTGGTGTGTTCAATCTTTTGAACAGCTACCAAGAAGATTTTGATACCGGAGTTGATCGGGATGCAGGGTACATTTACGGACCCGCTCGCCCGATCACCTTCTACGCCGGAATTAAAGTTGGCTTAGACTGATTAGCCTTGACCGCCGGAGGATCCGGAACCACTAGACTTATTCGAACGGTTTCCTTGAGAACCATCTCGACGAGGCCCGCGCCCCCCAGAAGACCGACCTTTTTGGTTTCGGTTTCTATTCCCTCCAGACCGACCACCACCAGATCCTTTAGAGCGGTTTGCGCCTCTACGGCGCGATGTGTTTCTTCGCCGGTTTCGACTCCCACCTCCTTGTCCCGGCTTCCGCCAGGTAGGACTGTCTCCGAGATCTTCCGGAGCAGGGTGTTTTTCCAAAGTCCGTTCTATAAGCCGCTCAATTTCATCAAACCGGGCCATGTCTGCAGGATTGACCAGTGTAATGGCCACACCTTCAGTTTTGGCCCTTGCTGTTCGGCCAATGCGGTGAACATAGTCGGCTGCATCAGAAGGCACGTCGTAGTTAACAACTAAGTCTATATCCTTAATGTCAATTCCACGGCTCAAAACATCGGTAGCCACCAATACCCGTGTTCTTCTCGACCGGAATCGAGACAGAACAGCTTCTCTTTCTTTCTGCTCAAAGTCCGAAGAGATTCCATCCACTCGGTAGTCCTTGTGCTTTAAGGAGCGTATGATTGAATTCACTTTCTTCTTGGTACTGCTGAACACCAAAATACACTCGTACTCCGGATGCTCTCGGATGATTCGTCGAAGAAGCGGAGACTTTTGCTCGTCAAATACTCGATAAATCCGTTGTTCAACCTTTTCGCTTGGCTTGGCAATGGCAATCGAGATCTCTTCAGGTTCGTTGAGGAGCTCTCTCCCCATTTTTCTGATTTTCGGGGGAAAAGTTGCGCTAAAGAGGAGATTCTGACGTTTTTCGGGCAAAAAGCTCACGATTTTCATAATGTCGTCGTGAAAGCCCATGTCCAGCATTCGGTCGGCTTCATCTAAAATCAGATGGCGTACGTTCCCGAATTTCACATGACCTTGCTGCAAATGGGAAATGAGTTTACCTGGAGTGGCAACGATAACATGCGTTCCGTTCGTGAGTGCTTCTTTTTGTAAATCCCATTCACGGCCATCACCGCCCCCGTAGACTGCAGCTGAATGAACCCCAATGAAATAGGAGAAGCCTTGAATTTCTTGGTTAATTTGGACTGCCAGTTCCCTCGTCGGTACAACGATAAGTGTTGTCGTATGCTGACTGGGATTTTCAGCTAATTCATCTAGGATGGGTAGGAGGAAAGCAGCGGTTTTGCCTGTTCCGGTTTGTGCACAGGCAAGCACATCTTTTCGATTCATGATCGCAGGGATTGCTTGCTCCTGAATCGGTGTCGCCTCCACGAAATTCATATAGCTGATGGCTTCCAGCAGCCCTTCGTGTAGGCCTAATTCCTTAAAAGTCATATATATCTATTGTTCCTTGTAAAGGTACACTATTCCGAACTTCTCTAAGAATAACGCTGTTATCCGACCATGAAACAAGAGCATTTCCCTCATTGGATGACCCGTGTTCTCCAAGCAGCTGCCATTTACAATGTGATCTGGGGCGCCTGGGTAGGACTTTTCCCGCAGCACTTTTTTCATTTGACCGGTATGACTCCGCTCAACCACCCCATGATTTGGCAGGGGATGGGTATGGTTATTGGCGTTTACGGCCTTGGATATTGGTGGGCTAGCTACAACCCCATACGGCACTGGCCCATAGTAGCGGTTGGGTTTTTGGGCAAAATTTTGGGACCCGCTGGGTTTGTATTCAATTATTTGACCGGTGCTGCTCCGGCTGAATTTGCTTATACATTAATTACCAATGACCTGATTTGGTGGATTCCATTTGGGGCCATACTTCTTCACGTACACCGAACGACACAATGGAATTTGAGGGCCTGAATTCTTGGGGGCTAAGGGCCCTTTTTGCCTTTTATCTGCTGGGAGGAATCAATCACTTTGTCATGCCCGAATTCTATTGGGGCTTGATTCCGCCTTACCTTCCGTTCCCAGGAACGCTGAATATTCTAGCTGGAATTGCAGAGGTTGTCTTAGCCTTTGGGCTATTGATACGCGAAACGCGCAGAATCGCTGGCTTTGCTATTATTCTGATGCTGGTGACCTTCATTCCGGCTCACGTTTATTTTATCCAAATAGGGTCCTGCATTCCAGATGGCCTTTGTGTCTCACCGACTATTGGATGGGCCAGGCTTCTCGTCGTTCATCCGCTTTTGATGTGGTGGGCTTATTCATCGACAAGAAAAAGCATTAATCACGCTTAGGCTTTTAAAGCCTCCTCATAGGCTGTTTTGTAGTACTCTAATAGAACGCCCCAGTCAAAATTCTCGCTGAAAGTTTCCAATTTGTTGCGTTGAAGCATGCGGTATCGTGCCGTTGACTTAACAAATTGCATCAAGAAATTGGCGAGGTCTTTGACCTCTTGCTTTTCAGTCTTTTTGCGTCGTTTTAATACGAAAATACCGTCTTCGTCACGAGCTTCTTCCATTTCATCGATGTACACCCCAAACCCACTTAAATCTGATGTAACCGTTGGTATTCCACGTGCAACACATTCCAGTGGTGTATAGCCCCATGGCTCGTAATAGCTAGGGAAAATTCCCAAGTGACATCCTCGAACGAATTGCCCATAATCCAGACCGAAAAGTGGATTTGTACTGTTGATGAAATCTGGATGATAAACCATCTTGACCTTGTCTAGGGGACTATTTACCAGTTGCTCATCCCGCATGAAATTTAAGATCTCATCGTCTGTATCATTCACAAGATTGTGCGTGACAATAATGGGCCATTGCTCCGTTTTCCAGCTCTGAATGGTTCGGCGATAACGCAGCTTCCAATAGTCATCGATGAGGTCGTTTAGATTTGGCAGTCGGTGCCCTTCCGTAGACTGAGCAGCAGCATAAAACAACTTCTTACCGATTTGATGTTGAATGGACTCGCAATTGCTTCGAATCTCTTGCATGACGCCTCGACTCTCCAGTACGTCTGGATTAATACTCCATGTTGGCCGGTTGGTAATGAAGAACATGACGACAGTCTTGTCGACACCTTCCTTCTTCATCATCTCATTCAACAGCTTTAACGCCTTTAAAGTGATGTCGTAGCCTTTGTTCTTGTATTCATAGCGACCTGAAGTAAAAAAGTACAGGGTGTTGTCCAGATCGAAGGGATAACTTTTGAAGAAGTGGCCAATGACGAACTCGTGTATTTTCTCTTTGTATCGCTCGTGTCGATTCTGAACTTCGTGAAAGGCTGCGTACCGTGTAATATTCAACCCGTTGGGAGTCACAAAATCCGGCTTTTTACCGAGTAGGTGCTCGCATTCTCGGCCCGTAACTTCAGATACCGTCGTAAAGCTATCCGCTTTATCCGCGCTAAAACGCTCGATCTGAGTCATAGTGAGCACGCCGTACTTACGAGCTTCCGCCTCCCAGTCATACTTGGGGAGAATGTCGTAGAACTTAGGGTCGTTCATGGCCAAGACTCTTCCGAGCATGGTTGCGTGGGTCGTAAAGACAGTCTTAATGGGTAGCTTTTCGTGCTTGATATCCAGAATAGGAATGGAGGCCATCCATTCATGGAAATGTGCCACAATAGGCCGACTTTCTTTAACAACTTCTTGACTCAATATTCGAAAGAAGGTGTGATTCACATCGGACCAAAGGACCATGTCATTAATAAGATCATGATCCGGGTCAACATCAATTCCATGAACTTCATGCATACGACGATGAAGGGAGTCCCGGCGGTTAAAAACATTCTGCAGATTGAGCAGCACAGCTTTAGGTCTACCGGTCACCAACCATCGTCCGTATTGAACTTCGTAGCCCATACCCCGCATTTTTTCCACGGTTTTCCCGATGGGATCGCGCATGTCCGTGATGTCTTCAAACTCGGCCTGAATATCCTTGTTTGCGTTCGGACCTAAGAGACAGTAATCATCACCCCATTCCGCAACGGCAGCGGGCACCTTAGATCGGATTACGGTATAGATTCCTCCAACTTGATTGCATACCTCCCAGGCGCATTCAACGACTAGTGGTGACTTTTTAACTTTTGCCATAGTGACGAATTTACGTCATAGGGCGTTATAAAAAAACAGAATAAAGAACTCCGGAATATTATGTTTTCGTTTGGTTTCGAGCGGCGTTACCCTAAGGGACAAAGTTGAAATATGTATTGGGAAAAGGCTCGTTTTCCAAAGTGAAATGCCACCACTCTTCTTTCAAGGGTAAAAACCCCTCGGCCAACATAGCCTCCCGTAGAATCTGCCGATGAGCGTAAGCAGAATCTGAAACCCCTGAAAATGATGGCCAAGATTCAGGCCCGAAGAAATCCCATCCCGTCCCCATATCGACTTCTTTTCCTTCCTGATCGATCAGAGTTAGGTCCACGGTGCTTCCTCGGGAATGACCGCTTTTCTTCCAGATATATCCTTCAGGAACCAAAACTTCCTTGGACAGATCAGGATAGTACTTTGATTTAGTTAAGGTGTCACTTGCTTCTTGAGTCCATCGCATAAAATGGTCTACGGCCCTTTGCGGCCGGTAGGCGTCAAAAACTTTTAGTCCATACCCTTCAGAAGCCAGTCGGTCTTGAACCCGTTTCAAGGCTCTAGCGGCCGGTTCCGTGATGATAAGGTGATTCCCGGAGTACCCATCAACGGGCCGTCCCACAAAATTGTCCGATCCTGCATATCGCAATTCGACTTGAATTCTAGGATCGATCTCATGCAAATACACAAAGCCATCAGGCAGCGGTTTGTCACAGCCGAAAGAAAGCCAGGCCATAACACAAACAAGTATTTTGCGGCTCACTTGTTTCATAAAGATGTGATGACTCAGGAAACGGGCTTGAGTAAGGCGTCAATATCTACGTCAATCTCTTTGGCGATTTTATCAGCCACTACAGACGGAATTTCAATGCCGTAGTCGGCGCAAGGAATGAGCATGTGCGTTTTCATACGGATACTTCCATCTTCAAGGACTTCAAGACTTCCTTTCTGAGAGACTTCGTTGGTAACACCATGAATGGTCATTTTTCCATTCACCACCACTTCGTAAGATCCTGCAGCGGATAGTTCTATCTCTTCAAAGTCTTCTACTTGACCTGTGAAGGTTGCTTTCGGGAATTGATCAGACTCCATATAGTTCTCATTGAAGTGTTCCTCCATAAGCGCCTTCTTGAACCTAAATGCCTTAATCAATACCTGAAAAGCCACTTCTCCATTGGCGCCGTTCAGAATCGTAGCGACTTGTGCATTGGTCGCTTCAACACCATCATCTATTTCGCCATTGGATTTAAAATAAATCTCCGCTGTTCTGGTAATGTACTTGGTCTGGGCCATTCCAGAGGTGACGGCAAGCATCACAAAAGACAGTAGTAAGGCGAGTCGCTTCATGTTCTAAGGAATATTTGAATGTGAGGGATTATTGTTTGTTGTAAAAACGAAGGTGGAACGGTTTTAAGCACGACCTAAGGTTCGATGAAAACGCATCTGCTCAAAACGACATCGAGCATAGTGGATCCGGTGCAAATACCTTTAACGGTAATCTCGTTTCCGACCAATTCACTTTCGTTGACTAAGGTTTTTTCCATGCCCGCAAGCACCTGGATAAAGCCATCAGAGCCGAGCACGATGGTCACGTCCGCAGAGTCTCCCGGGATGACTTCTGTAACCACTCCAGTGACTTCAAGAACTTTGCCGAGGTATTGCTCCCCCGCTTGAGTTTCGTCCTGTTCGAAAGCCCCAGCTAAGGCCATACTCGTAATTTGCTCATCCGTTTTCATACTCGCCACACTGGGAACGGGTTTGAAAAATAAATACAAGCCATAGGCACCGCCAAGCATGGCAAGCACAATTCCGATGAGGAGGACCTTCTTCAAATTCATAGCCCCGAGTGTTTAGAGTTATCTAAACATACACAAAATCGGGGCCAATCCTCTGATTTACCGAGAAATGAGGAGTGCTTTGTTGAAGGAGTCGCCATTTTCGTACTGCACGTACAGATGGTATTGACCTACGGCCAGATGAGAAACATCCAAACGAAAGTCTTCGATCGATACCTGAATTGATCTTCCCTGTTGGTCAAAGACCATGGCACTCCTAATTTGCTCAATCCCCGTCACATAGACATATTCGGATGCCGGATTGGGGAAGAGCTTTACGGATCGCCGGCTCTGATCAGGAACCCCAACGCTGTAACCTCTTTTATAGGTATCGGTGAAGAAGCACTGAGCGAATAGATAGCCGTCGTACATGTACAGTTCATTGATTCCATCCGTTCCAAAAGCATCGCTGTGCATGCCGTTGGATTCCAGGTTCCAACTAGAGCCTCCATCGTTGGAGTAAGCGATTTCAACAGGATTGTTTTGTCCCGAGGACCCAAGTCCCAGGAATATGTCATTACCTGAGGCCCAAATGGAATGAATCACTCGGTTTTGACCGAATACTCCAGGCCCGATAACAGATCCTAAAGAATATTCCACCCAATTTGAGCCGCGGTCCGTGGATTTCCAGAATCCGGGCTCGTTTTGGGAATTGGTTGATGTGGTCATGTAAACCGTATTTCCATCAACAAATATGTCTGTGCAAAAAGCGGGAAAAGGAAGGCCATTATTGGGAGGACTAGACCAATTATAGCCATTGTCAATCGTGTAGAAAATAGATCCTTCTCTTGCTGCCCACATCGTATCGCCCCGTGAGTGCACGGCACTTGCATCCCCAGTAGCGATCAAGAAATTATCCAATCGGTAATTCGTGCTATCAATATGTCTCCAGTAGTTTTGAAGGCCGTTTGAATAGAGGATGACCATGTAATCCCCCACGACAGCACTTCGTGCATGACCAGGCGGAACTGTTGGGTCCAAGAAGTTTGGGGGAGAGCCAACAGTATCTGGTGTCCAGTTTAACCCGCCATCGGTTGAAAAGTACAGAACAGACGCGGCCTCCGTGCTCCAGGTTGACCACGCATATAGTCGGCCACCCCATTCAAATAGCTTTTCTGGAGGCAAATTGAGTCCGGTTTGAGCAACTGGTATCCAATTTATGGCATCTGGTGATTTCACGAGACCGGTCAGAAAAGTGTGGGCGTAGTATTCACCATTGTACTTGGTGAATGCCCCCATAGTTTCGATAGTAGGATTCGAAAGTCCAGCAGTAATGCCTAGTGCTACCCATTGGGCGCGGACATGTCCGCCCGTGAGGGCGAAAATCAGAATAATAGAGAATAGTGAATGCTTCATTTTGGCGAGTTTTTTCAAAAGTAGCAGGCCATTTTGAAGCTCACCATACGGCAAATGCCGTATTTAAAAAAAGGCTAACTTGGTCCAAAACCTAAGCAGCCGATGAGATCCATCACCGCACTAATTGACCACACAGAAGTATCTAATCGGGTCGTGGAATTTGCGACCGAAATTGCCAATCATAGAAATGTTCCCGTACACTTTGTGACGGTTGTACCAAAAGGAGACACGGCTCGTGCACAAGAATGTTGGGATACGCTGAAGGATGTTCAAGCCCAATTGGAAGCTGCAGGTGTTAAGAGCGAAGGTCATTTGGTGGAGGGGCAATTTTTTGATGTCATTGAAGCCGCAATAGACAAGCTTCATACTTCTTTAGTCTTGATCGGCACGCATGGAAAAAAAGGGATCAAACAGGCTCTTTTTGGTTCCAATATTTTGAAGCTCGTCCAAATGCTTAATGTTCCTTCCCTTGTTATTCAAGAACAGTCCACATGGCATGTAGGTGGCTTTCAACAAGTTCTCTTCCCAATCGCATCTCACAGCAACTTTGAGCTAAAAATGCGTCAAACCCGAGACCTTATGAACTCGGATGGGGAAGTGGCGCTCTACACCATTTACAAGACTGATCGTTTGGACGAAGAGACCGCATTGAACGTTAGAAAATGCGAAGACTATTTTGCTGAGGAGGGAATCAAGTATGCTCTTATAGAGGAAGACGCCAAAATTTTCAGCGTCGGTTATTCCAGGCAAACTATTGCTCATGCACGGGATAACGAAACTCATTTAATCAGCATTATGGCTCAAGTGGCCGGTGATACCAAGGTGTTTGGTAACGTCGATAAGGAGAACATTATCCTTAACGATCTCGGCATACCAGTACTCTGTTGTCATTAACCTTGTAACGTACAAAGTACTTTGCTCAGCCTAATTATTTTCTTTTTAGGGACGTATTGGGAGGCTGCTATGGATAAAATTGCCAGTCCTCATCATTATCGTTTATCCACTTGGCATACACTTGCCGCATTCTTTGATCGCAAGGGAATGCACAGATTGGGTGAGTCCTTTTGGAATAATGAAATTGCGTGGAGGAACAAATGGAAGAATGGAGACCCGAGTGAAGGAGAACGATTCTGGGGAAGCAGTCATATTTTTGCTTCGTTCACAGACGGATGGCATGTTGTTAAGCTGCTTTGGATCTTTCACTTTATTGCCGCAATTGTTTTTTATTCTCCGATTTTTCCAAGCATTCTTTTAGACTTTGGACTATACTTCTTTACTCTGGCCGTTGGGCATCACATTTTCTTCCTATACCTTCAGAACAAGAGTTGGAAAAAAGACATCCCTCATTTATTCTCAAATATTTTCAGCAATTCGAAAAGGATCGGTGGACGAATAGGAGAGGAGGTGAATAAAAAGAAACCGCACAAGCAGGCTTGACTCGCGGAAAAAAAACCCGCTGACCTTTCGGTAAACGGTTTGCTCGTGACTTTTGTGGAGGTGGTGAGGATAGCGCTTCATCGCTTCGCTCCTCTGGCGTGGTCTGGGGGGCGCCCCAAAAGGGATCCGTGAACGGCCCGTCGGGCCTACAGCGCCTTTTTCATTTCGAACTCGTACAAGCAAGCTTGACTCGCTTAAAAAGAAAAACCCGCTTACCTTACGGTAAACGGGTTGCTTCATTTTATTCTGTGGAGCTGGCGGGGCTCGAACCCGCGTCCAAACAAGTAACAGACATGCTTTCTACGCGCTTAGTCGCGTTTGATTTTCGAGAATGCGCCGGAAACCCGACGACCAACACATTCCTTAGTTTCTAAATTTTCGATTGACGCCCGAAACGGTTGCGTCTCTCTATCATCGTTTGTTATGATGATCCGGTGGGGTCCGCGTACGATGAAAACGTAAGCCCCTGGATCAAAGGCATCTAATACCTGGTATTAGGCTGCCAAAGCGTAATTAGTCTCGCCAATTACAAAAATTGAGTCTTGAGATTTACGAGCCAAAAACACAATGCTCGGCGTGCTTACATGACCACTATCTCGCTGTCAAAACCAAATCAGCCCCAACAAGTCAAAGACCGTAAAAGTCAGAGGGCAAAGGTACGGCATATTAGGAAGACGCTCAAGTTGTCAATATCTTAGCGGACTATTCTGAAGAGCTATGGAGAAAGTCAAGATTGGCATTATTCGAGAAGGAAAAAATCCTCCTGATAAACGCGTTCCATTTACACCGGCCCAGTGTCGACAGCTAAAAGACCAGTTTCCGGAATTGGACATCACGGTGCAGCCTAGTTCTATTCGCTGCTTTCACGATGAAGAGTACGAAGAACGTGGAATTCGAGTTGATGAGGATTTAAGCGATTGCGAATATTTATTCGGTGTCAAAGAAGTACCCATTGATATGCTCCTTCCGAATAAAACCTACTTCTTCTTTTCGCACACGTTTAAAAAGCAGCCGTACAATCGCGATTTGCTTCGAGCAATTTTAGAAAAGAACATTCGCCTAGTCGACTACGAGGTATTGACCGCGAAAAGTGGAAAGCGCCTGGTTGGTTTCGGTCGATATGCCGGTGTTGTGGGAGCATACAATGCACTGCTCGCCTATGGAAAGAAGACCAACCGATATGAGCTGAAACCAGCTCATGAGTGCGAAGACCGGAAAGACATGGAGTCGGAGCTTTCTAAGATTTCCTTGCCCAAGCATTTCCGAATTGGCTTGACCGGAGGAGGGAGGGTAGCTGGTGGTGCCATGGAAGTGCTTAAAACCGCCGGGATAGAAGCGGTAAGTCCCGATGAGTTTACAGTTGAGAAGTTTGACGATCCGATTTATGCTCAGCTCCTGGTGAAGGACTATGTGCGCCGAAAGGATGGAGCCGATTTTGTGCCTCGTGATTTTTATCGGGCACCCGAGGAATTTGATTCGAACTTCATGGCCTTTGCAGGTCACATGGATGTATACATAGCTTGCCACTATTGGGACAATAGGTCACCATTTATTTTTACTCGCGATGATGCCCGTGATCCTGTTTTCAACATTCGCGTTGTAGCGGATGTCAGCTGTGATATTGACGGACCAGTCGCTTCCACTTTGAGGCCTTCTACTATTGCGGATCCGCTTTATGGGTACGACCCCTATTTGGAGCGCGAGGTGGACTTTGAAGCGAATAATGCTATCGGCGTTATGGCGGTCGACAACTTGCCTTGTGAGCTTCCGAAAGATGCATCGGAGGATTTTGGAAGCGAGCTGATGAAAAATGTGCTTCCAGCGTTGCTTGTTGAAGATCCAGATGATGTGATCGGCCGGGCGAGCCAGACCAATCTGAAAGGTGAGCTCACCGAGGAGTTCAGCTACTTGGAAGATTATGTTTTGGGGCGGGAGTGAAGTATCGGGCCGTAGGCCCAAATTCACTTAAGCGCGCTTGAGGGCTGCAACGGTCGCAACGGGATCGTCAGAACGGAAAACCGTAGACCCGGCAACCAATACATCGGCTCCGGCTTCGATAAGTGCTGGTGCATTTTCAACAGTCACGCCACCGTCAATTTCAATAAGGGTAGAGATGCCTCGGCTATTGATCATCGCCTTAAGTGCGCGAACCTTTTCGTAGGTGCGCTCGATGAACTTCTGACCGCCAAATCCGGGGTTTACACTCATCAAACAGACCAAGTCAATATCTTCAATGGTGTCTTCCAAAAGCGATACTGGTGTGTGCGGGTTTAGGGCGACACCGGCTTGCATACCGGCGTTCTTGATGGCTTGAAGAGTGCGGTGAAGATGGGTGCTGGCTTCGTAGTGAACGGTCAGAATAGATGCTCCCACTTTTTTGAAATCCTCGATGTATCGCTCGGGTTGAACGATCATCAAATGCACGTCAAGCGGTTTTTCAGCGTGGCGATTGATGGCCTCAATGACCGGCATGCCGAAGCTGATATTCGGAACAAAAACGCCGTCCATAACATCAATGTGAAACCAATCGGCCTCGCTTTGATTGACCATTTTTGAATCGCGTTCAAGGTTGGCGAAATCCGCGGCGAGAATAGAAGGGGCGATGATGGGCATGGGCTCAGTTTTTATTCTGCTGCAAAGATAAGCTTATCCCAAAAAGAAAAGCGCCCTCCAATCGGAGGGCGCTTTACAATTGATTTAGCCGGGGATTACCCTAGGTATGTCTTTAGGATCTTAGAACGGCTGGTGTGTTTTAGACGTCGGATGGCCTTTTCTTTGATTTGACGCACGCGCTCACGGGTCAAGTCAAAGGTTTCGCCAATCTCTTCGAGAGTCATGGGGTGCTGCCCGCTCAGTCCGAAGTACAAACGGATAACGTCCGCTTCGCGAGGGGTCAAGGTGGCCAAGGAACGCTCGATTTCAGTGCGCAAGGACTCGTTCAACAAGTCTGCGTCTGGATTTGGACTCTCCGCACTTCGCAATACGTCGTACAGGTTGCTGTCCTCTCCATCGACAAGCGGGGCATCCATGGACACGTGACGTCCACTGTTTCGCATGCTCTCCTTAACGTCGTTCTCGCTCATCTCGAGCATATTTCCGATCTCTTCAGCACTTGGCTGACGCTCGTGCTCCTGCTCTAATTGAGCATAGGCCTTGTTGATCTTATTGATCGAGCCAATCTTGTTCAGTGGCAAGCGGACGATACGGCTTTGCTCTGCTAACGCTTGCAAAATAGACTGACGAATCCACCAAACGGCGTATGAGATAAACTTAAAACCACGGGTCTCGTCAAAACGCTGGGCGGCTTTGATGAGTCCTAAGTTTCCTTCGTTGATCAAATCAGGAAGGGTCAAACCTTGGTTTTGGTATTGCTTGGCTACGGAAACCACGAAGCGAAGATTCGCCTTGGTCAATTTCTCAAGAGCTAGTTGATCACCTTGTTTGATTTTGCGGGCGAGTTCTACCTCTTCTTCCGCTGTAATCAAATCCACTTTTCCGATCTCCTGCAGGTATTTGTCTAACGACGCCGTCTCTCTATTCGTTACCTGCTTCGTGATCTTGAGCTGTCTCATATACTTTCCTCTCTTTTATATTAATGAACTACGCCTCCTTATACGAGAAAAGGAGGCGTAGGGTTACAGTATTTCGAAAAAGATTTTATTCTCCTCCTTCAGCGCTTGCTTCAGGCTTGCCCTCATTCTGATCAGGCTTTGGGAACAAGACCTTGCGAGATAGGCGCATTTTGCCGCGATCGTCGATCTCGAGCAATTTCACCTTCACTTGATCACCTTCTTTCAACACATCTTCAACGTTGTTGATGCGTTTCCAGTCGATCTCAGAGATGTGCAAAAGACCGTCCGTCTTAGGACCGATCTCAACGAAAGCACCATAAGGCTGGATGGCCTTAACAGTTCCGAGGTAGATCTCACCGACAACAGGCTCCCAGCAAATGCCTTTGATGCGCGATACGGCGTCATCGATACCCGCTTGATCCGTACCGAGAATCTCAACGATTCCCTTGTTCTCCACCTCTTCAATGGTGATGGTTGTACCGGTCTCTTCCTGCATTCCTTGGATGATCTTACCGCCTGGTCCGATCACGGCACCGATGTAGTCTTTGTTGATCTCCAATACAATGATCTTCGGTGCATTTGGCTTGAGCTCTGTGCGTGGCTCAGAGATGGTCTCAAGCATCTTGTTCAAGATGTGTGCGCGACCGTCTTTGGCTTGATTCAATGCTTTAACCAAGATTTCGGCATCAAGACCTTTGATCTTAATGTCCATTTGGCAAGCAGTGATTCCTTCAGTGGTACCGGTTACTTTAAAGTCCATGTCACCGAGGAAATCTTCATCACCGAGGATATCACTCAATACAGCGTACTTACCAGTCTCTTGATCCGTGATCAATCCCATTGCGATACCGCTCACGGGACGAGTAATATTGATACCCGCATCCATCAAGGCCATAGTACCGGCACATACCGTCGCCATAGAACTTGATCCGTTTGATTCTAAGATCTCAGATACCAAACGAACCGTATATGGGTTCTCGGCTGGGATCATAGGTTCCAAGGCTCGCTGTGCCAAGTTTCCGTGTCCTACTTCACGACGAGAAGTACCGCGAATTGGGCGAGCTTCTCCCGTGCTGAATGGAGGGAAGTTGTAGTGCAAGTAAAAACGCTCTGATCCTTGGAAGGTCACGTTGTCGATGCGGTTTTCATCGAGCTTCGTTCCCAAGGTAGCCGTGGTCAAAGATTGCGTCTCTCCACGAGTGAAGAGTGCAGATCCGTGTGCTCCTGGCAAATAGTCGATGGAAGTCCAGATCGGACGAATATCGGTTGTTGCACGACCGTCCAAACGAATACCTTCGTTCAACACCATGTCGCGTACCGCTTTCTTCTCTGTTTCTTTCCAGTACTTTCCGATCAAAGCACCTTTTTCCTCGAGTTCTTCCTCAGTGAACTGAGCCTTCATCTCTTCTTTGATCTCGCTGAATCCGGCTGAACGATCGTGCTTAGGAAGTGCTTGCTTAGCAACGGCGTAAACTTTGTCGTAGCAGAAAGCTGCGATCTTCGCACGCAATTCTTCGTCTTGTGCTTCTGGTTCGTACTCGCGCTTTTCGGTTTTACCCACTTTAGCGCTGAGTTCTTCCATAGCAACGCACATGTTGGCGATGGTTTTGTGGGCAAACATGATGGCGTCGGACATTTCTTCTTCCGAAACTTCTTTCATTTCACCTTCGACCATAACGATACTCTCTTTGGTACCGCCCACCATCAAATCGATGTCTGCTTTCTCCGTATCTTCTTTTGATGGGTTGATGACAAACTCGCCATCGATACGTGCCACGCGAACTTCAGACATTGGTCCTTCCATAGGAATATCCGAAACGGCGATTGCTGCACCAGCCGCTAAACCGGCTAGAGCATCAGGCTGAACATTTTCATCGCTTGACATCAATTGGATCATGACCTGTGTCTCCGCGTGGTAGTCCTTAGGGAAGAGTGGACGCAAGGCGCGGTCCACGAGACGCATGACCAAAATTTCGTGATCTGAAGGACGTCCTTCGCGTTTGAAGAACCCTCCTGGGAACCGCCCAGCGGCGGCAAATTTTTCACGGTAGTCTACCGTAAGAGGTAAAAAGTCTACATCAGACTGCTCGTAGTTTGAGACTGCTGTTGCGAGCAACATAGTGTCGCCCATACGGATCACAACTGATCCGTGTGCTTGTTTGGCAAGAACGCCAGTTTCAATGGTAATTTCCCGTCCGTCGGGAAGTTGAATAGCTTGAATGATTCCTTCTGGTTTCATGTGTGTGTATAAAAGGGTGTATAAAAATGTATGTGTGTATGTACGTGTATACGTGTGTATTCAAGGACGCCGGTATCAGATTTGTTTACCCGGCTCAGAAAAGTGTCGGGAAGATACGGCTATATACGCGAAAAGGCAATTCGTAGAAATTGCCTTTTTAATTCGCGTGAATTCCAGTAGATTACTTACGCAATCCTAGGTCCTTAACAATAGCGCGGTAGCGCTCAATGTCGATCTGCTTCAGGTAGTTCAAAAGCTTACGGCGCTTTCCTACCATGATGATCAAGGAACGTTGTGTATTGTAATCCTTGCGGTTTTGCTTCAAGTGCTCGGTGAGGGCGCTGATTCGCTTGGTAAACACAGCAATTTGTGCTTCCGCGTTTCCTGTATCGCTCTCTGATTTGCCGTATTTGGCGTAAATCTCTTTCTTTTCTTCCGGCGTAATCGTCATAAAACTACTGAGATAGAGTTTCTTTACTATGCTTCTTTTTCAAGCTGCAAATGTACAAACTAAATTTTATATACACGCAGCCGCTTTTTAAATAATTCAGAGATCAACCACCACGGTTCCAGGAAACAGACTTCCCACACATCCAATTCCATTCTCCACATTGTTGTGGACAATGGCTGGTTGAGCAAAAGGATCTCCATCAGTCCACTGCTGCAATAGGCTGCTGTATTTGTAGCGGTAATAATCTTCAGACATGTTTTTTAAGCGAACATGAATACCCGTGAAAGACTGTGAGGTCCAATAATCCGCGTAGAATTTAATCCTGAAGGTATAGGTGCCATCGGCGAAATGCTCGTCTGTAAAGTAGGCCTCGCCATCGAAATACTTGTTCGGATCCGTAGGGTCGTAATAGGTATATGGAGTGCTCAGGAAAGGATCCGTTGAGCTGAAGTACATCGGCTGAAGACTCGCCCCGCCAGATTCGTATTCCCACAAGAAATCCGCCAAGTAGAAATTCGCTCCACTTTGGTCTTCAACTTCCACTTCAAGGGTCCATTCGAAGTTGGTGGTATCGATAAGGCGTGCTGTGAATGTAGGTGGCGTCGCTGGCACACGCGTAAATGCCTGTACGCCTTCGAATTCGCTGTGCGCCACTTGGAAACGATACTCCGCACCAGCTTCCACGGTTTCAAAGAGGAAGTACTGACCGTTATTGTTGATTTGGTCTTCTTGCATTTCTCCCAGAAGTTCTCCGTCTTTATAGACCCGGACAATAGCGTTTTGCACGGGAGGGTAGTCTTCGTTCCACGAGTTGATCAGGATGTTCTGACTTTGCGTCAGCTCCACTTGAATGATCTCCCCGGGATATAAAAAGCTGTACATCACAATTCGCGTACGCGATTCCTCTGGGTCGAAAGGAACTTCCTTCTCGCATCCGGCCGTAAAGGCCGCCAAACAGATAATAAAGAGCAATTTTTTCATGGCTTAGAATTTCAGGTTATAACTGACGTAAGGCATGAGCGGGAACAAGCTGATTTGATACAGCTCGTTGGTCTCGTCGTTGTCGCGGTCTTGGAAATAGAGGTAGAAGGGGTTCTGGCGATTGTACAAATTGTACACACCAAAACTCCAAGTCCTCAAAGCTCCATTCTCGTAGTATTTTCGGGTATTGTAACTCACATCCAAACGGTGATAAGCCGGCATGCGGTATCCGTTTCGTTCGTCGTAGAAATTGAGGTTCCCCCAGTAGCCGAAAGGATTGTTGTCAAAAGGCTGATTCGGTGTTTGGAACGTAGCGATGGGTAAGCTGACCGCATTACCTGTTCCGTACACCCAGACCAATCCGATGTCCTTCATCTCATTGAACTCATAGGTACCAGCAAAGCTGATATCGTGACGCCGGTCGAATCGGTAGGGGAAAGGATCACCTCCATTCAAGTTGTCAAACTGCCGCCAGCTCCAGCTCAAGGTATAGCCGAGCCATCCCGTGAACTTTCCGAACTTCTTTTGAATGAACAGCTCCACTCCATAGGCCCAGCCGTCACCCACTTCAATCTGTTCTTCCCAATCTGCGCCACTGGCAAAGCTGGCCCCGTCCTTATACTCGATCACATTGCGCATGTCTTTGACATAGCCTTCCAAGGACACCTCGAATTCGTTGTTGAAGGTGTAGGCCAATCCAACGGCGGCCTGCTGGCTGTATTGAGGTTTGACCCTACGGGTCGATGGTAACCAGAGGTCCGTTGGCAATCCGATTCCAGAATTCGACAGTAAGTGAATGAACTGGGCCATTTGAACATAGCTGGCTTTTAGGGCCAACTCATCCGTGATCAAGTACCTCAGCGCTACTCTTGGTTGCAGACTGGTGTAGTGCTGTCCTTGCGTCAAGAACCCGGAATAGTGAAGACCAATATTGACCTTCAATCGCTGCGTAATGTCCCAGTCGTCTTCGCCGTACAAGAAGTATTCACTGGCGTAGATTTTGTTCCCTCCCGCTTCAAGTTCAATGTTTTCGCCATTCTCATTGGCTTCGTACAGATTGACTCCTGGGTTAAAGGTGTGGTACATGTAGTTCCCACCAAACCGGAAGTAATGATTGGGGTTGGGGATGTAGTCTAAGTCGTACTTGATGGCCCAATCCCGGATTCCGGAGGAGTATTCATACTCGTACTCGTATCGCTCGTTGTCCTCGGTCCAAATTTCCTGAAAGCCGACGGCCATTTCATAGTTGGAGTAGGTGAGGGTGGTGTTGGAAAAGAGCTTATCGGTTACCTGCCAATTCCATCGCAAGGCCGAGGTTAGGTTTCCCCATTCCAGTCCAGCGCGGAAGAGCTCCCCGTCTCCATAGGACTCCCGATTGTACGCTTTGTCTTTACCGAAATAGGTACTGGCGTAAAGCCGATGCTCGCGATTGAACTTGTGGTTGACCTTGGCATTGACATCGTGGAAAAAGTATCCAGCAGAGGTGTTCTCAACCGCGATGATCACTGGCTGTACAAGAGCGTCGATGTAGGTTCTTCGTGCCGAGATCATGTAGGAAGTCGTGTCTTTCTTGATGGGGCCTTGGACGGCAATCTTCGCAGCGATGAGTCCAAGGCTCAGATCACCTTGGAATTCGCGCATATTCCCTTCCTTCATATGCACGTCAATAACCGATGATAAGCGACCACCATAGCGTGCTGGAAATCCACCTTTCATGATGCTCACACTGCTGATCGCATCGGGATTGAATACACTGAAAAACCCGAAGAGGTGATTGGCATTGTAGACCGGTACGCCGTCCAATAGAATTAAGTTTTGATCTGGACTACCGCCTCGGACAAACAGCCCGCTGGTTCCTTCATTTCCACTTTGAATTCCGGGAAGAAGTTGGGCGGTTTTCAGGATGTCTCGTTCACCCATAAATACAGGGAGCTTTTCCACTGCCTCCATAGGGAGATCGATGGTGCTCATCTGCGTCGTTTCTTGAATTTGAGTAGTCACTTTTTCGACCAGTTCAACTTCGAGGAGCTCCATGCCCTTGAGCGAGACGTCTAATTGAAGTTCTTCGGTGAGTTCAACCTCTCTGGTGAAAGGCTCGTACCCAACAAAGGAGAAGACAATCGAATAGGTGCCTTCGGGTAAGGTTAAACTGTAGAATCCGTAGGTGTTGGTTGTGGTGCCCTTTCGGAGATTGGGTTCGAAAACGCTGGCCCCTATCATGGATTCACCAGAATATTCATCCGAAACAACGCCGCTAATGGTAAAGCTCTGCTGCGCCGACAAAGGAGCTGCTGCAAGTACCCAGAACAAAAGAAGGAGGAGTCTTCGATTCATAGGAGGTAGGTTCATTGTGATCTAAACGCTGATGTATGGTATTTCTTGTAATACGCTGCCCGAAGGTAGATGGTTAGATAAAAAAAACCGGTCCTCCATTCGGAACACCGGTTAAGTTTCAAGAACTGTGCCTTTTTTAGTTCGCGAGTAATCTCAAGAACTGTGAAATTTTGGCTTTCAATTCTTTCCGATTGGCAATAAAGTCCAGAAATCCGTGCTCCAGAACAAATTCGGACGTCTGAAATCCTTCGGGAAGGTCCTTGCCAATGGTCTCGCGTACCACGCGCGGACCGGCAAAGCCGATCAGTGCTCCTGGTTCGGCAATATTGATATCTCCTAGCATTGCATAGGATGCCGTCACTCCACCCGTTGTAGGGTCCGTTAATAAGCTGATGTAAGGAATACCAGCCTCATCCAACTCAGCGAGTTTCGCAGAGGTTTTCGCCAACTGCATTAAAGAGAAGGCAGCCTCCATCATACGCGCTCCACCAGACTTGCTGATCATCATAAACGGAATGCCTGTTTTAAGGCTGTGATCAATTCCTCGGGCTATTTTCTCACCTACCACAGAGCCCATGGAGCCTCCGATAAAGCTGAAGTCCATACAACTGATTACGATATCGTGGCCGTCGAGTTTTCCAACTCCTGTGCGCACCGCATCATTCAATTTGGTCTTCGCAATAGTCGCTTTGAGTCGGTCCTTGTATTTTTTGGTATCCTCAAAGTTCAAGGGGTCTGCTGATGTCATCTCGGCATCCAATTCTTCGAATTGGCCATCATCAAAGAGAATTGCAAAGTACTCTCGAGACCCGATGCGCACATGATATCCATCCTCAGGGGAGACGTACAAATTTGCTTTGAGCTCATCGGTATCGATAATTTTTCCGCTAGGAGTTTTGTACCAGAGCCCTTTGGGAGTATCCTTCTTCTCCTGTGTAGGAGTAGTAATCCCTTTTTCTTTACGCTGAAACCAAGTCATAGGCTTTCTTTTATGCGATGGTAATTTCGTCTGCCAAGTATACGTCCTGAACTGTTTGTAGGAGTTTAATACCCTCGTCCATTGGACGTTGGAAGGCCTTCCGACCCAAAATCAATCCTTGTCCACCAGCACGCTTATTGACTACCGCAGTAACTACGGCATCTTGCATATCATTGTCTCCAGAGCCACCGCCTGAGTTAATCAGTCCTTGACGGCCCATGTAGCAATTGATTACTTGGTAGCGAGTCAAATCAATCGGGTGATCGCTACTCAATTCAGAGTATACCTTTGGATGTGTTTTTCCAAAATTAACCGCATTGTATCCACCATTGGTGGTCGGCAATTTTTGTTTGATAATATCCGCCTGAATGGTCACTCCAATATGGTTAGCCTGGCTTTGAAGATCCGTAGCTGTATGGAAATCTCCTTCAGCTGTTTTAAATGCTGAGTTACGCGTATAGCACCACAAAATGGTGGCCATCCCAAGTTCGTGAGCGCGCTCAAATGCCGCGGCCACTTCTTGCAGTTGTCGATCCATTTCAGGAGCTCCGAAATAGATGGTCGCTCCAACCGCTACAGCACCTAGATTCCAAGCGTCTTCAACGCTTCCGTACATGATTTGATCCGTAGTATTGGGATAGCTCAAAAGCTGATTGTGGTTCAGTTTGACCACAAACGGAATTTTATGTGCGTATTTGCGTGCAACGCTTGCCAATACTCCAAAAGTGGAAGCGACTGCGTTACATCCAGCTTCAACGCCGAGCTTGACAATGTTCTCTGGGTCGAAGTAGATTGGATTTGGCGCAAATGAGGCTCCAGCGGAGTGCTCAATACCTTGGTCAACAGGCAAGATGCTGAGGTATCCAGATCCCCCCAAACGGCCTGAACCGTAAAGTGTTTCAAGAGAGCGCATGGTTTGAATCGAACGATTGCCCGGCGCAAAAACGCGATCGACAAAATCACCACCTGGCAAATGCAGGTGCTCTTTAGCCATTGTCTTGGATTCGTGATTGAGCAGGTAATCTGCTTGGTCTGCTAAGATGGAGACGATATTATCGTATGCCATTTTATATCAGGTTTAAGTTTGGTCGGTAAAATTAAGGCTTGCAATATAGTAATTGAGCCTTTCTTAGAAGGGATATCCAATACCGAAATTCCACACAGCCCTACTGAGCCGTATATCGTCCCAAGTCCAATATTGTCCATTTGGACGTGCCGGTTGCCCCACTTTAAATCCGGCATCAAGTCGAAAGACAAAAAACCCAAAATCGTAGCGGAAACCGAAACCCGCGCCAATGGCGAGCTCTTTGTAAAATCGATCTAGTCGAAACTCGGTGTTGTACTGTTCTTCAATAGGATCTAAAGTCCAAATGTTCCCCACATCGGCAAATAAGGCTCCTTTCAAGTCTCCAAGTAGCCCGAAACGATATTCATAAGTAGCCATAATTTTGATGTCTCCGGTATTCACATCTAAGCCAGTAGTGTCAGCACCCGGCCCTAAGGTATAGGCCACCCATCCACGGTTGTCGTTTGCACCCCCACCAAAGAACTGTTTCTCGAAAGGGACAACTTCACTGTTCCCATAGGGAATGGCAAACCCACCATAGAGTCGAAGAACGAGCCTTCGCGAGGCCAATACGGGTTGATATTGTCTGAAATCTAAATCCACTTTGACATATTGAGCAAAGGGGTTTCCAAAAAGCTCATACTGCCCATCGTCATTCGGCGACCAAGAGCTGGCCGCAGCTGCAGCGCTCAGCAAGTTTCCGGCAAATTCGATGTGCCCCCGGAAAAATTGATAGTCGAGACCCGGAGCGGTCAGGCTCTGATTGTTGTATAGGAAGGTGTATCCGATGGTCGGGATAAAGGCGTCCTGAAAGCCGGTTCGAATTCGATTTCCGTCAATGTTGCTGGAGTCGCGGACATTGGTCAGCTTCACAAAGTTGAGGTCGACCAATTCAAAAATGTGTCTTTTGGCAGCGCTCTCGTCGAAGGTGTAGTGCAAGCCGAAATTGAGGATGGACCGGTCAAAATCAACCCGAATCTGATAGTTATAGCTCGCATTGATGTCGGTTTGTGGTTGGTACCTCTTAGGCATCCAGCCCTCCGTATTAAAGGGTAATAGGAAATAGGGAAGGTGTAAGGTAAGTCCAGCTCCGTATTGGATGGTGTTGAATACCCCACTCGCATCTGAACTTACTTGCTGCGCTTCTAGTGCACCATTCACCCGAACTTCGAGAATTTGCCCTCCACCGAAGATGTTTCGATTGCGGTAGAAGACCGAACCTCCGGCCCCAAAGTTTCCAGAGGTGTGCGTTCCTTCGAGCTCGAGACCAAGTGATTGTTTCTTGAATGGTCGAAGGAGAATATAAGCGTCTAACCAATGAGCGGCGCTGTCGCCTTCAATCGGAACAAAGTCCATATTGACTCCGGAAAAAACCTTCAAATTGATGAGGTGTCGGTAGCTGGTCGCGACCTGGGACTGCCGATAACGATCACCTGGTTCAATCAGGATGGCATCCGTAGCCAATCGCGGTCTAAACTCGAGTTCATCGCGATAATTGAATTCGTAGCCGAGATAGGTTGTGTCTTCCTCTCCCCAGGCCACGCCAGGCTTGTATCGATAGACAATATGAATATCCCTTAGGTTGTATCGCGTATGCTTGATGTATTGAATGGAATCTCCATCCTGTACGGGTTTGTTTTCAATCCCCATGGTAATGTCCACGACCCGTCCAGGCAATCCGCTGTCGATTTCGAAGTAGATAAACTCTTTGGAGAAGTCGTAAAAACCACGCTCGCGGAACAGCTCCGTCAATCGAGTACGCTCTTGGTCCAGAATCTTGGCGTTGTATTGATCGCCTGGCTGAAATTTCAATTCAGCCATCTGTTTCACTACAATTTCCTCCAACTCCGGAGCATCCATTTGGTACTCGATCTTGCGAATAAAGTAGGGCTCGTGTTTTTGAACGGAATAGTAAACCTTGGCGCGTTGCCGGTCACTACATTCCACTCGGTACGATGCTTCCGCGTCGAAATAACCCTGGTTGAAATAGTACCGACTGAGTTGTTCAGCACTCTTGCGCAAATTCGTGGAATCAATGACTGCGGGAGCTTCCCCCAATCCAGAAAGCCAATGTCCAAATCCCTTTTCCGCCTCTGGATCACCAGAGTTGTAGAGATAGAGGTAAAAGGGCACGCCCAGTATCCGACGATTGGGCCTAATTCGAAGATAAGAGTACTCCTTTCCACCTCGAAGGTGAGTGCTGTCCACCTCAACTTCATTCTTCATCAGTAGGTGCCCTTCTGCCGGAACATATCGCGTTGCCTTGCACGAAGAGAGCATCGCGCCGGCTGCAAGGGCTAAAAATGTAAGACGAAATAGGTTCTTCAAGGGCACAGCTTCTATTTGCTAACTTCGCAAAATTACCATTCTTCATCGCATGCTCACTCGGGCCCAAAAGAAATACATCCGTTCCCTTCAGCAAAAGAAATTCCGAAATCAATTCGGACGCTTTGTCGCGGAGGGGCCCAAAGTAGTCGAAGAACTGCGCGAATCAGCTCTTCAGATTGAGGACGTCTTTGGCCTTGAAGAATATAGCGGGAAAGGACATACCCTAGTCTCAGGTAAAGACTTGGAGATGATCAGCGGACTCAAAACGCCAAACGAAGTACTCGCCGTAGCCCATATTCCCGAGGCCCCTGAAGTGCGTTGGGAAGCCCCCTTGATTCTAGCCCTTGACGGTGTTCGGGACCCCGGAAACCTGGGTACCATCTTGCGCTTGGGAGAGTGGTTTGGCCTTCGGCAAATCATCTTGAGCACGGACTGCGCTGAACCGTGGAATCCAAAGGTGGTCCAAAGCGCTATGGGCAGTTTGTTCCGACTCGGCGTCGTGCAAACTGAACTCGGAGACCTACTCGGGGAAGGCCGCAGCCGCGGATTCCAAGTACTCGGAGCGGACATGCATGGCACCTCTATTCACGCGCTTGAAAAACCGGAAAAGATGATCTTGGTGATGGGTTCGGAAAGTTGGGGCCTACGGCCCGATGTCAAAGCACAGCTTTCCCAAACCATTACCATTCCTAAAAACGGCCATGCACCTATCGACAGCCTAAACGTCGCTACAGCCACCGGAATCTTGCTTTCACACTTGAGTGTTTAAGGCGTGTAATTACTCAAAAGGAGTTTGCCTTTCTTGATGACAGGTTGAGCTTCTTTCGCTGTAGTTTCTTTCATTGATATGCGCGTATCTCTAGAGGCTACACCAATGTGCTCTTGTTCCTTGATGTAATAAACTTCGCCCGCTTTGGCATCTACTTGAACCATCTGAGTACTGGCCGAATTTTGCGCTGAGAAGGTGTAAACTCCTGGAGGTAATTCCCAGCGGAAAAAAGTCCCGGGACCAGTTCCCCCCGCATCCAAGCCATTGACTTTAATCGGCGTCATGACACCACCAGCGACAAATTTCCCAGGACGGTATAGGTAGACAACGGCTTTTCCATCAACAGGTGAAAAATCGCGCGCCGCAACAGTGGCCTCTTCGCCGGCCTTACTTGTATGAGTGCAACTCGAAGCGAAAGCCATACTGCCTATCGCCAACAATAGGATGAGTCTTTTCATGGAATTGAGTTTAGTTGAGCACAAGATAATGCTAAACTTTCTTTTTCGTCAAGACATTCATCAAGACCCCGGAAAGGATCAAAACGATCCCGAGAATCGATCCCCAGGTATAGGTTTCATCGAAAATGAAGAAGCCGTAGAGCAAGGCGTAGACCGCCCCAAGGTATTTGAGCGAAGTGACTTGGTTGGCGGCATCGGCCTGTAGGGCCTTGGTCATATTCACCTGACCGATTTGGGTAAAAACACCCATGCCCAGTAAAATGAGCCAATCCCATCCGGATGGCGTCACCCAGTTAAAAAGGCTGACCACTGCCATAATTGGGGTAGCGATCAAGGGAAAGTAAAAGACCACGACCACGGGGTGGTCCGTCGCACGCACTTTGCGAATGGCATTGTAGGCCAAGCCAGCGAAGAAAGCGCTCGCCAATCCAAGACCGAGGTAAAGGACGTCGATCCGTGGGTCAAAGCCTTTCAGGACCACGACTCCGGCAATGGCGAGTCCAAAGAACAACCACTGCATCTTGGACATGGGTTCCTTGAGAATAAAGATGGCGAAGATGGCCGTGAAGAGGGGAGAAAGGTATTGAAGGGTGACCGCCGAAGCCAAGGGCATATTCTGGAGCGTGTAGAAAAACATACTCAAGGCCGTAATGCCAAATAGTCCGCGAAGAACAAGCCACTTCTTGTTGTTTCCCCAAGGCGAGACTCCGATGCGACGGAGGTATACCAAGCTGAGTGTTAAAGAAATAATACTGCGAAAAAGGACCAATTCCGTAGCGGGAAGGTGTGGTAAAAACTTTACGCAAAGCTGCATCAGCGAAAAGGCAAAGGTGCTGATGAGCATGAAGCGAATTCCTTTAGAAGTCATAATAGACGAGTCGTAGGAAAGCGGCGGAATTCATATTGCGTTCTGCATAATCGCCAACCCGTACTTGGGTATTGTAGAAATTCCATCCAATATCTGCCGAAAAGCTAGCATTCAAACGCAGCTTCAAACCTGGGGCAAACATCCACCCCACGCCCATTCCTCCTTGGGGTTCGTTCACATTTCCGTTAAACCCCTGATTCAGGATAGAATAAGTTCGGTTCCCGAATTTGACCTTGTTGGTTTTTACTTCCGTGTAGAGGAAGTCCACTCCAGCACTGATGAAGGGCTGAAAAGCCGAAGAGTTCTTCAAAACATAGGTGAGCCCCAAATCCACGTGAACCCGACTTTCTTCTCCCCAAATTTCTTCAAGCTCGATCCGCTGCTCCATGACCGGTCCGGTTAAATCTTCGACTTGTACGGCGACGAAGCCTCCAGAAACGAGTTGGGCTGTGTTGAAATCCAAGAACGCGCCGAGGTCTTCATTCCAGAAATACTGAAAATTGACTCCAAACAACATCGGCGTGTCATAGCGCATGTCCAGCGGAAGGCTGTTTCCGTCCAGGTACCAGTCGTTTCCGTTGTACTGATCCCGAATTTCCGCGTAAGTATTGGGGTTGTTGTACAGGCGAAGGATGGAGTTGGGGCCATTGGGATTTCCATTGTAGTAATTCGCCGTCACATCATTGGCAAAGTAGACACCAATATTGATGGCGTAGCTCATCCCCGTATGGGACAGCGGAATCTCCTCTTGCTGCGGATCACGTCCCTGCGCTGCATCTTCTTCCTCCGTGTTCCAATCGATTTGGGCCTGTGCCTGCGGCACGATGAGGAACAACGCCAAAAGAAGAACCCACTGCTTCATTATTCGAATTGAAAACTAATCAGAACACATCGGGTGGTCAAGTCAACCACACCTTCGGTGAAGATCGTGTCATCGGGAACGACCATATTGCGCATACCGGTCGAAGCCTTGATCTGTGGACTGAATTTAAAGAAATCGAAGTAGATATCGATACCAAAACCAAACTCGTAGGCGAAGTCAAAGCGCTTGATTCGGAACAACCGAGGGTCCTCCACAAGTTCTTGACTGGCCATGTCAATCATGTACTTGGCACCACCCATGAGAAAGGGTCGCGCATTTCCAACGCGCTTTCCGCGAAGTTTGAGGTAGAGCGGGAATTCAATAAACGTAGACTCCACTTGTCTTTTCGCGACGAAGAAGTCACCCAACTGGTCGTTGTACACATCAAAGACCATATCCCGTTGCGTATAGCTGATTCCCGGGGTAAAGCGCAGATTCAGAAAGCTCGTCAAACGCAAGTCTGAAATCAACAATAGCGTAAACCCAGGAGTGGCAATGCAATCCACGCTGTAGAGCGTGTTCTGATTGTCCTGAATGTTCTGAAGGGTTTCGGATGGGGTGACGTGAAAGTCGTAGTAGTTGATGCCCAGTTCGAAGCCGAAGTGAATGGTCTTAAAATCGTACTTCGGAGAGCGCGACTGACGAGTCTCGTAGTTGTAGCGCTTCTGCGCACTGGCCCATCCTGCCGTGAGGCAGAAAACCAATATGAGAACGATATGTCGGCGATGTTGCATCATGAGGGGTGAACGACCCGTTTTTCGCATTTATTTTGTTCCCGTGTAAATACTGGCAATCCCGAAGGTCTGCGGTGCTATCGTCGTTTCGCGGTATCCAAGTTCTTCCAAAACGTCCGTAAAGGCCGTTCCGTATGGAAAGGCATCCACAGAATCTGGCAAGTAGGTGTAGGCGCGAGGATCCTTACTAACCAATCGACCCACGGTTGGCAAAACGCGCTTGCTGTAAAAACCGAAGAGCTGTTTCATCGGGAACTTCTCGGGCTGACTGAATTCCAAGATGATCACTTTTCCGCCGGGGCGAATGACGCGAAGCATCTCGCTCAAACCCTTCTTGAGGTTCTCGTAATTCCGCACGCCAAAGCTCACGGTCAATACATCGAAGTGATCGTCAGGAAATGGAAGGTCTTCCGAATCTCCAAGGCTCAAGGTGATGAGGTCATCCAAGCCCTGCTTACTCACCTTAACGCGTCCCTGCTCCAACATACCTTCTGAAATATCGACGCCGATAATTTCTTTAGGCTGAGTTACCCGAAGTGCAATGGCTTGATCCGCTGTTCCCGTAGCCAAATCCAGAATGCGCTCTGGCTTTTCAGCTTTGGCCAATTTGACCACGTTCTTTCTCCATCCCTTGTCAATACCAAGAGAGAGGAAGTGATTGAGGAAGTCATATCGCTTGGAGATGTTGTTGAACATTTCAGCGACTTGCTCCTTTTTCGACTTTTCGGAGGAACCGTATGGGGTGACTTGTTCGAGCTTTTCCATTTTCGCGTGCAAAGGTACGAACTATTCAAGGTCTTTCTCCAGCAAACTGTTCACAAACAGAATGTTTCCGAGATCATCGTAGCCGTCAAAGACCTGCGCACCAAGCTTCATTAACTGGCGACTCTGATAGCCAATCATAGTCAAATCGGCTCCAGAGCTGTACTCATTGATGAAAGCTTTGATTGGACGATCATCGCCTTTCTCAATCAAGCGTACGTTCGTCGGTGATACAGGGAGCTTTCCTTCGCGGATATTTTCTTGAAGTCGCTCCGCCGTCTCGTTTCTCTTTCCGGGTTCGTAGAGCGTAAAGATTTCGATTTCTCCACCTTTCCAATCGGGGTGACCCAAGGTGACAAAGGCCAAGAGAATCATCAACGTAGCGTTGTCATAGTCCCTGAACCCGACCCACAGGTGAATCTTTTTGCGACGTCCGAACCCTCTGTAGTTCGTACTAAGAATGGCCACGTCAAACTCGGTGGCTTTCAGCATTCCGTAGTTGTTGACGATCTGGCCGACTTGCTCTTCATCGTTCCGTGGATATTCAAAGAGGATGAGGTTGTGTCCCTTTCCGCTAATCCCGTTGAGCTGAATCACTTGAGCTAAGGCGCTTGTGTAACTAGGACTAACAATCGTGTCCATGACCACACGGCTTTGATTGCCTTCGGCCAAGTTCAAAAGGCGCCGCATGACTTCTTGGGTTTCGAGATGAGTCTCACCGCTCAAGTATCCTTTTACATAGTGGATGTAGGTACCGAAACCGTACTTCAGTGACCACCAGCGCAACAGATCAAAGGCATCCCGGCGCTCAAAAGTATGGTCCGAAATGGTGACCGCGAAGGGGCGCCAGTAGGCATCTGGGTTGTTGTAGTCCTTCTTTTGAACGTAGACTTGAAGCCATCGGCTCAATTGGAAAATGACTCCTCTAAAGAGTTTCACTAGACCACCTCTGGAGCTGTTGTACTTACTGATGTAGAGGTAAATCACACCCATGAGCGCCAGAGATAAGAAAGCGTACGGAGCGTTCATTTTGAACATCAACCAAAGGCTCATCACGGCTCCAATCAGGCTAAGGCTCCAGTGGCTTCTAAAAGTTGGTCGATAGCTCGGATCCGCAGAAAAATGCTCCAAGAAGGATATCGTACAGATGGCTCCGTAGGTCACCATGAAGAACATGGAGATAACCTCCGCCACGAAATTGATGTCCCCTGCACTCACAAAAATGAAGGCGATCAGACAGGTGACGATGCTTCCGTTTATAGGTTCGTTGTCTTCCTTTTTTCCTCGAGCCGTCCAGCGGTTCAAGACGTTTCCGGGGAAGATGCCATCGAGCCCCAGGGCTTGAAGGGTGCGTGGGGCAACCATGACCGAACCTAGAGCAGAGGAAATTGCGGCACAAGCCAGACCAATGGGGATGATGGGCCCCCAAATGGCAATCTCGGACATGATGAGCTGATTGCTCGCCAGGTCCTCGAGAGGTACGGAAATAATCAGTTTAAAGGCGACCGCGATGTAAATCAGGATTCCGGCAACGGTGGCCCAAAGAGTACCTTGAGGAATCGACTTTTTGGGGTCTTTTAGATCTCCTGATAAGCCAAGTCCCGCGGCAATCCCCGTAAATGCAGGGAAGATGATGGTAAAGACATAAAAGAAGGGTTCTGGATCCTCAACCGTGGCCACGAAGTTGACCTCGCTAAACGGCATGTCCGTTCCACCGGCAAAAAAGAGGACCAAGGAGGAGAAAAGAACGACGACAACCACATAAAGCGCTTTGATTCCGATGTTCGCCCCTTTGGTCAGCATCAATATGCTCAGTAGCCCCATACTGCCGAAGCCAAGTGCCTTTTTGTTGTAGAGCAGCTCTACCCACCAAGTAAGCCCGTACTCGCCCTCCATATAGACGGCCAAGGGTGCCAAGGATTCGACAAAGGCGATCACGTAGAAGGCCACACTGATGGCCTGACTTAAGAACAGCGCTATCCCGATGGCCGCACCAATGTTAAGTCCAAAGCTTCGGCTAATGATGTAATAGGCCCCACCGCCTTCCACTTTGATATTCGTCGCGATCTCCGCCACGGCTAAGGCTGTTGGCAAAGTGACTATATGACCAATAATGATGATGGCAATGGTTCCTAGGAATCCCGTGTTTCCCACTGCGTAACCAAAGCGCAGAAACAAGATAGCTCCTAAGATGGTCGAGATGGCCGTCAAGAAAACGGGCAGTGTCCCTAATTGTCCAGAAGTACGTAAGCTTTGAGGCATTAACCGACGATCATTTGCGCTTTAGGATACTTGTACTCCGTTGAACCCACTCTTGAGCTCAGCGCAAAGGCCAAGGTAAGTGTTCCTACGCGACCTACGAACATAGAAATCATCACAATTATTTTCCCAGCATCACTCAGATCACCGGTGATGCCTGTTGAGAGGCCCACCGTGGCAAAGGCCGATATTTCTTCAAATGCGAGAGCAAAAGTGCTCATCTCTGGCTCAGCAATAGAAAGGGCAAAGATGCAGAGGAAGACGAAGGTGGCAGAAAAAAGGAAGATGGAGTAGGCCTTGTTCAGCGTTTCTGGATGGATGGTGTGCTTGAAGACATCGACATTCTTTTTTCCTCGAATGGTAGCCCAGGAGGCCAGAAAAATGGAGGCAAACGTAGAGGTCTTGATTCCCCCACCCGTTGAACCGCTCGAAGCTCCAATAAACATCAAGAACATAAACATGATCAGCGTAGGAGTGGCTAGAGCACCTATATCCACGGTATTGAAACCCGCCGTTCGGGTGGTGACGCTTTGAAAAATTGAAGTGATGACTCGTTCGCCAAAGTTTAGCGAACTCATGGTATTGTCATCTTCAATCAGGAAGAAGCCCACGGCGCCTACTACGACCAAGGCAATAGACGTGTAAATGGCGATTTTAGTAGCGATGGAGTAGGTTCTCCAAGGCTGTTGAATTCGTTCTCGCATCCGACGAAGGCCCCAGATGTCAGAGATGACCGGAAAGCCCAAGCCACCGAAGAAGATGAGAATGGCAATCACAATATGCAGGAGGTAGCCTCCACGAACCATCTCGTCGAACAGTCCATCCGTCAATAGACTGAATCCCGCATTGTTAAATGCTGAAATGGAGTGAAAAACACTGTAGAAGAACCGATCTCCGAAGTGTTCAAAAGACATTTTAGGACTCCAGAGCATGAAGATGAGAACCGCACCGATGATCTCTGCGATAAAGCTGAACAAGAAGATTTGCCTCAGAAGCCCTCTACTTTCATTCAAGCCATCTGCAGAAATCGAATCTTGAAACATACTTTGATGACGAATCCCAATTCCCTTTCGCGAAAAGAGGGCGATAAAGGTGGCAAAGGAAATGATGTTGAGTCCACCGAGTTGAATGAGGAACATGATGATGATTTGTCCCTTGGTGGTGAAATAGGTGGCGGTGTCAACGACGATAAGTCCAGTGACACAACTGGCACTGATGGCCGTGAACAACGCGTCAATAAAGGGCATGGGTTCACCAGTAGTATTCATTTCCGGTAAGCTCAATAACCCGCATCCCAGGGAGATCAGCACCAAGAAACTGAAGATCAGTAGGGTGGGGGGTGCCAATCTTATGGAATTGAACACCGTGGTGGCTCGAGTCAATTCAATACCCACTAAAAAGAGGATGTAACCCTGAATGAAAAGGACGTAAAAACTGGTCAGGTTTTCGAATCCGATTTGCATGCCCAGCCACCGTACCAAGGGGAATCCGAAGACAAAAAGCGAGATGGAGTTGATCAAGATGAGGAGCATCAAGAGGCCTTCAAACCAGGTCTCGCGAAAATAATCCCGCGGATGAAAGCTGTAGACGAATCCCAGAAAGTACTTGATGAAATAAAAGGCAAAACTGCCGCGAACGGCCATAATCACAAAGGACCTAGACATGTCGGATTGGGGGTATCCAAAGAAATACACCAGCGTGCCAATGGTAAACAGGGAGACGATGAGACTTCCGTAATTCAGGGCGGAGAGTACACGCTCTTTACTGTCGAACAAAAAAATATTGACGCGTTCGCGAAAGGATCTCAATGACATTGATGGCAGTCTCAGGTCAAGAGCTGAAGTGCTTCATCGCGTAATTGGCGACGATCAATGGGTACGACACCCACGTGTTCACACACCAGCCCTCCTGCTAAATTAGCAAAACGGGCGACATCCTTAAGGGCCACTCCTTGGGCATAAACTAGGGCCGCAGTGCTGATAACAGAATCCCCTGCACCGGAGACGTCTACGATATTTCGTTCATACACGGGGAAATGGTGCTCCTCTTCTTCGCTCTGAATCTGAACGCCGTACTCCGACAGTGTGCACAACACGCTCTTAGCGGCTAAGCGTTCTCGAGTAGCCCGAATCTCCTTGCTGCGAAGCTCTTCTTTGGCTGCGTCTTCGGGAGCGTGCCAAGATTCGAGTCCTTCATTGAGTTCCTTCCAGTTCGGTTTGAACAAGTCGACACCGTGATACGCCCAGTAATGCTCGCGCTTAGGGTCAACCGCTACCGGGATTTCGCATGAATGCGCTAATTCAATAACAGCTTCGATTAATTCTGGAGTGAGAAGTCCTTTGTTGTAGTCTTCGAAAATGACCACGTGAATTTCATGTTGTTTGAAGATCTTTTTGATTCGCTTGAAGATCTTTTTGGAGGTCACCGGTTCCGTTGATTCTTGATCAACGCGCAGAACATGCTTGTCATCACTAATGATTCGCGTCTTGACGGTTGTAGGCCGATCATCTACACTCACAATGCCTTCGGTATTGAGCCCCCGTTGTTGCATGAGATGTACAAAGAGCTCTCCTCGGAGATCTTCACCAACCACGCTGCAAAGGAACGGGGTAGCTCCCAAGGATTGAACGTTCAGGGCTACATTTGCGGCACCACCTAGTCGCTCTTCTCTGGAGTCAATGGAAACCACTGGAACGGGTGCTTCGGGTGACATGCGGTCAATATGCCCCCACATGTACGAATCAATCATGGCGTCCCCGACAACGAGGACGTTCTGATCCGAAAACCGATGAACGATATCCTTAATTTCCTCGGGCGTCATCAGCTCAGAGCTTCAATAGCTTTTTTGATGCGGCCGATGGCCTCAACCAAGACCTCCTCAGCTGCCGCATAGCTCATCCGGAGACAGCCCGGAGCACCAAAGGCATCTCCTGGAACCGTGGCGACGTGAGCCACTTCCAGAAGGTACATGCTGAGGTCTGTTGCATTTTCGATGGTTCGACCTTCTGCGGATTTGCCGAAGGTGCCTCGCACGTCAGGGAAAAAGTAAAATGCTCCTTCCGGCACAGGCGTGTGAAAGCCTGGAATTTCGTTGAATAGCGGGATCATTTTGTCCCGACGTGCGCGAAAGGCATCGCGCATTTCATGGGTAGAAGAGGCATCCGCCCGCATGGCGGCTTCTGCTGCCTTTTGTGTGATCGAACAAGTAGCCGAGGTCATTTGCCCTTGCATTTTGTCGCAGGCCTTGGCGATCCACTCTGGCGCTGCAATGTATCCGAACCGCCAGCCGGTCATGGCAAACCCTTTGGATAAACCGTTGACCGTAATCACACGGTCGTAAATGCTCGGGTAGGCTGCGAGGCTGATTTGCTCTCCAGAGAAATTAATGTGCTCGTAGATTTCATCACTCATGATGAACACGTGATCGTGCTTTTCAAAAACCTTCACCAAGGCGTCTATTTCAGCTTTGCTGTACACGGCTCCTGTGGGGTTCGAAGGAGAATTGAACATCACCACCTTAGTCCGGGGCGTGATGGCCGCGTCGATTTGTTCGGGGGTAAACTTGTATTCCTGCTCCACACCGGCCAAAATTTCAACGGGCGTCCCTTCCGCCAACTTGACCATTTCCCGATAGCTCACCCAGTAGGGCGCCAGCAATAATACTTCGTCGCCCGGATCGATCAAAGCCAAGAGCACGTTGGATAAACTCTGTTTGGCTCCCGTAGAACACACGATTTGGTTGGGACGATAGTCTATGCCATTGTCGCGCTTCAATTTAGCCGCAATGGCTTCACGCAATTCTTGGTATCCGGCAACAGCCGTGTACGACGAAAAATTATCGTCAATGGCCGCTTTGGCCGCTTCCTTGATGAAGTCCGGAGTGTTGAAATCGGGCTCCCCGAGGCTCAGGCTAATCACATCGACTCCCTGGGTACGTAATTCCCTGGATTTACGGGCCATGGCGATGGTTGCGGATTCGCTTAAACGGTTGAGGCGGTCTGAAATAGGGTGGCTCATGAAAAGGCAGCTTTTGAAGGAAACCAAAGATAGCAATAGTTGCGTTCTATTGATTACGTTTGTTAATCCTAAACACACAAAAAGCATGGAAGTCGGACTCGAAGTCATCCGTTACATTCTCCCCGCCATCATTGTCCTCATCATCACCTATATCATGCTCAGCATGTTCATGGGAAATGAAGAGAAACGGCGCATGTACGAAGTCAAATTGGATAGTCGTCGGAACAGCTTGCCGATACGTCTCCAAGCCTACGAACGTTTGGCCCTGTTTTTGGAGCGTATACAACCGGCGAACCTCATGGTGCGCATCAAATCCAATCGAATGAACGTGGCCGGTTACCAAGCTATTCTTTTGCAGACGATCCGATCTGAATACGAGTACAACCTCAGTCAGCAGATCTATGTGAGCACCAATGCGTGGAGCATGATCAAAGGAGCAAAAGACGCAACGGTTAACTTGATCAACCAGGCCGCAAAAAACTTGAACCCAGACGCCTCTGCGGAGGATCTGCGCTCATTGGTCCTGCAGATCTTGGCGGCCAAAGAGCACAGTCCGAGCGACCGGGCCCTGGAGTTCATTAAGAACGAAGTGACTGATGAATTATAAATCCCTCCTCCTTACCGTCTTTTTCTTTTTCAGTGCCTACGGCACGATGGCTCAGTACGTCGAATCCTTCAGCGATGGCCAACTCAAACGACTTTTTTCCTCTACGGGAACAGACTCTATCACTAAGATTGATGAAGGCCGATTCATTTTGTACTACGGTGCCGTTGCGGTGAACCTGTACAACGACTTGGCCGGTGATTTGATGTTGGCATGGGCTATGGAAGGCCGATGCAGCGATGATTTGATTCACCGCTGGAACGCGGTTCGTTTGACCAAGGCTTATATCGATGATGAGGATGACGTGGTGCTTTCGACCTACCTGCGCGCCGGTTGTCTACAGGCCGATGACGTGCTCCGATGGCAGAGTGCCTTCGTGGACGATCAAAAACTCTTTGTGGATTTAGTGCTCGAAGACCGCTTACTGAACCAGACCGAAGAGTAATTCAGCCGCTTTAAAGGGACTCAATTCCCGAGCCAATACCTTTTCCTCCAACTTTTCGAATTCCGCTTTGACGGCCTTGTGGTCGTAGAAATTGCGGTGGAGTCGATCTTCAATATGCTCGTGAAACCAGTAGCGGGCTTGCTCATCGCGCCGTAGGCGCAAATAGTCATTTTCAGTGACCGCCTTCCGGTAGGCTTCGATCACTTCCTTCCAGAATTCAGGGATTCCCTCGCCCGTCAAGGCGCTGCAGTGACGCACTTGAGGAGTCCAGCCCGCGGGGTGAGCAGGGAAGAGGTGCAGGGCGCGCTGATAGTCGGCACGTGCACGACGAGCGGCGCTCAGATTGTCCCCGTCAGCCTTGTTGATGATCATGCCTTCGGCCATCTCCATGATGCCGCGTTTGATCCCTTGAAGCTCATCTCCGGCCCCGGCGAGCATCAGGAGTAGGAAGAAATCGACCATGGAATGAACGGCTGTTTCACTTTGTCCCACGCCGACCGTTTCCACAAAGATCACGTCGAATCCCGCAGCCTCACATAGGATGATGCTCTCGCGCGTCTTTCGGGCAACTCCCCCGAGCGATGTTCCTGCAGCACTCGGCCTGATAAAGGCGCGCTCGTCCGTACTCAGTTTATCCATCCGGGTTTTATCGCCCAGAATACTTCCGCGACTACGGCTCGAACTTGGATCAATGGCCAGCACAGCCAGGCGATGTCCTTCCTCGATGAGGTGGACGCCCAAGGCTTCGATAAAGGTCGATTTACCCACTCCGGGTACTCCAGTAATCCCAACGCGAAAGCTCTTTCCCGAGTGGGGGAGGCAGGCCTCAATGATGGCCTGGGCCTTCTCTTGATGATCGGCCCGTGTACTTTCGATCAAGGTGATGGCCCTGCTCAACAGGGTTCGGTCACCGGCCAAGATGCCCTTAACAAACTCTTCTATCGAGGGGAGTTTGCGCCTTGGAAGATTGGAAGCCCCTTCAGTCATTATCCGGTGAAGAAATCAAAGAGGTTACTCAAGTTGCTGTGCTTCCCTTTGTAGAGTTCCGTGTATCCGCAGTTGTTGCAGGTGACTGCGGTGAACTTTTTGTTCTGCATGTCGAAAATGCGCGACCATCCGCTACCGGTCGTACTGATCGACTCAGAAGTATAGGTGCGGTGACTGCACTTGGGGCATTTATAGTTCGGGTGGGTTAATTCTTTGGCCATGATCGTAACGTTTTTAATCTACCGTTGCGATCAATTTAGTGAGAATATCCGCAGCAGCTTCGGCAATGACCGTTCCGGGGCCAAAGACGCCCACAACTCCCGCTTCGTAGAGGTAGTCATAATCTTGCTGGGGAATCACGCCACCAGCAATGACCATGATGTCCTCGCGCCCTAGGGCCTTTAGAGCCGCAATTACCTGTGGGACCAAGGTTTTGTGCCCTGCTGCTAGGCTCGAGACGCCCAAAATATGTACATCGTTTTCGACAGCCTGCTTGGCTGCTTCTTCAGGAGTTTGGAAAAGCGGACCGACGTCTACGTCGAATCCGAGGTCAGCGAAACTCGTGGAGACCACCTTGGCTCCGCGATCGTGTCCATCCTGGCCCATTTTGGCCACCATAATCCTCGGGCGGCGCCCTTCCTTTTCGGCGAATTCATCCGCCAAGGCCTGAGCGTTCTTGAATCGGTCGTCTTGGTCTATTTCCTTGCTATACACACCACTAATGCTTTGAATTTTTGCCGTATACCGGCCAAATACGTCCTCCATGGCATCGCTGATCTCGCCCAGACTTGCACGTAGACGTGCCGCCTCCACAGCCTTGTCGAGCAAATTGCCCTCACCACTTCGCGCACATTCAGTCAGCGCATTCAAAGCCTTTTGAACGGCCTCTTCGTCGCGGCTAGCGCGCATTTCATTTAGGTGCTTGATCTGAGCCTCACGAACGGCTGTATTGTCGACATCGAGAATGTCCATCGGATCTGTGGTGCTGGTACGGTAGCGATTAACCCCCACCAAAATATCCTTTCCACCGTCGATTCGCGCTTGCTTCTTGGCGGCGGCTTCTTCGATGCGGAGCTTAGGCAGTCCATTTTCAATGGCCTTGGCCATTCCTCCCAATTCTTCAACCTCCTCGATGAGTTTCCATGCCGCTTCGGCGATTTCGGCTGTTTTGCGCTCGACAAAGGCACTTCCAGCCCAAGGGTCCACCACGTTCGTAATGCCCGTTTCTTGCTGCAAGTATATCTGCGTATTCCGCGCAATCCGCGCGCTGAAGTCCGTAGGTAAGGCAATGGCCTCATCTAGTGCGTTCGTGTGCAAGGATTGCGTTCCTCCAAAGGCAGCTGCCATCGCTTCGATGGCGGTCCGCGCCACATTGTTGTACGGGTCTTGTTCCGTCAAGCTCCATCCACTGGTTTGGCAGTGGGTCCGAAGTGCCATGGACTTGGGGTTCTGCGGGTTGAACTGTTTCACCAGTTTAGCCCAAATCATCCGTCCGGCGCGCATCTTCGCGATTTCTGTAAAGTGATCCATGCCAATGGCCCAAAAGAAGCTCAAGCGCGGGGCAAAGGCATCGATATCCAATCCTGCCGCCATACCAGTCCGCAAGTACTCCAGACCATCGGCTAGGGTGTAGGCCAGCTCAATTTCCGGAGTGGCCCCAGCTTCTTGCATGTGGTACCCCGAAATCGAAATGCTGTTGAATCGAGGCATGTTCTTGGCCGTATAGGCAAAGATGTCGGCAATGATTCGCATACTCGGCTGAGGCGGGTAAATATAGGTGTTGCGAACCATGAATTCCTTCAGAATGTCGTTCTGAATGGTCCCACTCAATTGCTCTGGCTTTACACCTTGTTCTTCGGCAGCTACAATGTAAAAGGCCATCACCGGTATAACAGCGCCGTTCATGGTCATCGAGACGGACATTTGATCCAGCGGAATCTGATCGAACAATACCTTCATGTCCAAGATACTGTCGATGGCCACTCCAGCCTTACCCACATCGCCGACAACGCGCTCGTGGTCGCTGTCATATCCGCGGTGAGTGGCAAGGTCAAAGGCTACTGACAGTCCTTTTTGGCCCGCCGCCAAGTTTCGACGGTAAAAGGCGTTGGACTCTTCGGCGGTGGAGAATCCGGCGTACTGACGAATGGTCCACGGACGACTCGCGTACATGGTGGTATAAGGTCCGCGAAGGTAGGGGGGGAGGCCTGCAGCAAAACCCTCCTGAGCCTGCGGCTCGATGTTTTCTTTACCCGAAGGTTTGACATACTCGATGTCCTTGAACTCTTTACGCTTCATCGTTCAGTCTTTTTGATTCCAAGCCTTCGCTCCAGCGCTGCATGCGAATCGGTTCGACTTCCGTATCCGTCTGCCGGTCTCTGCAGAACATGGCCTGTTCCACTTCTCCGGCCATCTTTTCTTCCTTTGGGTATAGGTTGACGCCCAAGACTTTTTTCTCACCGTCCGTTACCCGTTCGTTTTCTTCAGCTGCTTGTTTGTGTACGAGGTCTTGAAGCCAGCCTTTCTTGAGGGCTTCCACATACCCGCCACGTGCTTCAATTTCCTTGAACACCCCCCAGGCCTTTTCACTAATCGCTGCCGTCAATGCTTCGATAAAGTAGGAGCCTCCTGACGGGTCTTGAATCTCATCAAAGTAGCTCTCGTGATTGAGGATCAGTGGAATGTTACGCGCAATGCGCTCACTGAATTCCGTGGGATTCTTGAAAGCAACATCATGGGGCTTCACGCAAATACTGTCCGCACCCGCCACCAAGGCTGCCATGCTCGCCGAGGTGTTGCGCAACATGTTGTTGAACGGATCATAAATAGTCTTATCGCGCAACCCTGTCTCTGCATGCAGGTGAAGCGGATAGGATTCTGGATCCAATTCGTACTGTTCCAAGAGGAACCACCACAACTGGCGGATGGATCGCAATTTGGCAATGTCGTGGAAGTAGGCGGTTCCGACCGCCATGTTCAGCCAATGGGCCTCTGCGGCAACTTCACCGTAGCGCACCAAATACTCGTGAAGCATGCTGAGGGCAATACCGACTTGTGTTGCTGGCGTTGCTCCCGCATTGTGAAACAAATTGGCATTCACACATAGGGTTTTCCAAGGGGCAAAATCCACGCGATCCACCAATGCCGTCAAGTGTGCCCAGTCCTCTTCTTCACCCTTGATCCAATGCCCCGTTCGGGCCAAATTTTCGAGGATGTCATTGTTGATGGAGCCCGCACATTTCTGGTGATCATAACCCTTACTCTCGTAATAGGAGCCCAGTGCTTCGGCCAATAGGGCGCCTCCACCTTCTTGAACGAAGTGGAGCTCACAGTATTCGGGATGAATTCCCTCCAGTAGCTTGGGGAGATCCACGTTGGGCAGCATGTAGAACAGAAGGCCCGTAGCTCCTCTATTGAGCACATCTAGCGCCAAGCTGTTGGCTTCACCTTCGTCGAGTACCAGGATTTCTTGAATGACAAACTTGGCCCTTCCCGGGCGTTTTCGCAGTGCGACGGAAGGTCGATCTTCGACCGTGTAGTACGATTGAATCACAATTCCATCGCGGTCGGTGTGGGCGAGATCGTCCAGTGATTTTCCGCGAAGATCTTTTGTTGCTTTAGCTTCCCAATCGGACCGTGAGGTCCCAGAAAACTCCGAAAACAGGCCCGAATTGCTCATGCTTTATCCTTTACTGGAGAATTGCTGCTCTTTGTGCTTGAACAACACGTTGAAGGTCGTAAAGCTTCCGTAGCACCGGGTGATGTACTGCTGCAGATTGACCTTTTCTTCATCGTTCAAGCTTTTGTGGCTGTTGATGTTCTGCTCGAGAACCCGCAGACGATCTCGCATCATGACAATCTTGTGGAAGAAGGTCTCAATGGGGATTTCCTTCGCCTGTAGTTCCTCGTTTTCCGGCTTTAAAATCAGGGTGCCGCCTTCCCAGCGATCACCCAATTCAACTACCTCTTGCAAATGTCCGTATTCATCGAGCGTATCAACAATGACTTGTCTCAGGTCTTCTAAACGAAATCCACTTCCCGAAGTGGGGTTTGTCCCTTCAATAGCATCCACGGCGTCCACAATTTCGAGTTCGTCGTTGTGCTTGCTGATGTCCATTTTACCTCCTCGCTCAAAAAAGATCTCATAAGTACTGAGATTCACTGCTCCGATAATTCCTTCACCGTAGCGCTCATGGTCTACTCTAGAGCCTACGCCCACATTTTCCGTGTCCATTACTCGTCTTCTTCCTTAGGTTCTATAATGAATAAGTCTTCGTTCTCTTTCTTCATCCGATAGCGTTCCCGAGCATACCGCTCCAGCGCTTCGGGATTACTGTCCAAGTCGTGGAGAAGCGTGCTGTCTTGGACAATCTCTCCTTTGTAGTATTCGGTTGCCTCTTCGAGTTCTTCAATCTCTTGATTGAGCTCTCGATGAAACCACCAGGAGTTGGTATCGATAAAAAGCATCCAGGCCAGAAAAACCGCTCCTACCAAAAGGTAGCGGTTTTTCAGCCAGGACGGTATGCGATCCAACCACTTCTTCATTAGCCCAAGAATGGGTAACGATAGTCAGTCGGTGGTACAAAGGTTTCTTTGATGGTGCGGGCACTGATCCAGCGCATCAAGTTCATCATGGAACCAGCTTTATCGTTGGTACCAGATCCTCGAGCCCCGCCGAAGGGTTGCTGTCCTACCACCGCTCCAGTAGGTTTGTCATTGATGTAGAAGTTTCCAGCACAATCCACCAAGGCATTAGTGGCCTCTTCTGCTGCGTAACGATCCCGGCTGAAGATGGCTCCAGTCAATGCGTATGGAGAAGTTGTATTGACCAATTCCAGCATTCCAGCCCAGTCGGCATCATCGTATACGTAAACGGTCAATACAGGTCCGAACAGCTCGGTCTCCATAGTGACGTAGTTCGGGTTTGTTGTCACGATAACGGTGGGTTCAATGAAGTAGCCCACACTTTTGTCGTAACCACCTCCGATGACTACTTCGGCGTCGCTATCGGCCTTGGCTCGGTCAATATAACCAGCCAGCTTGTCAAAGGCGCCTTCGTGAATAACGGCATTGATGAAATTGCCGAAATCATGAGGGGTACCCATTTTGAAACTGGCCACTTGTTCTTTTAAGGTGTCGAGAATTTGCCCCGCGGATGACTTGGGCAAGTACGCACGAGAAGCAGCAGAGCATTTTTGACCTTGGAATTCAAAGGCGCCACGGGCCAATGCCGTCGCCACTTCCGTTGGATCAGCACTTGGGTGCGCTACCACAAAGTCCTTTCCTCCGGTTTCCCCGACAATACGCGGGTATGTTTTGTACGTATCGATGTTTCCACCAATTTGCTTCCACAATCCTTTGAACACGGAAGTAGATCCTGTGAAGTGAATACCAGCGAAATCTGGATGACTCAATAAGGTCTCTGTGATCATGGCCGGATCTCCGTACACAACGTTGATCACACCATCCGGAACTCCAGCTTCTTTGAAGAGGTCAAGAATGATACGAGTACTGTATACTTGACTGTCTGATGGCTTCCAAATATTCACATTACCCATGAGTGCAGCAGAAGCAGGCAAATTCGCTGCGATAGAGGTGAAGTTGAAAGGAGTGATGCTGTAGACGAATCCTTCTAGAGGTCGGTACTCCATTCTGTTCCACATCCCGGGTGCAGATTCAGGTTGATCGCTGTAAATCTGAGCCATGTACTCCACATTGAATCGGAAGAAGTCTACCAACTCACATGCTGCGTCAATTTCCGCTTGAAAGGCATTTTTACTCTGCCCAATCATTGTTGCAGCATTGATCTTTGCGCGATACGGTCCAGCCAACAGTTCTGCCGCCTTTAAGAAGATTGAAGCGCGCTGCTCCCAGCTCATTTTTGCCCACTGTTCACGGGCAGCTAGAGCGGCTTCAATGGCGTCTTCAACGTGTTTCTTTTCGGCACGCGAGTACTTTCCAACAACCTTGGCGTGGTCGTGAGGAGGACGGATTTCAACTTCATCGTTAGTGCGGACTTCTTTTCCGCCAATAATCATGGGAATATCAACCACCTCGGACATCTGACGTTCCAATTCCGCTTCGAGTTCGGCTCGCTCTGGTGATCCTGGGGCATAAGATTGTACAGGTTCATTCGTCGCAACCGGTACATTGAAAAAACCTTTTAACATGGGTCTCTCTTTAAGTTCGTAGTGAATGAAGCACAAACTTATGAAACATCGAGGTCAAAAACGGGGAATCTTGACTCAGTTGAGTCGCTGCGGCGCGATGAGTTGAAATAATGGGATTGCCACTTCAAATTGGTCACCTGTTACCAAATCTTTCATTTGGTAGGATCCTTTCATGAAGCCTATGCCGGAACGAAGGTGACAACCACTTTGATAACGATGCGTATCTCCCGGAACAATTTCTGGCTGTAGGCCGATCACTCCATCCCCTTCAACTTCGGTTGGAGAAGAGCCACTATCCCAAATACTCCAATGACGTCGCAGGAGCTTCACTGCCCGATCACCTTGGTTGGAGATGCTCACATGGTAGTGGAAAACCCAGAGGGGACCATCAGAACTGACGTAGCGACCCTTGTAGTTGGTCTCCACGGAGATTTTTATTCCGGATGTAATTCGCGTTACCACGAATCAAGTATAGTCATTATCAGTAAGCGAGAAAAACAATTCCGAAGGCAAGTAGGAAGAAGGCTACTCCAAAGGTGAAAAACCCAATGTTCACAAGAACGTATTTCACAGTGGTTTTGAACCAGCCTTGACCGTAGAAACGCTTCATGGATAAGAAGGAATAGACCATAAAAGCAAGAAGGAGAGGGCCGTCAGGATCGACGTTTGGAAAGCTGAATCCGATGAGCCAATCCAGAATAAATATCAAGAAACCAACGGTGTTGACGTGGAATAGGAAAATTAAGTGCTCGATGTAGTAATAGTCGCGTCGAATGTACACCACCCAGAAGGACAGGGCGAAGATGGGGAGGAAGATGAATAGGATGATTGGCAATTTCCGAACAAAAAAGCGCAGTACATCCATCCAATCGACTGTTCGACCTTTCTGGATTTCGATATAGGTAAATCGATTCCAACGGGTATTCTCGAGTTCTAAGTATTCAAGCGCCACAACCACATCAATGCTGTCCTGGTCATTGATGAATCGATTGATTCGGCTTATGGTCTCCGTTTCCTCCAAATAGTAGCCCCGAGGTCGTTTATAAGGGCCATCATTCGGGACGGTGTCCCATTTAGACTGATCTGAAATGAACTCTTCCAGATCTGCACCCACTAAAGCTCCCGCCACCGCTTCATCCCATTCGTCCAACTCTTTTAAGGAGTCGGCAAAAGCGGCCACCGTTGAATCTTCTCTTAGGATAGAATCAACAACCGTCGGAGGTGGAAGGTCGTTCTCTGAATCGCCCTCACTTGGCTCTATAATGAAGTTCTGACCGGATTCATCCAATTCAATGGTTGGACCATCCGAATCCGATACATTGATCAAGCCCAGATCTGGCCGTCCAAGAAAGTTGCTCAGACTCAAAAGGGTGAAGTAAACAATCGATACGGTTAAGTACATCCGAATAGGATGAACGAACTGTTGCCGTTTTCCGGAAATGTACTCTCGTGTAAGCGTACCCGGTTTGGTTACCAGTGGAATCAAAGAATGGATGACCCGGTTATCAACGGAAAAGTAACTCTTAATGCTCTCGGAGAGGACATCCCAAAAATTCAGCCTTCGCTGATCATTTCGTTGTCCGCAGTAATGGCAAAAGTTCTCTTTTGGCTCAAGAGGGGTGCCACAATTGAGGCAGTGGTCACCTTTAAGCGCAGGACGATTGTCCGGGAGTATAGAGAGGTCTTGTTTTTTGGCCACCTTCGAAGATAGCTATTTCTCAATGATAGGTCTAGTAGAATTCCGTGGCGTTCACCGTGGAGACGCCTACCAATCGATCGTAACGCTGACCCATTTCGCGATGATAGACCAATACAGAATACTGATTCTCGGTTTCGAAATGAGTGCCTTCAATATAAGAGGGGTCCACTTGGCCAGTGCCATCACGCACCAGGACATATTCGTAGTTGTAGTATCCTTGCTTCAGTAGGATCTGTGCTTCGTAAGCACCGCGTTTATAATTGTAACGCATCATGTATCGCGGGTCAATCCGCCAGTCGCTCAAGCCGCCATATACATAGATGTTTCCTTCTGTGGTAGGCTCGGGCATGTACAAGCGAAAGTGTGTCATGGCGTAGTCCCCGTCCACGTGTGGATTTCTTCCTCGAATGTTTCGGATGACGCGTTGTCCGTTCACATCCGGCCAGAAGCTGTAGGTGGTGAATCGCCTCGGTTGATCAGGGGTCACCAGCACTTGGAATAAGGTATCGAACTTGATTTGACTTACTCTGGATTGAAAGGTGATGAGGTCCTTGGTGTCAAAATATCGATACTCGTTTCCGCCGAGGAATAGATTCTCATACTCGTAGTTATACGATAGAGATCCGTCTCGGACAAAGAGCGGTTGCAAGTTGTATATGGCGTTGTCCCAACGTCTGTTTTGTACCAACACAACATGCAGGTCTTGGTAGGGGTAGGGGATGTTGTATCCGCCGTGGTTGACTTCAAAGTCAATTTCCTGGTACTCGTCCCGGTAGTCTACTACGGTTGGTCGACGAACGAACATGGGGGCAGAAACAATGGGCTCCCAGATCAAAAAGCGCCTGGTCAATACGATTTTATTGGGGTCGTTGTCCGCGTAGACTACGAGCAAGTAATTGCCGGACTTCAAGAATCGAACGTTCTGGTTCGGAAACTCCAATTGATAATGCGTGTAGGGAACAATAGTGTTGAAGGAGAATTCGTAGTCGTCTATGAAGTTGTTGTCGAAGCCAGCGAGGTATTCCTGTTTCTGAAGTTGGGAAGGAGTCCAGTCCCAATTGCAATGGACAAAGGTGTACGAGTATCGTTGAAAGTCTCCAACCAGATCATCAAAATGCAGACGCATGCGACCGCCTTGATTGAGTCGCATCATCGGAAAAGCAAGGCTATCCTTGGTGTTGTACAGAAGAACCGTTTCAATGAAATCCTGATAAACGTAGTCTTCATAGCGAAGCCCGTCGATCGATTCAAAAGAGGCAGGTCCAGCATCGGGCCGTGAGGCCCAAGAAGTCAGACTAAAAACAAGGAAACCTAGGCAGAGCAGTCGCTTCATAAACATGTATCAATTCCGATCTGTTACTCGGGTTACAAATTAGGGGTAAAAGTTAAAAACATTGGGCTTTTTTAATAATTTTGCGGTCCCTTTAGAGCCATTTAATTCTATATACAATGTCTAAAGACATTAAGATTAAGCGTGGGGTGGATATCAAGCTTGTTGGCGGTGCCGACAAAGTCTACGGAGAGGTGTCCCCATCTGAAACCTACGTGATTAAGCCGACTGATTTTCATGGTGTTGTTCCAAAATTGCTCGTTGCAGAAGGCGATGAGGTGCTTGCCGGTACCCAGCTTTTTTACAGCAAGGATGACGACCGCATTCGTTTTACCGCTCCTGTGAGTGGCGAGGTTGCTGAAATCAAACGCGGTGAAAAGAGAAAGATTTTAGAGGTCAAGATTTTGGCCGATAAAGAAGTACGCTACGAAAGCTTCAACACAGGTAATCCTGCCGAGCTAGGCAAGGAAAAAGTGACCGCGTTGATGTTGGAGGCAGGGCTTTGGCCTTTGGTGCGTCAGCGTCCGTACGACGTGATCGCCAATCCAGATGCAACGCCGAAAGCGATTTTTATTTCTGCCTTTGATAGTTCTCCCTTAGCGCCGGATTACGACTTCTTGATGGAAGGTCGTGAAGCTGATTTCCAGGCGGGAATCGATGCTTTGAACACTTTGACTGATGGTCAAGTGCACTTGAGTACTCGAGCCAAGTCAACGCCAGCGAAGGTATTTTCAGATGCGCAGAACGTAGTGAACCACAACGTTTCGGGTCCTCACCCAGCGGGAAATGTGGGCATCCAGATTCACCACGTTGATCCAATCAATAAAGGAGAGGCTGTTTGGTACGTGAATCCGCAGGATGTCGCGACCATTGGAGCATTCTTCAATACTGGAAAATACGACGCGTCTAAAACCATTTGTGTTGCTGGATCTGAAGTGAACCAACCGCGTTACTACAAGGTTGTATCTGGAGTACAACTAAGTGCGATGTTGAACGGAAACTTGAAGGAAGGAAACACGCGTGTAATCTCCGGAAATGTGTTGACCGGAAGTAAGGTCAGTGCGGATGGATACTTGGGTTACTACGACCATATGGTAACGGCCATCCCAGAAGGAGACGAGCCTGAGCTCTTTGGTTGGATTGCACCGGGATTCAACAAGTTCAGTACTTCACGGGCTTTCTGGTCTTGGTTGATGCCAGGCAAGAAATACTCCTTGGATACCAACATGCACGGAGAAAAGCGCGCTTTTGTAGTGACCGGTCAGTACGAGTCTGTACTTCCGATGGATATCTATCCACAACAGTTGATCAAAGCGATCATGGTCGGAGATATCGAAGCTATGGAGCGTTTGGGAATTTATGAGGTCAGTGCCGAGGACTTCGCGTTGTGCGAGGTTGTTTGTACTTCTAAAATGGAATTGCAAAAGACCATTCAGGAAGGACTCGACATGATCAAACACGAAATGTCTTAATGCACAACTAGGATGAAGAAACTATTGCGCAATTTCTTTGACGGTGTAAAGCCGAATTTTGAAAAGGGAGGAAAGTTTGAAAAACTGCACCCCGCCCTTGATGCTTTCGAAACCTTTGTTTTTGTACCTGGGGAGACCACTCACTCTGGAGCCCACGTACGCGACGGTATCGATTTGAAACGTACGATGTTCTTCGTGATCATCGCCTTGGTTCCCGCTTTGTTGTTCGGTATGTACAACATTGGATACCAGCACTTCTCACAAACTGGTGAGGCCTATACCTTGACCAGCGCTTTCCTTTACGGAGCTATCAAAGTTCTTCCCATGATCGTTGTATCCTACGGCGTTGGATTGGGGATTGAATTCTTGTTTGCCATCATTCGCGGACACCAAGTGAATGAAGGATACTTGGTTTCGGGAATGTTGATTCCACTCATTATGCCAGTCGACCTTCCACTTTGGATGTTGGCCATCTCAGTGGTCTTTGCGGTAATCATCGGTAAAGAGGTATTTGGTGGAACCGGCATGAATATTCTTAACCCAGCACTTACGGCTCGAGCGTTTTTGTTCTTCGCCTATCCGACATTCATGTCTGGAAACACGGTATGGGTTGCAGATGCCTCAACTGTAGATGCTATCTCTGGGGAGACCATTCTCGGTGGTTTGGCAGCAGGAAAAGAGGTGTTGAGTGAAACGGCCGCTGCAGGTTACGGAAGCTGGACGCCGATGGAAGCTTTCTTGGGACTCATCCCAGGTTCTGTTGGTGAAACGAGTACACTTGCGATTATTTTAGGAGCAGCTTTCTTGCTGTGGACGGGTATCGGAAGCTGGCGAATCATGCTCAGCGGATTGGTAGGGGCCACAGTAATGGGTCTTATTTTCAATGCATTCTCAGTAAACGCTTTGATGGCAACTCCATGGTACCAACACTTGGTCATTGGAGGATTTGCTTTTGGATTGGTCTTTATGGCAACGGATCCGGTATCGGCTGCTCAGACGAACAAGGGAAAGTGGATCTACGGATTCTTGGTCGGTTTCTTCGCGATCATGATTCGCGTATTTAACCCGGCTTATCCAGAGGGTATCATGTTGGCCATTCTCTTGATGAATGTATTTGCACCATTAATCGACCATTACGTGGTTGAGGCGAACGTCAAGAAGAGATTGAAACGAATGAACACCGCAAACGCATAAGTTATGGCTGTAGACGTCAATAAGAATAGTTACACCTTCATTTTTGCCGCTGCTATGGTTGTAGTGGTAGGGGTGATCCTGTCGGCTGCGGCGATTAGCCTCAAGCCCATGCAGGATAAGAACATTGAAAACGAGAAGAAGCAAGATATCCTCTCGACCATTGGGTTTGCTAAGGACGAAACCTCTCGTGAAGAAGCGGCAGAGCTTTTCCCTGAGTACGTCAACAAGCAAATCGTTTTGGATATGTCCGGAGCAGAGGTTGAAGGAGAGGCTTTCAAAATCGATTTGGCCAAGCAGGTAAAGCTTCCTGTTGAAGAGCAGACCTGGCCGTTATACATCGCCGAGAAAGATGGAAAGACCTTTTACGTTGTTCCTCTCCGTGGCAAAGGTCTTTGGGGCCCTATCTGGGGATATGTTTCCTTGGAGGAAGATTTGAATACCATTTACGGAGCAAGTTTTGACCACAAAACGGAAACTCCCGGTCTTGGTGCTGAAATCAACAAAGGATTCTTCCAAGATCAATTCATCGGGAAAAAGCTTTTTGAAAATGGTGAGTTCATCAGTGTAGCCGTCGTGAAAGGAGGAGCCTCAGGGCAGTATGAAGTAGACGGAATCTCGGGTGGTACTATTACCAGTAATGGAGTTGATGCAATGTTGAAAGACTGTATCTCCTTCTACCTTCCTTACTTCGAGCAGATCCAGGGAGGCCAAATGACCATGAACGCACAATAATTCGATTTATGAGCACTGAAGTGAACGAAGCTGTTGTGGAAGAGACGACCCAAGTAGAGGTCAAGGAAAAAGAAGGTCTCTTCTCGAAGAAAAACCGCAAGCTCCTCACCACACCGTTGAATGACGATAACCCGATTACTGTGCAGGTATTGGGTATATGTTCAGCCTTGGCGATCACGGTGAAATTGGAGCCAGCGATTGTAATGTCTTTATCGGTATTCTTTGTATTGGGTGTAGGAAACGTAGTGATTTCATTGCTCCGTAACCTGATTCCCAATCGAATCCGAATCATCGTCCAGCTGGTCGTTGTTGCGAGCTTGGTAATTCTCGTAGACCAGGTGCTCAAGGCCTTTGTTTACGACGTCAGTAAACAGTTGTCTGTATTTGTCGGACTCATCATCACCAACTGTATCATCATGGGGCGTTTCGAAGCCTTCGCTTTGGGGAATAACCCATGGAGATCATTCCTCGATGGAATTGGAAACTCAGCAGGATACGCGTGGATTTTGATCACAGTTGCTTTCTTCCGTGAATTGCTCGGTAGCGGTCAGCTTTTTGAGGTGAACATCTTCGGAAACTCTACTGCTGGAAGTGAAACGGGATTGTACACCATGGGTTACGTCAACAATGGTTTGATGTTGTTGCCTCCTATGGCTTTGATTACCGTGGGAATTATCATCTGGGTACAACGTGCTCGGAATCGTCAATTGATCGAAGAAAATTAAGCCATAGACCATGCAAGAACTCGTAAATATTTTCGTCAAGTCGATCTTTGTCGACAACATGATTTTCGCCTATTTCTTGGGAATGTGTTCCTATTTGGCGGTATCTAAAACGGTTAAAACAGGTGTAGGTCTCGGAGCTGCGGTAATTTTCGTTCTAGGAGTAACCGTACCCATCAACTGGTTGTTGGAGAACTACATTTTGAAAGAAGGAGCATTGAGCTGGTTGGGAGCAGAATTTGCAACTGTTGATTTGAGCTTTTTGTCCTTCATTATGTTCATCGCGGTCATCGCATCGATGGTTCAGTTGGTTGAGATGATTGTTGAGAAGTTCGCCCCAGCGCTTTACGGTGCTTTGGGAATCTTTTTGCCATTGATCGCTGTTAACTGTTCTATTCTTGGAGGGGCGCTCTTCATGCAAGAACGCGACTATCCAACCATCGTTGAAGCTACGGCATTCGGCCTGGGTTCGGGTGTGGGCTGGTTCTTGGCGATCGTAGGAATTGCTGCGATTCGTGAAAAGATTCGCTACAGCAACGTTCCAGCGCCTTTGAGAGGGTTGGGGATAACCTTTATCATCACGGGATTGATGGGTATCGCCTTCATGAGTTTTATGGGAATCGAATTGTAATTATCAACAAGCACAACGCATGCTTTTAAGTACACTCACAATAGTATCAACGGTCGTTGCTTTCGCCATCATCATTATGTTGCTGGTGTCGATTCTTCTGACCGCAAAAGCAAAATTGGCCCCTTCTGGACCTGTTCGCTTGACCATCAATGGAGAGCAAGAGGTGGAAGTGGAGTCTGGAAGCACATTGCTCAGCACCTTGGGGAACAACAAGATCTTCTTGCCTTCTGCTTGTGGAGGTGGTGGAACTTGTGCCATGTGTAAATGTCAGGTGATGGAAGGCGGAGGTGAAATCCTGCCAACTGAAAAGCCTTACTTCACACGAAAAGAAATCCAAGACAATTGGCGTTTGGGTTGCCAGGTGAAGGTGAAGAACGACATGAAGATCGCTGTTCCTGAAGAGATCTTCGGAATTAAAAAGTGGGAATGCGAGGTTGTTTCAAACGACAACGTAGCCACCTTTATCAAGGAATTTGTCGTGAAGCTTCCTGAAGGAGAAACTTTGGACTTCTTGTCTGGAGGATATATTCAGGTTGACGTTCCTGCACTAGAAGTGGACTTCAGTAAGGATCTGTACAACATTGGTGATGAGTACAAGCCGGATTACGACAAGTTTGGTATTTGGGATCTGAAAATGAAAAATGACGAGCCCATCTTCCGCGCATACTCGATGGCTAATCACCCTGCTGAGGGTAACATCATCATGTTGAACATTCGTATCGCTACTCCACCCTGGGATCGTGCGAAAAATACATGGATGGATGTGAATCCTGGAATCTGTTCTTCTTACGTATTCTCGCGCAAGCCAGGGGATAAAGTGACCATCTCAGGACCTTATGGAGAATTCCATATTAAGGACACTAAGAAAGAAATGTTGTACATCGGTGGTGGGGCTGGAATGGCACCATTGCGTTCACACATCTTCCACTTGTTCCACACGGAAAAGACACGTGATCGCAAGGTTTCTTACTGGTATGGAGGTCGCTCAAAACGCGAGCTCTTCTACACCGAGGATTTCCGTCAGATCGAAAAGGAGTTTGACAACTTCAGTTACAACATCGCATTGAGTGAGCCACTGCCAGAAGACAATTGGGATGGCTACACAGGATTCATTCACAATGTGGTATTGGAGAACTACTTGAAACATCACCCAGAGCCAGAGGAAATCGAATACTACCTCTGCGGACCGCCCATGATGAATGCGGCTGTCTTCAAGATGTTGGATGATCTCGGGGTACCCGATGAAAACATTGCCTTCGACGACTTCGGAGGTTAAAAAACCCAGAGAAGGGGGCCAGTTTGGTCCCCTTTTTTATTTTTACACCTATGCGCTTAAGAAATACCACCTTGTTCTTATCGGCAGCAGCACTCCTCTCCGCCTGTACCGTAAGACCCGAAGGTCAGATCGTCCGATATCAGGGCGAGGCCCAAGGGACCACTTATCAAATCACAACCATCGTTACCGACGACGATCAGTCCTTTGAACGATCCATAGATTCCATATTTAAGGCCGTTGACCAGAGTATGAATCCCTGGCACCGTACATCCCTGATTACTCGATTGAATGAAGGGGACACCGCAGTACGGATCGATGGTCTTTTTCGCGAGGTCTACAATAAGTCTGTCGAAATCAACCGAGAAACCGGTGGTCGCTTTGACATAACGGTGGGCGCTTTAGTCAATGCCTACGGATTTGGTCCTGCCGGTCCTTCTCGAATGGACAGCAGCCGAGTAGATAGCCTAATGCGCTACGTGGGCATGGACAAAGTCCAGGTAGATGGGGACCGAGTCACCAAGGAGTCGCCAAATGTGGTTTTCGACTTCAACGCGATCGCACAGGGGTACACCGTGGACTTGTTAGCAGAATTCCTAGAGGCCAAAGGGGTCACTGATTACCTCGTTGAAGTGGGAGGTGAACTTCGCGCGAAGGGGGTCAATCTGGAAGGACGTGTTTGGCGTGTGGGCATAGATAAACCAACTGAAGAGCGCGGATCAGATCCTTTCCAGGCGATCATTGCCCTACCGGGGAAGTCCCTAGCCACATCTGGAAACTACCGCAAGTTCAGAATTGATGAAGAAACAGGGCAGCGCTACGTGCATACTGTTGACCCATTAACTGGATATACGGTTCAGCAGAATCTGCTCAGCGCAACCGTAGTAGCTGACCAGGCGATGGACGCAGACGGCTACGCCACAGCCTTTATGGTGATGGGCTTAGAGGCCTCCATGGAATTCATAAACAGCCACGAAGGACTCGAGGCCTTATTGGTCTACAGTGATGATAAAGGGGAGTGGAAGGTCTACGAATCAAAGGGTTTTACCGAATTGATTCGCTAGGAACTTTTTTTGGTTATGCCGATTTTGCCAATTCCTTGTTTTGGCACTGCTCGCTCGGTGCGGCACCACAGATACTGCACGATTCACCTTCCTTGTTCAGAAATGGAGAATTACTGGCACAAGTGCCCGAAAACTCACCGTCTTTCTTTCCTAAAATCTTAATAGCCAAGCCTGCCATACCCAAGGCAAGGAGGCCAACCGTAAGCAAAACCAGCTTCAACATATCTGAATTCGTTTAGCGATGCAAAGATACGAAATCAAAGGGGACCGTGCGCCCCAATGAAGTTGACTTCGGCCTCCAGTTCAATGCCAAATTTAGCGCGTACATCGTCCTGAATATCTCGAGCCAACTGTGCTATTTCAACACCAGTGGCCCCTCCGTAGTTCACGAGCACCAGCGCCTGACGGGCATGCACCCCAGCATCACCTTTTCGATACCCCTTCCAACCTAAGTAATCGATCATCCAACCGGCGGCAATTTTGTGCGAAGTGCCTACGGCACGATAAGACACCAGTTCCGGAAATTCAGCCTTTAAGGCGGCGTGCTTTTCACCGTCGACTATGGGGTTCTTAAAGAAGGAACCGCTATTCCCGATCTCGGCCGGATTAGGGAGTTTGCTTTCGCGTATGGCGATGACCGCGTCGCTAACTTCCTTGATGGAAGGAGTTCCCTGGACACCCATGGTTTCCAGTTGGGCCGAAATAGCCCCATAGCTCGTATTAACTTCTGGATTTTTGGTCAAGCGAAAGGTCACGGAGGTGATGACATACTTTCCTTTCAGGGGGCCTTTAAATACACTCCATCGATATCCGAAATCGCACTCGGCAGGCGTAAACTCACGAACGGTCCCGTTGGCGAGTTCAACAGCGGAACACGATTCAAAGACGCTCTCCAGTTCTACGCCATAAGCGCCGATATTCTGAATTGGGGCGGCGCCCACAGAGCCCGGAATCAAACTCAAGTTTTCGACTCCTCCTAAACCTTGGGCAATGCACCAAAGCACAAAGTCATGCCAAACCTCTCCACCTCCGACGCGGACGATGGCCGAAGCTTCATCTTCAGAGAGCATTTCAATTCCTCGGATTTCATTCCGCAGAATATAGCCCTCGAAGTCGGCGGTCAAGAGCATGTTGCTTCCGCCACCGAGAACCATCATTGGAGCATGGCCAATTTCACGGAGCGCTTCACGCAAATCTTCGACGTTTTCAAAGCGACCAAAATGCTGGGCTTTGGCGCTGAGTCCAAAGGTGTTGTAGGAGGTCAGATCGGCTTGGGAAGTCCAATTCATAGCGACAAAGATAGGCATCGGCCCGTAAGGGCCACCCATTAAGGGAATGTTAAGAATTACCTATTTTTGCGGCCGAACGCCGAATTGCGGAGAAACGCCTAGGAGTGAAGCGAGCCATCGTATCTGTGACGAATGACCTGAGTACCGATCAGCGCGTGCACAAGACCTGTATGACCCTCTTGGAGAAAGAGTGGAAGGTCTTGCTCGTAGGCCGTCAGTTGCCCGGTAGTTTGCCCCTCGATCGCCCTTATGAAACGCATCGGATGAATCTTGTTTTTAAGAAGGGGTTCCTGTTCTACGCTGAATACAATTTGCGACTATTCCTCTTTCTGATGCTGCGCCGAGCAGACCTGCTCTGGAGCAATGATTTGGATACCCTTTGGCCCAATTTCTGGGTGAGTCGTTTGCGCCGAAAAGAGCTTGTTTACGATACTCATGAGTACTTTACTGGGGTCCCTGAATTGGAATCTCGGCCTCGGGTTCAGGCCGTTTGGAAGCGTATTGAGAAAAATATATTTCCGAAGCTCGAGCACATAATCACTGTAAATCAGAGTATTGCGGATTTGTACGCTCAGGAGTACGGAAAAACTTTGACCATTGTGCGAAATATACCCCCGAAGTTTCACGTTAAGACGGCGAGCTCTCGCCGAGACTGGGGTCTACCCGAAGATCGGACCGTGTTCGTTCTGCAAGGAAGTGGAATCAATGTGGACCGGGGCGCGGAAGAAGCCGTAGAGGCCATGGCGCAATTGGAGACTGCGCATTTGGTGATTATCGGAGGGGGTGATGTTCTGGATATTCTGAAATCAAAAGTGGAACAGTTGGCCCTTGGAGACCGGGTTCATTTCCATCCGCGCATGCCATATGAGCGCATGATGGAATGTACGCAACTATGCGACGTCGGACTCACTCTGGATAAGGACACCAACATCAACTACCGATACAGTTTACCCAACAAGCTCTTTGATTACTTGCAAGCCGGTATCGCCGTCATCGCTAGTGGCGTGATCGAGGTCAGACGAATAGTGGAGCAGTACGCCTTGGGGAACATTATTCCGAGTCACGATCCCGCAGATATTGCAGCGGTCATGAATGAATTCATTCGCGACCCTGAGTGGTTAGCCACCTGTAAAGCGAAGGCACGCGAAGCGGCGCACGAGTTGCACTGGGACACCGAAAAACAAAACCTAACCCAAATCATCGATCGTTTTGCCTAAACCCAAGCACGTTCATTTAATCTCCTTCGACATCCCCTGTCCAGCCAATTACGGTGGGGTTATCGATGTGTTTTACAAAGTACAGGCACTGTACAACGAGGGAGTTAAAGTCCACTTGCACTGTTATGAATATGGACGAGAGCATTCTGAAAAGCTCGAAGCCATGTGTCATGAAACACATTATTATCCGCGTAAAGTGGGGCGCAATAATTTGTTTAAGCGCCGCCCCTATATCGTAGTCAGCAGAAATTCTAGTGAACTCATTGACCGCCTAAAGGCGGATGACCATCCGATAATCTTTGAAGGAGTGCACTGCTGCTACTACCTCGCTCATCCAGATTTAAAGGATCGTACGCGCATTCTGCGCAGCCACAATATTGAGCATGAATACTATTGGAACTTAGCGGAAGCGGAGCCCAATGTATTTAAGCGACTGTACTTCCAAAACGAAGCGGCCAAGCTCGAGCGTTTTGAGGAAGAATTGGAACACGCTACAGCCGTTGCCGCCATTTCTTCTCCAGATGCGGCCTACTTTAGAAAGAGATTTCCAGAAATGGAGGTCGCGCATGTGTCGGCCTTTCACGCGCACCTTGACGTTCGCAGTCTGGAGGGACGTGGAAGTTATGTGCTCTATCACGGTAATCTTGGGGTTTCGGAGAATCACCGTGCGGCCATGTACTTGATCAATGAAGTTTTTCTAGACATCAAGATTCCTTTTGTGATCGCCGGTAGTGATGCACAACCAGACCTCGTTCAAGCCGTTGCTGATCATGAACATATACGTTTGGAGAATAACGTGCCTACGGAGCGCATTGAGGATTTGATACAAGGAGCTCACGTCAACGTGCTCCCCACCTTTCAAGCGACCGGCATTAAACTCAAATTACTGAGTGCACTTTACCTGGGCCGGCACTGCCTCGTAAATCCGCCCATGGTTGAAGGAACGGGGCTAGAAGGTCTTTGCCATATCGCGAAGGATGGCGAGGGCTTTAAAGCGCAGATCCAAGAATTGATGATGGAGCCTTTTGCTCTGGATCCGGTTCGGGAAGAAGTTTTAGAAGCTCAATTCAGTAATCGGGCTACGCTTCGCTCTCTGTGGCCCCTGCTGTTCGAAGATCCGTTACCTGTCCACTCTCACACTTTAGAATACGCGAGGGAAATTTGCGAATAAGGCTGTAGTCATGTGTGGCCATGAAAATGGCGCGGCCAGTCTTGCTGATGTCCCACAGAAGCTTCATTATTTCTTCCGAAGTGATGGGGTCCAAGTTTCCCGTCGGCTCATCCGCGAGAATAAGCTCCGGATCGTTCAACAAAGCACGAGCAATGGCGATACGCTGCTGCTCACCTCCCGAAAGTTGAAAGGGCATTTTGAATCCCTTGGTTTCCATGCCGACCTTCTTCAGTACATCCGCAATCCGCTCTTCGGCTTTGGCCTTGTCTGACCACCCTGTGGCCTTCGTTACAAAGAGTAGGTTATCGTGAACGTTACGATCCGTCAACAACTGAAAGTCTTGAAAGACAATTCCAATTTTTCGTCGCAGAAATGGGATGTCCTTTTCTTTCAGTTTGGATAAATCGAATCCAGCGACGCTTCCTTCTCCTTGAGTAAGGCTCAAGTCACCGTACAGGGTCTTGAGCAACGAAGATTTTCCGCTGCCTGTCTTTCCGATTAAATACACGAATGCTCCCTTTTCCAATTCAAAGCTTACGTCACTGAGGACAAGGCTTTCGCGTTGGTAAATCGAGGCTTGATGAAGAGAAAGGAGCACGTCCATGGAATTGCGGTATCAAATTTGGGCTAAAATAATAATAAACAGGCGGCGTTTGATAACTATCGCTAACCTCAGGATCTGCCGCTATATAACAATTGTACTTTAGCTTCACCCGTACTGTACCGAGCAGATAACTATGAGACACTTAAAGCTTTGGGCCCTGGGCGCGGTAACCTTCTTGACCATTGGTCAAACCCTCGCTCAGCAGACTGAAATTTACACCCATCCGGATCAAGCGTACGATCGTGCACGCATGCTTTTCGACAAAGAGCAGTACGTGCAAGCGCAAGATCAATTTGCCCAATTGATCGAGACGCATCCGGAAGCCCATTCCGAGATTCGCATTGATGCGGAGTACTACCACGCCATTTGTGCGTTGGAATTGCAACAGCGAAACGCCGAGCACGCTGTGGAGGAGTTTGTGCGTGCACATCCCGCCTCTCCAAGGGTCGATGAAATCACCTGGCACACGGCGGGGCACTACTTCAGCCGCCGCAAGTATACGGATGCCATGCAGTGGTATGAGAAAATGAATCCGCGTGTTCTACCTCGAGCGGATCGTCCTGAATATCACTTTAAGCTGGGCTACAGTTACTTCATGCGGGAAAAATACGACGAGGCCAAAACACAACTGGTTGAAGTGGTGGATGCCAATAGTGAGTACCAGAGTTCAGCTCGCTACTACTATGGTCACATCGCTTATACCGAAGGCAAAACCGCAAGCGCACTGGAATACTTCGAATCCCTTCGGAAGGATCCGAGCTTTGGCCCCATCGTGCCTTACTACATTACTCAGATCTACTATGAGCAGGAGCGCTGGGAGGATCTCGCCTCCAGCGGGCAGTCCCTGTTGGCTTCAGCAACCGAGAAACGAGCACCAGAAGTGGCACGGCTTATTGGCGAAGCCCATTACAATATGGAGGAGTACGAAGAAGCGCTGCCATATTTCGAGCGCTATCGTGAAGAGGGGCCTCGAATGAAGGACGAAGACTACTACCAACTCGGGTATACCTATTACCGCACCGAGCGCTACGATGACGCCTTGGGCGCCTTCAATAAGATTGTTGACTCCAGAGATTCTCTGGCACAGAATGCCTATTTCCACTTGGCCGACTGCTACCTCAAAAAGGATCTGAAAAGCGAGGCTCTGAATGCTTTCGAGAGTGTGGCTCAATTGGATTACAATCACGAACTAACGGAAACGGCTCGCTTTAATGTGGCCAAGTTGAGTTATGAGGTGGGAAACCCTTATCAAGATCCGGGTCGTGAGCTTCAGGCCTTTATCGATGATTATCCCGAGTCCGAGTACTTTGAGGAGGCTTCGACCTACTTGGTCAATGCTTACCTAACGACCAAGGATTACGGACGTGCCCTTGAAAGCTTGGAACGCTTGGGACCGCGGACGCGTCAATTAGAGGGAGCCTACCAGAAGATCGCTTATAACCGCGCCATTGAATTCTTCAACAATCGGATGTGGCAGAACAGTTTGGACCTCTTTGGAAAGAGTTTGAGGTATCCCGTTGATCGCGACCTCGAAGCAGAGGCGTATTACTGGATGGCTGAGGCCCTCTATCGCCAAAAGCGGTACGACGAGGCTCGTGTGGCCTACGGAGACTTTCAAGTTACTCCAGGAGCCACCCAACATCCCTTGTTCAACCGATCGCGCTATGGATTGGGTTACGTCTATTTTCAAAAAGGGGACTACAGCAACGCTGCGGCTCAGTTCCGCAAATTCCTAGACGAGGCGAGCGGAGAAAAGGATCGATTGATCCACGATGCTTTGTTGCGCACCGGTGATAGCTACTTTGTGACCAAGGGCTACTTTACGGCCAACCGTTTTTACGAAGACGCCGCCAAAATGGGCGGACCCGATCAGGATTACGCGTATTTCCAAGCTGCGCTTTGCCAAGGTCTTCTCGGAAAGAACCAAGCGCGGATCGACCAACTCAACGCCTTGGTTCGAGACCAACCGACCAGCGAGTATGTGGATGACGCATACTACACCCTCGGTAAAGGATATATGCAGGCGGGACAGAACGAACAAGCGATTCAGGCCTTTCAGCGGGTCTTGGACGATTTCCCCGATTCCTACTACGCGCGTAAATCGCTCATGAACCAAGGACTCATACACTACAATGCGGGAGTCAATGAACGAGCCTTGATCGTCTTACGCGATGTCGTGGACAAGTATCCGAATTCTCCCGAGGCCAATGAGGCGGTCGCTATTGCCGAGAAGATCTATATCGATCTGGGTAATGTAGAAGCCTATGCCAATTGGGTCAAAGGACTTGATTTCACCAACATTACGGATGCAGAACTCGATAGTCTCACCTTTGACGCGGCATATTTGAAGTATACGGCTGGTGATTGCAACCAGACCTTACCAGCTTTGAATCAGTACTTGGATAAGTATCCACAGGGCATCTTCAACCTAGATGTGCATTACTATCGAGCGCAGTGCCGCTTTCAAATCGACGACTTGAGCGGTGCGCTTGAAGACTATGAATTCTTGGCTTTAGCCAGTCGAAATAAGTACAGCGAAGAAGCTCTTCTTCAATCGAGCTACCTCTATTACTCCCGAGAGAATTGGGAAATGGCCTTGGAGCGATACGCCTCGCTTGAGCGTCAAGCGGCGTTCCCCGAGAATCGTCGAACGGCTGTCATTGGGTTGATGCGAACCAATTTCAAACTCGACAAGAGTGAGAAAGCAGTCGACTATGCCAATCGCGTCCTGCGCATGGAGAAGCTCGATGTTGACCTGGAGCAGGAGGCTCACATCATCTTGGCGAAGAGCGCACTGAAATCTGGAGACCGTATGGTAGCGCAGCGCGAATTTCTTTGGGTAGAAGATAAAGCGGCCAACGTATTCCGCGCAGAAGCTAAGTACTACCTGGCTGAGCTCGAGTTTGACGCCGGGAACTACGAGGAGAGCCAAAAGCGCATTTTTGATCTCCTCCAAAATATGCCGAGCTACCAGTACTGGGGAAACAAAGCCCTGATCCTGCTGGCCCGGAACTACTGGAAGCTCGAAGACTTGTATCAGGCGAACTTCACCTTGGACCAAATTCTCCAGCGGAGCAATAACGAGGAGATTTTGGCCGAGGCCCGCCGATGGAAAGAGGCCATTGCCCGCTCAGAAGAGCAAAAGGTAGAAGAGAAGCAGCGCATTGAGATCGACACCCTGCAGATCGAGATGCCGGAAGAAATGGACGAACAGGAAAATGAAGAATAAGATGAAGAAGATCCTTTTCCTCTCCGTATTTGTAATGTGCGCCTACGGCGCGATGGCCCAGCCCGGAGACCTGGGAACCGAAGAAATTACGGTCGTCAAGGAGTATGATCCAACCTTATCGGATGCGGTCAAACTTCAGTACTTCCCCACACTGGTCGATACGGCAGCAGAGCCGCTGGCGCTGAATTACAGTATTCGTCCCTTGGAGTATCAAACGCGATTCACGCCCGAGCCCATCAGACCGGCACGAATCAGTCGCTCCAAGCTCGATAAGCTGTACAAGAACTACCTGGAACTCGGCTTCGGGAATTACACCACGCCGTATTTGTACTACAGTCATTCGAGCCGTAGAAACCGAAATTGGTCAGGAGGTGTATACGTCCGACACCTGAGCAGTCAAGGGGGAATTAATGATCTAGCCTTCAATGGCTTTGCACAGAACAGCGTTGGAGCCTTCGGACATCGCTATTACAGCGGTTTCAATCTCGGAGGGAGGCTTTATTACGATCACAATCGAATCCACTACTACGGAAATGCGGTGACCGATGTGGCGAAAGACAGCATCCGCCAGGACTTCCATACCATTGGCGCAGAATTCGAGCTATTGAGCTCCAAGGACCGCGACGATGTGGTTTTTGACGGGGTGCAGATTAAGTATCATCGATTCTTTGATGGAGACGAGGGTGCTGAGAACTATTTGCAATTCCTCGGTGAGGTCAGCACGCCCATCAATGAAGAGCTCTTGCGCGTTGACATGGATGTCCAATACATCAATACTGCGTTTGATACCTTGGCTCAAGACTACTTCATTTTTGGATTGCGTCCACGCGTCGAGAGCCAGTACGGTGACCTTCACTTCACACTGGGTATTCACGCCTATTTGATCAGCGATTTGACCGCGGAATCAACACGAGTGAATTTCTTCCCACAAATTGATTTGACCTACGGTATCGTGGACGATATCCTGATCGCTTATGCGGGATGGGATGGCCGCGTTATGCCCAATACCTATCGCAGCTTGGTGGATCAGAACCCGTGGTTGGCGCCCAATTTTCAACCCGAAGTGACGATTCAAAACGGTCGGATGTTCGCGGGTTTGAAAGGAGCACTTAGCTCCCAGGCCAGCTTTAATGTCAAGGCGCAGTTTTCCAGCTATACGGACTTCGTCTTGTTCTACAACAACCCCTTCCAGCCAGCAGCTGGAGATTTGGACACCAATAAGTTCAAAATCGTGTACGACGATCTTTCTGTATTCGGATTGATGGGAGAAGTCTTTTATCAGACTGGAGATAAATTCACTGCTGGTTTGCGAGGAGAGTTCAACAGCTACTCCACGGAGGAATTCGCAGCGGCCTGGAATTTGCCTTCTCTGCGCTTAACCGCATTGGGTAAGTATCAGGTCGGGGACAAGATTTACTTCGATCTCGAGGCGTTTTTAGTAGGTGAGCGACAGGTTTTACCCGAGAGCTTGGTCGGTATTCCGAACAACCGTGAGGTTCTCCCCGCCTATGTCGACGTAAATCTAGGTGTGGAATACCGCTATAGTGAGCTCTTGTCGGCCTTCTTACGCTTCAACAACCTCACTGCTTCACAGTACGAATTGTGGTTGGATTATCCGGCCCAAAGATTCAATGTTCTGGGCGGATTTACCTATCGTTTTTAAAGGAGGCGCGGCCTTTGTTATCGGCCCGTAAGGGCCAAAAACCACAGACTGTTAATAACTGACCAAAAATTGTTGAAAAACTCAGTGTTTATGCGGGTTTCAGCTCGGTTTTAGGGTAGGAATTTAGTATCTTTGTTAACCTAAGATTAAGACCTAACGAAACCTTAGCGTTCTTTATATGAGTGAGGAAATTAAGCAGAAAGAGTACGAAGCGGGGAGTATTCAGATCCTGGAGGGTTTGGAGGCCGTACGAAAGCGGCCCGCAATGTACATTGGAGATGTGGGGCAGAAGGGATTGCACCACTTGGTATACGAAGTTGTCGACAACTCCATCGATGAGGCCCTAGCTGGCCACTGTGACACCATCAACGTCACTATTCACGAAGACAATTCGATTTCAGTAAAAGATAATGGTCGTGGAATTCCGGTGGACATCCACCCGAAGGAAAAGCGATCGGCGTTGGAAGTCGTTATGACGGTACTTCACGCCGGTGGTAAGTTCGACAAGGACAGCTACAAAGTATCCGGTGGTCTTCACGGGGTAGGGGTTAGTTGTGTGAATGCACTTTCTACGGACTTGCATGCTACAGTGCACAAGAATGGAAAGGTATACGAGCAGCACTACCAACGAGGAATTCCTCAAGCTCCTGTTAAAGAGACAGGCACAACCGATTACCGTGGAACTATTGTTCACTTTAAGCCGGATCACGAAATCTTCTCTGAGACGGAGTACCGCTACGATATTTTGAGTGCGCGTATGCGCGAACTCGCCTTCTTGAACAAGGGCATTACCTTGATTATCACGGATGAGCGCAGAACCGAGGAAGACGGAAGCTTTGTAAGCGATTCGTTTTTCAGCGAAGGAGGATTGCGTGAATTTGTGGCGTTCTTGGACGAGAGCCGCGAAAAACTGCTCGAGGATGTGATGTACATGGAGGGAGAACGGAATGATATTCCCGTGGAAGTCGCCATGCACTACAACACCACTTTTAACGAGAACATTCACAGCTACGTCAACAACATCAACACCCACGAGGGAGGAACGCACCTAGCGGGATTCCGTCGTGCCTTGACGCGTACCTTGAAGAAGTATGCTGAGGAGAGTGGTATGCTTGAAAAAGAAAAGGTTGAGGTGAGCGGAGATGACTTCCGCGAAGGATTGACCGCAGTTGTTTCCGTAAAGGTCATGGAGCCTCAGTTTGAAGGTCAGACCAAAACCAAACTTGGAAACTCTGAAGTGAGTGGTGCCGTGGATCAGCTCGTAGGGGAGATGCTGAGCAACTACCTCGAAGAGCATCCTAAGGCGGCGAAGATGATCATTCAAAAGGTGATTCTCGCAGCTCGTGCACGCCATGCAGCGCGCAAAGCGCGTGAAATGGTTCAACGTAAAAACGTACTCACCGGAACTGGGCTTCCAGGAAAACTGTCCGATTGTTCGGACAAAGACCCAGAAGCATGCGAGATCTTCCTCGTCGAGGGAGATTCTGCAGGGGGGACGGCGAAGCAAGGCCGGGACCGTAAGTTCCAGGCTATTTTGCCGCTTCGAGGAAAAATCTTGAATGTGGAGAAGGCCATGCATCACCGCGTTTTCGAGAATGAGGAGATTAAGAACATCTTTACGGCACTCGGGGTCTCCGTGGGTACTGAAGAGGATGAGCGTGCCTTAAACACCGAAAAATTGCGCTACCACAAGATTATCATCATGTGTGATGCGGATGTCGATGGTAGTCACATCTCAACTTTGATATTGACTTTCTTCTTCCGCTATATGAAGGAATTGGTCGAAGCGGGGTATATCTACATCGCCACGCCACCGCTTTATTTAGTGAAAAAAGGCGGCAAGGAGCAGTATGCGTGGAACGACGACATGCGGGATCGCTTGATGCTCGAGATGGGCGGAGAGGAGAAGAAAGGTGTGAACGTTCAGCGATACAAAGGTCTTGGGGAGATGAACGCAGAGCAGCTTTGGGAAACGACAATGCGTCCTGATGGCCGAACCTTGCGTCAAGTTTCCATTGACAGCGCTGCAGAAGCGGATCGAGTATTCTCGATGCTCATGGGAGATGATGTTCCCCCACGTCGAGAATTCATTGAGAAGAATGCGAAATACGCAAATATTGATGCTTAAACATCTCAAGGTATTAATGAAAAACCCCGCTTGATCAAGGCGGGGTTTTTTGATTGGGTAGGTCTGATTGTTTGGAGGCCCGTGGCTTCCTTTATTATCGAATCATCGTCACAGTTCCGCGTTCCACAATTTCTCGACCGCTAAAAGTTCGGAAGTACAACCTCCAGGTATAGAGGTCTTGTTTTTTCAAATCTCCGGCATTATCTACAGCTCCATTCCAGCCTTCGTTGAGGGTCGTGGATTCGAATATTTTTTGACCGGCCCGCGTGTAGATCTGAAAGACGTAGGTGTTCGGGTCAGCGCCGACCACCACAGGGAAGAAATCGTCGTTGGTTCCATCCTCGTTCGGCGTGAAGGCATTGGGTACATAGTAGAAAAATTCCTCCACCACAAAGGTTGTTTTGGTCGCAATTCCTTGACATCCGAGGCTATCGGTTACCGTGAGCGTTACGATATACTCGCCCTCCTGTTGGTACACGTGGGTCACCACACTGTCAATGCCTGATCCTCCGTCACCAAACTGCCAGAACCAAGAAGCTACAGCATCGGTGGTGTCGTAGAAGGTTGCCGTAGGCGATGAGGTTTCGACCGAATCAGGTCCTATGAATCCGGGGATGGGTGCCGCGTGGAAGGGGATAAAATATTGATTGGTAGTGGAGCAGCCATTGACGTCTTCTACCGTAAGGCCATATGTTCCGGTGGTAAGGGCACTTTGAGTTGCCCCGGTTAGGCCATTGCTCCACAAGTAGCTGTATGGCGGCGTTCCTCCAGATGCGCTCACCTCGATGTATCCATCGGCTTGGTCACACGCCTCAGGCAGTGCTAAAAGAGAATCCACAACCACGGTAAAGTCGTCATTTCCCACTATAAAATCCATAGTACGCATGCAGCCCAAGCTATCGATGCAGGTAAGGTCGTATTGGCCTGCGGGCAGATTAGACAAGGTGTCGGCGGTACTACCTACGTTCCACATTAGGGTGTAGGGCGGTACTCCACCGGTGATGTTTGGAATGATGCGACCCACAGAATTATTGCATCGATCATTCTCTACAATGGGGTTAAACAGAAGGCTATCCGCTTCAAAAACATCAACGGTATCGGTCACAAAACAACCGACCTGATCGGTAATCGTCACATAATATGTTCCGGCGGGAACGCCCAATTGATCGGGATTTGAAGAACCATTGGACCATTGATAAGTCAGGGGTGCAGCATTCCCTGTGGTCAGTGAAGTGATGTTTCCAGTGCTGTCTCCCCGACAAATGACACTATCGATATCCCAAGTAGGGTTGAGGCCAGAAAATTGAATAGCCACGGTATCGGTGATGGTCTGTTGAGCCCCGCAAATGAAAGCAGAAGCATGGTAGGTCATGTTCCCCGGAGGAAGAACCTGAATGGTATCACCGACGCCAACAATGGTGTTTGTTGAATCGAACCACGTCACTACAGGGGGAGTGGAACTAAAGATGGTCGGAGAAAAGGGAATGGCAAAATCGATATAGGAATTTCCAACGGGGAAAAAGGACATCCCATCTTGGTTGGCATTCCAAGTCAACGGTGCAGTCGCCGGTCCTGCATCGCGCCCGGGAACAACAACGGTCGTGGATAAATCGGAATTCGAAAGCCCTTGAATGGCCTGGCCATTGTTCCAAGTGGTGCAGAGCGGCTTACTCTGGATGTGCATTTCGATGTGGTTATCCACTTCGAACAGTTTGATTTGGGAGCTAAACAATAGAGAGGTACAGCTGAACATAGGGACTTCGCAAAAGGCCGCTACAAATACCCGCTGTCCCGGAGGTCCATAGGTGCCGTAGAGTACCCCATTTACGCCCGGTCCGGTAATGCCAGGATTGATGTCTTGCCAAGGACCCAAAATGGAATTTGCAGGTGTGTTCCCCAGAGTCCCCATTGGTCCAGTGATACTCCAATTGGAAAAGCCGCCGGCGCTGGTGGTGTCAAAAGTGATGTAGTTGTTTGAACTGAAGAGAATCTTGTCGTAGGAGTTGCCAAAATAGAGGAAGCTGAACCCCAAGGGGATGACTTGGGAGTATACATCATCGGTCATGGTCAAGGCCGTTCCTTGAACATAGTCGACCTGGGCGCCCAGGGTAACGGAATCAGATCCACAAATGACCTGGTCCAATCCAGCCCAAATTTGTGCTTGTGCCATTCCCAGGTTTAGGAGAATGATCAACGCGACAAGTGCTCTTTTCATGCTTAGGTTCTTCATCGGCCCGCAGGGCCCGTTCAAAAGTACCAAAATAGACGAGAGAAAAGCCTTTTTCGTTGGTGTCCAGCCCCAAACGTTTCATAACTTTGCTCGCAGTAAAATTCGTAACGAAAAATCACTACATCATGAAAGTTACCGTTGTAGGTGCCGGAAACGTAGGAGCTACCTGCGCTGACGTACTCGCTCACAAGGAAATTGCCAACGAGATCATCTTGGTCGATATCAAGGAAGGTTTTGCCGAAGGGAAGGCTCTTGATATGTGGGAAACTTCTCCTATCAACTTGTACGATTCACGTACGATTGGTTCCACAAACGACTACGAAAAAACTGCAGGTTCTGAAGTAGTTGTAATTACTTCTGGATTGCCGCGTAAACCGGGTATGAGCCGCGACGATTTGATCGCGACCAACGCCGGTATCGTGAAATCGGTAACCGAAAACGTGATCAAGTACTCTCCAGATGCGAAGATCGTCGTGGTTTCTAACCCATTGGACGTTATGACCTACCAGGCGTACTTGACCGCAAAAGTGGACAGCAGCAAGGTATTTGGTATGGCGGGTATTCTGGATACCGCTCGCTACCGCAGCTTCTTGGCTCTTGAGCTCAACGTATCTCCGAAAGACATTCAAGCCGTTTTGATGGGTGGTCATGGCGACACCATGGTTCCTCTTCCACGCTACACCACGGTTGGAGGTATCCCAGTAACGGAACTGATCGATGAAGATAAATTGAACGCGATTGTAGACCGCACCAAAGTAGGTGGAGGAGAAATCGTGAAATTACTAGGAACTTCTGCTTGGTACGCTCCAGGAGCTGCCGCTGCGCAGATGGTCGAGGCCATTGTCCGCGATCAGCGTCGTGTATTCCCCGTATGTACCCTCTTGAACGGTGAGTACGGTATGGACGGCATCTACCTTGGAGTGCCGGTCATTCTCGGAAAGAACGGAATCGAGCGCATCATCGAGCTACATCTGAACGCTGATGAGCGCGCATTGCTTGAGGAATCAGCTACCGCCGTTCGCGGTGTAATGAAGGTCCTCGACGATATGGATATCTAATTTTTGTGCCTACGGCACGATGCAAAAGCCCCGAGGTAAGCCCTTGGGGCTTTTTTTTTGGCCCTTAGGGCAAGAAGCGTTGCTGCCATTCGGGACGAGGCAAGTAGCACGTTTCTCTTTTCCCCCAAATTCTGAATCGATTTCGGGCGATGAGGTCGTATATGGCGTCTCGGATAAAGGGTGGTACAAAACGAAAGATCCAAGCCCAGTTCCAGCCTTTTATTCTTCGCGCAATACGAAGAGCGGCTGAAGATTTAACCCACCATTGTCCTTCCTCCCATAGCAGCAAACTATCGGGCCGATGAGGTAGGGGGTGTCTCGCTATTTTTTCCTTTGCGGTTGAGCCGTCAAGGGGGGCTATTCGAAAATACCCCTCTGGATCACGAGGCAGAATAAATTGGACGGAATGACTGCACAAATTGCAGTACCCATCAAAGAAAACGATCGACCGTTGGTTCATCGTTGGATCAAGAGACGATGCACCTCCAAACGATCTCCTTGAAGCACCTGAACAAGGTAGTAACCACCAGATAATCCGCTGATGTCCATGGTTCCACGATAGTTGCCCGATAGAACTTGTCGACCGTGCAGATCGTAGATGGTTAAGTCCGCAGGTGTATCATCAGACAATCCGCCAATTTGAAGGCGCTCAGAAGCCGGGTTGGGGAACAAGGTCCACTGCGCTTGCTCAGGTAGCTCAGGTGTGCTGATGTCTTGTGGATTGATGCCGGCGTAGTATTGAACACCCCCTGAGTAATTCCCCAGGATCACATCCAATCGTCCATCGGCGTTTAGGTCGGCTACAGCTGGCGAAGGGCGTCCTGGTCGATACAGTCCAATCAACGCGGTATCCGCTTCCGTGAAAACTCCGTTCAGATTGTTGTCAATATTGTTGTAGCGCGAAACATTGCCTGGCGCTCCGCCCACGTAAAGCTCCCAGGTGCCATTGCGATCCACCGCATTTGGGAAGGCGTATCCCAAGAAATACCACAGCGTGCTCATATCAATACTTCCCAAGGAATCCGTGACATGGGTGAACTGAAAACTGCTCGCTGAACCGGTATTCTCGTAGTAGTGAATTCGCCCGATGGAGTGTCCGATCATCAGATCCAAATCTCCATCTCGATCCAAATCCGCCAATTCCGGCGCGGCCATGTTTCCTACATCGATGCCGTCCAAATTGGCCGTGGTCAGTACAAAATTGGCCAAGTTGCCGGACCCTGCTGTATTGGTGAAGTAGTGAACGTTTCCATTCCCATCACCGAGGATCATATCTAGATCACCATCATTATCCAAATCTCCGAAGGACGGAATAAGTCCTACAGGGAAGGGCAGAGAAGAGAGGCCTCCAAAATCTTCACTCTGAAGGGTGAATTGCGGACGCGTTGCTGTTCCCGTGTTGAGGTAAAGCGCCATTCGTGGCTCCGAGATGGTCCCGTTGTTCATGGTCCCGTAATTCCCAATGGCCAAGTCCAATAGATTATCTCCGTTCAAATCGACCAATCTAGGGAAGGCCCCTTCTCCAACTTCCACCATGCGATCTTGGAAGAAATCATCTTGCTGATAGGAGAAATCCGGATTGCTCTCCGTTCCAATATTATCGTAGAATAAGGTGCTGTGTAAATTCTCCGCTCCTCCATCGATGTTGGGGGATACAATCATATCGCGGTCGCCGTCGCGGTCTACATCAACCCAATGAAATCCTGGAAAGAGCTCAATATTTACCGGAACGTCATTGGACGGGAAAAGAGGGTCTTGAGCGCTCATAAAGGCGTCATCCGGAGTCCCGGTATTCGTGAGCATGTTACCATTGTTGAAGGTAATGTCACCCAGTACACAGTCCATATTACCGTTTCCGTTCAGATCGCGAATGGCAATGGAGCTCCCCGCATGGCGTGGGCGATTTGCGCCACTCGTCAAGTCGCTATCGCAGGTGTCTAGGTAAATATCGTTGTTGGAGAAGCTCTCTTTGAATTTTCCCCAGCAGTCATCACCGAGTTCGTAAACTAACGAGTCACTGTGGCCGTACAATTCTTGCGACATGCACGTATGGTATTCGACCGATGTGCCTAGAATAGAGAAGGTCACCACGTCTAAATCCCCATCCCCGTCAATGTCGTCAATTCCCGGAATATCCGTCGAGGCGACATAGAGGTTCACGGGGATTCCTGTTCCATAATCCGTGAAAAGTTGAGGCGTGTTGAGGGCGTACGTGAATTGGAGACCATCCGTGGGGTTTCCGTCGTTTCTGTAGACTGCAATACCGGCATTGGTATGGCACCACAAATCCATTCGTCCGTCGTTGTTGTAATCTCTGAAGACCGCCCAATTTCGAATCACCGGAAAACTCGAAATGTACTGTGGGGCGTAACGGTAGGTCAATTGCCCCTCCACGTCTATATTTTCGAAAGGTAGCCAACGCCTTCCAGCTTTGTCAAATACAATGAGGTCCATGCGACCGTCGTAATTGAGCTGGATGTGTGACCAGTGGGTCGAGTTCATGCCCCCGGCCCAGGCCATGTTCAGGGAGTCAGTACCCTCAAAAACACCAACGGTGTCCTGGAATTGAAAGGCCACTTGCTGTCCTTGACTGAAGTGCGCAGCGGCGATAAAAAGAATTGTGATAAGTCGTTTCATTACAAAGGAGTCAACGGTATACAAATATACGTAACAGGGACGGGTCCAGGTTGGTTGTTAATATGGTACCATTCCTCTATATTTGCGGCCGATTTAATTCAGGTTAACATTATCTAATTCAAATGCAAAACAAAGGAGCCATCCGCTTGTTTGCGATTCTCTTTGCCCTCATCTGCTTGTACCAGCTGAGTTTTACATGGATCGTAAGAAGTGTAGAAAAAGATGCGGAAGAGTACGCGAATGGTGATCCCGCCTTGTATCAGAGCTACATCGACTCCATGGGGCCGCAACCGGTCTTTGACCTTTTGGTCCGGGAGTATACCTACAATGAGGTAAAGTCACGTGAGCTCAACTTGGGCCTTGACTTGAAAGGGGGGATGAACGTTATCCTCGAAGTTTCAGTCAATGACATTCTTCGTTCGCTCTCGAACAACTCCAAAGATCCTATCTTCAATCAAGCCATTGATGCGGCCAATGAGCGCCAGCGCGATAGTCAAGATGACTACATCACACTCTTCTTTCAAGAGTTTCAGCGTATCCGCACAGAGCAGAGCAGCGATATCCGTTTGGCTGATCCAACAATCTTTGGAAACCGTGATCTTAAGGACAAAGTAAACTTCGACAGTTCAGACGAAGAAGTTGTACGAGTTTTGCGTTCTGAAGCGGAAGGAGCCATTGAGCGTGCCTTTACTGTATTGCGCGCTCGTATCGATAAGTTCGGTGTAGCCCAGCCAAACATTCAGCGTTTGGAAGGAACTGGCCGAATTTTGGTAGAGCTTCCAGGAGTTAAGGAGCCCGAGCGTGTGAAACGACTCCTACAGTCCACTGCGGAACTCGGTTTCTACGAGACCTATGAAAACCAAGACATGATTCCATTCTTGAACGCTGCGAATGAGCGTTTGAAGGATATCGTGGAGCGTCCAACGGCTGCAGAAGTAGTGGAGACTGAAAGCGAGTCTGAAGTTGAGGCGACAGATGACGCCTTGAATTTGGATTCTTTTGGAATCGAAGAAGATACGGTAGAAGTCGTAGAGGATTCTATAGACTCTCTAGGTTTAGCAGATGCTGGTGAGACTGCAGCGGACTCTACTTTGGATCCGAATGCGGCCTTCAACCCACTGTTTGACATTCTCCTGCCGAACTACAACTTCGAAACCAACCAAGCTGGAACGGGTCCAGTAATCGGATTCGTGGCCATTAAGGACACGGCTAAGGTGATTGACTACTTGAACCTCAAGCAGGTTCGTGATCTACTTCCAGCGGAAATGCGCTACGCAAAATTCCTTTGGGAAGCGAAGACGGAGAGCAACTCCGATGAGAACTTTATGCGCCTTTTGGCCATTGCGGGAAGTCGCGACAACGAAGCGTACTTGCAAGGTGATGCGATCATCGACGCTCGTCAGGACTACGACGAATTGGGTCGCCCATCAGTATCGATGAGCATGAACAACCAAGGAGCCAACATCTGGGCACGAATGACCGGAGATAACGTTGGTCGTTCAGTAGCTGTTGTTCTCGATGACTACGTATACAGCTATCCAAACGTAAACGAAGAAATTAAAAATGGATCGACTCAAATCGCGGGTTCTTTCTCAGTGAAGGAAGCGAAGGATTTGGCGAACATCCTAAAGGCGGGTAAACTGCCAGCTCCAGCACGAATCATTCAGGCGGACGTTGTAGGACCATCCTTGGGTAAGGAGGCGATCAGCGCTGGTTTGGTTTCTTTCTTGATTGCCTTGGGTGTAGTGTTGATCTACATGATCTTCTATTACAGCACTGCTGGATTGGTGTCGAACTTGGCTTTGATCGCCAACATGTTCTTCATCTTCGGAGTTCTTGCTTCTGTACAAGCGGTTCTTACCCTTCCAGGTATTGCGGGTATCGTATTGACCATTGGTATGGCGGTAGATGCGAACGTTCTTATTTACGAACGTATTCGTGAAGAAATGACGGCCGGTAAAGGTTTGCGATTGGCCATTAACGACGGATACAAGAATGCCTTTAGCTCGATTATCGATGCAAACGTGACGACCTTGTTGACGGGTATTATCCTATTCGTATTCGGAACGGGACCTATTCGTGGATTCGCTTCTACCTTGATCATCGGTATTTTAACTTCACTCTTCTCTGCGATCTTCTTGACGCGCTTGATCTACGAGCGCCTCTTGTCACAAAAACGAGACATCAAGTTCTCGACCAAGATGACGGAAGGAGCATTCAAAGGTTTGACTATTCCATTCTTGCAGAAGCGACGCATGTACTACATCATTAGTGGCGTTGTTATTGTGCTTGGATTGGTATCGCTCTTTACGCGCGGATTGAACCAAGGGGTTGACTTCTCTGGAGGTCGTACCTACCAGGTTCGTTTTGATCAACCAGTAAACACTTCTGAAATTACGGAAAGCTTGAGTCAAGCCTTCGTTGTAGAAGATGGACCTGCTGTGCGTCCGGAGGTAAAGACCTTTGGTGGAAGCAATCAGGTGCGCATCACAACCAAGTACCGTATCGACGATAAAGGAGTAGAGGTTGATCAAGACATCGAGGCCAAGCTTTGGACGGGTGTTCAATCATATTTCCAAGGAGAGATCACCCGTGATCAGTTCTTCAACGACTCTAACGACAAGGAATTCGGGTTGATGTCGAGTTCACAAGTAGGACCAACCATTGCGGATGACATTCGCACCTCAGCGGTTTGGAGTATCCTCTTCTCGCTCGTTGTGATCTTCTTGTACATCTTGATTCGTTTCCGCCGCTGGCAGTTCTCGCTTGGAGCGGTTGCTGCGGTCTTCCACGATGTTTTGATCGTATTGTCTTTGTTCTCTATCCTGTATGGTTTTGTGCCGTTCAGCTTGGAGATCGATCAAGCGTTCATTGCTGCCTTGTTGACCGTGATTGGTTACTCCTTGAACGATACGGTGGTCGTATTCGACCGTATTCGTGAGTACTTGAACTTGCATCCAAAGCGCGACTTTGACGACAACGTGAACCAAGCTTTGAACAGCACACTGAGCCGTACGGTGAACACGTCTTTGACGACGTTATTCGTACTCTTGGTTATCTTCTTCTTTGGAGGAGAAACCATCCGTGGATTCATGTTCGCCTTGGTGGTGGGTGTCATTGTCGGAACATACTCTTCAGTGTGTATTGCTACACCAGTAATGGTCGATACCATTGCCAAGAAGATGAAGTCGTAAAGCGTTCACAAGATTTTTTAAGAAGCCGCTTCGATCCTTTCGGAGCGGCTTTTTGTTTGTTCGCTGAGCCCCTTCAATTTGTATCTTTGACCCATGCTCGGAGCCGTTTTCCTGATCTTTAATTTCGGTGGTGGAGAAATCTTCATCATCCTCATGGTGTTCATCCTGCTCTTTGGCGCTAAGCGAATTCCAGAGGTAGCCCGTGCTTTGGGAAAGGGTATGCGTGAGATTCGAAATGCAACCAATGATATTCAGCGAGAGATTAAGGATGCCACTGGCGACTCCACAAACCTCGGTCGTCAAGTAGAAGAACGGATCCGTCAGCAGACTCGAGATATTGAGGGCGCTATTTCCCGTACGTCACCCCGAGCTCAGAAGCCTGCGTCCAATTCAGATGAAGGAGATGCTTCCCAAAACGATGAGGCTTCTTCCAGAAATGACGCGCCGGAACCACCCGAATCTAAATCCTAAATGCCACTGCTCTTTCTTCTTGCAGGATTGGCGCTATTGACCCTAGGTGGGGATCTACTAGTACGTGGGGCTGTTTCCCTGGCGGTACGTCTGAGGGTAAGTACTTTGGTCATCGGAATGACCGTAGTGTCCTTCGCAACATCATGTCCCGAACTTCTCGTTAGTCTCAATGCGGCCTTTCAAGGGCATACCGACATTACCTTCGGAAACGTCATTGGATCCAATATTGCGAACTTAGGTTTAGTCCTGGGTTTAACCGCGGGAATTTTTGGACTATCGATCTCCAGAAACAGCCTGCGTTTTGACTGGCCTATGATGATCTTGTCCACTGCACTATTTCTAGGCCTGGTGAGCATTAACTACCGCTTGGGATTTTGGGACGGAGTTCTCTTTGTGGTGCTCTTAATTTCGTTCAATGTGTTCTTGATCAGCGCCTCACGGCGCGATGCCGCCCGCAAGATCCACGACACAACAGAAGAGGATGAAGAAGATATTCCGGATTCTCCCGGTCGCACTGCCTTGTACTTGCTTGCGGGAGCAGCGGCACTCTTCTATGGTTCAGAATGGCTCATTGACGGAGCAATTACCCTTGCCCGACGCTGGGAAATAAGTGAACGCGTGATTTCGGTCTCCATGGTTTCCGTCGGAACCAGTGTTCCTGAACTCGCGGCCTCCCTCGTCGCGGCCTTCAAGAAGGAGCAGAGTATTTCCATTGGAAACCTCATTGGCTCCAATATCTTCAATATTCTTGCCGTGCTGGGAATTACGGCATTGATTACCCCCATAGAGGTGTCGGACCCCCATCTTTTAGCAGTGGATGTTTGGTGGATGCTGGGTGTGGCCCTTCTCCTCGCGCCATTTTTATACTTGAACGCCAAGCGCCAGCTTTACAGATGGCAGGGGGTCATTCTACTCCTTGTGTATATTTTTTATGTGATTTTGCTTTTCACCCCCTAAAAATCGACCAAATATGGTCTGAAAAATAACTTTAGACCACAGTACCCCCTGTTTTTAATAGTTTGTTGATAAAAAAGACGTAAAACGATTCTTTTTTGACGATGTCGTGAATTATCTTTGCCGCATCATTTAAAGAAATCGCCATATGTCGTCCAACATTCGTTTTCAAGCACTTAAGCAAACCATGGAGCGGGAGCCCATCAAAGGCTTCGAAGTCAACTCCAAAATGTCTGACCTATACGGGGAAATGGTCTTCCACACCGGAGCCATGATGGAGTATCTTCCTGAAGAAGCTTATAAAAGCGTCATGGAAGCCATTGTCGCCGGTAAGAAGATCGACCGCGAGATAGCCAATCAGGTTGCTAGCGCTATGAAAGACTGGGCGATTAGCAAAGGGGCAACCCACTACACGCACTGGTTCCAACCTCTTACAGGAGCAACTGCTGAAAAGCACGATGCCTTCTTCACACCCTTGAGTGATGGTCGTGCTATTGAGCGTTTTGATGGCGACTTACTGGTTCAGCAAGAGCCAGATGCATCGAGCTTCCCGAGCGGGGGAATTCGAAACACCTTTGAAGCTCGAGGATATACAGCTTGGGATCCTACATCACCAGCCTTTATCATCGATAACACACTCTGCGTTCCAACCATTTTTGTCTCCTACACGGGAGAGGCCTTGGACAATAAAACTCCTCTTCTCCGTGCATTGAACGCTGTTGATGAGGCGGCTACAGCCGTTTGTAAGTACTTCGACAAGAATGTGACCAAGGTAAATGCGACCTTGGGATGGGAGCAAGAGTATTTCTTGGTGGACGAAGCTTTGTTCAATGTTCGCCCTGACCTCGTTTTGACGAGCCGTACTCTTTTCGGTCATGCACCTGCGAAAGGGCAACAGTTGGATGATCACTACTTTGGCTCAATCCCTGCTCGAGCCATGGCCTTCATGAAAGAATTCGAGCAAGAGTCCATGCGCTTGGGTATTCCAGTGACAACGCGTCACAACGAAGTAGCCCCGAATCAATTTGAGGTAGCACCCATCTTTGAAGAAGCGAATTTGGCAGTAGATCACAACTCTTTGTTGATGGATTTGCTCGATAAAGTCGCACGTCGTCATCACTTCCGTTGCTTGACCCATGAAAAGCCTTTTGCCGGCTTGAACGGTTCTGGAAAGCACAACAACTGGTCTTTGAGCACGAACACGGGAGTTAACCTATTGAAACCGGGTAAAAACCCGAAGAGTAACCTTCAATTCTTGACTTTTTTCGTGAACACCATCGCGGCGGTTCACGAACATGCAGGACTACTTAGAGCGAGCATCGCGACGGCATCCAACGATCACCGTTTGGGTGCCAACGAAGCTCCTCCTGCGATTATTTCGGTCTTCATTGGATCACAATTGACCGCTACCTTGGATAAGCTAGAAGCGGTAAAAGAGGGAGCGCTTTCTCCTGAGGAACGCTCCGATCTCAAATTAAACGTCGTCGGTAAAATTCCTGATGTCTTGTTGGACAACACGGATCGTAACCGTACATCACCTTTTGCCTTCACGGGTAATAAGTTTGAATTCCGTGCTGTAGGTTCAAGTGCCAACTGTTCTTTGCCAATGACGGTGATGAACTCTATTATGGCGGCTCAGCTCCAGAAGTTCAAAAAGGACGTTGATGCTTTGATCGCTAAGGGGTTGAAAAAAGATGGAGCTATCTTTAATGTACTTCGCGATTACATCAAGGCTTCAAAGTCCATCCGTTTCGAAGGAGATGGGTACAGCAAGGAATGGGAAGATCACGCAAAGAAGCTTGGATTGGAGAACATTAAAACTACTCCGAAAGCCTTGGATAACTACGTGAGCAAAAAGTCATCGGACTTATTCAAATCACTTGGAGTACTAAACGAAAAAGAAATCCACGCTCGTCACGAAGTGATGTTGGAACAATACCAAATGGCTATTCAAATCGAATCACGTGTGCTTGGAGACTTAGCCAAGAACCACGTTATTCCTACGGCCATTCGCTACCAGAATACTTTGATCGACAACGTCCGTGGATTGAAGGATGTATTGCCAAAGGCGGCCTATGAGAGCGCAGCGAAAGAGCAATTGGACATGATTACCGAGATCTCAAGCCGAGTCTCAAAAATTAAGTCCAACGTCGATGCGATGGTCGATGCGCGACGCAAAGCAAATGTCATAGAGGATGCTCGTGATTTAGCCATTGCCTACGACGAAACGGTCAAGCCATTCTTTGAGACCATCCGCTATGAGGTTGATAAATTAGAGATGCTGATTGATGATGAGCTCTGGCCATTGCCAAAGTATCGCGAGATGCTCTTCACTCGATAAGCGCAAAATTTGCATAAACTATGGGAACCCGAGGTCGATGGCCTCGGGTTTTCTTATGGCTATTTGGTAAGTTTATTTATTTTAGCACGTTATAAAGCGTAACATCAACCTACAACATGAAGAGACTCGGATCGGTACTTATTGCCCTTTTCTTTGTCGGAACTCTGAGCATTTCTGCGCAAACCAAATACACCATTCAGGCGGACCAGGCTTACGAAGCCCAACTTTACGCTCAAGCCGCTGAATTGTATAAAAAGGCCTCAACCAAGGAAAAAGATCGTCAGATCAAAGAAGAAATTACGTGGCGCATGGCGGAATGCTATCGCATGATGGGTGACTGGCGCAAAGCCGAAGGTTACTATAATCGCGCGATTAAACGTCGCTATCCAAATCCAGAAGCTAAACTCTATTTGGCCGATATGCTCAAGGCCCAAGGAGAATACGACGAGGCTATTGTTGCCTACGAAGACTATCGTGCAGAAGCACCATCCGATCCTAGAGGTCGGGAAGGTGTAGAAAGTTGTAAGGCAGCATTGGAGTGGATTGAAACTCCTTCACGCTACGAGCTTGAGAATCTGCGTGACTTCAATACTCGTGAGAATGACTTTGCTCCAGCATGGGGAGATAAGGATCAAACATCAATGATCTTCACCTCACAGCGCGAAGACGGTGCGGGTAAAGATGTTGACGGATGGACTGATCAAGGGTTCATGGACTTGTATGAAACCCACGAAGAGCGTAAAAAACGCGGTGGTCGCCGCAGTCGTAGTGGTGCGGAGAATGAAGCACCAACATGGTCCGTTCCTGCTCCCTTACCGCCTGAAATCAATACTAAGGCACACGAAGGATTCGCTTCTGTGAACGAGCGTGGAAATATGATGTTCTTCACTCGTTGTGAAAACCAGAAGAATTCTGGATTTATGGGTTGTCGAATTTACATGGCTCGTAAAAAAGGGAAGACTTGGGGAGAGCCTGAGTTGGTCAACGTGAATGTCGATTCACTGGCTTCAATTGGGCACCCGTTCTTGATCGATGACGAGACTATGATTATTGCTGCTGATCTCGGAGGCGAGGGAGGACGTGATCTTTACAAGTTGACTTACGAGCGTCGAGGTCGTACCTGGGGAACACCGGAGAATTTAGGATCAACCATCAACACTGTTGGCTTTGAAGGATATCCTTTTATTCAAGGAGACTATTTGTATTTCACTTCGGACGGCCACCCGGGAATGGGGGCTTGGGACATTTTCCGTGCGAAGATTAATCCAGATGGAACTTACGGAGAAGTTGAGAACATGAAGTCGCCGATCAATTCCAATAGTGATGATTTTGCCATCATCTTCAAAGGAGATGAGCCGGAAGTGGGTTATATGACGTCGAATCGCGACGGAGGTCGTGGAGGCGATGATATTTATGCAGTACGTCTTAAGCCACTTTTGTTTGCCCTTCAAGGGGTCGTGACCGACACCAAAACGGGTCGTACCTTGGATCGCGTAACAGTGAAGTTGGTGGGTAGTGATGGAGCCGCACTTGAGGCAACCACCGATGAAACAGGAGCGTATTTCTTCGGAGCCGACCAATTGGCAGAAGGAGTGAATTACACACTAAACTTTGAGGCTAAGGATTATTTGACCAAGTCGGGTAGCGTAACTTCCGTTGGTATTCCCTTAAGTGCATTTGAGGAGACTACTGATGGCTTCTTGCACACCTTGGTCATGAACAAAGAACTCGACCCGATTCGCAAGCCTATTGTACTTCCTAAAATTGAGTACGACTTTAACAGTGCTGAGCTCCGTCCAGAAGCGATGGAGTCTTTGGACGGTTTGGTCGAAGTACTGGAAGACAACCCGAACATTACAATCGAGCTTCGCTCACATACTGACCACATTGGATCGGACCCTGCTAACCAACAACTATCACAACGTCGTGCTCAGTCTTGTGTGGATTACTTGATTGAAAACGGAATTGCCTCTGATCGCTTGATTGCGGTGGGTATGGGTGAAAAAGAACCATTTGTTATTGACGAGTCTTACGAAGGACCGGATTATTTGGAGCCAGGAGATCGCTTAACAGAAGCCTTTATCCGAAGACTTCAACGCGACAATGGTGATGAAGCGGATGAGATTGCTCGTCAGTTGAATCGTCGTACGGACTTCCAGGTGAAGAGCCGTAACTACGTGCCGAAGAACCAATAGATTAAAAGAATTTATGTGAAAAGCGTCCTGGCAGAGTTGTCGGGATGCTTTTTTATTTGACGTCTATGAGTCAGCAAGAGAGATACAATCAACGAGGAGTTAGCGCCTCTAAAGAAGATGTGCATAACGCCATCAAAGATATTGACAAGGGGCTCTTTCCCAAGGCCTTCTGCAAGATCATTCCCGATCATTTGACGGGAAGCGAAGATCACTGTTTGGTGATGCATGCCGACGGCGCTGGGACTAAATCATCTCTAGCCTACATGTATTGGAAGGAGACCGGAGATATGAGTGTCTGGAAGGGTATTGCCCAGGATGCATTGGTAATGAATATCGACGATCTCTTATGCGTTGGAGCGGTTGATCAAATACTGGTGAGTTCAACGATTGGTCGAAACAAGAACCTTATTCCCGGTGAGGTGATCAGTGCCTTAATTGGAGGGACTGAAGAGTTGCTCGCTCAACTTCGCGAACAAGGAATTGGAATTTACAGTACTGGCGGGGAAACCGCTGATGTTGGTGATTTAGTGCGGACCATTATTGTTGATTCAACCGTCACCTGTCGTATGCGTCGATCAGACGTGATCAGTAATGACCGCATTCGACCTGGAGACGTTATTGTCGGTTTAGCAAGCTACGGTCAGGCCAACTACGAAGATGAATACAACGGCGGAATGGGTTCCAATGGATTGACATCAGCCCGTCACGACGTATTCGAAAAATACTTGGCTGAGAAGTATCCGGAGAGTTTTGATCCTCAAGTTCCAAACGACTTGGTGTATTCAGGGCAGAAGCAACTAACGGACGAGGTAGAAGGAGTTGAACTGGATGCTGGGAAACTGGTGCTTTCGCCAACGCGAACCTATGCCCCCATCATCAAAGAAATTTTGGAGTCAAACCGGGGGAACATTCACGGTATGGTGCACTGTAGTGGGGGAGCACAGACCAAGATCCTTCACTTTATAGATACTCACCACATAGTAAAAGACAACCTTTTCGACACGCCTCCTTTGTTTCAGCTCATCCAAGAGCAAAGCGGAACGGATTGGAAGGAGATGTACCAGGTTTTCAACATGGGACACCGTATGGAGCTATACGTCCCTGAATCCGAAGCAGCGCGAATCATTTCGATTTCTGAGCGCCATGGTGTTCCTGCGAAAATTGTCGGTCGAGTGGAAGAGGGTGAGAAACGATTGACCATTCAAAGTGCGCACGGAACCTTTGAATATCAAGGATAATTCATGCAAATACTAGAGCAAATAGAAGGAATCAGCAGGCGCTACAATGACTTGGCTACCCAGATCAGTGATCCGGAGGTCATATCCGACATGAAGCGCTATGTGGAACTCAATAAGCAGTACAAAGAGCTTGAACCCATTGTACGAGCCGGAAAAGAGTATCGCGCTCTGATTGAGGGAATTGAAGAGGCGCGCGAGATTCTTCACAACGAAACGGATCCTGAGCTCAAAGAAATGGCCAAGATGCAGCTTGATGAATTGGAGCCTCAAGAGGAAGCTTGGACTGAGAAGATTAAAATTCTCTTGATACCAAAGGATCCTGAGGATGCCAAGAATTCCGTTATGGAGATTCGTGCAGGAACGGGAGGAGATGAAGCCAGTTTATTTGCCGGAGACTTGTACCGAATGTACACGCGGTATGCGGAAAACGAGGGATTCAAAACGGAACTGGTCGATTACACGGAAGGAACCGCGGGAGGATACAAGGAGATTATTTTCAACATCAATGGAGATAACGCCTATGGCTTGTTCAAATACGAGTCGGGTGTTCATCGAGTCCAACGCGTTCCAGCTACGGAGACCCAAGGCCGGGTGCATACCAGTGCAGCCACGGTAGCCGTACTTCCAGAAGCTGAGGAGTTTGACGTGGATGTCGACATGAATGATATCAAAAAGGAAACCTATTGCAGTTCTGGACCTGGTGGTCAATCCGTGAATACCACGTATTCCGCGGTAAGGTTGACACACCTTCCGACGGGAATCGTTGCGCAATGTCAAGACCAAAAATCTCAGATCAAAAACTTCGATAAGGCCCTCAAGGTCCTTCGGAGCCGTATTTACGAGCAAGAATTGCAAAAGCATTTGGACGAAATCTCCAGCAAGCGCAAGACCATGGTGAGTACTGGTGACCGATCCGCTAAGATTCGGACCTATAACTTCCCACAAGGCCGTGTCACCGACCATCGCATTAACTTGACCTTGTACAATTTGGGTGATGTAATGAATGGAGATCTAGCTAAGATTAGTGACGAGCTGCAAATGGTGGAGAATGCCGAGAAAATGAAAGAAGGATCTGAAACTGAAACTAGTGTATGACCCGTAAAGAGCTTGTGGATCAAATCCGAGAAAAGGGAACCTTTCTATGTGTCGGTCTTGACCCAGACCTGCAAAAGATGCCTGAGGTGGTTAAACGAGAGGCCGATCCTGTATTCGCATTCAATAAGGCCATCATTGATGCTACACACGACCTCTGTGTAGCCTATAAACCCAATACAGCGTTCTACGAAGCTTTGGGACTCGACGGATGGAAGAGTTTGGAACGCACTATTGCCTACTTGAACAAACACTATCCGAACCACTTTACCATCGCTGATGCCAAAAGAGGTGATATAGGTAATACGAGTAGGATGTACGCAGAGGCCTTCTTGAATCGAATGGGCTTTGATTCGATTACTGTTGCACCCTATATGGGATCCGATTCTGTTCAACCATTTCTGAGTGACGAGGAAGGGAAATGGGCCATTGTATTGGCGCTCACTTCAAATTCCGGTGCCTCTGATTTCCAGAAACTACAAGTCGGAGAAACACCCATTTTTGAACAGGTATTGAACACCTCGGCGTCTTGGTCCAGTCCGGAGCAGATGATGTTTGTCGTGGGAGCAACTCAAGCGGAATCCTTGAGTGAAATCCGTCAAATCATTCCAGATCATTTTCTGTTGGTCCCCGGAGTCGGTGCTCAGGGAGGGTCCTTAGAAGAAGTCGTGCGCCATGGTGCAAATGAAGACATCGGTTTATTGGTCAATAGTTCCAGAGGTATTCTCTACGCGGGATCAGGACCGGATTACGCTGACAAGGCAAGAGTCGCCGCACAGAAGCTCGCCGAACAAATGGCCGTCTTTTGCTCGTGAATCCGAGCAAGTTGAACATTGAGGTGCTTAGTAAGTTGAACACGCATGCGACGAGAAAGTCGTATCTTGATAGGACAAGAAGAGAGAAATGATAGAAAGACTACGCTCATATTTTGAGAAAAACGGTTTCGAAGTATCGAGCCGTTTGGGCCAGCGCATGGGAGTGCGCGCAGACTTAGTACGTCTATTTTTTATCTACACCTCATTCGTCACTTTGGGCTCCCCATTGATTTTGTACCTGACTCTGGCTTTTATGATGCGAACAAAAGATTATCTTTTACAACGGAAAGTTTCCGTGTTCGATCTCTAAGCAAACCTGTTGAATACTCAGTCTTTTTATAATCGCCTTCGTATTACCCTGGCTTTCCTTATAGGTGGAGTAGTCATTGGGGTAGTTGGATTTATGTGGATTGAAGGGTTTTCATTCGTGGATGCCCTCTACATGACCATCATTACGGTTTCGACAGTTGGTTTTGCTGAGGTTCAGACCCTTTCGCAAAATGGTAGAATATTCACGATATTCCTGATCATAACCAGTTTCGGTACATTTGCTTTTGCCGTTACGGTGTTGAGTCAAAGCCTGCTGAATGGAGAGGTTCGGAGAGCATTAATCGATCGTCAAGTCAGTAAAAAAGTGAATAAGTTGAAGGATCACGTAATCGTTTGCGGGTATGGCCGTAACGGACGACAGTCCATTCGGAAGCTGCGCGCTTACGGAAAAGAGTTCTTGGTTATCGAGCGCGATGAAGAGCGCGTAGAGCGACTAAAGAAAGAAGGAATACCGGTCATCAGCGGAGATAGCACCCAGGACGGTGTGCTCGAACAAGCTGGAGTTGAGCGAGCCAGTGCCTTAATCACCACGCTACCTTCAGATGCCGAAAATCTATTTGTTGTTTTAAGTGCTCGTGAACTCAACCGCAGTATGACCGTCATCGCCCGGGCCTCCAGTGAAAACAGCGAACGAAAGTTCAAGGCGGCTGGAGCCAACAACGTGATCATGCCAGATAAAGTGGGTGGAGCTCATATGGCTTCGCTTGTAGTGACTCCTGATGTCGTCGAATTTTTGGATCATATCTCTGTGGAAGGAAGTGCAGCCATCAATCTAGAAGAAGTGGCCGTGGATGAAATTCCGGAGCAATATCAAATGAAGTCTCTCATTGAATTGGGGATTCGAAATGTGACTGGATGCAATGTGATCGGATTCAAGACGCCGGAGGGGGATTATGTGATTAATCCCGACGCCAATACAAAATTGGTTCCGCATTCAAAACTCTTCGTTTTGGGAATCCCGGAACAAATCACCCAATTGAACAACTTCTTCAGACTGGATAAAAACGAATACTCATGACCGAACCTAAACTTTTGGGCGTGTGCGCCTGGCTAGCAGATCGATTTGAACTAGATGTTTCTGGAATGCGATTGGGCTGGATCATAGTAACGCTGCTTGGCGTTGGATCTCCCATCTTGGTGTATCTTATTCTGGCACTAGTTAAACCGTCGAGTTGGTAGTATGAAGATTCTTGTCACCGGATCCAATGGATTATTGGGCCAAAAACTCATTCACCTCATCACGCAAGATCCAGAGGTGGAGCTTATAGCAACATCGCGCGGAGCCAACAGAACCAAGTTGAAGGAGGGCTATGTATATGAGCCCTTAGACATCACAAACAAAGAAGAGGTTGGTGAACTCATTTTTGGCCATGAGCCAGATGTAGTCATCAATACGGCCGCGATGACGAACGTCGATGCTTGCGAAGACGATAAGGAAGGCTGTGACGACCTAAACGTACATGCAGTGGAATACCTCGTGGATGCCTGTGAGCAAGTGGATGCTCATCTGATTCACGTTTCTACGGATTTCATCTTTGACGGACTAGAAGGCCCATACAGAGAAGATGATGAGCCGAACCCCGTTAACTACTACGGCGAATCAAAGCTTAAAGGTGAACAGATCGTTAGCGCAGCGAAAACGCCTTGGGCTATTCTGCGAACAGTTTTGGTTTACGGTGTAGCCGACAACATGAGCCGAAGCAACATCGTGCTTTGGGCTAAAGGGGCCCTGGAAAAGGGGCAGGAGCTAAAAATCGTCAACGATCAGTACCGCACACCAACCTTGGCCGAAGATCTGGCCATGGGATGCTACCTGTGCGCTAAGAAAGAGGGGAGAGGAGTCTTCAATATTTCTGGCGATGACTTCATGTCGATTTATGAATTGGTCGATCGCGTCGGAAAGTTCTACGGCATAGATACGAACTCCGTTTCTCCCGTGACTTCTACGGGCCTCAATCAGCGTGCTGGTAGGCCGCCCAGAACGGGATTCTATATCGACAAGGCCAGACAAGTCTTGGGCTATCAACCCCACAGTTTTGAAGAAGGACTAGCCTTGGTCGGAAAGCAGCTTGCGCAGGCTTAGATTTGGTCACCGGCCTATTTTTCTCGATTATTGTGACTCATTAAACCGCTTTTATGAAGAATCTACTCACCGCGATGGCTTTGTTGCTGTCCGTGTTCACTTTTGCACAAGAAGCATTGACCATCGAGCGGGTGGTCGTTACCAATCCAAGCAGCGAAATCAATGACGGTGAAGTCGAGGTAACGGTCTACGGAGGCCAGGAGCCTTATCGTTTTTATTGGAGCGACGCTGACACCGATACGCTCAGTCGTTTCGCTTATGGATTGACGGAAGGAATTGGACACAGCGTAAGAGTAGTTGATGCGGCCGGAAACGAAGTTTCGGAATCCATCAGCATTCCAACAGAAAGTATTGCAGAGAAATTCAATGGTGCCTTTACCCCACTTGTATCAGCTGTTGGGGGTGTCTTGCTCGGTGATCCGTTTGCTGCACTGAACTTATATGACAACCACATTTACGACGAGGACGGTAAACCTGCAATGAATGCGAATGGTACGCCTCAAACTAAATCTATCCCCTTTATTGTGATCTGGCTGGTCTTCGGAGCGGTATTCTTCACCTTGAAAATGGGATTTATCAATTTCCGCGGATTCCGCCATGCCATTTCCCTGGCGAGTGGGAAACACGATGAGCCGAATGCACCAGGAGAAGTAACCCATTTCCAGGCCTTGGCTACCGCTGTTTCCGCAACCGTTGGTTTAGGGAATATTGCCGGTGTCGCGGTAGCGATTTCCCTTGGGGGTCCTGGTGCGACGTTTTGGATGATCGTTGCGGGTCTACTGGGTATGTCTTCCAAGTTTGTAGAATGTACGCTAGGGGTGAAATACCGGAACATCAATGCAGATGGATCAGTATCCGGGGGTCCAATGCACTACCTGAGAAAAGGGTTGGCAGCTCGTAATATGGGTGGTCTCGGTAAAGTACTGGCGGTCGTATTCGCCTTGTTGGCCGTCGGCGCATCGTTCGGTGGTGGAAATATGTTTCAAGCCAATCAGGCCTATGAGCAATTGAGCGGGGAGTTCTCGACCCTTCAAGGAGCAGGACCATATTTTGGAGTTTTGCTCGCGATCCTGGTCGGGATTGTCATCATCGGTGGAATTAAGTCGATCGCCCGCGTTACCGAAAAGGTGGTGCCATTTATGGCCTTACTCTACGTGATCGCTGCCTTGATCATCATCTTCGGAAACATCAGCAAGGTAGACGAAGCGCTTATGGCGATCTTCAATGGAGCATTTAATGCGGAAGCCCTCAGAGGAGGTTTCATTGGAGTTCTGATTCAAGGATTCAGACGTGCGGCCTTCTCAAATGAGGCAGGAGTCGGTTCTGCGGCTATCGCACACTCAGCAGCCAAGACGAATCATCCCGTCGCGGAAGGGTTCGTTGCATTGTTAGAGCCGTTTATCGATACCGTGGTTGTGTGTACCCTTACTGCGCTTGTATTGATCTTTACCGACAAGCACTTGGTTACGGATGTAGCTGGAGCGCAGTTGACTTCAGATGCCTTTGGAACGGTGATTAGCTGGTTCCCAATGGTATTGGTTATTGCCATCTTCCTGTTTGCCTTCAGTACCATGATCAGTTGGAGCTACTACGGCCTCAAAGCGTGGACCTTCCTATTGGGAGAGAACAAGCGCACCGAGCTCGCCTACAAGTTCATTTTCCTTATCTTCATTGTGATCGGCTCGTCTGTCAGCTTGGGAGCGGTGATCGATTTTTCGGACATGATGATCTTGGCGATGGCCTTCCCCAACATCTTGGGACTTCTGCTTTTGAGCGGGGAAGTGCGTTCCGATCTGCGAACCTATCTGAGTAAACTCAAGTCCGGCGAAATCTTCACCAGCCACGAGGAATAGCGCGTAATACCTACGCGAAATGCCCCTTACATCTCGGCGTCCGCAAGCCTTCTCCAAGCGAGAACGGATGGCTCTGTTCGTACTCATCTTTCTCCTGATTCTGGTAGAAGCAGCCGGCTATTTTTCTGATTATTTGTTTGCGCCTCCACGGCGCGATACCTCACCGATCCTCGTCTTCGATACCATAAGGGTGTACGAGGAAACAGCCCAAAACGAGCCCTTGGAGCCTGCGGTACATCGTCCCGTAAGGGACAAAAGAATAACCAGTAGAACTAATTCAGCACCCTTTACGATCGCCTTAAATGAAACCGACACCTTTGCTTGGGAAGCCCTTCCTGGAATTGGTCCCACCTACGCTCGTCGCATATTGAAATACCGAGCCTTGCTTGGCGGATACGCCTATAAAGAGCAACTGGGTGAAGTGTATGGATTGGACACCTCGGGCCGATGGTTCGATCAAGTTCTTGAAGACGGCGCTGCATTGGACTCCCTACGCCTGAACCGAGACACGGTCACTCGCTTCTATCGACATCCTTATGTACGTCCCGCCATTGCTTGGGAATGGGTGCGTTACCGGGAGCGAACAGGAGGTTTTAAAAACCTCGACGAAGTCCGCGGTGGATACTTGATGACCGACTCTATATTCCGTAAAATTGTACCCTATTTAACGCTGCAATGACGATACAAGAAATAGAACAGCACATCAGAGCTGTTCCAGACTTCCCGAAACCCGGAATCCTCTTTAGAGATATTACGCCCTTGTTGGGGCAAGCAGGGGCCCGAAAGGCAGTATTGGATCGACTCGTAGAGGCCTACAAAGACCAAAAGATCGACGCTATTGCCGGCATTGAGAGCCGGGGGTTCCTCTTTGGAATGACATTAGCCGATGCTTTGGGCGTCCCTTTTGTTCCTATTCGCAAGGCGGGAAAGTTACCTTATGACAAGATCAAGTACGATTATGAGTTGGAGTACGGTACAGCTACCCTCGAGATTCATACGGATGCGGTGAAGGCCGGAGATCGAGTGCTGATTCACGATGACTTGTTGGCCACGGGCGGAACAGGAGCCGCTGGAGCGGAACTGCTCGCTCAGCTCGGCGCGGAACTTGCAGGCTTCAGTTTCATCATCGGTTTGAACTTTCTGGGGGGCGATGAGGTATTGAAGAAGTACAGCGATCAGATTCACTGCCTGATTGAGTACTGACCCCGAGACGAATCACTAACTACACACACTACACTACACTACACAAAATGAGCATCGAAGTAAGCGAAACACGTCAGATGATCGTAGAAACCCTACGTGACTTCTGCGCGCGCGAAATACAGCCCAACATTATGGCTTGGGATGAGGCGCAGCACTTTCCAGTAGACGTTATGAAGAAATTGGGGGAATTGGGTATGCTCGGCGTACTGGTTCCTCAGGAATACGGTGGGTCGGGTTTGACCTATGATGAGTACATCACGGTAGTATCCGAAATCGGCCGAGTGGATCCTTCTATAGGTTTGAGCGTAGCCGCCCACAATTCCCTTTGTACTGGTCATATTATGTACCACGCCAATGAGGAGCAAAAGCAAAAGTGGTTGCCAAAATTGGCCACCGGCGAGTGGATCGGTGCTTGGGGATTGACTGAAGTCGGTACCGGTAGCGATGCAGGCGGTATGCTGACGACGGCTGTTCGCGACGGGGATGATTGGATCTTGAACGGAAGTAAGAACTTCATTACCCATGGAAAATCCGGAGATATTGCCGTGGTCATTGTACGCACTGGTGAAAAAGGAGACAGCCATGGAATGACGGCCTTTGCCGTTGAGAAGGGGACACCTGGTTTTTCAGCCGGACGCAAGGAGGACAAGCTCGGTATGCGTGCCAGCGAAACCACAGAGTTGATTTTTGAAAACTGCCGTGTTCCTCACGAGAACATGATTGGTTCCGAAGGAGATGGATTCATTCAGGCCATGAAGGTATTGGACGGCGGTCGCATCAGTATTGCGGCGCTCTCTGTGGGCTTAGCACGTGGCGCGTATGAGCACGCTGTGAAGTATTCCAAGGAACGGGAGCAATTTGGTCGCCCCATTGGGAACTTTCAAGCCATTGCCTTTAAGCTGGCCGATATGGCCACGGAGATTCAGGCTTCTGAGCTCTTGACCTATGAAGCAGGTCACCAAAAAGATCGAGGTGAACGCGTGACCATCTCTGGTGCTATGGCGAAGCTCTACGCGAGTGAAGCTTGCGTTCGCGTGGCTAATGAAGCGGTACAGATTCACGGTGGTTACGGTTTCACAAAGGACTTTCCGGTGGAGAAGTACTACAGGGACTGTAAGCTCTGTACCATTGGAGAGGGGACAAGTGAAATTCAGAAAGTTGTCATCTCAAAACATTTGCTGAAGTAATTTGACTGAATTTAAAAAGGTTGTATATTTGCAGCCCTAAAATTCAGATAATAAAGGAGCTAGACATATGATCATTATTCCGGTAAAAGATGGAGAGAACATCGATCGTGCGCTGAAACGTTACAAGCGTAAATTCGATCGTACGGGAGCTATGCGCGAATTACGTCGTCGCAAGCAGTTCACCAAACCCTCCGTTCAGCGTCGTGAGCAGGTACTTAAAGCTGCTTACATCCAGAACTTGCGGGATCAGGAAGAGGCATAAGTCAAATCCTCCAAAACGATATTGTCAGCCCGTCCATTTGGACGGGCTTTTTTTATCTTGTCTGGAGATGAACCCAGAAGCATTTTACGACTACCTCACCCACGAACGGCGTTATAGTCTTCACACCGTGAAGGCCTATCAAACCGATTTAACGCAGTTTACCGATTTCTTGCAGCTCATCTATGAGGTGGGGGACTTACGCGAAGTACGAGCGCCCATGGTGCGCTCCTGGATCGTGACCTTGATGAACGAAGACTACGAGCCGAGAAGTGTACAACGGAAAGCGACTTCATTAAAGACCTATTACAAGTTCTTACTCCGCGAGGGTGTCATTCGCGTCAATCCTACAGCTCAGCTTCAAACACCAAAAGTGCGCAAGCGCCTACCAATGGTTGTTCCGGAAGAGGATATGGGGCACTTGCTGGATCAACGGTACTTTGAAGAGGGCTTCGAAGGAACCCGGGACCGTCTTATCATATTACTCCTGTATCATACGGGTATGCGGCGGGCTGAACTGATCGGACTCCTCGAGCGCAATGTCGATGTTGGACGAGGACAGTTAAAGGTTCTCGGGAAGCGAAACAAGGAGCGTATTATTCCCATACAAACGGAATTAGGTGAAGCTCTGTCGGCATATCGGAGGGAGCGCGAGGACTTACATCGGGCCGTTGAGCCCCCCGAATTACTGGTAACCAAGAAGGGCAAAAAACTATATCCGAAGCTTGTCTATCGGGTGGTTAATCGCTACCTTAGTTATGTTAGCAGTGTAGAAAAGAAGAGTCCTCACGTGTTGCGCCACAGTTTCGCAACGCACCTTCTAAATGCCGGGGCGGAACTCAGCGCCATTAAGGAACTTCTAGGGCACGCTAACCTTTCGGCCACCCAGGTGTATACACACCACTCGGTGGACCAGTTAAAAAAGGTGTACAACCAGGCCCATCCACGGGGCCATTAAATTTCAAGCACATGAACGTACGCACTCAATCCGTGAATTTCAATGCGGAGCCAAAATTGCTTGCCTTCGTTGAAAACAAACTTCAGAAGTTGGATCAGTTCTACGACCAAATCGTTGATGCCGAAGTCTACCTCCGAGTGGAGAACGTGACTGATGGTGTGAATAAGCTGGCGGAGGTTCGGGTGAACATCCCCGGGAATGATTTGATCGCGAAGAAACAGTGCAAGAGTTTTGAAGAGGCGATCGATCAGAGTGTGGACGTGTTGAAGCGTCAATTAAACAAGCGCAAAGAACGCGTTCGCGGCGTCTGGAAGATAGACGGGAATTTTTTTGAATTCCCGTTGTTTCAATTCTATATCTTTTTATACATTTGCAGTCCCTTTAGAAATGGGGCTGCATTTTTTTATGCAAACGCCATAGATAACGGGGTTTAGAAGCCGATGTAGCTCAGTTGGTAGAGCAGCTGATTTGTAATCAGCCGGTCGGCGGTTCGAGTCCGTTCACTGGCTCGGATGGGGAGATACTCAAGCGGTCAACGAGGACAGACTGTAAATCTGTTGGCTACGCCTTCGTAGGTTCGAATCCTGCTCTCCCCACCAGTTTTGGTGGTTGGGCAGTAGCGCAACTAACAAAATATTAATAAGCGGGAGTAGCTCAGTTGGTAGAGCGTCAGCCTTCCAAGCTGAATGTCGCCGGTTCGACCCCGGTCTCCCGCTCAACAAGACGGTCTTAGGAAACTGAGGCCGTTTGTCGGTCTTTCTTTAGAGAAGCCGATGTAGCTCAGTGGTAGAGCGCTTCCTTGGTAAGGAAGAGGTCACGGGTTCAACTCCCGTCATTGGCTCGAGGAAAGTTTAAAATTTTATACATAAACACAATTATCAAATTAATACTCGACTAAAATGGCAAAAGAGAATTTCGAGCGGACCAAACCCCACGTGAACATTGGGACTATTGGTCACGTGGATCATGGTAAAACGACTCTTACTGCTGCAATTTCTACAGTACTTTCTGGTGCAGGTCTTGCAGAGAAAAGAGACTTTGATACTATTGATAACGCTCCTGAGGAGAAAGAAAGAGGTATCACCATTAACACATCGCACATTGAGTACGAAACTCAGAACCGTCACTACGCACACGTTGACTGTCCAGGTCACGCGGATTACGTAAAGAACATGGTTACTGGTGCTGCTCAGATGGACGGTGCTATTCTGGTTGTTGCTGCAACAGATGGTCCTATGCCACAGACTCGTGAGCACATCCTCTAGGCTCGCCAGGTAGGTGTTCCAAGAATGGTTGTATTCATGAACAAAGTGGACATGGTTGATGATGCAGAGCTTTTGAGCTAGTTGAAATGGAATCCGTGATCTACTTTCTTTCTACGATTCCCATGGAGATGATTTGCCAGTTATTCAAGGTTCTGCCCTTGGTGGTTTGAACGGAGAAGAGAAATGGGTTGGATCTAGTTCAACGAAGTTAATGAAAGCTGTTGATACTTGGCACATTCCAGCTTCCAGAAAGAGACATTGACAAGGCCTTCTTGATGCCGGTTGAAGACGTGTTCTCAATTACTGGTCGTGGTACTGTTGCCACTGGTAGAATTGAAACAGGTGTTATCAACTCTGGTGAGGAAGTTGACATCCTTGGAATGGGAGATGAGAAATTGTCTTCTACATGTACTGGTGTTGAGATGTTCCGTAAGATCCTCGATAGAGGTGAAGCTGGAGATAACGTTGGTCTTCTTTTGAGAGGTATCGAAAAAACCGATATCAGAAGAGGAATGGTAATCTGTAAGCCAGGTTCTGTAACTCCACACACTAAATTCAAAGCTGAGGTTTACATCCTTAAGAAAGAAGAAGGTGGACGTCACACTCCATTCCACAACCAGTACCGTCCACAGTTCTACCTAAGAACGACCGACGTTACTGGTGAGATCATTCTTGAAGAAGGTCGTGAAATGGTAATGCCTGGTGACAACGTTTCTATCCAAGTAGATCTTATCGTTCCGGTTGCTATCAACCAAGGATTAAGATTTGCGATCCGTGAGGGTGGTAGAACTGTTGGAGCAGGACAGGTGACTGAGATTATAGAGTAATCTCTATAGAGTATAATTTGATGGTGAAAGGGCCACGCCGAAAGGCGTGGGCCTTTTACTTGTAATATAGAGGCGGGTTTTGAGCCCCTTGAAATACGGGTGTAGCTCAATTGGTAGAGCGACGGTCTCCAAAACCGTAGGCTGTGGGTTCGATTCCTACCACCCGTGCAAATTGAAGAGTACAGATGTCAAAATTTAGAACCTACTTAGAAGACACAGTAGACGAATTCGTCAACAAAGTTTCCTGGCCAACTTGGGAGGAATTCAAAGCAGTTCGGTTTCGTTGGTCGCCTCGAGTTCTCATTGCCCTTGTTGTTTGGGTCGATGGACTTCATTCGGTTTAGCAAGGCATGTTTTGGAAAGTTTTTCCTACAGCATCTTTGGATAAAGATTAGAGGATGGCTGAGATAGATAGAAAATGGTATGTAGTCCGCGCCATCAGCGGACAGGAGAAAAAGTGAAGGAACTGATCGAGTCTGGAGTGGCGACTAGGAATGCAAGACTTGGTCACCGCAGTTTTGGTCCTCATCCCTACGGAAAAGGTATTACCAGATCCGAAACGGGAAGAAGGTTTCAAAGAGCGGAGCTTCTTTCCTGGATACGTGCTGGTTAGAGGCCCATCTGGTCGGTGAAGTTGAGCATACGTTATTAAAGGAATATCATAAGTCATTGGCTTTTTGGGTGGAAGAGAAGGAGGACCCAGTGCCGCTTCGCGAGACAAGTTGAGGTGAACCGAGATACTTGGGTAAGGTTGGATGAGTTGGCGGAGAGTGATGAGGAGATCAACATTCCATTCATCGTCGGTGAGTCGATAAAAGTTATCGACGGTCCGTTCAACGGATTCACCGGTATCATTGAAGACATCAATGAAGAGAAGAAGAAGCTTAAAGTTATGGTGAAGATCTTTGGACGTAAAGACACCGCTGGAACTGAGCTACATGCAGGTTGAAAAAGAAGTTAATTCATTTGAATCAGTAGGAGCTCAACTAGCACAAGCAAAGTTGGGCGTTTGCACTACTAAATTTTATATAGATGGCAAAAGAAGTAGATGGCTTAATTAAGCTACAGATTAGAGGGGAGCAGCCAATCCTTCGCCACCTGTTGGTCCGGCACTTGGTGCCAAGGGGTGAATATCATGGAATTCTGTAAGCAATTCAATGGTAGAACCCAGGACAAAGCAGGGAAGGTGTTACCGGTGGTTATCACGGTTTATAAGACAAGTCGTTCGAGTTTATCATCAAAACTCCTCCGGTTGCTGTTCAACTATTGGAAGCAGCCAAGATCAAAAAAGGTTCTCCAGAATCCAACAGACAGAAAGTGGCCAAGATTTCGTGGGACCAGGTTAAGACGATTGCAGAAGACAAGATGCAGGATTTGAACGCATTTCAAGTTGAAAGCTGCCATGCGTATGGTTGCTGGAACAGCAAGAAGCATGGGTGTTAACGTAAAGGGACCCTTCCGTTTCAATATAGAGTGTCATGGCGAAATTATCGAAAAGAGCAGAAAAGCAGCACTAGAGCATATGTCAGGAGAAAGTACGACCTACACGTTGAAGCTTCTTCAGGATTGATCAAACAAATTAGCTACCACTAAGTTCGATGCTTCAGTAGATCTGAGCGGTTCAGACTAGGTGTTGATCCACGAAAGGCCAACCAGATGGTTCGTGGTGTTGTGACCCTTCCACATGGAACAGGAAAGAACGTATCAGTCCTTGGCATTGTACAGATAAAGAAGCTGAAGCAAAGGAGGCAGGAGCAGATTATGCTGGATTGGATGAGTTCATTGAAAAATCAAGAAGGCGGTTGGACCGACGTGGACGTCATCATCACCATGCCTCCAGTAATGGGTAAAGTTGGTGCCTAGGTCGTATTCCGGACCACGTGGTTTGATGCCAAACCCAAAGACCGGAACGGTTACTATGGACATTGGGAAGGCAGTTCAAGTGATGTTAAGTCCGGAAAGATCGACTTCAAAGTGGATAAATACGGCATAGTTCACGCTTCCATGGCTAAAGCCTCGTTTGACGCTAAGAAGATTGAAGATAATGCGAACGAACTATTACAAACACTGGTTGAAACTCAAGCCAACAGCGGCTAAGGGAACTTACATGTGAAAAGCATTTACCTGAGAGTACAATGAGCCCCAGCGTTAGCGGTTGATCCAAAATCAATCAGCGGCGGGCTGAATAATCAGTATTCAGATGACTAAAGAAGAAAAAAATCAGATCATTGAGGATTAGCCCAGACGCTCAACAGATAACTGAAGAACATCTACCTAACGCGATACGTCTGGATTGGATGTAGATGCAAGCCAACAACTTGAGACGCTCTTTGCTTTAATCAACAAAGTGAGCTTGAGCGTTGTGAAGAATACTTTGCTGAGAAAGGCAATGGACAAAGTTGAAGGCAAGGATTTCTCTGAGTTGTATGATCTGTTAACAGGCCCTACGGCATTGATGATTTCCGATACTGGAAATGCACCAGCCAAACTCATCAAGGATTTTAGAAAGAAAAGTGATAAGCCAATTATCAAAGGGCCTTCGTTGAAGAAGCAATCTACATTGGCGGTGATCAGTTGGAACCCTTGCCAATCATGAAGAGTCGAAGGATGAGCTATCGGAGACATGTTCTGGTACTTCTTCAATCGCCGCGAAAACTGTTATCTCTGGACTTCAGTCTGGAAAGAGCACGATCTGGACTGCTTAAAGCTCTTGAAGAAAGAGCGCAATAAATGTGGTTACGCACCTTATACAATATAAACTTTAAAACACATTAAAATGGCAGATATCAAAAAATTGGGCGACGAGCTTGTAAACCTTACCGTGAAGGAAGTAAGCGAGTTGGCCGATTACTTGAAGGACGAATACGGTATCGAACGCAGCTGCTGCTGCAGTAGCTGTTGCTGCTGGCCCTGGTGGTGGCGGTGGAGATGCCGGAGGTGGTGAAGAGAAGTCTGAGTTTGACGTAATTCTCAAAGCTGCCGGAGGTTCCAAACTAGCTGTAGTTAAACTTGTAAAAGAGCTAACTGGTCTGGGACTGAAAGAAGCTAAAAATGGTTGATGGTGCGACGCTCCATGCTATCAAAGAAGGTGTACCTAAGGATGAGGCTGAAGCCCTCAAGACTCAGCTTGAAGAAGCTGGTGCTGAGGTTGAGCTGAAGTAAGCATCGCAAGCTTTGCCACGCCCAGTGCGTGGTTTAAGGTTTTATAAGGAGACATTTTTTAGTAACAACCATTAGGGGTTAACCACTTGTTTACAAGGGTTTATCGCTCTTTCTTCAATTAACCAATTGCTTTGGCAACATTAGCGGCTACAACACGCAAGAAGGAAAGAATTTTGCATTCGCAGTAAAACCAGGTTTGCTTATCCCGACTTTCTTGAGATACAATTAAAATCCTTCAAGGAGTTCTTCCAGCTGAAACTACCAAGATTGGAGACCGGGAGCACGAAGGATTGTATAAAGTATTTAGCGAGAACTTCCCGATTACGGATACGAGAAACCAATTCGTATTGGAGTTCCTCGACTATTTCATCGATCCACCAAGGTATACGATTGAGGAGTGTATCGAGCGTGGGTTGACGTACTCAGTGCCTTTGAAGGCCAAACTAAAACTGTACTGTACGGATCCTGAGCACGAGGATTTCGAAACCATTGTACAGGATGTTTACCTGGGTACCATTCCTTATATGACCCCTAAAGGGTCCTTTGTTGTAAACGGCGCGGAGCGTGTGATTGTATCACAGCTTCATCACCAGGTGTATTCTTTGGTCAGAGCCGTCATGCTAACGGGACCAAACTATACTCAGCAAGGGTATCATTCCTTTCAAAGGGTCATGGATCGAATTCGCAACAGACATCAACGATGTGATGTACGCGTATATCGACCGAAAGAAAAAAAGTTACCTGTTACTACCCTGTTCCGAGCCATCGGTTGGGAAAGTGATAAGGAGATTCTGGAAATATTCGATCTGGCCGATGAGGTTAAAGCGACCAAAGCCGGTCTTAAGAAAGTGCTTGGCCGTAAACTAGCGGCAAGGGTACTGAAGTCTTGGATCGAAGACTTTGTGGATGAAGATACTGGTGAGGTTGTTTCCATTGAGAGAAATGAAGTTGTTATAGATCGTGAGACTATACTGGAAGAGGAGCACATGGAGCAAATCCTGGACGCTGGAGTGAAAACGGTTATCCTTGCACAAAGAAGACATCAACTCTGCGGATTTTGCCATCATCTATAACACCCTTCAGAAGGATACATCTAACTCTGAGAAAGAAGCTGTTGAGCACATCTATCGTCAGCTCCGTAACGCCGAGCCGCCGGATGAGGAGACTGCACGTGGTGTAATCGACAAACTATTCTTCTCTGAAACCACGATATGATCTGGGTGAGGTAGGTCGTTTACCGTTTGAATTGAATAAGAAATTAGGACTGGAAGAGGCCGACGATCAGCGCGTTCTCACCAAAACGGACATCATCTCCATCGTTACCTACTTGATCAAGTTGATCAACGCCAAGACGGATGTGGATGATATCGATCACTTGAGTAACCGACGTGTAAGAACGGTTGGTGAGCAGCTTTACAACCAGTTCGGTGTTGGTCTGGCCAGGATGGCCAGAACTATCCGGGAAAGAATGAACGTAAGGGACAATGAGGTATTTACCCCAACTGACCTTATTAATGCCAAGACCCTGTCTTCGGTCATCAACTCTTTCTTCGGTACCAACCAGCTATCTCAGTTCATGGACCAAACAAACCCACTGTCTGAGGTAACACACAAAAGAAGATTATCTGCCCTTGGACCTGGAGGTCTTTCGAGAGAAAGAGCAGGATTCGAGGTGCGTGACGTACACTACACACACTACGGACGACTTTGTACCATTGAGACGCCGGAAGGTCCGAACATTGGTCTTATCTCCTCACTGTGTGTATTTGCCAAGGTGAACAAGCTTGGTTTCATCGAGACACCTTATCGTGAAGTAAACAAAGGAAAGGTTGCCTTGAGCAAGGATCCTTTGTACCTAAGTGCTGAGGAAGAAGATGAGAAGATCATTGCACAGGCGAACGCCCAGATTGATGGCAAAGGTCTGTTCCTAACGGAGAAGGTTAAGGCACGTTTCGAAGGTGACTTCGGTTGTTGAGCCAGAGAACTTCACTTGATGGACGTTGGAACCAACCAGATTGCCTCCATCGCAGCATCCATGATTCCGTTCCTGGAGCACGATGATGCGAACAGGGCCCTGATGGGATCGAACATGCAGCGCCAGGCCGTTCCGTTGATGAGACCAAACTCTCCAATCGTTGGTACTGGTCTGGAAGAATTGGTGGCGAGAGACTCTCGTGTTGATCAATGCACAGGTGACGGTGTTGTTGAGTATGTGGATGCACAGGAGATCGCTATCCGATACAACAGAACCGACACTGAGAAAGTAGTTAGCTTCAAGGATGACCTTCAAGCGTACAGACTCACCAAGTTCGCTAAGACTAACCAAGGTACTTGTATCAACCTGAAGCCGATTGTTCAGAAAGGACAGAAGGTGACCAAAGGTCAAGTGCTTTGTGAAGGATATGCGACACAGCAAGGGGAGCTTGCTCTTGGACAGAACCTGAAAGTGGCATTCATGCCTTGGAAAGGATTCAACTTTGAGGATGCAATCGTGATTTCCGAGAAGGTGGTTAAGGAGGATATTTATACTTCAGTTCACATTGATGAGTATACCCTGGAAGTTAGGGATACCAAGCGTGGATTGGAGGAATTGACTTCTGATATTCCAAACGTAAGTGAGGAAGCTACCAAAGATCTCGATGAGAACGGTTTGATTAGAACCGGTGCTGAGATCAAGGAAGGAGACATTCTAATTGGTAAGATCACACCGAAGGTGAGAACAGATCCTTCTCCTGAAGAGAAAATTTTCGAGCCATCTTCGGTGACAAAGCGGGAGATGTGAAGGATGCTTCATTGAAGGTGCCTCCATCTGTAAAAGGTGTGGTTATCGACAAGAAGCTCTTCTCAAGAGCCATTAAGGATAGAAAGTCTAAAGCACAGGATAAGGTGATCCTGGAGCAGTTAGATAAGGAGTTCGACAAGGACAGTGCTGAATTGAAGAAGGTACTAGCCGGTAAGCTGTTGAAGCTTATTGGTACCAAGAAGTCTAATGGTGTCTTCAACAACTTGAAAAGAGGTCATCAAGAAGGGTGTGAAGTTTACTCAGAAGAACTTGATGAACAGCATCGAGGACTTACACGGTGATCAACCCTGAAGGATGGACGTCCAATGATGACTCTAACAAACTAATTCAGAGACTGCTTCACAACTACAATATCCAAGCGAACGACTTGCTTGGAATGTACAAGCGTAAGAAGTTCCAGATCACCGTTGGTGATGAGCTTGCCTGCAGGAATTGTGAAGTTGGCCAAGGTTTACATCGCCAAGAAGCGAAAGCTGAAGGTAGGAGATAAGATGGCCGGACGTCACGGTAACAAAGGTATCGTGGCCAAGATCGTTCGTGAAGAGGACATGCCTTTCTTGGAAGATGGAACACCAGTGGACATTGTTTTGAACCCACTGGGCGTACCTTCGAGGATGAACCTGGGACAGATTTATGAAACAGTTCTTGGTTGGGCCGGAGACGAGCTAGGTGTGAAAGTTCAACACGCCGTATTTGATGGTGCGATCCATTGACGACATCAACGGGTAAACACACGGATGACGCTGGCGTGCCTCGGTACGTAATGACTTACCTGTACGATGGAGGAACCGGTGAACAATTCGATCAGCCAGCAACGGTTGAATTATCTACATGTTGAAACTGGGTCACATGGTGGATGACAAGATGCACGCTCGTTCGATTGGACCTTACTCACTTATTACGCAGCAGCCGCTCGGTGGTAAAGCACAGTTCGGGGGTCAGCGTTTTGGAGAGATGGAGGTTTGGGCACTCGAGGCATTCGGGGCGTCGAACATCTTGCGTGAGATCTTGACCGTGAAGTCGGATGATGTGATCGGAAGGGCTAAGGCCTATGAATCGATCGTGTAAGGTGACGCGCTGCCCAGAGCCGGGCATTCCTGAGAATCGTTCAACGTATTGCTTGCACGAATTGAAGGGTCTCGGACTCAATGTAACTCTTGACTAATTGAAGTTGCCCATCGCGCCGTAGGCGCAGAAAAGCGACTTTATTATCATCTTTATCATGGCGATGAGAACAGAGAATAAACCCAAGAGTTCAACTTTTCAGCGATTACGATCAGTCTTTCAGCCCGGAGAAAATCCTGGAAGATTCGTGGGGAGAAGTGCTGAAGCCAGAAACGATCAACTACCGGACGCATAAGCCGGAGCGTGATGGTCTTTTCTGCGAGCGGATCTTCGGACCGGTCAAAGATTACGAATGCCACTGTGGTAAGTACAAGCGTATTCGCTACAAGGGAATTATCTGTGATCGATGCGGTGTGGAGGTAACCGAAAAGAAAGTACGTCGTGAGCGTATGGGGCACATCAATTTGGTGGTACCTGTAGCGCACATCTGGTACTTCAAATCGCTGCCAAACAAAATCGGATACTTGCTCGGATTGCCGACCAAGAAACTCGATATGATCATTTACTACGAGCGTTACGTCGTTATTCAAGCGGGTATCGCACAGAATGTGGATGGCGAGCCATTGCAGGTAATGGATTTCTTGACCGAGGAAGAGTACCTCGATATCTTGGATACTATTCCAGCAGAGAACCAGTATTTGGATGATGCAGATCCGAACAAATTCATCGCCAAGATGGGTGCGGATGCACTTCACGATTTGTTGAAGAACATCGATTTATTGGCCTTGTCTAGTGAATTGCGTCACAAAGCAAACACAGAGACTTCACAGCAACGTAAGAACGAGGCTTTGAAGCGTTTGCAAGTAGTGGAAGCATTCCGCGACGCGAATAACCGTATGGAGAACAATCCTGAGTGGATGATTATGAAGGTTGTTCCTGTAATTCCACCAGATCTTCGCCCATTGGTACCGCTAGATGGTGGACGTTTCGCGACCTCTGACTTGAATGACTTGTACCGTCGTGTGATCATCCGTAACAACCGCTTGAAGCGCTTGTTGGAGATCAAAGCACCTGAGGTGATCTTGCGTAACGAGAAGCGTATGCTTCAGGAGTCTGTAGACAGCTTGTTTGACAATACGCGTAAAGCCAGCGCTGTGAAAACGCAGAGCAACCGTGCTTTGAAATCGTTGTCGGACAGCTTGAAGGGTAAGCAAGGACGTTTCCGTCAAAACCTCTTGGGTAAGCGTGTTGACTATTCAGCTCGTTCGGTAATCGTCGTTGGACCAGAATTGAAGTTGTACGAATGTGGTCTTCCTAAGGGAATGGCTGCTGAGCTGTACAAGCCTTTTATCATCCGTAAGCTTATCGAGCGCGGAATCGTTAAAACGGTGAAGTCTGCGAAGAAGATTATTGACCGTCGTGATCCGGTCGTTTGGGATATTTTGGAGAACGTATTGAAAGGACACCCAGTTCTCTTGAACCGGGCCCCAACGCTTCACCGCTTGGGTATTCAAGCTTTCCAGCCCAAATTGATTGAGGGTAAAGCGATTCAGTTGCACCCACTCGTGTGTACGGCCTTCAACGCTGACTTTGACGGTGACCAGATGGCGGTTCACTTGCCTTTGGGTAATGAAGCGATTCTGGAAGCACAACTTTTGATGTTGGCCTCTCACAACATTTTGAACCCTGCGAATGGTGCTCCTATTGCGGTACCTTCTCAGGATATGGTCTTGGGTCTGTACTACATGACTAAGATCCGTAAGAGTTCTAAGAATGAAGTGGTTCGCGGTGAAGGATTGACCTTCTACTCTCCTGAAGAGGTGAACATTGCATATAATGAAGATCGTGTTGACTTGCACGCGTGGATCAAGGTGAAAACCAAAGACTTGGTACACGGTGAAATCAAGGACACCATGATCGAAACTACTGTAGGTCGTGTCATCTTCAACGAAGCTGTACCACCACAAGTAGGATACATTAACGAAGTATTGACCAAGAAAGCGCTTCGCGGAATTATTGCTCGCGTATTGAAGCACACGAGTTTGCCCGAGGCTGCGGCCTTCTTGGACGACATTAAGCAGTTGGGATATACCATGGCCTTCCGAGGTGGGTTGTCCTTCAACTTGGGTGATGTAATTATCCCAGAGGAAAAAGAGGAAATGGTGAAGAGTGCGATCGATCAGATCGAAGGAATCACCGGAAACTACAACATGGGATTGATCACCAATAACGAACGTTACAACCAGGTGATCGATGTTTGGACGAACACCAACGCGCGCTTGACTGAGCGTGTGATGGAGCGTTTGACTACAGACAACCAAGGATTCAACAGTATCTTTATGATGTTGGATTCTGGAGCACGTGGTTCTAAAGAGCAGATTCGTCAGCTTTCTGGAATGCGTGGTTTGATGGCCAAGCCGCAAAAATCTGGTAGCTCAGGTGGTGAGATTATCGAGAACCCGATTCTTTCAAACTTTAAGGAAGGTCTTTCGATTCTCGAGTACTTTATCTCTACCCACGGTGCACGTAAGGGTCTTGCGGATACGGCTTTGAAAACGGCTGACGCGGGTTACTTGACACGTCGTTTGGTGGATGTTGCCCAGGATGTCATCATTTCTGAAGTGGACTGCGGTACACTCCGCGGGTTGAATACAACGGCATTGCGCAAGAACGAGGAGATTGTAGAAAGCCTCTACGATCGTATCGTTGGACGTAACTCTTTGGTTGATGTGTATCACCCAGATACAGACGAAGTAATCGTCGAAGCGGGTGGATTGATTTCTGAGGATATCGCTGAGGCGATTGACAATGCGGGAATTGAAGCGGTTGAAATCCGTTCACCATTGACTTGTGAGTCCAGCAAGGGTATCTGTGCGAAGTGTTACGGACGTAACTTGGCTACAAACTCAACCGTTCAAATGGGAGAGTCAGTTGGAGTTATCGCGGCACAATCCATTGGTGAGCCTGGAACACAGTTGACGCTGCGTACCTTCCACGTTGGGGGTACGGCTTCGAACATCGCCGAAGAATCAACGATGATGGCGAAGTTTGAAGGAGTCATCGAATTTGACGAATTGCGTACGGTTGAAGGGGCCAAAGATCCTGTTACAGGAGAGCCAGACAACATCGTTATCGGTCGTACAGGTGAGATGCGCATCGTAGATCCTAAGTCGGGTCACTTGCGTTCCACCAACAACATTCCTTATGGAGCTAAGTTGTTTGTGAAGCCTGGACAGAAAATCGAGAAGGGTGATGTGATGTGCGAGTGGGATCCATACAACGCGGTAATCCTTTCGGAAACTGCGGGTACGATCAAATTCGACAACGTTATTGAGGGAATTACGTACCGCGTTGAGATTGACGAGCAAACCGGATTCCAGGAGAAGGTGATCTCGGAAATGCGCGATAAGAAGAAGATTCCTACCGTTCAGATTACATCTAAGAAAGGAGAGGTCATCAAGACCTACAACCTTCCAGTTGGAGCACACATCATGGTAAATGATGGCGATAAGATCGAAGCAGGTAAGGTACTTGTGAAGATCCCGCGCAGCAGTGCTAAAGCTGGTGATATTACTGGAGGTCTTCCACGGGTAACTGAGCTCTTCGAAGCGCGTAACCCATCGAACCCATCAGTAGTATCTGAAATCGACGGTATCGTTTCCTACGGAAAGATCAAGCGTGGTAACCGCGAGGTCATCGTAGAAAGCCGTACAGGTCAGGTGAAGAAGTACTTGGTTCCGCTATCGAAGCAGATCTTGGTACAGGAGAATGACTACGTACGTGCTGGAATGGCGATGTCTGACGGTGCCATTACCCCAACAGATATCTTGAGTATTCAAGGTACCACTGCTGTTCAGGAGTACATCGTGAATGAGATTCAGGAAGTATATCGTCTGCAAGGGGTGAAGATCAACGACAAGCACTTTGAAGTAATCGTTCGTCAGATGATGCGTAAAGTGCAAATCGTCGATTCAGGAGATACCAAGTTCTTGGAGCATCAACTCGTGCACAAGTACGACTTCATGGAAGAGAATGATTGGATTTACAACAAGCTCGTCGTTACTGACCAAGGAGAAAGTGAAAAGCTACGCAATGGTCAGATCATCACCGCACGTGAATTGCGTGATGAAAATAGCTTCTTGAAGCGCAACGACAAGCAGTTGGTAGAAACGCGTGAAGCGTTGCCAGCAGTTGCCCGTCCAATTCTCCAGGGAATTACCCGAGCATCACTCCAGACCAAGTCCTTTATCTCAGCGGCTTCCTTCCAGGAAACCACAAAGATATTGAACGAGGCTGCAGTAAGCGGAAAGGTCGACTACCTCGAAGGCTTGAAAGAGAATGTGATCGTAGGTCACAAGATCCCAGCTGGTACAGGTTTGCGTGAATACGAAGATTTGATCGTAGGAAGCAAAGAAGACTTGGAGGCCATGATGCAGAAGGCTGCCGAAGAAAAAGCGGCAGAGAAAGCTAAAGTAGAAGAGGAAGCTTAAGATGGCTGATCAGAATCAAGACCAAGGCAATCAAATCAACATTGAATTGCCCGAAGAAATCGCGGAAGGGACGTATAGTAACTTGGCGATCATCAATCACAGTCCGGCGGAGTTTGTCGTCGACTTTGTGAAGATGATGCCCGGTGTGCCCAAAGCGAAAGTTAAGTCTCGAATTGTTTTGACGCCCCAGCACGCCAAGCGTTTGATGCGTGCTTTGGCCGATAACGTACAAAAGTACGAGCAGCAATTCGGTGAGATTCAAGAAGACAACCGAGGCAACATTCCGCTGAATTTCGGCGGACCGACTGCCCAAGCTTAAGCTCTAGAAATAGTAAGAAGCCGCTTCGGAAACGAGGCGGCTTTTTTTGTCCCTTTAAATTGCTCGCGTAGTTTCGACGGGGCTCTATAGGACACCTTCAATAGTCACGAAATATTGCGCGCCTTTTTTGCCCATTTTGCTGGCCTTCAGGGCCAAATGTAAGCACCGTGACATTTTCGTGATACTTAGCTTCTAGCTTTGTAAGTCAAACGCTGACTTATGAAGAAGGTACTCGTTGTAGAAGACGATCAAGATATCCGAGACTTGATTACGCTTCATTTGGAAGATATGGACTGCACACCCACAGGCGTGGGGGATGGGAACCGTGGACTTCAAGAGGCATTGACTGGAAACTACGATCTAGTTCTTTTGGACCTCATGCTCCCCGGAACGGACGGCATTTCGATTTGCCAAAAGATGAGAGCGCTTGAAGTTTTCACCCCTGTTATGATGCTTACGGCTCGAAGCGAAGAATTCGATAAGGTACTCGGCTTAGAAAGTGGAGCTGATGACTACCTGACCAAGCCTTTTGGCATTCGTGAAATGAAGGCAAGAGTCAAGGCCTTGTTGAGAAGAGAAGAGCGTTTGAAAAGCAACTCTGGTTCAGAACGCCAGCGCATTGAGCGAGGAGGATTGCTCATAGACTTGGAGCAACGAAAGGTGGAAATTGATGGTGAGCGAATTGAGCTTACTCCAAAGGAGTATGAATTGTTGGTGTTGCTCGCAGATTCACCAGGCCAGAGTTTCAGCAGAGAGCAACTGCTTCTTCATATATGGGGCTACGAATTCAAAGGCTATGAGCATACGGTAAATTCACACATAAACCGGTTGCGGACCAAAATCGATAAGGACAAAGCTGACGCTCCTTTTATTCTAACGACTTGGGGCGTGGGTTACCGCTTCAACGATCAACTTTAATCTCATGGGCCAAAGTTTTAAAAATAGCCTTGTCTGGCGACTGAGCTTGGTATTGTTCCTTCTCTTTGTCGTTATCGGAATCTCCTACGTGTTTTTCACGGCGAACACCATGCGAGAGTACCATCAAAAGACCACACAGCAGCTCCATGCACACGTAGCTGAACATATGCTGCTAGAGGTGCAGCCCTTTGTAGATGGGGAAGTCAATGAAGCGGCATTGGGTCAAATCATGCACTCCATGATGGCGGTCAACCCTAATCTGGAGGTATACCTCGTGGATCCCTCTGGCGAAATTCTCTCCTATGTGGTTTTGGACAAAGAGGTTCGCCTGAACAGCATAGAATTAGAACCCGTACAAAAGTTCCTCTCCAGCTCGGGATGCGCCTATGTTTTGGGCGACGACCCTCGGATTCCCGGCAGAAAGACCATTTTTTCGGCTACAGAAGTATTGGAAGCTGGCCAGCTACTCGGCTATGTTTACATGGTCCTGGCCAGCGACCAGTACGAAACGGTCTCCGCCTCCCTGTATTCCGACTATTTCATGCAGCTTGGTACTCGATCTTTCGTGATCACTCTGATTTCGGCGCTTCTTATCAGCGTTGCTTTGATTTTCTTGCTCACGCGTAACCTCCGTCAGATTATTAAGACGGTGCAGCAATACGAGAACGGAGATCTTACGGCCCGGGTACCCATTACCTCCGATAACGAATTGGCCGCCGTAGGGCGCACCTTCAATCAGATGGCGGATACCCTCAGCGCTAATATCGAAGAGCTCAAAAAAGTCGATCGCCTACGGCGCGATTTAATTGCCAACGTCTCCCACGATCTTCGCAGTCCAATGGCAGTGATCCAAGGGTACATTGAAACCCTTGCCCTCAAGAACGATTCCCTCACAGCGGAACAACGGGCCGAATACTTTGAGCGCGTGCTGCGCAGCAGCGACAAATTAGAGCGACTTGTGGCCAGCCTCTTCGAGCTATCCAAATTGGAAAGTGATCAAATGGAGCTTCACCTAGAAACGACAACACCCGAAGAATTGGTTCGTCATTCTGCAGAAGACTTTTCCCTCTTGGCGTCTGAGAAGGGATTGGAGTTCGACCTCGAAGTTCAACCAGACCTGCCGGAGGTACAAGTGGATCCTGCGCTATTCCAACGCGTTTTGCAGAACTTACTCGACAACGCCATCAAGTATACCCCCGAAGCCGGATTCGTGGCCCTAAGGGTCAAAAAAGAGGAGGAGGAGATTAGGTTTGAAATCGAGAATTCTGGCCCGGGAATTCCAAGTGAAGACGTCCCGCATCTTTTTGATCGTTATTACCGCGCTCAGGCCAAGGACAACAAAGGGACGGGACTCGGTTTGGCTATCGTTAAACGGATTTTGGATCTGCATCAATCCGTGATCGCAGTGGTCAGCAAGGCCAATCAGAGCACCACTTTTGCCTTCTCCTTACCCTCGGCGTGAGGAAGGTCACGAAAAAGTGAAGAGCCCGTGATTTTTTCGTGATACTCTCGGAGGATCTTTGACTCAGAAATCATAAAAAAAGAAATTATGAAAACTGCGTCTTTACTACTCTTAGGAGTATCCCTTTTTGCCTTCACTGCATGTTCAGAAGATGACGACGATTCATCTTCCAACCAAGGCAACCTTGAACTCAACCTTTCACAATTGGCTCAAGTCGAGGCCGATGAAGTCTACGAAGGATGGATCATTGTCGATGGTGCCCCAGTCAGCACGGGAACCTTTACTGTTGATGATGCCGGAGTTCTTTCCCGCACACGATTTACCGTAGACGAGGCGGACCTCGCAGCGGCAACTGATTTTGTATTGAGCATTGAGCCCAAGCAAGACAATGACCCTGCTCCAAGCGACATTAAAATTCTAGGAGGAGCTTTCAACGGTGATGAGGCCATGGTATCTGCGGCGCACCCAGCTGCTCTGAATGCAGATTTGTCCAATGCAATGGGAACATATTTATTGGCAACGCCGACCACGAGCGATATGACGGACGAGCTGAGTGGAGTTTGGTTTCTCGATGGGAGTAACGGCTCGGCTGGATTAGACCTCCCGGCGTTGCCTGCGAATTGGATCTACGAAGGATGGGCCGTGATCAACGGTACCCCTGTCTCTACAGGAAGATTCAGCGATCCTTCTGTCGCGGATCTAGACGCACCGTTCAGCGGAACGGACGCTGGATCTCCTCCTTTCCCTGGCGAAGACTTTGTCATGAATGCGCCAAATGGGTTGACCTTCCCTGTGGATTTGGCGGGTATGCCTTTGGTCATCTCCATTGAGCCCAATCCGGACAACTCAGAAGCTCCATTTGCTTTCAAACCCCTGTTCACGATGGCCGGTGCCATGGATCATGTGAACTATCCAATTGAAAATCAAGTGGCAAGTAATTTTCCTACGGGTTCGGTCTCCAGATAACCCAAACTATCTCGAGCCCGAGAAGCCCCGGTATCACATGGTTGCCGGGGCTTATTTTTTGCCTAATTCCCTCAAATAGGAAGGCGTCTTCACCAGGCGACTTCCATACCAGCTGAAGAGTTCGCCATCCACCAATTCAATGTGCGCCTGCGGCGCGATGCGCCTCAACTCCTCCATATGCTCCTCCTTGAAGGGATAGGGCTCAGAAGACAAGAAAATGCGCTCGGCATTCTGCCACCTCTGATCGGTTAAATCAACTTCAGGATACCGGCTTTCCTCACCAAAAACATTCGCAAAGCCACCCTCTTCGAGCATAGCGTGAATAAAAGTGTCCCCGCCAACACTCATATAGGGATTCTTCCAGATGAGATAGGCAACAGGCACTGAGTCCCGTTGCGCGGCCCTTAAGGCCTGAAACGGGCCTTCAATGCGTTCAATGAGTTCTGCAGCTTTTTCCGGACGGTTCACGAGGTGGCCAACCGATTCGATCATGGAAAGGGCATCGCTGAGGTTCTGAACATCACTGATCCACACCGGGAATTCCGATGCAAGCGCTTCAATGCCCTCAAGCTCATTCTCTTCTTTATTGGCGATGATGAGGTCAGGCCTCAGATCCCGAATCCGATCGAGCTTAAAGTCTTTGGTTCCGCCTACGCGCGTCTTCTTAAACCGCCATTGATCGGGATGTACGCAAAAGCGCGTCAATCCAACAACCTCGTCATCGAGGCCCAGATCAGCTAATAATTCTGTTTGAGAGGGAACCAGTGAAATGATGCGCTTGGGTGCCTCCGGCACTGCCACGGTTCTTCCCAGCTGATCAATAAATGGGCGCATTAGGCGTCAATAAAGCCCTGTTCCTTCATCCAGTCATCATTGTAGACCTTGCCTACATAACGACTTCCGTGATCGTGAAAAAGGACCACAATGACCGAGTCTTCGTCGAAGCGATCCTTCATTTGAACAACCGCTTGCATGGCTGATCCACAGGAATATCCCAAGAAGAAGCCTTCGGTTTGGGCCAGCTCGCGACACATGAGCGCGCCTTCTTTGTCCCCAACTTTTTCGAAGTGATCGATCAAGCTGAAATCCACATTCTTCGGCAAGATATCCTCGCCAATACCTTCGGTGATGTACGAGTAGATTTCGTTTTCATCAAATTCGCCAGTCTCGTGGTACTTTTTGAAAACAGAACCATAGGAATCTACGCCCAAGGTCTGAACATCAGGATTCTGCTCTTTCAAATAGCGCGACGTACCGGAAACAGTACCTCCTGTACCTACACCTACAACGAAGTGCGTCACTTTCCCTTCCGTCTGCTCCCAAATTTCAGGGCCGGTGCTTTCGTAATGTGCTGCCCGGTTGCTCAGGTTGTCGTATTGAAAGGGGTAAAAGCTATTCGGGATTTCGCGAGCTAAGCGCTCTGCAACTTTGTAGTAGGAACGTTCGTCCTCTGGAGTCACATCCGTAGGGCAAACCACCACTTCAGCGCCCATCGCCTTTAGGACATCCATCTTTTCCTTGCTCTGCTTATCGCTCATGGTACAAATCAACTTGTACCCTTTTATCACGGCCGCAAGGGCAAGCCCCATTCCCGTATTCCCTGAAGTACATTCAATGATGGTTCCTCCAGGGGTGATTTTACCTTCCGCTTCCGCGTCTTCAATCATCTTCAAGGCCATTCGGTCCTTCACCGAATGCCCAGGATTGAAGTATTCCACCTTTCCCAAGAGGGTTCCTGGAATTCCGTATTTCTTGGCAATGCGATCCATGCGGATCATAGGAGTGTCACCAATGGTATCGAGGATGCTGTCGTAAATCATGCCGCGCTTTTCGTTGTGCTGTAGTTGGCGGCAAAGGTACCCATTCTTGGGCGGATTAGCGAGGCCCTACGGGCCGATGATTAATCAAATCGGAGGGCTCGCGCTGGGGGTATCCGAGTGACTAGGTAGGAGGGGAGGATCAGAACAATCAAGCACAAAACAAGTGTTCCCAAATTGATGGCGCTCCATTGCCATAAGTGCAGCGCCACCGGGGCTTCACTGACGTAGTAGGTGCTTTCATCGAGGGTCACCAATCCGAATTGATCCTGAAGCAACAAAAGACCGCCGCCGATGAGGTTCCCCCAGAAGAGTCCCCATCCGATGAGATAGAACGCATCGTAGAGAAATATCCGTCGAATGCTCCAATTTCGAGCCCCTAGTGCTTTCATGGTACCGACGAAAGGAGTCCGCTCCAATATTAATATCAGCAGGGCCGTGGACATGTTTATCGCCGCAACGGCCACCATGATGGCCAATACAATGAAGATGTTTAAATCAAAAAGGGCTAGCCATTCAAAAATCTGAGGGCTTTTTTGCTTGGCCGTTCGTGCAATGAGGTTGTAGTCGATGAGTGCATTTACTTGAGCGCCTATCATCACCAAATTGTCGAACTCGTCAATGAGCACTTCAAATCCACCCACCTGATCGGTTCCCCAGTCGTTGAGGTTTTGAATATCACTCAACCGTCCCATCACATACAGCTGATCGTATTCCTCAAGATCTGTTTTGTAGATTCCGCTGACCGTGAAAGGCAATCTCCGCGGATTTTTGGGCGGTGGTTGCACAAAGTAGAGCAGGACTCTGGATCCCGTTTCTAAGTTCAGTCTGCGCGCGAAATAATCGCTGACGAGAATTTCTCGATTCGATGTATCAGAAAGACTCGGGAATCGGCCTTCATTCAAGTAGGGGAGAAAGGGGGTCCAATCGTATTCTTCTCCGAGTCCTTTGAGCACAATACCCTCGAAATCATCACGAGTCTTCATGACGCCAGCCTTCGTGGCATAGCTTTGGATGCGGTTTACTCCAGGAAGCTCTTGGACTTCTTTAATCCAATCGGCTTCCGCCTCAATTGGAATGGGCTCAAAGCTCGAGTTCTGGTCGAAGTTGGTGATTTGGATGTGCCCGGTGAAACCGATTACTTTGTCGCGGATCTTGGATTTCAGCCCTGTTCCAACCGAAACGGCAATCAACATTACCGCAAAGCTTAAGGCAACGGCGATAATGGCCACCCGAATAATTGGACCGCTGATACTGCGATCACTTGCTTCGGCTTTCGAAAGTCGACGCGCTATAAACCACTCAAACCGCATATGCATGCACGAATTAATGCGCGCTAAAGGTATAAAATTGACGTTCCTCGGCCTTCTATTGAGCCTTTTGGGACAGGGCCAAGTCAAAACTGGCGCTGAACAATTGAACCGTTACCGTCCTCTGTTGTACGGCAAATCCGTCGCTGTCGTCGCAAACCCCACTTCAATCGTTGGCGATCAGCACCTCATTGATACCCTTCTTAGCCTAGGTGTGGATGTCCAGAAAGTCTTTGCCCTAGAGCACGGTTTCAGAGGTGATGTTCCAGATGGCGAAAAAATAGCGGACGGGAAAGACCCCAAAACGGGACTTCCGGTCATCAGCTTATACGGTAGCCACAAAAAACCCATCAAGGAGGACATGGAAGGGATTGACGTCGTCGTCTTCGATATTCAGGATGTAGGTGTGCGCTTCTACACCTTCGTCAGTTCCATGAGCTACATCATGGAAGCGTGCGCGGATTTTGATGTTGACTTTTTGATTCTAGATCGTCCTAATCCCAATGGTTTTTATGTGGATGGCCCCATGAACCACCTACCGGAGCCTTCCTTCATTGGCTTGCATCCCATTCCCGTGGCACATGGTTTGACTTTGGGTGAGTATGCTCGGATGGCTATTGGCGAAGGATGGCTTCAAACGGAGAATGAGCTCGACTTCAAAGTTGTGCCTTGCTCCGGATATGACCACAATACGAGATACGCTCTTCCCGTCAATCCATCACCCAATTTGCGCTCTATGTCGGCAGTCTATCTCTATCCTTCTCTTTGCTTCTTTGAAGGGACCAGTGTGAGCATCGGGCGAGGAACAGAGAAGCCTTTTGAGGTAGTGGGCGCCCCCTGGATGCCCCCAGGTACAACCAGCTTTACGCCGAAAGCAGGATTCGGATCCTATCACCCAAAGCACGAAGGCCAATTGTGTCAGGGCTTTGATTTGACCACTTTTGGAAGAGATTTTATTCCTGCAAATGGGCAAATCAACCTTTTTTGGCTGCTCGATGCGTATCGTCTCTGCCCGGAAGGTGAGGAGTTTTTTGCGAGGCCGAACTACTTCGATCTTCTTGCCGGCGGTCCAACACTTAGGGAACAGATTATTGCAGGACGGACAGAGGAGGAGATTCGAGAGGCTTGGGAGAAAGAGCTACTTCAGTTTAAATTCAAACGGAAAAAGTATTTGCTTTATCCTGATTTTGAATAGAACTTCGTGCAACTTTTACTGTTAGTAGAAAAAACAACAGATTATGTCCATCTACGAGTTCTCGACGAAAAAATCCACTGGCGAAGAGATTTCTATGGGGGATTTCAAGGGTAAAACACTCTTGGTCGTCAACACAGCATCCGAGTGTGGCCTCACTCCACAGTTCAAGGGACTGGAGGAACTCCACGACAAATACGGAAAAGATGGGCTGCAAATCATCGGATTTCCATGCAATCAATTCGCGAGTCAAGAGCCGCTGACCAATGAGGAGATGGCCAATATCTGCGAATTGAATTACGGTGTCACCTTTCCGCTGACCCAAAAGGTCAAAGTGAACGGAAAAGATGCTGATCCTATCTTCAAATACTTGAAAAAGGCCTTACCGGGAACCTTAGGAAATGCTGTGAAATGGAATTTCACCAAGTTTTTGATCGGCCCGGACGGCACGCCCATTAAGAGATACGCTCCCACAACAACACCGGAAGCGATTGAGTCGGATATCGCGGAACACTTGCCTTAAGACTCCCGACTTGACTTACTGACTTTCTCTCTCTGTATCTTGGCCCAATCGCCAGAGTTGCGGTCGTCGTTATTGGGAATCGCATTTGGATACCCAAATAGTCGATAGCTCAACATTCGCGCCACCCGAGCTTTTTCACTGTGTGATCGCATGTAATTCAAGCTATTGTAGTCGTAAATGCTCTTGGCCTTGATAATTCCCAACGACTTGGGCATATGGTTCAAAGAAAAGCTGGTTCGGCAACTTTCCTTCCAATCGTAGGTGTGATCAATCTCTATGACGGCCAAATCGTGCCATGGATGAGCATGTTCGTCCCAAGGAACCATATTGTTGAATATTTCAGGATCATCGTCGTCCTGGGCAATACGGGTTTGAATCTGCATCATGTATTTAGCCCCTTCTCTTTTCACACGATCCTCGTATTCATACTTCAGGTAGTTCCGACCTTTAGTTTCGTGGGGTAGAATACGCTGGTTTCCAGTATCCACAGTAGAAGGGTCTTTCATGATACCAGTTTCGGGTTCGTTGTCATAGGGGCGTACGCGGTATTTAGCATAACGCGGTATGTCGTCCTTGCCCAAGAATCGAAAGGGCGTTTTGCAATAGTAACGAAGGTTGTGAAAGCTGATCGGATCTCTCCGCAAGGCCACTTGGGCGCCCAACAATCCTTCGGGATACTTTTTGTAATAGTCGATGTACTCAATTCCGTACTTCTCCCGACGAAGCTTGGCAAACTGCATGAAGCTCTGAGCAGACCAGAACAGGCTGACCTCACCTGTATTCATTTCAATGTCAAAGGGGCTTTTGAAGTGCTCATCACTGAATTTGATCGACATGGATCGAATACAGTTCATCGCGTCATCCAAAAAGGTAGCAGAGGCATGTCGAATTCGCGCCGGAAAGACTCGGCCCGGTGAGAAGAATTCGTGTTCTGGGAATTTAGGGTCCTTTACGATGGTCACTTTACCACCGCCGGCAATCCCGTTGTCATGTGACATGCGTTTTCGATGCGTCAGGCTCAATGTAAATACGATGGCCCAGCTAAACATTTCGCTGAAAAGCCATAGATAAAAACGGTTCCAAAGACCACGAATCCCGCGTTCAGCGGTATGCTCAATATGTATTGCCGTTGAACTCATAGCTTAGATGTTGGTTCGCGATTCAATGTTGTCGATTTCCACGTATAACTCTTCGAAATCGGTTCTCTTTTCCTCGAGTAAGTGAGAGAACAGCGGATCAATATCGTGTTCTTCATTGCGGGTAATGAACCCGTATTCTGTGCGAGAAAGCAGGTTGCTAAACCACATCATCTGCGTAGAGCGAGTGAGATCCGGAGCTATGGAATAGTCATCCTCGGGCCGGAATATTCCGTCCTTGTGTTCTCCAAACCTCAACCCGAGGCTGCTGTACAGAACCTCTCCAATATCTTCATACTGATGCTCGTTCACCCAGGTGTGCATAAAGGTCGCCGTCATAATGGCGTACTTACAAGCGTCTTTCAAATTGTCCATATCCCCGGCATCAGGTTCCAGTGGATTGTGCGTAATAGGGCTCATGCTTCGCCGATGCCCTTCAAAAGAGCTGCGTTCAAGCTTTGGATCGAAACGATATCGTGCATGGTAGTAGTCGATTCGCTTGCGCTCGAAGGCAGCGGCGTCCGGAGCTAAGCTCTCCAGATCCCTCTTATCGTGAAAAACCGGCGCGCTATTGTTGACCAAATCCTCAGAAAAGCGATAGACCTCAAACCATTCTTTACGAATTCCCGCTTCATTTTTCTGAAAGAAGTCATCCACAAAATCACAGACCACCTCCCAAAAGAGATGTTCTGCTTTGGCATAAGTATGTTGATCGTTAATGATCTCCATCGGCGACCAATTCTTCCAGTCCAACACACCCATCATGTCCGTACATCGTTCCACAATTCCATTGGCTGTCATGGCCGAGGCCCTTGGAATATATCCAGGCCCAATCAGAATATCGTCGGCGCTGTGGTTCACCAATACCACCTCTTTGAGGTGAGGGAAGAGCAGAGTGCTCAAAGGACTTTTCCTTAGGTTTCTCCGCCCGGCTATGGCAAATTGTTCGGTATTGACGTGTGTCCCTGCAAAGTGATCGTCCAATTCCGTAGAAAGGGCTCCCGATACGCGTGCAACCCTCTTCGCCTGTTCCCACTTTTCGCCGTCTGCGGGTGTAAAACGTCGCTGCTGGAAGGGGGATTTATCGTACTGATTGGTCGGTCCAGTCGTGATGATTTCTTCGGGAACAGGAAGCCCGTCTGGAGCAATATGGAACTTCATTTCCACCGTTGGAAATGCATACTCATCGTTTACCTCGTAATTGCATGCTCCGAAGTACCGCACCCAGTAACGGTCCGATTCGTGCTCGTCCGGCACAAAGGTTGCACAGTTCATACCGTTCATCATCCGGCGTCCAAACCAGTAGTCACAGCGCGTTGAGCCAGGCATTTTTTCCTCCATCGCCACCGTCAAATTCTTCGGATAATCCTTCTGGATTTCCTTGATGCTCAAGGAGTCAGGGTCAAGTGCAATTTGCGCCAGATGCTTGTCCTTTGTCAGTTCAATGGGCACAAACTGCTGCTGAATGGCATCATTACGACCATCACTGTAGTACTCTGGCGCATCCTCGTCGTGATCCTTAATCACCACCCGTGGAATGGGGACATCTCGGCGGTACTCCCAATAGAAGAGCTGAACATTGCCCAAATCCAAACCCATCCCCGTCATATCTCCTTTCGCGACCTTGAGCCGCTCAAAGGTTTGATATTCAGTGGTGGCGATTTCACTGTCCGGATGAAAAAAGACGTGCTCAATTTGGCAGACCTCGAAATGAAACGAATGATAGCGCCTACGGCGCGATTCCAAAAAGTCGAATTCCAACTTAACTATTCCGTCTCGATCGCTCCACCCTTCGGAAAACAAGCGCCATCCGCCAAGGCGCGTTCGCGCCCAAAGCTGACAAGGCATGTTGTGGATTGGAGTTGCGTAGTCATCACGCTTGGCAAAGGTCAACTTGGCCGTGACATAGGCGTCTTTACGATGCCCATGTATCGTCCGTCTTTTGGGCCAAATCTTCCGCTTCAATCGTTGAATGGCTTCAATCGTTCGCTGATAGAGCACCAATAGGTACTCAGCGATGCGAACGATCCAGCTGTTGATGATTTTCGATCTTCCAACTTCCAGGTGATTGATATTCCTGAGTTTAGGTCCAAAGAAACCACCTGAAGCGGAGTAATCTATTCGAGTTGCTTTGTGCGCCTCACGATAAACGCGTTCTATTTCTTCTTCGTTAGCGCCGGGTGGGAATAGGCTCATGTAGGGACTGGGGTGTTAACGGTTTCTACAAAGTACATGTCGACTTCGCCTTTGTGCTTGGCGTCGATTTTTCCCCTGTAGGTACATTCGAACAAATCTTTTACGGCATCAAACGTGCTTCCGGAGATATTGACCCTTCCGACCTCTCCTGAGGCTTCCATCCGAGCCGCGGTGTTCACGGTATCCCCCCAGATGTCGTATGCGAATTTTTTTGACCCCACGACACCTGCAACCACAGGTCCCGTGTGCAATCCAATACGGATTTCAAAAATGGGTTTTCCTTGCGCCTTTGAAACAGCCTTGTATTCTTCAATCCAATCACGCATTTCCAGGGCCGCTTTTACCGCATCTGCAGCGTGCGTCGAATTCGGCACGGGAAGACCGCCAACGCACATATAGGAATCTCCAATGGTCTTGATTTTTTCAATCTTATGAGCATCGCAGATCTTGTCAAAAGCGCCAAAACAGCGCCCCAATTCATCTACAATTTCTGCCGGACTTAGCTGCTCGCTCATTGTCGTAAAGCCTTTGAAATCAGTAAACAAGACCGTGACCATATCGAAATGTCGCGGGGTAGTCTTTCGATCCCGCTTAAGCTCCTCAGCGGTTTCTAAAGGAAGAATATTTAGGAGTAAATCGTCTGATTTCTTTTTCTCCGCAGCGAGTTCCGCGGTGCGTTCGGTTACTTTTTGCTCCAAGTTCTCGTACAGAATCGCGTTGTTGATGGAAACAGCAATTTGTCCGGATAGAAGGGCGAGAAGATCAATCCGATCTTGAGTGAAAGCTGCAGTGGCGTGATTATTCTCCAAGTAAAGTACCCCGTCCAGATTCCCGCGATTTAGAATAGGCAAGGACAGAATGGATTGAACTGATGAGTCCTTGATGTATTTGCACTGGGTATAGCGGACATCATTTTTGGCATCCTGTACCACTGCATTTTTCTTCGATTGAATGACATATGAGACCACGCTTTCAGACAAGGAAGCGCTGTCGTGGTAATCGGTTCCTTGAAGAATTTCCACCGTGGATCCTGAATCATCAGACTGGGCTTGAACCTTGAACTGAGCACCATCTTTGAGGAGTAGGATTCCTCGATCGGCACCGGCGTTCTCCATCACGATGTGCATCAGATTTTTCAGGAGCTTGTGTAAGACAATTTCACGGGTGATACTGGCTGAAGCCTTGATCACCGTGCTCATATCCAGGAGCATACTGTTCGTTCGGCCCATGGAACTGGATCCAGAAGTGGTCAGGGTGCCAATGCCAGAACTTCCATGCACACCACTAACGTAGTTCGGGTGTTCCTGCTCAAGAGCCCTCAATTTGGCCTGAGCTCCCCATTCTCTATAGGCATTGTAGGCGGATTTCAAATAGTGCTCCGCCAAACGCTCGGAGTTCTGTTTGATGTAGAATACACCGGCCAATTCATGAGCGATGGCCTCTTCATGTGTAAACGCATGTTGGCTGGCTCCTTTAATGGCCTCGTCATAAGCCAATCCAGCCTCCTTCATTCGTCCGCGAACTCGAAGTAATTCGGCTTTGAGCAAGTGGTATTTGTGCATGAAGTTTTCAGGAGCGTCCTTGGCCCACTTTTTCATTTGACGAATGGTCTTTCGCACCCGTCGAATGGACTTTCTTTTTTGTGCACCCGTACTTCGATCATAGAGGGCAAGAAGCGTCAGAGCCTCATAGAAGTGGTGATTGGGGATTTCGAACTTGGCTAATACGGCCTCCAAAAGCTTACGACTTTCCGCAGCATGATGTACGGCCTTTTCATACTCGCCGAAGCAGTAACAGAGTATGAGTTTGTTGAAATGAAGGAAGAAGGTTCCGGTTTGATCATTTCGCTCTTGGTTTTGAGCCATCATCTTCTCCTCGTCGTAGGCATCCCCTGTAAGAACAATGGGGTCTTTTGATTGCCCCATGAAGTTGAGCATTCCTTGACGATAGACCTCATTGTAGTTGAAGTTGGTCTCTTGCTTGAATTGATCGAAACTTTCGCTGTACGACCGGGTCTCAACTTCCAAACGATCGAGCGGCTTACCACTCAGGTAGCTGTGAATACAGTAGATATTAGTATTGACGCAAGCAAACTCAATCGCTCCGGTTTCCAAACCGATGTGGTAGGATTCCTGAAGGGGTCCCAGGGTCTGATCAATGTGCTCGTTCCAATTTACGATCAAGCAATACATCGGGGTATAGATCTGAGTCTTCCACTCCTTGGCCTTGTACTTCTCAAGAAGAATGAGTCCGAGTTTACCGTATTCGTAGCCGGATTTCATGGCGCCCAATACGCCACACATGATCACCCCGTAGGTGGCGAAGGCGAAGGCAGAAACCGCTGTATTCCCATATTTAAGCGAAAGCTCAACCATGCGGAACATGAGCAAGGGAAACAAGGTTGGAGTCGCCCAATAACTGGAACTGGCAATGTCGGCAATGATGCGCATGGCCGCGATTTTGTTCTCGTCGGTCATGGCGGGTAAATCCGCCAAGGTTTCGTTTGACTTGCCTCGAAGCTGAATTTTAGACTTGATCAATGCAGCCATAACATGGACCATTGTCGGCTTCTTGGGGAATTTCTCACCCAGTTGTGCCAGGAGCTCGAGCCCAGTGTTGATCGCTTCAATCAGCTTATTTTCAGCCTTGTAAGCTAAAATCTTAATCTCGTAGGACTTCACCTTTTCCAACAGATGCTCGGCGCGATCTATGACCGTATTGATCATTTGGTTCATCTGCTCAAAGTCCCCATTCAAATAGGCGGTCTCTCCGGCCAGGGCATGTAACTGGAGGGTAGTGCGGTACTGATTTTTCCACGGGTCCTTACTCAAAAGGTCGATTCCCGCCACAAAGTAGTCGTAGGCTACTTTGAAGGCAGAGGATTCTTTGGCTTTGATCCCGGCTCGAAGGTTCAGCTCACAGAGCTCCGTTCTTTCTACTTCGTTTTCGATCAGTCGAACCCCCCAATTGAGCTGATTGACGATGTCAAACAGCTTATCTTCCAACACCTGATCGTCGGCATTTTGCAGCAGTAGTCGACCGATGCGAAGGTGATTGGCATCGCGTTCTTCCTCTGGGATGAGAGAATACACTGCTTGTTGGATGCGGTCGTGGGCAAATTTGAAGCCTTCATCTCCGTAGGGGAGCAAGAGCCCTTCCGCTAGGGCTGGTTGGAGATCAGCAATGGTATCTTCTTCGCTCTGCTCGCTAATAGTCATCAGCGTTGCCCGGTCAAATTGATTGCCGAAGCAAGCGGCGAACTTTAAAGCACTCTGTGTAGATTCGGGAAGTTTGAGGGCTTTAGCGGCCATGAAGTCCACCACATTATCCGTGATGTTTTTTTCCTGAATGCGCGCTAGGTTATAGGACCAAGATTTTTCGGACCGATCAAAGATCAGCAGCTCATCCTCGTAAAGGGATTTCAAGAATTGGGTGGCAAAAAAGGCGTTCCCTTGGGTCTTTTGAACCACGAGTTCGCAGAGGTCCTCGACGGCTTTAGGGTCCTTGTTGAGTGCGTCGGAGACTAATTCCTGAACGTGATCGTAGCTCAAGTTCCCAATATGGAGGTCGTAAACTTCAGCACCCGTTTTTCGAACGTCATCTACGGCAATCATAAAAGGGTGGGAAGGGCTGACCTCGTTATCCCGATAAGCTCCTATGAATAGGAGATAGGCATTGTCAGAGTCCGTAACTAGGGACTTCAGCAGGCTGAGAGAACTGGAATCTGCCCATTGCAAGTCATCGATGAAAACCACCACTGGGTGCTCCTCCGTAGAAACGGCATTGACAAACTTTCGAAAGACATAGTTGAAACGATTCTGGGCCTCCGAGCCTCCGAGTTCCGGCACCTCAGGTTGTTCGCCAATGACCAATTCAAGGTTGGGAAGTACGTCTGTCAACACTTTTCCTTCTTCACCAACCGCCTCGCGAATTTGCTCGCGTATGGCATCAAGCCGCAATGTGTTTTCACTCAGGAGAATGTCGATAAACTCATTGAAGGCCTGGAGCAAGGCGTAATAGGGGACCGATCGCTGGTATTGATCGAACTTTCCTTCGACAAAGTACCCGGCTTTTTCCGTTATCGGTTTGTGCACTTCATGCACCAATGCGGACTTTCCCGTTCCGGAATAGCCCGCGACGAGGACTAGCTCGAGCCCTCCTTCTGCCACATCGGTAAATTTTTGAAGTAGGACTTCAATTTCGCCATCCCGACCGTAGAGTCTTTGCGGTAAGCTAAACTTTCCGGAGTAGTCCTGTTCTTTGAGCCTAAACGGCTCGATGCTTTCTTTCGACGACCATTCCTCCGCGCAACGCTTCAAGTCGGCTTGCAATCCTTGAGCCGACTGGTAGCGCAATTCCGACTCCTTGGCCAAAAGAGTCATGACGATATCGGATATCGCCTGAGGAACTTTCGGATTGACCTCACTTGGGGAAGGAGGAGTGACGGCGATATGTCCATGGACAATTCCCATGGCATCTAGTCCTTGATAAGGTGTGCGGCCGCAGAGCATTTCGTAGTAAACAATGCCCAATGAATACAAATCGGTTCGATAGTCAATGACGCGATTCATTCGACCCGTTTGTTCCGGGCTCAGGTATTCCAACGTGCCATCCAGATGCTCTGGATTTCCGAGGTGCTGCTCTTTGAGCGTAATCTTCGAAGCAATACCAAAATCGATGATTTTCACCCAACGTTCCTGGAGGTTTACAATCATGTTGTTCCCCGAGATGTCCTTGTGGATGATGTTCTGATCGTGCAGCTCTGCTACTGCCGAAGCCATGGGAACAGCTAAATGTAGGAAGTCCCGGATGTCCTCTTGCTTTCCTTGGAAGGCTTCTTTGACCGTCTGACCTTCCACCCATTCAAGATACATGGCGTGTTTGCCCTTGTACTTTAAGCGTTGCAAAGCTTCTCGGGTACCAATCATACCGAGACCTTCGATAATATCGAATTCGTTGTAGAACTGGGAAATATCCCGAGGCGTCGGGAATTCATAGTTCAGGAGCTTGAGCAAAACGGGTTTGTTCCACTCCGAGTCCTCGTAGAAGTAAATCTTGGACTTCTTGCTCTCGTAGATCAGTTTGTCGGCCATAGGCGTTGCAGGACGCAAAGCGTCCAAGGCGGTTTGGTTTGGTGGCGTAATAGCCGGGTTGTTTCACGACCGCAGACCTCTCCGCCGGGGCTACTCCATCGGCCCGTAGGGCCAAGGGAATCGTATACAAGATAGTAAATAGGAGGAAATCAGCGAATTAGATAGAGCTGACCTATGCGTTCATGGACGGTTTCCGCATCGATGTATCGGTACCACAATCGGTATTCGTAGGCGTCGCTCTTGGCGGGCTCGCCTTTGTAGGTGCCGTCCCAAGCTTCGTAAAAATCGTCCGTTTCAAACATGAGTTCGCCCCAGCGATTGAAGATGAGTAATCGATATTCTTCGATTTGCGACCCTTCGGGCCTCCACCCGTCGTTGAGGTTGTCGGCATCTGGGGTGAACGCATTCGGAATCCAGATTCCAGGGTCCAGTTCAATACAGACCGTTTCTTGATGAATATCAAAGCACCCACCCTCGTTCTCTAGGTAAAGCGTGACGGTGAATTGCCCGGAGTCTGCATACGAGTGCTGTGGATATTGCCCCAATTGGTAGAGCACATTGCCGGTATTGTCTCCCCAGTCCCAATAGCCACTAGTACCACCAATACTGAAATCGATGAGGTTGACCTGAGACTCGCTTAGGTATAAGCAATCGAAATTAGGGTTAAGGCTAAAATTGGCGTTGAGCTGGGAGAAGGACGGTAGCGTAATGGTGTCGACCACGGAGCAGCCGGTATTGGGATCGGTGGATTCCACGTAGTAGGTCCCACGCTCCACGTCGATCGTCGGGCTATTTTGCGTGGGATTGGTCAGCCATGTGAAAGTGTAATTTATGTTATTGGCACTTTGAATACTCACCCATCCTGTGGAGTCGTAACAGACCGTATCGGAACGCAAGAGGTCCACTTCAATCTCCGGATAGACTTCAATGTCGATTGGAAGCACCACAGGTTCGGAGCAGTTGTCCGTTATGGTGACGAAATAGGTTGTCGATTGAAGTGGTTGAAGCACTTGGCTTGGTCCAGTTCCAAGGCTATCGCTCCAGAGGTATTGAATGTTTGTCGTCTCTCCGCCAGCCGCACTGACGTCGACTAAAACTGAATCACCATAGCAAATAGCCGTGGAATCCACGGAGCTATTGGCTTCCAGGGTATCTCGAACCAACACAAAGGCAGAATCTTGAACCGTACAGGTTCCATTGGTGGCTTCAAAACGAAGGAGGTGAACTCCTGATCCCGCGAGTGCGGCATTCCAGTTGTTGCCGATAACACCGGGACCCGTCAAAGTTCCGGAGGCGGGCGTGATGTTTAAGTCAATAACGCTGTCGATAAAACAGTAGGCAGAGTCCACAAAGCTCATGTCAATAACCGGTAGGCTATCCACCGTGATCACCATGCTGTCGCGGCAGGCTTGAAATATATCGTAGTACAAGGTGTGGCTTCCCGGTCCTGCTAAAGTAGGATCGAATAGGCCCGTCGTGTCCACTACAATTCCTGGTCCGGACCAGATTCCGCCAGGAACGGATTCGGACAAATTGATGATTCCTGAAGCTTCGCAGACAATGGTGTCATTAACGGTCGGCAGGGGAAAGACCTCGATGTACATGGAGTCTCTACAGCCATTGGCGTCGTAGTATAAAAGGTGCAATCCCGGGCCAGCTGCCGCTGGATCAAACTCGCCGGGATAATTGGGATCAATAACGCCCGGACCTGACCAGTCCCCGTTCCACGGATTTCGACCCGTATTTCCATTACCTAGTTCAAATATGGTGTCGCTTATGCAGCGTCGCAGGACAACACTGTCGACTGTTGTATTTCTCGCTCGAATTTCAAGGGTGTCCACACAACCATTCACATGGTAAAAGATGTCCTGGTTATAGTTCCCACCAGTACCAATTAAGGAAGGGTTGAATATCCCGGCGATCGAGTCAATTATTCCGGGACCACTCCAATACCCACCTGTTGGGTTTGGTGTGGGTAAGAATACAGTATCTGTTTGAGGACATACCACGAGCCTGTTCTGCCCAATGTCGATTGGCCATACATAGATGTCCTCAGACCCTGCGCAACCGCTGATGGTATAGGTGAGGGTGTGCAGTCCGCCGCCGGCATCATCCGGATCAAAATAGCCAAGCTGACCATCAACGATCCCAGGTCCGCTCCACAATCCTCCTGGTGGGGAGAATTGAAGTTGAACGATGGGGTCACTTTGACAAACCGAGTCCAATGGCGCCAGGGCAATGCTGTCGACATAAATGGTCAGTGAATCAGTGCAGCCATTGGCAGAATAGAACACGGTAAAGGAATCCACAACCGCGGGTGGAGTAAACACCCCCGTAGGCGTTACATTTGGTCCAGTCCAGGTCCCACCGGGAGTATTAGCGCCTGTTAAGAACAGGGGCCCACTTCCAGGGCACGCAGCTGTGTCTGGTCCCGCGTCTAGCTCGTAGACGGTGACTTCAAGGCTGTCGATGCATCCCTGGAAGTCATAGTAAACATAAAAACTACCTAGACCCGAGAGGGAAGGGTCGAAGATACCTGTGGGACTTGAAATACCAGGTCCGGAATAAATGCCGCCGGCAGGGCTTGCTCCAATGAGCTGAAGGGGTCCAAATGTGCTGCAAACATTAGTATCGGGACCAGCCACCGGAGCGTCGATGGCAAAAATCTGGATGGTGTCTGTATCGGTGAAACCTTGTCCATCTGAAAGAGTGACGATGATGGTTGTATCGGTCGATGTACATATCGTATGGGGACCTCCTATATTGGGCCAGCCAGTGCTCCAGGTATAGGTGTAATTGCAGTCTCCTCCATTGGGAGCGGCAAGGATATCTGCACATCCACCACCGCATAAGGAATCTGCTGTGGCCTGAAGTTGGACCTCAACAGGGCAGTCAAATACGTCGAAAGCTTGGGTTAGCGTAAAGAAATGGAGCGAATCACAAGCATCTGCAAGGGTCAAATCAAAGTCTAATCCGAAACTCGCACAATCTGTGATGGCATTGTCCAGCATCAGGATGGCCGAAGTAGCAGAGTCATTTACGCAAGGGTTCGGTAGTACAGAGGTGATGGTGTAACCAGGTGTGCCGCTTAGCGTGAATGCTCCTGCGTTTAATGAATCACAGTCTATAGGTGCATCGAAGCCAACAACCAATTGATTGGAATTACACGTGCCTGCAACAGCGGTGATGTTCGGTGGAATAGGGGGCGGGACATCACTGAAGAATTGTGCGGACCAACCGGTACACGCCACAGATACGTCTGATATAAAGTTGATCGTTAAGCAGCCTGAGGTGGCGACGATTGGGGGAGGAGTGTTTCCTCCTGACCAGGGTCCAAAAATCAAAGGGCTAAGGGTGTCGGGTCCGTCGTAAAACCGGATGTAGTCGAGAACTGCTTCGGTACAGAATTGGGAGAAGATCATGGTGATCTGAGTAGCCTGGGGGACGCAAATGGTGAACGTTAGGTTTTCGTTATGGTCGTAGTTGCCCGCGGGCATCCCTAGATCAGAGTCGAAAAAATTACCGTAACAGTTGTTGATGGTGGCATTGGACATATAGAAGTCACCCTGGGCCAAAAGCGATTGGCTCAGCAAGCAAAAGCTTCCGATAATCCACAACCTCCAGTGCTTCATGCTGCTTAGGGTTCAACGATGGTGATGGTCGGAGTGACCACCGTGTTGCTCCAATGACCTGCTCTATCCCTTATGCGCATGGTAAATGTCGTAGTCTCTTGTTGACCATTTCCCAAGATGAAGGTCCCGTTTAACGTGATTTCCAGTTCACCGCGAATGGTCAGAGATTCGCCGACCGGAGCCAGCGCAGGCACATAGTAATAGTCCGGTTCTGAAAGTCGGGCATCCCAGACTTCCAATGAAAGTGAATCCGCCTCTGGGAAACCCAGATCTCCGTCTCCGTCTTCGTACTTGAGGAAGACCTTTACATTACCGTCGAACTCCTCAATCGTCAATGGGGAGACTTGGCGTATTTCGATGGCTGGCACATCCGAAATACCGTTGTCTACCTCTTTGGTGCATCGGGCCGTTAGGCCCAAAAGCAAGATAAGCCCTATATAGAATCGAATCTGTTTCATTAGGGTATTACAGTAAAGGCAAAGTATTCTTTGATGTATTGGAAGCTTCCTTGATTCGGAATCTCGGAGGGATCATTGTCTGCATCTTGAATCGTGGTCCTGAAATAGCTAAACTGCCCCAGGTTGGCATATTGACTTGGGTCGATGGTAATGCGATGGAAATACGATACCGGATCGCCAAAGTATCCTTCGGCGGTAATGGGTTGTCCTACAACACTCAAGGTCTCAGCCGTTGCTCCAGTGAAGTCATTGATGCCATTGCTAAACCTGATCTCGTTCACACCTAATTGTCCTACAGGAGTTTGGTCATCTGCAAAGGCAATCCAGATTTGCAGGCTTTGCGTATTTGAAGGTACTTCAATAGGACCGTTCCCGGCTCCTCTAGGTAAGGCTGTTGGACTGCCATCGGCAAAGGCAACCACACCGAGCATCTGGGGCTCTCTATTCCCTTGGGTAGGCGGATTGCCAAATTGGTCCAATGCCCCGTTGTTGATCCAGTCCCGTATGTAGTTCTCGTAACTGTTTTCTTGTGCGGGCCAATCACTTCCTGGGTCAATACTCAAAGGCATGATTCCCGACTGTCCGTCAATATCGACCGTAAGGCGATTCATCAAAACACTTTCCGAAGAACTTCCTGGCTTCACGCGATATTCGAAGGAATTGCTGACGTCATTCTTGATCACAGGTTGATAGACCATCGTGTTGTACGAGCTTTCAATGGTCCTGAAATCAGGTTCAAAAGTTCCGTCATGACACCCGCTGTTTGCGCATGTAGGACGAAAGACTTTATAGTGCAAGAAAGCGAATGAGCCGGGAGTGAGGGTGTCCGTATCCACGGAGTCCACGGGTTCTTGAAGGTTCGGATTGTTGAAGGGGTTATCCTTTTCTTCGTCGGCACAAGACACGACGAAAAAGAAGAGTCCAGTAAGCATGAAAATGGCCAGAGCGTTTCTCATATACGATCAAATAAGCTCAGTGCACTTCCAGACATCAATCCAGCCGTTTGAATGTCGCTTTTGAACCCGAGAATTTCGCCAATGGTCAAGACATTGTCCATCGTTGTTCCGATTTGGTTCGTTTCGCTTCCCACGGTGAGGTTTCCTTGAACTCCAGGGCCAACCATTTGGGTAAACACGCGCATACTGTTCGCGTCACTATGGTCATATGCAAACCAGTCATTTTCGTCTAAAATGGGGTTGGGCATCTGATTTCGACCGTGTTCTGGAGTCACAATCATCACCGTATCATTGGCCATTTCTGGAATCTGAGTCTGGATATAGTTCCACAAAAATCCTACTCCGTGATCCGCTCTATGTAGGCTCCTTAGATAACCTGTGAAATCGGCATGGCAGCCATCCACAGCCCCGAGGTTTACCACCGTGATTTTCGGTTTGAATCGCTGCATGACTTCACAAGCCCATCCAATGTTGCGCAGGTCACCGTTGTCCGCAATTGGCGGCATGGTCACATTCCCGGAGGCTCGCTTCACAAACATGTCACTGATGAACTGCTTGATCTCCTGTTTTTCCTCTTCTGTGTTTCCGATGTTTGGTACGGGAATTCCTCCGTTTGAGCGGAAAGCATTGTCCAAGAAGTATTTCATCTTGTACATAGGGTCCAGCTCTTCATCCGGATGGTAAATTTTTGCGTTGGACAAGTGCTCTACTCCATCATCGCCAAAAGCGACTTCTGGACAGAGGAAGTTACCTCCATATTGAGCTCCGTACCCTGGATGTTCTGAAAAGTCGAGGAGCGGGGTGGAATTCCCGATTCCATTGCCGACAAACCAACAATCTGTAGCCTTGTATCCAGCGTGTCTTCGTGCGTATTCAAAGATGGTCGGGAAAACAGGCTTCTGTTTTAGTCCTTGTGTAACACCGGTGTTTCCCGTCAATAGCGTATTCAATCCGCTATAATGACCCGCCGTCGTTGCGCGTACCTCCGCAAAGGTGGTACCCTGGCTTTGTATGGTAGAACCGAGGATTCCAGAAATTGGGGCGCTCCCGTCGGGTTCACCTGGAACGTTGGTGCCGTAAACGATTTTTGCCGCTGGTGCTTGTCCGTTGAACATGTTGTACATGATGTTCCCGGGAATATTGACGTTTTGGCTATCGTCCAAATATCGTTGAAGAACCGCTTCTTGTTGTCGTACACCTCCAGCGAAAAGGACGTAGACCACGTGTCCGGCCATCGGAACTCCGGTTTGAGCAAATAGTCGGCCCGAGGGTAAAATATGGGGCATGACAATACTTCCCGCAGCCGTCAATGCCGATTTCTTTAAGAATTCTCTGCGTTCCATATCAGTAGTATTCGTATTCGTCAGACAGTGCGAAGGAGAAGTAAATCAGCTCTGCAGTGATGTCTGTGTTGGTGTTGATGAGGTTCACAAAGTGCGTCTGCTCAGCTTCCGTAGGTCTCCGAATTAAGAAGCGCACATAGGTCTCGTAAATAAAAGTTTCCGGATCAGCTCTCATATCCGAATCACTCGGAATGATCACCGCTGGGTCATTCATGAAATTTGAAATGAGCACTTCTTTGGCCACTTGATCATCTCCAATAGCGTCAAACAAGCGGTTGATCTCGACCAGCTTGTTGGCCGAAAGGGCCGTTTGAAAGAGGTTGGCATAGAGAATGGCGACGTATTGATTCGTGGTTTTCAACTTGAACTTACTCGTTTCTACGAGCTGAAGACCTTCGGGATTTACTTCATAGATATCGGCCTCCTTCCGGCAAGAAGCGAGAACAAGCCAGAGACCTAAAAGGCTAAGCGCTGCTATTTTAGAAACCCGCATACTCATCTGTTCTTATAATTTTCCTTTGAACACGTTGAAAATCGTGATCAAACCAGAAATGATTCATCATGTCCGAAAGCTCTAAAGTGCTGGCAGGGCGGGCTAAGAGGGTAGAGTATGCCCAAGTGATATTCCCTTCGTAGAACTCTCTTTGCCGAACGAGAATGTCGATATACTCTTCTTTATTGGTGCCGGATTCGCCAAAAATAATCTGACTTTGATTGCTTTCGATCATGTCGTATCCCGCCCAGAATTCTCCTTCTGTAGGGAATCTCCAAAAGAGATCGTCAAACGATGCATTCACAAAATTGAACGTGTTCATATTGATGAAGTCATAAATATTGTTGTTGATCATGCGGGCACAGACCGAATCCAATCCTATAGAATCATTCATGTAATCAACACGGCAATCCAGGATGTTCTGGAATTTTCGAATCTCTCTTAGTTTTTCAGCCGCAGCGGCATAGTCTCCATTCAGGCTGTCTACTTGCAACCCAAAGGAGAGTTGACCAATTTCGCTTTGAATGTAGGCGTCGGCAACCCCCTCTAAAAAGCGGGCTTTACTCAAGTCATACACTCTTTGGTAGTACGCTTGGACATAGGAGCCTTCTTCGGGACGCGGTTGGGTATCCGTCATCAGCACGATAATCATGCTGTCCCGCGATTCGAAATCCAGGTTGTTCACCTTGAGGAAATCGACATAATAAGCCATTTCTGGATCTAGTGGTTCTCGACCAATAAGGTCGATGAAGGTCCGATTGACGTAGTTTTCAATTAAGACGCGTGGTATAGATTCGTAATACGGCGCGTCATTGTCGGGAATAACCTCAGCATCCTTTTTGCACGAAGTAAAAAAGGCCGAGAATAGAATGAAAAAAAGTAGTGCGATTCGTCTCATCTTCTGCTCCAATCCACTTGATCGACTGTAGATAAAGCAAGATAAGTTTTTTCCGTTTAGTCCTGATTCGATTGAATCAGGTCGAAATAGATGGGTAAATGGTCGCTGACTCCTCCGTGATAGGAAGGTCCTCGATAAGTCCGAAAAGGTATAATCTGCCCTTGCTCGCTTTCTTCCAATAGCCAGGCAGCTGAAAAGATACGAAGCGAGTCGAAGCGCAATTGGCGCTCTGAAGTGTTTGGGTTTAGAGACAAGTAACATTGGTCGAGTAGGTTCCACCTACCTGCATGAACGTGCGTCCCTGAGAATGCGTTGGGTGCAGGAAAGTGAATTTCCCAGCGACTTGAGTCACTTCTGAGGCCCAGACCATCTTGAATGGAGGAGTTGTTTGGCCCGTCGTTCAAGTCTCCCATCAAGATGATGGGTTCATCCCCATAAGTGAGCTTTATCCAATCGTGAACTTCGTTGGCTCTGTGGGCCGCACGGATGCGCTTAGGCTCGGTATTCATTTGCCCCCCATATCGTGAAGGCCAGTGGACAATAATGACGTGAAAGGCACTTGAATTCAAAAAGAACCGAGCCCAAAGGAATGATCGAAGCGGGCGATCCCCTAGACTCAAAGGAACGTCAAAGCAGGCCGTCGTATCCAAGTCCAGCTGCTTTGGGTTCCAAAGTGCTCCTACATCAATTCCTCTAGGATCGTCGGATTCGAAATGTAGCGTTTGGTAACCAAAACTTTTTAAAGGGAGTTGAACGGACAGTCTTTGCAGAAGTTCTTCGTGTTCAACTTCGGCAAATCCGATCAGTCCAAGTCCGTTCCAACTCCCGATAGCGCGAAGAGTTTGTGCGTGCTCTAAAAGTTTTCGCTGAAGCCGTTTCTCATTCCAACGATGACTACCTAAAGGCGTAAAACCTTCATCTTGGGTGTTGGGATCATCCACGGTATCAAAGAGGTTCTCAAGGTTGTAAAAGGCTATGCGCAGTACTGAATCCGAAGGGGGGACAAATCCTCTGGGTAGTTCATGGGTAGGTGGGCGAGGAATGGAGCACATTCCCGAGAGTAGTAAGAATTGCAGAAAATAGAGGCTTTTCACCCGGCTAAAGTGGGCTAAGTCAGGGACCCGACTTGGCCCTTAGTGCCTCTCTGGTAAAATGCCGAGGTATAACGCCCCTGGGCCGCTGCTTTTCTCTTCAGAGATAAATAGCGTCCGATCATCCTTGAAGGTGATCGCTTCTTTTTGAGTCGTGCGCTCAAAAGGGTGTTTAGTGGCTTCTCCTCGCAGGAAGTAGGGTGGAGTGAAGTTGGAGAAGGACCAAAGATGACCGTTGTTCAGCAATACCAGACGATCACCAGAAGGGCTTAGGTCTGCGGCTGTAATCCACTGGGTCATATAATACGAGCCTCCCGTGGCAAAGGAGTCTACCAACTCGGCAACGTATTCACCCGGAGCCGAGGGAACGCGATACATGAAGGTGTATCCAGAATACGGCTTTGTTCGATTCTTGGAAAAAAGGTAGAGCGAATCATTCCAGTAGATCATGGCTTCCATGTCAAATTCTTTGGCGCGATCTGCAGGAGGGAAGTCCTTTTGATTGGGGTAGCGAAAGGAAATGATCTCGCACGGCACTTCCTGTGCTTTTCCTCGAGGCAAAGGGAGTCGATAGATGCTAAGGTCTTTTCGTTTATTCCGGTTGTTGCCAAAGTCACCGACGAATAGAGTGTTCGTTTCACGGTCCAGTGCCAATTCTTCCCAATCACGGTTAGAGGCCCCTTTCAAAAAGACCTCTTTCACGATTTTACCGGTCGTATCCACTTCGAACAGACGAGGCTTGCCTCCGCTGTCGTTGTGTGTCCAAAAGGTTTGATGCTCGCTGTCCCAAACTAGGCCGCTGTTTTCCTCTAATATGGGAGGCATTAAGAATTGCGGTTCAAGGCCCATGGTCTGCGGCGAAAATGCAGTAACAGCCTCAATCCACAGAGCGTATCCAAGCCATTTCACCATATGTTCAAAGGCGGCAATCATCCAATGCGTCCCGGATAAGCTTCTAAGGCTTTTTCCAAAATGGTCAGAGATTTTTTGAGGCTCTCAATGTTAAGTACGTACGCGATCCGCACTTCCTGCTTACCCTTACCTGGAGTAGAATAAAATCCACTAGCTGGAGCCATCATGACCGTGCCTCCTTCATAGCTGAAATCCGAAAGGAGCCATTCCGCAAATTTATCGGCATCATCAACGGGCAATTCGGCAATGCAGTAGAACGCACCTGAAGGTTTAGGGCATCGGACCCCAGGAATCTTATTCAATCCGTCGACCAAGACATCTCGTCGTTCCACGTATTCTTCAATGACTTCGTCGAAGTAGCTTTGAGGCGTTTTCAAGGCAGCTTCTGCGGCAATCTGTCCTAGGCTCGGTGGGCTCAATCGCGCTTGTGCGAATTTCATGATGGTGGCCATCAAATGGCTGTTGCGCGAGACAATGCAACCAATACGAGCTCCGCACATGCTGTATCTCTTGGATACGCTGTCGACCATAATGGCGTGATTGTCTAAGCCTTCCATAGCCATAACTGAGTGATGTGTCCGGCCATCATAGCAGAACTCGCGATAGACTTCGTCGGCAATCAAATAGAGATCGTGTTTGATCACGAGTGCCCGCAACTGCTCCAGTTCTGCTTCGCTGTATAAGTACCCAGTCGGGTTTCCAGGGTTGCAGATGAGGATGGCCTTGGTTTTGGGACCAATCAGTTTTTCAAATTCCTCAATGGTGGGAAGGGCAAATCCGTCCTCAATGGAAGCTGTGACTGCTCGAACGTTGACTCCATTAGCGATGGAGAAACCGTTGTAGTTTGCGTAGAAGGGTTCGGGAACGATGAGTTCATCGTCTGGGTCCATGGTAGCGCCAATGATGAAGCTAAGGGCTTCAGACCCACCCGTTGTCACCATAATATCGTGGGCATTCACTTCCAGTCCCACGTTCCGATAGTACTTAGCCAATCCTTCTCGATAGGTAAGGATTCCTTCGGAGTGGGAATAGGCAATAATTTCCACTGGAGCCACGTGGATGGCGTCTTGTACGACTTCTGGCGTCTTGATGTCCGGCTGTCCAATGTTGAGGTGGTATACGGTGGTTCCACCTGCTTTAGCGGCATCCGCAAAAGGAACGAGCTTTCGGATTGGAGAGGAGGGCATACGCTGCCCTTTCTGGGAAAGTGATGGCATGGCTGACTAGTTGACATCGGCCCGTAGGGCCAGAAATAAAAAATCCCGGAGCGTTAACTCCGGGACAAAAATAAAATTTTCGATTTGCATCAAGGCTTTGCCACAGGCGAAGCTCCAGACTGCTTTACAGGTGATGTGTTTCCGCTTGGTGCGTTCACTTTACCTTTGATTTTGATCACCTTTGTTGGGGTCGCTGCATTGGAAGTAATCGTTACCGATTTGTTGAATGCGCCCAAACGCTTGGTGTCGTATTTTACTTTGATCACGTCAGATGCTCCAGGAGCGATCGGCTCGTTCGGCCATGCAGGTACGGTACATCCGCAAGATCCTTTCGCATTGGTAATGATCAACGGCTCTTTACCGGTGTTGGTGAAGACGAATTCGTAGGTTCCGTTCGCGCCTTGGTCAATAGTCCCATAGTCGTGGGTCTCTTTCTCGAAAGAGATTTGAGGTGCGTTTGGATTGGTATTGGCTTGACCGAAAGTCAATGCTACACCAGCGAAGACCAATGTAAGAGTGGCGATCAGTTTTTTCATGAGTTCAATGTTTTTGTTTTGAAACGTAGTACAAAGGTAGCAAAGGGTGCGCCACATTTGCAAGGGCGACTTTGCATTAACACGGCATTAACATCCCAATGGTTGGATGGTTCACGCCTAAAAACAAGGCGGAATTGCTACTTTTGTTCGCCCAATCATTGACGCATGGAGATCGCGAAGAATTTTGACCCAAAAGAAGTAGAGCAGAAGTGGTATGATCACTGGATGGAACAAGGGATGTTTCGTTCCGTACCGGATGATCGTGAGCCCTATACCATTGTCATTCCACCGCCAAACGTGACGGGTGTTTTACACATGGGCCACATGCTCAACAACACCATTCAGGATGTCTTGATTCGCCGCGCGCGGATGCAGGGCTTCAATGCGTGCTGGGTTCCGGGTACCGATCACGCATCCATTGCCACGGAAGCTAAAGTCGTTCGCAAATTGCGCGAGCAGGGTATTACTAAGGCAGACATCAGCCGCGAAGAATTCTTAAGCCACGCCTTTGATTGGAAAGATCAGTACGGCGGGATCATCATTGAGCAGCTCAAAAAACTGGGAGCTTCTTGCGATTGGGACCGGACTCGGTTCACCATGGAGGACAGTCTGAGCGATGCGGTCATTCAGGTTTTTGTAGATCTCTACAACAAAGGATACCTGTACCGCGATCTGAAAATGATCAATTGGGACCCAGCTGCGCAAACGACCTTGTCCAATGAAGAGGTCATCTATAAAGAGGAGCAGAGCAACCTCTACCACGTTCGTTACTCGATTAAGGGAAGTGATGAATATCTAACCATTGCTACGACTCGTCCCGAGACCATATTGGGCGATACGGCGATTTGTGTTCACCCCGAAGATGAACGTTATACGCATTTAAAGGGTGCTCGCGTTATCGTTCCCCTCGTAGAACGAGAGATTCCCGTCATTTTTGATGAATACGTGGATCGTGAATTCGGAACGGGAGCCCTTAAAGTAACACCAGCGCATGATCCCAATGATTACGATTTGGGTCAAAAACACGGACTTGAAACCGTGGATATCATGAATCCCGATGGAACCATGAGCGAAGCAGCTCAGTGGTACATTGGAGAGGATCGCATGGACGTTCGTAAGAAGATCGTAAAAGATCTGAAGGAGCGTGATCACCTCGTCGAAATCGAGCCGATTCAGAACAAGGTGGGTTATTCGGAGCGGAATCCCGATACGATAGTCGAGCCTCGCTTGAGCCTGCAGTGGTTTGTGGATATGCAGAAAATCGCGCCGAAAGCCTTGGAGGCCGTCATGGAAGATGAGGTAGCCTTTTTCCCGCCTAAGTTTAAAAACACCTACCGTCATTGGATGGAGAATATCCGGGACTGGCCCATTAGCCGACAATTATGGTGGGGACAGCGCATTCCGGCCTACTACCTGGAAGACGGCACGGTCATCGTAGCGGCAACCGCGGAGGAGGCTTTGACGCAGGCCCGAGATAAGACTGGAAATGCAGAACTACCTATGACTGCCTTACGGCAGGATGAGGACGTAGTAGACACCTGGTTCAGCTCATGGCTCTGGCCCATTAGTGTCTTTGACGGGTTTGGCGAGGACAAAACGGAATTGGATTACTACTACCCCACAACGGTTTTGGTCACCGGATGGGACATCATCTTCTTCTGGGTGGCCCGAATGGTCATGGCCGGATATGAGTTTAAAGGAGAGCGTCCATTCAAGCACGTTTACTTCACCGGGATGGTCCGCGATAAGCAACGCCGAAAAATGAGTAAGTCGCTGGGTAATTCTCCAGACGCTTTGAAACTCATTGAAGATTACGGCGCCGATGGGGTACGCGTAGGGATGCTCCTGTCCGCAGCGGCGGGAAATGACCTGTTGTTCGACGAAAAACTGTGCGAACAGGGACGGAACTTCGCCAACAAGATCTGGAACGCCCTTAGACTAGTAAAAGGTTGGGAAACAGATGGTAGCGACCCTCGACCTGAAGAGAAAGCTGCGAACATTTGGTTCCAGAATCGCTTCCAAAGCGCACTGGCGGAGATCGAAAAATCCTTCGAAGATTACCGCCTTTCTGAAGCCCTCATGACCATCTATAAGTTGATCTGGGATGATTTCTGTTCTTGGTATCTGGAGGCAGTAAAGCCGCCGTATGGAGAGAAAATTTCCACCCTTTCCATGTTGAATATCCGACACAATTTCAACTTGATTATTCGCTTGTTGCATCCGTTTATGCCGTTCTTGACGGAGGAGGTCTATCATCAAATTGCGGAACGTGAGGAAGGAGATTGCGTTGCCGTATCCGATTATCCGGCACAAGTGGCCTTTGATGCCAACCTTGTAGCGGACTTTGAACGTGTTAAAGAAATAGTGAGTGCCATTCGAAACTTCCGACAGGACAAGGGAATTTCTCCAAAGGAAGAGTTTGATCTGTACGTGAAGAAGAACGAACCAACAGGTAATGAATTCGACGTCATCATCCACAAGCTCGGCGTCATTGGGACCATTCATGAAGACGAGCCCAAACCTGAGGCTTCGTATTCCTTCCGAGTTGGAGCGAACGAGTTCGCTATTCCGATGGGAGATCACGTAGACGTGGAGGGGGAAATCGCCAAAATTCAGGAAGAGCTCAAATACCAGCAAGGCTTCTTGAATTCGGTGATGAAGAAACTCGGCAATGAGCGGTTCGTGAACAACGCCCCAGAACAGGTGGTTGCCATTGAGCGTAAAAAACAAGCGGATGCTGAGTTGAAAATCAAGGTGCTTACCGAACAGCTCGCATCCCTAGAAGTCAAGTAAACATGAAGCAATACCTAGGATTCATAGCTTTTTTAGTCATCTTTTCGGGATGCCAAAAGAGCGTTGAACCCTTGGGAACGCTGACCTTGGTCGATCGGCCCATCGAAGAGGAGTTCGATGCCGTGTATGTTGAAGGCACCACAAACGTACGCTACACTCCTGCGGATTCAGTTCGGATCACTACCGAAGCCTATCCGGGAGATCATGAGAATATCATGACTCAGGTCGTAGGGTCGTCTTTGATTATTGAAGATGAAGAAGGAGCATATCCAGACATCTATCGGCGCGTACACTTGGAATCGCTTCCTCCGCGAAGATTTCTATACGCCGGCTCCGGAGATGTGGAGCTCGTCAATTTCCCTTTTCAGAATTTAGCCTATCAGATTGCCGGCACAGGCGACGTAAGTATAACGGGTATCGGGAATTCCTTCGAGGGCGTCTTTTCCGGAGCTGGCCAACTCTTGATGACCGGGGAAGGCGCGGTGCTTTCGGTTAATCACCAGGGCCCCGGAACAGTGGACGCACGCGATCTAATCGTCGAAAGCTGCAAGGTTGAGGTCAACGGACCTGGCGACACGTACATTCATGTCATTTCGAACATGACCATCATATTCAATGGTACAGGAGATGTCTACTACACAGGGCCCGTCACTCAAATCGTTGCCATTTACAATGGAAGTGGAGAATTGATCCGCTTGCCCGAGTAAGTCAACTGCCCTCATTTGAGGTATATTTGTACCACTAAACACTACACACATGCAAATAGCTGCACCTTACAAACCCACCAACAAGGTTCGGATCGTGACGGCAGCCAGTCTTTTTGACGGGCACGATGCCGCCATCAATATCATGCGTCGCATCATTCAAAGTACAGGATGCGAGGTTATCCACCTCGGCCATGATCGATCGGTTGATGAGGTAGTGAATACCGCGATTCAAGAGGACGCCCAAGCCATTGCAATGACCTCTTATCAAGGCGGGCACACGGAGTACTTCAAATACATGTACGACTTACTTCAAGAGCGCGGTGCTGGTCACATAAAAATCTTTGGCGGTGGCGGTGGCGTTATCTTGCCCGAAGAGATTAAAGAACTCATGGATTACGGGATTACTCGTATCTACAGTCCAGATGACGGCCGTGAATTGGGTCTGCAAGGGATGATTAACGATTTGGTGCAGCAGAGCGATTACCCTGTTGGCTTTAGCCTCAATGGAGAGCTGAGTCACCTAGACACACGCGACCCTAAATCCATTGCACGCCTCATTTCTGCCGCGGAAAACAACCCAGAAGAGAGCCGCGCTACTTTGGATGAAGTCGAGCGCCTTGCGGCGCGATCCATAACTCCGGTCCTCGGAATCACCGGAACGGGAGGAGCTGGAAAGTCGAGCCTCGTTGATGAATTGGTTCGCCGATTCTTGTTGGACTTCGAGGATAAAAACATTGGAATCATTTCAGTTGACCCATCGAAACGCAAGACTGGTGGTGCCTTGCTGGGAGACCGAATCCGGATGAACAGCATCAATCACGAGCGCGTCTATATGCGCTCTTTGGCCACACGCCAAAGTAACTTGGCTCTTTCCAAGCACGTGCAAGAGGCTGTAAACATTCTTAAAGCAGCAGAATACGATTTAATTATCCTGGAGACTTCTGGGATTGGACAAAGTGATACGGAGATTCTAGATCACTCAGATGTATCGCTATATGTCATGACGCCGGAATACGGAGCGGCCACCCAGTTGGAGAAAATCGATATGCTCGATTTTGCCGATGTCATTGCCCTGAACAAATTTGACAAGCGCGGTGCTTTGGATGCCTTGCGCGATGTCAAAAAGCAGTATCAGCGCAACCACAATCTTTGGGACCAGGATCCGGACAGTATGCCGGTCTTCGGAACGATTGCCAGTCAGTTCAACGATCCGGGGATGAATGAACTGTATCGAGTTTTGATGGGTTTGGTCGATGAGAAGACGGAAGCTAGCTTGAAATCGAGCTATGCGGCCACCAAGGAGATGTCTGAGAAAATCTTCATCATTCCACCCAAACGTACGCGTTACCTAAGCGAGATTTCGGAGAACAACCGAAGCTTTGACGACTGGGTTAATGATCAGGCGCGGGTTGCCGAGGAACTCTACGGAGTCCACGTGGGCATTGAGTCCTTGAAGGCCTCAGCTTTGGAAGATAAAGATCGCCTGATCAAGGGGCTTCAAGAGCGTTTCGAACAGGTCAAACTTGATTTGGATCCACACAATTGGAAGCTCATCCAAGACTGGGAGGAGAAAAAGAAAAAGTATAGCGAGCCGGAGTACATCTTCAAGGTTCGGGATAAGGAGATCCGCATCCAGACGCATACAGAGTCGCTTTCACATACTCAGATTCCTAAAGTAGCCGTTCCTCGCTACGACGCTTGGGGCGCTTTGCTGAAATGGATGTTGCAAGAAAATGTTCCCGGTGAATTCCCATTCACCGCAGGGATCTATCCCTTCAAACGAGAAGGAGAAGACCCTACACGGATGTTTGCGGGAGAAGGTGGCCCAGAACGTACCAATCGCCGGTTCCACTACGTGAGTTTGGATATGCCTGCTAAGCGCTTGTCCACGGCCTTTGATTCGGTCACGCTTTACGGTAACGATCCAGATCGACGCCCGGATATCTACGGTAAAATTGGAAACTCAGGGGTCAGCATCTGCTGCCTGGATGATGCTAAGAAACTCTACAGCGGGTTCGATTTAGCCGATCCCAAAACGTCGGTTTCCATGACCATCAATGGCCCAGCACCAATGTTGTTGGGATTCTTTTTGAATGCCGCTATTGATCAGCAATGCGAAAAGTATATTCGAGCCGAAGGCTTAGAAAAGGAAATCGAAAAGAAGCTGGAATCCATCTTTGCAGCGCAAGGAGTAGAACGTCCTCGTTATCAGGGGGATCTTCCGGAGGGAAATGACGGACTCGGGCTCATGCTCCTCGGGGTCACTGGAGACCAGGTCTTGCCTCAAGAGGTGTATCAGCGCATCAAAACAGATACCTTAAAGCAAGTACGCGGGACCGTTCAGGCCGATATCTTGAAAGAGGATCAAGCTCAGAACACGTGTATTTTCTCTACGGAGTTTGCCTTGCGATTGATGGGAGATGTGCAGCAGTACTTCATCGAGCAACAGGTCCGAAACTTCTATTCGGTATCTATTAGCGGCTACCATATCGCTGAAGCGGGAGCGAACCCCATTACTCAGCTGGCCTTCACTTTGGCCAATGGATTCACGTATGTAGAGTACTACTTGAGCCGAGGAATGGACATCAATGCCTTTGGGCCCAACCTGTCGTTCTTCTTCAGTAATGGAATTGATCCAGAGTACGCCGTCATTGGCCGCGTAGCTCGCCGGATTTGGTCCAAGGCGATGAAGCAGAAATACGGCGCCAACGCACGCGCCCAAATGCTGAAGTATCATATTCAGACTTCGGGCCGAAGTCTTCATGCCCAGGAGATTGACTTCAATGACATCCGGACGACGCTTCAGGCACTGTACGCGATCTACGACAACTGTAATTCGTTGCACACCAATGCCTATGACGAGGCCATTACCACGCCTACGGAAGCGAGTGTGCGCCGAGCAATGGCTATTCAGCTCATCATCAATAAAGAACTGGGCTTGGCCAAGAATGAAAACCCACTGCAGGGAAGTTTCATCATTGAAGAGCTCACGGATTTGGTTGAAGAGGCTGTGCTCATGGAGTTTGATCGCATCACGGAGCGCGGCGGTGTGCTCGGTGCTATGGAAACCATGTATCAACGAAGCAAGATTCAAGAGGAATCTCTGTATTACGAGACACTCAAGCACAATGGTACTTATCCCATCGTCGGGGTGAATACCTTCTTAAATAAAGAAGGATCGCCTACGGTTATTCCAGGGGAGGTTATTCGAGCTACTCAGGAAGAAAAGGAGTATCAAATTGCCATGCTGGGTCGTTTACACGAGCGTCATTCGGGTCAGTCCGAAGAAGCTTTGAAGCGTATCCAATCGGCCGCACTAGAGAACCAGAATATTTTTGAAGAATTGATGGAGGCGACCAAGCACTGCTCCCTTGGGCAGATCACGGAGTCGCTCTTCCAAGTAGGAGGGCAGTACAGAAGGAATATGTAACTTCCAATTATGCTAGTACGCCTGTTCAACGCACTCGCGGGATCTGCTCACGCCTTCTCGATCCATGCTCGGATCTTGAACATGACCCTGTTTGTGACAACGTTCTTTACGGCCCTGCTGTCGGCTCAGAGCGTGGTTGAAGGATTGGATCCAATGCTTTCGATCATTGTTGGAAGCCTATCCGTAGTATTTGCTTGTCTGTACTTCTTTGCCCGAGTTCGGGGATACAACCGAATCGTAACGCCAATATTCATTGCTATTGGTTTGATCTCGATCTCCGGACTTTATTTCCTGAGTGATGGAATCAACGGGGATGTTCCGCCATATTTTGTTTTCAGCTGTATCCTCGGTGTAAGTCTCGTCAAGCGGAAGTACTATCCCTACATCATTGCCATCAATGCCTTGTCTTTTGTGGCTTGCTATATGCTCGAAACGACTTTCCCAGAGGCTATTACGAGTTATGCCACAGACGAATTAAGACATCGTCAGATTCTATATGCCACCACGGCGCTCACTATTTTCTCTGGAGCGGCCTTTGCTCTTTTTAAGAACAACTACGACGGCGAACGACAGATCGTCCGAAAACAGAATTTAGAGTTGCAGCGGACTCATCAAAATCTGATTCGGGCTAAAAATGAAGCCGAAAAGGCAGGACAAGCTAAGTCCGAGTTCCTCTCCACGATGAGTCACGAGATCAGGACTCCTTTGAACGCCGTAATTGGAATGAGCTATATTCTCCAGGAAGAAGATCCTCGTCCGGACCAATTGGAAAACCTGAACATTCTGAAATTCAGTGCGGAGAATCTTTTGTCTTTGATCAATGATGTACTGGACTACAGTAAGATTGAAGCGGGAAAAGTCGTCTTTGAAGAAGCCGAATTCCATCTTGATGAGTTGCTGCACAGCTTGGAGCAAGCACATTCATTAAAGGCGGAAGAAAAAGGCGTTCGATTGAGTTTAAAGCGTGCAGAGTCCGTTCCTCAAGTGCTGATTGGGGATTCTACCCGTGTGACTCAAATCTTGAATAATCTTCTATCGAATGCGGTGAAATTCACTGAAGATGGAAGTGTTGACCTCAATATTACTTTGAAGGACCGGCACCAGGACCAAGTTCGGGTCATCTTTACCGTAGTCGATTCTGGTATTGGTATTGCTGAAGAGCGACAGGGCGATATTTTCGAAATCTTCACTCAGGAGGATAATTCGACTACGCGGAAATTTGGAGGTACAGGGTTGGGATTGGCCATAACTCGTCAATTGGTTGAACTGATGGACGGCAAGATTTCCCTCCAAAGTGAACAAGGGAATGGGTCTACCTTTAGAGTTGAACTTCCACTCAAAGTTGGTCGCGCTTTTGAATCCTCAGCAAACCAAGAAAGCACAGAAGAGAAACCACTAGCGGGCAAGTATATTCTACTGGCTGAGGATAACCCAGTAAATGTCATCGTCGCCGAAAAGATTCTGAGTAAATGGGGCGCTGAAATAAACGTGGCGAAAAACGGAGCCGAGGCCGTGACAAGCTGGGAGGAACGAAAGCCAGATGTCGTTCTGATGGACCTCCGAATGCCTGAAATGTCAGGAATAGAAGCCACGGCCATTATTCGCGAAAGGGAATCTGGTGCGGGGCTTAGGACCCCAATCATAGCTTTGACGGCATCCGCTATGCTCGATGAGCAGAACGAAATCTTCACCGTGGGGATGGACGAATACGTTTCAAAACCCTTTAACCCGGCTGAACTTCTCGGAAAAATCAACAAGCATCTCTAATCTGAGATCGGACGTCTCCAGATCAATACGGTCATACCCATAAGGCCTATGATCATGGCGTGCAGAAGCCCTGTAGACAATGACCAAAGCCAAGGGTTCTGCTCTTTGAGTGCGGTCCAGTCATAATGTACGGTGCGCTCTAAGGATAGGTTAAAGCCTTGTGTCAGAAGGGCATGCCCCCCGGCAATAAGAAGGGCAGCCATGACCATCACGAGCAACAGCCCAGAACGAATGGACCAATCCGTTTTCGGACGAATTTTTCGGTAGCCAATATCCAGAACCCAAATAGCTACAGTGAAATAGCTGAAATAGGCAATAGTTCGAACCCACGGAGTCCAGTGCCATTGAGACGTTCCCCAAAGCCAGATGAGGACCCAAAGGGACAAGGCTAGAGACAGCAATAGCCTTCTCATGAATCTATTGAGCTGAATCCACTGGGACGGACCAAACCGGTCATGGGTATGTCCCATTCGTTTCGAGGTATGGGTTGCCCGCTCATTTGTTCTTCAAAACAAAGCCCCCATACTTCAATACCCTCTCGAACTTGTTGAAGAAAGCGATCATAGAACCCTCCTCCATATCCCACGCGAGTTCCTGCTTCATCAAACAGTAGTCCTGGGGCCAGAATCAAATCCATCAATCGGGGATCGATTTCTTTGGTCCTCGGAACAGGTGAGGCAATTCCCATTGGCCCTTTCTCTAAATCGTCATCCAGGTTTTTAATCTGTCTTGCTTTCATTTTTCCGGGTCCACTGATCTGAGGAACGCAGAGCGTCTTCCCGCGGTCGAGTAGTTCTTGGGCCAAGAGCCAAGTATCAACTTCGGACCGATAACTCAAGTAGAGAAAGATGAAATTGAACCGCTTTAAACGCGGATGATCCAAGACGTGTTCTGTGATGGAAAGGGATCCGGATTCATGCACTTCAGGTTCCAAATCGTCCCGTAGGGACATGGCCTTATTCCGAAGAAGGGTACGGTCGAGTTGGAGGGGCATGAAAACGTTTTCTTAAAAATAGCGCTTTAAGAAAACTCCGGCAAGATGTAAGATTGTATGCCGCGGTCGAAAAAAATTGGAGTTCCATTTTGTCGGAGGCGGCTGGCCATTCGCTTGATGGTTCGTTCGGAAAGGTTTAGCCGGTTGGCCGCTTCTCGAGGAGTCCCTGTGGCTTGAAGCTGGGCAAGGCGTTTGAAGGCGTCGAGTTTTTGCGTGTACGTAAAGTAGTCCATCTTTTTTAGGGTAAATCTAGATGGAGCAGTGGTCCTATGCCAGTCCTGTGCCGCACGATAGCAGTCCGGAAATTGCCCGATATCAATCGTTCCAGGGCAAGCGTTGGTTCTCGGTCCATTTTATAAGCCTCAGGAGCCATCGGACACGGCCTTCGGGAACCTCAATAAAATGGCCGATTTCAGCGATGCGCTGATCTTGGGATTCTATCAGGGCTTCCTTTTGGGCTTGTTGGTGAAGTTCTTCGGCAAAAGCCCAGGCGCCGTCTCGGGCAGCATTGATGCTGAACTTGGCTAGCCATTCATCAGAATTTTTCATCCATCGATCCAAAAGACCGAACAGCCAGCTGCGCCTAGCTATTTTATCTTGACTTTCGTCAACTCGTGCGGCGAGGAGTTCGTTGATTCGATCGAAATCTTTTTTTAAGGAATTTATGGGTTGGTCCTTCATGACTTGAGAGGCGGCAATCCCCAGATCGAGATTGATGTGTGCGTTCATGCCCAGCATAAGATACTGCAAGAGAATACTGCGGCGGGCCCGATCAGCATCAAAAGCGACGCGCCAAGATTCCGTGCAGGGGTCTCCGCTTTGATAGCTGTTGTAGGCGTCCAAATAGCGCTGGGCAAATACAACATCCAACTCTTCCATGCGTGCGTTGTCTTCGAAGCGTTGCTCTGCAATTCCACGAGCGACATCCGCTGTGACCTGTCGATAAAGTGTGGCAAAAAAACCATGCGCCGACTGGTCTGCGCTACTCCGAGCTATGATCTCGTCTAGTTCGTCTAAAACCTGCTGAATGTTCTTCAAGAGTTGACTTTTGTCATTACCAATTCCCGTAATTCCTTATACATTCGTTAAAGTAATCAATAGAGATTACATCACATACGTTAGGTGATTCGTGCTGCAAGGACGGGCCTGGAGGCCAATGGCGAACTCAAAAAAGATTTCTTGCACGCGGATGAGGACACGGGCCCTTCACAAGTTGATCGGCCCGCGCCCTTTTTATCGGCCCGTAGGGCCAAGCGCTTCTTCCTTTCTTTATATCTTCCGGAAAAACCTGAACCATGGTCATTACAGTGTTCTACGGATCCACCCGTGACAAAAGACAAGGCCTCCGTGCTGCGCTATTTCTGCAGACACAACTTCGCGAGCGCGGACATGAAGTAAACCTTATCGATCCGCTGGAAAAGGAGCTTCCACTGCTCCGAAAGATGTATAAGGAGTATCGCGATGAACCGGCGCCAGAGCCTCTTGAATCCATTCATAACCATTTGGAAGCTTCGGATGGGTTTGTCTTGGTTTCGGCGGAATACAACCACAGTATTCCTCCTGCTTTGAAGAATGTGCTGGACCATTTTCAAAAGGAGTATTATTTCAAGCCAAGCTTATTGGTCACCTATTCGGCAGGTCCCTTTGGGGGGATCCGAGTGGAGCCTCATTTACGGGCTGTTACCGGTGAATTGGGAATGATCAGTATTCCGTCTTCCTTGCCGATAAGCAAGGTGGGGCAGAGCTTCGACGAGGAAGGGCAGGCCTTAGATGAGGCTTATATACGAAGAGCTGATCGGGTACTGACCGAATTTGAATGGTACCTCAGGGCGTTTAAGAATGAACGAGCTGAAGGAACGCCCTACTAATTCAAGTAGATGTTCTTGAAGATCTGGTCTTCCTGCGTGTGGAGCAAATCGAGGTATTCAATTTGCTTGACGAGAAACTGCTGCTTTTGCTTGAAGCTCAACTGAATCAATCGAAACTTGTCTTCCGCACTCAAATTCAGGCTGGAAGCAATAGAGTAGAGGTCGACCGTGGGTAGATAATCGTAGCCTTCTCGAGTATTTCCGCGATTGAGTTCGAACTCTTTGAATCGCTCCAGTAGTTCTGTTCCTACTGATTCCTCAGATTGCAGACGAAGATTCCGGACAACGCCGCCGGGATAGAGTCGATCCTCCAATTGATCTTCTATCTTGAGCATACGAACAACTTCGGTGGCCTCTATGAGGATGTCGCTTTCTCCACCCACATAGGTCTTGACCACTTTGCGAACCTTGACGCGGGTTCCTAAATGCGTGGTTTTTCCGTTTTGAACGTAGGGTATTATAAAGACGCGATCGCCCGAAAGGACGTCGTGTAGGAGCTGTTTGTACCGGGGTTCAAATAAATGTAGATAGGTTTGTTCTCCGGGTAAGAGAAACATGCCTAAAGGAAAACATGGTGTATGAAGTTCATCCTGATCCACGTATCGGGAACAACATTCTTCACGAATGGTTCGCGTCTGGCGTGCTTCTTTTTGTGCTCAGGGCATCGATCATTCCGTTGAAGACGAAATAGTGGAAGGGGAGTACGGCATACCAATAGAGTCTACCCAGAAGCCCCCACGGACGAAAAGTGGCTGTCTGTTCCAAAATTTGATTCTCCCCGTCCTGAATAATCTTCCATTCCAACCAGGCCTCTCCGGGCAATTTCATTTCTGCATAGAGGAGCAACCGGATGCGCTGTTCGTCCGCAATCAGAACACGCCAGAAATCCAATGCGTCTCCTTCCCACAAATCCTTCGCGCTTCGACGTCCACGCCGTAATCCGACCCCGCCAACAAGTTTGTCTAAAAAGCCTCTAAAGCGCCAAAGGGTGTTTCCGTAGTACCAGCCCGTTTCGCCTCCGATGCTCCAAATATTCTTCTTTACGCTTGGCCCGGGTTGATCCAAGACCCGTACCTTTTTATCGATAAAGCATCCGTAGGTCGGAACTTCCACATGCTCGTGCAGGTCGTCTCGTTCCAGACTGCTTGTCACCGCATCTTTCCAGCTGCTTACTACCTCGTTCTGCTTGATGCGCTGGAAGGCCAAATCAACAGCTTCCTTGTAGTGAAGTCGCTTACCGGGAACGAATTCATCTAGGTTATTCGGTTCCGCGACCACCTCAACTTTCATGGAGTCAACGAGGTTAATGGCCAATTTATAACTGGTGCGCGTCACAAAATACAGCCAGTAGGAACTGAGTTTAGGAGTCATTACCGGTACCGTCCAGATCCATCGCTTCATCCCGCGAACCTCCGCGCATTGCAGCAGCATTTCTCTGTAGGTTAGAATATCGGGTCCTCCAATGTCGTAGCTGTTTCCATAGGTTTCTTCCACGCCCAAAACCCCGCTGAGGTAGGCCAGCACGTCTCGAATCGCAATGGGCTGACACCGCGTGTTGAGCCATTTGGGAGCGACCATGGCCGGGAGTTTTTCTACTAGGTCCCGAATGATTTCGAAGCTCGCGCTGCCGCTGCCCACAATGATCCCTGCCCTTAAGGCGGTGAGTTTGGCCCTGCGGGCCGATGAAAGAATCCGCTCGACATTCTGACGACTCTCTAGGTGGTCAGAAAGCTCCTGGGCATTGTAGATGCCTCCCAGATATATGAGTTGTCGACAACTGGTGTCGTTGATGTAGTCAATAAAGTGGTGGGCCGACTGTTCTTCGAGATAGGCAAAGTTGTTGGTACTGCTGGTCATGCTGTGCACGAGGTAGTACGCGGCGTCGAATTCACGCGGTAGGTCGGGCTGATCAAGTGGTCGTAAAAAGTCAGTCTCAAAAACGTGGACTCGGTCTTCCAAAAATGGAGAGAGCATGAGTCGATTTCGACTTCGCACAAAACAGTACACTTCGTGGCCTTGTCGAACCAAGCGATCCAACAAACGCCGACCTATGTATCCGTTTGCTCCGGTTAAAACGACCTTCATGCACTTTGAACGTGCTTCTACATACTTAGTTCAGCTTACTCGACGTTGGTGGTTAATAAGATTTAATCGGGGACTTCGAAATCGATTTAATTTTTCGATAAATTAAAGAGCATTTTGGGAATACCTGAATACACGTTCTTTGTCACACCACAAACACTACGCAACATGAATAAAAAGACGTCTCGACTCGAGTACGCTAAGCTCATCCTGCACAAGGTGAGTTTTGATGCTCGATTGTTTCGTAAGGAGCTCAAAAAAAGCCTGACTTGGGTCAGTCGCGAGGAAGCGATCCATTTAAAAGAATGGGTTGTGGCCAATTACAAACATCTGACCGGTGACACACAGTTCGCGGTTTGATAGAACAGCTCAGAACATTACTCAATACTGATCCTCCAGGCTATGAGGCACAAAACCTCTTAGCCTTGGGGGATCGAATACCTCCAAGCCCAGAAGAACTTGCGGACTTGAATGCCCGCCACGCGGGAGTTATGGTCCTTCTTTTTCAGGACCAATCCACCTGGCATACCGTACTCATTAAAAGACCCTCTTATCCCGGAGTACACAGTGACCAAATTGCCTTTCCTGGCGGAAAACACGAGAAGGCCGATCTCAATCTTCAAGAAACGGCGATTCGGGAGACCCGCGAAGAAGTAGGGCTTCTTCCCGAGCGCATCGATCACTTAGGCGCCCTTTCTCAACTTTATATTCCACCCAGTAATTTTCTAGTCCATCCCTTTGTGGGGGTAATTGATGGTCCACGAAATTGGATTCCCGAAGTGGGTGAAGTGGCCGAGGTGATTGAAATGCCTTTGAGCGTGATTATGGGTGCTCAAAATGTGGGATATCATCCGGTCACAACAAGGTACGGCAACATGAAGGTCCCGGCATACCAATATGATGGTCACGTGATATGGGGAGCCACGGGAATGATGCTGGCGGAGCTTTCCGTGGCCTTGGAGCGGTCCGGCTTCAAGGAGTAGCCATGAAAAAAGCTATATCTTTGATGTACTGAATCAAAAGCAGTCCATTTGAAGTTGCGCCATCTGTTTGTTGACCGGTTCGGAAATCCTCTGATTCTCAAGCGGCTGATGATTCTGGTTTTCGGAATCTACACCTACCCTCGCTTCAATATCCGAAACAAGACCTTGATTCGGGGCTCAGAAATCCTGAAAGCCCTGCCCAAGAAAAATGTCCTTTTTGTTTCAAACCACCAGACGTACTACGCTGACGTTGCGGCGTTCTTCCACATTTTTTCCTCGGCCCGATGGGGGTTTCGCAACACCATCAAATATCCGATTTTTCTGCTTAATCCAGTCCTTCGACTGTATTTCGTTGCTGCAAAAGAAACCATGGAAAGCGGTCTGCTACCGCGAATCTTTAAGCTCGCTGGATCCATTTCGGTCAAGCGAACCTGGAGAGAAAAAGGCCAAGAAATTCAGCGCGAGGTGGATCAAAAGGATCCCGACAATATTTCAAAGGCCCTCAGTGACGGCTGGGTTATCACTTTCCCACAAGGCACCACCAAGCCCTTTGTTGCCGGAAGAAAGGGCACAGCGCATCTTATTCGAAACACTAGACCCATAGTGGTGCCTATTACTATTGACGGTTTTCGACGTGCATTCGATAAGAAGGGTATTCTCTTAAAAGGGCGCAATGTTCAGCTCAAGGTCCAGGTCAAGGAGCCGCTGGATATCGACTATGACGCCCCGGTAGAAGACATCCTAGATCAGATCATGCATTCCATTGAGCAGACTCCAGAATTCAACTTGATGGGGCAAATCGGTGATGGGGAAAGCAATGAGCCAGCCAAACGTGACTCTTGGTACTGACCTACACGCAACACTTTTGTACTTTCCCAACGTTACTAAGAAGACACACGTTCTTTTTTAAGAACGATTACTAGATCACTACTCAAAATGAAAAGATTAATTCTCCTCACTGCTCTTTTATCTACTTCGCTTTTCTTCTCCTCTTGCGATAAGGATAATGATCCCGAAGATGGGTCGGTAACCCTTCGCGTTAATTTTAAAGCTCAAGGCAATGACATTGGCTTGAATGAAAGCTTTGCATACAACGGAGCGGACCACCAAGTATCCAAAATTAAAATGTACCTCTCCAATTTGACCTTAGTCTGCGATTGCGGTGCGCGCCGCAGTCTATCCGATGTTGTCTTGGTCGATTCGGAGAACGAGGTTTACACCTTTGATTTCGAAGTTCCACAAGGTAAGTACACCGCATTGGAAATGTCTCTCGGCCTGCCAGAGGATGTAAATGCCAGCGACCCTGCTATGTTTGATGCAGAGCACCCCTTGAGCGCTGTTCAAAACATGTACTGGACCTGGGCGTCCAAGTACCGATTCCTCATTTACGAAGGGCGTGTAGACAGCACGCAGTCCGATAATTTCGACCATCTCCTCGTTTACCATACAGGAACGGATACCCTTTATCGCGAGCTTGAGAGTATAGCGCTGAATTTAGATGTCAGCGGAGAAGGTCAGTATACCATTGACTTGAATTTCGATCTTCAGAATGTCCTATATCGTGCTGAAGATCCTATTGATGTATTTGTCGATGATGCAACCCATACCATGGACAATATGGAGCTCGCACGTCGCATCACTGATAACGCCGCCGCGAGCTTCAGCGTGGAGTAATTGATGAAAGGCGTCCTCTTCTTTGGGCTTGGCATCATCACCTTGTTCGGTTCTTGTGCTCGACGGCCTTCGCCTGAACTAGCACGTCCCGAAATCCCTTCTTCATGGCCTTCCATCTCGGAGGTCGATGATAATCCTTGGAATCCCGAACGGGCTGCCCTTGGAAAAGAGCTTTTTTTTGAGCCGATGCTCAGTCGACAGGGCAATGTCAGCTGCGGAACGTGCCACCAGCCCGATCACGCCTGGACGGTTGAAGAGGCCTTGGTCATGGGAACGGAAGGGACCCGTTTTTTTCGCCATCCGCCTTCGCTTTTAAATGTGGGCTTCTTCACCTCTTGGCACTGGGACGGTGGAACCACGAGTTTGGAAAAGCAAGTGCTTGCCCCTCTGGAGAATCCGGATGAAATGAACATGCGTTTGGATACGCTTCTTTTGCGCCTACGGCGCGATGCCTATTACAGCCAACGATTCAATGGAGTATTCGGAAAGGAACCTGACATGTACGGCATCACCCGAGCATTGGGGGCTTATCAGCGTTCATTAATCTCAGCCCAAAGTAAATGGGATCAAGTCCAAAGGGGCCGAGCTAAATTTTCCCCCTTGGAGCTCAGGGGGGAGGAGTTGTTCCTTTCCGATAGCCTTGCCTGCTCGAATTGCCATACACCTCCACTTTTCACAGACTTAGATTTTCACAATACCGGGATTTGGTCTTGGGGCGATAATGACCCTGGACGATCTAGGGTGACGCTGGACTCTCTTGATCGCGGAAAGTTCAAAACCCCCACCTTAAGAAACCTAGCTTTCACCAAACCGTACTTCCACAACGGTGAGGTGCAAACCCTGGGGGAAGTCCTCGATCATTACGCAACCAAAGGCAATAGCAATCAGCATTTGGATCCTAAAATCAAGGGGTTTCAGCTGAATGTCGAAGATCGAGATGCTCTACTGTCTTTCCTGCTGACTCTGACTGATTCGAATACCATTCGGAACCCAGAACTCCGTATTTCTTCTGTACTCTTGCCTTAAACAAATACTTATTGTCTTTTCAACACTAAGTTAAGGTGTTGATAATCAGAAGGTATTATACTTTTTCACAAGCCAATGTGAACGTTTTTTTTCGATGGTTGTTGGTGATACATAGGCATTTGTCTAATTTTGTTGAACTAAACTTGAACAAAAAAGCGCTGATGGTTACATATTCCATCAAAGATTTGGAGAAATTCTCCGGAATAAAGGCACACACCATTCGGGTGTGGGAGCAGCGCTATGGCCTATTAAACCCTGAAAGAACAGATAGTAACATCCGGTTTTATGATGAAGAGCAGCTAAAGCACTTGCTCAACATCAGTCTTCTCGCCAACAACGGCCATAAGATTTCGAAAATCGCGAAATACAGTTCTGAAGAGTTTAATCAAGAAGTTCGCTCCATATATGAGCGCTTTGAAAACGAAGCTTCTTCAGAGGCGATAAAAGTGAAGATCAATGGCCTTATCATGGCCATGTTGGAATTGGACGAGCTCAAATTTGAGAAGATCTTCTCTACGAGCCTGCTGAAGCGCGGCTTCGAAGGAACCATCCTGGAGTTAATCTATCCTTTTCTTCAGCGCATTGGGATAATGTGGCGCACGGGTGAGGTGAGTTGCGCACAAGAACACTTCATCACGAACCTCATTCGTCAAAAGGTGCTGGTAGCAATTGATGCTATTCCACTCGCGACGGGAGACAATGAAAAATTCCTGCTCTTCTTACCGGAGTCTGAGTTCAATGAGCTCTTGACGCTGTTGTCCACCTATATACTAAAGAGTAAAGGAAAGCAGTGTATCTACTTGGGGCAAGATATCCCTTTTCAAGACTTGAAATCTGTAGCGGAGATAACATCACCGCACGCCTTGATGACCTTCTTAACGGAACCTGCAAGCCAGGAGGAAAGTCAGGAATACATCAATCAATTGGCGGAGACTTTTCCCTCTGAGTCTATTATAATTTCGGGTAATGTATCCTTCTTACACGATCTAGATCGCCCGGGTAACGTAACTATTATTGACTCCCTCCGTCACCTTGTTGAGGTGATCCACTAAGCCTGCATGCGCTTTTGATCATGTTCTTCTTCTGGCCATATGAAGGTGACTTTATGTGGCTTCCCTAGTATATCTGGGGAAAAACCAGCATCTGCCGAGATTTTAAAGGTGTGGCCATCCTTGTGCTGGACTTCCCAGTTTCTAAAAATCTCGTCTTTAAGCTTCATGAAGATGTCGTGCAGATCTTGCAGCCTATCTTGATCATTCTCTGGTACAACCATGAGAAAGGATGATCCGACCATCTCGGATTCCTCGTACCCGTACAAGCGCAAGTAGTTTTGATTGACCGCGGAATAGTTTCCAAGCTCGTTGGTAATACAAATTGCCAAAGGGGTGTTTTCAATAATTGCTGCGAAATCACTTGGGTTCGCTTCCAGTTGTTCTTTAAGGCGTTGGGTTTCTTTTAAATCGATCATGGTTACTCTAATTCCTGGACTAACGAAGTTAAAAATCAGCCATAAAGTTACATATTAAAGTTTCGAAAAGAAATGAAAGAACGTAAGTAGCTGAAAATCAGGGGTAAAAATAAAATGTTTAACAAAGTGTTAAATAAGTTCCACAATCCATGGTGGTTTGAAGTTTCTTGTTTAATTTTGGATTGTAAACGTTAAACAAACCTCTTGAAATAATGACAACTGCAGAATTTGGAAATCTCATGGTTGATCACACGCAATTCCTCAAGCGTCTGGCCATGAATTTGACTAAAGATGTCGAAGAAGCCAATGACTTGACTCAAGATACCTTCCTTAAGGCCATCGCGAATCAAGACAAATACATGCCCGGGACAAACATCAAAGGGTGGTTGTATACCATCATGCGGAATACCTTTATTAATAAGTATCGCAAGCAAAAGTCTCGTAACACTTTTGTCGACAGTACAGATAACAACTACTTCCTAAATCAAAAGGAAGCGAATAAGGAGTCCAAAACTGATTCTGTCGTCAATCAGAATTATTTAATGGAGCAAATCCAATCCGTGGACAAGAACTACGTAGATACCTTTATGATGCACTACGAAGGGTATAAGTACGAAGAGATAGCAGAGATCTTGAACATTCCATTGGGTACCGTAAAGAGTCGAATCTTCTTGGCCCGTAAAAAGCTCATGGAGAAGTTGAAAGACTACCGCTACTAAGAATTACATGTCCCAAAAAGCCATTGTCATAGGATCCGGTTTTGCCGGCTTGTCTGCAGCAACGCACCTTGCTGAGGCGGGATTCGAGGTGACCATTCTTGAAAAGAATAGTCAGCCAGGCGGCCGTGCTCGACAATTTGAAGCCGCCGGTTTCACTTTTGACATGGGGCCTTCATGGTATTGGATGCCGGATGTTTTTGAGCAATACTTTCAGACGTTTGGAAAAAAAGTATCCGACTACTATCAGTTAGAAAGACTCGATCCTTCATATAGGGTTTATTTCGGTGAAAATGATTTTGTCGATTTAAGCGCTGAGATCGAAGAGCTTTTTGACATGTTCGATAGAATTGAGTCTGGCAGTGCCGCGGAGCTTAAGTCATTTTTAAGTGATGCTGCCTATAAATACGAAGTAGGTATTAATGATCTAGTTCGGAAGCCCGGTCGATCCTTGCTCGAATTCGCTGATTGGCGCGTTGCAAAAGGAGTTGTCCAGTTGCAGTTGTTCAGTTCCATTCAAAAGGTCATTCACAAGAAATTCAGTCATCCAAAACTCAGATCCTTACTCGAGTTTCCAGTGCTGTTCTTGGGAGCAATGCCCAAAGATACTCCTGCCTTATACAGCCTCATGAATTACGCTGACATGGTTGGAGGAACATGGTATCCAAAAGGAGGGATGTATGAGATTGTCAAAGCGATGGTCTCATTAGCTGAAGAAAAGGGTGTTCAAATCTTGTGTGATCAAGAAGTTACCCGAATTGCCATTCATGGAGGGCGCGCAAATAGAGTATATACGACCGAACAAGTGTATGAAGCGGATGTATTCGTGGCCGGAGCGGATTACCACCATGTAGAACAGAATTTACTCCCTCCAGAGGGTAGAATGTACAACGAAAAGTACTGGAGTAAGAGAAAAATGGCCCCAAGTAGCTTGTTGTACTACATTGGGTTGGACAAACCTCTTGATGGTGTGTTGCATCATACGTTGTTCTTTGACGAGAGCCTAGAAGAGCACGGCAAGGAGATTTATGAAAACCCAAAATGGCCATCGAAACCTCTTTTCTACGTCAGCGCCGTAAGCAAAACAGACCCTGACAGTGCTCCTGAGGGTATGGAGAATGTTTTTATTCTTATCCCTACGGCACCTGGATTGGAAGATGGGCCTGAGGTGCGAGAGAAATACTTAGAAATCGTCTTGGAGCGGTTAGAGCGGTTGACGGGTCAGAATGTCCGTGACCATATCGTTTATCAGCGCTCCTACGCCCATAAAGACTTTGTTGAAGACTATCACGCCTTTAAAGGCAATGCTTATGGTCTGGCCAACACCCTTGACCAGACAGCCATTCTCAAACCGGCCATGAAGAGTAAGAAAATTAAGAACTTGTACTTTACAGGACAGCTTACTACGCCTGGGCCAGGTGTTCCTCCCAGTTTAATTAGCGGCCAGGTTGTTGCGGGAGAGGTGGTAAAGGACCTAAAAAAAGATTTGGATGAAAGCTTTGTATGATCAAGTCAGCTTGCGCTGCAGTAAAATCGTTACACGCTCTTACAGCACCTCTTTTTCTATGGGGATCCGTTTGCTGAGTTCAGAGCTTCATGATCCTATTTATGCGGTTTATGGATTCGTGCGTTTTGCTGACGAAATTGTCGATAGTTTCCATGATTTTGACAAAAAAGAGCTCCTCGATCGGTTCAGATTAGAGACCTATCAGGCATTGGAGGAACGAATCAGTCTGAATCCCATCTTGAACAGTTTTCAAGAGGTCGTTCATCGCTATAGTATTGAGCGCGAACTCATTGATGCCTTCCTGCATTCCATGGAAATGGATTTAGAAGATCGCGAATATGATCAGAGCAGTTTTGAAGAGTACATTTTGGGATCGGCTGAGGTAGTTGGACTGATGTGCTTAAGGGTTTTCCTCAACGGAGATGAAGCAGAGTACCAAAGACTAAAGGCACCGGCAATGAAGCTGGGTTCAGCTTTTCAGAAGGTCAATTTTCTGCGGGATTTAAAGGCGGATTATGAGAAGCTTGGTCGAAGCTACTTTCCCGACGTAAACCTCGAGATGTTTGACCAAATGAGCAAACAAGAGATCGAGGCTGATATTGAAGCAGATTTTAAAGAGGCCTTAGAGGGAATTAAAGAATTACCGAGAAAAGCGCGGTTCGGAGTATATCTGGCCTACATGTACTATACGCGCTTGTTTGAAAAAATTAGGAACACAGAACCCATGGTCATCATGCAGGAACGTGTTCGCATCCCGAATACAAAGAAGTATGGCCTCATGGTTGGAACCTACTTCCGTTATCGCATGAACTTGCTATGAAGGTAGAAGAAGTCGTACTCGTTGACGAACAGGACCAAGCATTGGGCCGAATGGAGAAAATGGAAGCTCATCGCAAAGGAGTCCTCCATAGAGCATTCTCTGCCTTTGTATTGAACGACCGGGGAGAATTAATGCTCCAGCAGCGTGCTCATGAGAAGTATCACAGTGGTGGTCTGTGGACGAATACGTGCTGCAGTCATCCAAGACCAGACGAACAAGTTCTAGTCGCGGGAGAAAGAAGACTCATAGAAGAAATGGGATTCACAACTCCACTTAAACGTTTATTCAAGTTCATTTACCGAGCTGAGCTAGACAACGAACTCACAGAACACGAACTCGACCATGTTTTGTTGGGTTACTACAATGAAGATCCTATTGTGAATTCAGCAGAGGTCGCAGATTTTCGATGGGTGGGTCTAGACGAAGTGAGCCTTGAGATACAAAGCCATCCAGAACGCTTTACCGAGTGGTTTAAAATATGCTTTGAACCCTTTCATGAGCACATGCAAGAGTTGAGCGGAGCAAGAACTTGATTGATCAATGAAGGTTACAGTACATCGTAAAGCGCATTTCAATGCGGCTCATCGCCTATACAATCCTAAGTTGGACGATGAACGAAATAGACAGCTTTTTGGTAAGTGTGCGAACGATAACTATCACGGCCATAATTACGACTTAATTGTCAGTGTAAAGGGGGAGATTGACCCGGAAACGGGTTACGTCATTGACATGAAGGTCTTAAAGGATATTATCCGCACAGAAGTGGAAGAACCTTTTGACCACAAAAACCTAAATCTGGATGTGCCTGAGTTTGCGGAACTAATTCCGACGGCCGAGCACATTGCCGTAGTCATTTGGCGCAGGATCCGAGCAAGGATCAATGAGCAATATGAACTAAAAGTGACCCTGTATGAAACGCAACGGAATTTCGTCGAATACGACGGAAAATAACGGATACCACAATGGTGCCGTTCGCCTGGCGGAAGAAATATTGACAGTGGTTGAACCAGATGAGGATTTCATTGGGGATAACCATGTAGGAACGAGCAAGGATACTCCGATGCTCGAAGATGCCTTTGATGCAACGGATGAAGAGAAGATCGAGCAGATTGCCTTTCATTTCGGCAAAATCATGGACATCATGGGACTAGATCGTTCCGATGACAGTCTGAAAGGAACTCCTGGCCGTGTGGCCAAGATGTATATCAAAGAAGTGTTTAGCGGTTTGAATCCAGCGAATAAGCCGGAGGTTAAGCTGTTTGAAAACAAATACGGGTACGACGAAATGCTCGTAGAAAAGAACATCACCTTACACTCGTACTGCGAGCATCACTTTGTGCCCATTATCGGGAAAGCGCATGTGGCGTACAAGAGCAATGGGAAGGTGATCGGATTGAGTAAGATTAATCGCATCGTGAAGTACTTCGCAAAACGACCTCAAGTACAAGAGCGCCTAACGGAGCAAATTGCAGATGAGCTAAAACGCGTTCTTCAGACGGAAGACGTGGCAGTAATCATAGACGCGGAGCATATGTGTGTAAGTACCCGCGGGATTGAAGATGTAAACAGCGCAACAGTTACTTCGCATTACAGTGGAGCGTTTAAAACCGAGCGTACACAAAACGAATTCCTTAAATACCTCGACTGATATGTTTGGACTATTCAAATCAGATCCCATCAAGAAGCTAGAGAAAGCTTACAAAGCGAAGCTGGAAGAAGCTCGGGATGTTCAGCGAGGAGGCGACGTGCTTAAGGCCGGTCAATTGACCGCTGAAGCAGAAGAAATTGCCAAGCAAATGGACGAACTCAGAAGCAAAAAGTAATGGCTCATTACCTCATCATAGGCGGAAGTTCAGGGACGGGCTTGAAGGTTGTAAAGGATCTGCTTCAAGAAGGACACCAAATCTGGGCAGCGAGCAGAAGCGAAGGAGGTCTTGAAGGCCTGTCTGGCGTCCACTGGCAGTCTTTTGATGTGACCGATGAAGAAGCTAGTTTAAATGATCTTCCTGAAGTGCTGGATGGATTGGTCTACGCACCTGGGACGATTAATTTGAAGCCATTTCACATGCTCCGCGAGCGTGTTTTTCGCGACGAAATGGAAGTGAATTTCTTTGGTGCGGTGCGCAGTATACAACAATCTCTTCCGCGACTCAAGAATTCGGAACACGCCTCTATTGTCTTGTACAGTACGGTGGCCGTCCAAACTGGGATGCCCTTCCACGCCAGTATTTCATCGAGTAAAGGAGCCATTGAGGGTCTAACCCGTTCTTTGGCTGCTGAATTTGCACCCAAGATTCGCGTGAACGCCATCGCTTTAAGTTTGGTCGACACACCGCTTGCGGATCGGTTGCTCAACAACGATAAAAAACGCGAAGCCAGCTCCGACCGCCACCCACTGAAAAGAGTGGGTAGCACGGAGGATAGCTCCGCAGCCACGCGCTTCCTTCTCGGAACAGACTCGAGCTGGATCAGCGGACAAATAATGCAAGTAGACGGCGGAATGTCGGCCTTGAGACCCCTCTAACCAACATGGACGAACTCAGTTTTACATCGGATGATTTTCCACAAATGGAGCGCAGGTACCGCGCACACTTTTTCAATTCCCTAACTGGATTCAAAAGTGTAAATCTGTGTGGATCGTGCAGCAAGAGCGAAAAGCCCAACCTGGCCATTTTCAACTCGGTATTTCATTTGGGAAGTAACCCACCTTTGATGGGTATGATTATTCGCCCCGCTACGGTGCCCCGTCATACCTTGACCAACATTATAGAGCAAAACGAGTACACCTTCAACCATATCCATGAGGACATCGTGGCTTCGGCGCATCAAACAGCGGCGAAATATACCCGCACACAGAGCGAGTTCGAAATGACGGGTCTAACCCCGTATTTTTCGGAAAATATGAAAGCGCCTTATGTCGCCGAGTCTCGAATAAAAATTGGTTTGCGCTTTCGCGAACGCTACAACATCCAAGCCAATCACACCATCATGATTGTTGGGGAAGTTGTAGAAGTAATTCTTCCCAAGAATGCGGTGGGTATGGATGGTTTTATCGACTTACACGCTGCGGGAACCGTCACAGGGAGTGGACTTGACGCTTACTTGACTACTGAGAAGATCGCCCGCTTATCTTACGCACGGCCCTACGAAGACCTTCGCGAACTCAACTTCAACAAGCAAAATCAGGAGCATTGAGTCCTGTCAATTTTTTCTGGCACCGCCGTGACCTTCGCATAGAAGATAATCACGGATTGTATCTGGCCCTACGGGCCGATGAGCCTACCATCCCTGTTTTCATCTTTGATCGTTCAATTCTCGATAAGCTAGAGGATAAAGACGACGGGCGTGTGACTTTTATTCACAATGAAGTTCTGCGCGTAAAAGAACAATACGAAGAAGCGGGTGGAACTTTGCTCATTGGTTATGGAACGCCTCATGAGGTTTGGTCCAAGTGGCTCGAGGAATATCCCGTCGCCAAGGTATATGCGAATGAGGACTACGAGCCTTATGCCCGTGATCGGGATCGTGAAATAGCCCAATTGTGCAGCGAGAACGAAGTTTCTTTTGAGGCGGTAAAGGACCATGTCATATTCGAGAAAGATGAAGTGGTCAAAGGTGATGGTACACCTTATGTGGTTTATAGCCCATATAGCCGATTGTGGAAGAAGCAGTTGACTGAAGATCACCTTGCCCCGTTCACGTCAGAAAGCAATCTTAGCGGGCTTAATCAGATGCCTCCTTCGCAAGCCATATCCTTGAATGATATGGGCTTTATTCCGAGCTCGCTTGAAATACCCAGTCGAAGGCTAGACGAAGATATTGTATCTCAGTACCACGAGACAAGAGACCTTCCCGCCATGCGTGGAACCACTCGCATGAGCGTGCATCTTCGCTTCGGAACAGTGAGTATCCGATCCCTGACCAAAAGCGCATTAGCGCTTAATGAAAAGTATTTGAACGAGTTGATTTGGCGGGATTTTTACCAGGCCATCATCTACCATTTTCCGCAAGTCGACGGAAAAGCATTCAGACCTGAGTACGATTTTATCGAGTGGGAAAACAACGAGGAGCACTTCGATCGATGGTGCCGAGGCAGAACGGGATATCCCATTGTAGACGCGGGAATGCGTGAGCTCAATGCGACTGGATTCATGCACAACCGAGTGAGAATGATTGTCGCGTCCTTCCTGACCAAGCACCTTTTGATTGATTGGCGTTGGGGTGAGGCCTATTTCGCTCGAAAGCTCATGGACTTTGAGCTGGCCAGTAACAATGGTGGTTGGCAATGGGCGGCTGGTAGCGGTGTGGATGCTGCACCTTATTTCAGGGTGTTCAACCCCGAACTCCAAATGAAAAAGTTTGACCCGAAATTAGCCTATGTCAGGAAGTGGGTGCCCGAATTTCAAGAATTAACCTACACGCCAATCGTCGAGCATAAAATGGCTCGGGAACGAGCCATTAGTCGATATAAAGAGGGAATAGAACGCGGCAGGTCATAATAATCCGTGATTATCCTTTCAATCGTCGATTCAGCCAATCCAAAAGGTCTCTTAGATTATCCGGATTAATGCCGTGAGGCATTGGGTATTCTTTGTAGACTACATCTGCGCCCCAATCTTCCAATCGATCCCGGCTTTCACGTCCACCTTGAACTGGCAAAACTTGGTCTTGCGTTCCATGACTGATGAAAAAGGGCGGAAGTGGAGATCCTGCCGTAGGCAGTTTGCCAATGATTCCAGGCATTAAGTAGGAGCTAAGGGCCATGACCCCAGAGTATTTTTCGGGATCGGAGAGTGCCAAGCCATAGCTCATCATTCCGCCCTGACTGAAGCCAAGAAGAAAGAACTGCTCGGGATCAAAGGTGAAGTGCTCTTCGACCTCTTCAATGAACCCTCGTCCCAACTGTACGGCCTTTTGGGCTTGCTCTGGATCTCTTTTGATGCCGCCATTCGGATCCATTTCCAAGGGCCACCAGGCATAACCACCCCAAGGTAATCGGTGAGGGGCTTGGACACTGATGACCAAGACGTGAGGAGGCATCTCGTTCGCAAAAGTGAAGAGATCGTTCATATCGGCCCCATAACCATGAAGCATGATGACAAGGGGTGGGGTTTTTGCTTTAACGAGTGGTTCGCGTATGCGATATTCAAGGGAAAGTGATTCCATTTAAAATGTTTTGGTATAAGCACCGATGTGCACGCCTGAAGCAGGCCCATCGGGGTATTCTAAGTGTTTCTTAATCGAAAACGTACTGGAGCTAAAGGCCATATCCTCGAATGGAATATTCTCCGGAGAGAAGAAGGCGATTTCTGAGGACTCGGGAGTCAATTCATAATGATCTGAATCCAGTTCCACCAAAAAATGAAGATATACCTGATTGGCGTGCGGCAGGTTATAGACCGCGTGTGGTCTTATAATTCGGCCAGTTGCATGTGTCTCCTCGTGCAGTTCTCGCAGCGCGCCTTCTTCCACAGTTTCACCGTTTTCCAAAAATCCGCTTGGAAGGTTCCAAAGTCCAAATCGGGGTTCGATGTTTCTTCTGGCCAATAAAATGTGTCCTTTCCACAAGGGGAGGCAACCTACAATCATACGTGGATTCTGGTAGTGAATTCGTCCGCAATTTTGGCATACAAAGCGAAGACGATTATCCCCTTCCGGGATGGTGAAATCCAAGCGACTCGATCCACAATGAGAGCAGTAGTTCACAAAAGGTCCTTTGAGGTCTAACTCGTGAGCCGGTTAAAGGTTTTCACCTTTGTAAACCTTTGCTTTCTGAGTTCGTTGACCTTCGAAAATAAGAAACGCATGGAACTACAAGGCAAAATTGGTGTGGTCACTGGAGTAAGCAAGGGAATTGGCTTGGAATTGGTAAAGCAATTGCTGGACAAAGGAGCTGTGGTTGTTGGCTGGGGCAGGACTGAGCCGCAAATGGAGCACGATCATTTTCATTTTGTTTCGTGCGATGTCGGAAACGAAGCTTCTATTCAAAATGCTGCCCAAGAGACTTTTGAACGTGTAGGTCGTGACATTTCTTTTCTTGTGAATAATGCGGGATACGGCGTTTATGGAAACCTTGACGAGCAGTCTTGGAGTGATTGGGAAGGGATGTTTCGCGTAAACGTTCTAGGCCTATTCGAAGTGACGCGAAACCTGCTTCCGGGCATGAAAGCGCTAGGGCAGGGGCATATCGTTAATATTAGCTCAATAGCGGGTTTGAATGGGGTTAAAGGCTTCAGTGGATACGTGGGAACAAAGCACGCCGTTCGGGGAATTAGCCACAGTTGGTATCAAGAGCTTCGAGATTTTGGGATTAAAGTGAGTACGGTATACCCAGGAAGTGTGAATACGAGCTTCTTCGACGATATCGACATGATCGAGGCCAACGAAAACATGATGCGCCCTCAAGATGTTGCCAAGAGCGTGGTTGAATTGCTTCAGACGCACCACAACTACTTCCCGGTAGATTTGGAAATAAGACCGTTGAAGCCCAGAGGGTAATTAATCCTCGAGCCAATGGGCCTGGTATGCTCCAACTGGATCGTACATCGACGCTTGCTTCGGTATGTTGAAGTACCGCTGTCCCCTTGGATCAGCTCCATTGCCGGCTAGGTAGGTCCAGTTACCATAATTGCTGGCGACATCGTAATCAATTAATAGGCTTTCAAACCATTCCGCCCCGAGGGTCCAGTCGACGCGCAGGTCGTTGATGAGGTAGCTCGCTACGTTTTGTCGGCCTCGATTACTCATGAATCCTGTGGCCGCCAATTCCTTCATGTTTGCATCCACGAATGGAACCCCTGTTTCTCCAGCGGTCCACGCTCGAAATTCAGACAGACCCCATGGGTTTTTAATCCTGCCTCGAATGGGATATTTGAAGAATCCAGCTCCGAGTTTCATGCTTTTGAAGCGAAAGAAATCTCGCCAAAGCAATTCAAAGATCATCCAATACGTGCTTTCATTCTTTTCGACTTGCTCTTCGTACCGAAGGATTTCAGAGTACACGCGACGCGGCGAAAGGCTTCCATTGGCGAGCCACGGAGAAAATTTACTGGAATAGTCGGGCCCGAGAAGTCCATTTCGCGTCTCCTTGTATCTCCTGAGCTCATTGGCGTCCCAGAAATAATGCTGAAGACGTGTAAGGGCTTCACTTTCTCCACCTTTGAATGTAAGGACTCCTCGAGCGTCCGGTTCCTGGGCCTCGAGTCCAAGATCATCTAGGGTAGGGATTGGACCAATGGCCAAAGTATCGGGAAAGAAAAGTTGACGCGGCCTCGGGAATTCGCTTCGAATGGTCCAGTGGGCCTCTTGCCGTTTCCTCCATGAGGTAAACCCATTGGGAAGTCTCTCAATTCCCTTATTCACATCTTCTGGATGAACGAGGGTCTTACCCCAATAGGATTCCATGGGAATACCCAAGGCGCGAACGGCTTCTTCTTCCTCCTGTTCTTCAAATGTATTCTCGGATTCAAAATAGATGACATCGAGCGGGCTTTGTTCATGTATTTGAGCAATGACTTCTGCAGGGTCCTGCTGTCGTACGATCAAATCACCACCCAGTGTCTGAAGATTATAGCGCAATTGAATAGCACTTTCAATGGCAAATTGCGCGCGGAAAGCGCCGGTCTTTGGGAGTCCTGACGTCGTTTCTCCAAACTGAGCAGGTTTAAAGCAGTACAGTCCGATGTGTTCGCGGTGGTCCATGGAGGCTTTGTAAAGGCCTTCGTGATCGTGTATCCTAAGGTCATTTCTGAACCAGATTAGAGCGCGCATGTCATTGAAATTTAGCCTTGTATTCGGCGTTATTCTTATTCCTTCGGCATCGCTCACTGCAGTACTTGACCGATTCCCAATCATCGGCCCATTTTTTCCTCCAAGAGAAGGGCTTACCACAGACTAGGCAGTCTTTTTGGGGTAGGTGCTTTTTGCGATGCATAGAGGCTTAACCCTCAATCCTAAGCAAGGGTTCAGAAAAAGAAAAATCCCGCCGTGAAGGCGGGATTTCTGCGCTATGAAACTTTTTTCGGTTTAGGCTTAGCTTTCAATATTGTCACCTTCCGCTGCAATTGGCCAGAAGATGTTTGTAATCCATTTTGACGTGTCGGGTTCCATGGCTGGATCCGTGATGTACTGCTCCACAGGGCCTCCAACGAGTTCCCATCCCATATCTTCGATATGGTCGTCAGCAGCCAAATAAATACCCATCATGTCTTCATATGCCCCCATGTGCACTCCTTTCATGTATCGGCCTCCAATCAAGGTGCCTTCCATCACAGGAGGACTAGCGGCTTTGTCGGTCTCTACAGACACCATGGTCCGGAATGTGCAAATGCCGTTTTCCTCGTCCCAAAGGGTGTACTCACACATGGGATAATCCATATTGGCAGCATCTTCACCTAGCCAGCCGATTATAGCGCCAAAGCCTTCGCCCATTTTTGCAGAGATGTCAGTCATAGGCACTTCATCCATAGAGACGTAGTACACCATGATTTCGTCGAATTCTACTTCTTCAAAACCATAGTCTGCTGCCGCCGCTTCACCAGCAGCGCTGGCCACTGAGTCAATATTCGCCAAGCCTCCTTCAAACTGAGGTCCTAAAGCACCGTCCATAATCATTCCAACCCAGCGTTGGAAGAACGGAAATTCCATGTCCGCGGTCCAAACGACCTTGGTACCCTCTTCCATAGGGGTCAAGGACCAGGATCCGTCTACGCCGCCCATTCCTTCGAATTCGATACGCGTGCGCATGGCTCTTGGCTCTTCTGTTTCGACAATGGTCAGCTTGCCAACTCCGAGGTTGGGGTCTTCACTGTTCCAACTGTACCAAGCGTCAACCCCGCTACTGGGGTCACTGTATTCATACTCCGCGTTGGGATCGATTTCGTACCAAACAGACCAATTCTGCCAGTTTTGCACGTCACTAATTTGAGCATAAATGGCCTCTGGACTGTCGTCCATCACCAGCTCGCGACTCACTTGCACATTCTTAGGCAAGGCCGCGTTCAAAATGACAAATACTCCAAATAACACAAGGAGTACGATGAGAATAATTCTTAAAGCTTTCATGTGGTTGAGGTTTTGAATAGCGCGAAACCAAGTTACGAATTTGTACTTTAGGCGCCTCAAAATGAATTCACTACCATGAAAAAGCTATTCTATCTCGCCCTTACGGGCGGATTATTCTTAACCGCCTGTAATTCTGCACCTCAAGGAGAAGAAAGCGGGGAAGTAACCTCTGAAGAGTTCCAATGGCAAACCGAGCAGTTTGCAGACCTGAAAATCATTCGATACCAAGTACCTGGATTTGATCGCTTGACGGCAAAGCAAAGAACCATGGTTTATTACTTGACTCAAGCGGGTTTAGCAGGTAGAGATATGATTTGGGATCAGAACTACCGTTACAACTTGGACATTCGCCATGCCTTGGAGCACATCGTAGAAAACTTCGAAGGAGATCGCGAGAGCGATGATTGGGCTAACTTCATGGTTTATACCAAGCGCGTTTGGTTTTCGAATGGAATCCATCACCATTACAGCATGAGTAAGATCATGCCCGAGTTTTCACAGGAGTACTTCCAAAGCTTGATGAGTGAAACCGGATACAGCCTCGATGCTCAGATCGTTGTCGCCATGTTTGATCCTTCGGTGGATAACAAAAAAGTGAATCTAGATCCAACAAAAGGATTGGTAGCTGGATCTGCTACAAACTTTTACGATGCGGATGTCACCGAAGAAGAAGTGGATGCGTTTTATGCAGGCATGAAGGCTAACGCAGAGAATCAAGATGTTTCCTTCGGATTGAACTCAAAGGTGGTACGCAATGAAGACGGACAGCTCGAAGAGCGCGTCTGGCATGTTGGTGGTATGTATGGAGCAGCCATTGAACAGGTGGTATACTGGCTGGAGAAAGCGGCAGGTGTTGCGGAGAATGAGGCTCAGGCAAATGCACTACGCCTGTTGGTGGATTATTACCGCACGGGAGATTTAGAGACCTGGGATGAGTACAACGTGGCCTGGGTCAGTGCCACAGAAGGAGATATTGACTACATCCAAGGGTTTGTCGAGGTCTACAACGATCCGAAAGGGTACAAGGGAAGCTATGAGAGTATCGTGGAGATTAAGGACTTTGACGCTTCTGAGCGGATGAGTGTACTTGCGGAAAATGCTCAGTACTTCGAGGACAATTCCAGCATCATGGATGAGCACAAAAAAGAGAACGTGGTCGGCGTGAGCTATAAAGTGGTCAATGTAGCCGGTGAGAGCGGGGATGCTTCTCCGAGTACGCCGATTGGAGTGAACCTGCCGAACGCGAACTGGATTCGTGCCCAGCACGGGTCAAAATCGGTGAGCCTTGGAAACATTGTAGCCGCTTATGAAGCTGCGTCTGGAGAAGGTTTCTTGGAAGAATTTGTCCACGACGATGCCGTTCGCGATCGCATGAAGGAACACGGGAAATTGGCCTCGAAGATGCACACAGCTTTGCATGAAGTTATTGGACACGCGTCTGGACAATTGAACGAAGGCGTTGGCACGCCAAAGGAGACGCTGAAGAATTACGCGAGTACTTTGGAAGAAGCGAGAGCTGATTTGGTGTCCTTGTACTACATCACTGATCCTAAATTGGTGGAATTGGGTCTTGTTCCTAGCACTGATGTGGGAATGGCCGAGTTCGACAGCTATATGATGAACGGATTGATGACCCAATTGCGTCGCCTTGAGCCGGGTGAGGTACTGGAAGAAGCGCACATGCGCAATCGCCAGATCAATGCCCTCTGGGCCTACGAAAAAGGAAAGGCGGACAATGTGGTCAGCTTTGACGTCATTGACGGAAAGACCTACGTGGTGGTGAACGATTACGATAAGCTTCGCGAGCTATTTGGTGAGTTGTTGCGTGAGATTCAACGCATCAAATCGGAAGGTGACTATGAAGCAGGTAAAGCATTGGTCGAGAACTACGGTGTTCAAATCGATAATGAACTTCACGCTGAAGTATTGGAACGCGCAGAGGCGTTGAACGTAGCTCCTTACGGAGGATTCATCAACCCTGAGATTCGTCCTGTAATGGAGGGAGATAGCGTTGTAGATGCTGAGGTCTACTATCCAGCAGACTTTACCGAGCAGATGATGTATTATGCTAGGGAGTACAGCTTCCTGAAATAATCGAACAGCTTATTAGAACAAGGCCCACTTTCGACAGAAAGCGGGCTTTTTTTGTGCTGGAAGCGTGGTTTAGACGGGAAAGGCCCCCTGAAAGCGAAGGGCTTGATCGATATGGCCCAAGTGATGTTTGCCGTGCCAGACGTACTGGGCCAAGACGTCTAGTAGGTCGTATTCATCGTTGTATTCCGGATGAAGATAAGTTCGATTCCAATCCGCTTCGGTCATGGATTCAAGAAGTTGATGCCAGCGGTGGTGGACGCCCGTTAGGATTTGAAGAGAAGGCGTGAGGTCAGGATTAACGGCGTCCGCCAATTGAGCCCAGAGGTGCTCTTGGTAAGGGCGAATGTGGGGACGGTCTTCGGTCAGGGCCAAACGAAACCGAGTATAGGCGTTGAGGTGGCTGTCCGCGCAGTGGTGCACCACCTGGAGAATGGACCAACCGTCAGGGCGGTAGGGGAGCCGGAGGGCATCGGGCCGTAGGCCCTGAATCTTCTCCTCCATCAACTGAGGGAAGGCACCGATGAAGTCCACGTATTCCTGGCGATCTTTATAAGAGACTCGGGGGAAAGCGGAAAGGAGGCCAATGGGGTAGCGAAGGTCGGACATGTGCGTCGGTTTTGATGCAGAAGGTATTCAATCTGCGCAGAATGAAAAAGGCGCAGCCAATGCCGCGCCTTTACTACCTAACTGATCTGAATCGCTCAAGCCGCGACGGGCGCTTTCTTGGCCAGATCGGCTACGCGCTTCTTCTTTGCGGGAGATTGCTCGCCTGTTTCGGCGTAGATTTTCGCGTCCTCCAGAACGGTTTCTAAGGTCTTGATCATCTTCTTCTCCATCATTCCATTCATCAAAGAACCCATGAGTCCTTTGGAACGAAACTTGGCTTTCATAACCAAGATGGCTCGGTTTTCAGAGACCGGAACCACCGTCCAGTTGTTCTCGGCGAAGGTGACGAAACCGGGCAGGCCGTCCGTGACCTCGTAGGCCAGATTCATGCGGTCCTCGTCGTAGGCGGTTAAGCGCTCGCTGATTTTGTTGAATCCTTTGACATTTACGTCGCAGAAGCGCTCGCTGCAAACGGCTCCTTCAAATTCGGGGTTTCCCGTTCCTACGGCGTGATCTACATTAGAAGACCACTTGTAGACATCTACAAATCCAGGTCCAACCATTTCCCAAAGCTCGTCTGCAGAGACTTCGATGACTATTTCTCTTTCTACATCAAATCCATGTTGTGCCATGACTATTCCATTTAGGGTGAATAAAACGACTAGTGTTGCTAGGAACTTCTTCATCGTGCATTGATTTAAGTTACAAGACAAAGATCCGGGGAATAGGGGGTCGGGCTTTTCCGAAAAGGTCCGCTTACTTTCTGTTTTGGTTTAAGCGGTAAGCTGACGGGGAAAGGTCGTACTTGTTGTGGAAGTTGGCGCTGAAGGTGGTCACGTCTTGGAAGCCGGAATCGTAAGCGATACTTGAGATGGGCTCAGTGGTGCAGAGGATGCGGTTGGCGGCATGTTCCAGCCGGCGGTTCTTGATGTAACGGGCCGGGGATTCGCCGAATTCCTTTTTGAATTCCCGTTTGAAGGTGGACAGGCTCATGTTGCAGATAAAGGCCAGTTGGTCCATGCTCAGGGAATTGAAGAGATTGCGCTCGATGGTCTGCACAAACTCCATATTGACCGGGGCGAAGATTTCGGAGAGCAGCTGCCGAATATTCTCGTAATTCTCGCTTTTCAGCAGAATCATCATGAGCTCCTTGAGTTTGAGAATACCGAGTTCCTCGTCGAGTAAACTGGGCTCTTCGAAGTAGATGGACAGGTTGGTCACGTACTGCTCAATGAGCCGGTTGTCCACGAACTGAGGCGGGCTCTGGTTCCCATCGGCTTTCAAGAAACTGGGCACTTCATTTTTGTAGATGGTCTTCAGTAGATCCGGATACAGGTATATGGCGATCGCTTCGCATTCTTCTCCTCCTTTGGCGGGTACGTAGCGCTGCACGTAGTTGTTGCAGTTTTTTACCACGGCTTCGTTTTCCCCTATTCGGTGGACGCCACGAGAATCGTAGCTCAGCATGTTTCCTTCCACCATGTAGAAAAAACAGGCGAAGTCTTGAATGGACCCTTGCATGTCCATAGGGGTGCTGAAGCGCGCCTTCTGAAAAAGCGGTCTTCCCTGAAATTCGATGATTTGGCTACTGATGATCATGCCCCAAAACTAGGTGAACCCAAGTTCGGGGACTTTCTGAAAAAGTCCAAGTTATTATCCGTGTTGGAAGAAGTCGCGGATACCACTCAGGATACTCTGCATGGCATAGGAGGCCAGAATAAGCCCCATGATCTTGGAAATAATAGTGATGCCGTAGATACCAATGACCTTCTGGAGTCGACTAGCCGCTAATAGAACAATCATGGTTAAAAGGACTATGACCAAGACCAATACGGTAGTGAGGGCTTGTTCATTCAAGGAATAGAGGTGGTTGTCCGTAAGGAGTACTGCGGCCATGATGGCTCCTGGTGAAGCAATGGAAGGAATGGCGACCGGGAAAACCGTCACGTGCTTGTAGTCTTGAATCAGTTCAACTTCGCTCGCTGGCTTTCCTTGACCAAAGACCATAGTGAGAGCGAATAGAAATAGAATCAAACCGCCGCTGATCTGAAAGGCGTCCAGGGAAATGTGCATCCATTCCAAGATGATTTGACCGACAACAATGAAAAAGAGGAAAATGCCAAAGGCGACTAGGGGCCCAATAATAGCCACTTTCCGCGTGTGCTGTCCGTTGAGCTGTTTGGTGGCTTCAAGATATACGGGTATGGAACCGATCGGATCGATGACCGCGAAGAGAATAACAATCTGGGCAAGGATATGCGACCACATGGGCGAATAGATCTTATTCGATGCGCACGCCTCGAGAGGTAAAGGAGATTCCCTGCTGCCCAGAGGTGGAGATCATCACCGTCTCCATCAAAGGCTCAGGAGACCCTGCTTCGTGTTTCCATTCGATTAAGAAGTTACTGCCCGGGCCACCTGATTCATCGCTCTCATTGATCACGATTTCGACGGTTTCCATCGGCAATAAGTAAACGGGCTTGGTGAGGTGTTCTTGAACCAAGTTTCCATGAGTGTCGTAGTAGTTGGCACTGGTTAAGAACAGCGTGTCTTTAACGCTGGTATTTCGGATACTCGCGGTAACGGTCAAAGCGTGCAGGCGTTTTTCCGTTTGACTGTAGATTCCCGAATACACAGGAACATAAGTGACGCCTCGGTCCAGAGAATCCAAGCGAACGACGTTGGTTTCGCGTTCCTTCCAATTGATCACCGGCTTTTCATCATTGCCTTTGGGTGACGAAGGGCTCATACAACTCACGAGCATCAATATCGGGAGTGCAGCGAGAAAACGAGAAACAGTTCGGTTCATGGTATAGGATTTAATGCGTATCGGGCTCTGGCAGAATATCCCATGTATGGTCCGCCATTAACCTTACCGAAGCTACGAATTCTGGATAGGATTTCGAACGCCCCCATTCCCGGGGTCCAATGAGAGACAATACACTTTCGTTGTCCTCCTTGCGGTACAAGTGGTAAACGTGATTGATTTCCGGGGAGAAATTCATTTCTGCAGCATAGATCATTTCGGAAATTTCCTTTCGGTCCTCGATGGCCTTGGCCTGCTTTGCGAGCAATTCAATTTGATCTTTAATTTGGCCCAATTGCTGGTCCGTCTGCTCATACATGGCACTCAAGGCCTTCACACGAACCTTCTTTTTATCGACCTTCTCAATCTTGGCGCTGCCCACATGGTGCTCGTACTCCAAGGTACTCGGCTTTTCGGCCACCTTGTCCTTGTCAATCGGATTCTTGAATTCTTCGCTCATTTCAATATCTCTTGTGTCCGCCTCCGTATACTTCTGTTTGGCGCTGTGTGCCTTGCTAAGATACGGCGACTTTCGCTCTTCACTTGAGGCCATTTCTGCGCCTCCCAAATCCATTTTCTGGCCCTACGGGCCGATGCTGCCACATCCACAACAGGTCGCGGATAGTCAATGCCCAAACGCAATTCGTACAGCTCTTGTTCCATTTCCGTCATTTTCCAAGGCTCATGAATAAATTCGATCGGCAAGTCAGTCAATTCCGGGATCCATCGTTTGATAAACAAGCCTTTTGGATCGTGATCTTCACCTTGCTTGATTGGATTGTACATGCGCACCGTATTGATCCCCGTAACGCCTGCCTGCATTTGAATTTGTGGAAAGTGAATGCCCGGTTCAAAATCCAAAAAGACGTTACCCAAATGCTGAGCTCCGGCTTGCCAGGGCTGCCATAGGTGATGGGTTAAGAAGCTCACCAACATGGCCCGCATTCGGAAGTTGAGAAAACCCGTTTCATTCAAACAGCGCATACAGGCATCGACCATAGGGACTCCTGTTTGCCCAGCCGTCCAGGCTTCTACTAGCTCTTGATCGACGGGCTTTTCCAACGCCGCGAACCCCCGGTTGATGTCCTCGAACTCCATACGGCACTCACTTTCAAACTTTTGAATGAAATGACAGTGCCAGTGAATTCGGCTGATGAAGGCTTGAAGGTTTCGCTTATTCCCCCGCTCCAAAGCACCCCGAGCTGCTTGATACACCTGGCGGATACTTATGGTGCCCCACGCCAAATGAGGACTCAATCGAGATCCGCTCGATCGAGCTTCGCTCGGTTTGGAGATATGACGTTGATAATTAATGCTGCGCTCCTCGAGAAAAGACTTGAGACAGGCGTGTGCTGCAGCTTCTCCCGGTTCCTGATAGGCCTCTGAATAATCGCTCCAAGCTTTCCGTAAGTCTTCCGGCAATTCGAACGACTCCACATCCATATCCGAGACCCAGCTTCCTTTGGACCAATCTGGGTTTTTCTTGGGCTGTAGCATAAGCGAGCGCCACTCCGCATCCCAATTTTGTCGGTTCTTCCGACCTCGCCGAACGCCCTGCTGTCGGTACTCATGCCACTGCACGCCATTTGCCCGAGCCCAGAGTCCAACAGATTGGTCTCGATCAAAGGTGAGTCTTAAGCCGACTTCGAGATGCGAGTATATAGTCTTGGGTTGAAGTTTCTCGAAGACGTCAAGGGCCTCTCCATAACAAAGAACGGCTTTGCCGCCGTGCCCATGAACACGCCGCTGAAACTCCAGCCAGCTGTGGTACATGAATTGCCAATGACGCGTACTCATTTCGGAATGCGCCATCAGAGAAGGTTCAACAATCCAGACGATAAGCGTAGGTTCTCCAGAAGCTACAGCCGCGAATAGAGGTTCGTGGTCACGAGTTCGGAAGTCCCGTTTGATCCAAACAAGATTCACAGTTCCTCTATGTTTTCGAGGACCCACTCTGCGCGTTGCATGATTTTGGCTCGCTGCTCCGGGTCCATTCGGTCTAGATTCCGGTAGGCCATCCCGATGCGCGGATTCTTGCCGAACTCCTCGCGATGTCGTTCATAGAAATGCCAGTACAGACTGTTGAAAGGGCACGCTTTATCACCGGTCTTTTCCTTGAATTGATAGTGGCATCCCGAGCAGTAGTTGCTCATCTTGTTGATATAATTTGCGCTAGAGTTATAGGGCTTGGTTCCCACAATTCCGCCGTCTGCAAATTGACTCATCCCCCGGGTGTTTGTGATCTCGACCCACTCGAAGGCATCGATGTAAATGCCCAAATACCAACGGTCCAATTCATCGGGATTTATACCGGCCAAAAGCGCGAAGTTTCCGGTGACCATCAAACGCTGAATATGGTGGGCGTAAGCGTGGTCTAAACTCTGCTTCACCGAGTGGCGGACGCAGTTCATCTTGGTTTCTCCCGTCCAAAAATAGGAGGGAAGGGGACGATCGGCCCGTAGGGCATTCTTCTCGGCATAATCCGGCATATGCGCCCAATAAACGCCGCGCATATATTCACGCCACCCAATGATTTGCCGCACAAAGCCCTCAATTTGGTTCAGCTCAATGTCGTCGCGCTTTCGGTATTCGGCGATGCACCGATTCACCACATCGAGGGGATGGAGCATCTTCGTGTTCAGCGCAAAGCTCAATCGACTGTGATACCCACTCCAGTCATCGGTGTGCATGGCATCCTGATAGGTCCCAAATTGCTGGAGCAGATGCTCTGCGAAGTAGTCCAGCACTTCTTGCGCCTCACGGCGCGATGTCGGCCAAGGCAACCGTTCCTCATCCAGGTTGCCAATGGTCTCTACTCCCTCTCGATCCAGCATTTCCACAATATCACGGACGTCATGGGCGAATTCCAAGGGCTCTGGAAACACGACGTTCTTGGGGAATTTTTTGCGGTTGGCCCCGTCGTAGTTCCACTTTCCGCCTTCAGGTTCTCCTGCCACCATCAAGAGATCGTATTTCTTTCGCATGGAGCGGTAGAAGCTCTCCATCAAATAGGTCTTTTTCCCTTTGAAGAATTCAGCGAGTTCCGTGCGTTTGGTCAAAAAGTGCTCGGTATCAACACCTTCTGTTGGAATGCCCAAGTCCATTCGTTGAAGGAGTTGGTCCAGACGATATTCGTCGGGCCACTGATATTCAAATCGTTCGATCCCGTATTCTGCGATGAGTCTCTGAAGGTTTCCTTCAAATCCGCTATTGTCGGGTGCGTCCAAAGCGATATAGGTCACCTGATGCCCCGCAGATTCAAGGGCTTTGGCAAAGCGGCGCATGGAGGCAAAAAGCGCACAAACTTTTTGAATATGATGAGGTGCATAGTCCGTTTCGGACCGCACTTCCATCAGGACATAGTGGACATTTGGAGTCTTCTCTTTGTACCATGAATGGGCGGCATTGAGCTGATCTCCGAGAATAAGGCGCAGGGTTTTCACATTTGGAGAACAACCTAGAGTCCTCAGCGGTTTACAACTCATGCGAATTTGGGGAATTGATTACGGATCCAAGATGGCCGGGACTACCGCCATAGCCTCTACAGAGGGCGAAGGCGTACGCATTTACTCCTCCGTAAAGGGTCAAGATGCGGATAAAATGATCTTGGATATTGCCCTCGGGGAAAGGCCTGAAATCATATTTCTAGACGCTCCCCTGAGTCTGCCTGGTGCTTATTTTGGTGATGGAGACGACTATTTCTACCGCCCGGTGGACCGAGAAGTCGGGGCCATGTCGCCCATGTTTCTCGGTGGATTAACGGCAAGAGCCATGCGCCTGAAGAAGCAGTTGGAAGAGCAGTTGGGTAAAGTGATCATTCTGGAATCATATCCCAAGCTCAGAGCAAGAGAACTGGAGTTGAACGAGGAGGTTTACAAAAAGGACTTCAGTGGCCTTCCTGCTTTTTTGACTCGGTTGAAAGAAGAACACCCTCATTGGGAACTGCAGGGAGAACTCAAAAACTGGCATGAGTTCGATGCGCTTTTGGCCTTGAGTTCCGCAGAGCGGTACCAGAAAGGCGCACACCGCACCTTTGGTCCCGAAGACCGGGCTCGAATCTACATTTAGGCCGTCAAATTTCCCCTACCTTCGTGCCGTGAGGCACCTTTTCACATATCGCTATCACGTGGCCGTCGGCTTGATCCTTCTCGTGTTTGTCGCCAATCTTTTTGTGGACATCATGGAGGTAGATGCGGCTCAGTATGCGGAGATCAGCCGGGAGATGGCCGAGACCGGTAGCTATCTCCAGGTCTTTGAACGAGGAAAGGATTACCTCGATAAGCCTCCTTTGCTGTTTTGGCTCTCCAGTTCGAGTTTTACCCTGTTTGGCTACCACAATTGGAGCTTTAAACTACCCGCACTTTTTGTCCTCCTTTTGGGGATCTTTTCGACCTATAAGCTGGCCTCCATGTGGTACGATCGGCGTATCGCGCGGATGGCCGCATTGATTCTGGGAACGACCCAGGCCATGCTCTTGATGACCAATGATGTGCGGACCGATGGAATCTTAACGGGATTTACCGCCTATGCGCTATGGCAGCTCAGTGCCTTCCTACAACACGGTCAATGGAAGTATTTGTTGGGGAGTAGTTTAGGGGTGGCCTTGGCCATGATGTCGAAAGGACCTATTGGGATTGTGTTTCCCGGTATTGCCGTGGGTGGTCATTTGTTGTTGACCAGAGACTGGAAAAACATACTGAATTGGCGTTGGCTGGTTTTTTTGTGCTTTGCCCTTTTGCTTCTCACTCCAATGCTCTGGGGACTTTATCAACAGTTTGATCTTCACCCGGAGAAGCACGTCTACGGTCTGGATGGGCCAAGTGGTATTGAGTTCTTCTTTTGGACCCAGAGTTTTGGAAGGGTAACAGGAGATATTTACTGGGAAGACGACAGCGGACCGTTGTTTTTTATCGGATCGATGCTCTGGGACTTCAGTCCTTGGATGCTCTTTTTCATCCCGGCTTGGGTTTCGGGATGGATTCGCATTGTCAAGAACGGATTTCGCGTGAAGGAAGGGCACGAAGCATTGGCTATCTCGGGGTTCACCTTCACCTTTATCGCCCTGAGCTCTAGTCAGTTCAAGCTCCCGCATTACATATTCCCACTGTTTCCTCTAGCCGCGATTCTCACGGCTCGTTACATCTGGTTCCTCGTTCAAAAGCAAAGGGCCTGGTTCAATCGCCTCGCCATTGCTCAAGGGATTTTTATTGTGCTCTTTGCGGCCTTGGCCATGATGAATGATCTTCAGTTTTTCCCGACCTCCTCAGTATGGCCGTATGCTGTGGCTCTAGTTCTCCTGCTACTTACGCTTTGGTTCTATATTCGCGGCGAAGGCTTGGACCGATTACTTCTGCCGACAACACTCATCATGGTGCTCTTCGGGTCCACGACCGCCACTCGATTCTACCCTGAACTGCTCAAATATCAAAGTACCAATGAAATTGGGCGATGGGCTACAGCAAGGGAAATACCTGATACGGCGCTCTACTTTAGTGGGTTTTACGGCCATGGACTGGACTATTACGGTCAGCGTATCACGCCGAGTTTGAATGTTGAAGGCGTAGCCCATCGCGCCGTAGGCGAATACTTATTTGTTGCAGAAGAAAAGAAGGCGGTACTAGACTCCGTCTATGCGCCGTTTTACGAAATCGAACGGACCTTGCCCGATTACCCAGTGACGCGTCTGAGCCTAGGGTTTCTAAATCCGGAAACGCGCGATCAGTATTTGCGTGAGATGTACTTGCTTAGAATAACAAGTGAGCCGTCATTGAGAGTGCCACAATACCCTTAACCGTCCATGCGAGGGTACGCCACCAATTTTTAGAGTTCAAGGCCTCAATCCACTTGGTTTGATGGCTGGTGCTCAAGAGCCGATGTAAGGGCATGTGAACGGCGAAAGTGACTCCGTAGGCCAGGGCAAACATAGCCGCGTTCAGGAGGACGTGCTTTGGTAGGGTGTCCCAGTAGTAAATGGATATGCCAATAGTGCTGATGGTTTCCATCACAAATAGTGGTGCAATCAGCCGGAAGCTGCGTTTGGTGTGTTGCGCTTCATAGACTTTCCAGTCGTGGACATTGACGTTCCGCATTTGCGGATAAGATATAAGCTGCACATACCAGATGATGCCGACAAAGGACAGACTAGCTAATAGGTGCAAGAGAAGTGACAAAGGTCCTGCAATCATGAGCCGAAAATTTCTTCGATTCGTTCTTTTCGAAAATCGAAGATTTCAGTCAATTTAGGTTTAATTACGATGGGATGGGCCATTTTTCCCAAAAATCCCATGGGTAAGGCGTAGTGAATAATATCGGTCACCTTGGTTGAATGCTCGTCGATCGATTCAAAATGATGCTCGTGGTGCCAGATTTTGTAGGGGCCAAGGCGCTGTTCATCAACAAAGTACTGCTGGTGTTGAACCTGAGTGATTTCCGTCGCCCAGGTCATTTTAATGCCTAGTAGAGGAGCGACTCGGTAGGTGATGAAGAATCCCGGATACATAGCCGTGGGTTGACTCTTGGTTTTGGGCTCAAATCCGATATCCGTTGGCGTGAGTTTCTGGAGGTTGTCTGGGTTAGAAAAGAAATTCCAGGCCTCTTCCAAACCTACAGGAACCACGATGCTGTCTTCCATTCTGTACATGCCCAATAAACTCTGTCGTTCAGGAAAGGTTCGTAGGGGTTGTGTACCTTGAGGGCATGAATAGACTTTTTAGCCTTTTGATGAGCTTGGTCGCGCTCACGGCGTGGGCTCAACCAGAAAATCGCTACTTGGACAATCGTACCTATGAGCACGATGAGCTCATTGAAGAATATCGCGCCTTAGAGCAGGCCTATGAAGAGGCCGATTTGATCGAATATGGTCCAACAGATGTGGGACGCCCTCTGCACCTTTTCGTTATGAACAAGGCCAAAGTCTTTGATCCTCTGCGTATTGAAAAGCAGAGCACCATCCTCATCCTCAATGGTATCCATCCCGGGGAGAGTTGCGGCATTGATGCTTCACTCAAATGGGCCTATGACATGCTTTCTTCAGGTTCTCTACCTCCACACGTAGTCATCGCTATAGTGCCAGTCTACAACATTGGAGGGGCTTTAAACCGCAGACCCCAGACAAGAGCCAATCAGAACGGACCCGTAGGTCAGGGATTTCGCGGGAATGCGAGAAACCTTGATCTGAATCGGGACTTCATAAAGGCGGATGCCCTCAATACGCAGAGCTTATATGCCATTTTTCAGGATTGGGATCCCGATGTCTTTGTAGATACGCACACGACCGATGGTGCGGACTTCCCGTATAACTTAACCTTGATTGGCACTCAGCCCGATGCCCTGGGCCCCATCATGGGACAATATATGCGCCAAATCTTTGAACCCGCGCTGTATATGGAAATGAGTCTTCAAGGAGAAGAAATTACCCCTTATGTCAATGTTTTTGGAGCGGATCCTTTTCAAGGTTGGAACCGCTTTTTCGAGTCGCCTCGTTACAGCACGGGTTTCGCGGGGTTACATCACACCTTTTCCTTCGTAACCGAAGCTCATATGCTCAAGCCTTATTCAGATCGGGTAGAGGCAACCTACACTTTTCTATCCACCATCACCCAGTACCTCGAAGTTCATCGCTATCAGATTGAATCCCTGCGATCAGCGAGTAGAGACCAGAGTCTTCAAGCCACTTCTTGGCCCGTAGCCTGGGCCTTGGATACGACCAGGATGACGCGACTTTCCTTTAAGGGCTACCCGGCGAAAATGGTGCCCATGGAAGCGGTAGAAGGGGAGAAGATCGTGTTTGATCAGACACAGGTGGTCAAAAGAAATGTGGACTACTATGAGTGGTATAAGCCCACCGTGGAAGTCCAGATTCCCGATTACTACATTGTGCCTCAAGCCTGGCGCGAAATCATCGATCGACTTCAGTGGAACGGGGTGCAGATGGAGCGCCTTAGAGCGGACAGCATTGCTGGGGTAGAAGTGACCTATATTACTAGTTTTGAAAATGCCCGTGGCCCTTATGAAGGGCACTATAGTCATGGTGATTCAGTGGGCGTCCTCAGGGAATCGGATACCGTTCGATTGTACAAGGGCGATTATTTAATCCCGACCAATCAAAAGGCCCGGAGGTTCATTGTAGAAACGCTCGAGCCAGAAGCGACCGATAGCTATTTTCGGTGGGGCTTTTTTGACAGTGCTTTGCAACAGAAAGAATGGTATAGCTCGTATATTTTTGACACGACTGCCGTTCGAATGCTCGTTGAAGATCCTGCACTCCAAGAGGAGTTTGAGCGCGCCAAACTTGAAGATCCCAACTTGGCCAGCAGCGGAAGATTTCAGATGTACTGGCTGTATCAACACAGTGAACTCTTTGAACGGAGCAATCGATATCCGATCTATCGATCTTTTAAATAATCAACTATTTGGCTTGAGTCCGGTTCTAATGGTATGAAGTGGACTTGGAATTTAAAGACCGTTTTTCTGAGCTGGTTGGGCATCATGGTGGTCGTTTTGGCTTTCACCATGCCCGAGTCGAGGCCCATCGACTTGGAAGAGGTGAGTTTTCATACCACCGAGAGTTCTGAAATGTACTTCAAGAATGTTCGTTCCTATTTCTACGAAGTTTGGGATGATCCCAAAAGCGGCTTTGTCCACTACCGCATTAAGTCGCGAAATCAGAATCCAGCGGTTCCTTCCATCAACTTTCTCATTCTCCACAATTGGCGTTTTGACGAGGCCTATGTCATGTTAGAGCCCAACGAGGCGCTGAGTAGCGCCCAGGGACTATCCCTGTCCGTGGTCACGTCGAGTGATAGCCTTTCATTTGCGCTTGGTGACTTCACCAATTACGAACACTGGATGACCTCGGGACGCATCTACATGGCCCTTAGGGAAGACGACTCGCGATTCTGGTTATCGGATTCTGAAGGCAATCGAAAAGTCGCTCTTTATCTGGACGGAGAAGAGCGAAAAAGTCTGAAAAAAACCCTCAGAGACTACTACAAACTCGTCGGGAAGATCTATTAATACTGATATTATAGAAGTTTCAAAAACAATTGGAACATTCTGTGAAAAAGTGCGTTAGTGGAGTATTGCTAACCAAAAAAATCAGTTGCTATGAATTTATTAGACATTGTAGCCATTCCCAAAGATGATCCAGTAGCGTTTACATTCTTTACTGGATACATGGCCATGCTGGCCGCTTCCGTATTCTTCTTCTTCGAGCGTGGAAGAGTGGATGGCAAATGGAAACTCTCCTTGTTGGTGTCCGGTTTGATTACCGGTATCGCAGCGGTACATTACTACTACATGCGCGATTACTACATGGCCACAGGGGAGAATCCAACTGCCTTGCGCTACATTGACTGGACACTCACAGTGCCCTTGATGTGTGTCGAATTCTATTTGTTAACGAAGGCGGCCGGAGCCACCAAAAGCTTGATGTGGAAACTCATCGGAGCATCTGTTTGGATGTTGGTCACCGGATACTACGGTGAGGCCTTTACCGATGGTTCTACGGGACACAGCGTATTGTGGGGTGCATTGTCCACCTTGGGATACCTCTATGTCTTGTACACAGCTTGGTTCGGTGAAGTAGCCAAATTAGCCGAGAATGGAGATGCTGTCGTGAAACGCGGTGTGCGCACCTTGGCTTGGTTTGTCCTTGTAGGATGGGCAATCTACCCTATTGGATACATGTGTATGCCAGGAGGATGGCTTAACACCGGTTTAGGATGGACTTCTGAGAATGTAGACCTGTTCTACAATATCGCAGACGCCATTAACAAAATTGGATTCGGATTGGTCGTGTACGGAATTGCGACTTCATCCAGCAACGAAACAGCTACAGCGTAATCAGTTCATACCCGAGTAACCTGTTGCAAAGCCGTCCTCATCGAGGACGGCTTTTTTTATGGAACCCTAGGCCGTGAAATGCGTTACCTTGCCAAAGCCATGAAGAACCCGCCCAAAAAAGCCCTCATTGTGGGCGCCGGAATCGCTGGAATCGCCACGTCTATCCGACTGCGGAAGCTCGGATACGAAGTAGATGTGCTGGAAGCCAACGATTATCCAGGTGGAAAGCTTACGGCTTTTGACCAAGACGGTTTTCGGTTCGATGCGGGGCCTTCGCTCTTTACCTTGCCCTATCTCGTCGATGAACTCTTCGAATTGTGTGACGAGAATCCTCGCGATCACTTCAACTACCACGGAAAAGAGGTTGCCTGCCACTATTTCTGGGAAGACGGCACCTTTTTACCGGCATGGACGGATCGCTCTCGGTTTGCACATGAAGTAGAAGAGCGGTTGGAAGTGCCTGCGGCACGATTGTCTCGCCACCTTGAACACGCCCAGACCTTGTGGGACAGCACCAGTACGCTTTTTATGGAGCGCAGCTTGCATCGGCTCGAGACCTATTTAAGTCGGGAAACGCTGAAGGCCATGGTCAATCTGCACCGCTTGAACCTGTTGACCACCATGCACAAGGCCAACGAACGAGCCTTAAAGCACCCCAAGCTCACCCAGCTTTTTGACCGATACGCGACCTACAATGGTTCCAGTCCCTATTTGGCACCAGGGGTCATGAACATCATACCCCACCTCGAGCATCACTTGGGTACGTATTATCCCGAGGGAGGCATGCACGAAATCACCATGTCCTTGGTTCGCTTAGCTGAGCGAATAGGAGTGCGTTTCACGTACCAATGCCCAGTGGAGCGTATCCGTGTGGAAAAGGATATGGCCGTTGGGGTAGAGGTAGCATCGGCCCGTGAGGGCCAGAAATTTATTCCCGCGGATGTAGTGGTCAGCAACATGGACGTGGTGCCTACCTATAGAAGGCTCATGCCCGAGCAAAAGGCCCCGGAGAAGACCTTGGCGCAACCGCGGAGCAGCAGCGCGCTGATTTGGTATTGGGGCATTAATCGGAGCTTTCCAGGCTTGGATTTACACAACATATTCTTCAGTGAGGATTACCAGACGGAATTTGACTATATCTTCGAAAAAGGCAAGGTCTTTGAGGATCCTACGGTGTATGTAAACATCAGCAGTAAGGAAGATCCGAAAGACGCCCCAGAGGGAATGGAAAATTGGTTCGTCATGGTGAATGTGCCCGGGAATACCGGTCAAGACTGGGACATGCTCATTGGGCAAACCCGGAATGCCGTTCTGAAGAAATTGAGCCGCATGTTGGGCGAAGATATCGAGTCGTTGATTACCAGTGAGTCTGTGCTTGATCCGATCAGTATTGAATCGAAAACAAGTTCGTATCAAGGTTCGCTGTACGGAGCTGCTTCGAATAATTCCATGGCCGCTTTTTTAAGGCATCCGAATTTTCATCGACGCATAAACGGGCTCTATTTCGCGGGAGGTAGCGCTCATCCCGGTGGGGGAATACCCCTGTGTTTATTGTCTGCAAGGATCACCGCTGATCTGGTTGAAAAAATTGAACGTCCATGACCGTAAAGGCCAAGCGCTCCATAATTGTCCTCATCATCCTCCACGTTGTGGGAATTCTCGGTATGCTCAGTCCGCTGAAGCACTGGTTTGTCGCATTGACGCCGGTGAACCTGCTCATCACGGCGGGCTTGCTTCTTTGGAATCACCGCGAATTCCGGTTGAGTACCGCGTGGATGCTCTTGTTGGCTTATTTTGTTGGTTTGGGGGTCGAAATCATCGGAGTAGCTACTGGCGCCATATTCGGGGAGTACAAGTACGGTATTGTGCTCGGTCCAAAACTGGCCGGTGCGCCTATGGTTATCGGGGTCAACTGGGTCATTTTGCTCTTCGCATCCGGAGAGCTGGCCCGATGGATGTTTCGCTGGGTGGGTTGGCGTATGATTGCCGGAGCCTTCAGCATGGTACTCCTCGATATTCTCATTGAACCCGTGGCTATTTCCCTGGAATGGTGGGCGTGGACCCGCGGAGTGCCACCACTTATGAACTATGTCGGCTGGTTCCTCGTTTCGCTTTCATTGCATGCCGTATATGCTTGGACACTGCGCGATCAGCGCAATGATATTGGCTCAGCGGTATTCGCCATTCTCTTTGGCTTTTTCGTATTGCTTAATATTGCGTTGGTATGACCACGGCTCTCTACATCTTGATTTTTCTCGCCACCTTCTTTGGAATGGAGTTCATGGCGTGGTTCACGCATAAGTATGTCATGCACGGCCCGCTTTGGGTACTGCACAAGGACCACCACCAACACGAACCAGGATTCTTTGAGAAGAATGATGCCTTCTTCCTCATTTTTGCCGTGCCCAGTTGGCTCGGAATTATGCTGGGACTGATGTATCAGCAGTATTGGGCAGTTTACATGGGCGCGGGTATCGCGGCCTATGGATTCACGTATTTCATGGTACACGATGTGTTTATTCACCAGCGATTCAAGTGGCTACGCCGATCGGATCATCCGTATTGGCGCGCCATCCGCAAAGCGCATAAAGTACACCACAAGCACCTCAATAAGGAGCATGGCGAATGCTTTGGCATGCTGGTGGTTCCCATTAAGTACTACCGCGAAGCGTTTCGCTACGTCCAAGCACAAAAGAAATGAACGAGCACTATTACTATCTGCTCATCAATCTTTTCACCATTAGTGTGCCTTTGATTCGGAGCTTTGAGCCCCGCATCCACTATGCCGGCAGTTTTAAAGAGCTCTTCGCGGGAATTGGCATCACAGGTACCATCTTCATCGTATGGGACGCCATCTTCACCGCTCGCGGCGTTTGGGGTTTCAATCCGCGCTACTTAAGCGGAATCGAGGCCTTTGGATTGCCCCTAGGAGAGTGGCTCTTCTTTGTGACCGTGCCTTTTTCGTGCGTGTTCATCTACCGCGTTCTCAATTACTTTTTTCCGGCTGACCCTGCGGGTCGATGGTCGCGTTCCCTGACCCAGTTCCTCATCTTCTTCTCGCTGGCCTTGGCTCTTTCCAATACCGATAAGGCCTACACCTTTTGGACCTTTCTGCTCTTGGGGCTGACCCTCGGTGCCTTATACTACTATGGTGCAACGCACTTGGCATATTTCTACAGGGCCTACGCCGTGATCTTGATTCCCTTTCTCATCGTTAACGGGATTCTGACCGGAACCGGTATAGAAGAGCAAATTGTTTGGTACAACGACGCTGAAAACTTGGGTCTGCGCATTGGGACCATTCCAGTGGAGGATACCTTTTACGGCATGCTCCTGATCCTCGGTGTGGTCACCATCTACGAATACCGATTGCGGGCTCGTTCCTGAGCTTTTGGCTTTTCCTTAACAGCACCAGCACCCCGTATTTTCTAACTTGTTGTTTCAAATCCACAACTATGCGTTTTGCTCTCCTCTTTGTCGTCCTATTCTCAGCGGCTGGTCTAGTTGCTCAAGTATCTGAGTCCAGGATCGATCCCATTCCCGGTGATAGCCTGATTGTCTTGGCTCCTGGGATTGAGATTCCGGCCGTAAACCCAGGATACGTACTCTGGTTGCCTGAAGATAGATCCGTAACCGGAATGGTCGTCTTTACGCGTCCACGACGGGCGAATGAACCGACAGATGATTTCATTTCCTATGCTACGGAAAATGATTTGGCTGTACTCTATGCGCATACCCATAATCGATTGGAGTTTCTCTTTGATGACGCGGCGATGGACATGCTCTTGGGTTATATCGCGGAGGTTTGCCGACTCTATGACGTTCCGCGCGATCAGCTGCTTTATTGCGGTATGTCCTTGGAAGGCACCCGAGCACTTAAACTTGCGATACGGGGAGCTGAATTGAACGGGGAACTTCATATCGGGCCGCAGGCCATAGCCATCTGCGATGCCCCGCTCGATTTTGTTCGTTTCCATCGCGAGGCTACATCCGCTAGAGATCGAAGTATTTCAGAAGTAGCCGCCAATGAAGGGCGCTGGGTGTCCGCGCATCTCGAAGAAAAACTCGGCGACCCGGTTGAGGATCGCGAAGCGTATGTGGATTATTCTCCATACTGCCATGCCGCCTACGGGGGCCCTCATTTGACCGTTTTTAAAGACATTGCTGTGCGCGCCTACACGGAACCCGATGTGCTTTGGTGGATGGAGACTCGGGGAAAAGACTACTATGGCATGAACGCCGTTGATGCGGCTGGTTTGATCAATGAGCTTCATTATCTGGACAATGAATCCGCTGAACTCATTTTAACCGAGGACAAAGGATATCTTCCTGATGGTTCCCGACATCCGCACAGCTGGAGTATCGTGGATGAAGAGGAACTCATAGATTGGTTTTTATACCTTTCGGAGTAAACTCCGGCCGTATGAAACGCCTTCTTATCCTTGTCCTCCTGCTCAGCTGGACCACTTCATTAAAGGCTCAGGAGCAGGGTGTGTTCAAGGATACCTTAGACGGCGCCTTTGACGTCAGTCATTTTCTTTTTGATCTTCACGGATTCCTTCCCATTGTGAGCCCCATTACAGAGCCCGCTGTAGGTTACGGAGCCGTACTTATGAATGCATTCTTCATTCCCAAGAAAGGGGAGAGCGAACGTCTGTTTCGCATGCCGGATGTGGCCTTTGGAGGGGGAGGGCTTACTGAAAACGGCACCTGGTTTCTGGGCGGAGGATACTTGGGCTTTTGGAACGAAGATCGGGTGAGGTATCGCGGATTTGCGGGCTATGGGTCCATCAACTTGACTTACTATGCCTTTTCTGAATTGCTGGACCGTGAATTGGCGATTGAATACAATCTGGCCAGCACCTTTCTTCATCAGGAGGCCAATTGGCGAATAGGGGAGACCGATCTGTTTATTGGAGGTTCCTATCGATTTGTACGCACCCGGGTCAGCTCGGATAGGGACCCTGAGGATTTAATACCCTCTGTGGATCGCGAAATCACGACAAGCGGGCTCGGTGCACAAATCCAGTACGACCATAGAGACAATGTGTTTTCTCCTACATCCGGATTTATCACGAGCCTTTCCATGACCTATTATCCCGATGAGCTCGGAAGCACTCGAGACTACGGACAACTGATTTGGTACCTGAACTACTACATTCCCATAGGCTCCAAGTGGATCTCAGGATTTCGGGCTCAATCCAATTGGGCTGTGGCAGATCCTCCCTTCTATGCTCTGCCATATATTGAATTGCGGGGGGTTCCAAACCTCCGGTATCAAGGGGACTGGATCGGTCTTGTTGAGACTGAGCAACAGTTTCGCATGACTCGTCGTTGGGCCCTTTTGGGATTTGCAGGTTACGGCTGGGCCCAAAGCAGTGAGTCTTTAACACGTTCCGATGCAACAGCCTGGAACGCCGGTGGAGGTTTCCGGTATCTACTTGCCCGGGCCTTTGGTTTACAAGCTGGTGTTGATGTAGCCCGAGGTCCCGAACAATGGGCGTTCTACGTAGTCGTGGGCTCTTCTTGGGGCCGTTAGGACCGTATTTAGATTCCTTAACATTCGTGTTATTCTCTTGTTAATGGGTTCATTTTCAGAAACCTGAGCGATGATTCGCCGTTGACCCGGCATATGAATCACTAAATCTTCTGAAAATGAAAGCAAATTTCCTCTTGAAAAGCGCGTTGTCACTCCTCCTCGCGTTTTTGTGCGCAAACTCTTTACATGCACACAACGACTCCACCACTGCCTATTTAGGTGTTTGGTACCAGCATGTTTCTAAGAAAAAAGCGAAGTTCATGGAAGTCCCCAACGCCAATGACAATGGCGTATTGATCGAAGGGGTAGCGCCTGGTTCTCCGGCAGACTTAGCGGGCTTGGAGTTCATGGATTATATGTACGAATTCAATGGAGTCACCTTAAGTGAGGACGTTGATTGGGATGATCTGTTTGATGAAATGGCACCGGGTGAATCCGTCACGATGAAGGTCGTGCGTCAAAAAGAGACGCTGAATCTTCGTGCGAATTTGGTCAGTCGACTGGAACGTCAGAATGATCACTACAACACAAACGCCTTTCTCGGGGTCGAGTATAGATGGGAAGAGAACAAGCAACCAGATCAAGGGGCTTGGATCGATGTTATTGAAGGAACTACAGCAGAACGCATCGGACTCGAAGACGGAGACATCATTGTCGGTATCAACGACTACGAAATCTATGATTGGCACGACTTAGGGATCGTCATTGACAATTCTGAGCCCGGATCGGAGTTCTGCGTCACCTACCTACGAGACGGGGAAGAGTACCGCACCTGTGATATGATTACAAAGCGCAACGAATCTCCAGAGAACTACGAAGACATGGAAGAGGAACTAGAAGCTCCCCTTGCTTCAGAGACGGAGGCCCTGAGGGCCCCTGAGGCGATTGAGCCTGAGCCAGGTATCGTTCTAAAACCCAGCATTCCTACTCCTGTTGAGGGTCGAGAGATCCAAGGTGAGAACGGTCTTGTGAAACTCTTCGAAGATGAAGTCAGCTCTGTGAAAATGGTCGATATGACCAAAGATGAGGTTGAAATGATGGAAGACAAGTTCGAAATGGACATGCCTGAGCGAGGAATTCCCTATCGGGACCTGAATGTCTATCCCAATCCGAACGACGGGCGCTTTACCTTCTTTATTGACCTAGAAAAAACTGCGGATGCCGATCTTCGAATTACGGATGCACAAGGGCGACTCGTATACGAAGAGTCGATTCCCGGGGCATCAGGACGCATTGAACGCCGATTAGACATCAGTGGACGTGCCAAGGGCATCTACTTCGTGATTGTACTTCAAGGCAATAAGAGCATCACGAAGCGCGTGGTTGTCGACTAATACAGGAATAATTTCCAGACAATCGCACTAAGGCCAATAAAGCCAATCAGGGCCTGAGCAAAGGTTTTACCAAAGCTCAGGCCTTGTGCTTTTTGATATCGACCGACCAGGTAGGCGCCGAAAGCGTCAATGGCCAAAACCAGGAGGGCATTGGTTAACGTGAAGTCCATTAGCTGTGGCAAATATCGAAGGCTGCGCGATCCAGTGATTCTCGGTGATCTGGATGAGCAATATCCCGAAGTAATTCGCAGCGTTGCTTGATGGTTTTTCCATACAAATCCGCTACTCCGTATTCGGTAATCACATAGTGCACGTGAGCACGTGTTGTAACCACCCCAGCCCCTTGCTTTAAGAAACCGGATATTCGGCTTTCCCCTCTTCGCGTGACACTAGGTAAGGCAATGATGGGTTTACCGCCTTCGCTCAAGCTTGCTCCGCGGATAAAGTCCATCTGTCCGCCCACACCGGAGTAAAGGCGTGTCCCAATAGAATCGGCATTGACCTGTCCGGTCAAATCCACTTCGATGGCGCTGTTGATGGAAATAGCTTTCGGGTTCCGTCGAATGACGGCAACGTCATTTACCCAGGAGATGTCGCGCATTTCAACCATGGGGTTGTCGTCGATGAAATCATACAATTTCTTCGATCCCATAACGAACCCGCTGACAATCTTGCCTTTTCTGAATCGCTTGAATTTTCCCGTGATTACCCCAGACTCAACCAATGGAATGACGCCATCACTGAACATCTCGGTGTGAATCCCCAAGTCCTTGTGGTTGCCCAACTGTGCCAGTGCTGCATTCGGTATAGCGCCAATCCCCATCTGTAAGGTTGAGCCATCTTCAATCAGACCGGCAATGTGCGCTCCAATTTTCATTTCGACTTCACTTGGTGCTATGGGGTTGTGTGCGATTAGCTCTTCTTCCTGTTCGGTTATCGCGTCGAACTCTGAAATATGTCGTATTCCATCCCCACCGGTTCTCGGCATGTTGGGGTTGATTTGCGCGATAACATACTTCGCCTTTTCCATAGCCGCAAGCGAGGCGTCTACAGAGGTTCCCAAGGAACAGAAACCGTGACGATCCGGCGGGCTAACCGACATTAAGGCGACGTCTACCGGCAGAATGTCACGACGAAAGAGCGCTGGAACTTCGCTCAGAAATACAGGCGTGTAGGACGCGTGTCCGGCATCGAGTGCGTGACGAACATTAGCACCGATGAACAAGGCGTTCACGTGAAATGAATCCTTGTATTCGGGAGCGGCGTAGGGGGCATCTCCTTCTGTATGTAAGTGAATGATTTCCACATTGCGGAGCTCTGAAGCTCTCGCTGTCATGGCGTTGATCAGTGCTCGAGGAGCAGCCGCTACGGCGTGCACGTATACACGATTTCCGCTTTTAATAACCTTAACTGCTTCTTCTGCAGTTTGGACTTGATTGGTGCTCATTAGTTGAGATGATCTTTAAAGTAATACAGCACGGCTGCTCCGATTAAGATCGTAAGCAGGACGATGTAGCTTCTTTTGTAGTAGATATTGTGACGGCGAATGTCCTTTCGGTATGCCCAGATGAGATACCCGATAAATGTCAGCGCAAAGATGAGCGCAAATACCCAGTGTCCCGGGGTGATATTATCCATAGCATGTAGCTTTACCCTGCGACAAATTTAGTCCTAAATTTGTTCCCTAAACCTGATAAAAGTTATGAAAAGACAGCTCGATCACGTCGCTAAATTCCACGATGTATTTGGAATTGGCAATGAGGAGTCCCCGATTGGAGAAGTTTCCAATGATACGTACATGTTACGCTATAAACTCATGCGCGAGGAGAATGAAGAATACTTAGAAGCAGCGGAGAATGGCGATCTTGTAGAAATTGCCGACGCCCTTGGAGACATGATGTACATCCTCTGTGGAACCATTTTGAAACATGGACTTCAACACAAGATTGAAGAAGTTTTCGAAGAAATTCAACGTAGCAATATGAGCAAACTTGATGGTGATGGGAATCCCATCTATCGAGAAGACGGTAAAGTGATGAAAAGCGAGCTGTACTTTAAGCCGGACATTGCAAGCATATTGAAGTAATGAACCTGAAAATCGTTCCATTTCGTTGGGGTGACCAGAACATGACTCGGGAGTGCCGAGTGATACGTGATCGCGTTTTTTTAGAAGAACAGGGGGTGCCTTTCGCCTTGGAAAACAGGGGAAATTTGGAGGCTCAGTTTTACCTGGCTTACGATACCTCAGGGGAAGCCGAAATTCCCATGGGATGTGCTCGATATCGCAAAACAGAGGAAGGTTACAAAATTGAACGCGTCGCGGTTTTACCCGGATATAGGGACCGCGCAGTTGGTGCCGCAATCGTAGAGCGAATACTCTTAGATATACCTAGGTCACAGGCGTATTTACATGCCCAGGAAGGGGCAAGACGTTTTTGGGAACGTGTGGGGTTTGCAGTAGAGGGGGATCCTTTTTACGAAGCCGAGATCAGGCATTTTCGTATGAAGGCTGAACTTTAACGCGCCACCCATAAGGGTCTTCGCTTTTATTGTGTTGAAGCTGAAGCAGCCAATTCTTCAATCGCGGAGCCCAGCTTTCTTCCGTGTACGATATGCTGTAACGTTCTTCCCGGTAAGCAACTTCACTGATGGGGCTCACAATTACCGCTGTTCCAACTCCAAAGAGTTCCGTCAAGGAGCCATCGCGAAGACGTGTGAGCAATTCATCGACTGAAATAGGGCGCTCTTCTACCGTGATGTCATGGTCTTGAGCAATTTTGATCACGGATTTACGCGTAATTCCTTCTAGGATAGTTCCGGTTAGTGAAGGAGTTACCAAAGTGTCACCAACACGCATCATGATGTTCATGGTGCCGGATTCTTCCAAATAGCTGTGGGTCGCAGCATCCGTCCACAGGAGCTGAGTAAACCCCTGTTCTTGGGCGAGCTTGGTTGGATAAAATGCGCCGGCGTAGTTCCCCGCAGCCTTAGCTTCACCAACTCCACCCTTGGCCGCGCGCGCATATTCCTCTTCGACTTTTACTTTGACATCTCCTTTGTAGTACGCACCAGCAGGCGAGGCCACAATCATGAAGGTAAATTCATCAGCTCCTTTGGCAGAAATAAATTCACCGTTTGCAAACATGAATGGGCGGAGATACAGAGCGTGATCAAACCCTGGAACGACCCATCCACTGTCCATGTGAACCAAACGATGCAATCCATCCATAAATACCTCTTCCGGTACTTCTGGCATGGCTAAGCGAGTGGCGGATTTGTTAAACCTTTTCCAGTTCTCGAGCGGCCGGAATAGGAAGCAGTCCCCAGCTTCGTCCTTGTAAGCCTTCATTCCTTCAAAAATGGCTTGTCCATAGTGGAATACAGGGGCTCCAGGGGCAATAGGGAAGGGTCCATACGGCATGACTTCAGGCTCATCCCAAGCGCCGTTTTTGAAGTGACACACTACCATGTGGTCCGTAAACGTGGTGCCAAATACCAGATTATTTAAATCGACCGAATCAAGACGAGATTGGGTGGTAGGTGTGACTTTCATGTAGTGTGATTTTGGGAGTGCAAAGATAGGGTTTTTTGTACCTTTGTTCCTTACGTTAAAAAACGCCACCATGAAGAAAGTGTTTATCGCAATGATTGCCGCAGCTGCTTTTTACGCGTGCGGAAGTGCTTCAACTGAAGAGGCCGCTGAGACTGAAGTAACTGCTGATGAGGTTGTTGCTGAAGAAGTAGAAGTTGAGGCATACGGAGAAGAAATTTCTACCGAGGGTGCTGTAGAAGCTTCCGAACTAATTGCCATGCTCGATGGGCAGGATAGTGTTCAGGTTAAAGTAAAAGGAACCATCAATGAAGTTTGCCAGAAGAAAGGTTGCTGGATGAACGTTGCGATGGGTGAAGAAGAGGAAATGCTTGTTCGCTTTAAAGACTATGGATTCTTTGTTCCAATGGACGCTGATGGTCGTACTGTGACCATGGAAGGTTGGGCAAAAGTGGAAGAGCAGAGCGTGGAGTGGCTGCGTCACCAAGCAGAAGATGCTGGTGCGAGCGAAGAGGAAATTGCCATGATCACCGAACCAGAGGTAAGCGTAAGCTTTATGGCTTCTGGCGTCGTTATCGAATAAGCTGCGATGAAATTGAAGATGATAATAGGAGGATGTCTCATTGGGGCATCCTTTTTTTTGTCCTGTACCTCAGGAGAAAAAGAGCAGTCCAATACAGACGCTTCGGTTAAGAAGGAAATTGTCAATCCGAATGGAGATAGCGAACTAGCTCTGCTTATGCGTCAGATGTTTGACGAGTCCATGGCAGCTAAAAACTTGATCCTAGACGGCCAGCCGGCCCCCGATTTTTCAGATCAGTTTGTGACTATTCATACCGCTCAGGAGACGGACAGTACGGTTCGTACGGTTGAATTTAAAGCCTTGAGTGAGGTGTTTTTGACTCAAGTCGAGCGTTTGGAAGAGGCTCCTGCTGAGGAGCGGATCGCTGCGCACAACAATATGGTCGCTTCGTGCTTGGCTTGTCACCGGGTGTATTGCCCAGGACCCATGGTCAAGATTAAGAAACTCAAGATCGCCGAATCGTGAAACGGAAGGTGATCCGGACGGGTGATGGATCCCACACCTTGGAGATTTTCGATGGTGCGGAGCACTACCACAGTACCCATGGCGCTGTTCAGGAGTCGCGCCACGTGTATGTGGATATGGGGCTTCAAAGCAGACATCGCGCCGTAGAGGCGCTGAGTATTTTGGAAATTGGGCTGGGCACCGGTTTAAATGCGATGCTCACACTAGAGTACGCCCAGAAAAATGGTCTTCAGGTCCGGTATACGGCCTTGGAGGCCTTTCCTTTGACAGAGGAGGAGTGGAATCCCTTGAATTACGACGAGCTTATTGAGTTGCCAGCGGTTTCGGAGAAATGGTCGGAACTCCATCGTTCGCCTTGGGGTAAATCCACGGAGTGGGCTGAGGGATTTGAGTTGTTGAAGATCCATGAAAAAGTCCAAGACGTGAACATAGAGGACCGCTTCGATGTCGTATATTTCGATGCCTTCGGGCCTCGGCATCAGCCCGAAATGTGGGAGGATGCCGTTTTCCAAAAGATGTACCGTCTTATGAGACCCGAAGGGGTGCTGGTGACGTACAGTGCCAAAGGAGAAGTGCGCCGAGCCATGACCCGTTCAGGTTTTACCGTAGAACGATTGCCTGGGCCACCGGGGAAAAGAGAAATGCTAAGAGCAACGAAACCACAAGTATGACCACCAAACAATTCAACATTCGGGTTTACGGACTTTTGATTCATCCAGAAAAAGGGATTCTAATTTCCGAAGAACGATATCAGGGGCATCATTTCACCAAATTTCCCGGTGGAGGATTGGAGTGGGGTGAGGGCCCTGCGGAAACAGTACGGCGGGAATTGCGTGAAGAACTGGACTTGGAGGTTTCGCATGCGGAGCACGTCTATACAACGGACTTTTTTGTGCAGTCGGCGTTTCGCGAGTCCGACCAGGTATTGAGCATTTACTACCGCATTACCCCGATGAATTGGGCAGATTTAGACAATGTCGAGGAGCGTGAGAATACCGACGAACCCGGGCGAACCCAGAAGTTTCATTGGGTTCCGATGAATGAGCTGTCGATGGAGTCCGTCCGCTTTCCAACCGACCGACGCGTCGTTGATTTACTGATGCGCTCGGGCATTTAAACCGGGTCGAGTCTTCTTTGGACCAGTTGGTCCGCTTTCTTATAAAGCACTTGTGGGTCCGCGGTTCGCCAAGCAAAGTCTTGGAGCTGACCACCACTAACGAAGTATTGATCAATGCCTGTTTCACTCATTTCGCGTTGAATGAAGTCGCGAAAATTCACAAGGGCTACCCATCCGTCCTCGATGTCATCGAACCACTCCTCATAATAGAGTTCGTCAGAGGCGTGGAAGTTGAGTACATTTTCACCAATGAGGATAAACTTGTCAATTCCCTGGGCGATCATTTTATCGATGATGTCTCGCTTGAGAAACATAATGTCGTTGTGTAGGCAATCATTCCACTCCCCAATCATTTCGATGATGGTGAACCCCATGTCGTAGTCGGCATACAGCTGTTTGATAAAGAGCGTTTCCGAGCCGATAGGGTCCCATTGAGGGTGAATGTAATAACCGTATATCTGGTCTGTGAAGTACACTTCTGAATTGAGGTGACCATAGTACGGCGATCGCTCGTCTTGACTGGCGATATACAGATGTCTCCAATTGTAGAATGGCTCGAGTTGATGCACGTCTTTCCTTTGCTCTAGAACACCTGAGCGTCCAATTGGTTTATAGGAAGAACGGACGCTCATGGAACAACATAAAGATACCATTTTAATCACCGGGGGAAGCGGATTGGTCGGCACGCGACTAACCGAGTTGTTGCTTGATTCCGGCTACCGCGTTAAGCACTTGAGTACCCGTCAAAAAGGCGGCGTACGTGTACTGGACAATGGAGTGCATGTATATGGCTGGGATCCTGCCAATCACACCATGGACCGAGAGGCCCTAAGTGATGTCGGCCAGATCATCAACCTCGCCGGAGCATCCATCTCAGCGAGGTGGACCAAGGCGTATAAGGCCTTGATCAGAAGCAGTCGTGTAGATTCCTTGCGAACGCTTTATACTGCCCTTTCTGAAATCGAGCATCGCGTAGATGCTCTTATAAGTTCTTCCGCTGTTGGATATTACCCTTCTGAAACGGGTGTAGTTTTCGAAGAAGATGCGGCCCCGGATGACGGGTTTCTCGGTCGGGTGTGTCAGGAGTGGGAGGAAGAAGCCAATCGATTCAAAGCGCTTGGACTGCGCGTCGCGCTCATGAGAACAGGGATTGTCTTGTCCGCGAGCGGAGGAGCGCTGCCCGTAATAGCTCGCACGGTACGATGGTTTGTGGGTGCCCCTCTAGGTCCAGGAAACCAAGTACTGCCTTGGGTTCATATCGATGATCTGAGCAGAATGTACATGCATGCCCTGCAACAGCCTTTAGAAGGGCCGTATAACGCGGTTGGACTTGTTGGTGCAACCAATAAGAGCTTCACAAGATCGGTAGCTCGCGTCCTTCGGAGACCTGTGTGGCCCATCAGTGTTCCCGCCTTTGTGCTCCGAACGGTTCTCGGGGAGCAGGCGACCTTGGTTTTGATGTCCAGCCCATCTAGCCCAGAGCGCTTGATTAAGACGGGCTTTACATACCGCTACACAGATTTGGACATTGCTCTGATCGACATTCTCATCTGACTTCTTTTTAAACTTTCTTTTGTTCGCACAAAAAAAACCGCCCATCTTTTCAGATGAGCGGCTTTCAGAGAAACTTGGGGGTTGCTTACTTGCTTGCTGCAAGAGCGATCTCCAAACCGATGTCGTTGTTGATCGCTTGATCTTTCAATTCCGCTGGATCAAAGAAAGTAACGCTACGGAAACGTACGTTCCAGTCTGAACGGTCAATAACAAAAGGTGCTGTAGTAGCCATCACTGCTCCTTCGCTCATGCTTACAGCAGCAGGGAAGGTGATGCTCTTAGTGATGTCCTTCATGGTCAAGTTACCGGTGATGTTGTGCGTGAACGCATCGTCACCTGTGTAAGCCTCAACGCTTGTAATTTCGAATTGAGCAGTAGGGAAGGAGTCAACAGAGAAAAAGTCTGGAGATTTCAAGTGACCGACCAACTTTTGGTTATACTCTTCGTTCTCGACATCCAAGTTCACAATGCTGTTCATGTCAATAGTGAAAGAACCACCTACGAGGTTTCCGTCTTTTACGTCCAATGAACCTTCGCTGATGTTGATGTTTCCATTGTGTACCTTTCCAGCCACATCACTTCCTACCCATTTGATGGATGATTCGTCCGTGTTCGCTGCCAAAGTAGTCGCTTCAACTACTTCTTGTACTTCCTGAGCTTCGTTGGCTTCAACGCGCTCTCCTTCGACTCCGCTTCCGCATGATGCGAGGAACATTGCGGCTGCTCCGAATAACAATACTTTTTTCATGGTTGCTCTATTTGAGTTTTGTTTGGGCAAATGTATGTAGATACATTGAATAATGCATGTAATTACATATAAATAACACCAATTGTTCATTGGCGTAACAAATAAAGATTTGCGCGGTTCGAGGAAATGTTTTAAATTGATATCAAAATAATATCACTTATCATGTCAAACGAAAAAACAGTTCGCCCCATGTCCGGCTACGTCGGCTTGGTTCTTTTTCTCGGATTACTCATTGTAACCATAGCCGGCCTAGCCATAGGTCGCAGCCCAATTTTTGCACTCTTGTTCTTGCCGACCGTTATGATGGTACCTGGATTCTTTTTCCTGAACCCCAATGGGTCAAAGGTGCTCACACTCTTCGGAGATTACGTGGGAACGGTCAAGGAAAACGGATTCTTCTGGGTGAATCCATTCTATTCAAAGCAAACCATCTCCTTACGCGCTCGCAACTTCGACAGCGAGCGAGTGAAGGTCAACGACAAGATGGGGAACCCTATCATTATCAGTGTAATTCTGGTTTGGAAGGTCAAGGACACCTTTGCAGCCGCTTTTGAGGTTGACGATTACGAAAACTTTGTGCGCGTTCAAACGGATGCAGCAGTACGGAAGCTCGCAGGTAAATACCCTTATGATAATTTCGATGACGAAGGGGCAGAGGTGACGCTCCGTAGCGGACAGGAGGAAGTCAACGACAATCTTGAAAAAGAATTGGATGAGCGCCTTTCCATCGCTGGGATCGAAGTCACTGAAGCGCGTATTGGATACTTGGCTTATGCCCAGGAGATCGCAGGCGCTATGCTGAAGCGTCAACAAGCTTCTGCCGTGGTGGCTGCGCGTCTTAAGATTGTCGAAGGAGCGGTGGGTATGGTGGAAACAGCCTTAGAAGAATTGTCTAAGAAACAAATCATCGAGCTCGATGAAGAAAAGAAGGCGGCCATGGTTTCTAACTTGATGGTCGTCTTGTGCGGAGATCGAGATGCCTCACCGGTGGTCAATACGGGAACCTTGAATCATTAAGCATGCCCAATAAAAAAGCCTTCGCATTGCGACTGAATGAAGAAACGCTCAAGGCGGTCGAAAAATGGGCCGCCGATGAGTTTCGCAGTACGAATGGACAATTGGAGTGGATCATCACCGAAGCCCTTAAGAAGGCCGGTCGAAAAAAGCCGAAATGATGGTCAGTAGGCCGCGTCCGCCGAAATAGAAGGCGGATAAAATCAGGACTACGGCCAGTACGGTTAACCACCACGCTCCCTGTTCAGGATCGAACGCAAGCGTTAATACAATGGGGGCGCTGAAAATAAAAGGAAAGGCGAGAGCGATAAGCTTTACGCCTTTCATTAGTTTATCGCGATCTGTCTTAGGTACTGCCATGCTCAAATGTATGAACTGCAGCGCGAACGCTCCCTTCCTGAAGGAGCAATTTTTGCGCCGTTGGTTCGTCTAATCCCGTGGCTTGCATCACCATATAGGTCCCGCGTGCTACCAGTTTATCATTGCTCAATTGCATATCCACCATCTTGTTTCCCTGCACGCGACCCAGTCGGATCATAGTGCTGGTGGTTAGCATATTGAGCACTAGCTTCTGAGCTGTTCCCGCTTTCATACGTGTGCTCCCGGTCACAAATTCTGGCCCCACGATAACCTCTACCGGAAAATCCGCTTCCTTGCTCAAGGGGGTCTCGGTGTTGCAGGTAATGCAGCCGGTTGTGATTTGTGCCTCACGGCACGATGCTAAAGCTCCAACAACATAGGGCGTTGTTCCAGAGGCGGCAATTCCCACGACTACATCGGACTCTGATACCCCGTGTTCCTGAAGATCTTTCCATCCACCCGAACGATCGTCTTCGGCAAATTCCACAGCCTTCCGTATCGCGCTGTCCCCTCCGGCAATGATGCCAATCACCCAATCGTGCGGAACACCAAAGGTGGGCGGACACTCGCTCGCATCCACAATGCCCAACCGACCACTCGTTCCAGCACCCAGATAAAACAAACGTCCACCTGAGGACATTTTTTGATAAACGGCCTCGGCCAGTGCTTCAATTTGAGGAAGTGACCGTTCAACAGCGAGAGGTACCGTCTGATCCTCACGATTGATGTTCTCCAGGAGTTTTCCCAGAGCCATGTGTTCTAGGTGATCGTATTTACTGCTCTTTTCGGTTTCCTTATCCATGCCTTGGGCGTATATGAAGCGCGTTTTCTGTGTAAAGCAAACATACTAAACGGCTTTTCCGTTTCCGCAAAAAGCACCTATCTTCCGTAAAATTCTACTCATGAAAAAGTTCTTATTTCTCGTCTTCCTCTCGTTGAGCGCTTTTCAAATCAAAGCCCAGGAGACTAAAACCCTGCTCGATGGAAATGCAGAAATCAGTGGTTTCGGTGGATTCAATTTCGGAATTCACACCATCGACGGCTCTGCATCCCCAAGCTTTGGTGGGGGTGGAGCCATGCTTTTGAATCGGGCCTTCTGGTTGGGAGGGTTTGGAGAAGGAATCAACGTCAACAAGAGCTACACCTATATGACTAATGAGGGAGAGCGGGTTATTGACCTAGACATGGGCTACGGAGGCCTTTGGACAGGTTATAAAATCCGGCCACAGGACGTTATTCACCCACAAGTTGATGTTAAGCTGGGTTGGGGCGGAGTTTCGGCAAAAGGTGCAGACAACGGCCTCGAGTACTTAAGCTCGACCATTTTCGTCTTCCTTCCATCAGCTGGTGTCGAAGTCAATATTACACGCGTCTTTCGCGTTCAGCTCATGGCTGGATATCGCTCTGTAAGTGGATCAGACATTGATTTTGCCAATTCCAGCGATCTCAGCGGCTTCGTCGGAAACTTCGGCTTCGTCTTTGGATGGTTTTAAAGAATCCAGCTCAGCAATCCCTTAGAGGGCTGGAAAATTGACGGGATCGGCTTCGTGCATCATCTTATATACCGCCTCGACAACATCATCGGCGCTGGGCTTGCTGAAGTAATCTCCATCACTCCCGTAAGCTGGACGGTGCTCTTTTGACGCCAAAGTGATAGGCTCACTATCCAAGTGGTAATACCCGCCTTGTTCCTCGAGCACCTTCTGCATCATATAAGCAGAGGCACCTCCAGGCACGTCCTCGTCTAGGAAGACAATACGATTGGTTTTCTTTAATCTTTCACCAATCATGTGATTGAGGTCAAAGGGCATAAGGCTCTGAACATCAATAATTTCCATTGAAACACCCAGTTCGCTCAAGTACTGAGCAGCTTCTTGTGCAATACGGCAATTGGAACCATAGGTAACAAGGGTAACATCTTCACCTTCACGTATCACTTCAGGTACACCAAGCGGTGTCCGGAGCTCCCCAAGGTTCTCAGGCATCTTCTCCTTGAGTCGGTATCCATTCAAGCACTCGACAATGAGTCCAGGATCATCACTATCCAATAAGGTATTGTAAAAACCTGCGGCCTGTGTCATGTTTCGAGGAACCAAGACGTGAATCCCGCGACAGGCGTTGATGATCATCCCCATTGGTGAACCTGAATGCCAGATACCTTCGAGTCGGTGACCACGCGTTCGGATAATCAGAGGTGCTTTTTGACGTCCCTTGGTTCTGTAGTGTACCGTTGCTAGGTCATCACTCATGGTTTGGAGTGCATAAAGGAGGTAGTCCAAATACTGAATCTCCGCAATGGGTCGGAGTCCACGCATGGCCATTCCTACTCCTTGGCCTACGATGGTGCTCTCTCGAATACCCGTATCGAATACTCGAAGCTCTCCGTGCTTGTCCTGTAGGCCTTCTAGTCCTTGATTCACATCTCCAATTTTTCCACTGTCTTCACCGAAGATCAGTGTATCGGGATGTTCACTCAAGATTCGGTCAAAATTGTCCCTCAATATGATTCGAGCATCTACCTCTTCCGGAGAGGATCCATACTCAGGCTTTACTCCTGTGACATTCAATGCCGAATGAGCCGATTCACTGTAGAGGTGTGAGTTATAGCGATCCGCATTGGACTTTTGCTCCGCCTCCAAGAATCCTTTGAGCGCATTGCGTTCGTTTGACGATTCTCCACGCGATAGCCAGAGTGCTCTGCGCACAGCGTGATGAACATCTCTTCGAATGGGGTCCATTGCAGCGGCTAGGTCATCAGCGATTTTTGCGATAAAGGCTTTCTGTCCGCTCGTTTTGGCCAAAGCCTTAATAAGCTCAATGGCTCGAGTAGATTCTTCCTTGATGGGAGCCAAAAAGGCCTTCCATGCCGCGGCTTTGGCTTGTCTCACAGCCTTTACTGCATCCTTCTCCAGCGCTTCAAGCTCTTCCTCTGAAGCAATAGCGGACTCGACCATCCACTGCTTCATCTTCACCAAACAATCATGATCCTGCTCCCATTGAAGGCGCTCAGGGCTTTTGTAACGCTCATGACTTCCCGAGGTACTGTGGCCTTGAGGTTGTGTAACCTCCACCACATGAATCAAGACGGGTACGTGCTCATCACGGGCAATACGCTCGGCTTTTTGATAGGCCTCCACGAGTCCCGGATAATCCCAACCCTTGACTTTGATGATTTCAAAGCCAGCGCCATGCTCATCCCGCTGAAACCCTTTGAGGATTTCGCTAATGTTTTCTTTGGTCGTTTGGTATTTTGCGGGAACTGAAATTCCGTACTCATCGTCCCAAACGGACATGATGACGGGTACTTGCAATACCCCTATGGCGTTGATCGCCTCGAAGAATACACCCTCAGAGGTAGAAGCATTTCCGATGGTTCCAAATGCGATTTCATTTCCAGAACGGGAGAACTGACTTCGATCCTTCAGGCCTTCGTGCTGACGGTAAATCTTGGATGCTTGAGCCAATCCAACCAGTCGAGCCATTTGGCCCGCGGTAGGGGAGATGTCTGCGCTCGAGTTCTTTTGGTCCGTTAAGGATTTCCATTCTCCATCTGGAGTCAATGACTGAGTAGCGAAGTGTCCGCCCATTTGGCGGCCAGCGGAAGCGGGCTCAATGTCGATGTCGGGATGGGCATACAACGCTGCAAAATGCTGCTGTATGGACAATGCACCAATGGACATCATAAAGGTTTGATCTCGGTAATAACCTGATCGGAAGTCACCGTTTTGGAACACCTTGGCCATAGCCAATTGGGCTACTTCTTTCCCGTCTCCAAAAATGCCAAACTTTGCTTTTCCAGTCAGCACCTCTCTGCGACCGAGCAGGCTGGCCTCGCGGGATTCCACACCAGTCTGATAATCCTTGATGACTTCTGCTTTAAAGTCCTCGAAAGAAATATCCTGTTCCGTTTTAGGGTTGGAATCGATGCTCATGTGTAGTGTAGTTAGAAGAGCTCAAAGGTACGGAAAAATGACCTTTTCACTTAGAGACACAACAGCCCTCAGTCCCAGTTGGTTCGGAGGTTCATGCAGCCGGTGGCCGACTCAACTGCTCCAAGATTCGAAGAAGTCTCTTCCTTTCTTCTTTGAGCAGGAGCACTTCGTCTTCTAGGGAATCCACTTGATCATTGTAGGTTGCAGTAGATGGCTTATCTGAGCGGGGTGAATCGAAAGCTAGTCCTTGAAGACGTTCGATTAAATTGCTTTCTCGGAAAAGTTGGGGGACATCAATTTCAAGTATTTGACAAATGTCCTTAAGGCGTTGGACCGTTAGTTTGGTTTCACCGCGTTCCATCTTGGCATAGGCCGATTGAGATATTTCGAGTTTGAGACTGACATACTCTTGAGAAAGACCCTTTATTTCGCGGATCACTCGGATGTTCTTACAGATGTTTTCCATAGCTCGATAGGTTTGATTTTCTTTCAATCGAAACTAATTTAGCACCATGCCTAGGACACCCTAAAGCCAATTTTATTTGGACATTGCGAGACGAGAATTGATCAGAATTATGAGCGATAAAAATGGCATCAAATTCAGTAATAGACGAGTCGGGCGCGCAGTCTTCATGTGTTTGGTGTGTGCGTTCTTGGGGGCCTGTTCTCCCGACGGTGCCGAAAGGGTGCTGGACCAATTTCCAACCCTGGAGTTGAGTCTTGGAGATTCGGTCGTTCGACTTCCTGATGAACTCCCCAGCGGAGGATGGAAAGGTATGATTTTGGTCAAATTTGATACGGACTGCCATCTCTGTCACGACAAAGCCGCCTCAATGGAAAAGGAAAGGGATGTACTTGAGCCCTTCATGATCGTCATGGTTAGTTCACAGCCCTTTGAGAAGGTTGAGTCTTTTGCCAAGCAATATGGCTGGTCGTCTCAATCCAACATCCTCTATGGGTCTGTGTCAGAAGAGCTCTTTTATGAGACGTTTCAAGTGGTAGGGTCGCCAACAACGCTACTTTTTGACAAGACGGGGAAGGAGGTCTACCGTTTTGATGGAAACCCATCGCTAAAGCCTATTCTGCCGGCTTTCTTCAAAGAATAGGGCATAAAAAAAGGGACCTCAAAGGGTCCCTTTTTCATCGAGCCGTAGGCTCTTACTTTTTCACTTGGTCAACGATCGCTTTGAATGCTTCAGGGTGGTTCATGGCCAAATCAGCCAACACCTTGCGGTTCAATTCGATTCCTTTTTCGTTGACTTTACCCATGAACTCTGAATAGCTCATGCCGTGCTCGCGAACACCAGCGTTGATACGTTGGATCCAAAGTGCGCGGAAGTTGCGCTTCTTGGTTTTGCGATCGCGGTATGCGTACTGCATACCTTTTTCAACTTTGTTTTTGGCTACTGTGTGGACGTTCTTTCCACGACCAAAAAATCCTTTAGCTTGCTTTAAGACCTTTTTACGTCTCGCGCGGGAAGCCACCGCATTTACCGATCTAGGCATTTCTCAAATTGTTTTTTGCACTCAGTGCCGCTCAGCGGACTTTCAACTAAGCACAGGGTTCATTACTCCGTTTACTTACTTACTTCAAGTTCAATTGCTCTTTCACAGAGTTCACGTCTGACTTGTGTACCAATCCTGATTTGGTCAGGTTGCGTTTCTGCTTGGTACCTTTTTTAGTCAAGATGTGGCTCTTGAAAGCGTGCTTGCGCTTGATCTTACCAGTTCCGGTCAGCTTGAATCGCTTCTTGGCGCTGGATTTCGTCTTCATCTTAGGCATTGCTGCTTATTTTTGAGCTTACTTAATTACTTCTTTGCGGCTTTGGGAGCGATGAACATGATCATCCGTTTTCCTTCCAACTTCGGTAGCTGTTCAACTTTCCCAATGTCCTCCAATTCCTGCGCCAGGCGCAATAAAAGGATTTCACCTTTGTCCTTGAAGAGGATGGTACGTCCCTTGAAGAATACAAAAGCCTTCAACTTAGCACCGTCTTCCAAGAACTTGCGCGCATGCTTGAGTTTAAACTCGTAATCGTGCTCATCGGTATTCGGGCCGAACCGAATCTCTTTGACCACAACTTTCTGCGCGTTTGACTTAATCTGCTTCTGCTTCTTCTTTTGATCGTACAGAAACTTCTTATAGTCGATGATTCTAACAACTGGAGGATCAGCCTTTGCAGAAATTTCAACCAAGTCTAAACCCTGATCTTCCGCCATCTTTAAGGCTTGGTTCAGAGAATATACCCCTTGTTCTACATTTTCACCGACCAGACGAACTTGTTCCGCGGTGATTTTCCGGTTGATTTTATGAGGATCTTCTTCGCGGCGACGCTGCGGTTTACCTCTTCCTCTTCTTCTACGAATAGCTATGGCTACTTCCTTTTAGTTATTAAAATCTTCAATCATGGCGTTGGCCTCTTCAGTCAGATGCTTGGCAAATTCTTCGAGTCCCATGGACCCTAAGTCTCCTTCGCCGTGCTTTCGAACCGAAACGGTTGCCGCCTCTTGTTCTTTCTCGCCCACAATGATCATATACGGGATCTTGCTGACCTCCGCATCCCGGATCTTCCGACCCGTTTTTTCACTGCGCTCGTCAATGAGGGCGCGAATATCGTAATTTTTTAGCTCATTCTCAACTTTGTAGGCGTATTCAGCATACTTTTCGCTGATGGGGAGAATGATGACTTGATCCGGTGTTAACCACAAGGGGAAGTTACCGCCGCAGTGCTCTGTCAAGACGGCAACGAAGCGCTCCATAGACCCAAATGGTGCGCGGTGGATCATGACCGGACGATGGCTTTCGTTGTCACTTCCTTTGTATTCCAATTCAAAGCGCTCGGGCAAGTTGTAATCTACTTGGATGGTACCCAATTGCCAAGAGCGTCCCAAGGCGTCCTTCACCATGAAGTCGAGCTTGGGTCCGTAGAATGCCGCTTCGCCGAGTTCGGTGACTGTTTTCAGTCCCTTTTCTTCGGTAGCTTCAATGATTGCGCGCTCTGCCTTATCCCAGTTTTCGGAGCTTCCGATGTACTTCTCGGGATCCTCGGGATCGCGAAGAGAGATCTGAGTGGTAAAGTCTTCAAAGCCCAAGGCAGTAAAGACGTACAAGACCAAGTCGATCACCTTCTTAAACTCGTCCTTGAGCTGATCCGGTGTACAGAAGAGGTGGGCGTCATCTTGAGTAAATCCACGAACGCGGGTTAGACCGTGCAACTCACCACTTTGCTCGTAGCGATATACTGTTCCGAATTCGGCATAGCGAATAGGAAGGTCCTTGTAGCTTCGAGGCTCTGACTTATAGATTTCGCAGTGATGCGGGCAGTTCATCGGCTTCAGCAAGTAAACTTCGCCCTCTTGCGGAGTTTCAATCGGCTGAAAGCTGTCCTTACCATATTTGGCGTAGTGACCACTGGTCACATATAATTCTTTGTTCCCAATGTGCGGAGTGATGACTGGCAAGTATCCGGCTGCTTTTTGGGCAGTCTTCAGGAATTGCTCCAGACGTTCACGCAGCATGGCTCCTTTGGGCAACCAAAGCGGAAGTCCTTGCCCCACTTTTTGGCTGAAGGTGAAGAGTCCAAGTTCTTTACCCAGTTTCCGGTGATCGCGTTTTTTGGCTTCTTCCAACAACTCCAAATGCTCCTTAAGCATGCTTTGCTTGGGGAAGCTGACGCCGTAGATGCGGGTGAGCTGAGGCTTGTTCTCGTCTCCGCGCCAGTATGCTCCGGCGGCATTGAGGATTTTTACAGCCTTGATGAGGCCGGTATTGGGCAAGTGTCCACCGCGGCAGAGATCCGTAAAATCGCTGTGGTCGCAGAAGGTGATGGAACCGTCTTCTAGGTTCTCGATCAGCTCTACCTTGAATTCATTGCCCTGCTTTTGATAGAAGTCCAAGGCATCCGCCTTAGAAACTGCGCGCATTTTGAACTCCGCTTTTTCGCGAGCCAAGTCCAAGAAGAGCTTTTCAATTGCGGGAAAGTCTTTTTCTGAAACGTTGTGCTCACCGAAGTCCACGTCGTAGTAAAACCCATTTTCGATGGCCGGCCCAATGGTCAATTTCACGCCGGGATACATCCGCTCCAAGGCTTGAGCCAATACGTGGGCCGAAGAATGCCAAAAAGCCTTCTTTCCTTCATCGTCGTTCCAGGTGAACAAACGCAAGGTGCTATCCTCCGTGATGGGATCGTGAATTTCAACCGTTCGTCCGTTGACTTCAGCCGATAATACATTGCGCGCCAGCCCTGGACTAATGTCCACGGCTACTTCGTGTGCGCTCACTGGTCCGTCAAAACTGCGGACCGATCCATCAGGAAGGGTGATGTTCACCATGATTGTTTACGTTCAATTTTGGTGGGCAAAGATAACAACTATTTGCTCGCGTAGAGTGCTACATCATCCGCGGATATCTCACTGCCGCAAAGGATCGTTAGGCGCTCCACTACGTTGCGGAGTTCTCGGATATTTCCGGTCCAGTCGATCTTTTTTAGAGCCTCAAGCGCCTGCGGCGCGAAACGCTTCGCTGCGGTTCCTTGCTCATTGGCAATTTGCTGCAGAAAATGGTTGGCCAAAAGCGGAATGTCTTCGGCCCGATCATTCAAGCTCGGCACCTTGATCAAAATGACGCTCAAACGGTGGTAGAGGTCCTCTCGAAAGCGCCCTTCTTTAATCTCTTCGACCAGGTTTTTGTTGGTCGCAGCAATCACGCGTACGTCCACCTTGATCTCTTTATCACCGCCCACGCGGGTAATTTTTTTCTCCTGTAATGCCCTCAGTACTTTGGATTGAGCACTCAGGCTCATGTCCCCAATTTCATCCATGAAAAGGGTTCCGCCTTGGGCGTTTTCGAACTTCCCTTTGCGCTGTTTGACGGCAGAGGTAAAAGCCCCTTTCTCGTGACCGAAGAGTTCACTTTCAATGAGTTCTGCAGGAATGGCCGCACAGTTGACCTCGATCATCGGCCCTTTGGAGCGCTCGCTCTGTTCGTGAATCTGATGAGCCACCAATTCCTTTCCCGTACCGTTTGGTCCGGTGATCATGACGCGTGCATCCGTAGGCGCCACTTTCTCAATCATGTTCTTGATCGACTGAATACCGTCTGATTCGCCAATGATTTCATAGCGCTTGCTCACCTTCTTTTTAAGTCGACGATTCTCTTCAACCAATGAGGTGCGGTCCAAGGCCAAGCGAACAGTATTGAGCAGTCGGTTGAGATCGGGCGGCTTTGAGATGTAGTCGTAGGCACCCTTCTTTATACACTCCACAGCGGTATCAATGTCTCCGTGGCCGGAGATCATGACAATGGCGCTGTCTGGACTCAGAATGCGAGCGCGCTCCAGTACCTCGATACCGTCCAGCCCGGGCATTTTAATATCGCTCATGATGAGGTCGTAGGACTCCTTGCGGAGCATGTCCACGCCTTCTTTCCCGTCGGCGGCTTCGTCCACGTGGTAGTCGGGATTCTCGTCCTTCAGGATGTTCTTGAGCACATTTCGAATGCTCTGTTCGTCTTCTATGATCAGTATTTTGGACATATCAATTTTTGTTTCGGTAGTGCTGAACCAAGGCCCCTTCTTTAAGGGCATAGGTACTGAGCGTTACCTGTTTCATGTTCCACCGCTGAACTACGTAGCGGATGATGGAACTGCTGAGGACCATCATTTCAGCGCGCATTTCGAGCATTCCGGGCATGGCCAAGCGCTCTGCTTGGGTGGAATGTCGGAGTTGAGCGTAAATGGTCTCGAAATCACTTAAGCGAAAATCGTACCGATTTCCTTTAGTGTTGACTTCTTCTTTATAAATCCCGGCCAGAATTAAATCGGCCATGGTGTCGAAACTACCTGAGGATCCGACAAGGTGCGTGGCTGGATACTGCTGAAGAGCTTCACCCAGATCGATCAACGCACCGTCCAAGATGGAGTGGAGGGTGTCCAGGTCATCTGCGCCGAGTGGGTCAGAGGGCTGTATACGTTCAAGTAGCCTGGAGACGCCGAGGGCATAACTTTTCTTCCAATGGATTTTTCCGGCTGAGGTCAGGATGAATTCAGTACTTCCGCCCCCGATGTCCATAATAACCAGGGGTTCAGCTCCGAAATCCGAAGAGGAACGAACGCCTTCGCAAATGAGTTCGGCTTCTCGATCTCCGGAGATGACCTGTACCTTGAGGCCGTAGTCAGCGTGTATTTGCTGTACGAAATCCGTTCCGTTCGAGGCATCCCTTACCGCCGAGGTGGCAAAGGCTAGGATAGACTCCACGCCGTATTCTTGAGCGGTGTTGATGTGGCTTTCAATGGCCAACAGGCCTCGGGCGATGGCATCTTCCTCCAAGTGTCGCTTGGCGAAGCCGCCCTTGCCTAGCTTCACGGGAATCTTTGTCTTGAATTCCGTGACAACACGTCCTTCTTCGATGCGGCCGATCAGTAGATTGAAGGTATTGGTACCCAAGTCAATGATGGCCGTGTTCATGGAGGAGTGCTCTTGCATCGGCCCGTAGGGCCAAATCGTTTATCCTTTAAAGCGAATCCACTTCAGGAGTTCGCCATAAGTGACCTTCTTACCATACATCAAGATTCCGGTGCGGTAGATGCGCGCCGCTACCCAAACGGTTCCCAAGAATCCGAGGACCAGAAGGACCATCGAGATGATGAGATCCATCGTTGGGACCCCTAGGGCTACCCGTACCATCATGATGATGGGGGAGGTGAAGGGGATGATGGAGAACCAGAAGGCCAGGGGGCTTTCCGGATTGGTAATGATCGTTTGGGCGATGATGATGGCCAGAATCAAAGGCATACTGACCGGCAACATGAATTGCTGTGAGTCGCTTTCGTGATCTACGGCAGAGCCAATGGCTGCGAACAGAGCTCCGTAGAGCAAGTAGCCGCCCATGAAGTAAAACATGAAGCATCCGAGGACCAAGGGGAAGTTGATCGAGTTGATCATCTTGATGATTTCGGGCATAGCTGCTTCTTTGGCCGCTTCCATTTCAGGTCCGCTCATTTGGCCCGCGAGTTCGGTGCTGCTGTAGGTGTCGCCTAAGAACGCCATCTGGGCCACTGTGACAATGGCGAAGGTGAGGACTACCCAAAGCAAGAACTGTGTTAGTCCAACCAAGGCTACCCCGATGATTTTTCCGAGCATAAGCTGGAAGGGGCGTACGGAGGAAATGATGACTTCCACAATACGGCTCGATTTCTCTTCAATCACGCCGCGCATCACTTGCGCACCGTACAAGAAAATGAACATGTAAATGAGGAAGGCCATGATGAATCCCACGGCCGTCGAAAATTCGCTGAAGTTTTCCTCTTCCTTTTCGCCCTCCATACTGATGGTGCTGATGGTAATCGACGTCTTGGCCGCTTCAATTTTGTCTAGATCGACACTATCTCTGCGAAGTTTCAAGTTTTCGAGTTCTCGCTCAATCTGGCGCTTGATGGAGTACTTGAGGTCAATGCTGATGGTCTTCTCAGAGTAGATCTGAATGGACTTTTCAATGTAATTGAGATCGCAGTTCTGCCCACACGGAATGTACAGGAGTCCGTCGCCGTCGGAGTCTATAAGCCGCTCCTTGGCGTCTTCCAAGTCCATTTCTTCCAGATACGTGTAGCTGACGTCATCGTTGTCCTCTAGGTACCCAGTGAATAGATCCGTCTCGTCCAATACCAGCATGTTCTGTTGGGGTGCTCCGCTGTCTGCGATGAGAATAGGGACGATGAATAAAGAGGCCATTAAGATCGGTCCCAAAATGGTCATCACGACGAAGGATCTCTTCCGAACCCGTGACAAGTATTCGCGCTGAATGATCAATCCTGTTCTGTTCATGATGCTGCGTTTTGTACGGTTTGGATAAAGATGTCGTTGGCGGTAGGAACCACTTCAGAGAAATGGTGCACCTGTACTTGGCCGATGAGTTTTTGGAGTAAGTCGTTGGAAGACGCTCCGTTCTGCAATTGAATGCGCGCGTGGTTGCTTCCGCTTTCCATGACCACCATGTCTGAGGGGAGGTCTGAGGGAAGAGAACCGCCGGAGAATTCAATGCGGTAGATGTCGTTCTTGTATTCGTTTTTGATCTCGCTCAGCTTTCCGTCGAGGATTTTCTGAGACTTGTTGATCAGCGCAATGTGATCGCACATCTCTTCCACACTTTCCATTCGGTGCGTAGAGAAGATCACCGTAGCTCCGTTGTCGCGTAAACGCAAGATTTCTTCCTTGATGAGGTTGGCATTGATGGGATCAAAGCCGCTGAAAGGCTCATCGAAAATGAGGAGTTTGGGTTCGTGCAAAACGGTAGTAATGAACTGTACCTTTTGCGCCATACCCTTACTCAGTTCCTCTACCTTTTTATCCCACCAATCGATGATGTCCATACGGACAAACCACTCTTTGAGCTTCTTTTTGGCGTCCCCAGTACTCATGCCCTTAAGGCGTGCCAGGTATAGAGCCTGTTCCCCGACCTTCATTTTCTTGTACAGTCCGCGCTCCTCAGGCAGATATCCAATTTGCTCGATGTGATTGGGCTGAAGGGGCTGGCCGTCGAGTACAACAGTCCCTGTGTCGGGCGCTGTAATTTGATTGATGATACGAATCAGAGAGGTTTTTCCTGCTCCGTTGGGACCGAGTAACCCGAAGATGGAGGACTTGGGTACTTCGATCGATACACCGTCCAAAGCGCGGTGCTCCGCATAGTCTTTGACGATGTTTTCCGTGATGAGTAGACTCATAAGTGTTGCAATAAAAAAGGGATCACCGTAGTGACCCCTAATATATCATTATGAAAACATTTCCTTGACCCGATCAAAGAAGGATTTATTGTTTCGATCCGGTTGTGGTTTGGCGCTTGCACTTTCGCTAAACTCCTCGAAGAACTTCTTCTCTTCCTTGCTCAGATTTTGAGGCGTCCAAACATTGATGTGAACCAGAAGGTCTCCTTTGCCATAGTGTTCTACACTGGGCAGTCCCTTTCCTTTCAATCGCAGAATCTTTCCGCTTTGAACACCTGCATCGAGCGATATTCTCGCCTTCCCTGAAACGGTCGGAACTTCGACCTTGGTTCCGAGAGCGGCATCCGAAATGGAGATAAACAAATCGTAGTGCAGATTGCTGCCCTCGCGATGTAGTTCCTCACTCGGAACTTCTTCGATGACCACGATTAGGTCACCTGCCGGGCCACCTTTGGGTCCTTCGTTTCCTTTGCCGCGGACATTCAACTGCATCCCATCGCTAACACCTGCCGGGACTTTAATTTCAACCACTTCTTCAAAGCGCTCGAGTCCGTCGGCATTGACGCCCGCTTCTTTGTTGCTCACGACTTTACCATCTCCACCGCAAGTAGGGCAGGTAGAGGCCGTTTGCATGCGACCGAGAATAGTCTCCGTCACGCGGTTTACGCGGCCAGAGCCGTGACAAGTAGGGCAGGTAGAGTAGCTGACCTTGCCCGTATTCTTCATTCGAGCCACCTTAACCTTCTTAGTGGTGCCGTTGGCTACTTCTTCTAAGGTCAGTTTCACGCGAATACGCAGGTTGCTGCCGCGACGTGCACGCCCGGGTCCACGTCCGCCACCACCTCCTCCGAAGAAGCTCTCAAAGGGAGAGCCTCCGCCGAAAATGTCGCCGAACTGGCTGAAGATGTCGTCCATGTTCATGCCGCCACCGCCGAATCCGCCACCGCCCATACCGGCGTGACCAAATCGATCGTACTTGGCTCGCTTGTCGCCATTACTCAGCACTTCATAGGCCTCTGCAGCCTCCTTGAATTTGCCTTCCGCTTCCTTATCGTCCGGGTTCTTGTCGGGATGATACTTCAAGGCCAATTTGCGATAGGCCTTTTTGATCTCCGTTTCACTGGCATCTTTCGATACCCCAAGAACGTCGTAATAATCTCTTTTATCCGACATGATCTCTTATTGTCCCACGACCACTTTCGCGAAGCGAATCACGCGGTCATTTAGGGTATATCCTTTTTCCACCTCGTCTACTACCTTGCCTTTCAAGTCGTCTGAAGGCGCTGGAATTTGCGTGATGGCTTCATGTACATCAACATCCAAGGGCTGACCAATGGTCGACTCCATTTCTTTCAAGCCCTTTTGCTCTAAAGTCTTCTTGAACTTATTGTGAATCAGTTCGACACCTTCGAGCAAGCCTGCCATCTCTTCCGTTTCTGACATGGACTTCATCGCTCGATCAAAATCGTCCATCACGGGCAATAGGGCCGTCATAAGCTCTTCGGTAGAGCGTCCAATCAATTCGATGCGCTCACGTGCTGTTCGCTTTTTGTAATTCTCAAACTCAGCAAACAATCGGAGGTACTTATCCTTGGCCTTTTGAAGCTCTTCGGCTTCGCTTGATTGGCCCTCACGGGCCGATGCATCCTGTTCGGCCTCTTCTCCACCCGGTTCCTGAACTTGTGCTTCAGCTACTTCAGGTTCTTGCTCTTCGTGCTTCTTATTCTTCGCCATCGTTCTGTCGTTTACACGGCCTTAATCAAAAGGCAGGCCAGACCGTTTTTTGTGTCACAATGTCACTCTCCGGCAATCTGAGCCAGTTTGTTCTTTAGGGCTGCACCGCGAAGGTTTTTCGCAACGATGACTCCATTCCCGTCGATGAGGTAGTTGGTCGGAATGCTGTTCACACGGTACTGAGCTACAACGGCAGAGCTCCAGCCTTTCAATTCACTCACGTGATACGGCCAAGTAAGGTTGTCCTGAGCAATCGCTCTGTTCCACGATTCGGCTGGATTTCCTTGACGCGGAGTCCCGTCCAAAGACACGCTGTATACCGTGAATCCTTCAAACCCGTTCAGGACGTAGTCCTTATAGGCTTCATAAGTCGCCACGACATTGGGATTTTCGCGACGACAAGGACCGCACCAGCTCGCCCAAAAATCGATGAGGACGTATTTGCCGCGGAGCTCGCTCAACTTCATTACTTCACCTTCCGTATTGCTCAGTTCAATTTCAGGAGCCATATCGCCGACATTGAGGCCAACGTTCTGTGCGCAGCAGTTGCGATCGACAACTACAAACAAGAGTACCCCCAAAAGGGCTATGTCCAATATTCTTTTCATTGTATTCTTCCTTTAGTCAATTCGAATGATGTCCGCACCAATAGCGTTCAAGCGGTCATCAATGTTTTCGTATCCGCGGTCAATCTGCTCAATATTGTGAATGGTACTACGCCCATCGGCACTCATAGCCGCAATCAAAAGCGAGATCCCGGCGCGAATATCCGGAGAAGTCATGGTGGTTGGCTTAAGTCCAGCCTGGCGGTCAAGACCAATAACGGTCGCACGGTGCGGATCACACAAGATGATTTGAGCCCCCATGTCAATCAGTTTATCGACGAAGAACAACCGGCTTTCAAACATCTTTTGATGAATCAAAACGCTTCCGCGAGCCTGCGTACACGTCACCAGAATAACACTCAAGAGGTCAGGGGTCAAGCCCGGCCACGGAGCGTCGGCAATGGTCATGATGGATCCGTCAATGAAGGATTCAATTTCATAATGCGCCTGCGGCGCGATGTGAATGTCCTCGCCCTTACGCTCCAGGTTGATTCCCAGACGCTTAAACGTATTAGGGATAACACCCAATTCGTCGTACGCTACATTTTTGATCGTCAAATCTGATTGGGTCATGGCTGCCATGCCGATATACGATCCAATCTCGATCATATCGGGCAAGCATCGATGCTCACATCCTTTCAATTCGGTTACCCCAGTAATCTTGAGCAAGTTGGAGCCAATGCCTTCGATTTGAGCACCCATGGCCACCAGCATTTTACAGAGCTGCTGCAAGTAGGGCTCGCAAGCCGCGTTATAAATGGTGGTTTCACCTTCTGCCATAGTTGCAGCCATGACGATGTTGGCCGTCCCAGTAACGGAAGCTTCATCCAGGAGCATATACGTTCCTTGTAGGCGCTTAGAGGTCACCTTGTAGAACGAAGCCGAATCATCGTATTCGAAATCGGCACCGAGGTTTTGGAATCCGATAAAGTGGGTGTCCAGTCTTCTTCGACCAATTTTATCACCTCCAGGTCGCGGGATGTATCCTCGCCCAAATCGGGTGAGTAGGGGACCTACAATCATGATGGATCCACGCAGTGCGGCACCCTTTTGTTTGAAGGCCGGAGAGTCCAAGTAGCCGAGATTAACTTCGTCTGCGTGGAAGCTGTAATCGTTGGGTCCAAGCTTCTCCACTTTCACCCCTAAATCGACCAGTAACTCGATCAATTTATTGACATCGCGAATGTTCGGGATGTTTCGAATGATGACCTTTTCAGGAGTGAGCAGTACGGCACATATTACCTGTAGTGCTTCGTTTTTCGCCCCCTGCGGGGTGATGGATCCGGAGAGCGGTTTTCCTCCGTTTATAATGAAGGTCGACATGGAGTGAGGAGCTTATTTACGGCGTTTATAATTTCTCTTCTTGTTGTTGTTGCTGCGCTTGCGGTTATTGTTGCGCTGATTGCTGTTGTTGCCTGAGGAATTCACCAAATTTTTGCTTTGAGCCAATTCTTGATCCTCGTTAAGGGCTAGTTTACCCGCGGACAGTTCAGCTAAATGGTCTAGTATCACCTTATCCTCCACGGAATCCTTATTCCAATTCAGATAGCTTTTTTTCATGTGATTGGCCAGCTGTCGAATCATCTGAGGACGATGCTCCAGATCCTCCATTTCGCTGACCGTCTCGATCATTTTGATCACATTCTTTCCGTAGTAGCGGTATTTGATGCGTTCTTGAGGATAGTCTATTTTATCTGGACGCTCCTCGAATGAATCTCTTGTGGGTTTCGGATAAGGTGATTCGACATCCAATTCGAAATCACTCATGATGAACAAGTGATCCCAAAGCTTGTGCTTGAAATCAGGGACATCGCGCAAGTGCGGATTCAGGTTTCCGATAACGTCGATAATGGCTTGAGCCACTTTCTGACGCTTTTCCTTGTCCTCAATGGTCACTGCATAATCGACCATCTGCTGCACGTGCCGTCCATACTCTGGAATTTTCAGCTTCTCTTTCTCCGTATTGTATTGCATCATAAACATATCCTTATCCGGCAAAGGTAACCAAATATAGCGCCTTGAGTTTGCCCGGTTATAGCCCCTTCAGAATACTAGACTATAGCGCCTTGAGTTTGGCAAACTTCAAGAGCAGTTTCTTTTCCCCGTGACGATCAAATTGAACCACGGCTTTCTGATTAGGTCCGCTTCCCTCCAGTCGAAGAACCTCACCAACACCAAATCGCTCGTGCGCAATCCGCATACCTTCGCTCAAGGGCAAATTGAACACGTAATCACCTGGCGCATCCGCTGCACTGGTCTTTTTACGTTCACTTTGCTTCAAGGGCTTCATATTCTTTTTGAGGCCGAGCGGTTTTGGACGTTCCGAAGGGGGTTTCTTTGGAGCGGGTTTGGATCGGGCCGCAGGCCCTCTGCTTCCTCCGTTAAAGTCCAATTTGTACTTATTGGGAATGGCTGGGTTTCGACGCTCGGTTGGAATCATCCAATCCAAGTATTTGTCGTCAATTTCTTCTAGGAAGCGGCTGGGTTCATTGTCGATGATTTTTCCCCAACGGTACCGCTGAAGCGAGTAGGTAAGGGTTGCGCTCTCCTCAGCCCGCGTAACCGCCACATAAAAGAGCCGACGCTCTTCCTCGAGATCGCTGCGCGAATTCACGGCCATCATGCTCGGGAAAAGGTCCTCTTCCAAGCCCACGATATAGACATGAGGGAATTCCAGTCCTTTCGCCAAGTGAATGGTCATCAAACTCACCTTGTTCCGGTCGTCACCTTCGTTGTTGTCCTGATCCGTAATGAGGCTCACTTCTTCCAAGAAGGCACTCAAATCCGTGCGTCTGGTTTCTTCAGGTCCTTCTTTGCGCTCTTCAATAAATTCTTTGATGGAATTGAGCAATTCCTGAATATTCTCAGCCCGACTGATTCCTTCAGGGGTCTGATCGTCGTTGAGCTCCTTGAGTATGCCCGTTTCGTTTGCAATGTGCTGGGCTAGCGTGAAGGCATCTTGGGTCTCCGCCATCACCTTGAAGCTCTGTACCATGGTTGCGAAGTTGATCAGCTTTCGCTGAACGCCACCCGTCAGCCCTACTTGTGGATAAGCATCAATTCGCTCCGTTAGGTCCCAAAGGCTACATCGGAAGTCGTTTGCCGAAACCGTCAACTTCTGCAGAGTCGTATTTCCAATTCCACGCTTTGGGTAGTTGATTACTCTCCGATAGGCTTCCTCGTCGTTGTGGTTGATGGTCAAGCGTAAATAGGCGAGGAGGTCTTTGACTTCCCTTCGCTGATAAAAGCTCACCCCTCCGTAAATGCGATAGGGGATATTTCTTTTGCGAAGAGCGTCCTCTATGCTTCTCGACTGGGCGTTGGTCCGATACAGAACGGCAAAGTCTCCTAAGCGACGGTTTTCGCGCATTTGACGTTCCCAAATAGAACCGGCAACATACTGGCCTTCTTGGTTGTCTGAAATGGCCTGATAGACACGGATCTTCTCTCCTTCTTTATTGGAAGTCCATACTTCTTTTTGCAGTTGATCTTGATTGTGCTTGATGACCGAGTTGGCCGCACCTACAATCATTTTGGTACTGCGGTAGTTTTGTTCAAGTTTCAGCGCCAGCGCATCTGGATAGTCCCGGTTGAAGTTCAGAATGTTCTTGATGTTGGCTCCTCGGAAGGCATAAATACTTTGCGCATCATCCCCCACTACGCAAATATTCTCGAAGCGGCTGGCGAGCGATTTCACAATCAAGTACTGTGCGTGGTTGGTATCCTGGTACTCATCGACCAGTAAGTACTTGAATCGCTGCTGGTATTTCGCAAGTACATCTGGGAATTTGTTGAGCAGCTCATTAGTCTTGACCAATAAATCGTCGAAGTCCATAGCTCCAGCTCGGAAGCATCGATCTACGTACATGGCGTACAGGTTGCCTGTCTCGGGTCTTTTGGCTGCGCTATCCTGCTCCTGCAATTCCGGAATATCCCAGTAGGCCTGCGGAGTAACCAAAGAGTTCTTGAAGCTGCTGATGCGCCCCTGGATCTGCTTGGGCTTATAGATGTCGGTGTCGAGGTTTTGCTCTTTTATAAGGTTGGAAATGAGCTTTCGAGAGTCCTCCGTATCGTAGATCGTGAAATTGCTCGGGTAGCCGAGTTTGTCTGCTTCGATCCGTAGGATCCGCGCAAAAACAGAGTGAAAGGTGCCCATCCATAGGTTGCGGGCTTCCGTTCCTCCAACAATGCGCTCAATCCGCTCTTTCATTTCCCGGGCCGCCTTATTGGTAAAGGTCAGGGCAAGAATATTGAAGGGGTCTACGCCAAGGGCCATCAAATGAGCTATGCGGTAGGTGAGGACCCGCGTTTTACCGGAGCCCGCGCCTGCAATGATCATTAAAGGTCCTTCTGTATGTTCGACCGCCAGCCTTTGCGGTTCATTTAATTGTGCGAGATACTCCGTGCTCATAAATCCAACTTCTCCGCCAAAAGTAAATAAATAGGGGAGTGACTCAAGGCCAACCTCTCGGCATTTATTAACGTTAAATCAATAACGTCAAATCCACTATCTTTAGCCTCGATCTCCCTTTGTTATGACCAGACGATTCCTCCTTTTGTTCTCCCTATTGACGGGCTTCGTACAAGCACAAGTTATTGCGCCGGCCGATACTTTTTTGTGTCAAGGCGGCCCCATGAGTTTAACGGCGACCTACCTAGGTGGCGGCGGTTCAACGACCTATGCCGACTCCATCATCCCGTACTTCTGGGAATCTACGCCCTTGACCGGTTCCTACAACGGTCCTGATGATCAGCATTCCGGGGTTGTTAATATTGGCTTCGATTTCTGTTTTTATGGACAAACCTATTCTCAGGTTGTGGTATCCACTAATAACTACCTCACTTTTGATCTGACCAACGCCAGTGGATTTTCACCGTGGACTACGCAGGCTATTCCCAATCCAAATGAACCCTTAGCTTCCATCATGGGGCCATGGCTGGATATCAATCCCGCCACCGGGGGGACTATTACCTACGGCACGGTGGGAACAGCGCCTTTCCGGAAGTTCGTGGCAAGCTTCAATAACGTGCCGATGTTCTCGTGTACCTCGCTTCTATATAAAGGTCAAATTGTCATCTACGAAACCACGAACGTAATAGAGACTCACATCGAGAACCTTCCCTTATGCTCGAATTGGAACGGGGGAAATTCCGTACATGGCCTGCATAACGAAACGGGAACAGCCGCCTACACCGTCACGGGTCGAAACAACACACCCACGACCTTTACAAATGAAGGGCGAAGGTTTTACGGAACTGGAACAACCAATGTCATTTGGTACGATGAAAATTTCAACGCACTGGATACTGGATTAACTGTGACGGTGAATCCTACGACGTCAACGACTTACTACCTCGGACTCGAGTGCGGCGGAATTCAGGATTCTGTTTTTGTTCAAATCGGCTCCGTTGGCGCCAGTTTTGATGTGCGGGACGAGTCTTGCTATGCCTATGATGACGGTGAGGCCACGGTCCTCCTTCCCAACAACGGAGGGCAATGGGATGTTACATGGCTGAACGTATTCAACAACGTTCTCCAAGTGGACAATAACATTACCGGATCCGCAACCATTAACGGTCTTGCCGCTGGAGCGTACTTTGTTGAAATGTACGATCAGGTGAACGATTGCTCAGTTGTTGATACCGTTTACATTAATCAACCTCCCCCCATCGTGCTAAACGAGCAGGTGATGAACGCTTTCTGTGATCAGAACAACGGTTCTATTGATCTGACCTTGACCGGCGGATTTGGTCCTCTAACATTTAGTTGGGACGATGGAACACCTACCTTGGATCGAGAGAACCTATCGCCTGGGGATTACACCATTTATGTAGTGGACAGTATCGGTTGCGATTCAACCATTACTTTTACCATTGCCAACGAATTTCCAGTGACGGCTGACTTGAGCGCTTCGCCAACGAGTGGACTCGCTCCTCTCACGGTCAACTTCAACAATCTATCCACTGGCGGAACAAGCTATGGAATTGAATTTGGTACGGGCGACTCTGGGAATAATCCGGACACCACTTATACCTTCACAGAGAATGGTCTTTACACCGTAGTATTATATGGTGTAGATTCCCTTTCTGGTTGTACAGACACAACAACCTTAATCATTGACGTAACGAGTGACCCGAGGGTAATGATGCCCAATGTTTTTAGTCCAGGAGGAAATTTTCCTTATTTCAATGCGGTGACGGCCAACGACAGCACGGCTAATATTGATCAGTTCCAGGGAGTTATTTACACCAGATGGGGTAATACCATCTATGAATGGTCGGACTGGTCAACGCCCTCTGCCGGTTGGGACGGCACCGTGGGTGGGTCCGAAGCTAGTGAAGGGGTTTACTATTATACAGTCCGTGCCACTGGAGGAAATGGAAAAACCATTGAACAGAGCGGTCATTTAATGCTCATTCGCAACGATTAAAAAATACCTTATATAATAGGTTACATCTCCCGCCAAGTGCGGGAGTTTTCTTTTTGATCCAAGTGCCCAAAATCCCTGTAGATTTTCCCTTTCTAACCACTTGGATGTTAGATTTTTTGTCTTACCTTTGCAGTCCCTAAAAAACTGGGGTATTGTATTTTATCTGATCGGAACACAATTATAAGTATATGCCAACGATACAGCAGCTTGTACGAAAAGGCAGAAAACAGCATCGAAAAGAAGAGTAAGTCTGCGGCACTCGATTCGAGTCCCCAAAGAAGAGGTGTTTGTGTACGTGTTTATACCACCACCCCAAAGAAGCCGAATTCGGCTATGAGAAAGGTGGCCAGGGTAAGGTTGACCAATGGGAAAGAGGTGAACGCATATATCGGCGGAGAAGGTCACAACCTTCAGGAGCACTCGATCGTGTTAGTTAGAGGAGGAAGGGTTAAGGACCTTCCAGGTGTACGGTATCACATTGTAAGGGGAGCACTGGATACGGCAGGAGTCGAAGGTAGACTTCAAAGAAGATCAAAATACGGCGCTAAGCGACCAAAGAAAAAATAATACGGTAACGAGCACTCTATACTAAGATGAGAAGAAGAACCGCAAAGAAGCACACAATTCTACCAGATCCTAAGTTTAACGAGGAGCTGGTAACCAAGTTTGTGAACAATCTCATGCTTGAAGGCAAGAAAACTTTGGCCTTTAAAATCTTTTATGATGCTATCGAGATAGTAGACAAGAAGGTTGAGGAAGAGAATGGGTTGGATGTTTGGAAGAAGGCATTGACTAACGTAACACCAGGTGTTGAGGTAAGAAGCCGTCGTGTTGGTGGAGCTACATTCCAGATTCCTACTCCGGTGCGAGATGCTCGTAAGCTGTCTTTGGGAATGAAGTGGTTGATCAAATATTCCAGACTCCGTAATGAGAAGTCCATGTCTGAGAAATTAGCCGGTGAGATCATCGCTGCAGCTAAGGAAGAGGGCGCAGCTTACAAGAAAAAAGAAGATACGCATAGAATGGCAGAAGCAAACAAAGCCTTCTCTCATTTTAGATTTTAAGAACACACAGACACTAGACCATACTGTCATGTCAAAGAGAGATTTAACATACACGAGGAACATTGGGATTGCCGCTCACATTGATGCGGGTAAGACTACTACTACCGAGCGTATTCTGTATTATGCCGGTGTTAGCCATAAGATTGGTGAGGTTCACGATGGTGCCGCTACCATGGACTGGATGGAGCAAGAGCAGGAAAGGGGTATTACTATTACCTCGGCTGCAACAACTGTTTTCTGGCCTTATAGAGGTAATGAGTATCACATCAATATTATTGATACACCCGGTCACGTTGACTTTACTGTGGAAGTAAACCGATCCTTGCGAGTACTCGATGGGTTGGTTTTCTTGTTTAGTGCGGTAGATGGTGTTGAGCCTCAGTCTGAAACTAACTGGCGACTGGCTAACAACTACAACGTACCAAGACTTGGTTTCGTGAACAAGATGGACCGTTCTGGTTCTGACTTCCTCAACGTTTGCCGTCAGGTAAAAGAGATGTTGGGAAGCACGGCAGTGCCTTTGCAATTGCCTATTGGTTCAGAGGAGCACTTCAAAGGTGTAGTTGATTTGGTGAACAATGGAATCGTATGGAACGAGGAGGATATGGGAATGACTTTCGAGGAAGTTCCTGTACCTGAGGATATGGCTGCTGAGGCTGAAGAGTACAGAGAGAAGTTGCTGGAGGCTGTTGCGGAGTACGATGATACGCTCATGGAGAAGTACTTTGAGGATCCAAACAGCATTAGCGAGGAAGAGATTCTTAACGCTTTGAGACAGGCCACTATCAATGGTGACCTAGTTCCTATGATGTGTGGTTCTGCTTTCAAGAACAAGGGTGTTCAGGCCATGTTGGACATGGTAATGAGATCTTGCCTTCACCACTAGATGTTGAAGCCATCGAAGGAACCAATCCTGACACAGAGGAGCCAGCTACAAGAAAGCCGTCAACTGAAGAGCCATTTTCGGCACTGGCATTTAAGATTGCTACGGATCCATTCGTAGGACGTCTTTGCTTTGTGAGGTCGTACTCAGGAAGCCTAGATGCAGGGTCTTACGTTCTAAACACACGAACTGGAAACAAAGAGAGAATCTCTAGAATTTTCCAGATGCACGCGAACAAGCAAAATCAAATTGAGAAGCTGCACTGTGGAGACATCGCGGCCTTGGTTGGATTTAAAGACATTAAGACGGGTGATACACTTTGTGCTGAGAAGTCACCGATTGTACTGGAGTCCATGGATTTCCCAGATCCGGTAATTGGTATCGCTATTGAGCCTAAAACTCAGGCGGACGTCGATAAGCTAGGTATTGCTCTGGCAAAGTTGACTGAAGAAGATCCAACGTTGACTATTCACACCGATGAGGACTCTGGCCAGACTGTATTGAGTGGTATGGGTGAGCTTCACTTGGATATCATCCTCGATCGTCTGAAGAGAGAATTCAAAGTTGAATGTAACCAAGGTGCGCCTCAGGTAGCCTACAAGGAAGCTATTGTTGGTAGTGTTGAGCACAGAGAGGTTTACAAGAAGCAGACTGGTGGCCGTGGTAAGTTCGCAGACATTCAAGTGGTTATTGAAGCGGCTGATGCGGAGACTGAAGGACTTGATTTTGAAAACAAGATCAAGGGAGGAAACATTCCAAGAGAATTCATTCCATCCGTTGAAAAAGGATTTAAGGATGCCATGGCCAATGGTGTATTGGCTGGTTTCCCACTAGATAGACTTAAGGTTACATTGATCGATGGGTCTTTCCACCAGGTGGATTCAGATCAGCTGTCTTTCGAGCTTTGTGCCAAGATGGCGTACAGAGAGGCGATTCCAAGATGTCAGCCTGTGATCCTTGAGCCTATCATGAAATTGGAAGTGGTAACCCCTGAGGAGAACATGGGTGACATTGTTGGTGACCTGAACAGAAGTCGTGGGAATGGTTGAAGGTATGGACGACCGTGCCGGATCCAAAGTAGTTAAGGCTAAGGTGCCGCTTTCCGAAATGTTTGGATATGTGACTGCCTTGAGAACCATCTCTTCAGGACGAGCGACTTCAACTATGGAGTTCTCACACTACGATCAGTGTCCTAAGAATATCTCTGATGAGGTAATTGCTAAGGCCCAAGGTAAAGTTGAAGCATAATAAGAAGGTCAGATGAACCAGAAGATTAGAATAAAATTAAAGTCTTACGATCACAACTTGGTTGACAAGAGCGCTGAGAAAATCGTGAAGACGGTGAAGACTACCGGAGCTGTTGTTAGTGGTCCAATTCCACTGCCAACGCACAAACGGATCTACACTGTATTGAAGTCGCCACACGTGAACAAAAAGGCACGTGAGCAGTTTCAGCTTTGCGCATACAAGCGCCTGATGGACATCTACAGTACTTCATCTAAGACTGTAGACGCACTCATGAAGCTGGAGCTACCAAGTGGTGTGGAAGTAGAAATTAAAGTGTAATAACCAACATTAGAGAGATGCCAGGATTGATTGGAAAAAAGTTGGGAATGACTAGCTTGTACAGTGCCGAGGGCAAGAACTTGCCATGCACGCTATTGGAAGTTGGTCCATGCTATGTTACGCAGATCAGAACCCAGGAAGCTGATGGATATGATGCTGTGCAGATAGCTTGGGGCGAGCGTTCAAGGAGAAGAATACTCCTAAGGCACTCGCCGGACACTTCAAGAAAGCTGGTGTATCACCAAAGAGCAAGGTCATTGAAGTTGATGGCTTTGAGCAAGATTTGAAATTAGGTGACGCTGTTACTGTAGAGATCTTCGAAGCTGGTGAGTTTGTTGACGTTGTTGGAACATCTAAAGGGAAAGGTTTCCAGGGTGTTGTTAAACGTCACAACTTCCGAGGAGTTGGAGATGCTACACACGGTCAGCACAATCGAATGAGAGCCCCAGGTTCTATTGGAGCGGCTTCTTATCCTGCCCGGGTATTCAAGGGTATGAAGTATGGCTGGCCAAATGGGTAACGCCAGCGGTGAAGCAGATGTCGCTGCAAATTCTCAAAGTTGATGTGGAAAAGAATCTTGATGGTGGTTAAAGGATCTGTAGCCTGGTGCCAAAGGAGGAACTTCGTAATCATTCGAAAAATAAGGAAGCATGGATTTAGCAGTATGTAGATACCAGAACGGAAAGAAGACCTCTAAGAAGCGTTAAGCTGACCTAGGCTGAGTCCATTTTCGGGATTGAGCCGAATGATCATGCTATCTACCTTGATGTGAAGCAGTACTTGGCCAACCAGCGTCAAGGAACTCACAAGGCCAAGGAAAGAGCCGAGATCGTGGGTAGTACCAGAAAGATCAAGAGAGCAAAAAGGAACTGGTACTGCACGATGCAGGTAGCATCAAGAACGCCATTGTTCAAGCGGAGGTGGACGTATCTTCGGTCCAAGACCACGTAACTACGGGTTCAAATTGAACAAAAAAGTGAAGCGTTTGGCTCGAGTTTCTGCCTTGAGTTACAAAGCCAAGGATTCGAATATTGTCGTTTTGGAGGACTTTTCATTCGAAGCTCCAAAGACCAAGGATTTTGCTGGTGTTTTAACAGCAGTGGCGTCTGACGCGAAAAAATCCTTGCTAGTACTGGCTGAGCCAAATAAAAACGTATATTTGTCCTCCCGAAATTTGCAGGGTGTAGAGGTTGTAACCGCCTCAGAATTAAACACTTACAAAACTTTGGGGGCAAACAAGTTGATTTTGACTGAAGGATCAATTGAAAAGATTGAAACTTTATTAAGCGAGAAGAAATCATGAGTGTATTGATTAAGCCGATTATTACGGAGAAAATGACAGGCCTTGCTGAGGACCTGAATCAGTACGGATTCTTGGTCGCTAAATCAGCTAATAAGGTCGAAATCAAAAAGGCTATTGAAGGGAAGTACGGGGTATCTGTAACTGGTGTTCGTACGGTGAACTACAATGGCAAGAGCAAATCTCGATATACCAAAGGAGGTATGATCGAGGGGAGAACGAACTCATATAAGAAAGCCATTGTGTCTGTCGCTGAGGGAGACATGATCGATTTCTATAGCAATATTTAATTGAGATGGCTGTAAAGAGACTCAGACCGACTACTCCAGGGCAGCGTTTTCGTTTCGCGAATAACTTCGAGAACGTAACCACAGACAAGCCCGAGAAGAGCCTGACAAAAGGTAAGACTAAGTCCGGTGGTCGTAACAATACGGGTAAAATGACCATGCGCTATGTAGGTGGTGGTCACAAGCGTCGTTACCGTGCTATTGATTTCAAGCGCGACAAGTTTGAAGTGCCTGGAAAAGTGGCATCTATCGAGTACGATCCAAACCGGAGTGCGCGTATTGCTTTGATTAACTACGCAGATGGTGAGAAGCGATATATTTTGGCTCCAAACGGATTGAACGTCGGAGACGAAGTGCAAGCAGGTAAAGGAGCTCCAGTAAATGTTGGAAACGCATTGTACTTGAGTGACATTCCATTAGGTACGATCATCCACAACATCGAATTGCGTCCTGGTCAGGGAGGTATGATGGCTCGAAGTGCGGGTACCTATGCGCAGCTTGCTGCTCGTGAGGGACGTTTTGCTGTTTTGAAGATGCCTTCAGGAGAGACTCGAATGATCTTGGTTACGTGTTTGGCGACTATTGGAGTTGTATCGAACAGTGATCACGCTCTTGAGCGTCTTGGAAAAGCTGGTCGTAAGCGTTGGTTGGGTCGTCGTCCACGTACTCGTGGTGTGGCTATGAACCCGGTTGATCACCCAATGGGTGGTGGTGAAGGACGTCAGTCTGGAGGTCACCCACGTTCAAGAAATGGGGTGCCAGCTAAAGGGTTTAAGACTCGCGCTAAGAAAAAGGCTAGTAACCGTTACATCATTGAACGAAGAAAGAAATAAGACTGAATCATGGCAAGATCACTCAAAAAAGGACCATACGTACACTATAAGCTCGAGCGCAAAGTAATGGCTCAAGCGGAAGGTGGAAAGAAAGGGGTTATTAAGACCTGGTCACGCGCTTCTATGATCACTCCTGACTTCGTTGGAATGACTATCGCAGTGCACAACGGACGCCAGTTTGTACCGGTGTACGTAACGGAAAACATGGTAGGGCACAAGCTCGGAGAGTTTGCTTTGACCCGCACGTACCGTGGCCACGGAGGAAATAAAAAAGATAAGGGTAAGCGATAATAGCCTAATCGAGAAAAGAATTAGAAATGGGTTCAAGAAAACACAATGTCGCCGAGGCACGCAAGGAAGCAAACAAGAATATTGCTTTCGCCAAGTTGCGAAACTGTCCAACCTCACCACGCAAAATGCGTCTGGTAGCTGATATGATTCGTGGAATTGACGCTGATAAAGCTCTTTTCATGTTGAAGTACAGCAACAAAGAAGCTTCTCAAAGCATGGAGAAGTTGTTGCAAAGCGCAATTGCGAACTGGGAGCAGAAGTTTGATGAGACTTTTGATGTTGATTCAGGTTTGTACATCAAAGAAGTATATGTGGACAGCGCACGTATGCTTAAGCGCCTTCAAACTGCACCTCAAGGACGTGCACACAGAATCCGTAAGCGTTCGAACCACGTAACGATGGTATTGGATACGCGTAACAACACTGAAGACTAAGAAGTAATGGGACAAAAGACCAATCCAATCGGAAACAGACTTGGAATCATCCGCGGATGGGAATCCAACTGGTACGGAGGAGATAACTACGGTGATAAATTAGCTGAAGACAAAAAGGTACGTAACTACCTCTACGCACGTCTTTCGAAAGCTAGTGTTTCTCGAATCATCATCGAGAGAACCTTGAAGCTGGTAACAGTTACAATCACTACTGCGCGTCCAGGTATCATCATTGGTAAAGGAGGACAGGAAGTCGATAAACTGAAGGAAGAGTTGAAAAAACTCACTGGTAAAGAGGTTCAAATCAACATTTTCGAGATTAAACGACCAGAACTAGATGCATTCTTAGTCGCATCGAGTATTGCTCGTCAGATCGAAGGGCGAATCTCTTACCGTCGTGCTACCAAAATGGCAATTGCTGCGGCAATGCGCATGGGAGCTGAAGGAATCAAGATCCAAATCAGCGGACGTTTGAATGGAGCGGAGATGGCTCGTACAGAGATGTTCAAGGATGGACGTACACCACTTCACACCTTCCGTGCAGATATCGATTATGCTTTGGTTGAAGCGCACACTACCTACGGACGTTTGGGAGTGAAGGTATGGATCATGAAAGGAGAGGTTTACGGAAAGCGTGACTTGTCTAATGTATTGGGTCAGAAGGCTGGAAAATCACCACAAGGTGGTGGCGGAGGTCGTCGTCCTGGAGCAAGAAGAAGAAAGAAGTAAGATTTAGATAAAAGGCAGCTAAAATGTTACAGCCGAAAAGAACAAAATTCCGTCGCGTACAGAAAGGCCGAATGAAAGGGAACGCTCAACGCGGAAACCAATTGGCATTCGGAACTTTTGGAATTAAAGCTTTGGAATCGACTTGGATGACTTCAAGACAAATTGAAGCAGCTCGTATCGCCGCTACGCGTTACATGAAGCGTGAAGGTCAATTGTGGATCCGTGTGTTCCCCGATAAGCCAATTACCAAGAAGCCAGCCGAAGTACGGATGGGTAAGGGTAAAGGAGCGCCAGAATATTGGGCTGCTGTCGTTAAGCCAGGTCGAGTTCTCTTTGAATTGGACGGAGTACCTGCAGATGTTGCTAAAGAAGCACTTCGTTTGGCTGCTCAGAAATTGCCAATCACGACCAAATTTGTTGTACGCCGCGACTTTACCGGTCAATAATATTTTGAGATGAAACAATCAGTAATCATTGAAATGTCTACAGCCGAGTTGATCGAACGCATCGGTGAAGAACAAAACAAATTGGCGGATATGCGCATGAGTCATGCTGTATCGCAGTTGGAAAACCCAATGGAATTGCGCCAGTTGAGAAAAACAATTGCCCGTTTGAACACGGAGTTGACGAAGAGAAACGCAGAACAAGCGTCAAACTAATTTGGCTGATGGAAACGACAAGAAATCTAAGAAAAGAGCGTATCGGCATTGTAACCAGCAACAAGATGGATAAGTCTGCTGTGGTTATGATCGAGCGCAAAGTGAAGCACCCTATGTACGGGAAGTTTGTCAAGAAAACTTCAAAGTTTATGGTGCATGATGAAAAGAATGATTGCAACATCGGTGATACAGTTCGCATTATGGAAACACGTCCATTGAGCAAGAACAAGAACTGGCGCCTGGTGGAAATTATTGAAAGAGCTAAATAAACTGTCATGGTACAACAAGAGTCACGACTGAAAGTTGCAGACAACACGTGGAGCCACGGGAAGTGCTTGGTGCATTAGAGTGTTGGGAGGAACGAAGAGGAGATATGCTTCCATCGGAGACACCATCGTATGTACTGTAAAAGACGCGATGCCATCAGGTAACGTCAAAAAGGGCCAGGTGTCCAGAGCAGTAGTAGTAAGAACGAAGAAGGAAGTAAGACGACCAGATGGTTCTTACATCCGATTCGACGACAACGCTGTAGTACTGTTGAACACAGGCAGGTGAGATGAGAGGTACTAGGATATTTGGTCCTGTTGCCAGAGAGCTGAGAGAGAAGCAAGTTCATGAAGATTGTATCACTTGGCTCCTGAGGTAATATAAAATGGCGGAATGAAGAGTCAGCTGCAAAAGAAAACATAGGAGATAGCGTACAAGTTATTGCTGGGAAAGAGGAGAGCAAGGAAGGTGTTGTCCAAAAGGTTGACAGCAAAAGCAATCGCGCGATTGTGGAAGGATTGAACCGTTGTGAAGAAACACGTAAAACCTAGTGCAGCAAATCCACAAGGTGGAATTACAGAAGAAGAAGCTCCAATTCACATCTCAAATTTGATGGTCTTGGATCCTAAGTCTGGTGAGCCTACACGTGTAGGTCGTCGCGTGAATGACGAGGGTAAAATTGAGAGATACTCTAAAACATCAGGGGAGGTACTAAAATGAGCGATTACAAGCCAAGATTAAAGACCGAATACCAGGATCGAATCATTCCTGCGTTGACTGAGCAGTTTAGCTACACGAACGTAATGCGTGTACCAAAGCTTAAGAAAATTGTCTTGAGCCAAGGGGTAGGAGAGGCTGTAGCAGATAAGCGCCTGATTGAGTCAGCATTGGAGGAAATGACCATGATCGCCGGTCAGAAAGCAGTACCTACGTACTCGAAGAAGGACATCTCAGTAACTTCAAATTGAGAAAAGGGATGCCAGTTGGAGCAAGAGTCACCTTGAGAGGTGATACGAATGTATGAATTCCTCGATAGCTTAATCTCGTTGCAGCTGCCAAGTAACACGTGACTTCAGAGGTGTGGTACTGGATTTGATAAGAGTGGAAACTATCACATTCGGTATTACCGAGCAAATCATCTTTCCGGAGATCGATATCGATAAGGTGAACCGAGTAAGTGGAATGGATGTAACATTTGTTACCAACTCTGGGACAAAAGAAGAATCGAAGCATTGTTGGAAGGTTTTGGTTTCCTCTGAAAAAAAGTAATAGGATGGCAAAAGAATCAATGAAGGCGCGAGAGCGCAAACGAGAGCGAATGGTGGCTAAGTATGCTGAGAAGCGCGCGGCTTTGAAAGAAGCCGGAGACTGGGATGCTTTGCAAAGCTTCCTAAGAACTCCTCAGTGAGGTTGCATAACCGTTGTCAGCTTACTGGCCGACCAAGAGGTTATATGCGGCAGTTTGGAATTTCGCGGTAACCTTCCGCAAAATGGCGCTGGCAGGTAAAATCCCTGGAGTAACGAAAGCCAGTTGGTAGATTAAAAAGAGAAGCAATGACAGATCCAATTGCAGATTTTTTGACTCGTATGCGCAATGCGCTTATGGCTGGTCATAAAGTAGTAGATGTTCCTTCATCAAAGATCAAAGTAGAAATCGCTAAGATTTTGAAAGATCAAGGTTACATCCGCGATTACAAGATTGAAGAAGATAACAAACAAGGAGTCTTGAAAGTGGCCTTGAAATACAATGCGAAGACAAAGCTTCCAGCCATCAAGAAGCTTCAGCGTGTAAGTAGCCCAGGACTTCGACAGTACAGCAACGCACAGGACATGCCTCGCGTATTGAATGGGTTGGGTATTGCCATTGTTTCTACTTCGAGTGGAGTAATGACAGATAAAAAGGCTCGCCAAGAAAACGTGGGCGGCGAAGTACTCTGTTACGTTTATTAATTAGAAAAGACTAAGAGGGATGTCACGAATTGGAAAGAATCCGATTGAAATTCCACAGGGAGCGGAAATTAAAATCGATGGCCAGATGGTCACGGTAAAGGGCCCCAAAGGAGAATTGTCTCACGAGATCAACGAGGGAATCTCCGTAAGTATGGAAGACGGAATCTTGGAAGTAAAACGCGCTAATGATTCTAAAGATCTGCGTGCACTTCACGGAACAAACCGCGCCTTGCTCAGCAATATGATTCAAGGGGTTACCACAGGATTCACGAAGTCATTAGAGTTGGTTGGAGTAGGATATCGTGCTTCAAATCAAGGACAGAAATTGGATCTGTCTTTGGGTTTCAGCCACAACATTGTGTTTGAAATTCCAGCGGAAGTGAAATTGGAGACGAAGTCTGAGAAGGGACAGAACCCACAAGTTATTTTGAGTTCTCATGACAATCAACTTTTGGGAATGGTCGCGGCTAAGATTCGCGCATTCCGCAAGCCTGAGCCTTACAAAGGAAAGGGTGTTCGATTTACAGGAGAGCATATTCGTCGTAAAGCAGGTAAAGCTGCAGGTTAATAGGAGGATAGAATTATGGCATTGACAAAATCCGAAAGAAGACAGCGTATTAAAATGCGCGTTCGCAAGAAGGTAGCGGGTACCCCTGATCGTCCTAGACTTTCAGTTTTCCGCTCGAACAAAGAAATCTACGTTCAGTTGATCAACGATCTAACGGGAGAGACGCTTGTAAGCGCCTCATCACGGGAGAAGGATGTAAAGGCTGAAGGTACCAAAAGCGAAGTCGCACGTGAAGTAGGAAAAGTGGTTGCGGCTAAGGCAATTGAGAAAGGAATTACGGAGTGTAGCTTCGATCGTAACGGGTACTTGTATCACGGGCGAGTTAAGCATTTGGCTGAAGGAGCTCGTGAAGGCGGCTTAAAATTTTAATTAGGATATGTTAACAGAATACAAAAACGTCGAGCGCGTAAAACCTACCGGAATCGAGTTGAAAGACCGCTTGGTTGGTATCCAGCGTGTAACCAAGGTGACCAAGGGTGGTCGTACTTTTGGCTTCTCTGCAATTGTTGTTGTAGGAGACGAGAACGGTGTTGTAGGTATCGGTTTAGGTAAGTCAAAGGAAGTTTCTGAGGCGATTACCAAAGGAATCGAAGACGCTAAGAAAAACTTGGTTCGTATTCCACTAGTGAAAGGAACTATTCCTCACGCTCAGGACGGTAAATTCGGGGGTGCTCGAGTGTTCATCCGTCCAGCTGCGAATGGTACAGGAGTAATTGCCGGTGGAGCAATGCGCGCCGTATTGGAAGCTGTAGGAGTGCATGATGTACTTGCAAAGTCTAAGGGCTCATCAAACCCACATAACGCTGTTAAAGCGACTATGGATGCTTTGTTGAACCTTCGCGATGCAAATGCAGTAGCGGCTCAACGCGGCGTTTCTGTAAGCAAAGTATTTAACGGATAATTCGGTACTGAAATGAGTACGATCAAAGTAAAACAAGTACGAAGCGCCATCAATCGGACTAAGCGTCAGAAGGATACAATGGTTGCTTTGGGATTGAAAAAGATGAATCAAGTAGTCGAGCACAACGACACTCCTCAGATTCGAGGTATGGTCGCTAAGGTGAGTCACTTGGTTGAAGTTATTGACTAAACAAGCTTAAGGCTTAATTTGAATAGAAATGGATTTAAGTAATCTGCAACCTGCGAAAGGATCAGTAAAAAAGGGAAACCGAGTAGGCCGCGGAGAGGGAAGCAAGAAAGGCGGAACTTCCGGACGTGGTCACAAAGGAGCGAAATCTCGTTCTGGTTACTCTAAGAAACAAGGATTTGAAGGTGGTCAAATGCCTCTTCAGCGTCGTGTACCAAAGTTTGGTTTCAAAAATCCAAATCGCGTTGAGTACGTAGCGATTAATCTGGATACGCTTCAAAGATTGGTGGATGACAAGAAAGTTTCTGACACGATCAACATGGAAACATTCATCAAGAATGGTTTTGCCAGCAAAAATGATCGTATCAAGATTCTTGGTCGTGGTGAGTTAAGTGCAAAATTGAACATCACCGTTCACAAAGTTTCAGCTACAGCTAAAGCTGCGATTGAAGGTAATGGTGGATCTGTAGACTTGATCTAATAGTAGGATGAAGAAGTTTATAGAGACCATTAACAACATCTGGAAGATTGAGGAACTCAGAAATAGGATTCTGACGACCCTAGGTTTTCTATTGGTTTACCGCTTGGGATCATATGTGGTCCTTCCAGGTATTGACCCAGCGCAGTTAGAAGCTCTTCAACAGCAGGCTTCTACTGGTTTGCTTGGGCTTCTGAACCTCTTTACTGGAGGAGCGTTTGCGCAGGCCTCGATTTTGGCCTTGGGTATCATGCCTTACATTTCTGCATCGATTGTGATTCAGTTGATGGGCTTGGCAGTACCATATTTGCAAAAGCTCCAGAAGGAAGGAGAGAGCGGACGTCGTAAGGTTAACCAAATCACTCGTTATTTGACGATTTTAATCACGGCTGCCCAAGCTCCGGGTTACATTGCAAACTTGCAGACTCAATTACCTGAGACCGCGTTTTTGTTGAGCCCAGGCACATTCTGGTTCAGCAGTATGGTTCTTCTTATTAGTGGTACCATCTTTACTATGTGGTTGGGAGAGAAGATTACGGATCGTGGAATTGGAAATGGAATCTCGTTGATTATCATGATTGGTATCATTGCGAGCTTGCCTCAGTCTTTCGTTCAAGAATTTGTTTCGCGATTGGAAAGCACAGGTGGAGGTTTAGTAGTCTTACTAGTTGAGATCGTGATCCTTCTTGTAGTTATTCTTGCTTCTGTAGCGTTGGTTCAAGGTGTTCGCCGTGTACCCGTTCAATATGCTAAGCAGGTTGTTGGAAACAAACAATACGGAGGTGGTGTACGCCAGTACTTGCCATTGAAGGTAAATGCGGCGGGAGTAATGCCAATCATCTTCGCGCAAGCCATCATGTTTGTACCCATTACCTTGGCCGGTTTTACGGGAACGGAAGCGAACTGGTTCATTACTGAGTTCACCAATTTTCAGGGATTCTGGTACAATTTTGTCTTCGCTTTGATGATTATCATCTTCACTTATTTCTATACGGCTATTACGGTTAATACGAACCAAATGGCGGATGATATGAAACGCAATGGAGGATTTATCCCAGGTGTTAAGCCCGGTAAGAGTACAGCGGACTTCTTGGATACGGTAATGTCGCGTATTACGCTACCAGGATCTATCTTCCTCGCCTTGATCGCCATTCTTCCCGCATTTGCTATGCAGGCAGGAGTGAATCAGCAGTTCTCCCAGTTCTATGGAGGAACCTCCTTGTTGATTATGGTAGGGGTAGTGCTAGATACGTTACAACAAATTGAATCATATCTCCTGAATCGCCATTATGACGGTCTTATGAAAACGGGCCGTTTGAAGGGAAGAGCAACGGGAGCGTCAATCTAAAACAGAACAAGTATATATGGCCAAACAAGCGGCAATAGAGCAGGACGGAACCATCGTAGAAGCATTATCAAATGCTATGTTTCGAGTAGAACTTGAAAACGGACACGTGGTTACGGCGCACATTTCGGGAAAAATGCGGATGCATTACATCAAATTGCTTCCGGGTGATAAAGTAAAACTCGAGATGTCTCCTTACGATTTGACCAAGGCCAGAATTACATATCGATACTAAAAGAGAATAAACGCAAGTCATGAAGGTAAGAGCGTCACTAAAGAAGAGAAGTGCTGACTGCAAGATCGTACGTCGTAAAGGTCGTTTGTACGTCATCAACAAGAAGAATCCAAAATTTAAGCAACGTCAGGGGTAATCTGATTTTGTAACACGATAAGACTATGGCACGTATTGCAGGGGTTGATTTGCCCAGAAACAAAAGAGGAGTAATTAGTTTGACCTACATTTTCGGAATAGGTCTGAGCCGCTCTGAAGAGATCTTGGAGAAAGCGGAGGTGGACATTCACACCAAAGTAGAAGATTGGTCTGATGATCAATTGGCACGTATTCGCAATATCATCTCTGAGGAATACAAAGTTGAAGGAGAATTGCGCTCAGAGGTTCAAATGAACATCAAGCGCCTCATGGATATTGGTTGTAATCGAGGAATCCGTCATCGTGCGGGCTTGCCTCTCCGTGGCCAGCGTACAAAGAACAACTCTCGTACGCGTAAAGGAAAACGTAAAACGGTTGCTAACAAGAAGAAAGTAACCAAATAAACTTAAGGTCTAATGGCAAAGACGACGAAAAAAGTAAAGAAGAACAAAGTAAAGGTTGATGCAATCGGTGAGGCACACATCAGTGCTTCATTCAACAACATCATCATTTCTTTGACTAACAAAACAGGTCAAGTAATTTCTTGGTCATCTGCCGGAAAAATGGGTTTCCGTGGGTCTAAGAAAAACACACCTTACGCGGCTCAGGTAGCTGCTGAAGATTGTGCAGGACGCGCGAGCGAAGCCGGTCTTAAGAAGGTTAAAGTTTACGTTAAAGGACCAGGAAACGGAAGAGAAAGCGCGATTCGCGCAATTCACAATTCCGGAATTGATGTAACCGAGATCGTTGACGTTACTCCGTTGCCACACAACGGATGTCGTCCACCGAAACGTCGTCGTGTATAATTAGAGAAACAGAGAAGAAATGGCAAGATATAGAGGACCAAAGACTAAAATTGCACGCCGCTTTGGAGAGGCAATTTTCGGACCCGATCGTTCTTTCGAGAAGAGAAACTACCCTCCTGGGCAGCACGGTGTAAACAAGCGTCGTGGTAAGAAAAGTGAGTACGCTATTCAGTTGATGGAAAAGCAGAAAGCAAAATATACTTATGGACTATTGGAGCGTCAGTTCTCAAACATGTTTAAGAAGGCATCACGAAGCAAAGGGGTAACCGGTGAGGTTCTTTTGCAGTTGTGCGAATCACGTTTGGACAATGTAGTCTTCCGCATGGGTATTGCAAACTCTCGTCGTCAAGCGCGTCAGCTTGTATCACACCGTCACATTACGGTGAACGGAGAAATTGCAAGTATTCCATCAATGAATATGAGCGCGGGCGATGTTGTAGGTGTTCGTGAGAAGAGCAAGAGCATGGTAGTTATCCAAGACTCATTGCGCGACAACCGTGCTGGTCAGTACGAATGGATCGAGTGGAATGGCGAAACGATGGAAGGAAAGTACTTGGCTATTCCAGAGCGTCAACAAATCCCTGAAAACATCAAGGAGCAGTTGATCGTCGAATTGTACTCGAAGTAATAACAGACTTAATCCACTCAAAAAATATGGCAATCCTCAATTTTCAGAAGCCAGATAAAGTAATCATGAATACCTCCACTGAAACGGAGGGACAGTTCGAATTCCGCCCGTTGGAGCCAGGATATGGTTTGACCATCGGAAACGCACTTCGTCGTGTGCTCTTGAGCAGCCTAGAGGGTTTCGCTTTCACGAGCGTTCGCATCGAAGGGGTGGATCACGAATTCTCGACCATCAAAGGAGTGGTAGAGGATGTAACTGAGATCATTTTGAACCTCAAGCAAGTTCGCTTGAAGAAGCAAATTGAAGGTGTTGAGAATGAAACCGTTCACGTGAGCATTTCTGGTCAAGAAACGCTTACAGCGGGAGATCTTCAAAAATTCACCTCAGGATTTCAAGTATTGAACACGGACTTGGTTTTGGCGACCATGGATAAGAGCGTCAAAATCGATATGGAGTTGACCATTGAGAAAGGTCGTGGATATGTTCCAGCAGAAGAGAACAAAAAGTCGAATGCGGCTTTGGGTACCATCTTCATGGACAGCATTTACACGCCTATCAAGAATGTTCGCTACAGCATCGAGAACTACCGTGTGGAGCAAAAAACAGACTTTGAAAAGTTATTGATCGAAATCGAAACCGACGGTTCTTTGCATCCTAAAGAGGCTTTGACTGATGCGGCTAAAATCTTGATCCAGCACTTCATGTTGTTCTCTGACGACAAATTCACGTTTGAGGATGAGGAAACAACTGGAGCGGAGGAGTATGACGAAGAGTCTTTGCACATGCGTCAGCTCTTGAAAACCAAGCTGGTTGATTTAGATCTATCGGTTCGTGCTTTGAATTGCTTGAAAGCTGCAGAAGTGGAGACCTTAGGTGAATTGGTGACGTACACCAAGAGTGACTTGATGAAGTTTAGAAATTTCGGAAAGAAAAGCCTCACGGAATTGGACGAGCTCGTTCAATCAAAAGGCCTTGAGTTCGGAATGGACGTTGCGAAATACAAATTGAACAAGGACTGAGAATAGTCCAAAGAGTAAGAAGAGATGAGACACGGAAAAAAGTTCAATCACTTAGGACGTACGGCGGAGCACCGTAAGGCAATGTTGGCTAACATGGCGTCGTCATTGATCGAGCACAAGCGCATCAACACGACGGTTGCCAAAGCTAAGGCTTTGAAGAAGTACATTGAGCCTTTGATTACTAAGTCAAAGACTGATACGACGCACTCACGTCGTGTAGTTTTCTCACAACTTAAGAACAAGGAAGCAGTAACGGAATTATTTCGTGAAGTTGCTGTGAAGGTAGCGAATCGTCCAGGTGGATATACTCGTATCATTCGCACAGGAAATCGCCTCGGAGATAATGCAGAAATGTGTTTGATCGAGTTGGTTGACTTTAACGAGTTGTACACCAACGAGAAACCGGCTAAGAAAAAACGCTCTCGTCGAGGAAGCGCTAAGAAAACTGAGGCAGCAGCACCAGCAGTTGAAGAAACAGTTGTGGAAGAAGTAGCTGAAGAGACAACAGCAGAGGCTGTGGTAGAAGAAGCTCCCGCTGCAGAAGAAGCTGTAGAAGAGACTGCTGCAGAAGAAGCAGTGGAGGAACCAGCCGCGGAAGATCAAGGCGAAAGCGAAGAAGAAAAGAAAGAAGATAAAGCCGGTGAATAATTGTGGTATTCTTCTTGAATCATAATGAAAAAGGATAGAGCTTTGGCTTTATCCTTTTTTTTATACCCATCTCCATGAAATATCAGATTAAGAAAAAAGCAACTTTACTCCTTCAAGACGGTACGGTATTCTATGGCAAAGCCGTAGGAAAAGAAGGCACTGCAACGGGTGAGATTTGTTTCAATACCGGAATGACCGGATATCAGGAAGTCTTTACCGATCCTAGCTACTACGGTCAAATGATGGTGACTACCAATGCCCACATAGGAAACTACGGGACCTTTGCAGAGGAGGTAGAATCAGAAACAGTTAAAATCGCTGGATTGATAGTAAAGAACTTCTCGTATACGCCAAGCCGAGTGCTTTCCGATATGAGCCTAGAGGACTTCCTAGCGAAGGACGGAATTGTGGCTATAAGCGACGTGGATACGAGAGCTCTTGTTCGCCATATCCGTGATAAAGGAGCCATGAATGCGATCATTTCTTCAGAAACTGATGATATCGAAGAGCTCAAAGCAAAACTGAATCAGGTTCCTTCAATGGATGGACTAGAGCTAAGTAGCAAGGTGTCTACGAAAGAACCCTATTTCTTCGGAGATGAGAACGCTGATTTTAGAGCAGCGGTCCTCGACGTAGGGGTGAAGAAGAACATTCTAAAATGTCTTGCTGATCGAGGAGTATACATGAAAGTATTTCCAAGTTCAACAACTTACGAGGAAATGGCCGCTTGGGAACCTGATGGGTTTTTCCTTTCCAATGGCCCTGGAGATCCTTCGGCTATGCCCGAAGTAATTGAGGAAGTCAAAAAAGTTCTGGCCGATGGCCGACCTGTTTTTGGTATTTGTTTAGGCCATCAGCTCATATGTCTTGCCAATGGTGTTGAGACTTTTAAAATGCACAACGGACACCGCGGAATCAATCACCCGGTCAAAAATTTGAAAACTGGAAAAGGTGAAATCACCTCTCAAAATCATGGTTTTGTGGTTCGTAAAGAAGACGTAGAAAACCATCCTGAATTGGAAATTACTCATCTTCATTTGAATGACGGAACGGTTGCAGGAGTACGTATGCTAAATAACCGTTGTTTTTCGGTTCAATATCATCCAGAAGCTTCACCTGGTCCTCACGATTCACGATATTTGTTTGACGACTTTGTCGAATTACTTGTAAACGCTAAAAACCCAGCCTAATGTCATTGATTACAGCTATTCACGCGCGTCAAATCCTCGATAGTCGAGGTAACCCAACAGTCGAAGTTGATATTCTTACAGACGATGGTTCTTTCGGTCGCGCAGCAGTTCCAAGTGGAGCTTCAACTGGAAAGCACGAGGCGGTTGAATTAAGAGATGGTGACAAGGAGCGTTACATGGGTAAAGGAGTTACTCAAGCAGTGCTCAACATCAATGAGACCATTGCTCCTGAAATTGTAGGTTTCTCTGTATTCGAACAAGCGGAGTTAGATCAGGCCATGATTGACCTCGATGGAACGCCCAATAAAGCTAATCTCGGCGCAAATGCCATTCTGGCTGTTTCATTGGCGGCAGCAAAAGCGGCAGCACAGAGCGCTGGACTGCCGTTGTTTAATTACGTCGGTGGTGTTAATGCACGGACTTTGCCCATTCCAATGATGAATATTCTTAATGGAGGGTCGCATGCAGACAACAGCATTGACTTCCAAGAATTCATGGTCATGCCCATCGGGGCTTCTTCTTTTTCGGAAGGCTTGCGCATGGGAACAGAGGTATTCCACAACCTGAAGAAAGTACTTCACGACAAAGGGATGAGCACCAATGTGGGAGACGAAGGCGGTTTCGCTCCTAACCTTGGAAGCAATCAAGAAGCTATAGAAACCGTCCTCCAAGCTATTGAAGCTGCGGGATATCGTCCAGGGGAAGATCTATATATCGCTATGGATGCGGCAGCGAGCGAGTTCTATCTAGAGGACGAAAATGTCTATCACTTCCATCAGAGTACCGGTGATAAGTTAAGCCCAGACGATATGGTCGCTTACTGGAAGGAATGGACAGAAAAATACCCTATCGCATCTATCGAAGATGGATTATTTGAGGATGACTGGGATGGTTGGCAGAAATTGACCGCAGCCATTGGCGACAAAGTGCAGCTCGTCGGAGACGACCTATTTGTGACCAATAGTGCACGTTTAGGACGTGGAATTGAGAACAATGTGGCCAATTCCATCTTAGTTAAAGTGAATCAGATTGGAAGCTTGACGGAGACTATGGATGCGGTTCAATTGGCGCACATCAACAGCTACACATCTGTTATGAGTCACCGTTCAGGAGAAACAGAGGATACGACGATTGCGGACCTCGCGGTTGCTTTGAATACGGGACAAATCAAGACGGGTTCGGCCTCTAGATCTGATCGTATGGCCAAGTACAATCAACTCATCCGTATCGAAGAGATGTTGGGCGATACAGCTATTTACCCTGGAAACACGTTCAAATTTAAATAAGCACTACATACATGGATAAGATAAAAGAGAAGTTTGAGAGCATAATTGGACCTTCGGTACTTGAAGCCCGTGATTTCCTTAAGGAGCACGGAGACGAAGTACTTGGAGAGATCAAGGTGTCTCAACTTTACACCGGAATGCGCGGGATGCCCGCACTGATTTGTGAAACTTCTAAGCTCGACCCGGAAGAGGGAATTCGCTTTAGAGGATACAGCATTCCAGAGCTTCAAGAGAAATTACCGACCTATCCACCGGATGGGCGCCAGCCTCTTCCTGAAGGGGTATTCTACTTGATGTTGACTGGAGAATTGCCAGACGATGACATTGTACGTCGAGTAAGTAATAACTGGGCACGCAGAAGTATTGTGCCACCGCACGTCTTTAAGGTGATCGATGCACTGCCGATGCACACCCATCCGATGACCCAATTTGTAGCGGGTATCATGGCATTGCGCACGGAAAGCGAATTCGCGAAAGCCTACCGCGACGGTATCAACAAGAAAGGTTACTGGGATCCGACCTATGAAGACGCGATGAATTTGATTGCGCGCCTGCCTCGCTTGGCAGCGTACATCTACCGTCGCATGTACCATAATGGGGATCATATTGAGCCGGATTCACGTCTCGATTGGTCAGGAAACTTCGCACACATGCTCGGCTTCGACAACGAAGAATTCAGAGAGTTGATGCGTTTGTACATGACCATTCACAGTGATCATGAGGGCGGAAATGTTTCTGCACACACCACTCACTTGGTCGGTAGCGCCTTGAGCGATGCCTACTTGAGTTTCGCTGCAGGGATGAACGGACTTGCCGGACCATTGCACGGATTGGCCAACCAAGAAGTTATTCGCTGGATTCTCTCCATGCGCGACGAATTGGGTGGAGGATTGCCAAGCAAAGAGCAAATCGCCAACTACGTGAAGAAAACCCTGAACGAAGGAAAAGTGATTCCTGGATTCGGACACGCTGTCTTGCGTAAAACGGACCCTCGTTACAAAGCACAGCGAGAGTTCGCCCAGGAATACATGCCACACGACGAGCTGTTCTTGGTTGTGGATCGCATCTACCAAGTTGTTCCAGAAATTTTGGGGTCACTCGGAAAGATCAAGAACCCATGGCCGAATGTCGATGCGCACAGCGGACAGTTGTTGATGCACTACGGCCTCACTCAATACGATTTCTACACAGTACTTTTCGGTGTATCTCGTTCCTTGGGTGTATTGACCAACTTGATCTGGGATCGCGCCATGGGCATGCCTATCGAGCGTCCAGGCTCAACGACCACCAAGCTCCTCATCGAGCGTTTCAAGTAAGAATTCTGGCCCTACGGGCCGATGCAAAAAGCCTCGCTTCGGCGGGGCTTTTTTCGTTTCCTTGGACCAAACCAAGCGCTTCCTATCTTTGTTATACTGCTAAACTTCATTTATGGGCTATAAGAGCCTCGAACAAGCCATCATTGATCTCGAACGCCACGGACACCTCGTCCGGGTGAAGGAGGAAGTCGATCCCAACCTGGAAATGGCCGCCATTCACCTTCGGGTCTTTGAAGCAGGAGGCCCCGCCATTCTCTTTGAGCGCGTCAAAGGAAGCAAGTTCCGCGCAGCCTCTAACCTCTTTGGTTCGTTGGATCGATCTAAGTTTCTGTTTCGCCACACACTCGACGCCGTCCAGAAAGTAGTGGAACTCAAAGGAGATCCTACCCTCGCTTTTAAGAGACCTCTTCACTATGCCAGCGCACCCTTCACGGGGTTGACCGCGCTTCCTATGAAGTCCATGGGGCCTGTACCTGTTGCGGCCCACACTTGTGCCGTTTCGAAGTGGCCGCAGATCAAACATTGGTCCATGGACGGTGGCCCATTTGTCACCTTACCGGTAGTCTACACCGAAGACATTGACAAGCCTGGAGTCATGAACTCCAACCTTGGGATGTATCGCATTCAGCTTGGCGGAAATGATTACGTGCAAGACGAGGAAATTGGCCTGCACTACCAGTTGCACAGAGGAATAGGGGTACACCAAACTAAAGCCAACGCCAAAGGGCAGCCGCTTAAAGTGAGCATCTTTGTGGGCGGACCACCATCACTGACGCTAGCAGGTGTTATGCCCCTTCCGGAAGGCTTGAGCGAGCTCACTTTTGCTGGAGCATTAGGCGGACGTCGTTTCCGCTACGCTCGAAAAGATGGCTACACCCTGGCCTCGGAAGCGGACTTTGTCATCACTGGCGAGGTTCACCCCGGAGAGAATAAACCCGAAGGCCCCTTCGGTGATCATTTGGGGTACTATAGCCTCAAGCATCCCTTCCCACTAATGAAGGTGCACAAAGTCTTCCACCGCAAGAACGCTATATGGCCGTTTACCGTAGTTGGCCGTCCACCTCAAGAAGATACTCAATTCGGGGCGCTCATCCACGAAATTACAGGGCCAGCCATACCCAACGAGATTCCCGGATTGCGAGAAGTCAATGCCGTTGATGCGGCAGGGGTTCATCCGCTTCTCCTCGCAGTGGGCTCAGAACGCTATACGCCCTACTTGGAGAAGAAAAGACCTCAAGAGATTCTGACGATTGCCAACCATATATTGGGATTTGGTCAGCTCAGCCTGGCCAAGTTCCTCTTCATCATCGATGGAGCGGATAACCCAAATCTGACGACGCACCACATCGCCGAATTCTTTGCTCACGTCCTCGAACGCGTAGATTGGACTCGGGATCTCCATTTTCACACGAAAACAAGCATCGATACGCTCGATTACAGCGGCGATGGACTGAATACCGGCTCCAAGGTCGTCATTGCTGCCGCAGGGGCCGTAAAACGCTCCTTAGGGACCGAAAGACCCTCTGTTGATTGGGGAGAAGAAGTGCGTGATGTGCAAGTCGCCCAACCGGGCACCCTTGCTGTACAGTTGGATTCTTGGAAGGACTATGCCTCCGCGAAGGAGGAAATTGAGCGCCTCACGGCGCGATGGTCGTCTGCGGACCTCAGAGCATTTCCACTGATCGTGTTGGTCGACGATGCGCCCTTCGCGGCCCGAACACTCAATAATTACCTCTGGGTGACCTATACGCGCTCCAATCCGAGCCACGACATTTACGGGGTAGGAGCAGTCCAGGAAAACAAGCATTGGGGATGTACCGGACCATTGGTCATCGATGCCCGTATCAAAACACATCATGCGCCACCAGTGGAGAAAGACCCCGAAGTAGAAAAGCGCGTTGATGCGCTTGGAGCATCTGGAGGAAGCCTCTACGGCATTATCTGACGACCGAGAAAGGCAGAACGGCCTCCCCGATTTGCATGTGATAGCTTCCAGAGGATAGCCCAACTAAGGAAAGAGACTCGTCTTCTTTGATGCGCCCGTTTCGGACGGATCTACCAAGCTCATCATAGATAACGTAGGCGCTTTCTTGATCCAGTCCGTCCAATCGCAAGAGGTCTTCTGCAGGATTCGGATAGAGTCGAAGAGGAGCTTGACCGCGATCATCGTTTAGCCCAATTGTCGTTGTGCCATTCGCAAAGGCGTAATCTCCAAGGAGTAGGGAGTCGATCAACATGCGTCCCAATCGGTTCGACGAATTCCCCATCACATCCTTGGTGTAGTAGGGATACTCTCGCCAAGTCTCGGTATGAGGAGCCCTGTAGACCAAGATGAGGCTGTCTTCGGTTACATTGGCCAAGTCCTCGTCTAGTTGCCCTACACGACCGTCGTAACGCATGGTCGCCATGGCCTTAAAGCTTGAAGAGACCGATCCACGTACACTCCAGTAGTGATTGACACTGATCTGAGCCGGGTGAACCGTGGCCAAGGATCCTCTTGGACCAGCCCAGTGATGTTCGCGACGAACGTATGAAGAGTCGTTTTCTTCAATGACTTCAATGGTCATTCCAGATCGCCCTACGGAACGATTACCGGGAGCATTGAAGACTTCCTCTTCGTAGGTCATTCCCAACATAAGTTTCGCCTGGGGGTCGAGCACCACAAATTCTGGTGTAGAAGAAAGACCGCTCAATGAGAACTGTCCGGACCCGTTGGGAACAACAACAGGTACAATTTCCATATTCCATGAAGCGTCGAAGACGCCAATTTCCAAAGGCACGTTCTCATAGGTTTTCGTTGTAGCCCGCAACCCTTGACTCAACCAAATCTCAGGATTTGCGCCAAGGCTAACACTGTCAATGCCGAATTCAGCAAATCCTGGCTCGTAGAGCCAATTCTCAAAAAAGTCAGACATATCCATACCAGTGGCGGCTGAAAGCTGATGCTGAAAGGAAGCCGAGCTCAAAGAATCAAGAGCATTGTCCGCCAAGATTTGTTGAAGGCCATAGGTGAAAAGAGAGTCTCCAAGGTATCCGCGCATCGAATGCGCCACTCCTGCACCCTTGTTGTACACGTGGGTCCCATAGGTGTTGCTGTGGCCCACGCCGTCTACCGCCAAGAAACCTCCATCGTTTAAATGGGCAGCGCTCAAAACCTGCTGCCAATTGTTGCGTACGCGGTTGAGGTAGCTCTCTCGACCATTAAGGCATTCGAAGAACAGATGAGCACTGAATTCAGCCATCCCTTCGTTGATCCACATATGCTCTGCCTGAGAGCAAGTAACGTAATCACCCCACCAGTGGTGAGCGAGTTCATGAGCCATTAAGTCGTCATAGGCATTGCTTCCGTCCACTGTAAAGGCCGGATAGGCCACGTTTGTCGGGTGCTCCATAGCGCCTTGACCTGTTAGGACGTATCCGACTCGATCCCAATGGTAGGGTCCGTACCAGGTTTCAAAGCAACTCAGGGCGTCGGTTAAATGAGAAAAGGACCCTGGAACATCAGCTGTATCCCCGGCTTGTGCGGCGATTTCAATGTCGATGACGTCTCCGGTCATGGAGGTGAAACTATCCGTGTAGCGGTAGTAGCGTCCAACCGCTATTCCCGGCAAGTAGCTCGGAATGGGCTGATTCATTTCCCATTCGGTCCAAAGGGTATCACCTCCTAATAAAGTCTCTACCGTCCGAATGCCCGTACATTGCGATATGCGTCCGCCGGTCGTTAAGGTCTTAAACGTAAACGTCGAACGTTCAATGAATTGATCAAAGCACGGAAACCAGGTTCGGCCGTAGTTGTGCGGATCCGCATCGAAACCGACTCCTAGGTTGTAGGCAATATTGTTTCCATAGTAAAAGCCTCCCCAGCCCGATGCATCGGTAGTGGGCTGTCCACCGTAAAAAACGGTAACGGTGTGCTGCTCGCCGCTGTTCCAACTCGTTGGAAAATCCACCCAGATTACCGGACTGGTGTAGGAGAAAGTCGAAGATGTGCTGTCCACCCAAACACTGTCAACACTGAGATTGAGGAGGTCGAGTCGAAGGTCGTCCAGGCCATTTTGCAATGCCGTTATCTCGAGATCGGCACGTCCATCCAAGGATTGAGAGCTCCAATCGGAAAAATCCAGTTCTATAGTGGTGTGCGTAATGTCAAATGTATCGGAGCGTGTAGGACCAGCAGTGTAGAAGGCGCTGCTTCGGGTGCGGCAGATTTCGTTCGTCTGGCCGTAGGCCGAAAACAGCATCAACAATAGGAGGGCACAAGTCCCGTGAATCTTTCGCGTCATAGCTTAGGCAGTTAGGTTTGCCCAAGGTACGGAATCGTCAACTAGACCTCGAAACCACCTTCGTCCAGGCGGCGTAGGGTTTCTTCATAGCCGATTTCGAACATCTCGCGGTCCTTGGCGGTCGAAAAAATGCCGAAATGGGCCAGTTCTAGTGGTTCGATGAACAGGTCCATTTTAGGGATATGAGGTCGAATGGTGTTGTAAGTCGCGAGGGTAAATACCCGATCAATCATGGTACTCCACCCGGTCAAGTCGTCCTTTTCGTCAATGGGATTGACATGGGAACCGATCAAGCGATCGCAGTCATCGGCAATGGGTTCCACGGGAAGGTTGCTCGTCACTCCTCCGTCCACCAGATAACTTCCTTCAAATTCCACAGCTTTGAAGAGGATGGGAATGGAGCAGGAAGCGCGAACCAAGGTGGTCAAAGGCCCTTCGTCAAAAAAGCGCATTTTACCGGTATTGAATTCCGTACACGCAATGCGCAGGGGCAACTGCAAGTCTTCTATGCGCTCCACACTAAGGTTTTCTTTGAGCAGCTTGACCAGTCCGTCGAGCTTGAGAATTCCCATAGGCTCCAGCCCGAATCGAACGAATCGATAGAATCCTTGTTCTTGAAAGATGCGGAAGATTTCTTCGGGATCCTTTCCGTCAGCGTAAAGCGCACCCACGATGGACCCTGCACTAGCACCGCTGACAATTTCGGGCTGTATACCGCGTTCGTGCAGGGCTTTTAAAACGCCTAAATGAGCAATTCCCCGCGCGCCTCCGCCCGATAGAGCGATTCCGATTTTGTATTTTTTCTCCGCCATAGCACAAAAGTAATGGACAAAAAGGCTCGTCAGGAACTTCGGCAGCGCAATTTTGCGCCCGATTTTGAATTCACTACTTCCAGAAGCAGCGGACCGGGTGGGCAGCACGCGAATAAGACGGAAACCCGTGTCACGCTTCGTTTCTCGGTCGAAGAGAGCGAGGCCCTACGGGCCGATGAAAAGCCTCGAGTACTCAAAGCTTGGCGACGGCGACTCACAGAATCGGGGGAGCTGTTGTTGTCTGAGGAAGGGTCGCGAAGTCAAGTCAAGAATAAAGAAGCGGTAGTGAAGCGGTTCTTTGAATTGTTGGAAAAGGCACTGACTCCGAGAAAGAAGCGAATTCCAACACAGAAATCGCGTGCCGCAAAGCTCAAGCAAGTCCAAGACAAGAAGAGAAGAGGAGAGATCAAAAAGATGCGGCAAAAACCGCCCAAGCCTTAGTATTACTGAATTTTAAAGCGCTGCCGTGCCGCTTCGTACAAGGCCATTCCAGCGGCGACACTCACGTTCAAAGAATCAAATCCTCCAGGCATCGGAATGAGGGCATTCTGATCAGTCAAGTTCAAATACTCTGGTGAAATACCGTCCTCTTCGGACCCCATGATTAGACAAGTGGGAATGGTATAGTCAACCTCCGAGAGTGGCTTTTCTACTTTTTCTGTAATTCCGACAAGCTGAATACCGCTGTCTTTTAGGTACTGAAAAGTCTCTTTCAGGAAACGGACTCGGCTAATCGGTAGACGAAGCAATGCACCCGCCGATGTTTTAACCGCATCTCCGTTCACCTGGGCGGACCCCTTTTCGGGAATAAGTATACCGTGTGCGCCCATGGCCTCAGCAGATCGGACAATGGCTCCGAAGTTCCGCACGTCCGTCACGCGATCCAAGGCGACAAACAGAGGTGTTTCACCACGCTCGTATACCATCTGCAACACTTCTTCAAAGGGCTGGAAGGAAACTGGAGAAATGAAGGCCACCACACCTTGGTGGTTTTTTCTGGTAATGCGATTCAGCTTCTGGTAGGGGACGTGCTGAAAGGGGAGTCCCGCTGCTCGTATTTCTGCAAAGAGTTCTTGAAAAGACTCGCCTTGTCCTCCCTTTTGCAGTAGAATTTTGTCGAATTCCTTTCCGCTGCGAATCCCTTCTAGGACAGGCTTAATACCAAAAATAAGGTCTGGAGAATTGTCTTTCGGATTCATCTTGTGCGCGTTGTACATCAGAGACGTTGAAGATTCGACCCTGACGCCACGTGTCAACGGCTTGACTCCAGCTGTATCGGTAGATGCTCGACCGATTGAGTGCAAAGTCGTTGGCGGAGAAGGGGTTTTGAACGCGTACAAAGTTAAAATTATAGCTCAACATCGAATTCTCTTCACCGTAGATCCAACTCTCACTGTCCGCGGTCTTATAAATGATGTTGGGAGGACCAAAGATGGTGTAGACGATTCCCCGGTCCGTTCGCCAGCCTTCGGTGTAGGACGAAAAGAAGGAGTTGGCATCCTCAACGCGGTTGTAGTAAGTTCGAATCAGCATTTTCGCCCGGTCCGGTGTGCCGGCGTTTTTGATCCAGAAGGCATCTATGTTCTTTTTGGATGTAAGCGCCGCAAATTCCTTTTTGGTCGTGATATAGCGCATCGGCGGAGCTAGGTGCTCAATCTTGGTGACGTACGGGAAGTCGTTGTAGAAGCAAAAGACCGTAAACCCTTCCGTAGAGGTAGTGTCGAACTGGAAGTGGTAAAACCCTGGATTTGAAAACTGAAAAGTGTCCTTCAGGGCAACTTGGAAGACGCTGTCCGCTGTGTAATCAAAGGCCACGTCATTTTCAATGACGTACGGTGGGCTCGCCAGTGGAAAATCTCGTTGATAGACCCGAACATAAAGCGAATCCGAAGGAGGGTTATCGTGGTACAACGTGAAGGCCTCGTCTGTATTGACAAACGGTTTGTACATGCGCTCACCGCTGGGGCGCGACATGGCAAAATAATTTCTAGAGCTGTTCGTGGTTTTCCGCAATTCAACATAGCTCTGGTGCATGTAATCGCGGTTGAGATCCTGAAGCTGAACTTCCAGGATGTACTTCTGTGCGTCGGGGGTGGCAAAGGGAATAGAACCCTCAAGCACCTTGTCGCGCATTTCATTTTGCTCATCCACGAACATATAGGACGTAGAATCCAACATCACCGGGTTCTCAAGTGACGTCAGGAGTCGCAAACGAATACGGACTTCAGCGGCGTATGGAACGTCTTCAGTTGCCCGCATGTACAAAAGGTCATGTGATAACATGCGGAAATGAAGCTCAGAGCTGTCAGGAGTTTGATTGAAGACGTAGTAATCCGGACGCATCAAAACCGACTCTTGTTGATACAGGTGTGCCATGTTCCGGCTGGTCAGTCCCTTGTTACCGCCACAAGAGGCCAGCAGAAAGCCCATAAAGCCAAAGAGCGCTATCTGCTTCATAATATGTACACCCGAACGATATTTTCTATTCGTCTTCACTGTGTTCTTTTAATCCTTTCGGCAGACTTTTGTTCGTCTTTAGCCCAAGCCCCTTCAATTGTTCGGCTTGACGTATGAGGTTTCCAGGCCCATCTTTCAATTGCCCAAGGGCCTTGTCATATGTGACGCGGGCCTGATCTAAGCGCTGCCCGATGGCCGTTAAGCTCTCTACAAAGCCCACGAACTTATCGTACAACTTGGCACCGCGATCCGCTATTTCTTGAACGTTTTTCGCCTGCGTTTCTTGTTTCCAGATGTAGCCTACGGTTCTCAAGGTTGCTAGTAGGGTAGAAGTGCTGACCAATACCACGTTTTTATCCAGGGCTTCGGCGTATAGCTGACCGTCTTCATCTTGCTCCAAGGCTAGCAGGAAAGCCGGTTCTACCGGAATGTACATCATAACATAATCCGGTGTGGCAATTTGATAAAGGTCTTCGTATCGCTTGCTTCCCAGTCCTTTGATGTGGGCTTTAATGCTGGCTAAATGTCGCTTTAATGCATCTGAGCGGTCCGCATCGGTTTCGGCACTGTGATAAGCCTCATATGCCTTGAGTGAGACCTTGGCGTCAATGATGAGGTGTTTGTCTTCTGGGAGGTGAACGATGAAATCCGGGCGCTTTTGATGACCCTCACCATCGGCAAAGCTGTTCTGCGTCTGGAAATGCACATTTTCCTTTAGCCCAGCCTGTTCCAGCAAACGCGTCAGTTGGAATTCGCCCCAGTCTCCCATGGATTTGCTGTCCCCCTTAAGCGCATTGGTCAACTCTAAGGCTTCCTTAGCCATCTGTTGATTCAGCTTCTGTAGACCATCAATCTGAGTTTTCAGGCTGATCTGCTCATCTCTGTTTTCCTTGTAGGTTTTGTCGACCTTCTCTTCAAACTCCTTCAAGCGAGTTTTAAAAGGAAGCAGGATCCGGTCCAATTCCTTCTCGTTTTGCTCGGTGAATTTCTTTGACTTTTCCTCTAATAGCTCATTTGCTACATTTTTGAACTCAACTTTAAACCGTTCTTGAAGATCTTCGATTTCTTTTTTGGTTTCCCGAAGACGTTCGGATAAATTCAGGAGTTCCTGATTTTTGGCAGCCAATTGCCCGGATAATTCCAAGCGCTCGTTTTCCATTTTCGAGCGTTCAGTTTGTGCCTCATCAAGTCGTTCTTCAAGGGTAGAGTAGAGGGCTCTCAGAACGTATTTTTCGTCGAGATCTGATTCCGAAATAGTGCCTGCGGCACGATGCGAATTTCGCTTCCCTAATAGGTAGCCAATCACCACACCCAATACAACACCAGCAAGCAAAAGTCCGTACTCCATGGAGCTAAAATACGGGAAATTGACGAGGATTACGGGACGTTACCCCGAGATTATGTGTGGTTATAAAATACTTTAGTCAATCTGTGTAAATAGCTGGATAAAAGAGAATAAAGAATTCATTTGCGAAAATCAATAATGCGATTTTCGACTAGAATTGATTGATCAGTCCGATGTGAACCTTGGCTTGATCAAGTTGAAAATCGCTGCCGCTTCTACGACCGAGCGCATAGGTTAAATTGAGTAATCCAGCGGGTGTTTGAAAGGCTGCTCCTGCACCAAAACTCCATGCGCTTCCACTGTCCGGAAGATTGATCTCGAACAGTTGTCCGGGGTCTAAAAAACCAAAATCGGAGAAGGCGAAAATGAACCCGTCCCGACCTGTCAAGAGACGGAGTTCAACGGTGCCGATGAGGTATTGAGCAATGAATATACTCTGTTCGTCAAATCCCCTTAAATTTTGGATTCCTCCAAAGCGAAAGAGTTCGTTGTAATAGCTCGGTCCCAAGCCGGCGTTTTGCAGTTGCCCGTCAAATCTTCCGAATTGAATTCGATTGTGCAGAACAAGAAGAGAGCTAAAGTTCCAATAGCTTCCGGCATCGATTGTGGTTCGAAGCTGGGTGGTGCGAGAATCCTCGGCCCGTCGTTCTCCAAGGCCAAATTGAGCGTCAACGCGAACTCCATTTTTGGGCGCTACTCGGCGATCCGTCGTCCGCAAACGCAGTCCTACACTGTAAAATGAGCTGGAGTAGTCCACAACTCCCGCTACGGCTTCTTCGCCCAGTAGACTGGAACTCTTGCTGCTGAAACGGAAGTTGACACTCGATCTGGGGCTAATGAAGTACCGAATCCCCAAATTCGAACTCAAGTTCAAAAAAGAGGAGTCTTGTTTCAGTAGGTTCAATCCGCCTTCAAGCGCCCAGTTCCAGCCAAATAGGTAAGGATACGAAGCTTTCAGGTCGAGCTTTTGTGTGGTGTTCCCCGGACTGCTCCAATCCACAACGACTTCTTCACCCCTATTGAAAGCGTTCAAAAGTCGTAAGTAGACATTTCCGGTAACCGTTACACCTTGGTCGTTGGCGTTGAATCCAAGAATTCCGTCAAATTGATTGGCTTTTTCCTTCTCCAGATAGGCGAACACGACGGTTTTTTCTCGATTGAACAGCACCTGAGGGCTTCTCGGCATACTGAGATATTCGATATCGGCAACGGTTTGGCCTAAATCGGCTAAGGTCTTCTCAGAATAGGGCGCTCCGACCTTTAAACCGAGTAGGTTGGCGGTCATGGACTCCGTCATTTCGTCGTATCCGCGGACATTGACACTGTCATATCGAATGTAAGGTCCCGGCTCAAAGGCAAGTACGCCAGAAACGGAGTCCGTAGATACTGTGAGCTCTTGCCAATCCAGTCTAGCAAAGGGATAGCCGTTGTTTTCGGCTAGATCCAGTACGCGGCTTTCCCAGCGCATCCAGTCGGTTCCGCTCCATCTTTTTCCGCTCCATCGCTGTAGTTTTGGATCGGTAGGTAGTAATTCGAAACGCTCATCGGACCAATCCACAGAAGCCCATTGAATGGGCTGACCTCTTTCCAATTGAGCCTCAAGCGTTGATCCACGCCAAGTTGTTGATTGGATGCGTGCGCTCCAGAACCCATCGGCCCGAAGGGCCCGAACCTCCTCATAAAGAGCTTTCTCTGCGTTTAGGGTATCCGCAAAGGATCGGTCCAAAGGCCATTGCCGTTCGGGTAAATCCGAAACGGTGATGTGGAGCTTCAATTCCTGAGCATTCAGCGTCCAAGGAAGCAGTAGAAGCAGGCCGTATTTTAAGAAAGTTGCCAGACGATTGATTTTTGTCCGTTCTCTTCCAATAACGCATTAACCTGGGAAAAATGTCGGCATCCAAAAAATCCGCTGTGCGCACTGAATGGACTGGGGTGTGCTGCCTTTAGTACGTGATGCTTGTCCGCGTTGATACGGGCGGCTTTGTTTTGCGCAAAACGACCCCAGAGTAGGAAAATGAGCCCCTCACGTTGTTCGGAAAGCACGTCTATCACTCGATCTGTAAACTGCTCCCAGCCTTTACCTTGGTGGCTTCCAGCTTGATGAGCACGAACAGTTAATGTGGCGTTAATCAGCAGTACCCCCTGATCGGCCCAGGGTTCAAGATTTCCGGAAACGGGGTAGGGGTGTCCCAAATCGCTTTCGATTTCTTTAAAGATGTTCCGAAGTGAGGGCGGGTGTTTGACGCCGTCGGCAACAGAGAAGCACAGCCCGTTGGCCTGTCCTAGTCCGTGATACGGATCTTGACCAATGATGACCACCTTGACATCGGGTAAGGGTGTTCGGTCAAATGCAGCAAAAATTCGATTTCCCGGAGGAAATACCTGGTGCTGAGCACGTTCCTCTACGAGAAACGATTTGAGGTTGTGAAAGTATTCTTTTTGAAATTCGGATTCCAAGGCTTCTAACCAACTGGCTTCCAAGTTCGGACGTTTCATACTTAGAGGCTTGGTATTTTCGTTACCTTTGTATTCCATCCCTTAATAGACTCGAAAACAAAGATGAAAAAGATTTTGTTAGTTCTAGCGGTGAGTGTTTTTGTTGGTTTGACCCTGTCAGCCTGCCATGCGTATGAAGAATGTCCTGCATACGGCCAAGTAGAAGAAGCGCCCGCTGAAAGCAATGGCTGATGATGAAAAAAGCAGTAATCGTAGGAGTTTTAACCTTGTTTGGCCTCGGTACCGTCCGGGCTCAACAGACTTCTGCTGATTACAGCCGATTGCTATATCGAAATGAAATGACCTTTGGGATCACCATCCACACTGCCGGATGGGGAGGGTCATTCAAGAGGTTACGGAATCCAGACGGCAGCACCAAGAAAGGTCTGCTCATCGATTTCGCCACCATTCAACATCCTAAAGAGGTTAAACTCTTTCACCCTTTTTACGACAACGCCCGAGGATACAAGTTTGGCAAGCTGAATTATTTCAGCACGCTGCGCATCGGCTATGGTTGGGAAAAGATGATTGCCGGAAAAACGGATCGCGGTTCGGTTGCCATTCACGCCCACTACTGGGGAGGAATTAGCAATGGGATTACGCGCCCGGTTTACCTGGAGGTCATACGCCCGTTCCCGAACAATCCCGAGGACTTCTTCATCAGTACAGAAGCCTACAATCCTGATGAGCACTTTGCGAACAATATCTACGGCCGTGCGTCTTTCTTCAACGGCTGGAACGAACTGGGGTATCACCCGGGGGTGTTCTTTAAAGCCGGAGCGAATTTCGAGTATGGCATCACCGAGGAAAAGGTGAGCATGATCGAGATTGGAATTATCTTTGACTACTTTTTTGAAGAAGTGCCGATTATGGCGGTAGAAGAGAACATGCAACTCTTTACCACCTTATATCTTTCGATGTATTTCGGCAAGAAGTGGAATTAAGCCCTATGTCAAAAGAAACCTTAACGGCTCCTGTTCAGGAGACGAATACCGATACAAAAAAGCGCAAGCCGAAATGGCTACGCGTCAAACTCCCAACCGGTGAAAACTACCGGAATGTGAGGGGTTTGGTGGATAATTACAAACTGCACACCATTTGCGAGAGCGGTAACTGTCCCAACATGGGAGAGTGTTGGGGAGCTGGAACGGCGACCTTCATGATCCTGGGGAATACCTGTACGCGCTCATGTGGATTCTGTGCGGTTGCGACAGGAAGGCCCGACGCGGTGGACTGGGATGAACCGGAACGCGTTGCTCGCTCCGTGAAGCTCATGAAGGTCAAGCATTGCGTCATTACTTCCGTAGATCGCGATGATCTTGCCGATGGAGGTTCCATTATTTGGGCCGAAACCGTGAATGCGGTTCGGCGAATGAGTCCAACGACGACCATGGAAACCTTGATCCCCGATTTTAAAGGAGAGATGCACAATGTGGATCGTTTGATTGAGGTGGCTCCCGAGATTATCTCACACAACATGGAAACCGTGCGTCGTTTAACGCGTCAAGTACGAATTCAAGCGAAGTACGACCGCAGCTTAGAGGTATTGGCGTATCTCAAGGAGTGCGGACAAAAACGCACCAAGAGTGGGATTATGCTCGGCTTAGGTGAGCGGGAAGAAGAAGTTCTGGAAACCTTGCGCGACTTGCGCAATGCGGATGTGGATATCGTAACGCTCGGCCAGTACCTACAGCCTACGCCTAAGCATCTGCCTGTTCAGGAATACATCACTCCGGAGCAATTCGACAAGTACAAGGAAATAGGCTTGGAAATGGGCTTTAAGTATGTCGAAAGTGGACCTCTGGTTCGTTCGAGCTATCATGCCGAAAAACACCTCTTCTAAACGAATCGGGGTTAATGGTTTTGGCCGTATTGGTCGAACCCTAGCCCGAGTTCTTGAACGAACGCCGGGATATGAACTGGCGGTTGTCAATGATTTGAGTGATGCGCCCACTTTAGCGCATCTACTGAAATACGATTCGCTACACAGAGCCTTCCCTGCTGAAGTTGCCTCTGATGAAGATCACATCTACATTGAGGGACGGAGCATTCCAGTGTTGAATCACAAAACTCCGGACACGATCCCGTGGTCGGCCTACGAAGTAGACGTCGTCGTAGAAGCTACGGGGCAATTCAAATATACCGAGCAAGTGGCTGGTCACCTGATGGGCGGAGCTCCCTGGGTAGTGTTGAGTGTTCCTCCCATAGACCAGAACATGCCCACCGTAGTTCTCGGGATAAATGATGAAATCCTGGACGGTTCGGAACATATGATTTCAAATGCGTCCTGTACCACGAACTGTGCGGCTCCCATGGTCGGACTGATCGACGAGCTATGCGGAGTGGAGGAAGCCTACATCACCACAGTTCACAGTTTTACGGGTGATCAACGACTGCACGATGCACCGCACAAGGATTTGAGAAGGGCTCGCGCCGCCACTCAAAGTATTGTTCCAACAACCACGGGTGCTGCAAAGGCCGTGACCCGAATTTTCCCACATTTGGAGGGAAACATCGGCGGTTGTGGTATTCGAGTTCCCGTGCCAGATGGATCGCTTACTGACATTACCTTCATTGTCAAGAAACCCGTATCCGCGGAGGAAATCAATGCCTATTTCAAGCAGCGGTCGGAGGGAGATCTAAAGGGTATTCTAGGCTATACGGAAGATCCAATTGTGTCGAGTGACGTCATTGGTAGTCCGTACAGTTGCCTTCACGACGCACAGATGACCAGTGTTCTTGGGAACATGGTCAAGATTATCGGATGGTACGATAACGAAATGGGTTATTCGACCCGGTTGGTCGACTTGATCAAGAAGCGATCTGAGGGATTCTTTTCAAAGTGATCCAAACGGAATTCACCGTTTTCCATCACCCCAAAAGTGTTGTAGGAGATCATATCCCCTAGGTTGAAGTAGGTAGCGTTGTCTTTGAGCTCTACTTGAAGGGGAAGGTGACGATGTCCGAAGACGAAATAGTCAAAATGCTCTTTCTTGAGAAGGCCTTGACAGTATTGTGTTAGGTATTCACCGTCATCGTGGAATTGAGCATCCCCGTCGCTGTGGGCGTCTCTAGAGCGTCCGCTAAAGTAGTTTCCGGCCCAAATACCCGTATTGGGATGTACTCGAGCAAAGAGCCATTGAAAGAATCCGTTGTTAAATACTTTTTTTAGGAACTTATAATTCCAGTCTCCAGGTCCTAAACCATCGCCATGAGCCATGTAAACTCTTTTGCCCTGAAGTTCGCGGACCAGTGGTTTCTTGTGGACCTGAATCCCCAGCTCATCTTCGAAGTACCCGTAGGTCCAGATGTCGTGATTTCCTCCAAAAAAGTGAATGGGAATTCCGGCATCGCTCATCTCTCCCAGAGTCCCGAGGAGCCGGACAAAGCCCTTGGGTACCACCTGTTTGTACTCAAACCAAAAGTCGAATAGATCTCCGAGGAGGTAGAGCTCGTCGCAATTATCCTGAATGCTGCGAAGCCATCGAACCACTTTGCGTTCACGTTCTTGACTGGCCTCGTGATTTGGGGCGCCCAGATGAAAATCTGAGGCGAAGTATATGTTGCCAGATTTACTCACCGAAGATTTCTGCGAGTTTATCGTCTAGCGCTTGCCCTCGAAGGTTTTTGGCAATGATACGCCCTTCACGATCGAGCAGCACGGCATGAGGAATCCCGTTGAACTTGTAGAGCTCCTTGACAATGGTGCTCCAACCATTCATCTCTGAAACATGAGTCCAGGTGAGCCCGTCGTCTTCGATAGCCTTGAGCCAAGCGGCACGAGGTTTTTGTTGGTTTGGCAGTCCATCGAGAGAGACACCCAAAACTTCAAATCCACGGTCGTGATAGGTGTTGTAGGCCGCAACTACATTGGGGTTCTCTCGGCGGCATGGCCCACACCAGCTCGCCCAGAAATCAACCAACACGACCTTTCCGCGATAGCTGCTTAGAGAAACGTCTTCTCCGTCCGGAGTTGGCAAGGTAAAATCTGGAGCAACCGATCCAACGGCAATGGCACGATTCGCCTCTACCTGCTCGTGTAGGAATTGAGCGTGAGCGCTTTTGGGGTAGTTTTTCTGGAGGTTTTGATCAATTTCATCAAATAGCGGGAAGTCCTCATCAACTTTATATACCGCTTGTTTTTGCACTTGAGCGTACAGAATAAAAATAGCCACGGGATGATCTTTGTGCCCTTCCAATAGCCCGCTCAATGCGGCTTGATGATCGTCCATCAAACGAACATACTCGGCCACTAACTCTTCTCTTTTCTCCAAAAAGTCGTCTTGGCCTTGATAACTCATTAAGGTCTCATTCAATGCGTCAATGCGACCAGTGGTTTCCATGGCCTTTTGATTGATTTGACGAAGAACCTCAGTCTCTTCGTTTCCTTCCACGGTGTATACAGGTATCCCTTCTTCGAAAGAACCTTCTAATACTATCTGATCTCCTGGTTCAGCGCTGACCAAGAGGCGTACACCGTTCTCAAACTGAAGCGTGTAAAAGGCCTGTTCGCTGTTGTCGAGTTCAAAGGTAAATTGACCTTCGTCTGCAAACACTGTATCCACAGCTACGGTATTGCGCGGCTCCATACGGCTGAGAATAATCTTTCCCGCATCTTCCATGTTTCCGGAGATGCTTCCAGAGCCATCTTGTGCTGCCCCAGCTCCCGCGTTACTGTTACATGACCACAGCATTCCGGCCGTGATCACCAAAGTCATCAGTGTTCTTTTCATGCTTCTAATTGTTCTCTAATGATGGCACTCGCTTTTTTGGGATCAGCTTTCCCACGGGACATTTTCATGACTTCGCCCATAAACAGTCCGATCAGACCTTTTTTACCATTGCGGTACTCTTCGACCTTGTCCGGGTACATACCAATTGCCTCCTTTGCCCATGCAACAAGCGCATCGTCATCTTGTTCTTGAATCCAGCCATTCGCTTCAGCCAATGCCTTGGGAGAGGCCTCGGGCTGTTCCAGAAGTGCCGGAAAGAGTTTTTGGCTAGCCATTGAATTGCTGATCACCTGACTGTCAATGAGTTCAATGATTTCTGCAATCGCCTGCGGCGCGATGGGAAACTTCCCGATATCAACAGCCTTCTCGTTGAGGTAGGACTTAATGGCCCCCATCATCCAGTTGGCTGCCGCCTTGTGATTCTTTGTGTGGTGGGTCATCTCCTCGAAGTACAGGGCGATTTCCTTGTTTTCCGTAAGAATCTGAGCATCGTACTCAGATAGTCCGAATTCCTCCGTATAGCGCTTGAATAGCTCATCGGGCAGGGGAGGGAGCTCGCTTTTTACACGGGCGATGTAATCCTCTTTCACCAGAACCGGAGCCAAGTCTGGTTCCGTGAAGTATCGGTAATCGTGGGCCTCTTCTTTAGAACGCATTACGGTTGAAGAGCCACTTATAGCATCAAATCCGCGCGTTTCTTGATCGATGACGCCTCCGGCTTCCAGCACTTCGATTTGGCGCTTCATTTCGCCTTCAATCGCCCGCATTACGTTCCGCATGGAATTGATGTTCTTGATCTCATTCCGTGTACCGAGTTTGCTCGTTCCTTTCAAGCGAACAGAGACGTTGGCATCACAACGCATAGATCCTTCTTCCATGTTACCGTCACAGATTTCGAGATATCGGACCAACTTACGAACCTCCATGAGGTAGTTGTAGGCCTCCTGAGCATTGGCGATCTCCGGTTCAGATACAATCTCTAGAAGCGGTACTCCCGCACGGTTGAGGTCGATCAGCGTATTGAACGGATCAATGTCGTGAATGGATTTTCCTGAGTCCTCCTCCATGTGGATTCGGGTCAAGTGGATGGTCTTTGGGTTGCCTTCGGCATCCTTGATGTTGATTCCTCCACCGGTACAAATGGGCGTATCGTCCTGTGTAATCTGATAACCCTTGGGCAAATCGGCGTAGAAATAGTTCTTTCGAGCGTACTCATTCCGTTCGCGAATGTCTGCACCTACCGCGAGGCCTAATCTCACGGCGTACTCTACGGTATTCGTATTTGCCATGGGCAAGGTACCCGGATGCCCCAATGAAATGGGGTGAACATTCGTGTTGGGGGCCGCCCCGTATGTTGTCGGGTCGGAGGAGTATGCTTTTGAGTCGGTCAGGAGTTGAACGTGGACCTCGAGTCCGATGACCGGTTCGTACTTATCGTATGGTGTTTCCAAGACTGTCATTTATGGCGCAAAGATACAAGACTAAAGCGCTTCGGATAAAAAACGTTCAACCAGGCGGCTCAGTATGACCTCGGCTTTTTGAGCGACTTCCTGCACTTCTTCGTGGGTCACTTCAACGATCTTGCCTTCAACACCCAAATCGGTGATTACGGAAAGGGCCATGCACTTAAGGCCCATGTGACGAGCGACCAGTACCTCAGGTACCGTGCTCATACCTACGGCGTCTCCGCCGATGCGTCGAATGTAGCCGTATTCAGCAGGGGTTTCAAAGTTGGGGCCGGGAACCGAAGCGTAAACCCCTTCTTGAAGCGCTACGTTCTCTTTAGCGGCAATAGCGTGCATTTTCGAGATGTAAGAACGGTCGTAGGCTTCGCTCATATCCGGGAATCGAGGACCCCATTCATCAATATTAACACCGCGAAGAGGGTTTTCGGGCTGAAGGTTGATGTGGTCATTCAAGAGCATGATATCGCCAATCTCGAAGTCCGGATTGACGCCTCCCGAGGCATTCGAAAGCAAGAGCAAGTCGATGTTAAGCAACTTCATCACGCGAACGGGGAAGGTTACTTCTTCCATGCTGTAGCCCTCATAGTAGTGGATACGTCCTTGCATGGCAATGACGCGCTTACCTCCGAGTTGGCCGTAGATCATTTGACCTGGGTGACCCTGTACTGTGGACTTCGGAAAGAACGGAATGTCGCTGTAGGAGATGTTGATCGGGTTCTCGATTTTTTCGGCTAGTCCCGCTAGACCAGTACCCAGAATAATGCCCACTTCAGGAACCTCTGGGAGCAGGTCTTGGATGTAGCGAACAGCTTTATTTACTTTTTCCAACATAGTCGAAAATCATTTGATCAAATTTTGCTTTGGGCTCAATTCGAGCCTCGATGGGGAGCACATAGAGGGCCCATTCCTTCCAAATGTCGCGAAATGGAAGCAAACGCGTAAAGTCCTTTTCCGTGGTCACGATTGCGGTCGTTTCCTTTCCATGCTGTTCGACATCGCGCCGTAGGCGCAATAGGTCTTTCTTTGAGAAGCGATAATGGTCCCGAAAAACATGTTCGGAAACCACGTTGTACCGATTCTTCAGTTCATCCAGAAAGGGTTCAGGTTTTGCGATTCCGGCAAGGGCGATCACCTGCATCGGATTCGCTATTTCCACAGGGCTTTGAGCTTCTATGTCTCCGTAGGTAAAGGTCGAGAAAAAGAGCGGCTGGTGCGGCATAGGAGCCAATTCTTTTTTCCAAGATTGACGATCTTCTTCGCTGAGTGAATGGGGGCATTTGGTGAGGATGATGGCATCTGCTCTGTGGGCTCCATCGGCCCGTTCACGCAGACGGCCTTTTGGAAGCAACTGATCTCGAGAATAGGGTTCTTGATGCGTAGTCAGCAATAGCTGGAGACCCGGTTTAATCTGACGATGCTGGAAGGCGTCATCCAGGACAATGACATCTGGGTCGGTATCCGCAATTAATTCGGAGGCGCCCAGGACTCTTTTTTCAGATACTGCTACTTGAACCTGGTTGTCGAATTTTCGCCGGTATTGATAGGGCTCATCTCCTAAGGTCTCGGCGGAATCATTAGGGCCTGCGAGGCGATATCCTTTGGTCTTCCGTCCATAGCCGCGACTGAGAATACCGAGCTTATATTGGTCTTGAAGCAGGCGAACGAGGTACTCTACATGAGGAGTTTTTCCCGTGCCGCCTGTGTTGAGGTTCCCGATGGAAATGATTGGTCGATCAAACGAAACCGAAGGGCGTTCCCCAGAATCGAATGCGCGATTGCGCCGATCCGTGAAATAACCGTAAATCTTGGAAAGCCATGAGAGCATCATACAAAGATGCGTTTTATACTTTAGAGGCAAATTGAACGCTATGCGGATTGGAGAAATTACCTCGTACTTGGAAAGCATCGCTCCGCGAGACTTTCAAGAAGGTTATGACAACAGCGGTTTGATCGTTGGAAACGCGAATGATGAGGTGGAAAAAGTGTTGGTGTCTCTGGACGTGACAGAGCCCATCATCGACGAAGCGATTGAAAAGGGCTGTGGTCTGGTCATCGGTCATCATCCAATAGTCTTCGGTGGACTGAAGCAATTGAATGGAAAGAACTACGTCGAGAGAACCGTACTCAAGGCTATTCGAGCAGGAGTGGCCATTTATGCGATACATACCAATTTGGATAATGTCTCTTCGGGTGTCAATGCCGAAATTGCTCGCCGGCTTGGAGTGGTCAACCCTAGAATCTTGGCTCCTAAAAAAGACCTGTTGACCAAGCTTGTTGTCTTTGTCCCAACAAAGGACTTGGGTCAAGTACGCGATGCCATATTTTCCGCTGGTGGCGGGCAAATTGGAAAGTATGATGAATGCAGCTACGTTGGGAAGGGTGAGGGAACTTTCCGAGGAGGAGAGGGTACGGATCCTCATGTAGGCTCGCCAGGAACACGGCACACTGAAGAAGAAATGCGCCTTGAAGTCGTAGTGCCGCGAACGATTCAGTCTAGGGTTGTGCGCGCCATGATCAACGCACATCCCTACGAGGAAGTCGCCTATGATCTTTATCCTCTGCTAAACGAGTATTCCGAGGTAGGTGCCGGCATGGTCGGAGATCTAGACGCACCAATGGACACCATGGAGTTTTTGGCCTCTTTAAAGAGCAAGCTGAATACAGCCTGCGTTCGCCATACGAAAGTGCTTGCGCCAACAGTTAAGCGAATCGCGTTTTGTGGGGGAGCGGGGAGTTTCTTGCTCAGTGCTGCAAAGGGCGCTGGGGCCGACGTCTTTATCACAGGAGACTATAAATACCATCAATTCTTTGATGCCGAGGAAGATGTGGTTATAGCTGATGTGGGTCACTATGAAAGCGAACAGTATACCAAAGACCTTATAAAGGCCTTGCTTATGCAAAAATTTCATAAATTTGCAGTCCTTTTGTCGGAAGTAAACACGAACCCCATCAACTATTTATAAAGAGGTATGGCGAAGTCAACCAAGAAAAAAGAGATTTCTGTAGAGGAGAAACTGCGCGCATTGTACGATTTGCAGTTGGTTCACTCTCGTATCGATAAGATCCGCTCAGTTCGCGGAGAGCTTCCATTGGAAGTAGAGGATCTGGAAGATGAGATTTCTGGCTTGAACAAGCGTATCGAAAAAGTCGAGAACGAAATCAAGGACCTCGAGTCTGAAATTTCAGGAAAGAAAACCTTGATCGCCAACGCTAAGGAATTGATCAAGAAGTACGAAGGTCAACAAATGAAAGTGCGTAACAACCGTGAGTTTGACGCCCTTTCGAAAGAGATCGAGTTCCAGACTTTGGAGATCGAATTGGCCGAAAAGCGCATTAAAGAGTTCAAAGCCAAAATTGAGAACAAGACCGAAACTTTGGACGGGTCTAAAGAAAAGCTCGATGAGCGCAGCAAGCACTTGGAGCACAAGAAAGCGGAGCTGGACAACATCTTAGGAGAGACTGAAAAAGAAGAGAAAGCTCTTTTGAAGAAGTCTAAGGACTTTGAGAAGTCAATCGAAGACCGCCTGTTGAATGCTTACAACCGTATTCGCGAGAACGCTAAGAACGGTTTGGCGGTTGTGACTATTGAGCGCGGTGCAACTGGGGGAAGTTTCTTCACGATCCCACCACAGCAGCAAATGGAAATTGCTCAACGCAAGAAAATCATGACGAGCGAGCACTGCGGGCGCATCTTGGTGGATCCGGAACTTGCTGGAGAAGAGGAAGAAAAAATGGCTAAGTTGTTCGAAGGATCGAGCTTCTAAGCACAACATAAGTTTGAATAAAGGGTTTCTTTTCACGGAGAAACCCTTTTTTTGTGCCCGTATGCGTGGATTCTGGACAATTGTATTGACTTTTCTCGCCACTGGTTTGACTATTGGGCAGGTCCATTTTGATTGGACTTCGGAGGTCGATTCAGCCTACGACTTGGTTTTGCAATTCCGAATGGATGAAGCAGGGGAATTAGCCCGCAAATCCTCTATGAGTCACGCCAACAATATTGCATGGGATTATGTCTTAGGCGATATTTCCATGCTTACAGTTCTTGTCGAAGAAAGGCCCGAGGAATTGAGCGGGTTCTACAATAACGTGGAACAATTTATAGACCGAGCCGAAAGACTGCCGGAGGACAACCCATGGCGGAATGTGCTATTAGGAGAGTATTACTTCAAGAGAGGTCTTATCAACACGATGAATGAGCACAATTTATCGGCAGCACGGGATATTTTTAAGGGTTATCACAAGTTTGAGCGTGCATATGAGGTTGATTCAACCTTTTATCCAGCCCGTCTGGGATGGGGACTTGTGCAATTCTTTGTTGGAGCCCTCCCGCAAAGCTACAGCAGGTATGCGGGTTGGTTCGGGATAACGGGAAATTCTGAGGTTGGAGAGCGTCTTATTCGCAGTACAAAGCCTGCAAGTGGCGGATCTTCCTTTGCGGCCTTTGATTTTATTCACACATGGTTTGTTGGAGCTTATGTTTTCCCAGAAGAATATGACACTAGTGAATTGAATGTCAATTTTCAGGAGCGGATTCAGGAGTATCCCATTCTTGTTTTTACTCTTGCTAGGAAAGCAGTACTGCAGAAAGAAACTGATCGGGCATTAAGGATTTTAGGTGAGCGGGAGGTTGACGAGCGCAGGTTGACTTTTTGGTATTTGGACTACTTAGAGGGAATCAACTTGACACGTAAACTCGATCCTCGAGGCGCTCGTATTTTATTGGATTATCTATCGGGATTCCCAGGATACTCCTACAAAAAGTCCACTTTGATGTTCCTGAGTTGGTATTTCTTTTTAGACGGTGATTATTCGTCTTCGTACTACTACAAGGAGCGGGTTCAAAGGGATGGTAAAGCTTTTACCGGGGCGGACAAGGAAGCTCAAAATCTTTCGACCCAAGACATACCTGGAGAGTTAATCGAAGCTCGTTTATTGTGCGATGGTGGGTACTACTCTGAAGCGGAGAAACGCCTAATGCAGAAGGATCCTGAGAAGTATGTGGATGTGTTGAATGTGCAAGAATGGTATTATCGGAATGCCCGAATCCAAATGGGCTTGAAGGACTTGGATCAAGCCATTCAGTCTTTCAAAAAAGTTGTTGAGACTCCTTTTGATAATCGGCGAAAATTCCTTCCTGTCAGTTGCTATGAACTTGGCCTTATCTACCTTGATCGCGGTGATGAAGAGGAAGCAAAATATTGGTTGGAACGCGCGTTGAGTTATTCTGGATATCCGTATGTCGCAGATTACCAACGAATAATCAAGCCCATTCTAAAAAAACTTGACCATTAGGTTTTACTGAAAAGGAAAGCCAATTGTCAGCACAACACGCTGATCTTCGCGCTCGACAGAGACGAGCTGATCCGTAATAGGTGCCCCCTCATGAATGTATCGATCGGCGCTGGTGCGTGTTGACGAAAGAGCCAAGTCTGCTTGAAAGTCTGAATTGCGGAAGCCAATTCCTCCGGAGATAATGGTTCGATCAAAGCTGAAAATGCTGTTTTGGACAACTGGACTTCCCCAAAGCTGGTACCCTGCTCTGAAATAGAAGTGACCTAGACGCCATTCAGTTCCAAAGCGCCAGATGGCCATGTCGGTATAGCTTTGGGCAATTTCTGAATTTGTAATTCCGTAGTTAACCTCGTCGGCATTAAACTGTGCATTCCCGTAATCTGCCCATTCGTAATCCACACTAATCAATCCTGCTGGAGCAATAACAATAGCACCACCGAGGTGAAGTCTTTGAGGTGTACGCAAGTTGTATATGAAGTTTCCTTCTGGACTATCGCGGACAAGTTCTCCACCGTCCGAAAAAGTAGTCCGCATCCGGGTCGAATAAAAGTCCTCAAGACCATACCAAGTAGGAGAGTGATAGGCCACCGCTAATCTCAACCAACCCGCTGGACGGTAAATTAGACCGAGTTTAAAATTGAAACCTCCACCGGTAGTCTCCAGAAACTCATCGTAGCTGAAACCACTTACGGTATTCGTCGCCGAGTCCAGTCCAGACTCAAAATAGCGTCGCTCTTCTGAATACGTGATAAGGGGGAAGTTCATGCTCAATCCCAAGTGCAGTTTATCTTGGTAGGTAGAGCTAACCCCAAAGTTGATTTCGCTTTGCCCGCCTTGGGAGGTCAAGTATTCCGAGGCATTTCCACCCGGATTTTGAACAAGTGGTATGTAGTTGTCTGGAGCGCCCAGAGTGTCAATTAAAAAGGTGTACCAAGCCAGTTCTGCGTCAAATTGATTGGTAAAGATCAAGTCTTCGTAGTGCGTTCCTTGAGCTAGGTCGGCGAAGTACTGGGCCTTGGTTTGTTGCGTTTCACCAGCAATGAGCTGCTCGCGGTTAAAGTCGTTGGTCCTGCTGTATCCGATGGTTAAGGTTAGGTCATCCCATTTCGGTGTTCTAAATACGTCTTCGTAGCGCTTGACGAATCCAGCTCCCGTAACATAGAAGTTTGCCGAGGATTCCGTCACCATGTTCCCTCCGTAGTTCGTAGTGGACTGAGGGGTATGGACGCCCATGGTCATTTCAAACTGAGAGGTTTTGTATATGCTTCCCCCGGCGGGGTTGATAAGGATACTGCTATAGTCTCCTCCCAAGGCATTGAAGGCACCTCCTAGTGCTTCATAGCGCGCTGTTCCTTGATAGTTCAACAAGCTATATCGAAGAGCTTCTGATGCTGTCTGGGCGGTGGCGCCAGAGCATACCATTCCCATTATAGCTAATATGTAAAGTGCCTTCTGTTTCATGATTTATCGTCTTCCGCCGCCGCGTGACCCTCCTCCGGAACTCCCACCGCGGGACCCACCTGAGCTGCCTCCTCGTGAACCACCTCCAAAGTTGAAGCTCGGACTTGAAGAGCCTCGGTTAAAGCTGGGCGTGCTTCCGCTATTGCTTCCGCGGTTCCAGCTCGGGCTAGTATTACCTCTATTGAAGTTCTGCCCTTGATTTTGATTTAGGGTAGGTGTCCATCCTCGATTGACATCACCACGCGCTCCATTCTGTGCTTCTTGGACAAAGCTCTCGAAGTTGCGCAAGAACCGTGGCATTTCGGATCGCTCGGTTTGAGCGCCACGTCCTTCGAATGGGTTCACTCCACGACGGAATTGCTCCATTTGTCGGTAATACTGATTTCCTCGGGCTTGAGCTTCGCGCATTTCAATGCGATCTGCATTTGTCTTTGTGATGCCCCGATTGCTTACGACATCCAATTCATTCATGCGAGAAGTACTGCGCTCAGAGGCTACATTTCTAGGGCGATCATTCTTGACCGTTCGCGGAGTGTGGCTTGAAGCGCGTTCAGATGAAGCTACTAGATCCTCGGCGACCGGCGCTTCAATGGTGCCTCGCTTTAGGGCTCCTTCGTACGCATTTTGCGTGTATCCTGTTGTAGGTCTGTTTTGGCCTCTTGGCGCATAAACCACTTGAGACATCACGTCAAAAGAGTTGTAGTATCCTGGGCAGTTCCAAGGACTCCATGGATTCCATGGGTTGAACCCAAAACCCGAACCGTACCAGGGGTTGTAGCCGTACATCGGGCCGTAGGCCCCGTTCATTCCTCCCCAACCCCAAGAATAACCTAGGCCCACGTTCCAGCCGCTCCAGCTGTTCCATCCGAGGCTGCTGTTCCATCCGGAATTGTTCCAACCATTGTTGTTCCAACCGTTCCAGTTTCCGGTATTCCAAGCATCGCTGTACAAGCTTGTTCCGAAGTTGCCCGGAGAAGGATCGTACCAACCCATATTGGTGTGATACGGATCGTAGTATCCGAAGTCCGAGTCGCTGTGAAAACGACGGATTCGAGAACTGTACTCGTAAGGGTTTGCTTGGTTGGGGTCGAAGTTTGGATCGACGTAGTCAAAGTCCGCTGGATCTTGTGATTCTGGTTCTGGCTCAGCGTAGGCATAAACGTCAACGACGTCACCGCCGGGATCGTAAACACCATCGTACTCACCGTTTTGGGCGAGGTACGCTGAAGAGCAAAGAGCTCAAAGAACTAAGGACAGGGGATATATAAGGAGATTCGCTTTCATACTCGAACGTTTTGGCCTTAAATAATTAATACCTTTGAGGGCTTCAAGGTTCACATAATAAGATACAACTATTATACCAAACTCTTATGGCAGCCAAGCTGACTAAAAGATCGGACGATTACAGTAAGTGGTACAACGAATTGGTGGTGATGGCCGACCTCGCAGAAAACTCTGGGGTTCGGGGATCCATGGTGATCAAACCATATGGATATGCCATCTGGGAAAAGATGCAGGCGGAATTGGATCGCATGTTCAAAGAAACAGGGCACGTGAACGCCTATTTCCCCTTGTTCATCCCGAAGTCCTATTTCAGTAAAGAAGCAAGCCATGTGGAGGGTTTTGCCAAGGAGTGCGCGGTGGTTACACACTACCGTTTGAAGAATGGAGAAGATGGGAGTATAGTCGTGGATGAAAAAGCCAAGCTCGAAGAAGAGCTCATCGTTCGCCCAACGTCGGAGACCATCATCTGGGACACCTACCGCAAGTGGGTACAGAGCTACCGCGATTTGCCGATTCTCGTGAACCAATGGGCGAACGTGGTGCGCTGGGAAATGCGTACTCGTTTATTCTTGCGTACAGCAGAATTCTTGTGGCAAGAAGGGCATACAGCGCATGCGACAAAGGATGAAGCGGTTGCTGAGGCGGAACAAATGCTCGATGTCTACGCCACCTTTGCGGAGCAGTTCATGGGTATTCCCGTTTTGCGCGGTGTGAAAAGTCCGAATGAGCGATTTGCGGGTGCATTAGAGACCTATTGTATTGAGGCCCTGATGCAAGACGGCAAGGCGCTTCAAGCGGGAACGAGTCACTTCTTGGGTCAGAATTTCGCCAAGGCCTTTGACGTACAGTTCCAGAGCAAAGAAGGTAAGTTGGAGCATGTGTGGGCCACCTCATGGGGTGTAAGTACGCGTTTGATGGGTGCTTTGGTCATGACGCACAGTGACGACAACGGCCTTGTGTTGCCTCCAAATTTGGCGCCTTATCAAGTGGTGCTGATTCCGATTTACCGAAGTGATGAGCAGCGCGATGCTGTAGTCGGTAAGTTGAAAGAGATTCAAAAGGAATTACGGTCTGCAGGTGTGCGTGTACACTTGGATGATCGCGACACCCATAAGCCAGGTTGGAAATTCAATGAGTACGAGCTCAAAGGAGTGCCTGTACGCATTGCGATGGGGCCACGTGACTTAGAGAACGGAACCGTTGAATTGGCGCGCCGCGATACTTTGGAGAAAGAGTTCCTGCAACAAAGCGATATTGCCAATAAGGTGGACCATTTACTGGAAGCCATTCAGAAGAACTTATTCGATAAGGCCCTGACTTATCGGGACGATAATACGCACAGAGCGGATACCTGGGAGGAGTTCACTGACCTTATTGAAAACAAAGGCGGATTCGTATATGCTCATTGGGATGGGACGCCTGAAACCGAAGAGAAAATCAAGGAAATGACCAAGGCGACAATCCGCTGTATCCCAATGGAGGCGCCGGAAGAGGAAGGGAAGTGCATCTTGACTGGGGCGGCGTCGAAAAGACGCGTTGTCTTTGCCAAGGCATATTGATGATTTTTCTCAAAAGTCTTTGTGAAAAATAAAAAGTGCATTACATTTGCACTCCCTTAACAACAAGGCCCGTTCGTCTAGGGGTTAGGACGCCAGGTTTTCATCCTGGTAGCAGGGGTTCGAATCCCCTACGGGCTACAAAGAATATAGTTGAGATATTATGGCTAATCACAAGTCAGCACTTAAGAGAATTCGCAGCACGGAAACCCGTCGTTTGCGCAATCGTTACTACCACAAGACGATGCGTAACGCACTTCGTGAGTTTCGCGCGATGACCGAAAAGAAACAAATGGAAGATCGTTACCCAGCAATCGCAAGCATGATTGATCGCTTGGCGAAGAACAACGTGATCCACAAGAAAAAAGCCGCGAACTTAAAAAGCGGTATGATGCAGCAAATCGCAAACGCGTAAGCCCATCACGGATAGAATAAAGAAGCCTCGCTTTAGCGGGGCTTTTTTTATGGCCCTACGGGCCGATTATAGGCCTTTGCCAAGTAATTGTCTGGATAGGGGAATGGACTGCAGAGGGGCGCCTTAAACCGCTTTCCAGTAGCTGTTGACGAAGTAATGCTTGCAGTCGAACGTATTCCCCACGTGTTCAAAGCCGTTCCGACGAGCGAGTTCCGGAAGGCGATCCAGCCTGAACTTCCGGCTGATCTCAGTGTGAATGATCTCCCACTGCTGAAAATCAAAGGACTCTTCGAGGGCATCGATTCTGACACTCTGTTTCACCTTACTGACTAAATAGGACCGCACTTCTCCCGATTCCGGTGAATAGTTGCAGTAGAAGTCAAATTTCATGGGATCAAAGTGTCCACCGAGTTCTCGATTGATGCGCTCCAGTAGATTTAGATTAAAGGCCTTGGTGATTCCTTCTGGGTCGTCGTAGGCGCGAAGGATCACAGAAGGGTCTTTCTGTAGGTCTAGCCCTATAAGGAGGCCGTCACCGGTGTCCAAGTGAGCACGAAGCTCGGCAAGGAAACCGTCCGCCGACGCAACGTCGAAATTACCCAAGTTGGAACCGAGAAAGAGGACAATGTTTCGGGTATCGTCACGGCGCAACACATCTAGGCCACTGAAATAGTCGTTGTGGAGCGAATGCACATTTAATGCAGGCCATCGCTCGCACAAATCTTGCTCTAGCTTGTCTAATGCAGACTTAGAGATATCAATAGGAGCGTAGGTAAAGTCCGCTTTGCGCTTGAGAAAGTGCTCAAGTAGGACTTTTGTTTTAAGCCCGTCCCCAGCACCAAACTCCACGAGGTTAAAGGGCCCAGAACCGGGATCAAAATGCTGAAGTATAGCCTCCTTGTTGGTCTCGAAAATTTCAAACTCACTATCCGTCAGGTAGTACGAAGGCATGCGCATAATGGCCTGAAAAATCTCACTCCCTCGCTTGTCGTAAAAGTACTTGGAAGAAAGGTGCTTTTCTTCGGAACGAAGTCCTGCTCGAACATCTTCGGCAAAGGTGGACATGGTTTTGGTTTTGATCGTCGTAGACATGGTTTTCGATTCTGCAGGCTTTATTTTTCAGCCAGTCGGATTCCGTTGAACTGCCAACGAAGATGCGGATGAAAAAAGTTTCGATACGTCGGGCGGTCGACATGTCCTGGAGGAGAGGCCAAGGAACCCCCGCGAAGGACCATTTGGTTAATCATGAATTTGCCATTGTACTCTCCAATGGCCCCTGGGGCCGTCTCAAATCGCGGATAGGGTAGGTAAGCACTTCCCGTCCACTCCCAGAGCTTTCCAGTGTTCAGTCGATCCGCGACTACCTCGTGCTCAAATTCCGTGAGCAAGCGTTTCCCAGCCCACGTAGCGTAGGCCTCAGCCTCAAAATAACTCAGATGATGGACCGGAGCCTGCGGCTCGATGGGATGTAGTCCATCCAGTCGATACTGGTGCCAGGCACCATCGATCTCATGCCAATACAAGGGAGCTTTCCATCCCTCGGATTGCACCGACCCCCAAGCTTCGCTCAGCCAATGACGAAAGTCGCCGTAGCCTCCGTCTTCCATGAAAGCGAGGTAATCCGCATTGGTAACGTAGTCTGCATGAATTCGAGTTCCCTCGAGGTAGACCTTGTGGCGACCGTGCTCATTGTCAAACGAAAAACCGGGGCCGTTATAACCGATATCATATAAACCCTCGGGTAAGTCAATCATCGCGCCGTGAGGCGCAGAAAAATTTCGTTCCCAATCATTCTCAGGGTCGTAGGCAGGAAACAGGGGATTATGCGCCAGCATGTACTTGAGGTCCGTGATCAAGAGCTCCTGATGCTGCTGTTCGTGCTGAAGCCCCAGCTCCAAAGTGTCTTCAAGGCCCTCAAAGCCGTGGTCTTCGGCAAAGCGATTCATGGCTTCGTTGACGTGCGATCGATAGGCGTAGACTTCCTGAACGGTCGGTCGGCTCATGTGCCCACGACGGTCGCGCAGTACCCGGTCACCCACGCTCTCGTAATAGCTGTTGAACAAGAAGCTGTAGCGCGGGTGAAATTCTTTGTAGTCCGGTTGGTGAGCTTTGAGGATGAAGGTTTCAAAGAACCACGTGGTATGGGCTAAGTGCCATTTTGGGGGACTCACGTCCACAACGGCTTGCGGCACATAGTCCTCAATTTCCAAAGGTTGACACAGCTGCTCTGTGTAGGCTCGGACTTGGTTAAATCGGTCGATCATCATTTAATTTTCGCTCAGGTATTGATGTACCAAGCTTATACTCATCGCTCCTTCTCCGACGGCTGAGGCTACTCGGTTCATGGCTCCGCTGCGCACATCGCCTGCAGCGAACACGCCGGGAACTGAAGTTTCCAGGGTGAAGGGGTCTCGCTCGAGCGGCCACTCCTTGCGGAAGTCCTCTTGGAGTACCAAATCGCGTCCCGTTAAAAGGAATCCCTTCGGGTCACGCATGTAGTCTCCAGGCAACCATTCGGTATAAGGTTTTGCTCCGATAAAAATAAAGAGGGCTGTAGCGGGTGCCTTTCTGGTTTCGCCCGATGACTTGCTTCTGAGGGTCACTTCCTCGAGTCGATCGGCGCCGTGGGCCTCCGCGATTTCTGTCTCCCCGTGTACTTCGATATTTTCGATGCTGTCGATTTGATCGATCAAGTACTGCGACATGGTCGTACTCAAATCCTCACGGCGTACACAGATGAATACCTTCCGGGCAAACTTGCTGAGATAGACCGCGCCTTGACCAGCGGAATTTCCGCCTCCCACGATGTACACATCTCCATTTTTACAGGCCGAAGCTTCTGTTGTTGCCGCGCCGTAGTAGATTCCAGCTCCGGTAAACTGATTCATGCCAGGCGCCTCCAGTTTGCGGTAGTCAACACCTGTAGTAATGACCACAGCCCTGGCTTTCAACTCGGTTCCGTCCTTGAGGGTCAGGATTTTATAAGGATCAACACGCTCAATCTGATGTACTTCAGCGGGGGATAGGAACTCAATACCGAAGCGGGTGGCTTGGGTAATGGCCCGGCGCGCTAGGTCGGCACCACTTAGTCCATTGGGGAAGCCCAGGTAATTCTCTATACGGCTCGATGTTCCCGCCTGCCCGCCGGGGGCTCTTCGTTCCACTAAAGCTGTAGTCAATCCTTCTGAACCTCCATAAACACCTGCAGCTAGCCCAGCAGGTCCCGCGCCAATGATCACTACGTCGTAAGGCTTCTCGCTTGCGGTCTGACTCATACCCAAGGCACGGGCAACTTCTTGCACACTAGGCTTTTTCAGGGCTTCTCCATCCTCCGTAACCAAGACGGGAAGGTCCGGTCCGTCAATGCCGAATTGCTCTTGATACGGCCCGCTGCGTTCCGTGTTTTCAAATTCAATCCACTCGTACGGAATTAGGTTCCCCGCTAAGAAATCCTTGATTTCATGACTCAGTGGACTGTATTGGTATCCGATTAACCTTGCTCCGTGAAATTCTGGAACGTACTGCGCCCACCAATCCTCAAGCAAGTCGTGTATAACAGGGTAGAGTTTCTCGCTCGGTGGATCCCATGGCTTGAGTAGATAATAGTCCAATTGCACGTCGTTAATGGCCTTGATGGCCGCATCCGTATCGGAATAAGCAGTAAGTAATACCCGCTTCGCCGCTGGGTAAATCTTCTTTGCGAGTTCCAAAAACTCAACTCCAAGCATTTCAGGCATGCGTTGGTCGGAGAGGAATAGGGCAACGGTTTCCCCATTCTTTTTAAGCTCTTCTAGAGCCTGAAGGCCCTCACGGGCCGATGGCGTATTCATTACGCGGTATTCCTTTCGGAATTCCGCTCTTAGGTCTCGATTTATGGCCCTCAGTACCTGAGGGTCATCATCAATACTGAATATGATGGGTTTCTTATCCATTATTCCGTAGGTAAGGTGATTCTGAATTCAGTTCTTCCCGGTTGGGAAAGTAATTCAATGAACCCTCCGTGTTGGTCAATAATTCTCTTTACTACATCCAGGCCGAGCCCTGTTCCTTTTCCCATTTCTTTGGTCGTAAAGAAAGGGCTGAAGATTTCCTCTTGAACATCTTCCGGGATGCCCGGTCCATTGTCAATAATGGAGACGACAAGGTTCTTGGATTTGCGTTCGGTTTTGATGGTAATGACGCTGTCCTCAGACTCTTCCAAGGCATCCAGGGCATTGTCAATGATGTTGGTCCAGACCTGATTCATCTCGGACGGATACATCCGAACTTCACCCGTTTGCTCGTCAAAATCTTCGTCGAATACGACCTGGTTTTTTCGGGCTTTGTGCTCCAGCATCCGCATGGTGTTTCTCAGACCTTCAAGGGGCGAAACTGACTGCTTGTCCGTGCTCCGATCCATGTAACTGTAGTTCTTAACGGACTGAACCAGATCGCTAATTCGGGAGGAGGCCTCTTTGATCTCTTCTACAATGCGCTCGGTTGTGAGCACATTAACAAGCCACCCGAGGGTAGGCCCAAGTGCTTCCGATCCCGTCGCCTGACAAATTTCTTCAAGTTCGTCCGCGGTCACACCGTATTCCACGAGCTGTTCTACCCAGTCATCCCCATAATCGATGTCGTGATCGTCCAGCCAGTCCAAGAGTTCGTCTTCCTTGTCGGCCCGTTCCATCATTCCAAAATCCCGTACTCCAGCTTCTATTTTAGCACTAGCCAAACCGTTTACGGAGTCAATAGAGGCATCATTGAGCCTCATGGAAATGACCTTCTTAAAACGATCAGGAACATGCCCGAGGTGTTCTTTGAGAAAATCAGCAGAACGGACAATTGCAGAGGCGGGATTATTTAATTCATGTGCCAGCCCGGCGGATAGTTTGCCCAGTGCGGCCAGTTTATCCACTTGTTGCTGCCGACTCGTAAAATCACGTACCCGAGTGGTCATCTGTTGGACCAGCGCAGCGGTCGTCTCCGGGCAATCTACAGTGAGCTGGCGCATTTGCGAACGGTGTAAAACCAAGGCTTTGATCCGTTTAAGCGCCACGCCATTTCCCCGAGCAACCTTCATGCGGGAATAGGGGAGTAATCCTGTAATCACACCAGCTCCCGAGGTTCCAAAATCGCGACGTTCGCCATTTTGCATGATGTAGAATAAAGCCTCACCTTCCATGATGAGGTACATAAAGTCGGCCGCGTCATCTGGAGCAAACATCTTTGTGCCTTCCTCGTACTCCTGGATCTCACAGTGGTCTATTAACCACTGCAGTTCGGAATCAGGAACTTCTGATAGGGTTTCAAAAATCCGAAGGTCTTTAGGGGTATAACTCATTCTTGTGATTCTTGTGAATTCTGTTCATCCAGCAATCCTTCAAGTAATTCGATTACTGGATCACGTTGGTCAAGGTAATCTTCCATTTGCGGGTATACCACGTAATTGGGGATCACACCTTGGTTGCTTGTCGGTTGTTTTGAAGATGAGGCGTATTCGTTTAAATACCGCGGAATTCCAATTTCCAACCCGGAATGAGGAAGCGTTATGTACTGTTTTGACCCTGCTACATACCCTTCATATCGGCTACCCGACTCTTCACCGATAATGACCGCGTTGGAGTACTCTTTCAAATAACGAGCAAGTGTACTACCTGCAGAGAAGGTATGTCCGTTGATTAATACGTACACGTTTCCTTTAAAGCTGTGTTTTGAAGCTTTAGGCACTTTGTGTTTGCGGGTTTTGCCTTCCCAAGACACGGAGTTGAAGAGCAAATCGGAAGCGGTCGGATTTTGCAGGATATATGGGACCATTTCACTGGCAAATTCTTTTTTTCCGCCCATATTTCCGCGTAGATCAATGATTAAGGTTTCAACTTCTTTTTCTTGAATCTCCTTAAAAACGGTCTTGTAGTATTTCTTTGCTTTCAAGTCTGCTGCTTCCATTCGCCCTCGCGAAAAACTTCTCATTTTCAACTGCGCTACATCACCATCAATATCAAATTCGAATACCGATGGATCCTCACCCGTTGATTTCTTGTTTCGCAAATAGTAGTTTTCAAACTGCTTCTCTTTAGTCAGCGCTTTTAGGACTACCACCCGACTACCGCTTTTTGGTGAACGCAGGCTCAGTTCATAAGAGTTCGATTGCTCTATATTCAAATGATATCGCCAATTAAAACCCCCTTCCAATGTTCGGTCTAAATAGGTTTGAATATTCCCATCTCCAGGAGTACAACGATAGAGCTGTTCCAGTATGCGTTGTGTTGATTGCCCATTGATGGATAGAATCTCTTCACCTCTTTCAAGCTCACCTGCATCGGAGAGATCAATCCAGACGAAAATGCGTCCTTCAATGATCTTCACGGAAATAGGCATGTACGAAGCAGTGTTTCCAGGAATTCCGCTGTGAATTGTGTCGCCCCAATTCCCAACGGCGTAGTGCCCCTCGTTTCCAAGAGCGATAATTTGATTTACGGCTCTAAAAAATTCAAGAGGAGTTCGCTCGCCGGCCATGTTGGCTTGAATTCGCTCGGCTTCAACGGCAAAACGAGGGTTGTATTTCTCCAGTCCCGGATGGTAGGTATACATGCCCTGAACAAGGGCGTTTAGATCTTCGCGTATATGGTCCGCTGGCCAAAGCGTTTGGGACCAACCCAATGTGCTGAAAGCCAGGAGAGTGAGCGATAGGAGGATTTTTGATCGAATCAGTTGCATATGGACTATCGAACTTAAGCATTTGAGCGCTTAAATCCAGACCCCCAAGCAAGTTCTAAAAATGTCAGATTCGTTCTTGTCGCTGTCCTTTGACCGAGCTTGATTCGTAGCATGGATCAACGACCAGAAAAGAAACAGAATTCCTGGCTTCCGGAGGAACGGCCAAGGGAGAAGTTCTTGAATTGGGGGCGAGCTTATTTGAGCAATGCGGAATTGATTGCTCTTCTATTAGGTTCGGGCACTTCGTCGGAAAATGCGCTTGAATTGGCCAAGCGTATTCTTGCCCTGACCCAGGAAAATCTGTACGATTTAGGAAGGCTTGATCAAGACCGATTGATTACGGTACGCGGCATGGGGCTGGTTAAATCCATTCGACTATTGGCCGCAATAGAATTAGGACGAAGAAGAGAAGGTGAGCAGGCTCAAATAAAAAGCACCATTCATTGTAGCAAGGAGGCCTATGAGATGCTAAAGCCCCAATTGGCAGATCTAAACCATGAAGAGTTTTGGGTGGTCTACCTTAACAATGCCAACAAGGTGCTCAAGAAAACCTCGATAAGCAAAGGAGGTATAAGCGGAACCGTTGTGGATTTAAGGGTCCTTTTCAAAGAGGCCTTTGCGCATGGAGCCACTTCATTGATCATGGCACATAACCATCCCAGTGGCAACAAGGTTCCCAGTACAGCGGATCTTCAACTCACATCTCGCGTAAAAGAAGCGGGTAAACTGATGGATATTAAGGTCTTGGATCATTTGATCATCACTGAGCGAGAATATTATAGCTTTGCTGATGAACAGCAACTTTAAGCCATGCTCAAACTCCATACAGTTGTTGGCGCTCGCCCTCAGTTTATAAAAGCCTCGGCACTAGACCGAGTACTGCGTAGAGATTACTCTGGCCGAATTGAAGAATCAATCATTCACAGCGGCCAGCACTATGACGACAATATGTCCGCTTCATTTTTTCGCGAATTGGAGTTGCAAGAGCCCAAGTACAATCTTGGGGTGAGTCAAGGTCGCCCTGCTGTTCAAACAGCGCGGATTACCATGGAATTGCACAAATTATGGGAAGCCGATCGACCAGATGTTGTGCTTGTCTATGGGGATACGAATACAACTCTAGCCGGCGCCCTGGCTGCTAGCGATTGGGAAATTCCTGTACTTCATGTAGAAGCGGGTCTTCGCTCGTACAACCGGTCTATGCCCGAAGAAGTAAACCGTCATCTAACGGATCATTTAAGCAGCATACTTGCTTGTCCAGTTCCAAAAGCGGTAGAACAATTGAAAGCGGAAGGAATTACTCACTTGGAAGAAGGGCATCCTTCCCCAGTAAACCCGAGTGTTGTTTTAACTGGAGATGTGATGTACGATAATGCCATGTACTTTGCAGACAAAGGATCGCTACCCGAGGGTCTGTCTTCGAAAAATTTCGTTCTCTTCACACTTCATAGAGCTCAGAACACGGATGAGCCTGGCCGACTCCATATATTGCTTAAAACAATACTAGAGTTAGCGGAGCAAACTCAAACAGTGGTCTATTTCCCCTGTCACCCGAGAACCCGTACGGCCATTGATATTCACTTTCCGGAATTTTGGCCGCTCATCCGCGATCACGAGTATTTCAAGTTCGTTTCTCCTACCTCATACTTTGAAACATTGGCACTCGAGAAGCATGCTCGATTTGTCGTTACCGATTCTGGAGGGATTCCGAAAGAAGCCTTCTTTTTTGGTACACCGAGCATCATCCTAAGGACGGAAACGGAGTGGAATGAATTGGTTGAGAGCTCATTCGCCCATTTGGTCGATTGCGATGTCGATCTCTTGGCGCAAAACTGGCAGGAGCTACTAAAAGACGGCCATACCCGCGATTTAGATGGGGCTTTCGGCAACGGAAAAGCTGCGGAAAGAATAGCAGAACTTATTTGGTCTACTTACGGATGATCCTGGTATATACATACAAGAAAACCCCCAGAGTCGTCTATGCTTTTAAGCAGATCTTTCAACAGGTCTTGGGTGTACCTGTCGAATTGACTACCGAGATCAATGAGTTCATTGAACACAAGGGACCCAAAATGAGCTATGCGCCTAGGGCTCTTGGAAAGGAGCTTCATTTTCGCAACTCCAGTCTCTTGTTTGAAAGTGGAATCAACGAATGGGAACTCAAGGTAGATGAATTCGAAGGGTTGGTGTCATTCTTTAGTGTCCCTGAACCCTCTGCTTTGCCCTTTGACCCTTTCGCAGCGTCCTTTTATTTACTGTCTCGATACGAGGAATATCTCCCGCATATCAAGGACAAACACGAGCGTTTTTCAGCGGAGTCCAGTGTAGCGCACAGAGGAGGATTCCTTCAGCGCCCAGTGGTCGATGAATGGGCCTTGGCTATTCAAGATCTCCTTGTGGAGCGATTCCCAGAATTTCAATGGCCGATTCGGAAATTTCAATTCGTCAATACCATTGACGTAGACAACGCCTATGCCTATCGGGGTAAAGGTCTAATGCGCTCCCTTGGAGGCTTTCTTCGTGCATTTACTCAGTTAGATGGAAGAAGTATGTGGGCGAGACTTAGCGTATTAGCGGGTCTCCGTTCTGATCCCTATGACACGTTTGCTTATTTGAAAAGAATCCAGAAGGAGTACAGTCTTGAGACTATCTATTTCTTCCTTTTGGCGGATTACGGTTTGAACGATAAAAACGTACCCTATACAAACAACCGATTTCGCAATCTGATCAAAGACATAGCGGATTACGCCCAAGTCGGTATTCACCCGAGCTATGGGAGCAATAGAAAAAAGACCAAGCTGACTTCAGAGGTCCAAAGACTTGAAGGGATCATTCATCGCGATGTAACCAGAAGCCGACAGCATTTCCTGAAGCTTACCGTTCCCGAAACATACAGGAATCTCATCGACTTGGATATAACCGATGACTACACCATGGGCTATGCTTCAGAAATAGGTTTTCGCGCAGGTACTTGTTCCACATATTACTTTTATGACTTGGACCTCGAGTTCATGACTCCATTGCGCCTTCATCCTTTTGCTGTGATGGAAGGTACACTGAAGTTCTATCAAGGGCTAGGGCCGGAACAAGCACTTAAAGAGGTCCTACCTGTAATGGATCACGTTGCTGCAGTAGGAGGAACGTTCATCTCGCTATGGCACAATGAATCCGCTTGCGAAGGTCCATTGTGGAAAGGGTGGCGGTTGTTTTATGAAGAAATGATAAAGGCCGCCCATGCTAAAATGGAACGGCCTTAAATCACATATATTCTGGTTTTCTACTGCCCTTTCGGGTGCGCAGTCATGCTTTGAACCACCTTGTCAATACTCAATGAGCTTCCCATTACTGGTGGGTAATCTTGGAATGTTTGAAGGAACTGAGCTGTTAGCGCTTGGGCTGGGACAAACAACCACATGTTGTCTCCGTACCATCGGGTATACAGTGCTGATTTCCAAGACACCTCATAAGGGTCTGCACGCAAATTAATGACAATTGGCCAGGCTGGAGTCTTCCGATAAGCCTCGTTGATAGATCCTTCCATAATCGCAAAATGTAGCTTCCAATTGTTATAGCGGATGGCATTTAAGTTGCCAATCGCATCGAAGTAGTAGATTTCGCGTCGAGGAGACTCTTCCTCTTTTCCTTCAAAGTAGGGGAGTAAGTTATAGCCGTCAAGGTGACATTTAAACGTCTTTCCATCGGCTTTGTGACCATTCAAGAGACTTTCTTTAACGTCGTCTTCTCCGGCAGCTGCCAAGAGGGTCGGCATCATATCTTCATGAGAGAAAATATCATTGTAAATGGTTCCGGGCTCAATGACTCCAGGCCATCGAATGGCGCAAGGAACACGGAAACCTCCTTCCCAAGTGGATCCTTTTTCTCCGGCAAAAGGTGTGGAGCCTCCATCAGGCCAAGTGAACTTTTCCGCTCCATTATCCGTGGAGTACATGATGATCGTGTTGTCAATAATGCCCAATTCTTCCAATTTGGCGAGTACTCTTCCAATTTGCTTGTCGTGTTCGACCATACCATCGGGATACAAGCCGATTCCGGTCACACCAACACTCTCCTCTTTTAAATGTGTCCATACGTGCATTCGAGTAGCACTGAGCCAAACGAAGAAGGGCTTGCCGTCTGCGTGAGCTTTCTCGATAAATGCGATAGCCGCATCCGTGAATTCATCATCAGCCGTTTCCATGCGCTTCCGTGTCATGGGGCCTGTATCCTCAATCTTCCCATCCGCATAGGAGTGAAGGACACCACGGGGTCCAAATTTTTTGTGGAATTCAGGGTCCTTAGGATAGTAATAAGTCTCAGGTTCTTCTTCGGCATTCAAATGGTAGAGGTTCCCGTAGAACTCATCGAAGCCGTGGTTCGTAGGGAGGTGATTGTCTCGGTCTCCCAAATGATTCTTGCCAAACTGCCCACTTGTATAACCGTGATTGGCCAGAAGCTCAGCGATGGTCGGCTGATTCTCATCTTGAATACCTTGTTCTGACCCCGGCATTCCGATGGTGAGTAACCCACTACGAAAAGGATGCTGGCCGAGAATAAAGGCTGCTCGCCCCGCTGTACAGGATTGCTGAGCGTACCAATCTGTAAACAATGCACCTTCCTTAGCAATCCGATCGATGTTTGGTGTTTGGTAACCCATCATGCCGTGGTTATAGGCACTGATGTTTCCCCAGCCAATATCGTCTCCCCAAATCACAAGAATATTAGGCTTATCCTGTCCAGATGCGAAAAGGAAACAGAAAAAGCTAAAGAGTAAAAGGCCTTTTTTCATAGCAGTTTATTTGATTTTAATTCGATAGTAAGTTAAGTAAGATATGCGCGAGCTTCAAGGATTAATCCAATCTGAGGTTTTGGATGCCCTATTTTCATCCAGCGCTTTGCGGAGCGATCGCCAAGCGCTTGGATTCATTTCGACTAAGGTCCTGGGGGGTTGATTACCCTGATTAAATGCTGCTTCCAAGGTAGGAGAGTGGAGAGGTAATGTGTCGAGCCAATGATATACGGCGTTGGCGTGCTCTTTGGAATCGGGATTTTTTGCGAAGTGGAGGACCTGCTTAAAAGCATAGGATTCGGACTTAAAATAACGAGTTCTTCTTTCGCTTCTATTCGCCCTCCAAATGGGAACTCTTCGGTAAATTACAAATGCAAAGAAGAATACTGAAGTACCGGCCACAGCCAGTATTAACCATTGCGTCCAAGACTTCTTGCCTCCTCCTTCAATCGACTCCATGGAGTCTGTGCTTTCCATTAGCGAAAGGGAATCCCGAATGGTTTGTAACATGCCGAGATCGGGATTGGCGGCTACGTAGACGGTGTGTGAGGGAAGTGTTTTTTTAAAAAGTTTTTGACGACTCGGGTGGAACCAGTAGAGAACTTGTTCCGGAAAATCGACTTCCCCCTCGTCTTCAAAAAGATACTGCACACGATCCGTACGTCGAGCGCTGAATTGAGTTCGGCCTTTTATGTTTTCCACTGACGGACGTTGAAGGTACATGCGTGTCCCATCAACACTATCCCACGAAATCGGGGGGATTAGATCGGCAACGGTCTCATCAGCATTGCGGACGACACTGCGTTCGACAACGTCGCCTACGCGAATGTCATTCAAGGACTTAGAATAAGTTTCGGACACTCGAAGTCCTGGTGTAACCAGCCAATCCTCGGACTCGAGCGTTGCAGGAGCTGGCTTCACCCTGATCCGAACGGCCTTGGATCGTACGTTTTGAGTAATTCCTCTGTATCCTCCTTCTTCAGGGCTTTCCACTTGAATATTTAATTCAGGAAAAAGGAGATCCTTCTGTGTGTAAGGAAAGACCTTATAGATCAGCTGGACGCCGGCGTACGTATTTCCAGCATCGGTTTTGGTGGTACTTACGGGTCTAAAATAAACCGTAAAGGCGTTTTCAACTCTTAGATTACCTAAATCTATACCCCTGGTAAACCAAGTCGAGGTATAAACGGTGATGGAAACTTGTACAGGCTCCCCAACATAGACCGAGTTCTTGTCAACTTCTACTTCAGCCCAGAGTTTTTGACCATTTAGAAATGGTGCCGAGGAAATCAACATTCCGAGTATGAGTCCAATATGTAGAACTCTAGACATCACTTTTTCGCTTGTTTTTTCTTCCACTGATAGGCGAATTTTCGCTTGAGAAAAAGCTGTGGGTCGTCGTCCGTTCGACGCATCAGGACTTTACTGGAGACCGGCTCATTTCCAATCTCTATATCATCTGGAACTTCTTCTAACTCCTTGCCCTTTCGAACATCGGTGGAGACGGTTTCTTCTTTGCGTTCTCGTTGCATGTCTTCCTCGGTCGCCTCTTGACCGCCGCCGCCAAGGTCCTCCATGTCCTGATTCTGCATGTTTTGTGCGCGCTCAGGATCGTTGTTTTCGCTCGCTTCAGAAGGGTCGATGTCTTGCTGAGATCCAATGATTTGTTGCAATTGATCTTGCCACTGTTTTGCCTGATTCATTGAAGAGTCTTGAGCGTAGGCTTCACCAAAGGCCATAAGAGCAGCCAGGGTATCCCCATTTTCATAATAGGCTACGCCTAAATTGAATTGCCCCATGCTCGTCGTATCCCTTTTAAATGCTGAAATGGCAGATTCAAAATCTCCACTTTTAAAGTAGGCCACCCCTTTCCTTAAAGGATCGGTATATAGTCGAGCTGCATCTGTGTACCGCTCCTTCTCACTCAATCGTTGGCCTTGGTAGTCAGGCGTGAACCACCAGTTTGCTGAATCTGATGTACAAGAGGTTGTGAAGATTAAAAGGAAAATCACCCAGCCTCGTCGGAACCATAGTAGCAGGAGGAGAGCAAAAGGAATCAATAGTAGTGGTCCTTTATCCGTCCAATTCTCTTCTGATCGTTCTGTATCTTCCGTGTAGTCGAGTTGATCGAATACCTCTTTATTTAGTTGCTCAATATCACTATTGTCCAGGGTCAACGGTAGGAATTCGAAACCGGCCTTTCCCAGTTCTCCATGGGGAGAACTTGAGACTTGGGAATAGCGGATGGCCTGATCTGAAGTGTCACAGAAAACACTCATGTATGCGATTTCCTCGGCAATAGGAACAGTTCCAAGGATCCATATAAATCCAGGGGCTTCTGTTCTTCGCGCCGTCGAATCCGCAAGTGTTAATGCATCCGATAAGACTCTGCCTTCTACGGGCATCACATCTGGGGACAGTCCCATAAGATGCTCCAGGTGTATGTCGTAGTCCGTCGTTAAGGGCACAACGGTATGTGCGCTGCCGCTGAAAACAATTAAGGCTACTTGGGCTCTGGGATTTAGAGCCAGAAAGTCTCTGATTTTGAATAGCGCTTGCTCCACTCGAGAAGGTGCAATATCCGTCTTCTCCATCTCCGGAGTCAGCTCTAGCACTACCACAACTGGAGTTTTGAGTGTGCGTCCAGGAACCTCCGCTTTTTCCCAAGTAGGTCCAGCGAGGGCAAGAATACCGAGCATCATGGTGATGTAGCTCGTAAACATCACAACGTTGGCCTGACGTCTTTGGCCTTCGGAAATCATGAAGGGCCTGAGATGTGGGGCAATGGCTTTGGCCCAACGAATGCGGTCACTTCGTTCGAGTAGAAGGAGCACGCCAATAAAGATCCAGGGAACCATCAGCCAGAAGGCCTGGGGACGTAAAAAGTGGAACTGTGAGAATCCTACCAAATCAAGCATTTCCTTTGGAATTAGATTTGACACTACCCATCCTTTTCCAGAACTGTGCTATAAACGTGGACGTTAACAAGAGGATCAACGCAAGCCCAAGCGGATACATGTAGAGCAAGGTGATGGGCCTTTGCTCCTCTTCTTCAAATTCCATGGGCTCGAGTAGATCAATTTCCTCGTAAATTCTCTCCAGGTCCTCTGCGTCCTCTGCTCGGAAGTATCTCCCGTTGGTGAGCTCGGCTATGTCCTGAAGTGTTCGTTCATCCAGTCCCTGTCCCGTGTTGTCTGGCTTCCCAATCCCAACGGTATAGATGACAATGGAATCTTCAAGAGCCATCTGAGCCGCATCTAACGGCATGATCTCCGTTCCGGCGTCTATACCATCTGTTAGAACCAACATGACTTTGGCCTCAAGGGTATCTCGATCAAACAATTCAATTCCTTTGACTACGGCCTTTCCAATATGTGTCATTTGCCCAGCCATCCCGACGTCGGCTTCGTCCAACAGTTGATTAACCGTTTGTAAATCAGTTGTAAATGGCGCTTGGATGTAGGCATTTGTTCCAAAGAAAAGCAAGCCCATTCGATCTCCCGTACGCTCTTCAATGAAGTCCTTCATGACTCTTTTGAGCGCCTCCCATCGGGTTGTGGAAGAACCTTCAACTTTCCAATCTTTTTGCGCCATGCTGAAGCTGATATCCGCTACGATGAGAAAGTTTCTGGTTGTTTTGACCTTTAGTTCTGGTTGAGCAATGAATTGAGGTCCTGCGATTGCCGTAACTGTACAGCCCCAGATTACGTAGAGGATTAGCCATGAGAAGACAGACCTTCGTTTTACTTCAGCGGCTTTACGCGGCTGTGCTCCGTATGTTTTTGAGACTTTATAAAAAGACGGAAGATTCAAGGACGGACCTCTCAAACGCACTGGAGGTAGTCCCCGAGCAACGAGAAAAGGCAGCGCGAGCAGCGTGAAGGCCCAAGGCCAAGCGAATTCGAATACCTCATTCATGACTCTTGATCCATTGAATGAGTTCTTGAAGAACGGCCCGTGCGGTGGGCTCGGAGGGTAATTCGGCTCCGTATATACCCTGATGAATGGCTGTGGAATGAGCCATCAGGTTAACGTTTTTACCCGTTTTTTCTAGAAAGGATAGCCAAGCCAAACCTTTTAAGGATGCTGTTCTCTCTCTTCCGAATCGATGGATAGCCACTTGACGTGTAAGAATCCACATGGTCATCCAACCATCCCTTCCCGGAGCCAACTCCTTCATTTGAAGCAGCGCTTTTCTGCGGTAAGCGTTTCTCAAATAGGAGCGCCACTGACGGTAAATAAGAAGTGACAATGAAATAAGGAGGATTATACCTACAACCTTCCATCCGGGCGCATCAAAAGTAAATGCTATTCGATCGGGCTCTATCAATGTTGGGGTGGTCCAAGTGTCCATTAGCTGTTCCTGCTTTTGAAGATTTCAGCCAGCTGGTCTACCGTTGGTATGGCGGTGGAAACGGTGAAAAAAGGAATGTGGTGCTTCTTTAGATCAGATTCGAAGGATTGCATTTCCCGGTCAAACTCTTTACGCCAAGACTCGAGAAGATTCCGGTTTTGTCCATTGAATACGGCCTGGTGCACTTCGGGCGAAGCGTCGTGTAGAGCGCTTCCGGCTGTGAACCTTAGCGGCGGCAGCTCTCGCTCCATAGGGTCCATGACCTTCGCTACGAGCACGTCATTTTTGCGCCCCATTCGCTGAAGGGCTTGAAGAACACGAGGGTTGTATCGATGAAAATCACTGATGACGATGATGAGAAAATCATGCGTGACGAGGTTGTTGATTCGTGCCAGCATCTTACCAAGAGAGCCTTCAAAATCCCCTGGTTCACTTTCTGCCAACGCTACATTTCGATCGACAATACGCTCCAGAAAGCGCAAGATATTTCTGCGGTCTCGCTTTGGATAGACAACGTCAGCTGCGTCGTCAGAAAGAACGACTCCGCCTACGCGGTCACCTTGCTTAAGCACCCTAAAAGCGGCCATTGCTGCCAACTCACCTGCTATTGCAGCCTTGGTTTTAAATGAAGAGCCAAAGAACATGGATTTGGATTGGTCAACAATGATCAAGGCGGGTTTCTCCTTTTCCTCACTGTACACCCGAGTATGCGTTTGTCGCGTTCTCGCCGTTACTTTCCAATCAATATTCCGGATATCATCCCCTTGAACGTAGGCTCGTACTTCCTCAAAGTCCAAACCGCGTCCCCGAAGTTTGGATGCATGTCTTCCTCCGAGCAATGAACGTACACGCTGCTTTCGAGCGAGTAGGCTAAAACCTATGGCTTCATGCTCGAGCCGAAGAAGATCGGGAAGAGAAAGAAAAACGGAAGGGTCAGAGCTGGACATGGACTTAGGCGATTACGGCAACCTGCTTGAGTATTTCATTGAGGACATCATCGGCACTTTTTCCTTCGGCCTCTGCATCATAGCTCAGAATGATTCGATGACGAAGGCATTCGTGAACTACCGAACGAATATCGTCCGGTTCCACCTGCGCGCTTCCTCTCATCCACGCATGTGTCCGAGACGCACGATCCAAGGCTATGCTCCCTCTTGGACTTGCGCCAAAATCAATCCATCCCGCCAGTTCGTCGCTGTACTTTTCCGGTCTGCGCGTGGCGGCAACTAAATCTACGATGTATCGATCCGAAGCCTCACTGCTGTTGATTTGGGCAATTTCGGCACGAGCATCAAAAATGACCTGAGCCGAAATTTTCTCATCGTTCTTTGCACCACCGCCATGGTGCTCTTCTCGATTTAGTTTCATGATGGCCAACTCAGCCTTATCGTCCGGATAATCAATGACCACATGCATGAGAAAACGATCCATTTGAGCCTCGGGCAGTGGGTAGGTTCCTTCTTGTTCCACCGGGTTTTGTGTCGCCATGACCAAGAAGAGTGGTTCCATAGGATAGGTCTTGCCGGCAACCGAAACTTGGCGTTCCTCCATGGCTTCCAGCAGGGCAGATTGAACTTTCGCCGGAGATCGGTTGATTTCATCGGCTAAAATGAGGTTGCTGAAGATGGGGCCGCGTTGAAACACAAAAGGGTCCTTCAATTCGGGCTGGTAAATCTCGGTCCCGGTGATATCGCTCGGAAGCAAGTCGGGCGTGAATTGAATTCGACTGAGCTGAGCGTCCAAGGCGGAGGCTAAAGCTTTAATGGCCCGAGTTTTGGCTAATCCGGGCAAGCCTTCCAATAACAGGTTTCCATCTGAAAGTAGAACGAGAATCAATCGATCCACCAGTCGATCCTGTCCGATAATAGAAGCGCTCATGCGCTTTCGCAATTCATTTATCTGATCCAATGCTGCCATAGAAAGAGGATTATTTAAGCTCACTCAGACTTCCGAGCAAACTTTCCTCAATATAGCGTGTTCTCCGATTTTATGCTGCGATTCATACATCAAAACGATCTGGACGAAGAAGCTTGGAATAAGTGCGCTCGCCGGTATGCCCAAGGGCGGCCCTATTTCCAAACGTGGTTCTTAGACACCGTATGCCCAGATTGGGATGCGCTTGTGGTAGGCGACTACGAAGCCATTATGCCGCTTCCTCGTTATGCGAAGTATGGGGTAGAATGGAGCGTTACACCGCCTTGGGTCGGATCTCTGGGTTTTATCGGGCCGCAGGCCCAAATTCCTCAAGAAAAGGAATGGAAGGCGCTCCTCCCTAAGTCCCTTAAGTACATTGATTGGCCTTTAAGCCCTTCTGGTGAAGGAGGCGAACGCCTTTATCAATGGCATTGCGGCCCGGAAACTTTGGCCCTACGGGCCGATGATGAGATTCCGCGACAGGCCGAGGACTACACGGTGTTTCACAACGATCCCCCAGAGGCCTTGATTGGATTACTCAAAGAACAAGGCTTGGCAAATCATCCCTTTGAGGAAATGGACGAAGAGCGATTGAAGCACTTGATGCATGTGGGAATTCACAAGCGGAAAGGACAGGTCTGGAGCCTCTATGACCGAAGCAATACACTCGTGGCTGGAGCCTATATATTCTACGACGCCGAAGCCATCACCGTTCATACCTTAGCTCAAGCCAGTTCTTCCGAGGTGTCCACGGCGCGATTGATGTTATGGGCCATTTTGAAGGAATCAGAACCCTATCCAGTGCGGGTCGAAGTACTCGAGCGCATGGCTGATCCTTCAGTGGTTCAAGGCTTGAATCCGGAGGTTAAATTTATTCCTAAATTCACCTTGAATCGACTACCTTGGTACCTTAAATGGTATCGACCCGAGGTATGAAAATCATCGATTTAGGCGCACAACCCAGCATCGTTAATCAGTACATGTCCGAGATTCGTGATGAACGAATCCAGCAGGACCGCATGCGTTTTCGCAACAACATCGAACGCATTGGCCAGCACCTGGCCTACGAACTGTCCAAAACTATGAACTACCACCTGAGATTGGTGCATACCCCCTTGGGTGTGAGTGAAGTTCCGGTTCCCAACGAACAGCCTGTAGTGGCCAGCATCTTGCGCGCTGGAGTTCCCTTGCACAACGGAGTACTTGAGGTATTTGACCAAGCGGACAATGCGTATATCAGTGCCTACCGCAACGTTCATGAAGATAACAGCTTTGAGGTCGTTGTTGAGTATCTCGCGTGCCCTGATTTGACGGACCGTCATGTGATTCTTTGTGACCCTATGCTAGCGACAGGACAATCCATGGTATTGGCTTATGAAGCACTGCTTCAGCGCGGTACACCAAAGAGGGTGGATTGTGTTTCGGTGATTGCCAGTCGTGAAGGAGTAGACTACGTTTCAGACAAGCTCAAGGATAAAGGAACCCTATTTGTCGCTGCCATTGACGAAGAAATGAACGCCAAGAAGTACATCGTACCGGGGCTAGGGGATGCAGGAGACTTGGCCTTTGGCCCAAAACTCTAACATGGGCTATAAGCACCTCTTTTTTGACTTAGACCACACCCTCTGGGACTTTGAGAAGAACGCCCACGAGACCATGACCGAGCTCTTGGCCGAGTTGGCTGAGGATGGTTTGTACAAAATAGACGTGGAAGAATTCTTTCCGCGCTATCAGGTCCACAACGATGAAATGTGGCGTCGGTATCGCTTGGGCGAAATTGATAAAGCCACGTTGAGAACAACGCGATTTCAAAAAGCGCTTGAAGAGTTCGGGATTAAGGACCGCACGGTTGCAAAGTGGATGGAATTCGAATACTTGGACCGCAGCCCGTATAAAAAGAACCTCTTCCCAGAAGCCATTGAGACCTTGGAGTACCTGCGTGATTCTTATGTGCTCCACATCATCACCAATGGCTTTGAAGAAGTCCAGCACATCAAGCTGCGCGAGAGTACACTGGGGGAGCATTTTGACGTGATCGTGACCAGTGAGCAAGCAGGGGTGCGTAAACCGCACGAAAACATTTTTCGCTATGCGCTGAGTAGAACCGGAGCGGAGAAACAAGAAAGCTTGATGATTGGCGACAATCTAGAAGCCGATATTCTAGGAGCCAAAAAAGCCGGCTGGGATCAAGTATTCTTTAACCCAACCGGCTTGTTGCATAGCGAACAGCCGACTTATGAGATTATGCACCTCAAAGAGCTGCGCTCAATTCTCTAATCAATAGTAACGCAGGCGTCGTACGTTCGAAATGTACTTAGCCAAGCGTACTACTTGACAGCTGTATCCGTACTCGTTGTCGTACCAAACGTATAGGTTCATGCTGTGACCGTCTCCAGAGACAATGGTTGCCGGACTGTCGAAAATCGAAGGTTGTGCACGACCTACAATATCACTCGAAACGAGCTCGTCGTCCATGCTGTACTCAATTTGCTCGACCAAGTCACTGTACAAGGCTGCTTTGCGCATCGTCAAGTTGACGTCCTCTTTGTCTGTTGCCTTCTCAACGTTCAGGCTGAGAATAGCCAAAGATCCGTTCGGGGTAGGGACGCGGATGGCATTGGAAGTCAACTTGCCTTCCAATACGGGTAGCGCTTTAGATACCGCCTTTCCGGCTCCCGTTTCCGTGATGACCATGTTCATGGCAGCTGCACGGCCTCGTCGATATTTCTTGTGCATGTTGTCCACCAAGTTCTGGTCGTTGGTGTAGGCATGTACGGTTTCAATGTGGCCCTTAACAATACCATACGCATCCTCAATCACTTTCAAGACTGGGGTGATGGCGTTGGTCGTACAAGACGCTGCAGACCAAATTCTGGTATTGGCTGGGTCAAAGTCCTCTTGATTGACTCCGTGAACGATGTTTGGAACACCTTTCCCTGGAGCAGTCAAAAGCACCTTGTCTGCACCTTTTGAGGTCAAATGACGACTCAAGGCTTCTTCGTCGCGGAAGGCTCCTGTGTTGTCGATGATCAGGGCGTTGTCAATGTCGTACTTCGTATAGTCGATTTCCTCCGGTCCATTGGCACTGATGATCTGGATCGGGCGACCGTTGACAATCATACGGTTGTTTTCGACATCCACTTCTACGGTTCCTGGGAAATGTCCATGAACAGAATCTTGACGCAACAAGGAGGCGCGTTTCATCAACTGCTCAGGTGTTTTGTCTCGCGTAACAATGGCTCGTAAGCGCAATTGCTCTCCACGACCTTCTTTTGCCACGAGGATTCGCGCAAGAAGTCGTCCGATACGACCAAATCCGTAGAGCACCACATCTTTCGGCACCAAGTCGTTGGCGCGATCGATCATGTGGTCGAGTTTGGCGTGCACAAAGGCCTCCATGGAGTCAAACTGACTTCCTTCCTTCAACCATTCCGCTCCGAGGCGACCGACGTCAATTCGCGCAGGCGCTGCGTCTACTTGACTAATGGTGCGAAGCAGACCCAGGGTCTCAGTGATGGTGATCGGCTCATCTTTGATTTGACGACCGTACTCGTGAATGTTGAGAATCTCGCTGATGCTCTGGTCAATCAAGGGCTTGCGGAAGAGGGTGATTTCGATTGACTTGTCGAGCCAAAGATCGGTGACCAATTTTACGAATTCAGCCGCCGCTTTGTCTTGTTGGATACGGAGCGCAATTTGCTCCTCATAGGATTGGGACATGACTTTTCTTTTGTGTAGTTATCAAGTCTTTGACGGCGCAAAATTAGAGTTTTAGCGGTTATTACCATCTATTTTTGAAAAAAGGAATACACGCGAACAGCCCCTTCAATCCACAAAAAAAGGCGGCCCTATTTGATAAGGCCGCCTTTCATACGTTCGCGCAAGTTATAGTCCAAAGGCGTAATAGCGCACCTTTCCTCCAGGGTAGAACCCTTTCACGAAGACGCCGACATCTTCTCGACCTTCCAGAGCTTTAGCGACATCACTGGGAGCATCGATATCAAAAGACTGCTCATCTACCGTGATTTCCGTGATGATGAATCCTTCTCGAATACCTTCACGACGCAGTTTTCCGTCATCTAGAGCTTTAATTCTTACCCCGTTCTCTACGCCGTAGCGCTGTAACTCTTGAAGGCTCGGTTGCTCCAATTCTGCACCGAGGATGCGGGCAGCGACGACCTCCTCTCGGTTGATCAAGTTGGTATTTCCTTGAACATTTCGAAGGACCAAGCTGAAGTTGCGCTCATTGCCTTCGCGGTTGACCAGTACATTCACTCGATCACCAGGGCGATAGCGTGCAATTTGTTCTTGAAGTTCGGAAGTGCGCTCGACGGGTACGTCGTTCACGGCAATAATAACATCACCTACTTCCATTCCAGCATCTTCGGCTGCTCCACCTTCCGTGAGGCCTCCGACGAATACGCCATTGTTCAAGTTCAACTCCAGTTCGCGAGCTAGTTGAGCATTCATGTCCCGGATATTGACCCCGATGAAGGCCCGTTGAACGGTACCGTAATCCTTGAGGTCGCTAACCACTTTGCTCACCATATTGGAGGGAACGGCAAAGCTGTAGCCTTCAAAAGATCCCGTCCGGGTAGAGATCGCAGTATTGATTCCAACCAGTGCACCTTCTGTGTTGACGAGCGCTCCTCCGGAATTTCCCGGATTCACTGCGGCGTCTGTTTGGATGAATGATTCAATAGCGAAACGCTCGGGGATGATGTTGATGTTACGTCCTTTTGCGGAGACGATTCCTGCGGTCACGGTACTCGTCAAATTAAAGGGATTTCCAACGGCCAATACCCATTCTCCAACCTGTACGTCATCACTGTTGGTGAAAGGAATGGACGGAAGGCTTGTTTCTTCCACCTTGAGTAGAGCGATGTCAGTGGTCGGGTCGGTACCGACCAGATCAGCGCTGAATACGCGATTGTCATCCATGGTCACGCGAATCTTGTCCGCTCCGTCAATGACATGATTGTTGGTCACGATATATCCTTCAGAGTCGATGATCACACCGCTTCCACTGCTCAAAGTAGGCATGGAGCGACGAGGACTCTGTCCGTAGAAATATTCGTAAAAGGGATTGCTGTATTGGGCTTCCTGGCTGCCCATGGCTTCGACATGGACCACCGCTTCGAGGGTCTCGTTGGCCGCATGTACAAAATCAGGAGCTTCACCCGGAGCCATTCGACTTGCGGATCGCGCCGTAGGCGCATTCGATCTAGAAGGTTCATAATGGGTAGGGTAGGCAGCTGGTTCAACCATGCGCACTTCGTAGGCGCTGTCCGGTTGGAAATATGTATAGGTTCCCAAAGCAACGGCTCCTCCGAGGAGGGCGGCGGTAAACGTACCGAGTAACTTCTTCATGGGGTTTATTATTTTTATGTTTGGTGTCTCTGATTGCATGGCCATACGAATGCTCGTGCAGCACAGACAAATAACGCCACAGAATCGTGCCAAGTTGCAAGATTTGGGCGCTTTAACAGGATTTTAACGTGCGTATACCCTTTGACAAATACCAAGGTACGGGAAACGACTTCATTTTAGTCGATGATCGACAGGGCTTTTTCCCCGCGGCTGAGGCGAGTCAAATTGCCTATTTATGCGATCGACGCTTCGGAATAGGAGCTGACGGGCTCATACTCTTGCGCAACAGCGAGCGATATGATTTCGAGATGGTTTACTTCAATGCAGACGGTCACGAGGGCTCGATGTGTGGAAATGGCGGGCGATGCACGGTCAAGTATGCGGCCGCCTTGGGTCTGATCTCGGGCAGAACTGAGTTCATGGCTGTCGATGGGGTGCATCACGCCGAACTTGTGCCGGAAGGAGTAGCGCTTGGAATGAGTGATGTTTCGGGCATTCAAGATCTAGGAGATGCGTACTTCACGGATACAGGCTCTCCGCACTACGTCGCTTTTGTTGATTCTTTAGCTGACTTCGATGTCGTAGGCGAGGGACGGGCTATTCGATATAATGATACCTACCGAGAGGAAGGAACCAACGTCAATTTCATCGTCGAGCACGACCATTTTCTGGAGATTCGAACCTATGAGCGGGGTGTTGAAAATGAAACGCTGAGCTGTGGTACTGGGGCAACGGCCGCCGCCTTGGTTTGGGCCGAAAAGAAAGGCGTGCAAGAGGGTCGGATTCCCCTTTTGTTTCCCGGCGGTGAAGTACAGGTGACTTGGAAAAAGGAAGGCGGAATCTATACCGATATTCAACTGATTGGCCCAGCAGAGCAATCCTTTAAGGGGGAAGTTGAATGGTAAGGCTTCAGAACGACAAAGTTCAATTACGAGCACCAGAGGCCAGTGATTTGGATCTGTTTTACCGTTGGGAAAACGATCCGGAGGTCTGGTTAATCACGCAGACGCAAGCGCCATTCTCTAAGGATACCTTGAGAGCTTATCTCGAGAACGCGCACAAGGACTTGTACGAATACCGCCAACTCCGCTTGGTGATTGAAAACGTGGAAGATCTAGCCGGCCTTGGATCGGTCGATTTCTTTGATTTTGACCCCGCCAACAAAAGATTAGGCGTTGGCGTTTTCATAGCAGAAGAGGAAAACCGCCGTCGCGGCATCGCTAGGGCTGCATTGAGCCTGGCGCTTGACTTCGTTTTTGAACAGTACGATTTGGAACAAGTGTATTGCAATATTCTTTCCGGCAACGAAGCCAGCTTAGCGCTTTTCGAAGGCCTCGGCTTTGAGCGTGTTGGATTAAAGAAGCGCTGGGTCCGCGAAGGCGACCTCTGGCACGACGAATACCTGCTCCAAAAAATTCGAGCCTCATCATGAAAAAGGTTCTGGTAATCAGTTTGCTGACCCTCGGGGTCGCGCTGTTGGCCGTGCGCTGTTCGGGTGGGGGAAAGCAAGAAGAAAAGGCCCTACGGGCCGATGCAGACATTCCAGAGTACAAGAACCTCTCGGACACCGTCGCGTATGTGGGCAAGGAGGTCTGTAAGGCTTGCCATGCGGATATCTACGAGACCTATGTGCATACCGGAATGGGACTCAGCTTCGATGAAGCCTCGCGAGTCAAGAGCTCCAGCAAGCTCTCGGATGATTCAAAGATTTACGACGAGCACCTCGATCTCTGGTATCACCCCTATTGGTCCGACGATGAACTAAGACTCCTGGAATACCGCCTGGAAGGTGAGGATACGACCTATCAGCGAGAGGAGGTAGTAGATTACATTATCGGCTCCGGGCAGCATACCAATTCGCATATTCAAAATGTGAATGGCTACCTCCATCAGGTGCCATTTACCTACTACACCCAGGATGGGAAGCTGGACTTTCCCCCGGGTTTTGAAGACGGGAACAACACGCGATTTAGTCGGACCATTGGCTTAGAATGCATGAGTTGCCACAACTCTCTTCCGGAGTTTGTGATGGGGTCGGAAAACAAGTTTACGGGCGTGCCGGACGGGATCAGCTGTGAGCGTTGTCATGGACCCGGGCAGGTTCACGTCATTGAAAAGAGCCAAGGAATCATGGTGGACACCAGTCAGTATGTGGATTACAGCATCGTTAATCCATCCAAATTGGCGGACGAACTTCAGTTTGAAGTGTGTCAGCGCTGTCATCTTCAAGGAAATGCCGTCCTCAAACCCGGAAAGGATTGGTATGATTTTAAACCGGGCATGGAGCTTTCCAGCGTCATGAGCGTATTTCTGCCTCGCTATGAAGATGCCGAGAACGAGTTCATTATGGCCTCGCACATCGACCGGTTTAAACAGAGTAAATGTTACTTGGAAGCGGAACGGACCTACAACTGCATCAGCTGTCACAATCCGCACAAAAGCGTTCACGAGACCAATCTCATTCAATTCAACAGCACGTGCGGTGATTGCCATTCCGGTGCGCCTCGCTTTGACTGCACAGCTCCTGAACCGGATCTGGTCGCAGAGGATTTCAACTGCGTGGGCTGTCATATGCCCAGCAGTACGAGTATCGATATTCCGCACGTGACGGTTCACGACCATAAGATTCGCGTGCCTGGAGAGAGGGGCATGGCGGACATCGCGCCGCAGGCGCAGAAAGTGAAGAAATTCCTCGGATTGGTCAGTGTTAATGAAGATGCTCCGGATGACCGAACCGTGGCAAGAGCGTACTTGCAGCAATACGAGAAGTTTACTTCGGATCCCCAGTTTTTGGATTCGGCAGCCGTATATCTGGATCGAGCCGGACGCCCGCTCTTTGAAACGGTCAATTGGTACTTTTTGAAAGCTGATTATTCCGGACTGTGCGCAGATATTGATGTGCGTGGAGTAGAGGTTGTCCTGGAATCGCTGAAGACCACGGACTTTACCAACGACGATGCCTGGACCGCTTATCGCGTTGGCCAGAGCTATCGCAACATGGGGAACAAGGACGCAGCGTATCCATTCCTCAAAAAGGCCGTTACGCTTGCTCCTTATCAACTCGAGTTCCGAAATAAGATGGCCACCTTGCTGGTTGATTTGGGCTTACGTGAAAAGGCCTTGTCCCAAATGGAGTTTGTCTATCAGGAGTATCCCTACTATCCCGAGAACGTCAATAATCTGGGCTATTACTGGCTTCAAGAAGGAGACTTGGAAAAGGCAGCCGAGTTTTACGATGAATCTTTGGCCTTGGATCCTGATTACGTGCCCGGGCTTTTGAATCGCGCTGGATTGGCTCTATACCAGGAGCGCTGGGCGGAGGCTGAACGAGACTTGGAACACATCCTGAGTATTGAGCCTGATCACCCGCGAGCGACCCAAGTGTACGCTCAGCTGAAACAAATTTATCCATGAGTCGTCAGTCGATTCGCATTGTAGCTACCATTCTCCTGGCACTAGGGGCCATTTTAGGGTGGTTCGGATATCGAGCCATCTGGTCAAACAATGTATCCGAAGGGATTGAGCAATACGATCTTTATATTCCCTCGGATGCACCTTTTGAGGCCGTGGCGGAGCAGTTGAAAGAGGACTCGGTATTGAGGTCAGTGGCTACTTTTCGCTGGGTAGCCAGCCTAAAGCGCTATGATCGAAAAATAAAGAGTGGGCGGTATCAATTGTATGCGGGAATGAGCAACAACGATATGGTCAACCTATTGCGTTCTGGAGGGCAAACCCCGGTGCGCATTACCTTCAATAATATTGATCATATCTACGAATTGGCTGAGGTGGTGAGTTCACAGCTCGAGGCAGATTCGACAGAGCTTGTTCAGCTTCTTTCGGATCCCATCTACTTAGATTCACGAGGCTGGAATGAAGAGACCATACTCGGAGCCTTCCTACCAAATACCTACGAGATGTATTGGAATACTTCGGCTGAAGGTTTTGCTGAGCGCATGTTCCAAGAGTATGAATGGTATTGGGATGAGGATCGCCAAATGAAGGCCGCTGCGCTGGGCATGGATCCAAACCAAGTCAGTGCACTGGCATCTATCGTGGAGCGAGAAACGGTCCAGCCCGCAGAAATGAAGACTGTTGCAGGTCTATACCTCAATCGCCTTCGCCGGGGGTGGAAGCTTCAGTCAGATCCAACCATCGTATTTATTCTGAAGCAGTTGAATCCCGATACGGTGATCCGTCGAGTCTTGACGAAAGACCTACAAATTGAATCTCCATACAACACCTATCTGAACGAGGGACTTCCTCCTGGGCCTATTGGAGCACCGAGCTTACGGGCCATAGAAGCCGTATTGGCCAATGAACAGCACAACTACATGTATATGTGCGCCAGTGTGGACCGATCTGGATACCATGAATTCGCTTCAACCCTTAGCGAGCACAACCGGAACGCCGCGCGCTACCGGCAATGGTTGAACCAACAGCGGCTCTACCGATAAACCGAGCGAGCGGTCTTTATTGAACCACTACTTTTTCAGCCTGGTCCGCCCACTGGACGTAGTAGATTCCCTTTGGGATTTCACTCAAGTCGTACAAGCGAACGAAGGGTTGAGAGCCTTCATGCTTCGGCACATCGATTTGCTGACCCAATTGGTTGAACCAAAGGATGGGCCCATCCACACGACCTTCAATAGTGATCACTGAACTAGCAGGATTCGGATAAATGTGCAGGAACTCCTGAGGTTCTTCCAGACCGACGGTGGAATAGTTGACCACCTGGCAAGAATCAGAACTGCAGCCTTGGTCATCGGTCGTGGTCATGCACACAGTGTAATTACCGTCCTGAGCATAAGTATGGGTGACCAAGTTTCCCTGGTCCGTATTTCCATCGCCAAAGTCCCAATCGTAGGTAAAGGCACTACTGCCACTTGAAGTGAAAGTGAACTGTTGACCGGCTTGAAGTGCTGAGAACCCAAATGCGGGTTCAGGTCCTACATAAACACTTTTTGAAGTACTGTCTGTACATCCTGGGTCTATGGCGACTTGAGAAATCTCCACAGTGCCGGATAGTCCAGTTAAATTAAAATCACCAACACCACTGTGGTCAAATGCTCCGTTCACATACCAATCGACATTGGTCGTTCCGGCACTATTGTCCGTGACTTGAATGGGTGCATCCCAACAGTATAGACTGTCGTTGGTGCTGAAATTGGCCGAAGCCGGACAGCAACTTCCCAAGGTAAAGGTCTGTGGGAAGGTCGAGGTGATCTGCGAAAAGGGCGTAAAATACGCCTCCATGATGAGGGTGGTCAGTCCAGGCGTGCCCACATTGGCTGGAACGGTTACGGTATGGGTGTAAGGCGTAATGACCGTTAGTCCAAAGCCCGGCGCATCAAAAGTGACTCGAACGGTCATGGTATTTCCGCTCACGGTTACATTATCCCCGGTGACAATGTAATTGGTTGCCGGCAAATCCCCCGCAATGTTAACGGTGAAGGGCTGGCAGTCCAGTGGGTTAGCAGAAATTACGGCACTCGTTATGGTTTGAGCTGAAGCAATACTAGAGCACAAAATCACTGCTAGGAACGAATGAAGGAGCGGCTTTAAATTTTTCATTGAATCACAATTTTTTCGGCTTGATCTGCCCACTGAACATAGTAGATTCCTTTGGGAATTTCACGAAGGTCATAAAGCCGTACAAAGGGCTGAGAGCCCTCGTGCTTCGGTACATCGATCTGCTGACCCAATTGGTTGAACCAGAGGATGGGTCCATCCACGCGGCCTTCAATCGTGATCAATGAACTTGCTGGGTTCGGGTAGATGTGCAGGAACTCCTGAGGCTCATCCAGGCCTACCGTAGAGTAATTCACAACCTGACAGGAATCAGCATTGCAGTTTTGATCATCAGTCGTGGTCATGCAAACCGTGTAATTGCCGTCTTGGGCGTAGGTATGGGTCACTAAGTTTCCTTGTGCTGTGTTTCCGTCTCCAAAGTCCCAATCGTAGGTATAGGCACTGCTGCCACCTGCCGTGAACGTGAACTGCTGACCTACTTGAAGGGCCGAAAATCCAAAGGCTGGCTCAAGGGCCACATAAACACTCTTCGAAGTACTGTCGGTACATCCAGGATCAATCGCCACCTGTGAGATTTCAACGGTCCCCGTGTGTCCGGATAGGACAAAATCTCCAACTCCGCTATGATCAAAAGCGCCGTTGACATACCAGTCTACGTTTGTCGTTCCCGCGCTGTTGTCCGTGACTTGAATAGGGGAGTCCCAACAGTAAAGACTGTCGTTGGTGCTGAAATTGGCGGATGCTGGACAGCAACTTCCTAAAGTAAATGGAGTGGTGAACGAAGCCGAGTTTTGACCAATGGGTACACTGAAAATGGTGATATTCAATTGGTAGGACCCCGCAGGTACAGCGTTTGCCGGAATGTTGATGACGTGGGTGTAGGGTGCAAACATCGGATTCCCAATAGGCGGTGCATCGAAGGTGATCAGCACATCGAGATTGCTGCCATTGACGGTATAGCTATCCGCCGAGACAAAATACTGGGGCATGGGCTTCATTCCATCTACGGTAATGGTCCAGGCCTGACAATCTAGAGGGTTATTGGAAACGGCAACGGCTGTAATGCTTTGGGCCATTGCAAAAGTGGTGCTCACCAAAGCGAGCAAGAGTAGAAACTTCTTCATAGGTGTAGTTGTGTAGTTAACGCGCTAGACCTCTCAACCTAGCGCGCCCAAGTTACGCAAATCTCACCTAATGTTAGCTCCAGGTTAAGGGCTAACGAAGTCCCATGGAATCGATAATTCCGTCAATTCTCTCTTCCAATCCAGCCTCTACGGAATCAAAGTCCCCTTTGCTTTCTAGAGCTCCTTTGACGGAGAAATAGAACTTGATCTTGGGTTCCGTTCCCGACGGACGTGCTGAAATCTTTGAGCCGTCCTCGGTGTAGAATTGAAGCACATTTGAAGAGGGTAGGTCTATGGCTTGAGTGGAACCATCGACGAGGTTCTTCTCTACCAGGCTTCCGTAGTCCAACATGCGAACTACTTTCGATCCATTGATTTCTGCCGGGGATTATTGGCGGTACGCTTCCATCATCGCCTTGATCTCAGCGGCTCCGTCACGTCCCTTCTTGACAATACTGATTAAGCGCTCTTTATAGAAGCCGTATTTGATGTACACATCGAGCAATCGGTCGAAGAAAGAAGATCCTCGAGATTGCGCTTCAGCACCAATTTCTGAGGCGATGAGGGCACTGGTTACGGCATCTTTATCGCGAACGAAATCGCCGACCATGTATCCGAAACTTTCTTCACCACCTCCGACAAAGGTCTTGAGGCCTTCGCGTTCGCGAATCAATTCGGCGATCCACTTGAATCCCGTAAGGCAAACGGGGCACTCCAGGTTATTTGCTTCCGCGATGTCCATGAAGAGTTCGCTGGTCACAATAGTAGAGGCGATGAATTCATTTCCGGCGAGCTTCCCTGCCTTACCCCATTGTTCGATGAGATAATCGGTCATGACCGCTCCAGTCTGATTACCGTTGAGTAAGCGCAATTCACCTTTGTGGTCGCGGACAGCGATTCCAATTCGGTCCGAATCAGGATCGGTACCGATGACCATATCCGCACCTTTTTCTTCGGCGAGGGCAACGGCCATACTCAAGGCTTCAGGCTCTTCAGGGTTGGGCGAAACGACTGTAGGGAAGTTTCCATTGGGTTCGGCTTGTTCTTGAACGATATAGACGTTCTGAAATCCAGCACGCTCGAGTACTTGAGGAACTCCATTGATGGATGTTCCATGGATAGAGGTGAAAACGACCTTGAAGGTGTCTTTACCACCAACATCAAATCCTTGTGAGACGGAAGCATTGTAAAAGGCCTCGTCGACTTCCGCGCCAATGACCTCGATCAATTGATCATTACCCTCGAATTTGACCTGATCTGGGCTCGTTATTTTTTCGACTTCCGCAATGATGAGCTTGTCGTGAGGACGTACGATTTGCGCGCCATCGTTCCAGTATACCTTGTATCCGTTATACTCTTTTGGATTGTGCGAGGCCGTCAATACAATTCCGCTGTGACAGCCCAGGTGTCGTATGGTGAAGGACAACTCGGGAGTTGGTCTAAGACTTTCGAAGAGGTATACCTTGATGCCGTTAGCGCTGAAAACCTCTGCTACCTGTCGGGCAAAGGTGTCCGAGTTATTTCGGCAGTCAAAGGCAATGGCCACTTTGAGCTCTTCGCCCGGGAAGCACTCGATCATGTAGTTGCACAATCCCTGAGTAGCCATTCCAAGGGTGTACTTGTTGATACGGTTGGTTCCCGGCCCCATGATTCCGCGCATACCTCCTGTGCCGAAGGTGAGGCTTTGGTAAAAGGAATCGGTGAGTTCTTGGGGATCGCTATCAATCATGTGACGAATCTGAGACTTGGTCTCTTCGTCATAGTTTCCGTTGAGCCACTCTTGGGCTTTATCCAGGATCGCTTGTTCGATCATGATGGGAGGTGGGTTTGGTTTTTACTCGGTTTTTCGGCTGACGCTACTGGCGCCGCTTGTGCTTTTGTTGATGGTCGGATTGCCTTTGTACTTGACAGAGGAGGCTCCACTGGCATTGATGGAGAGCTCTTCTTCCGCCCAGACGAGCACATCTGCTGCTCCGGCAACACTGACATCGGCCCGTAGGGCCTTCATTTCAAGGGCATTAATCTCAGAAGCCCCATTGACTTCAAATTGGAGTTCGCCTACAGTCCCTCGGAAACGAAGATCGCTGCCTCCATTGGATTCCACAGAAAGGCGGCTGCCCTCAAATTCCACGCGCATTTCCGTAGCCCCATTGGCCTCGACACTCAATGAACGGCCTTTAAGGCCGCCGCGGGTTTCGAGCTCATTGGCTCCATTGATGTTGATGTGGCGCATGTTGCGGACGGTGATGTAGATGTTTCGCGCTTCGGCTTTGCTGATCATCCGTTCGGACTCGATTTCCAGTTCCCCTTCGTTCTGGTCGATTTCCAGGTAGTCAAAGAGGTTCTCATCCATTTCGATTTCGAGATTGGGCTCGTCGCCTTGTCGGACGTAGATCATGTAGGCGCCGTTGACTTCAAGTTGGTCGAAGTCGTCCACTGGGATGACGCGTTTCACGACCTTTCCGTTCCCGACAACGCCCGGTTGACAGGAGACCACGGCAAAGGCCAATAGGAGTAGGGTAAGTGTTCTCATGTTGTTGTGTTTTCAGACTAAAGATAGGAAGTTAACCTCTTTGGTCCACGTTTCATGATGTTGATTCGAAGTACCGGATATCCGCTTTTTGGTTTTGCCTTAAAAATCCGAGAATCAAGCTTTGGGTATGGCGGTTGTCTTCGTACGGTGTGATGTACAGACGTAGTTGATCCACAAGCTCTACGGGCTGATCGGTAGGAATATACCCAAAGCCCTTGTATCGGCCTTCTTCAATGAGTACGGCGCTCTGCTCAGTATCGTCGCGCCCTCGGTCCAAAATGAAGAAGTTGGGCTCGGGATAAGCAAACTGCTCCAGCACTCGGTCCACTTTGGCATTGTACTTCCTCAGCAGGCTCTGCCCCAGATGTGCTCCGCTACATTGCCCCACAGAGACGTGAAAACACCCTTTTTCGCTTTTGTACAGTCCGCATAAACAGGGGCAGAGCTCGTATTCTTCCTTGAGCCATTCGAGATGCCGGCGACCTTCCGTCATGGTGGAATAGGTGCATAGCGGCACCTCCTGTTCTTTTTGGGATTTGACCTTTAGCTCGCGATATCCCTTACTGTTCATGTGCTCATATAGACCGTAGGTGTAGCTGTTGCGCCTTGCGGCGCGATTAAACTTTGGCCGATGCTTCTTGATCTCGTGGCTTTCCAGCAGAAGGGAAATCAACTCGCTTCCACAGATTTCGAAGTCGATCGAGGCGATCTCCTCCATCATACGTACGCCTTTTTCCGTCTCGTAATTGTTGAGGTGCTGAAGAATTCGAGACTTGATATTGGTGCTCTTACCGACATAAATCAGCATACCGTCAGCATCGTACAGGTAGTAGACACCAATTTTATTCGGCAGGTTCTGGACGACGGCCGGACTCAGTCCGGTGGCGTATTCCCCTTTGCTCGGAGCTTTTCCTCCGCCAATGATCCCTTCAAAATCATTGGCCAAGAGCATCTCAAAAAGCGTAACCGTGGCACGGGCATCTCCGGCGGCACGGTGACGGGCCGATATCTCGATGCCCAGCTCAGCGGATAGCTTCCCGAGGCTGTAAGAACGTTTGCCTGGCAGTAGCTTTCGACTGAGTTTGACCGTGCACAGTGTATCGCGTTCATACTCGTAACCCAGCGCCCTGAATTCCGCCTTGAAAAAGCCGTAATCGAACTTGCTGTTGTGCGCCACAAAGACGCAATCCTCCGTAAACTCGACGATCTCCTTCGCCACCTCATAGAAGTGCGGCGCGTTTTCGACCATTTCATTGGTGATGCCCGTAAGACCAGTAATGTTATAGGGAATTCGCTTTTCGGGATTGATCAGGCTTTGCCACTCCGCAACGATTTTAAAACCGTCGTGCTTGTACATGGCAATTTCGGTAATGCGCTCATTACGCGCACTTCCGCCCGTGGTCTCTATATCTATGATGCAATACAACTACTTGATGTCGCGCTTGTCTGTAGAAAGATAACACACGTCCTTCACATTTCCTTTCTTACTGACCTTAATTCCGGTCAATCCAATACCCAAGTAGGCACCGGTGTCAATGGTCCAACAATTGGCCCGTTTGTCAAATTTGGGTTTGCCGTTTTTCTGCGGGGTATGTCCAATGACCTGAGTCTTGCCGACATTTAAAATCGGTCGACGGTTATTTAAGACGCTGAGGCGGCTATCTTCTTTAAAGGGGTCGGTGGCGCTCAAGGCCCAACCGGCATGGCTGACCAATGCGCAGTCATTCTCCCACGAAAGGGGTAGAGCATGAATCCACTTCACAAAGCTCATATATGCATCTGGCTGAGCGTAAAGTTGTTTGAGGAGCTTAGACCCGCCACCGCGCAACCATTTCAGGCGTGGACTTCCTTGAAGGTATTGGAGTAAGTCCCATTCATGATTCCCCTTCATAAAGGCTACACGCCCTGGGTACTTCAATTCAAGTTCTTGACAGTACTGAACGGTTTCTAAGCTGTATTTGCCTCGATTGATGAGGTCACCGACTTGGATGAGTATTTCTCGGTCAGGATTCCAATGCTTACTGATGAGCGCTTCATAGGTATGAAGGCAGCCATGAACATCTCCAATGACAAAAAGCCGGGATTTTTCCACGGCAATAGGGTCTTAGTTATTCAGCATCACAGGCATGACGAGCATCAAAACGTCCTCGCCTTCCTCGCTGCCGTCCAGCGGCAAAAGGATACCCGCACGGTTAGGTGCAGACATTTCCAAGTTGACGTTCTCACTTTCTAAGTTGCTCAGCATTTCTACTAAAAAACGGCTGTTGAAGCCGATTTCGATGTCTTCTCCTTCGTATTGACACGTCAATCGCTCGTCTGCCTTGTTGGCAAAATCAAGATCTTCAGCGCTGATTTGCAGCTCATTACCCGCGATCTTCAAGCGGATTTGATGGGTCGTTTTATTGGAGAAGATACTCACACGACGGACCGAGCTCAGGAAAGCAGTTCGGTTAACGGTGAGCTTATTCGGGTTCGTTTGCGGAATGACTGCTTCGTAATTCGGATACTTCCCGTCGATCAGACGACAGCTCATATCGATGCCGTCAAAAAGGAATCGGGCATTGCTATCGTTGTACTCAACGGTTACTTCTCCGTCTGCACTTCCCAAAATGCTCTTCAATAAATTCAGAGGTTTCTTCGGCATGATGAATTCGGCGGAAGAATCTGTTGTGGCATCTGTTCGTGTGTAGCGTACGAGCTTATGCGCATCGGTGGCCACAAAACGAACATGCTCGGAACTAAATTGGAAAAAGACACCAGACATTACGGGGCGTAAATCGTCGTTCCCACTCGCAAACAAAGTCTTGTTGATGGCTGTCGCCATAATCTCAGGCTGAATACTCGCTGTACTGGGGTCTTCCAAAGCCTGAGCTTTAGGAAATTCTTCACCGTCCAAATAGCTTAGAGAGTACTTTCCATAGTCGGAACTCAATTCCACTTTTTTGCTCTCAGGGTCGAGCAAGAAGGTCAAGGGCTGCTCGGGAAAAGTTTTCAGCGTATCGAGGAGAAGGCGAGAGGGGATAGCTGCGCTTCCTTCTTCATCGCTCTGTGCTTCCAAGCGCGTAGAAATAGTGGTTTCCAAGTCGGAAGCCGTGATCTTCAATTCGTTTTCTTTAATCTCGAACAAGAAGTTGTCGAGAATCGGAAGCGTATTGCTGCTGTTGATGACCCCGCCAATCGTCTGTAGTTCCTTTAAAAGCTGGGTGCTCGAAACAATGAATTTCATGCGTAGAATGTCTTGGTTTTGGGCCTCAACGGCCCGATTTTCGCCTAAGAGCAAATATAAATTTTTAGGACTCTACGGCCCGAAAAGAAATCAACTACTTACTAACAAGCGCCTCTCCTTCAAAGTAGTTTCTGCTCCTAAGAACTCGACGTAAGGCGTAGTTCTGAATTAAGATGAAATCCTTCCCATTGAGCAGAGCGTAAAAGCGGTCCAAATCGTAGGACCGAGGGGTTCCGTCCTCATTCACTGTTCCTGGAAGTGCCTTTTTGTAGTAAGCCACAAGCTCTGTGTCTCGATCTCCAGCGCCTTCAATGCGCAAAGTGAATACAGGTTCACTTCCGAGAATGCTGTCCTTCTTAGCCCAGATACGGTCTTCTTCCGTGATTAACCCTTCGAAATAAATTCGCCCGAACTCACTCAAGTATCCCAGAGCAGCCGCCGAATCAAATAAAATGGGCTCATTACCTGGCCAGCTGCGAACCCCAACGGTTCCTGCGGAAGGCTGCTCTATGGCAAACCCGGCTTCAGGCTCTCGATGATATTGCAACGTAAGACGCTCAATGCGATCAGCACTAATTCCGACAATGCTTCGATCTCGCCACAGCATGGGGTCTGCGAAGTACCGTGTGTTCAGGAAACCGTTGAATCCTGGGATATGTACCAAATAGGGGCCATCGGAGCCCTTGATCATCATGTATGTCCCAAGCAAGTCCGGAGCGTTTCCACCCACGTAGAAGTGCTTTACCGCGGCGCCTTTGCTCTCCACAATAACTTCGAGACCGCGAGTGCTCATCATATTCATCACGCGCTCCTTGGCATTTTCCGGTGCAAAGCTTCTCATCTCTTGGCGCTTCAAGGTCTCCATCAGTACCTCCATAGCATCAGGACGTACGGGATATTGACCGTCGACCATCCAGCCGTCTTCGGTTCTGATCAACACTGTTTCTTTTGGACGCTTGTCTTTAATCACAATTCGATCCACTGCTGCGGTATCTTCAACTGTGAAATCGTAGAGCTGAGGTCGGGTGGTGTTTTCGTCTTTGAACATGGTCAAATAGACGACCACCGCACCTAGAATAAGGGCGATTACTACATAGAGTCCTAGTCTGTTCTTCATCTTACTTCGCGTATTTTCTTCGTCTCCAGTAGTTCAACAATAGTCCCATCAGTACTACCAGTACTAACGGTAGGGCGGTATTCAAGGTTTTCCAATACGTCATGGAACCGCGAATGCGCGTAGCATCGAGCAAGCGCAATTGCAATTCCCGAGAACGAACAGCGGTGAGGCCCGAGTCGTCCAAGAGGTAATCCACGGCATTTAGAATGAGGTCTTCATTGCCGTATTGATTTCCGGTGAACTTATCGTACCCCAATCGAAGGGCCTCGCCCCTTTGAAATTGGTTTTTCACTACGTCACCATCGGCAATCACAATTTGCGCGGTTGGCTCAGATTCTTCAATCAAAGAGAGTTCTTCACCGTTTCCATCACGCGGTTGAAGGCGATTCTTAAAATTCGAGGTGAAGGTGCCCTCCAGCAGAACGGCCAAGGGTAGGTACTGCTCTGTAAACTCTTCGGGCTGAGGTTGTTCGTTCAAAGAACTCAATCGAATGTTTGTCGGAGCCTGCGTGGTTTTGGTGTAGCGAGAACTCGATAATAGAATGGTCTTCTGCACTCCAGGGGTGACAATCGTATCAATGGATGCAGGGAACTCAAATCGCACGGGATTGATATTGGACACAATCGGGTGATCCTGGTAGGGCATGGCCAAGGGAAAGTAAAAGCCAAGGAAGAACTCGTACTGGGGGACCCCGTTTACTTGATTAACGACCACGGGAATTTCGGCACACAGCGCATCCTGAACCAAATGGTCGTTGAGTCGAACACCGTACCGGAACAGGATGTCGTTCAATCCCAAGTCCAGCGGATAGGAGAGGGCTTGGTTCTTGGTCGACAAGGAATCCATATCGGCGAATACGGCATCGATGAGCCAGATGATCTTTCCGCCTTGCATCACGAATTGATCCAATAGGTATTTGTCTAGGTCGGCAAAGGTCTCCCTTGGTTTGGCGATCACAAGCAAATCAAAACGGTTCAATTGAGCCTGCTTCACAGCAATGCTGATTTGACCACTCACCGAGTCGACTTCGAAAGAGCGCAGATCCAGTCTGGCCAAATCGTAGGACTCTTTCAGAACCCGACCAATACCTTCGGTTTCCAGATCGCTCAATTCCCCGTGCCCTTCGACAAAGCCAATCCCTTTGCGATCGTTCGCTTGAAGTTTGCGCAGCGCATTGGCAAGCTCAAACTCTAAAGACTGAATAGAGGTATTCAATTGGGCTTCGGGACTGGCCCCAGCCTGACTCTTGAGAAGGGTAAACACCCCTTCACGACCGAAGTAGTATACAACGCCGCCCGGGAAGATGATTTGTGAACTGCGCTGATCGCCTTCGTTGATCTGAAGTTGAGTGCCCTCAATCCCCTTTTCGGTCAACTGACGATAAAGCTGCTGGCGTTCCTCTTCACTTTCGCCAGCGCTGGGGTCGACGAACTCGAATTCAATATTGTCGTTGTACGCCCTGAATTCGCGAAGCATTCTTTTGGTCTCATTGCTCAGGCGGCGGAATCCTGAAGGGAATTCTCCTTCTAAGTATACTCGGAACAGTACTTTGTCTTCAAGGCCATCCAGCACTTCCTTGGTCGGTTCACTCAAAGTATAACGCCCTTCGGCGGTCAGGTCTAAACGGAAGTATTGGAACGAACCCAATACGTTTAGCAACACCAAGATGAGGAGCAGTAGTATCAGTCGGAGGATGTCGGTTCTATTGTTCACCACTTTCTGCTTTGAAGGACGGTGACACATCCTGCCGTGAAGGCAGCCATTAAAGAAAAGAAGTAGAGGACGTCACGGGAATCCAAAACGCCGCGGCTCATGCTGACGTAGTGACTGCTCATGCCCAATTGTTCTACGAGGTAATCCGCGGGTCCTAGAAGTGACCATGAAGCGAGATTGTCCAGTCCTAAATAGAGTAGGAAGCTCAGGAAGAGGGCGACGATAAAGGCAACGATCTGATTACTGGTTAAGCTGGAGGCGAAGAGTCCAATACTTACGTAGGCCCCTGCGAGGAGGAGTAAGCCAATATAGGAGCCCATGGTTCCTCCGGAATCAATGTTTCCGGCCGGAGCCCCAAGGGTTGAGACCGTATAATAATAAAGGAGCGTCGGCACCAAGGCCAGCGCTACCAATGCCCAACCGGCCAAGAATTTGGCCAGAACAATGCTGAGATCGCTGATGGGCCGAGTAGCGAGCAGCTCCATAGTTCCCGCTTTGTGTTCGTCCGCAAACATCCGCATGGTAATGGCCGGGATGAGGAAAAGAAAAACGAAGGGGGCAATAATGAACAAGGGGTCTAGGGTGGCATATCCGGCATTGAGGATATTGAATTCCCCGTCGAAGACCCATAGAAACAACGAGGTAATCAACAAGAAGACGAGAATCACCAGATATCCGATGATCGAGCTCAAGAAACTACTGATCTCCTTGCGGAAAAGGCTCCACATTACACTTCAACTTTTTTATTCAAACTCCACGCCTCTGGCTTATCGCCAAACAATGCCTTCGTGTTTGCCCAAACTTCTTTAAAGAGCGCTGAGTGACGGTAGGCTTCCAGATCATCAGGATGTCTCCACCAGGAGTAAGTGAAGAAAACGTGCTCGTGCTCCGCATGTTGCAAGAGCTCGAGGTGTTCACATCCCTCGAAGCCGCGTATGAGCTCTTTGCTCTGCTCAAAGATGTGCAAAAAATCATTAATCCCTTCGGGCCTGAAGGTCATCTTGACGATGCGTACAATCATGCAAAGGTGATTTTAATGGTTTCACCATAGCTTATGCCCAGCAGGCTACTGGCACCCCCGACCGTTTGCAAATCACTTTTGGCGATGGCGATTTCTAAATGCCCTGCGCTGTTGAATAAGGCCAGCGCTTGACCTTCTCCCATTTCGCTGTAGCGGCGACGCAGGGTTCTAATGCTCTCTTTGCTGTGACGCATCCTGGGTAAGTGAATCTCAAAGTCACGACCCTTGCCAATGTCCTTGAAGATCTGACGTGTTACGTTGGTCACCACATTACCAAAATGATCGATGTAAACCACGGCCGCAGTAATCTCCTTGCCATCGCTCGTTACACTTGGTTGAATTCCTTTTCTTTCTACAAATGCCCTACGGGCCGATCCGAGGAGCGATATCTTTCCGCCTCGTGCCAGATGGCAGGCTGCAGTGACGAATACGTCTCGTGCCGGAAAACTGTAGCTGTCCGTATCCTGTGCGATGTTCAACTCGATGATGGCGGAAGGTCGAAGGTCCGGAAATAGAAGCGCAAAAATTCCGGTATCGGCACCAATGAAAAAGTGACCGTCTACTTCCACGGCCAAATGCGGTTTGCTTTCCGTCAACTCGGAATCAATTCCGATGATGTGAATACTTCCTTTTGGGAAGTCTTTATAGGCATTGCGCAACACGTATGCGGCTTCGCTCAAATTGAAGGGTCGAATCTCATGGGTGACATCCACGATGTGAGCGTCCGGAAGTTCGCGAAGAATGGAGCCTTTGACCGATGCAGCGTGGTAGTCTTTGGTTCCGTAATCCGTCGTGAGGGTGATGATGGCCATAGGTGCGCGAATCGCCTGTTCTTAGGAGAAAGTTCCGTAATTTGCGTGCCTCAAAAGTAACCAATTTGAACGAACGCATTTTTCCGTTAGAGAACGTTGATCCTCTGGATTTTTTAGGGGCTCAGAACAAGAAACTCTCCCTGGTTAAAACATATTTTCCTCAGCTGAAATTAGTGGCCCGCGGCAACAAGATTACCGCCATCGGCCCTGATGAACTCATCGATCAATTTGAGGTCAAGTTCAACCTGCTGATGGAGCACCTGAATAAATACAATCAGCTCACTGAGGGAAACATCGAGCGCCTGATGGTTGAAGACGCCAAGGAGATCGATTCCAAAGGAGGAGGTGATGTCTTGCTTCACGGAACCAGTGGGCGCATGATTAAAGCCCGAACGGCCAATCAGCGCAAGATGGTGGAGCTCAGCGACAAGAACGATATGGTTTTTGCGATTGGACCGGCCGGTACCGGAAAAACTTACACCGCCGTGGCGCTGGCCGTACGAGCTCTTCGTCGCAAAGAAGTCCGTCGGATCATCTTGACGCGTCCTGCCGTTGAAGCGGGGGAGAACCTGGGATTCTTGCCGGGTGATCTCAAAGAGAAGCTGGATCCTTATTTGCAGCCACTTTATGACGCCTTGCGCGACATGATTCCCAATGAGAAACTTCAATACTTTATTGAAAACCACGTCGTACAAATTGCGCCACTGGCCTTCATGCGGGGACGTACTTTGGATAACGCCTTCGTCATTTTGGACGAGGCGCAGAACACGACGCATTCACAAATGAAGATGTTCTTGACGCGAATGGGTAAGTCGGCCAAGTTCATTGTAACGGGCGATGCTTCACAAATTGACCTTCCTCGGAATCAGAGAAGCGGATTGTTGGAGGCATTACACGTACTTAAGCACATCGATGGGATTTCCATCTTGGAACTGGATGAGAAAGACGTGATTCGCCATGGATTGGTGAAGAAGGTGATTAAGGCCTACGAAAAGCAGGAGGAAAGAGAAGCTAAGGAGCGAGAAAACAAGAGAAAAGTAGAACGTAAACCGAAAGACTGATGGCGCAGCCACTGAAGGAGACCCACTTTGAACTACCGGGTCAAACCAAATTCTACCGAGGTAAAGTCCGCGATGTATATACGATTAACGACGATTTGCTCGTCATGGTCGCCAGCGACCGTATCTCGGCTTTTGATGTTGTCTTGCCTAAAGGAATCCCCTACAAAGGACAAGTGCTCAATCAAATCGCTGCGAAGTTCATGCGCGCTACTGAGGACATCGTCCCCAATTGGTTGCTGGACACTCCAGACCCTCAGGTAGCTGTCGGTCAGAAAGCAGAGCCCTTCAAAGTCGAAATGGTCATTCGCGGATACATGTCTGGACACGCTGCTCGAGAGTATGCTGCCGGAAAAAGATTGCTTTGTGGTGTTCCGATGCCGGAGGGAATGAAGGAAAATGACGCCTTCCCAGAACCCATCATTACTCCAGCCACAAAGGCAGAAGAGGGGCATGATGAGGACATCAGTAGAGAGGAGATTATTGATCGTGGCATAGTTGTTGAAAGTGACTATGTGCAGCTGGAAGACTATACGCGCCGGTTGTTTGCCCGAGGTACAGAAATGGCCAGGGAACGGGGGCTCATCTTAGTGGATACTAAGTATGAATTCGGAAAACTTGAAGACGGCACAATTGTGTTGATCGATGAAATCCACACCCCAGACTCGAGTCGATACTTCTATGCCGAAGGGTATGAAGAGCGACAGGCGCGAGGTGAAAAGCAAAAGCAATTATCGAAGGAATTCGTGCGCCAATGGTTAATCGCCGGAGGCTTCCAGGGCAAAGAAGGTCAGGTCATTCCGGAAATGACCGCCGATTACGTTGCCTCCGTAAGCGAACGCTACATCGAGCTCTACGAGCAGATTACCGGTGAGCGTTTTGAAAAGGCGGATACCACCCAGGTGGAAGAGCGTGTCGAGCGAAATATTCGGGAGTTCCTGGCACAATAGGAACACGAAAACACGAGAAGAGATGAAGAAGTGGATGATGACCTTAGCGGTCGTGTTGATGATCGCAGGAACGGCGCAAGCCCAGGTATTTCAAATCGGAGCCCGAGCGGGAATCAATAGAGCAGATGTAACTGCAGATGAGATTCTGGACATGGGCGATGATTTAGAGCAAAAATTGACGAGTGGAACTCAAGACTATGGCTACCACCTAGGACTGTACACGCGATTCAAATTGTTGGGATTGTACATTCAGCCAGAAGCCTTGTTCACCAAGCTGAATACGGAGGTGACTATTGACGAATACGAAAATGGGGTGCCTACAGGAAACACCGAAGATGCGAGAATCAGCTATACTCGCTTGGACTTTCCTATCCTCGCCGGCTTGAAACTAGGTCCAGTGCGCGTGAATGCAGGGCCCGTAGCGAGTCGCGTCATCACCAATGAAACAGAAGGGATTAGTATCACCTTACAGGACGGAACCTACTGGGGCTACCAAGCGGGTATTGGATTTGATATCTGGAAGATCTTGATCGACTTGAAGTACGAGGATGCTTTTAACTCACAAACCAATCAGGTAACCTTTGCCGGGCAACAGTTCGATGTAGATTCCCGCGCAAGTCAGCTTATACTTTCGTTGGGATACCGATTCTAAGTATTCCGAGAACCGAAGATATCGGTGCCGATGCGCACCATAGTGCTTCCTTCTTCGATTGCGATTTGATAATCATTGCTCATGCCCATGGACAATGTATCGCAAGCGGAGAAGGAAGTTTTGATTTGATCAAAAGCGGTTTTCAAGCTTCTAAACTCCCTTCGGACTTGATCCTGATCGGAGGTGAAGGTGGCCATGCCCATCAGGCCTCTGATCCTTAGACTTTCTAGACTGTGGAGCGATTTGGACTCGACCAACTCTACGAGCTCAGAAATCGATAGGCCAAACTTGGTGCTCTCCTCGGCTATGTGGACTTGAAGGAGCACATCTATGACTCGGTCGTTTTGCGTTGCTCTCTTATTGATTTCTTCAGCCAAGCGCAGACTGTCCACACCGTGCACCAAATGCACAAAAGGCGCAATGTACTTGACCTTGTTTCTCTGAAGATGTCCAATGTAGTGCCAGAGAATGTCTTTGGCTAGCGCCGGGCCTTTGACTTGCAATTCCTGAACCTTGTTCTCGCCAAAATCCCGGTGTCCCACGCCATATGCTTCTTCAATGGCTTCATTGGGCTTTGTTTTGCTTACTGCAACCAGGGTGACGTGGCTTGGGAGTCCAGCCTTGATGCGTTCTAAGTTTTCCGTAATGAAGCTCATTCGTTTCTTCCTTCTATAGGATAAACCGTCAGACCACTGCGAAGTTTAGGCTCAATGTAGGTGCTTTTTGGAGGCATCGTTTTACCCGCGTCAGAGATCCGCTTCAGTTGCTCCATGGAGACTGGATGCAGAGCAAAAGCTACAGCGAATCCACCGGAGTCGACACTGGCCTCCAAGCCAATGACTCCTTTTCGTCCGTCGAGGAAGGAAACGCGCTCATCGCTCCGTAGATCCTCTATACCTAAGAGAGGAGTCAATACCTTTTCGGTAAGGATTTGCGCATCCAAATCAGCTACAGGATCAGAGGGGTCCACCGCTTGTCCATCGTAGATGAGGCTGTACCATTCCCCGTCCAAATACATGGAGAAATCGTGCTTGGATCGCGGTAAGGGGTCCGTTCCTTGAGGAATTCTAGAGACCTGAAAATGCTCTTCAACGGCTTTGCGAAAACGCTCTGCTGTATGCCCGTTGAGGTCCCGAACCAAACGGTTGAAGTCCCAAATGTGCAATTGACTTTCCGGCATTAAAAGAGCCATGAAGTAACGACATGTACCGTTCTCACGGGCTTCTGAGCTGTTGCTGCAGATTTCTTCGGAAAGGAGTGCAGATGACGCACAGCGGTGATGGCCATCGGCGATGTACATCGCTGGAATACGCTGGAAGTAGCTTTCAATGGAGTGATGGTCTTCCTCTTCGTCAATAGTCCACAATCTATGAAGATGACCGTCCGTGGTATAGAACTCGTATTCAGGACGTTCCATGCGGTGACGAGCCACAATAACATCAAGTCCAGGGACATCTGGGTAGGACAGCAATACAGGCTCTGCATTGAAGTCGGTCACCTTAAGGTACTCTTTAAACATGGCTTCACGGGCACTTAAGGTGTCTTCGTGTTTGCGAATCGTGCCTTCAGCATAATCGTCAACAGCTGCTCCGCCGATAATGCCCATAAAGCTTCTACCGCGGACAACTTGTTCGTAAAGGTAGTAGGCGGGTTTCTCGTCCTGAACAAAATAACCTTCGTCCATGAATCGATGGAATTCCGATCGAACCGCTTCAAACTTTTCCGGACCGTACAGCTTTTCGCCTTCCCAATCTGGATTGATGACGCGAAGAAAGGTATAGGGGTTGTTTTCGAGCTTGTCCTTCAAGGCAGGCTCGGAATACGTCATGTAACTGCGCGTCGCAACCAGGTGCACCAAGTCGCGTGGCGGTCGTATGGCCCGAAAGGGGATAATCTTCGCCAAGGCGTTTCTTTTTGTGTGTGAACCGTAAAGGTAGTAAGCTTAGGCGAAGTGCTCGATGAGGTAACCGGCCATTTCGCTTCCGATTCGATCTTGAGCTTCTTCTGTAGCCGCACCAATGTGAGGGCTTAGGCTCAATTTTGGGTGCATCAAGACTTGAACCGGAGGTGTGGGCTCGTTCTCAAATACATCGAGTGCAGCAAAGCTCAAGTGCTCATCATCGAGGGCTTTCAGTAAAGCCGCTTCGTCAATTACTCCACCTCGTGCAGCATTGACAACGGCGGCACCAGCCTTCATTTTGCCGAATTCTTCTGCGCCCAAGACGTACTTTCCATCTGCTTGAGCAGGCATGTGAAGGGTGATGAAGTCAGACTGTGCTACGACGTCTTCCTTACTCATGCTCTCAAAAGCAAAAGACAGGCTCTGACCGTCGTAAAAGGACAAGTCGAGACTCACATTCTCTAGGAAAGGGTCGTGATATACAACCTTCATTCCAGCACCGAGTGCAATCCTGGCCGTAGCTTGGCCAATTCGACCAAATCCAAGTACACCTAAGGTTTTTCCGCGTAATTCGCGTCCGCTGGCGTAGGCTTTCTTGAGTCCTTTGAAGTTGGTTTCTCCTTCAAGAGGCATTTCACGATTCGCACTGTACAAGAAACGCACACCTCCGTACAGGTGGGCAAAGACTAACTCGGCTACGGACTCTGAAGAAGCGGCAGGAGTGTTTTGAACGCGAATGCCCTTTGAACGACCGTATTCTACGTCAATATTGTCCATTCCAACACCTCCACGTCCAACGAATTTGAGCCCTGGGCAAGCATCCATGAGGTCTTTACGCACCTTCGTTGCTGAACGAACGAGTAGGGCGGCCACATCATTTTCGTTGATAAAGTTTGCCAACTGTTCTTGAGCAACTTTATTGAGGAGTACCTCGTGTCCGGCTTCTTCGAGCATGGTTACGCCCACGGCAGCCATGCCGTCATTTGCCAATATTTTCATCTTAACCGAATTGCTGTTCAAAGTTCTTCATGACATCTACGAGTACCTGCACGCTTTCCAGAGGAAGGGCGTTGTACATAGACGCTCGATATCCGCCCACGGAGCGGTGACCCTTAAGGCCGTTGATGTCGGCACCTTGCCACATCTCATCAAATTTGGGTGCCAGATCTTCATTCTCTAACAAGAAACAAGCGTTCATGTTGGAGCGACTCGCTACCTCTGCAGTTCCCTTAAACATCGGGTTGCGATCGATTTCACCGTAAAGAAGATCAGCTTTAGCTTGGTTGAGCGCTTCAGCACCGGCAATACCGCCGTTCGCTTTAAGATGGCGCAAGGTCAACATGGACGCGTAAATAGGGAATACCGGAGGCGTATTGAACATACTGTCTTTGCTCAAGTGAACATCGTAGTCCAACATCGATGGAATGGTTCTTCCTGTCTTTCCCAAGATTTCTTTTTTCACGAGCACGAGTGTAGCTCCGGCAGGTCCCATATTCTTCTGGGCTCCGGCGTAAATCAAATCGAACTTGGTGAAGTCCATTACTCGACTGAAGATGTCCGAAGACATGTCGCATACCATGGGTACATGCGTCTCTGGGAACTGTTTTATGGACGTCCCGAAAATCGTATTGTTCGAGGTGCAGTGGAAGTAGTCTGCGTCTTCTGGGATGTTGTATTGGGATGGAATGTAGTTGTAGTTGGCGTCTTTTGAGCTGGCCACGACATCTACTTCACCAAAGAGCTTGGCTTCCTTGATGGCTTTATTGGACCATGTCCCCGTATCGAGGTATGCCGCCTTTCCGTTTTCCGCCTTCATGAGGTTGTTCACCACCATCAAAAACTGCATGCTGGCACCGCCCCCTAAAAAGAGCGCTTCATAATCATCCCCGAGTCCGAGAAGTTCTTTGGACAAAGAGCGCGCCTCTTCCATGATGGCGACAAATTCTTTAGATCGGTGAGAGATTTCGAGGAGGGAGAGGCCCATGCCGTCGAGGTCGAGAATTGCCTGTGCAGATTGCTCGAAAACGCTTTGTTGGAGGATACACGGTCCGGCGCTGTAGTTGTGCTTTTTCATCATGCAGAGTTTAACGCCCCAAAAATAAGCATTATAGGGAGCTCTCCATATGATGATAAAGTTACTTTTTACAGGTTGTGAACAGGTCTATCGATTGTTGACTTCGACGTCTTCAACCAGCCAAAATTCACCATCTCGGAACTCGATCGCGTCATAGCTAAAATCTGGGATGTAGAAGGCGTACATCCCAGGTTGGGCACCTTCTTTAGGAACCAAATGGTCAAAGACGTACATCCCTAACTTTCGATTCCACCGGAAACTCACGCCCGCATCTTCACCATACTCTAAGATGAATCGCGTTCTCGGGTTGCTGTCCACGTGGATGATGGGTTTTCCGAATCGCGGCCGATCCGCAATATCGAAGGTCAGAATTTCGAAAATCTTCATGTTGGAGAAGGGATCCTTTCCATTCCACCCCAGCAAGGTGTACAGGACTTCGCCTTTGTACCGCTCCTTGCGAATTTCGTAGTACAGGCAGCCAAACCAATTGTCCGCATCTCCAAGGGCAAAATCTCGATTTTCCATGCCCTGATGGTTGTCGAAAAGCTCGACGACGCGGAATTCCTCTTCACCGGGGATTTGAATAAAGCCATAGAACTCATGAAGCCCGTTCTCCAAAGGAAGCATCCAGGTGTAGATGCGGAACTTTTCATCCGGAGCCATGAGTTTGGAAACCGTGGTCAATCGATCGAAGCGGTAGCGGAAACTCTCCTTTTGCTTCAACATTTCGCGAAAGCCTGCACGCATCACTTCGTTGTGGTAGCGCTTGAGGGAATCGGACCGGCCGTTCAATACGACTTGGCCCATCATGCCGAGCTCATCTTCCCATAGATCCATGGTGGTCTTTTCGATACCGTAGGTGCGGACCGTGTCTTCGGACTGAGCTATCGCGCCGTAGGCGCAGAGGAGGAGAAGAAAGGCGAGGAGCTTGTTCATGTGTTTATAACGCTGTTCTCGTCACGATGATACAAAAAAGCCGCTCCTTTTCAGCAGCGGCTCTTCCGAATAATATCGTCTGATTAGAGGTGGAGAAAGTCCTTTTTCTCCAAAAGCTCCGATTCGCTTTCTACGTGTGCTTCATCCGGTACGCAGCAATCTACTGGGCAAACGGCCGCGCACTGTGGCTCTTCGTGGAAGCCTTGGCACTCGGTGCATTTATCGGTTACGATGTAGTACACGTCATAATCCACAGGCTCTTGCGCATCATCCGCATCCGCTGAAATTCCGGTCTTAGAAGTCACTTGACCACTCAAGCTCGTACCATCGCTAAAGCGCCATTCCTCGCCGCCTTCATAAATCGCGTTGTTTGGGCATTCGGGTTCGCAAGCTCCGCAGTTGATGCATTCGTCTGTGATCTTAATGGCCATAGGGCAAGTCTTTTTGGGGTTACAATCGTACCTTTGAACGGCAAATATAACAACAAATCACTGTCAATGTTTCCCTTAGAGGACCGCAAAAACGCCTTGATTTCACTTGGCCGCTTTCTCGCCCAATTTGGCCCTGAGGGCCAGCGCGATGAGCATCCGCTGAACCACGATTACTACGACGCCTTTGCGACGCTTCTCGATCACCAATTCACCAAGAATGCTTGGTTCACTCCGGAAAACGTCCGCTTCGCGGTCGGTGCTTGGGGAATGGCCCTACGGGCCGATGCGGTGAACGAGTGGTTCCAGCGCGAGCAGCCGTCCGAGGACCTCTCTGATCGCAAGGTCGGCGTAATTATGGCCGGAAATATTCCGCTGGTCGGAATGCACGATTTGCTGAGTGTAGTGGCCTCTGGACATCAGCTCGTCGCCAAATTGAGCAGTGATGACGCCCATTTGATTCCGGTCATCGGTCGGCTTTTGGAAGAGACCGCTCCTGCACTTAAGGGGCGTTTGGCCTTTACTGAAGAAACGCTAGGAGACGTCGATGCCGTCATTGCCACGGGATCGGGGAACACGGCTAGATACTTTGAGTATTACTTCCGCGACAAGCCGGCTCTGATTCGCCGCAACCGAAGTTCTGTAGCCATTTTGGATGGCTCTGAAACACCTGAGGAGCTCGACGGTTTGGCGGATGACGTCTTCCGTTACTTCGGGATGGGATGTCGAAGCGTTTCTAAGGTATACGTGCCCGAAGGCTACGATCTCGATCAACTCTTTGGGGCATTTTACCGCTTCAAGGACATCATCGATAACAACAAATACGCCAACAACTACGACTACCACAAGGCCATCTTCTTGATGAATCGGGACGATATCACCGAAAATGGATTCGTCTTGCTCAAGCAGTCCGAAAAGTTGGCCGCCCCAGTCAGTACCGTGTTTTATGAGGAGTATTCAGACCTTGATGCGGTTCGCAATCAACTGTCTTTAGCGAAGGATGAGCTCCAGTGTATCGTGAGCAAAGATCATGAATGGCCCCTGCACGTAGCTCCAGGTCAAACCCAGCGCCCCGAGCTTTGGGAATACGCGGATGGGGTGAATGTTATGAAATTCTTGAAGGCGGTTTAATGACTTTACTAGCCGGGGAGCTACTCTTTTACAAAGCGGTTAAGGCTATTTCGGACCTCTAAAAAATATAGGCCCGATTTCAATTCCGACACATCTACGCACTCACATTCTGCGTCGTATGGAACAAGTGCAATGAACCGCCCTTCAGGGCCATACACCCTTAACTTCTCATTGTGGAGAGGAGCACGACCACCTATGAATACGGTATTCTCACAGGGGTTTGGATAAAGGATCGAAGGCCTTCTCGGTTCGTTTAATCCCGCAGTGGCAGCGCATTGATCGATTTGCCCAAACTGCTCGATGGCGTTAAAGACATCTTGCTCCACAGTATAGAAGACAGACTGATTGTTACTCTGATAACCCATACCTACACCATTCGTTACGAATACGAAGCCTACTTTTCGAATGGTATCGAAATAGGCATCACTAACTAAGCCGTATGCCTCACCCGTATGACCAAACATTTGCTGGCTTCCAGAAAGGGCAACATCGTTTCCTGGATAAGAAGTAATCCGGTGCATGCCCAGTCCCCAACTTCGAAAGAGTCCGAAGTATGGATTGCCGTTGACCCCGTTGTAAGACCATTGATTGGAGCTCATCTGAAGGCACGCTGCCGGTGAAAGGAGGGTTGCACCATTCCACGTTCCTTGATTCATGAGGCAAAGGAATAAAACGCTTAAGTCCTCCGCTGAACATCTGAACCCTCCTTGCGGTGCGAATCGTCCTCCGTTAGTCCCGGGCAAATACCCTATTGTGTTTCCTGGAGGTAGTGGAGTGCCTTGATAGTCATCTACTTGTGCCGTCCAAACGCCCCCTGGCTTACGGTAGAGGACAGCTAGCTCATTTAAGTCTTGAAGATCTGAAACGTTGAATGATGCATCTAAGCCCAATGGCTGGGAAATGTTTTGTTTGCAATAGACGTCAAACCGGAGTTGTGATACCGCTTCGACAATGGTTCCAAGAATGACGTAGTTGATGTTGGCGTAGTTAAAGTACTGGCCGGGTATTGTTTGGTTGAATTGGGTGGCATCGTAATAAGCCCCTGCGGGTTGAAGTAGTGCGTTCAGGTTTGGGATTGGGGTGCTGTTGTAGGTTGCGCTTAAAAAACTGGAATAGGTAGGCCCATCAATAATTGACGAGGTATGAGATAATAGCATACGCACCGTAATGGAATCACTCGTATAATGAGGATTCGATACAGCATATCCGAGATAAGTATTGATGTTTTCGTCTAGATCAATCAAGCCTTGATCGACCAATTGCATAACGGCAATTGCCGTAACGGTCTTGGATATACTCGCTACTCGGTATTTCGTGTCAGAAGTAACCGCGATGCCTCTCCCGTAGTCAGCTGTGCCGAATTCGTGGCTTGCAATGACCCCGTTTTCACAGAAAAGGACAAGGGAGCCGCCCATCATATCGTTTTGTACACCGATATGGCTAAAGGCCGAGTCGAGACTCTGAGCAGTTAGGTTATAGCCGACGAGTAGGCATATACTCAGACAAATTCTACTCCAACCGTTCATATGCGCCGAGATCCGGACCGATGTCATTTAGTCTTGGGTTTCCAAGCAGGTCAAAGGGAATCTGCTGGCTCAGCGAGAGCTTGGCGATGTTCTGGGCGCCGCTCAAAGTATCGAGCTGATTATCCCCGTTAAAGGGATCCACAAACTTAGGGTCCACATTCCAAGAGATTTGATCGAACTGTGTGGGGTCGCTGAAATCGATCCACGGTTGGTTGGCGTAATCGTTTTGGTTTAAACGAATGATGCTGTGCTCAAAGAAGTACTCAAATTGACGATCATCATCTCGATCGAAGCCTAACTCATTCGTATTATTTCCGTAGATAATGCAGTTCCCGAAATAAGCCTCTTCCAAATCTCTGGGGATGATGTTCCCGTTGATGTCCTCGTACCAGTTATTCAAAAGAACCGCAGGGGTACCACGCGAACCACCCACCCAGTAGGCGCTCATAGTACAGTGCTCAAAGCGATATCTTCCTCCAATCTGGCACACCACATTGTGGATTCCGCAATTGCTGATCTCCACATTTTGCGCCAATAGGTCTGTTCCTTGACCCAGGATTCCCACGGAGGCCATGTTTCTAATAATGGAGTTTCGAATGGTTAGATTTCGCTGACCAACGCCCGGCACGGTGTCTACGCGAAGTCCGACCGTTCCGTTTTTAATGGTGGCGTATTCAATTTCATTGTCTCTAGATCCGGCACTCAACCAAATAAAACCCCATTGCCCCGGTTCTTCTTCGAATTCAGGCTCAAGGCGATCTCCTTGAATGAGGACGTGATTAGCCTCTTGCCCCTGAATCTTCAAGGTGCCCCCATTGAAGACCCATAGAACGGCTTGGTCGTGCAGATGGACGTTCGCTCCAGCCGTGATGTCCAATTGGCAATCCGTATCCACCACAGCAAAGCCATAGATAACGTGGGGTTTATCATTGAGCCACACATCATTGCAATCAATAATGGAGTAGCGGAGGATCACGTTGCCTTCACTGTCGGTCAGATCGGTGTCGGGGTAGTGGAAGTAGGCGTCTTGCCCCCAAGCTTCCATAATGACGCGCTGTTGGTTGCCATTGGTGTTGCAGATGACGCTGTCTTCTAGAATGAGTGGATTGTTGTCGTTATTCGGGTCAATAGTGACTTCTGCAAACACGTATATACTGTCTCCACCGTCGAGTACAATATTGTTTAGCTCGTTGGAAGGTGTTCCGTTGATGTTCAATCGAAACTTACTGTTGTCACCGCCGGCTAAGGCAATACGGTCAATTTCAACGGCTTGATCGTTCCGGTTGTAGATTTTGAAACTGCGCGTCGCGGAACCAATAGTGGTGAAGACGGTATCAAATATGACCGTATCTTTGCTGAAGCTCAGTTTAGCTGCAGGATCAGTAGTGATTTGCTGCTCTTTTCGACAAGCCGCGAAGAGAAGGACAACACCGAGCAAAATGAATGTTCCGATACGCATGGGTGCAAAAGTATACAATCATGTACGAAGGATTAACGAATTTATTTTCTCAAAGGGTTGGTGAATTTGGTATAACTCCGTATTTTTGCGCTCCCAATTAAAGGTAGAAGACATGAAAGAAGGAATTCACCCAGAAGGTTATCGTTTAGTCGCTATGCGCGATGTAAGTGATGGGTATACCATTATCACCAAGTCTTGTGCAGAATCTAAAGAGACTGTAGAAGTGGATGGTGTTGAGTATCCTTTGGTAAAATTGGAGATCTCTAGCTCATCTCACCCATTCTACACCGGTAAGATGAAGCTTGTAGATACCGCTGGTCGTATTGACAAGTTCAAGAATAAATACGCCAAGTTCTCGAAGAAATAAGACGCTTTACAGCGATCGAAATAAAGGTAGACCCCGCCCTAGGCGGGGTTTTTTATTTCCCTATTTTTGGGTAAAACCTAGGCACATGAACATCCTGCTTTTCGACGGACCGGAACGCGATGACTTACTCCCATTGACCTTTACACGCCCTGTCGCTGATTTACGCTGCGGAATTTTAACCCTGCGGGAGAAGTGGGAAAAGCGCAGCGGGCTGACCACAACGACCTTGACCGAGGAGTACTTAAGTGCCAAATGGCCGGCTGTTGAGGCCGAGGATAATATCTTGGTCAACGGCGCTGCCTGTGTTAATGATGAGCTTTATGAAGCGGTGACTCATCTGGCCGTAGGCCAAGTGCTTCACGCTAAAGGGGATGAAGAAGAGCCTGGGCCAGTTTTGGCCGTTCGAGCCAGTATCGATGCTTTGGAAGAGGGTGCTTTAGAGGAAATGGAGTCCGTTGAATTTGAAGGTGAATACGTTCATATCCAATTTCCTTGGGATTTGTTTCGAAACAACGGCGAGGAATTGGAGCGCGATTTTGAGCTCCTGACCAATGGAAGAGAGAGTGCGCCCATTTCAACGTCCAACACCCTGATCGGAGACCGTGTGTTCTTGGAAGAAGGAGCTTCAGTAGAAGCTTCTATTTTAAACAGTACAGCCGGACCCATTTATGTAGGTACAGACGCCACCATTATGGAAGGCTGCATTGTTCGTGGAGGCTTGGCGCTTTGCGATCATGCCACTTTAAAAATGGGAGCTAAAATTTACGGGCCTTCCACCTTTGGTCCGCATTGCAAAGTCGGTGGAGAGGTTAACAATTCCATTATGATTGGCTACAGCAACAAGGGGCACGACGGCTTCTTGGGGAATAGTGTCATTGGTGAGTGGTGTAACCTCGGTGCGGATACCAACAACTCAAACCTCAAGAATAACTACGCTGAGGTGAAGGTCTGGAACTATCCCGCCGGGCGTTTTATTCCGACCGGTTTGCAGTTTTGTGGTCTCATAATGGGGGATCATAGCAAAAGCGGAATCAATACCATGTTCAATACGGGAACCGTTGTCGGTGTATCCTCGAACATATTCGGAGGTGGTTTCCCTCGGACCTTTATCCCGAGCTTTAGCTGGGGAGGATCGGGTGGAATGACTCAATTCAAGCTTGCAAAAGCGGAAGAAGTGGCCACCAAGATGATGGAGCGAAGAGGTCTGTCGTACGATGAAGTGGAGCAAGGCATTATGCAGGAAGTGTACAAAATGACTTTTCCAAAGGAGGAATAACCTGACCTTCTGTCATTGGCACAGCGATTGCAAAAGAGGTGTTCATCGGCCCGCAGGGCCAAAATCAGTCTTTTGAATACCCAGAACTGACAATATTACCATATATGGATCTTTCCGATTATGACTTTCAACGCGTGTCTTCCGGTGGCTTTGCCGACGAAGACAGCGAATTTATACCCTTGATGACCTCGGAGGACGAGGAGCAAATGAATGCCGAAGAAGTTCCGCAGGATTTGCCCATTCTTCCGCTGCGCAATACCGTACTCTTTCCAGGTGTCGTGATTCCCATTACGGTGGGGCGTGACAAGAGTATCAAGCTCATTAAAGATGCCTACAAGGGCGACAAGACCATCGGCGTGGTGGCGCAAATCGACAAAACGGTAGAGGAGCCTGGTGCCGAGGATTTGTACCGTGTAGGAACCATGGCACGGATCATCCGCATGTTCCGAATGCCTGATGGAAATACGACCGTGATCATTCAAGGTAAGAAGCGCTTCCACTTGGAAGAATTGACAGAGACCGATCCGTACTTCCGTGCAATGATCAAGTCCATGGAGGAGGCCAAGCCTGCTGCTGGCGATGAGGAATTTGAAGCCCTCGTAGGAACCATCAAAGATCTGGCCCTACAGATCATCAAGGATTCCCCGAACATTCCGACCGAAGCGACTTTTGCGATCAACAACATCGAAAGCCCGAGCTTCTTGGTGAATTTCATTTCTTCCAACATGAATTTGGAAGTGGAGGAGAAGCAGAAGATGCTCGAGATGGCGGACCTTAAGGTCCGAGCCAGCCAGACCTTGAAGCACCTGACGGCTGAACTTCAGCTCTTGGAGATGAAGAACGAGATTCAGAGCAAGGTCAAAACCGACATCGACAAACAGCAGCGTGAGTATTTCCTGCACCAGCAGATGAAGACCATCCAAGAGGAATTGGGTGATAAGACTTTCGAAGCCGAATTCCAGGAGATGGAGGAGAAGGCGGCCAAAAAGAAATGGCCCGAAAAGGTAGGGGAAACCTTCACCAAGGAGCTGAATAAGCTTCGCCGCATGAATGCGCAAGCTCCTGATTTTACCGTACAGCGCAACTACCTAGAGTTGTTGCTGGACCTTCCCTGGAACGAATACACACAGGACAATTTCGACCTGAAACACGCCGAAAAAGTCCTCGACAGCGATCACTACGGTCTCGAAAAAGTCAAGGAGCGCATTATTGAGCATTTGGCCGTTTTGAAGCTCAAAGGCGATATGAAAGCGCCGATCCTCTGTTTGTACGGCCCTCCGGGAGTGGGTAAAACCTCCTTGGGGAAATCGATCGCACGTGCCTTGGGACGCAAATACGTTCGTATGTCTTTAGGCGGTCTCCGCGATGAAGCAGAGGTGCGCGGGCATCGAAAAACCTATATTGGAGCTATGCCGGGTCGCATCGTTCAGAGTTTGAAGAAGGCCGAAACCTCTAATCCAGTGTTTGTTTTGGACGAGATCGATAAGCTCTCTCGCGATCTACATGGAGATCCGAGTTCCGCTATGTTGGAGGTATTGGACCCAGAGCAGAACAGTGAGTTCTATGATAACTACCTGGAAATGGGTTACGACCTTTCTAAGGTCTTGTTTATTGCTACAGCCAATAGCCTAGCGTCTATTCAACCCGCTCTACGTGATCGTATGGAGATCATTGAGATCACCGGATATACGGTAGAGGAGAAGGTGGAAATCGCTAAACGTCACCTACTACCGAAGCAAATTGAAATGCACGGGCTTCAAAAAGGTCAAGTGCGCGTGGCAAAGAAAGCCATGGAATACATGGTGGAGCACTACACCCGTGAATCGGGGGTTCGTGGTCTGGAAAAGACGATTGCCAAGGTAGTGCGTCATGCTGCTAAGAGCATAGCTATGGAGCAAAGCTTTAGCGAAAAGGTTGAGGTGGCTCAGGTTCAAGAGATTCTCGGACCAGAACGCATCAATCTCTCTAAGTATCAGGACAATAATGTCGCTGGAGTGGTTACCGGATTGGCTTGGACACCGAGTGGTGGTGATATTCTCTTTATCGAAAGTTCATTGAGCAGAGGAAAGGGAATGATGAAGCTCACCGGTAACTTGGGTGACGTGATGAAGGAGAGTGCAACCATTGCCTTTGAGTACTTGAAGTCAAATGCGGAGCGTCTAGGGATTGATTACAAGGTTTTTGATCACTGGAATTTGCACATTCACGTACCTGCCGGTGCTACGCCAAAAGATGGTCCTTCTGCGGGTATCACCATGCTGACCTCATTGGCGTCGCTGTATACGCAGCGTAAAGTGAAGGCACGTTTGGCCATGACTGGGGAGATTACACTCCGTGGACGCGTTCTTCCGGTTGGAGGGATCAAAGAGAAAATCTTGGCCGCAAAACGAGCCAACATTAAGGAAATCATCCTCTGCGAGGATAACCGAAAAGACATTGAGGAAATTCCAGAGCAGTACATCACTGGATTGACCTTCCATTACGTACAATACATGGAAGAAGTTCTGGACTTAGCCTTGACCAACCAGAAGGTTAAGGAACCCAAGGAACTCAAAATTTGGAAGTGATAAAGTAGAGTTCCGTATTTTAGACTAATGCGGAACCTCTACACGCTCTTGATTTTTAGTCTGGCCTTCAGTGCCACAAAGGCTCAGGATAACAATTACTGGTTTCAAACTTTTGGAGCTCCGGCCTCCGCGTTGGGTGGAAACGTCATTGCAGGTGTACGCGATAACAGCGCTGCATTCTACAATCCAGGAGCACTGGGCTTTATTGAGGATCCTGATATTTCGGTGTCCGGAAATGTCTACGGCTACCGGTATTTTGACTTAGAAAATGGATTGGGCGAGGGTACCGACGTATTTACGGGTGGCTATTTGCTCTATCCACAAATGCTATCGAGTGTTTTTCGAGTAGGCAAGGATAACCCTTGGCACATCAATTTCAACTGGCTAACCCGGAATCATGCGTTCAAGATCATGAATGAGCGCTATGAGCAGGATTATGACGTTATCTCGGTTCTAGAGGGAGATGAACGGTACGTAGGTTCCTTGGATTATTTTCAAGACCTAAGTGAGCAATGGGTTGGTATCGGAGCCGGTAGGCCGCTGAATGAATATTGGTCCGTGGGTTTTTCTGTATTCGGGACTTACCGGTGGCAGCTGAACCGTTTCGAATCTACATTGGAGACTTATCCACAAGACAATTTTGTCGAATTGCCCGATGGTACGGTTACGCCTTGGTATGTGGCCAGTCAAGGCGCATTGCAACGCGTTCAATTCGAGAATTTTCAGCTCATTGCAAAGGGTGGTGTGGCCTTTGAAAAAGGACCGTGGAAGCTGGGCCTGACGGCGACTGCTCCCAGCATAAACCTGAATGTGCGTTTGATTGAACTAGGTTATATCACGCGTGTGCAACGGCAGCAAAACTTAGGGGTGCCGTATGACCTGAGCTATGTATTTGAGAACGCCTTATTCGATTTTCAGATCAGTGACAAGCAGAAAAGGCTACCCACCAACCATAAAAAGCCGCTATCTTTTGGTTTCGGAGCAGAGTATGCTTTCCCACGAACGCGTGTCATGTTCAGTTGTGAGTATTTCTTTGCCATAGAGACTTATGCCGTGATTCGCGGTGCTCAGCGCGACGATCTAATTAACCCGCCCTTCCTTCAGGAATTCTTGGAGCGCCCGAACTACATGACCATTTACGAACAGAACAAGGCCGTGTTTAACTGGGGAATTGGCCTCGAGCATGAGCTTGAAAACGGTTGGCTGATCAGCGGAGGCTTCCGAACAGATGGACATTACCATGAGGACGACACTTCCGAGGAGTGGGAGGGAGCTATGGACCTTCTTCCGCTTGAAATCGACTTCCTCCATTTTAATGCCGGTGTTGCTGTTCCCACGGAATCGGGACGTTTTACCCTGGCCTTTCACCATGCACGGGGTAGAACCGAAGAACGCGAGCCTATTATCAACATGATTGATCCTATTGACTACAATGAGGAAACCGGTGAGATCTTGCGCGGAACCGTGCCTACGGAGACCAATCTAACCCATTTCCAGATCAACATGATTGTGGGATATACGCATTTGTTCTGATGAATCGAGCCAGGTGCATACTCTTGATCTTGACCGCGTTTTGGGCCCTACAGCTACGTGCACAAGACAACCACTATTGGTATCAGACTTTCGGAGCTCATAATGGAGCTCTTGGAGGCAATGTAGTCGCTGGAGTGCGGGACAACAGCGCCTTGTACTATAATCCTGGAGCAATTGGTTTTAACTCCCTAGCCAACTTATCCATTGGAGGAACGGTTTACGGGTACAACCACACAAGTTTGAATGATGCCCTAGGGGAAGGGATTGGACTATCATCGAATTCCTTACTCACATTTCCGCAACTCGTGGCAGGAACTGTGGGTTTCAATAAAGAGGAAGAAGAAAACCCATGGAGACTCACCTTTGGTTTACTTACTCGCCAGTATTCATCGAAACGTTTTGATCAAGCCTACACGGAGGTTGGGCCTGATATAATCGCGGCTATTCCTGGAGAAGAACGCTTTACAGGCTCGTTGTTTTACGAGAATAATTTATTCGAATATTGGATTGGCCTAGGTATGGGTCGGAAGCTCGGAAAGCACCATGCTATTGGAGCATCTTTATTCGGAACCATAAGGTCACAGAAAAGTCGATTTGAGGTCACTCGAAGGGCTGACTTTCCGGAGACCGAGAATATAACCTTACCGGACGGGAATACGGTGCCTTACTACTGGACTGAAATTCGCTCATTGCAGGGATATTCCATTCAGACGACAAGTCTTATTCTGAAGCTGGGCTGGGCATATGAAAAGGAGGATTGGAAGTTAGGAGCCACAGTTACCATCCCGAGCCTCCCCATTCGATTGACTTCACTGGGAATTGGCGCTGCGAATGTAGTACGTGATCAAAGTCAATTGAATTTAGGAATTCCTTATGACCCTTCATTCGTACAAGAATTCCTGCTCGGGGATTTGACTGTTTATAACAAGGAAATCAAAGTTCCGGCCACTTACTTAAACCCAACGTCGATTTCATTTGGAGTACAACGGGACTTTCCCAATTCACGGATCATGTTTTCAGCGGAGTACTTTCTTCCCATAAACCGCTATACGGTTGTGGATGCACAGTCCCAAAACAGTATTGTGAATCCTCCGAATTACTTTCTAGGCATCAACGAGGATAATTATGCCGACGTAGCAGAGCAGCATCGTCAAGTGTTAAACGTAGGGGTTGGCTATGAGTACAACTGGGACAGTAGTTTTTATCTTCACGCTGGGTTTCGTACAGATTTTAGTTACTCTGTAGATCAAAGCGAATACTTCAACAGTGCGGAACTCAGCTTGACGAGTTTGCCACTAAACTTCTATCATGTTTCACTAGGGGGAACATTTGCACGGCCAAGAGGCTATTTGACCTTAGCGCTGGATCAAGCTTTTGCCGGTAAAAAAGAAATAGAATCTTTAGTGAACTTCAGAAATCCGGTGGATTTTGATCCGCAGTCAAATACCAGACTTGAAGGTGTCGAAAGTGCTTCGGGTAGCGCATTTGTCTATCAAGTCACCCTTATTGTCGGGTACACCTTGGTCTTCTTTTAAGCGTCTTCTTCCTTTTTACCTTCCCAACGAGTTAAGTTCCATCCGTAGGCAATTTGACCCCAGAACCCCTTTGGAAATTTTTCAACCCCTGGGAATCCAATCTTGATGTGGGCATCATCTTTAGGAATGTCCGCCGTGCCGAAAATGTAATCCCATACGCTCAGCGAAATTCCGTAGTTCAAGCCGTACTTGCGGCCGTTTGGCATATTGTATACGTGATGCCACAAGTGCATGACGGGATTATTGATGAGGTACTTTAAAGGGCCATAGGTCAAGTGGATGTTTGCGTGATTCAGGTGTCCGATGGCGATGGCAATGTAGAATACGATGAAGGCCTGTTCAGGGTAGAAGTTTCCAATGAGCATGACCATGATGTACTTCATGGGAGTGTAGAAAACATTCTCCATCCAATGGTACCGCAAGTGGGCGGCAAATCCCATTTCTTCAACACTGTGGTGGACCTTGTGGAAACGCCACAAAAAAGGAATCCGGTGAAGAAGGACGTGTGTGAACCATTGAATGAAATCGGTCGCTACAAAGAAAACAAGCAGTTGTATCCATGCAGGGTATTTCTGCATGTCAACAATGATCAGTTTATTTTCCCATCCTGAGCCAAATACATCGTTGACCAGCATATACGTCCACTCTGAAAACGCCATGAAGATGACGATCTTGAAGATGTAGAAATTGAAAAACATGTAGAAAGCATCGAGCCAGAAGTCTTTGCGTACTCGGGCTTGCCCTTTTCTCCATGGGAATGCAATCTCCAATCCCCAAACAGCCAAAGAAAGGACGACCAACCACCAAAAGTAATTCACGTACCAAGGGTCAACTTGAAAGGTGATTTCTCTCCAAGTATAGCCAGCGAAGTTGGTTGTGGCTTGCCAAAAGGCTTCTAAATAGCGCTCCATGATAATCTCAATTAAGATGTCTCTTCATCTGCGACGGCCTCGATAGGAAGTTCTTCGAAGAAGCTCCACTCCGTCCAACTGCCATCGTAGTTGCGGACATTTCGGTATCCTAACAATTCTCGTAAAACAAAGGTTGTATGGGCCGATCGAACTCCACTGTGGCAGTAGACAATGATCGGCGTGTCAGCATGCAGTCCACGCGATTGATAGAGTTCTTCAATGGCTTCTAACGTATAGAACTCTTGGGTCACGCGATAATCAAAGGTCAGGCAATAGTCGACCCAAAGTGCTCCGGGTATATGTCCTGCCCTGAATGCGCCCAACTTCTGGTTTCGGCCCTCAAACTCATCTTGAGACCTCGTGTCTAATATGACTATTGCACTGTCGGCTAAGGCGGCTTCAACATCTGACCGTTGAGCGTGCCAATCGGCCCGTGAGGGCCCTTCTAAAACAAACTCCGACGGCGCCTTATGAATGGGCTCCGTGCTAAGCGGACGATTACTTCTTTGCCAAGCCGCTAGTCCGCCATCGAACATGTAGGCATCATCGTATCCGTAGTACTTCAAAATCCACCAAAGGCGTGCCGCGTCTACTAGACCTTTGGCATCGTATATCAAGATTTTTTGTCCAGTCGAAATCCCTAGTTCGGAGAAGAGCTGCTCAATCTGCTCACGAGTGGCGCACATGCCTGAATAGGGAAGATCGTGTCGTTGGATATCGTCGCGCCAAACTTGAAGTGCTCCGGGTAGATGGCCCTCGGCAAATTCATGTGGTCGCCGTAGGTCGATGACTGCCCATGAGGAGTCGGATAAGGCGTTCTCCACCTCTTCAAGGCTCAGAAGAGAAGGAGAGCTGACTTTTTCGTTCACAACCACGACCTCTTGTTGCTCTCCGGTAGGGCGGTTGCAGGCCATGGACATCGAGAGGGTTGCTCCCAACAAGACAATACTTATAATTCGAGCATGTACCATTCTTCGATGTCTAAGTTTTTTCGGCGGCCAAAGTCCTTGGGCGCATAATACTCGGCCAAGTAGTCCAGTATTTTGTCTTCATTAGGCCCCAGGTCCCAGAGTTTCTGGGTTTCCTGCATCCAAACGATCGTCTTTTTCCAGTTTTCTCGGCTCATTCGATTTTGTGTGATCAACTTGGCGCTGTGACAAGCCGTGCAACTGGCCCGGACGATCTCAAATCGCTCGTCGTATACGAGACCCGTGGCGACATGGATGCCTTCTTCAATTTTTTCCACGGCATCGGTTGATTCTTCGAAGGTGGCCACTTCGGCTTGGGCGGGAAAGTACTGATCCAGCGAAAAGGACTGTGGCCGGGTCAATTGGATAGCTGTAATGACCCCCAGAACCCCAACCAGAAGAACCAGGCGGGTTAAATTCTGCAGAATGCGCAGTAATTCGGGTTTCTTTGATGGCTCCTTAAAACTCACCTTTAGATGACTTTAATGGCAATTCGATGCGTGGCGTTATTCAAATAGCCCTTGGGATTCCAGCCAGGTGTAATCATTGGTTGGGACTCACCGGCATCATCCGTGGCCTTAGCCCAGACTTCGTAGTATCCTTTTTGAGGGAATTTCACAGTGGCGGTCCAGTGCTGCCAGGCCAAGCGATTTACGGCGGGTTCGAGCTCGGCATCTTGCCACGTGGCACCGAAGTCGATGCTGAATTGCATCCGCTTTACTGCTCGCTCTCCGGCCCATGCATGACCCCGAATGTCGAGCGTCTTGCCCAATTCCATCATTCCCCCAGACTTTGGATAGGTGATCAGTGATTTTACCGGCATCGAGTGAATGATGCACATATCTTCAGGCTTTACTTCCTCTCCGGGGGCAACCGGCTCGCAAGGCACTCGATAGCTGGGCGCTTCCATCTTGGCGCCATCGTGCACGCGATCACGTACCAAGATTTTGGTCAGCCATTTTCCCGAGACACTTGCCGGCCAACCACCCAATACCAAGCGCAGAGGATATCCATTGTGCTTAGGAATGTCCTGACCATTCATCTGGAAGGCTATCAAACTTTCTTCCTGAAGGGCTTTTTCGATGGGTACACCTCGGGAGATGACCACTTTATCAGGGTCTCCGCTAAGGTGAATATCTGCACCTTCATAGCCGATGTAGACCGCTTTGTCGGTGATTCCTACATCTTCTAATAAGTCTTTTAACCGAATTCCAGTCCAAGACGGACAGCCTACGCCACCCGTAGTCCATTGATTTCCTTTGGCGGGAGGATTGAATTCTGCACGGCCATTTCCCCCGCACTCTAGGGTCAGCTGGTAGGTATACTGCTTGAAATTCTCTTTGAGCTCACGTAGTGTGTAGGTCTTGGTTCCATTAACCGCTTCTCCTTCAATAGTGAGCGTCCAGGATTGGAGGTCAAAGGAAGCGGGTAGTAAACCGTTGTTTCGCACAAACATTTTATCTGCCGGGGTCACACGATCATCAAGGAGGTGAGCGGGCGTCTCAATGTTCCAGGGCTTATCGTTCAGTACTTTCAGTTCCCTTGATTTCCCGTCCAGTTCAAATGGGTCATCGCTGTCCGCGAGCAAGGCTGGAATCAATTTGGCCGGAAAGTTTGCACCAAAGACCATGTTCGCACCCAAAACGGCGCCTAAGGTCCCTAGTGCACTCTTAGTCAAGAACCCTCTTCGCGTAACGGCAGGTGCATCCTTTCCCCAAAGGATCTCGGCCGCGCGTTCAGGATCTTCGGCATAAAGCTCGTGTATTCCCTTTGGACTGTGCGATTCGTTCATAGCGGATAACTGTAGGTTACTTCCAAGGTACGGCGAATTTAGAGGAAGAACCGGACCTGGTCAGTGATTCCCGTCACTAAGCACTAAAGCAAAGCCGACTTCGTTTGTGAACTATAACTATCTTGCGCCCATGAAGCGATCGCTCCTTTGGATCCTCTTGTTTACGGCCTTTATAAGTTCGGCCCAGCCTGGCGGACGACACAGCTATGAGTTCTTGACTTTGGTGATGTCACCGCGTGTTGCGGCTATGGGAGGAGAGCTTTTGGCGATTCCCGACGGCGATATCAATGTTGGTTTGTGGAACCCCAGCGTACTGAACGACGAATCTACGGGGCAGCTCTCCATGAACTACGTCAATTACTTCGACGACATCAACTATGGTCAGGCAGCCTACGGCCGTAAGATTGAGCACGGATACCTGAGCTTTGGGGCGCGCTACGTCAACTACGGCACATTCGTTGAAACTGACGAATTCGGGAACATCATTGGGGAGTTTACCGGGTCCGATGTGGCCCTGACAGGAGGATACGGTCGTTGGTTAGATTCGTCTTGGTCGGTCGGCGCCAACTTTAAGCTCATTGGTTCTGCCTTGGCCAACTACGGCAGCATTGGATTTGCAACGGACTATGCCATTACATGGCACGCCAAAGAATCCAACTTAAACGCCAGCCTTGTTGTTGCCAACGTAGGTACACAAATTGCCACCTATACCCGTTCTCCCCGCGAGCCGCTGCCTTTCGAGATCAAAATGGCCCTAAGTGGTAAGCCCGAACATGCACCGATTCGTTGGCACATTACAGCCGAACATCTGGAACAGCTCGATTTGACCTTCGAGGACCCGAATGCCCCGAACACAGACCCATTAACGGGTGAGCCTATTGATAATTCGAATTCTCTGGGCAAAAAAATCATCAGCCATTTTGTCCTTGGAGCGGAGCTGTTCCCGGGAAACAGCTTCAATCTGAGAGCGGGGTACAATTTTAGACGTTCACAGGAAATGTCCTTAGCCACGCGCCGTTCCGGTGCGGGTTTCTCCTGGGGTTTTGGGCTTCGGCTGCGAAGCTTTCGAATCGACTATGCCATGGCCACCTATCACGTCAGCGGCGCCTCGCACCATTTTGGCATCAGCACAGACCTGAATAAACTATTCTAATCCATGAAGGAGTTGACCATCGCAATTGACGGTTATTCCAGCACGGGAAAGAGCACCCTTGCCAAAGAATTAGCGAAGGCCCTGGGGTATATTTATATCGATACGGGGGCCATGTATAGGGCTGTGACTCTAAGTGCCTTACGGCACGATGCATTTGCAACAGGGTCATTGGATCAAAACTGGTTGGATGACCATCTTCCCCAACTTGAAATAAGCTTTGATCGCGGCCCTGAGGGTCAAGTTTCCACCCTTTTAAACGGAGAAAATGTGGAGCAAGAGATTCGACAAATGGAAGTCAGCTCACGCGTTTCTGAAGTAGCGGCGGTCTCTGAGGTCCGGCGGTTCCTGGTAGCTCAGCAACAGGCTATGGGCGCTCGTGGAGGCACTGTCCTTGATGGTCGAGACATCGGAACCGTGGTGTTTCCGAACGCAGAACTGAAAATATTCATGACGGCTTCTGCCGAGGTCCGGACTGAAAGAAGGTATCAGGAGCTCCTTGAAAAAGGAGAGCAGGTGACGCGAGATGAGGTTCAATCCAATTTATTAGAGCGGGACCGCATAGACAGCTCAAGATCGGATAGCCCTTTGCGCCAAGCTGAAGATGCGCTGCTCTTGGACAATTCTACCTTGACGCGCGAGCAGCAATTTGATCAAGTGCTACGTTGGGCTCGGGAACGAATGAGCTAATCGCCTATCTTTAGCGCATGATACACAGAGAAGGATACGGAATTATACTTGGAGCTCTCTTGGGAGTTGTTGTTCTTTCGTGGGGACTCAACAGTCTGCATGATATTTACCTTTTAAAGATTGGGACCACCCTGGTCTTATGGGTGGTGTTTTTCTTAATCCTTCAGTTCTTCCGGAATCCAAGTCGCCGAATAGACGGCCATTCCTCCAATGAAGTGGTGGCTCCGGCCGATGGAAAAGTGGTGGTTATAGAAGAAACCGAAGAAGGAGAGTACCTGAAGGATCGCCGCATTCAGTTGAGCATTTTCATGTCTCCTTTGAACGTACACGTCAATCGAAATCCCATTGGAGGTGAGGTGAAGTATGCGAAATACCACAAGGGTAAATACTTAGTGGCTTGGCATCCAAAATCGTCAACGGAAAACGAGCGCACCACAGTAGTTGTGGAAAATGAGCACGGTCCCGTGCTTTTCCGGCAAATTGCTGGAGCAGTGGCACGTCGTATTCGATTTTATGTAAAGGACGGTGATCAAGTCCAACAAGGACACGAAATGGGGTTCATCAAATTTGGCTCACGGGTCGATGTGTTCCTTCCGCTCAATGCCGAAATCTTGGTTGAAAAGGACCAAAAAACAAGAGGCGGTGAAACGGTACTCGCTCGTATTCCAGAGGGCAATTCCTAGAAGAGGAGTTCAGGCTCAATAGCTGTGCTGCCGAGAAAATTTAGTGTCTTTTGAATATCCTCGCCTAAAAAGCGATCGTCCTCTACAAAAGGAACCGTCTTGCGGTATTCTCCAACCAGGGTTTCCAACAATTCGCTTGATCGAGCAGGACGTCTGAATTCAATGGCCTGTGCGGCATTCATCCACTCTATTGCCAAGATACGCTCGAGGTTATGCACGACTCTAATCAGTTTCGTGGCACCGTTGGCACCCATGCTTACATGGTCTTCTTGACCGTTACTGGAAACAATAGAATCTATTGAAGCTGGCGTGCAGAGTTGCTTGTTTTGGCTCACAATGCTCGCGGCCGTATACTGAGGAATCATAAATCCACTGTTCAATCCTGGGTGTGCAACTAGGAACTCAGGCAGGTCTCTCAGGCCGCTGACCAACTGGTAGGTGCGACGCTCTGAAATATTGCCAAGTTCGGCCAGGGCTATGGCCAAGTAATCCAGGGCTAGGGCAATGGGTTGTCCGTGGAAGTTTCCTGCCGATATGACTTCATCCTCTTCGATGAAAATAGTAGGGTTATCCGTTACAGAATTGACTTCAGTCAGCACTGTTTTCTTCACAAAGTGAATGGTGTCTTTGCTGGCACCGTGCACTTGAGGGATGCATCGAAACGAGTAAGGGTCTTGAACATGGGCTTTTGGACGCTCAATAAGTTCGCTTCCTTCCAGAAAGTCCCGCATCCGCTCTGCAGTCTCGATTTGACCCCGATGAGGCCGAACAAGTTGAATCAATTCATGAAAAGGCTCCGGTCTGCCGTCGAAGGCGTCCAGACTCAAAGCTCCACAGAGATCGGCCCAGTAGCTCAGTCTGTGCGCGGCAAACAGGGCATATACCCCATGTGCACTCATAAATTGAGTCCCATTTAGCAAGGCCAGCCCTTCTTTAGAGCTGAGCGGAATAGGCTTCCAGTCTTTCGTCTGGAATACGGTTGAGGTAGAGGTTCGTTTTCCTTCAAACCAAACTTCGCCTTCGCCTAAAAGTGGTAGAGCCAGATGAGCTAATGGTGCCAAGTCTCCGCTGGCACCAAGTGAGCCCTGTTCAAAGATGACGGGAATGACGCCTTCATTATACATGTCTACCAAGCGCTGGACTGTCATTAACTGAACCCCGCTATGACCCAGGCTCAGTGCGTGGATCTTGAGCAACAACATGAGGCGAACAATATCCTCGTCTACGAGGTCACCTGTGCCACAGGCGTGCGAACGCACAAGGTTATCTTGAAGCGTCTCAATGTTTTCCTCAGAAATGGACACTTTGCAGAGGCTTCCAAAACCCGTATTGATGCCGTATATAGGTTGCTCTGTGCGCTTTATTTTGTCGTCCAAGAACGACCGACATTTGACAATGAGGTCAATGGACTCTTGAGATAAAGAGATGGGCGCACGTTCATTCCAGATCTCGTAGATCTGGTTGAGCGTAAGCGGTTTTGGGCTAATGGCAAACATAGGTTTCGATTCAGCCTGGCAAAGTTAATGCTTCAGGTAGAATTTACTTCCGTAGACGATTCCAAATTGGGCAATTCCGTAGGTCAATAGAACACCCAGGCCGCCCGCTGGTAATGTGTCCACAAACTTGTCATATGCCAATAGGCTATCGGATGCTATGAAAAAGAGTGCCCCAATAGAAATCCATGTATAGGCCTGTTTTGGTTTGACGGTCCTCCAAAGTGCTGCAATCCCCATGGCCGTGATCATGATACCGTAAAAGATCACAGGAGCTCTCATCGCTGCCCCATCAGGTTGTGCGTGCAGATTGGAAAGGACTAGGCGCAGAAAGAAGGCGAGGTACCCTAGAAAAGGTAAGGCAATTAGCCCGCGCTGAAGAGGAGTAAGGCCAGGGCTTCCCTGGCGAGCAAATATGACAGTATAGCTTAGTTGAGCAAGAAAAAAGCACCCGAGGCCAAGAAGAAAGAAATCGGCACCGAACATCAATGTGACATCTCCTAGCCAGCTAAAAAACAATGCGGCTTGTAAGCCTCTAAAGACTTGTGCGTTTTCGTCCGCGTGTTCTCGTAAATAATTCCAGAGGATGGGGATGAGCAAGGGCTTAAAGACGTAGACAAGCCAGGAAGTGCTCGTCTCAGCGCCCACTATTACAAGGGCAAGAACCACAAAATAGAGGATGGGGCGAATATGCTCACGCTTCATAGATCCGTTCAAAAGGGTTAGGTACGCACGAATTTAGTTAAATGATCGAATTCCCTAATTCCGTATTTTTGAAGTGTGAAAGAGGCGAAAAAACTACTTCAAGACTACAAGCTCCGCGTGACCCCGGTCCGCAAAGAACTATTAGACGTACTTCGATCTCGAAACGAAGCGATGCCTCAACCGGAGTTGGTAAAGGTTATGGAGGGTTTTGATCGGGTGACGATCTACAGGACCTTAGCTGCCTTCGAAGAAAAGGGTCTGGTGCACCGAATAGTTAATGAACAAGGTGTTGGGAACTACGCGCTCTGTAGTGATGCTTGCGGACCAGATCATCATCACGATGCGCACGTTCACTTAGAGTGCGCCAATTGCGGAAAAATGTACTGCCTGGACGATGTAGAAGTTCCAGAAATAAAAATACCCGCGCGCTATAAAGCGCACGGGTTAAAAATTGTCACCCAGGGCGTTTGCCCTTCGTGTCAATAAGTGCTTAGTGCATATGTCCGTGAATCTCGTAACGTGAAATATGTCCGTCGTTATCAATCGCTGAGATTTCGATTACGAAATCCGCGTGATCCTCGTCGAACATTGAAGCGTCCAAGGTGATAGGAGTAAGGTTCACCAAGTCAAAGCTTGTTGCTCCGCCCGCTTCAATTTCTTCTTCATAGACTGGTTCGTGATCGTGTTCGCCTTCATCATCGTGATCGTGGCCATCATGATCGCCTTCGTCTTCGAATACGCGGACAAAGACTTCTTCAATCCCAGACATATCGTCAACGCTTCCAGTGAAAGAAACGACATCGTTTACATCATAGTCTTGGTCGTCCATAGGGCTTGAAACCGTGTATTGAGGAGCCTCGGCACTGGTTACCCAGAAATCGAACTCTTTAAACTCAGCAGAGTTTCCAGCGGCATCGGTACATTGAACAACCACGTGGTAAGGACCTGCGGTTGCATTTGCTGGAACCGTAAAGGTCTCTTCAGCTTCTGCATCCTGACCGCTCAACTCTACCGTACGGGTTTCGCTCCAAGAAGAAGCTACTTTACCGTGATCGTGGCCATCAAAGATGTCGTGAATGTCAAACTTAGCTTGTCCGAGCTCTTCGTTATCCGAAAAATCGGCATCCACTTCAAAATCATCACCTACAGCAACTTCTTCTGAACCATGAACATGCTCAATGATTGGTGCAGTGGTGTCTTCATCCGAGTCACAGGCAATAAAACCAAAGGAGATTGACAGGGAAAGGAATAATACTTTTGCTTTCATCTATTATTAATTTGTTATGCAACAGAGTTGCAAATATAATAGTTCGCTAGAATATGCAATAGAGTTGCAGCGTGAAATTTCGTCCAGGCTCGGGCAAATTGAGGTATCGGTACCTGCTTAAGTGTTGTAAATAGGCCTGGTCCAAGAGGTTGCGCACCTCGAAACGCAGTCCCAACCTCGACTGATTTATGGACCATTCGTTCCCAAGTGCCACGTGAAGTAGACCATAACCCGGCGTAGATCGTTCGTTTCGATCCACTTGATTTTGAGCTGCTGTAGCTCGGTACCGTATTTCGGTATTCCAGTCTTCGGATCCCAAGAAGTGAATATGCCACTCAGCTTTCCAGCGAGCGAGTGCGCTAAAAGGCGGCATGAAGGGAAGAGGAAGGTTTTCGTCAAGGTTGAAGCCATAAACGTATTCGGCTCCTAAGTCAAGGGATTGGGTGGCGGTCATGAGCCAAGTAAACGCTAGTTCTGATCCGGTATGCACAGCTGGGGCCTGTTCATATACAAAGAGCTGCCCTGCTTCCGGAAGTGGCGAAAACTCGGCTGTGGGTCTCAGAAACAAGAAGTTGGTGAAGTAATTAAAGAACGGGCTTACCTGAAGACTCCAGCGGCGATCTTTCCAGGTAAGCTCTCCATCGAACTGGTACCCGACCTCCGCCTTGTTTTCTTGGTTTCCTACTTCGTGTCGGAAGGTACCGTGATGAACACCGTTCGCCGATAATTCGGCGATGTTTGGGGCGCGAAAAGTTCTGGCCGCGTTGATTTTTGTCGAGAATTGGTCCGTCCAATCATAGGCCCAGCCAAAGGCCGCACTTATGTTGGGGAAGTTGATTTGGTTGCTCTGTGCTCGAAGACTGGAGTCTACTTGGACAACTTCTCCGTCAATAAAGTCATAGATGGCTTGATAGTGACCATCAATATCATAATGCGCAAAATCTGCACGTACACCTGCATTAAAGGAGTGTCTGCCTCGAGTCCATTCGTCAATGAAATAAGCACCGGCTAGCCAGCGCTGATAATTCGGGATCAAAAATTCAAACCCGTTGCGACGATTCTTTTGAGCTTCTCCTTGCACGCCCCATTGTCTCTTGTGGTTGTCTTTGTATTGAAATGCGCGTGTATTGATCGTGGCCGTAGTCAATTCCAGACCAAGAGCGAGGGTATTGCTGCTATCGGGGGTGATTCCGTGAAGATGAGGGAAGGAACGTTCTTCTCGGTGGTTGTGCTGAACGCCAAAGTCGGTTACCCATTGCCATTGAGTGCCGTGATAGTGGTGATGAGCACTAGCGCGAACATGGGTAATGTCTTGATAGGGAAGGTCAATGTTTCTGCGGTCCCCATCATCAGCAAGCTGATACGCTCTGGGGATGCCAATAGCTCCAGGAAAAATGCCAACGCGCTGGTCATAATAGCTCAATCGCCCTTCAAAATCATGGGCGCCGCGGTTCACGCCTCCTTCGAGTTGTACACTCCACTGTTCTCCGGCTGTGTTCTTGAGTTGCTCGTTTTCTATCTCGAGCAAAAAGGAATTATAGTTAAAGGTTTCCGCGGGTACGCTGTAATCGCCAAAGCTCTGCCCGGAAAGTCTCCCTTTTACCCATCCGCGCTCTCCTCGATAGGTCGTCTGCGCTGTAGCCCCAAGGCTTTGGTTAACACTTTGGTAGAAGGTGGTGGCTTCGCCACTCCATTTCGCATTGGGTAAGGTTGCAGGTCTGAGGTTGATTACTCCCCCGGTGGCATCGGACCCGTAGGCCAGTGCTTGAGCACCTTTAACCACCTCAACTTGCTCTACGCTAAAAGGGTCGACTTCCAAGCCATGGTCCATACCCCATTGCTGTCCTTCTTGTTTGATGCCGTTCACATTAACTTGAAGCCTCGCTCCCAAAAGGCCGCGGATTACGGGCTTTCCAATGCCTACTCCTGTGGTCATGGATTGTACACCAGGCAAATCCAGAAGAGTCGTTGAAAGGGTATTTGTCCACTGCTCACGCAATTGGTCTCGATCCGCGAGCAGTACGGTAGCGCTCGTGCTGGTTGTCGGGCTCTTTCGATCAACAGAGACGGTCACCTCGTCAATGAGGTAGTTCTCTGGCGACAGTTCAATAATGAGCAGGGAATCCGTGTTTTCAGTTTCCAGGTGAAGGTGCTGATATCCAATGGCTTGAATGTGAAGGTGCAGCGTGGGTTCATCGGCCCGTAGGGCAAAAAAACCATTGGAATCTGCCGTCGTTCGGTCATGCCCATGGCCATACTGAATGAGCGCGTAGGGGACACCGTTTCCGGTTTTGCGATCCACGATCTGGCCCTTGGTCTCTACTTGCCCCACGGCACGAAAAGCCAATAAGCCAAGAAGAAATAAAAGTATCCGCGTTTTATTCAAATTACGATGCCTTGATCCGCGCAATGACTTCCTCCGGAGTGAGTTCGGCTTGCTCGCCTTTCTGCATGTCCTTTAAGGCCAAACGGCCCGATTCGATTTCTCGACTTCCGACCACAGCAACAAAGGGAATTCCTTTTCGGTCCGCGTAAGTCATTTGCTTTTTCATTTTGGCCGCTTCGGGATATACTTCACAGCGAATGCCTGCTGCTCTTAGTTCCTGGGCCCATTTGAGACACCAAACAGCCTCCGTTTCACCGAAGTTCACGAAAAGCAGTTGTGTTTCGTTGGCCACGGTCTCGGGAAAGCGACCCAATTCATCCAACACTAGGTAGATCCGGTCGAGGCCAAAACTAATTCCGACACCTGGGAGTTGATTTCCGCCGAAAACGCTGGTCAGATCGTCGTAGCGGCCTCCTCCACCAATGGAGCCTAGCTCCACTTCCGTAGAAACTACCTCGAAGATTGGCCCCGTGTAGTAGTTGAGTCCTCGCGCAAGCGTAACGTCCCACCGCAGCTGGGCTTTGCTCAACCCGAGGTCTGAAGCCGTAGAGAAGAGGAAGCGCATTTGGTTGAGGGCCTCACGGCCCGATTCGAATTGTCCGAGCATCTCCTCGAGTACGTCGAACTGAGCTTCAAAGTTATCGGGCATGTCGAATAGTGGAGCAAGACGCTCAATAGCCGCCGCGGAAAGCCCGCGTTCACGCCATTCTTTTTCTACACCGTCGCGCCCAATTTTGTCTAGCTTATCCAAAGCGACGGTTAAATCTGTGACTTGATCGGGAGCTTCGATCAACTCAGACAATGCGGTCAACAAGCCTCGATGGTTCACGCGAATTTCGACATCCAGACCAAGGCGATGGAAGACTTGGTCGTAAATATGAATCAAATCTACTTCCTGTAAGAGACTCTTGGAGCCAACGACATCAGCGTCACACTGATAGAATTCTTGGAATCGGCCCTTTTGAGGGCGATCGGCCCGCCAAACCGGTTGGATTTGGTAGCGCTTAAAGGGTAGGGCAAACTCGTTTTGATGCATGACCGCATAGCGTGCAAAGGGCACGGTGAGGTCATAGCGCAGTCCTCTTTTTGAGATTTGTTCCGTAACTTTCGATAAATCCACCTCCGTAGGAGATTCTGAAGACTGGCGATAACCCCTTAGATAGTCGCCATTGTTGAGGATCTTAAAAACAAGTCGATCACCTTCTTCGCCATACTTGCCAAGAAGGGTCTCCAAATTCTCGAAGCTTGGAGTTTCGATGGGTTGAAATCCAAAGGACTCGAATACGGTGCGGATATGTTGAATGATGTATTGGCGACGCTGAACCTCTTGTGGGCCGAAATCTCTTGTTCCTTTAGGTAGAGAAGGTTTGGCTGGCATGGAGTAAGATTTTGGCAAATATCGGAAATAGTAAATGGACGAAAAGGGCTAATTAGCTCGAGAAAATAAACAAAAAAAGAGAAAATTCTAAAAACAAGAATTGATATAACGAGCTAAAGTGCTCTAAATCAGAATAAAACACTTTGGCACCCCTTTTTCTTTAAACACCATGAATTTAAACACCACCAAAATGAGAAAATTGGCATTTATCACGATCGCAGCACTTGTTTCGCTAAGCGCGTGTAAGAAAGACGATGAGGAGCCAGTAAACAACAATCCGGATGATTTCAGAGACATGGTTGTCAGCGACAGCTTTGACTGGAGGTCGACGGATGAGGTGACCTTAAATGTTGAAGGATTGGTAACAGACCACCCCGCGTCATCTACGCTTTATGTCTCCAAATTAGGAGGGGCTATGTTGGTTAAACGATATGTATCGATTGACGAGACTTTTAGTCTAGAATTGACATTACCGTCTACAGAAGACCAGTTGGTTGTTCGTTTCAATACCATTGTCGATACAGTGGATGTAGTGAACGGTCAAGCCGATTTCTCCTATCTCCCGGACGATTTACCTGGAGACGAAGAGTAAAACACTAAAGACACAGAAATCATGAAAAAGGTAATAGCATTCGTCATTGGCCTGAGCAGCATTCTCAGTGCCTCTGCACAAGTAACGCAAGATTTTAACGTCGGAAGTCGGAATGCCGTACGTGCCAACTGCTGGCAAATGTGGGGCATGAACGTCAACGGAGGTAACAATGCCTTGGAAGGATCTCACGGTGCACGAAGCTCACAAATGAGCAACGCTAACGGTACGTATGAGGTCATTAGTCCTTGGATAACGGTTTCACCGAATACACAGGCGTCCTTTAAATATTCTCGTACCAATTCAAGTACCGGCAGCGTGCAACTACAAGTGGTTGCCGTGGATGACAACGGTGTAACTACTACCGTTTGGGGTCCACAACCAGTAAACCCCGGAACACAGAATGGGACGTTCAATATCACCTTAACCGGGACGTATCAGTTCAAATTTGAATTTTTGAGCGGTGGGGGTGGAAACTCTCGCGGTCTTTTGGATGACATCAGCATCGCTGGAACATTCGCAGCGGATATCACCAATAATTCCAATGGGAATTGTGCTTTGGCAACGCAGTCTGCTCCTGATGCTGATGGAGACGGAGTTCCAGATTCGGATGATGATTATCCAAATGACGCAAGCTTGGCATTCAACAATTTCTATCCTGATGCGAGCAGTACGGCAACCATCGCGTTCGAAGACCTATGGCCTTCTTACGGGGATTATGACTTCAACGATGTAATTATTGACTACAAAGTCAATACCATTACAAATTCAGATAATGATGCTGTTCAAGTCATCGTTGAAACGTACGTCCGAGCAGTAGGTGGCTCCAAAGGTCACGGTTTTGGAATTCAATTCGATAACCTAACGGATGCTCAGATTCAGTCCGTTACAGGTTCTGTTTTGGCTGGAGGAATCAACATCAGTGGAAAAGGACTAGAGACTGGTCAATCCAAGCCCGTCGTGATTGTTTACGAAACAGTTGAGGATGTGATCAACCGACCTGGAGGTTCATTGTACAATACGATTCCAGCGAATCCCACTGGTACATCGGACACGACAACCATTGTCATGACCTTTACTAATCCACTAGCGGTTAATTCCTTTGGAACTATACCATTCAACCCGTTCATCTTCGTAGACGGCACGCGAAGTCACGAGATTCACATGGTAGATAAAGCACCAACGGATAAGATGGACATGACCTTATTTGGACAAAGTAATGACGCGAGTGACCCTGCTTCAGGAGTGTACTACAAGAGTGCGGATAATTACTGTTGGGGCATTGAAATCCCGGCTGAATTCGACTATCCGGTTGAAAGACAAGACATCGTTGTTTCACACCTGAAATTTGCTCAATGGGCTCAGTCAAGTGGTGGATCCAGTTCGGACTGGTATGAAGACAAGTCCGGCTATCGAGACAACACGAATATATACTAACGTTGCGCTATATTCCACAGGAGCCCCGTGAAAGCGGGGCTTTTTCTATCTTCACCACAAACGAAATTTCATGAAGAAAGGTATTGTTTTCATCTTCACTCTTTTCACGTTTGTAGGACTACAAGCCCAAGTGAGCCAGGATTTTGAATCAGGAAATCGCAATCAAGTCCGTGCCAATTGCTGGCAGATGAACGGACTCAATACTAGCGGCGGAGCCAATTCCATATCAGGCAACTATAGCGCGCGAACCGATAATCTCAAGAAGCCGAACGGTACTCCAAATGTGGTTTCACCCTGGGTCAACGTTTCCTCGAATACGCAGGTGTCCTTTCTCTTTAACAAGACGAGCAATAGCACCAGTAATGTTCGAATTCAGGTCATAGCTATTGGTGAGGATCAGGCTGAACAGGTGGTTTGGGGGCCGCAACCGGTAAATATGGGCAACCAAACGGGGACCTTTAATCTCACACTAGACGGAAATTATCAATTCAAATTTGAGTTTTTGAGCGGCGGCGGTGGGAACAGCCGTGGATTACTGGATGACATTGTCATTCCTGGAACCTACGCGGCGGATATTACGGCCAATCCCGGAGATGGGAATTGTCCGCTTTTGGAAGAAGAATGTCCGGATCGCGATGGAGATGGAGTTTGTGACGACGAAGATGATTATCCCGACGATCCCGAACTCGCCTACAACAACTACTATCCAGGAGAGGATGAGGTTGGAGCTTTGGCCTTCGAAGATTCATGGCCTTCGTATGCAGACTTCGACTTCAACGACTTAGTTGTGCTTTATCGCCTGAACACCATCACAAATGCGGACAACGACGCGGCGCGCCTAGTATGGGGCTTTTATGTCCAAGCGGTTGGAGGGTCAAAGAAATATGCCTTCGCCATACAACTAGACGATATCGTCCCAAATCAGATTGAATCGGTAACCAATCAAATCTTGAGCGGGGTTACTCAAGTCAACCTGAACGGTACGGAGCCAGGACAGAGCAAAGCCGTCATTGTGGTTTTTGATGAAGTAAATAACGTCATCAATCGTCCTGGTGGTTCTTTTTACAATACCATACCCGGAAACCCCACGGGAGTATCCGATACAGTCTTGATTACCATAGACTTATCTCAGCCATTGAATCCTGATTATTTCTTGGGTTCCCCGCCGTACAATCCCTTCATCTTCGCGGACTTAAATCGCGGGCAGGAAATTCACATGGCGAATATGCCACCAACCGATTTAGCCGATCCAAATTTGTTTGGAACCGGAAATGACGATACAAACCCCTCAAATGGTCGTTACTACCGGAGTGTTGACGATTTCTGTTGGGCCGTAGACATCCCGGAATACTTCGATTACCCCGTAGAAAAGGCAGATATAGTAACTGCCCACCTCAAGTTTCCGACTTGGTGTCAGTCTGATGGTGAGCAGTTTACGGATTGGTATAAAGCCAAGTCTGGCTATCGAGATGATTCGAACATCTACGATTAACGGTACTCTTCTTTAAGCTTATCGGCAAAGACCTTTTTCAATTTCTCAACCTTGGGATCAATAACGTACGTGCAGTACGGTTGAGACCCGTTTAGGTTGTAATAGTCCTGGTGATAGTCTTCGGCTGGGTAGAAGGAGTCAAATTCCGTGATTTCCGTTACGATAGGGTTGGGGAATACGCCTTCTGAATTAAGCTGTTGCTTGTAGTACTCCGCTTTTGAACGCTGCTCTTCATTGTGGTAAAACACTGCGCTTCGGTATTGAGTACCGACGTCAGCTCCTTGGCGATTCATCGTGGTCGGATCGTGGGTTTGCCAGAAGATTTCCAAAATCTCATCAAAGGTGATCACCGTTGGGTCGTAGGTCAATTGGATCACTTCCGCATGACCGGTTCGCCCTGTGGTCACCTCGCGATAAGTCGGATTCTTCACCTCACCACCACTATATCCACTTCGCACACTCTCAACTCCTTCTAGGCGTTGAAAAACGGCTTCTACACACCAAAAACATCCCGCTCCCAAAGTCGCGGTCTCTAAAATGCCACTTTGATCATTCATATCTGCTTCCTCCAAGGGTTCTATATTGCTAAAAATTGGTTCTTTGGGCCCACTGGTCCGTCCACAAGCCACAAGGCTCATAACAAGGGCGCTCAATATGCTGGTCCATTTCTTCATATCTATCTTATTTACCACCAAAAGTAGTGCCTCACGGCACGATGCGTGGTCGTCTTGCAGACAAAGAACAGCCTAGGATTGTTAATGTTTGTTAACGCTATCGAACCACGAACGGCCAGTCGAAGCTATAACTGATTTCGGGGTAGAAGGGGAGGTAGTTGTCGTCACTGTCAAGCATGGCTCCAATGCCAACGGAAAGTCGTCGGCTTTTCTTTTCCTGCTTCCATTCCCAAGCCAAGCCCGCTGAGACCATTCCCCCAACGGGGATTTGCTCAACGTCCAAGTCGAGCCAGTCTGTTTCTACGAAATGGCGATACCCGACCCAGGCTTGTGAATAGTACCTCGTGAACCCACGTTTGCGCCGGTTTCCCTTACGGAAGTTTTGACTGCGCTTGAAGGTATATCCCATCCGCCCGTAGGGGGAAATCCCATCACCATAAAAGCCGGCGCCGCCGCTTAAAGACCATTGTTCCTTGTGGTGATAGCGGATATTTAGTCCGGGCACTGAACCCATCACGCCAAGTTCAACTCCGCCGGAGACGTAGCTCCAGCCATGCACATTGGCCGTGGTGTTGGAGCCACCGCCTTGTGCCTGAATGGCTCTAGGGGCCAACAGGACAATAAGACCGATAAGAAAGACGAGTCTTTTGATTACTTGACGAGTTTCTTGTACTTGATTCGTTTAGGTCCGGTATCACCCAAACGCTTTTTCTTGTTCTCTTCGTACTCGCTGTAGCTTCCTTCGAAGTAGTACACCTGTGAATCGCCTTCAAAGGCCAAGATGTGCGTACAGATTCGATCCAAGAACCAGCGATCGTGAGAGATGACCACCGCGCATCCGGCGAAGTTCTCCAAACCTTCTTCCAAGGCGCGCAACGTATTCACGTCCAAGTCGTTCGTCGGCTCATCGAGCAGCAGTACGTTTCCTTCTTCTTTAAGGGTCATGGCCAAGTGCAAGCGATTGCGCTCTCCACCAGACAAGACACCGACCTTCTTGCTCTGATCGGAACCGCTAAAGTTGAAGCGACTGACATAGGCGCGTGAGTTGATGCTGCGACCGCCGACTTCGATGATTTCGTTTCCGCCGCTGATATTTTCCCAAATACTCTTCTCGGGATCGACTACGGCATGCTGCTGATCCACATAGGCTATCTTCACAGTTTCGCCCATATCAAAGCTTCCGCCATCTGGATCTTGTTGCCCCATAATCATGCGGAAAATGGTCGATTTACCTGCCCCGTTTGGTCCAATGATACCCACGATGCCTGCCGGTGGAAGGACGAAGTTGAGGTCTTCATAGAGCAGCTTGTCCCCGAAGGCCTTACTGACGTTTTTCGCCTCAATCACTTTGTTCCCGAGGCGAGGCCCGGGCGGAATGAAGATCTCCAGTTTCTCTTCTTTTCCTTTAGTGCCTTCTTCAAGCAGTTTGTCGTAGTTGCTCAAACGCGCCTTGCTCTTAGCCTGGCGCCCTTTCGGGCTCATGCGCACCCACTCGAGCTCGCGCTCCAAGGTCTTTCGGCGTTTGCTTTCTTGTTTTTCTTCTTGCTCTAGACGCTTGGCCTTTTGATCCAGCCAGCTGCTGTAGTTTCCTTTCCATGGAATACCTTCTCCGCGGTCGAGCTCCAGAATCCATCCCGCGACATTGTCCAAGAAGTACCGGTCGTGCGTCACGGCAATGACCGTTCCCGCATACCGTTGCAAGTGCTGCTCGAGCCAATCCACGGACTCGGCATCTAGGTGGTTCGTCGGCTCATCGAGCAGTAGAATATCTGGCTCTTGAAGCAACAAACGACATAGGGCAACTCGGCGTCGCTCCCCACCTGATAGGTTCTTGATGGGCGTATCGCCTTCTGGGGTCCGCAATGCATCCATCGCTCGGCCCAGCTTCTGGTCCAATTCCCATCCTCCTGCGGCCTCGATCTTATCTTGAAGCGCTGCCTGACGATCAATGAGCTTTTGCATTTTGTCTGGATCCTCCATAACAGCAGGGTCCATGAAGGCTTCATTCACTTGCTCGTATTCGGCAAGCACATCGACGATTTCCTTCATTCCTTCTTTGACGACTTCTTCGACCGTCTTGTTCTCGTCCAATTCAGGCTCTTGAGGAAGGTACCCTACACTGTATCCGTCTGAAAAGTGAACTTCTCCTTGGTAGCTCTTGTCTACTCCGGCAATGATCTTCAGCAATGAAGATTTTCCAGAACCGTTGAGACCGAGAATCCCAATCTTGGCTCCATAGAAGAAGCTGAGGTAAATATCTTTAAGTACTTGCTTGTTGTTCGTGTAGCTTTTGCTCACGTTGACCATCGAAAAGATGATCTTTTTATCGTCGCTCATGTCCTGTGGATTTGGGCGAGCAATATCGGAATTATTCGGAGGCAATCATTCATAGTTCTGGCTCAATAGACCCATCCTGAATCAATATGATTTCTGGATTCTGTTTCTCCGATTTCAGCCATTCGATATGGCGGGCCAATGCTTCCTTTTTAAGAAGGCTCCCTTGGACCAGTAAAGTAGGTCCAGCGGACAGGGAGCTGACAAGGGTAAACATTCCCGCAAAACACGCCCATCGGGAACACCACAGATGATTCCACCAGAGCATGTACGATAAGATAATGCATCCAAAGGCCAAGGGTAGCCCAAAGAGGAGTAGGCGAGCTCCCCAAATCGCTTTGGTCGTTCCGCGTTGGTATTCCGATTCGCCTTCTTGATCTTCTTGCCACCAACGAGCGTCTAGTGGGACTCGTACATTTTCTCCTGAATGATCGGTTCGAACGACGTGAGAGCCTTTGATTGCGTAGTTGGTCGATCTGTTGTTGTTCTGACCCACACAGGGGATCCATATCATTAGAGTAAAGAGTAGTAGCGTTGTCGTTAGAGTCTTCATGAGATAAGGTGTTTCGGTTAGAATTGGAGACTAAATCCGACGCCGTTGGCGCTAAGGTTAAAGTGGTATTCGGAAGTTGGAATATTGACTGGTCGTACTCCTGTTTCAAGAATGGCCTCGCGCTTCAGCTTTTTCCCTTTTGACATTTTTACAGGGCCAGCAATTAATGACCATGTAAAGACCGTAGCACCGCCTAGAATAATAATGGCGTTGGTTATTCCGTAGTAATCGACCGAAATTTGAGTGCCGATTCCGACTAAACCTAAACCTACTAGGGGACCTGCCATTGCGATGGAACCTCCCTTGGCTATTTGATTTTGTCCGAGTTCGTATTTGGCTTTGAGATCACTGCGTTCTCCCCAGAACGCATCATCCGGTTCGAAATATTGAAACTTACCGTCTTCCACGCTCTTGTAGAGTCGAGCCCCTTTCAACTTGTAGTGGGTATTAGACTCCACAAACCCAATGGTGTCTTGGGGTGTACCTGTTGAGCCTAAAGGCAAAGCGGATTCTGTAGATTGTGCGAATAGCGCAAAGGACATGAGTAAGGAAATTGCTAGCGTACATAAGGATTTCATTTTGAGATGATTTACTTGGTTTGATGCCTCAAAACTCCGCCATCCTCACCCGCGGCCACAATTGATTTCCGCGAACCTGGCCCGCGATTTGCAGTTTTTAAGAAAAGGTTCGGTGGATTTGCCGTTCTTGGCGCTTTTATTGCCAAAAGGGCGTTCTTACCTTTGTGATCGTGAAAAAAGTATTCAGTGTATTGGCGTTTCTCTTGATGTTTTCATTGGCCTACGGCCAGATGGAGACCATAGAGCTTTCAGGTCAAGTACTGAGCCGCGAAACATTCAAGCCGCTTACCCTGGTGAACGTCATTAACCTCAGGGATCGAACGGGTACCGTCACCAATAAAGAAGGAAAGTTCAGTCTGCGCGTCCGCCGAACTGATACGATTATTCTCTCCAGCGTAGATCACGTCAAGGATACTTTGACCTTCGGGCATGTCACCTCAAAGCAACACTTTGTTCAGGCACTCCTTTCTCCCAAAGTATATGTCCTTCGCGAAGTAGAGGTGGGAGAACTGGGGAACTATGACAAACTAAAGAACAAGATTCTAGAGTGGGAGCGGAACAAGAAGCGAACGGCTAGAGCCTTTGTTGAAGAACCAGAACCGGTTCGAACGGAAGCCCCTGAGAAGATTGCGGCTACTTGGGCCAGTCCCTTTGATCTCTTGTACGAGACCTTCGGAAAGCGCCCCAAACAGTTGCGCAAATTAGCAGAGTTGGAGCGTCAGGATGCGTATGAGGCGGCCCTGGAGTATCGGTTTACCCCTAGAGTTGTGAATGCCTTAACGGGCTTGGAAGGGGATGACCTGATCAGGTTCATGCGCAAATGCCGGTTCAGTTTTGAATTTGTGTTCACTGCTTCGGATTACGAGTTTTACATGGCTATTCTGGATTATTATAGAGCCTACGAACGTGATCAGGCGCGGAAAGAGCTCGATTACGTCGATTACTGAACCATCGGCCTGTAGGGCGGTTTCAAAAAGCAAATGAAGAGTTTCGATATCCCCACGTTTTACCGGTCGCCCATCATCGGGCCCATTAAGGAAGCCCGGAAGATTACAGACCCACGAAAGAAGGATTTCACGCCGACCATTCTGGACTTTGGGACGGTGCGCTTTGTGATCGCCCGTCATTTTGGGTTCTGTTATGGGGTAGAAAATGCCATTGAGATTTCGTACCGAGCCATCGAGGAGAATCCGGGTAAGCGGATCTTTTTATTGAGCCAAATGATTCACAATCAGGAGGTCAACGCGGACTTGGAAAGTCACGGCTTGCGATTCATTCAAGATACACTTGGAAATCAACTCATCTCTTGGGATGAAATAGGAAAGGACGATGTGGTTATTGTTCCTGCCTTTGGGACCACCTTGGAGATTGAAGCGCTCCTCAAGGAGAAGGGAATCGAAACCGCCACCTACGATACCACTTGCCCCTTTGTGACTCGAGTTTGGAAACGGGCCGATAAGCTCAGTGAGCAAGAGTACTCCCTCATTATTCACGGGAAGCACAGGCATGAAGAGACGCGGGCCACCTTTAGTCATACCAGTGCCAAATCTCCTGCATTGGTGATCAAGGATATGGATGAAGCCAAGGTTCTGGGAGCCATCATGCGGGGAGACCGTCCGTTGGAAGACTTCTATTCCTTTTTTGAAGGGCGGTTTAGCTCGGATTTTGACCCAGCCAAGCACCTTGGTCGATTTGGGGTCATCAATCAAACGACCATGTTGGCGACCGAAACACAGGCCATAACGGACTATTTGAAGGCTATTTCACTTGAGAAGTACGGTGAAGAAAATATTCGGGATCACGTTGCCGATACTCGGGACACCCTGTGTTATGCCACCAATGATAATCAAGAGAGTACATACGGACTGCTGGAGCACTCTGCGGATATTGCCGTTGTAGTGGGAGGGTACAACAGTTCGAATACCAGCCACTTGGTCGAGCTTTGTGAAGAAAAGCTACCGACCTTTTTTGTCAACTCAGAACAGGAGATTGAGGGAGCGCAGAGCATTCATCACTTTGACCTGCACAAGAAAGAGCGTGTTCACAGTGACTCCTTCCTGCCGAACGTCGATGAGGTGCCTGAGATTATCCTGACGAGCGGGGCAAGTTGTCCGGATGCCATCGTGGACCGAGTGATGATGCGCATTTTGGAATACTATCCAGGCCATCGTGATCCAGAGGCCGTTGTCACTGAGATTACTTCAAGTCCGGAAAATTCCTGAGAAAGCGATAGCGTTTTTCTTCGTGGTCCAGGGTACAGTAGTAATGCTCAAGACCGTTCGTGACGGCTAAGTAGGGGACTTGAAGAACCAAGTTGTATCGAGCAATCTGATCAAATGTTTCCTGAGTGATGGCTACTGTTGGTCGCTTACACTCCACAATGAGCTGTGGTTTTCCCTCTTGGTTGAAATAAACAGCATCGCACCGTCGAGCCATGCGATTGAGTTCAATGGAATATTCAATAGCAATTCTTCCTGCAGGTAAGCCGCCTTCAGAAATCATGAACTGAACAAAGTGCTGGCGTACCCATTCTTCCGGGGTCAATATGATATATTTGTTCCGGACGGGGTCCAAAATCTCCATTGTGCCATCTGTGTGCTTTCGGATTTTGAAGGGATACGTCGGTAAGTTCAATTCCTGCATGGAGTAAAGGTAGAACTATGAAGAATAAAGAAGACATTATTGCCAATTGGTTGCCGAGGTATACTGGTCTTGCTTTGGAGGACTTCGGTAAGTATATCCTACTCACCAACTTCGACAACTACGTAGACCTATTCGCTGAAATGCAAGGGGCCGAAGTTCGCGGACTGGACAAGGCCATGCCAAGCGCCACAGCTGATGGTATAACCATGATCAATTTTGGAATGGGCTCGCCAAACGCGGCAACCATGATGGACTTACTGGGAGCGATTGACCCAAAGGCTGTCCTTTTCTTGGGTAAATGCGGCGGTCTTAAAAAGAAAAATGAACTCGGCGATCTGATTCTTCCCTTGGCGGCTATTCGGGGTGAAGGAACGTCGAATGACTTTTTCCCACCGGAAGTTCCGGCCCTTCCGGCATTTAGCCTTCAAAAAGCGGTATCCACAACTATTCGAAATCACAGCCGAGATTACTGGACCGGTACGGTTTACACGACGAATAGACGAGTATGGGAGCACGATTCAGATTTCAAGGAATACTTGCGCTTAACTCGGGCTATGGCCATTGATATGGAAACTGCCACTCTTTTCAGCGTTGGCTTTTACAACGAGATTCCGACCGGTGCGCTGCTGTTGGTGAGCGATCAGCCCATGATTCCGCAAGGGGTCAAAACAGAAGAGAGCGATAAAAAAGTAACGGGATCCTTTGTTCGCGATCACGTTCAAATTGGCATAGATGCGCTCAACGAAATCCGCAATGAGGGTTTAACGGTGAAACACCTTCGCTATTGATGGATCAATTCAATCAACTCGTTCACGATCTGAAAGCGGGTAAGTATGCACCCATTTATTTCTTGATGGGTGAAGAGCCTTTCTTTATTGATGAGGTGGTGCATTTCATTGAGGAAAACGCTCTTGAAGAAAGCGAACGCAGTTTCAATCAAACGATTCTTTACGGCAAGGAGACGGATATTGATACTGTGGTTTCAGAGGCCAAGAGGTTTCCAATGATGGCCGAAAGGCAAGTGGTCATCTTAAAGGAAGCACAGCATCTGAGAAAGTGGGATGCTCTGGAGCACTACGTTGAGCAGCCTCAGCCCACGACGATTCTCATCATTGCTCACAAGTACAAGAGTTTCGACAAACGCAAAGCACTCTTCAAGAAGTTGACCAAAAGTGAAGCTATGGTCATGGAGTCGAAGAAGATGTACGACGATAAAGTCCCGGGATGGGTTGAACAGCGCGTGCACCAATTGGGCTTCACCATTTCCTTTAAGGCGGCGGCTCTGCTCGTTGAGTTCTTAGGAAACGACTTGGGTAAGATAGCCAAGGAGTTGGAGAAGCTCTCCATTCTGCTCAAACCTGGAGCAGAAATCACTCCTCAGTTCATTGAAGTGAATATTGGCATAAGTAAAGACTACAACAATTTCGAGCTCCAAAATGCACTCGGAGCTGGCGATATCGAGAAGTCAAATCGAATCATTGACTATTTCGCCGCTGATCCAAGCCATCATCCCATAGTCGTCACCTTGGGAGTACTTTATAACTTCTTCAGCAAGCTACTCATATACCACAGCCTTAAAGACCGAAGCCGAGGCGCCGTGGCCAGCGCGTTAAAAGTGAATCCTTATTTCGTTGCTCAATATCAACAGGCGGCTCAGCGCTATTCGTTGAGGAAGTCTGCACGTGTCATCGGTTATCTGCGTGAAGCAGATGTGCGCTCCAAAGGCGTGGGAAATGTCAGTACTGCTCCGCATGATTTACTTCGGGAGCTCGTGTTCAAGGTGCTCCACTAGAGTTATCTCATGGAATTCTTAAATTCGGGTAACCGAACCTGACTACATGACCAACAGAATAATGATGGTGCTTTTTGCACTAGTATGCCAGCCGCAGATTATTGTGGCGCAAAAGGATACGGCAAAAGCTTTTCAGAACACGGACCCTATGGGTGGCCCAAAATCTATTGGCCGGCAACTGGAAGAGGAGAACAACGCAATCACCTTTCAGTATCGTTACAACGGGGAGGTACTCAAGCCTTACTACGACTTTAAAAAGTCCCTCAACGACAAATACGGCTTGCAGTTCAACGCGTTTTATACGAGTGCATACATCTATTCGACAAAGACAATTGATGAAGATCGTCAAGCAGGTGTCGGGAGCGGTATTTTGGATCTTCAGCTCGGTTGGAATTTGGTGGGGCGTAAAACGGGTAAAAATCGAGGGACGCTTTTCATCAAAGCCAATTCCCGTCACACCTACGCGGGTCCGGATGGCCCCGTTCCGATGTTTCATGGATTAACGGAGTCTGGATATTACGGTTTGCCGGCCACAGGATTTAACGACTACACCTTTCGTATTCTAGAGCTCAACTGGCAACAGAATTTTTTTAATGAGCGATTGGGTATTGTCCTCGGAAAGGTGGATTTGACCAATTACTTCAATTTTCACGGTCTAATCATTCCTTGGCGACATTTCATGGGTTTTGGATCGTCCGTTTCAGGAAGTATGAATTGGGGAAATCAGGGCTTTGGAGCAGTGGCGAGCTATCGCTTGACCGATCACTGGTACGTTATGGCCGGTATTGTGGACGTTTACGGCGATCAGTTTCAAGACGGAGATTTCTTAGATTTGGGCGAGTATTGGCAAGATGGTTTGTTTCAATTCAATGGGGAAGTTGGCTGGGTACCATCCTACGAAGAGCGGTATTTCAAAAAGATATCGCTGACCTACTACACCTCACCCGAATACACGGCTGTTCAGAATGGTGCCGTTATTTCACGTGGTCAAGGAGTGGCTTTTTCTGCCCATTGGTTTTTCCAGGAACGCTATGTGCCCTTTGTGCGTTTCGGTTTCAGCAATGGGGTAGGAGAGAATAACTTTTACTCGGCAGACGTACAAGTGGGTCATGGCTGGCGCTTCAGGTACCATGATATTCTGGGGATTGCGGCGAGTTGGAATCAACCGAATATTCCCGATGTGGACGACCAATTTACGGCTGAAGTCTTTTACCGTATAAATATAAGTGCCCGCTTGGAAATTACACCAAGTACGCAGTTTATCATAAACCCCACACTTAATCCAACAGAGCGCTCACTCTTGTATTTTGCGATTCGAGGAAGAGCGAGACTTTAAAACCAGAACTATGAAAAAGATTTGGATTCTACTCACGGCTTTTACTTTTGCGGCACAGGCACACGAACCACGGCCAGGTGAGGAAAGTAAAACCTGGGATGCCTCTCAAAAGGCTAAGGACTTTGTCGAAGAGACTATTGTGATTGGCTTTTTTGCCAGCCCCTATGGTGCTGGTTGGTTGGAAGATCAGACCTTTCACGACTATTTAAATCGTTCTCGTGCAGCAGGCATTACGGGACACAGCATGACCTTAGCTGCGGCAAGCCACACCTGGGAGCAATTTGAAGCGGAGCACCAGAAATGGAAGTCGACAATGGCGCAAGATCCGGAAAAGTACATTTACGTGCGTAGTATTCGAGATATTGAGGCCGCTCATATTCGTGGAAACACTACAGCGGTCATTTGGAACTCACAGACTTCCACAATTTTGAATGGAGACCTCAAAAAGGTCGCGACCCTCAAAGAGATGGGGATTTCGAGCATGATCCTTTCGTACAATGACTTATTTCGAGCGGGTTCTGGTTGCTTAGCAGAGTTTAACGGGAATAATACAGGCGTTACTCCATGGGGATTGGCCATCGTTGACGAAATGGTGAAACATGGTATAATCGTGGATCTTAGTCATTTAGGTCCAAAAATGACCATGGGCATTATGGACTATATGGACGAACGATATCCTAATGTTCCGTATGTCTTTACTCATTCAGTACCGGCAGGTTTATACAAAAATGAGCCAAAGGCCACGGAACGTGGGTGTTATCGAAATATCTCGGATGAAGAGGCCCTCCGTGTTGTTAAGTCTGGCGGATACGTATCTCCCACTTTTACGGAATGGATGATGGATGGTATATGGCCCGACGACATTACCCCTCAACAGTGTGCAGACATGATCGATTACTACGTCCAATTGGTTGGAGTAGACCATGTAGGGATAGCTTCGGACGATATGTTTACTACAAAACCCACTATGGACTTTGTTGCGGCAAATCCAACCATGTACAATGATGGAGGATACATGGTCGACGCATTCAATAAAGGAGCTTCTGGTTGTGGTGAATTGGCAAAAATTCTGGCAGCAGTAACGGATGAGCTTTGGAGCCGGGGCTACACCAATGAGGACCTTGCCAAAATCTACGGAGGAAACAAAATGCGGGTATACAGAGAGGTTTGGGAAGGTTTTGCTCCGGAAAATGACCCTGTTGACGCTCGTGAGCGTGAGGAGTTCGTGCGCGAACAGCGCCAGAAATACCTCCAGCGATAGAGCGTGAAGGGCAGGCCAACCTGCTTTGGTAAGATTACTTATCTTAGCGCTCTTGCTGAAACGGACTATGGTTAATAGAATGCTACGAAACACAGTCCTGACTATTGGGCTCTCTCTTTTGTCACTTTTTGCCCAGGCTCAGGATTACGGTACCCTAAGGGGATTTGTATACGAGAAAGAAACAGGTGAGCCGGTTATGTTCGCCAATGTTATTTTGGAAGGAACCACTTTTGGAGCCTCCACAAACATTGACGGGTTTTTCACAATCGCCAAGGTTCCTACAGGAACTTATACTGCCCTTGGACTCTACATTGGATACGACACCGCCTCGGTGGAAGTGAGTATCCAAAAAGATAAGATCACTACTGAGAAATTCTACCTCGGAGAGTCGAGCGTGCAGCTGACTACTGTTGAGGTTTCGGCTGAGCGTCAAGAAATGAAAACGGAGGTGCGTACTTCTGTGACCAAGGTGACCGCCAAGGAGATTACGACCATGCCGGCAGTGGGAGGGGAGCCCGATTTGGCTCAATATCTTCAAGTACTGCCTGGAGTGATTTTCACCGGAGACCAGGGAGGTCAGCTCTACATTCGTGGTGGTGCGCCTGTGCACAACTTGACTCTTTTGGACGGAATGGTCATCTACAATCCGTTTCATTCCATAGGTTTCTTCTCTGTATTTGATACGGATATCATCCGCAACGCAGATGTATATACAGGGGGTATGCCTGCTGAATACGGAGGGCGAATTTCCTCAACGATGGACGTCAGTATTCGTGACGGGAACAAGAATCGCTTAGCCGGAAAAATTGGAGCGAGCACCTTCGCCACCAAGCTCATGCTTGAAGGTCCGTTGAGAAACAATGAAAAAGGGAGCACCACTTTTTTGGTAAGTGCCAAGCGCAGCTACTTGGAAGAGAGTTCTCAAATCTTCTACGACTACGCTTCTGAAGATGGACTTCCATTCGGCTTTACGGATCTCTATGCTAAGTTGAGCTCTAGCAATAGCTCGGGTTCGAAGTTCAATGTCTTTGGTTTCAATTTCCGTGACCGCGTAAACTACGCAGGTGTTCAGGAGATGAACTGGAACAGCTACGGTGCTGGATCGAATTTCGTATTGGTGCCTGCAGCTTCTCCCTTCTTGATGCAAGGAGATTTTAGCTTCTCAAACTACGCTATTGAATTGGACGAGGGGGACGGACTTCCTCGTACCAGTGAGGTCGGCGGATTTAACCTAGGATTGGATTTCACCTACTTCCTTCCTAATGATCGAAACCTAGAGTACGGATTAGATATTCAAGGATTCAACACAGATTTTATCTTCTTCAACAGCCTCGGTCGTAAGATCGAGCAGCGCCAGAGCACTACGGAGCTCGCGGGATACTTGAAATACAAATGGAATACCGCGCGCTGGGTTTGGGATCTGGGATTCCGTATGCACTACTACGCTTCTTTGAGTTCAGCTAGCCCGGAACCGCGTATTGGAGTGAAGTTCAACGCCACCGAGAAGTTGCGATTCAAGGCAAGCGGTGGATTGTATAGTCAGAACTTGATTGCAGCAAATAGTGATCGCGATGTGGTCAACCTCTTTTACGGTTTCTTAAGTGGTAGCGATAATATTCCGGACGAGTTCCGTGGAGAGCCCGTCAATAACCCGTTGCAGAAGGGTCGTCACGTGATTTTCGGATTTGAATACGACTTAACAGATCGAATTGATGTGAATGTTGAAGGGTACATCAAGGACTTCAACCAAATGACCAACATCAACCGGAACAAGATTTACGAAGACAACCTATCGAACAATGATAAGCCCGAGTATCTCGTGAAGGATTTCATCATTGAAACTGGATTGGCCCGTGGAATTGACGTGAGCATGAAGTATGCGGATAAGAATATGTATGTCTGGTTCGTCTACAGTTTGGGTAAAGTGACCCGTACAGACGAATTCATTACTTATGCACCACATTTTGACCGTCGCCACAACATTAACATAGTGACGACCTATAAATTTGGAAAAGACGACGCTTGGGAAATTAACGGACGTTGGAACTTTGGTTCTGGATTTCCTTTCACCCAAACGGCTGGCTTCTATGAGCTGCTGAACTTCGAAGATGGTATCAATACCGATCCTTCAAATACCAATGGGGAGCTGGGTATTGTATACGACGATTTGAATGGAGGACGTCTTCCGACCTACCACCGTTTGGACTTGGGAATGAAGCGTACATGGAAATGGGGACAACACAATGTTCTTGAAGCGATCCTTAGTATTACGAATGTCTACGATCGTCAGAATATTTTCTACTTCGATCGTGTTGATTACGAGCGTGTTGATCAGCTTCCAATTCTGCCGAGTGTAGGATTTACCTACTCGTTCTAATTGCTTAGCTTTGTACGCGGTTTCAACCTTACTTCTAAACCGCGGGTATGTCGAGCACCAAGTACATTTTTGTCACCGGAGGGGTGACAAGTTCATTAGGTAAAGGGATTATTTCGGCCTCTCTGGCCAACTTGCTTCAAGAGCGTGGTTACTCGGTAACCATTCAGAAGTTCGACCCCTACATCAATGTCGATCCAGGAACACTTAACCCTTACGAGCACGGAGAATGCTACGTAACCGATGACGGTGCAGAAACCGACCTTGACCTTGGGCATTACGAGCGTTTCTTGAACCGACCAACGTCGCAGGCAAATAATGTGACCACGGGTCGTATTTACCAAAGCGTTATCGAAAAGGAACGTAAGGGTGAATACCTCGGCAAGACGGTTCAGGTTATTCCTCACATCACAGATGAGATCAAGAACCGCATGATGCTCTTGGGCAAATCAGGTGATTACGAAATCATCATTACCGAAATTGGCGGCACTGTGGGTGACATTGAGTCACTTCCATATATAGAAGCAGTTCGTCAGTTGACTTGGGAATTGGGCGATGATTGTATGGTTATTCACCTTACCCTGATTCCTTATTTGGCGGCCACGGGTGAATTGAAGACCAAGCCGACACAGCATTCTGTTAAACTGCTCCAAGAATCGGGAGTACAGCCGCACATTTTGGTTTGCCGTACCGAGCACAAGTTGAGCGATGAAATCCGCAATAAACTCGCCTTGTTCTGCAACGTGAAGAAAGAAGCGGTGATTGAGTCGATCGACGCAGATACCATATACGACGTGCCTTTGCTCATGCAAGAAGAGCGTTTGGACGAAGTGGTTTTGAAGCGCTTGAACTTACCAAGCTCCAGTAAACCTGACATGCGGGATTGGAAGAACTTCTTGCACAAGCTCAAGAACCCAGACAGCGAAGTCAAGATAGGCTTGGTGGGTAAATACGTAGAGCTTAAGGACGCGTACAAGTCCATTGCAGAGGCCCTTATTCACTCTGGAAGTGCCAATGAGTGTAAGGTCAATGTTCGTTGGATTCACAGTGAATACTTGGATGAAGAGAATGTGCCAATTCGTCTGAAAGGATTGGATGGCATTATCGTTGCACCGGGCTTCGGTGAACGCGGACTAGAAGGGAAGCTCGATGCTGTGCGCTATGCACGGGAAAACAAGATCCCATTCTTGGGTATCTGCCTCGGAATGCAATGTGCGGTTATCGAGTACGCCAGAAATGTTGTGGGGCTGAAAGACGCCAACAGCACGGAGATGAATCCAGAAACGGATCATCCGGTCATCGCGCTCATGGAAGAACAAAAGAAAGTGATCAATAAAGGTGGTACCATGCGTCTCGGAGCTTATCCGTGTACCCTTGAAAAGGGGAGTACGGCTGCAGGAGTTTATGGTCGAAGCCAAATTTCAGAACGTCACCGTCACCGCTTCGAATTCAACAACGATTTCCGCGCACAGTTGGAAACCGCAGGAATGAAATGTAGCGGGATCAATGACGAGTCTGGATTGGTTGAAGTGGTTGAATTGGAAGACCACCCTTGGTTTGTCGGTGTTCAGTTCCACCCAGAGTACAAGAGTACGGTGGAGCGTCCAGCACCGCTTTTCATCCACCTGGTAAAAGCCGCCATCGCGCACAAAGAATCAAAGAATGGAAAATAAAGGATTCGACTGGAATTCTTTTATCGGAATGATCCTGATCGGGGGTATCCTCGTGTGGTTTGCCTATACCAACCAAGGATCCGATGAAGACAATGAGGCCCTACGGGCCGATACTTCACGCACGGAGCAAGTAGAAGAGAAGGTCCGTGAAGCAGAACCCGAAGTAGTCATCCCAGACCTCGCCGTTCAGGAAATCCCTGAAACAACGGATACGGTATCGGAGACAACAACGACTGCTCAAAAGCAATTGGGATTCTTCAACCCCGTGCCTGAAGACTTGAGCACGACGACGTTGGAGAATGACGTTCTGAAGGTAACCATCGCGCCGCGAGGCGCTCGCTTATCAAGCGTTGTATTGAAGGAGTACGAGCGTTACGGCGGTGGTGAACTCGAATTGATTGATCCTGAGCGCAGTACTCAGACGTGGGAGTGGAATGTCAATGGAGTGCCCGTCCCTTCAGACAAACTGTTCTTTGAGAAAATGCCGTCTTCAAGTGACGAAGCCATCTACCGCTTGTCCCATTCAGACCGCTCCTATGTGGAGATTCGCTATGCCTTGGAAGAAGGAACGGATCTGAAGTACAGTGTTCGTAGCTACGGAATGGATGAATTCCTCTCTGGAACAACAAATTTTGTGTGGTCTCTTGATGCATTGAAGCTCGAAAAGACCAAGGACAACCTCCAAAACCCCACGGCCATCTACTACCTCCGCAATGGAGATGTGGATCGCATGGGAGTTAGAGGAGATAAAGAAGATACCAAGACGGAGATTGAGTGGTTGGCCTACAAGCAGCAGTTTTTCAGCTCCATTCTTCAGCCGGATTTTGTTCTTCCTCAGGCGACCCTTTCTACTGTGACCCTGGAGGACAGCACGCACACGAAGCGCATGGTGGCGCGTATGCCACTAGAGCAAAAAGCAGAGTACGGCTTTACGTATAGCTTTGTACCCAACCAGTACAATACGCTGGATGCCTACGACAAGGATTTCGACGAGATGATTCCTCTAGGCTGGGGAATTTTCGGCTGGGTCAACCGCTGGATGGTCATTCCGGTCTTTAATTTCTTCGACGGTCTGGGTTGGAACTACGGTATCATCATCTTGGTGATGGCCATTGGAATTAAGGTGGTGTTGTTGCCCTTCCAATACCGCAGCTATTACAGTATGGCCAAGATGCGCGTGTTGAAGCCCGAGTTGGATGAAATCAATGAAAAGCACTCGGATAACATGAAGAAGCAACAAGCTCAAATGGAGCTCTACCGCAAGGCTGGTGTGAATCCATTGGGTGGTTGTTTGCCGATGTTGTTCCAGCTTCCGTTTTTGATAGCTCTTTTCCGCTTTTTCCCGGCGAGTTTTGAATTGCGGGGCCAAGGCTTTTTGTGGGCCGATGATCTGAGCTCATACGACAGCATCATGACCTTGCCGTTCTCGATTCCCTTCTACGGGGATCACGTGAGTCTCTTCACCATATTGATGGCAACTTCACTGTTCTTCTATACGCGCATCAACCAGCAGATGACACCTCAGTCTGGAAACAACCAGATGCAACAGCAGATGAAAATCATCCAGTACATCATGCCGTTTATGATGCTTTTCTGGTTCAATAGCTATTCCAGCGGATTGAGCTATTACTACTTCTTGGCCAACGTTATCTCCTTTGGACAGCAGTTTGCCATTCGCAGCTTCATTGACGAAGATGCCATTCACGCAAAGCTTCAAGAGAACAAGAAAAAGGAGAAGCCCAAGTCTGCTTTTTCGAAGCGATTGGAGCAGATGATGAAAGAGCAGCAGCAGGCCCAACGGAAGAAGAAGTAATTGCGTTTATTTTCGTAAATTCGGCCAACATTACCTTAAACTGACTGTACGTCAAGCAATTAATTTCTACTCGCTATGAAAAAAGTCTTAGCAATAGCCCTCGCGACCGGAATGATCTTCGCCGGTTGTAAGAAAAAAGATGAAAACAACGGAACGGGTACCCTCGAGCCAGCACAAAAGCAGCGCGCTTTGGTGATGGAAACGACCGGTTCTTGGTGTGGTTACTGCCCTAATGGTGCGGAGACCATGGTTCAAGAAGAGCACAACTTCGGTGACGACATGATGGGTGTTGCCGTTCACACGGGAGACGCCTTGGAAACGCCTACGGCAAGCGATTTCAGCGACAACTTCCCAGCTAGTGGTGTTCCTAACTTCTACGTTGGAAACCAAAACTCTGGACAGAGTATCGCCGGAAACATCGCGGCCTTGATTCAGCAAGCTCCTATGGCTGGTGTGGGTCACAATTGGTCTCGTTCAGGAGATGCGATCAGCGTTCAATCTAAAGTGAAGTTCTACGAAGCTGGAACGGGTAACTACTATGTAGGTTGCTACTTTATCCAAGGAGATATCGAAGCTTCAGGTGCCTTGACTCAGTCTGATTACACAGATCGTCTAGAAGATGTTGACGGAGTTTCTAAGTGGAAAGTCGATGCGGCTCCAGTGAACAACGGAGGATCTCAAGAGTACTTGATCAAAGCGGGTGACACATTCATCCACGCGCACACGTTGACTTCTCATGCGGACGGATTGAACACATGGGGTGAAATGATTCCAGTGACTCCGACTGCAGGAGATCAGTACACCATGAACTTTACCTTGACTATGCCAGCTAACTCAGCAACAAACGGCATGAAAGTATTGACCGTGCTTTGGAAAGATAACGGAGCGGGTGGCGTACAATTCGTCAACGGTTACATGAAATAATCAATCTGTATTAATCACAGCTTGCAGGAAGACCCCTTTCGAAAATCGGAAGGGGTTTTTCTTTGGCCCGGTTTTGGCTACGTTTACCATATGAAACATATCCTCATCGCATGTCTGGCCTTCGGTATGTTGGCCGCCTGCAACGGCAGTAAAGAAGTGAGCAGCCCTGCTCCTGAAGCTCAAGTGCAACAACCAGAGGCTCCAGCCACGCCTAGAACTCCGCAAAGTTCAGAGGTGACGCCAGCCCCAGGTGCCATGCGCGATGCTGCGCTTGATGGAGCAGAAGCGCCAAAGTGGGGATTCACATACGATCGTCAGCCTTGCTTCGGGAAATGCCCATGGGATAGTTTCACGGTATATGCAGATGGCTCGGTACTGTACGTCGGTACACGAGACGTTGAACGCATCGGAAGCTTTAAGGGGAGATTGCCTCAAACCAAAGCCACGGCGCTTCAAAACAAGCTCTCGGAACTAGGCTTTTTTAAGTGGGACGATAAGTACGACAATAACATCACTGATTTACCCTCCCTTCAATTGCGCTATATGGCACGAGATGGATTTACCAAGAGTGTATTCATTCGAGGTGAAGCGCCTACGGGAACAGAGTCTTTAGGGAACTACATGATTGGACTATACGAGTCGGTTACCAACTGGGAAGAGGTCGAGGACTTAGAGGTGCCACACAACGAATAAACCGGTCTTATAGATCGCTTAGTGAAAAGGTCTCCTTCAAACGGGGACCTTTTTCTGTTTGCTGTAGAGTGCAACAGTCGTTGTAATAGTCGTGCTCCAAGAAAAGGACATATTCCTCCTCAGCGATTTCCGGGAAGAAACTCTTGCGTTCGGATAGGGTGAGCAAGGGCCGTGTATCGTACCCCATAACGTAGGGGAGTGGGATATGTCCGGTTGAAGGAAGCAGATCGGCCATGAAGACCAGTTTTGTCCCCTTGTAGTCGATCATAGGAATCATTTGACTGTCCGTATGCCCATCGGCAAAAAGGACATCTATGCCCGGAAAAACATCGAATGCACGGTTTCCATCTCCGCGTTCGATAAACTTGAGCTGTCCACTTTCCTGAAGGGGTAGGATGTTCTCGCTCAAGAAGCTCGCCTTTTCCCGCGCATTGGGTTCAGTGGCCCATTTCCAATGACGTTCATTGCTCCAAAACGTCGCGTTTTTAAAGGCCGGCTCAAAGTGATCAGCTTCAGAGCTTGCGCGTTGGATGGCGCCTCCTACGTGATCGAAATGAAGGTGGGTGAGAAAAACATCTGTGATGTCATCTCGAGAGAACCCAGCCGCCTTCAAACTGCCGTCCAGACTGTGGTCTCCGAAGAGGAAGTAAAAACTGAAGAACTTCGCACTCTGTTTATCCCCGATCCCGGTATCTACAAGCATTAAGCGATTACCATCTTCAATCAAGAGCAGACGCATGCTCCACGGGCACATATTGTTGTCGTCAGCGGGGTTCGTTCGCGACCAAAGGCTCTTGGGCACTACGCCGAACATGGCTCCTCCATCGAGCTTAAAGTTTCCAGAATGGATGGTGTGTAGTTTCATATCGGGGCTTTGCTCAAAGGTAAAATTCTCTGCGCATTCCTTACCTTCGACACACAATTCTGAGCACGTGAACGTACATTTCATTGCCATCGGTGGTTCGGCCATGCACAATTTGGCCTTGGCCTTACAAGCTGCGGGACATCGCGTCACCGGTTCCGACGACCACATCTTTGAACCCAGTAAAAGCCGATTAGAGTCCGTGGGACTTCTTCCCGAAACTGAGGGGTGGTTCTCCGAGCGTATTTCGGAAGAACTTGACGCCGTGATATTGGGAATGCACGCCCATGCCGATAATCCAGAATTGGCTCGAGCACAGGAGTTGAATCTGCCCATTTACAGTTATCCAGAGTTTCTGTATCACCAGAGCCAGGATAAAACGCGTGTGGTGATTGCCGGATCTCACGGGAAAACCACGATTACCAGCATGATCCTACATGTCTTGGGCTACCACGACTTGGAAACGGATTTTATGGTGGGTGCGCAACTGGAAGGATTTGACGTCATGGTTCAGATTACTGAAGGTGCCGAATTCATGTTGCTCGAAGGAGATGAATACCTCAGTTCGCCCGTCGATCGCAGGCCGAAGTTCCTGCACTACAAGCCCAATGTCGCCTTGCTTTCTGGAATTGCTTGGGACCACGTGAACGTCTTTCCCACATTCGAGGATTACCTCGATCAATTCCGCCAATTCTTGATGGCTATAGAGCCGGGCGGGGCAGTAGTCTACAACGAGGAAGACGAACACGTGAAGAGAGTTGTGGAAGAAACGCCCAACGAGATTAAGCGATTCCCGTATCGAACCCCAGCCTATCGGATGGAAAACGAACAGTGTGTCTTGGAAACCTTCATGGGTGATCTACCCTTGGAAGTCTTCGGAAAACACAATTTGAGCAATCTTGAGGGAGCTCGTTGGATCTGCAACCAAATGGGAGTGACCGATGAGCAATTCTACGAGGCTATTCCAAGCTTCGGGGGCGCCAGTCGTCGCATGGAGCTCTTGGCTAAAAATGACGTGCTGTCCGTTTATCGTGACTTCGCCCATGCGCCATCCAAGGTTGCCGCTACAGTCAAAGCGGTGCGAGAGCTTTATCCTGAAAGACGCTTCATCGCGGCTCTGGAACTCCACACTTATAGCAGCCTTCAAACGAAATTCATGCCGGAGTATGCCGGGTCTCTGGATGCAGCGGACGAGGCGTATGTTTATTACAATCCCGAGGCTGTTCAGGCGAAGAGATTGCCTGAGCTTTCACCAGACCAGGTGCAATCCGCTTTCGGCAATGACCAGATTCGCGTTTTTGACGACAGCACATCCCTCTTTGCCCGACTGGATGAACCCTTCGATGATCGGACGGTTGTACTGCTGATGAGCTCCGGGAATTTCAACAATATTGATCTCAAGTCCTGGGCTGAACTCCGAACTGAATGAGTCGATTTCACGGACACAAGATACCCATTGCCGATACACAGGCCTTTTCAAAGCTCGTGGTGGACTACGCCCATGGGGCGGAAGAGTTGTCTGATTTTTATGGCCTACGGCCCGATCTGCGCTCCTTCGAAGCGCAGATGAAGGCAAAGGCCAAGTTTGATTCCGAGCATCGGTACACCTTGGTAAAAGCCCTGACCGAACAGTACAGTCGTTTGAAGTCTGTTCAAGTGGACTCTGAAAAAGTCGAGAAGAATGTCCTAGCCCTTGAGCATGCCAACACCTTTACGGTGACCACGGGTCATCAGCTGAATTTGTTTACCGGACCGCTTTACTTTTGGTTTAAGATCGTTCACGCGATTCGCCTCTCCAGATCTTTGAAGCGAGCATACCCCGATTATGACTTTGTTCCGGTTTATTGGATGGCCACAGAAGACCATGATTTCGCTGAGATTAACCATATCCACCTCTTCGGTGGTACTCCGAGATGGGATCGCCCTGACGGAGGAGCAGTAGGTCGAATGACCCTCGAAGGAATGGATCGCGTACTCACTGACCTAGGAGAAGTATTGGGGCCTGGGAACAACGCTGATCAATTGAGGGGTCTTTTCAAACGCGCTTACACAGAACAGCACACGTTGGCGGATGCCACGCGCTATCTGGTACATGAATTCTTTGCCGAAGACGGGCTAGTCATTGTGGACGGGGATGATCCCAGTCTGAAGTCGCTCATGCATCGGGCCGTAGGCCTTGAAATGAAAGAGCAAGTGACGCACAAGGCTTCAACACAGGCTGTTGCTGCTTTGGACTCGGCATACCACGTGCAAGTCAATCCGCGGGAAATCAATCTTTTCTACCTAGATGACGAAGGCCGTAATCGTCTTGAATTGCATGAGAAGGGGTGGCATGTCGTGGATCGCGATAAGCTCTTTACCCCGGAATCATTTGATGCGGAACGCGCCGCACATCCAGAGCGATTTAGTCCGAATGTATTGATGCGTCCGCTTTATCAAGAGATCATTCTTCCGAATCTGGCCTATATCGGAGGTGGGGCGGAAGTGGCTTACTGGATGGAGCTCAAGGCCAGTTTTGAGGCTCAAGGAGTGCCCTTTCCCATACTGTTTTTGCGGAATTCGGCCATGCTGGTGAATGCCAAGGTGAATGAGAAAAGAGAAAAACTGGGCTTAAGCTGGACCGAGCTCTTCCAAAAGACGGAGGCTTTGGTTAACGCCTTAGTTTCCGAAGCGAGCAATGAAAATCTGGACTTCACTGAGCACGAAGCAACGCTGAATCGACTGTTCGATGAAATGGAGCAGGTAGCCGGTCGCACGGAGAAAAGCTTCGAAGGAGCAGTCCGCGCTCAGAAGCAAAAGCAGCTCAATGGCCTCGAGAAGTTACGGAAGCGTTTGCTCAAAGCCGAAAAGAGAAAGCACGATCAACTCGTCGATCGGATTCGTCAACTCAAGGACACCCTATTCCCAGCGGGGAAGCTTCAAGAGCGCTACGACAATTTCATTCCGTACTACCTTGAATACGGCTCCGACTACAAAAAGGCCTTACTCGACCACCTGGACCCTTGGACTTTTGATTTTCATGTCATTGAGGAAAGCTGACAATTGTCACGCCTGAACCTGACGTTAGGCATAGGCTCCTCGACCTGATCTGACGACCTTTATATGGTCTAAAATTCGATCGAGATGAAAGCCTTGATGTCCATAGTGTTGATACTGGCACTGGGTGCCCAGCTTCACGCACAAGAACACTACTATCAGATATTTTCCATCGGAGAATGCCACCACGAGGAACTCGCTGTTTCTCTAACGCCGATGTTCGAGCCAACTCCGAACATTCTAGTCCTTGAGTTGGAGCCGTTTCAAGAAAACGTTTACGAGTATCATCTCTTTAATATGCACGGGGTAGCCATGCGCTCCGGGAAGGTGGCCTATAATGAAACCGAAATCATCATGAAGGACTACCCTGCAGGTAACTACCATCTTTTGATTGCCACCGAAGAAGAAGACGTCCAGCTCTTCAGGATCAAAAAGAAAGTGATGGAGTAGGCCAAAGGCATTACCTATCTTAGGCGCATGCACCGCCCACCTAAACAATTCTTCTCGGGACTGAAAGACCTTGAAGAAGGAGCCTCACGGCTCGATGCTTCAGCTCAGTTACTTCATTTAAAGAAGGTCGAGAGGTTCGGCCGCATCTGCACAGTCATGGGCTATGCAACTGCGTGGATAGCACCTAACCCGCTGAGCGCGTACCTCATTGCCCAGGGCAAATTCACGCGTTGGACCAGTGTAGCGCATCACGTGCTGCACGGAGGGTATGATGCCCTTGTTCCACCTGGCCATCGTTTTCATTCCAAAACCTTTGCTCAAAAGGGGAGAAGGTGGCTTGATTGGCCCGATTGGCTCTATCCAGAAGCTTGGAAATACGAACACAATACCCTGCATCACTATCGATTAGGAGAAGAGGCCGATCCAGACCTCGTAGAGCGAAATGTCGAATGGATTCGTCAATTGAATAGCCCCGCCATACTAAAGCTCCTCCTGATTGGGTACTTCATGTGTACCTGGAAATTCACGTACTACCTGGGTACGGTACTCCAGGCCAGCGAAGGAAAAGTGAAGCCGACGAGTAGGCTCCGCCAGGTAGCGCCCTATGCTTTGATTCATTTCGTATTGATTCCCTTGTTGTTTTTACCCTTAGGGGCCTGGGCTTTTATGAGCATTCTGATCAATACCCTTCTGGCCGAATGTATCACCAACATACATTCCTTTATAACCATTGTTACCAATCATGCAGGGGAAGACCTTTATCGCTTTGATGGCAAGCCCTCTGGGTTAGAAGAATTTCAATGGAGGCAAATACTGGGGAGTACCAATTACCGAACAGGTGGTTTTCTCAATGATGCACTGCACGGATATCTGAATTATCAGATTGAGCACCACCTATGGCCGGATAAGAGCATGATGCAGTATCGGTGGTTGCAGCCCCGGGTCAAAGCTCTTTGTGCTGATTATCAGGTTCCCTATATTCAGGAGTCCGTTTGGATTCGACTTAGGAAGACCCTTTCGATTATGTTGGGTCGGTCGGATATGAAAACGGCTTGGTCAAGCTAAGCACCTCTATATGGATCTCGTAATCATCGCCTTGGCGGCCCTTTTGACCTCTTGGTTGACCTTGATTAGCGGGTTCGGCCTTGGAACCCTGTTGTTGCCTGTTTTTGCCCTTTTCTTTGAGCTTGAGGTGGCCATTGCTTTAACGGCTGTAGTCCATGTGCTCAACAACATGTTCAAATTCGGCTTGCTAGCCCGTTGGGTAGATCGGACTACTGTTTTGTGGTTTGGCGTTCCCGGAATTCTGGGAGCTTTTTTTGGCGTGCGCTTGCTTCAGGGGCTCAGTGCACTGGAACCATGGTTTGCCAACGATTCCATTACCGTCGACCCACTGCAGGCAGTGATTGGTCTTCTCATGATCTTTTTTGCACTGACGGAGCTTTTTCCAAACCTTAAATCTTTCCGCTTTGAACGTCGTTACTTGGCTATCGGAGGAGTGCTTTCTGGTTTTTTTGGAGGACTCAGTGGACATCAGGGCGCCCTTCGAAGCATGTTCCTCATCAAAGCCGGTCTGTCCAAGGAAGGGTACATTGCCACGGGTGTGGCTATTGCCCTGTTGGTCGATTTTACGCGCATTCCGATGTATTTGACTAAAATGCCATCAAATTTGATGAGCGACAATTGGCTTCCCGTGTTATTGGCGACAGGTAGTGCCTTTGTTGGTGCGGTAGTAGGGAAGCGCATGATGAAAAAAATAACTCTGCGTTCGGTTCAAATACTCGTGGGCGTCATGATGATTGGGATCGGATTCGGGCTTATTCTGGGGCTGATTTAATTACCTTTGCGCCATGCAAGAAATGATCCTGATTCTCGATTTCGGTTCGCAGTATACGCAGTTGATTGCTCGACGTGTCCGCGAACTCAATGTCTACTGTGAAATCCATCCATTCAACAACTTTCCTGAGGTATCGGATAACGTCAAAGGCGTTATCCTGAGCGGGAGTCCGTTTTCTGTTCACTCAGAAGATGCGCCACACCCCAATTTAGCGGGAATTAAAGGAGAGTTACCGCTTTTGGGGGTATGTTACGGAGCTCAATGGTTGGCCCATACCAACGGAGGGTCTGTAGAGCCATCTAAGATTAGAGAATACGGTCGAGCTAATTTGAGCTTTGTCAACAATGACAGCACGCTTTTTAAAGGCGTCAACGTCGGTTCACAGGTTTGGATGAGTCATGGAGATACCATCAAAGCGCTTCCCGAAGGATATGAGATTACGGCCAGCACGAGCGACGTCGAGGTGGCTGGATATCGCGTTCCAGGTGAAGATACTTACGCGATTCAATTTCACCCAGAAGTCTATCACAGCACTGATGGAAAAACACTCTTGCAAAACTTCGTGGATGACATCTGCGGGTGCACGCGTGATTGGACGCCAAACAGCTTCATCGACGACACTGTAGCGGGATTAAAAGCCAAGCTCGGAAACGATAAAGTCGTTCTCGGTCTTTCCGGAGGGGTAGACTCAACAGTTGCTGCTGTTCTACTGGACAAAGCAATCGGAGAAAACCTCTACTGCATTTTTGTAGATAACGGTTTGCTTCGCAAGAATGAGTTTGAAAGTGTACTGGATCAGTACAAGCATATGGGCCTGAATGTCCGCGGCGTGAATGCAAAGGATCAATTCCTCAGTGCGCTTGATGGCATTAGCGACCCAGAAACCAAGCGTAAGGTCATCGGCCGTGTATTTATTGAGGTTTTTGATCAGGAAGCACATAAAATTGAAGACGTCAAATGGCTGGGTCAGGGCACGATCTATCCGGACGTAATTGAGTCCGTAAGCGTAAAAGGACCGTCCGCAACCATTAAGAGCCACCACAATGTTGGAGGTCTTCCAGATTTCATGAAGCTCAAGGTAGTAGAGCCTTTGAATACCTTATTCAAAGACGAAGTCCGCAGAGTAGGGCGCACCCTGGGGATTGACGACGAACTGCTCGGCCGACATCCTTTCCCAGGCCCCGGATTGGCCATTCGTATCCTTGGGGAAATCACCGCGGAAAAAGTGGCAACGCTGCAAGAAGTGGATTACATCTTCATCCAAGGCCTTAAAGACGATGGACTCTACGATGATGTCTGGCAAGCGGGAGCTATGCTCCTCAGTACGGTTAACAGTGTGGGAGTTATGGGAGATGAGCGTACCTACGAAAATGCGGTTGCTCTTCGCGCTGTGGAAAGCACAGACGGAATGACCGCCGACTGGGTACACCTTCCGTATGAATTCTTGGCACGAATTTCGAACCAAATCATTAACCGAGTCAAAGGTGTGAACCGCGTGGTTTACGATATTAGTTCTAAGCCGCCCGCTACCATTGAGTGGGAATAAACCTGTTCCTTTGAGTATGTCTACACTCCAAAAGTTCTGTTTCGTCCTTATTCTTTTTGTGTCGTTTTCGGCCTACGGCCAGATGGACACGACCGATCAGAAGTTCGTCACGCACGAGGTGCAGCCCAAAGAAACCATCTTTGGTATTTGCCAGGAATACGGCGTTGATCAAGAGACCTTGGTCAAATACAACCCACAACTGGTCGATGGCTTAAAAATTGGACAAAACCTTCTGGTGCCAGTAGTAGAGCGTCAGCCCGTAGAAAACCTCTATCTCGCAAATGAGGCCTATTTACTCCATCGGGTGGTTAAGGGAAACACCGTTTACAGCATCACGGTGGAGTATGGCATTAGTGCACAGCAACTCTACGACTTGAATCCCGAGTTGGTTGAAACAGGCTTGCAGGTGGGTACCTTGGTCCGTATTCCCGTTCAAGTGGACATCAACGCTCCAGCAGACACCGTTCAGCGCACAGTAAAGCCCGGTCCGAAGCTCACCCCTTCATTGGCATTGAAGGAAATCCCAGACAGTTTAAAAGGGGAGGTGTACCGCATAGGACTCATTTTGCCCTTCTATTTGCAAATCAATGACAGTATTGATTTGAACCGCGCATTGGAGGAGGACCCCATTGTATATCCCCACTCCCAAATCGCCTTGGATTTCTACTACGGACTCCGGATTGCACTGGACACCCTTCAAAAACAAGGGCTCAATCTTGAGCTGTTCGTTGAAGACTCAGGAAACGACGCGTTCTGGTCTTGGGCGGCATATCAAACCATGTCGGACTATGACTTGGTTATTGGACCGCTCTACAGTCAAAATATTTTGGCGGTCGCAGAGCGAAGAAGAAATGAAGGGCCGCTCTTGATCTCGCCATTTAGTCGAAATCCGAGTATCGTGTATTCACACAGCAAGAACGTACAAGTCTTGCCCTCTGATCGTCAAATGCTTGATTTTATGGCCCAATCGGTCATTGAGCGATTCCGGGACGATCACCTGTTCATGGTGTATACGGACACCATGCAAGACACTGTGAATGCAGCCTTGATGCGCGAGAAGTTTGACTATTATTTGGATTCAGGAAAGGTCCGAGAGATTATGGTATATGATGCCCAAATTGATGGTTTAGATTGGCTTAAAGATTACGACACCAATGTGGTCATCGTGCCCAGCACGGATAAGGTATTCATGACGGATCTTGTGACTCAACTCAATGCGGAGCGACTCGAGAATGTCATCGTAATAGGATTACCAGAGATGGAGCGGCTTGATGTAGACAAAGCGTACTTCAACAACTTGAACCTTCATTATCCGGCCACTCAGCACATCAACTACAGCGACAGTCTGATGTATTCCTTCCTCTTGCAGTACCGTAACCGATTCCACGATGAGCCTTCACGATTCTCCATCCAAGGTTTTGATATCGGCTACTACTTTGGACGTATGCTTCTTGAAACCGGTAACACTTCCGAATTGACGTCCAGAAAGGAACGCCTTCTTCAAAACGGTTTTGATTTCCGTCAGAATTCAAAGGGAAGCTTCGTCAATAAGCATGTATTCCTCATGCGTTACGAGGAGTTCGAGAAAGTGGAGGTCGACTAATGGCCACCATGTTTATCGATGATCAGTCTTTTCAAGGAGTTCATTTTAATTTGGAGGACTGGAAAACAGCGACTTACGAGGATTGCACTTTTGAAGAATGCACCTTCCAAGGTTTAGATTTTACGGGCTGTCGCTTCATCAACTGCTTATTCCGAGATTGTGATCTCAGCAATGTCAAATTCTTGAACACTTCCTTCCAAGAGGTCGAGATGAGGAATTGCAAAGCCATGGGATTGATGTTTGAGCAGTGTTCGGACTTCTCCTTTGGAATCCAATTCCATCATTCTGCCCTGAATCACTCCAGCTTCTACCAGGTCAACTTACAGCGATCTTCCTTTCGTGAATGTTCACTGGCCGAGGTCGACTTTACAGAAGCCAACCTTAATGGCGTAGTGCTCTTAGCCTGTGATTTTGAAAACGCCACGTTTGACCAGACTAAACTGGAGCGTGCAAAGCTTTCGAATGCAAAAAAACTGCGATTGGATCCTGAGACGAACGCGATCCAAGGTGCAAGCCTTTCCGCCCATTCTCTGCCAGGTTTGCTGACCAAGTACGGACTCCGGGTTACAGAGTAGCTTAGTCGCGACTCAAGTCGAAGGTGTATAGCTCTTTCCCATTGGCATCAATAACCCGAAGATTGAGCTTTCGCGCTTTTCGCTCTCCTGAAACCTCGAAAAGACCAAAACAGTGCTTGTTGATCCAAGTGTCTTTTACCCGAAGAGTGTTGCCTTCTTCAACGCTCTTGTCCCAAGCAGTTCCTGCGGTTAAAGGGGAGATAGTCACATCGTAAATGCGCGGTTTGCCTTCCTGTTCGAGGACACTGATCTCGCTGTGATGGCGATCTCCTGTAAGAAACACCACTCCTTCAATATCGTTGGCGTAAATGAAGTCAATAATGCGCTGACGCTCGGTTGGGCTCAGGGCGATGAGGTTTTCATGGCTCGCGCTGGAATTCAAGAATTGTCCGCCCATCACGACGAACTTATAAGGGGCGTAACTATTGGTGAGGTGATCAAAAAGCCACTCCAACTGATCATCTCCAAACACGATGCGATCTGCTGTATCGATATCGTAGCGTCGGTTCCCGTTTCGAAACCAGCGGTTGTCCAACATGAAAAACTCCATATCGGCCCACTGAAACATAGTGGTTACACCTTCGTCATTCAAACCGCTAGAAGGATTGGCCCAGAATAGGTCGAAGGCCTCTTTGGTGTCTTGCTTGTTCCGAAAACTGCGATCACTGTTGTTAGGACCGTAATCGTGATCATCCCAGGTGGCATAGTGATGCACATGGCCAAGAAAATCCTGCATTTCTGGAAGTGAGCGCGTATGCGTGTTTCGATGCATAATCCCGGTCCGCGTATACCAGTCGGCTTCCCTGAGATATACATTGTCTCCCATCCATATCATAAAATTGGGATCAGCTTCACTGAGCGCCTCAAAGATTTGGTAGTTGCTCCCATATCCTTTTCCCGGGCGATCATAAACCTCCTCATTAACATAGGCACAAGAACCGATAGCAAAAGTAAAGGCGGGTGGATCCTCTCGCCATTGCCAGAGCTTTTGGGTCTCAAAATTGAGTTCTCGATCAAGCGAGACTTCTTCACCGTTGATGAATAGGGCGTAAGTGTATTCCTTGCCCTGATCCACCGAATCCGCAATAACCTTCGCCGTAAATGCTTCATGGGCACTCGTGGTTACCGTTTGTGTGCGATAAATTTTCTCTGCGCCTACGGCGCGATAACGAAAATGGACCTCCGCTTCTTCCGTCGTCTGAACCCAAAGAGCCACCTCCATCATCTCAGAATAGCCCACCATTGGACCAGATTGCAATAGATTTTGTCCAAAAATTTGCGCGCTCAAAAACAGTAAGAGGGATAGTACGGAAAGTCGCATGAAATCAGGGTTTCCCGCAAAATAAGGAAAGGAATGTAACCGGGTCGTTAAACCGGAACTTTCATAATAAATTGTTAATTCTGAAAACAACCCAACCCATTAATGGTTATCCTCGTTACTTAAACAAAACACTCAAAAAAGTCTCTTTAACCAGATTCTTGTTTAATCATAGTTTGTAATAATTAAACAAAAAACCATGCAAACCCTCAGATTAGTAAACGTAAAAAGTATTTTGAAAATGGTCGCCATGTTGGCGCTGAGCATGTCCGTGTTCGTAGCGTGTGACGATGACGACGACGACATGGGTCCAGAACAGCAGTCTATTACAGAAACAGCTGCAGCCACTCCAAGGTTCAGTATTCTTGTAGCAGCATTGGAGCGTACTGGATTAGATGCCGTATTGAACGGATCCGATGAGTACACCGTATTTGCTCCAAACGACGAAGCCTTCGGAGACTTGTTGGAAGCGCTAGATGTAGCCAATTTGGATGAGTTGAGCGCCGCAGTAGGTGGAGATGACGCCTTGGCGAACATCCTGCTCTACCACGTATTGGCAGGTGAAGTAAAAGCAGCGGACGTCACAACTGGATTCGTAGCAACAGCTGGAGTCTGGAATGATACAGAAGGAGCCAACCTCAGCGCCTTCATCAATGCCGACATGGGCGTACGTATCAATGACGAAGCCAATGTAATCGCAACCGACATCGATGCATCAAATGGAGTCATCCACGAAATCAACGCTGTTATCTTGCCAAAGAACTTGGTAGAATTGGCTTCTTTGAGCCCAATGCACACTTCATTGGTCGCAGCAGTAGGTGCAGCAGATCCAGCAGTAGCCGCTCGTTTGAGCAGCGAGGACGATGTAACCACAGTATTTGCCCCAACTGATGAGGCGTTTGGAAACTTGTTGCAAGCCGCTCAAGTAGGTTCACTCGCTGAATTGGTACAAGCACTCGGTGTCGATGGTTTGACTGGAGTTTTGTTGTACCACACCGTAAACGGAAACGTACGCTCTTCAGGAGTACCTAACGGAGCGGTACCAACACTCCAAGGAAGTAACATCACCTTAGACAACAGCGCATTGACCATCACAGATGCGAATGGTACAGTGGCCATGATCGAAGGATTTGATATCCAAGGAACCAACGGAGTCATCCATGTGATCGACGCAGTTATTCAGCCGTAAGGCCATCTCTATATCTTCAGAGAAGCCCTGCCTTTGTGCGGGGCTTTTTTTATGCGTTTATTCGGAACGATTGAAGGATAGAAGTGTTACCGATTGGAGTCCGAGAGCCGACATTTGAATGTAGCTACATTTAATAATTTTGTAGGGAAATTAGAATTGTCATGAACTACCAAGATATAATCCGCAACGCCCAATCTTATTCTGATTATCGAGAAATGATCGATCAGTTGATGGCTGAAGGAAAGACTACAGGTGCGAACCAGAGTCAGAGCTACATCGATTTCACGAGCCTCAATATTCGCAGGATGAAGAGGCTGGATCATCGACCTGAACTACTTCAAGAAGCCCTTGAGATTGTTCAGTCCGTTGAAAAACCACAAGTATGGCTGTCTATAACAGAGGGATGGTGTGGAGATGCAGCTCAGATTCTTCCGATTGTTGAACGACTGTCTGAGCACAATCCAAATGTACTAACCAAGTATGTACTTCGTGACGAGCAACCTGAACTGATGGACTTGTTCTTAACGAATGGAGCTCGAGCCATTCCTAAGATTTTATTTATTGATGTCGAAACCTACGAGGTGTTGGGCTCATGGGGCCCAAGGCCAATCGAGGCTCAAGAAATAATGGAGGAGTGGAAGGCTTCAGACAGTGATGTTTACGCTGAAGTCAGCGAACGGATTCACGCTTGGTTCGCTAAGGACAAGACTCGATCGACACAATTGGAATTCACCAAAGCACTTAAGGAAGCTTTAGACTTGATTCCTTCTTAATCGTAATAGAACTTCGCTGTTCTGAACGTATTGGCATGTGCCTCTACAATATCTGCGATGCGCTCGGAATAACCTCCGCCCATAGCAACGGTGCAGGGAAGTCCTAGCTGACTCAAGCGGGAAAGAACGATCTCATCACGCCGCTTGCAGCCTTGAAGGCTGAGTCCTAAACGGCCTAACTTGTCTGTAGCCAAGACATCGACCCCGGAGAGATAAAACACAAAACTCGGCCGTACCTCTTCAAGTGTGCGATCGAGTTCTTTTTGTAGGGTGCTTAAGAATTCTTCATCGGAGGTGCCATCCGCAAGCGGGACATCCCGATCGCTCTGTTCTTTATGTAAGGGGTAGTTATTGGCCCCGTGCATGGAAAAGGTGTAAACATCCGATCGTCCCTGGAAGATTTCGGCCGTGCCATTTCCCTGATGCACGTCTACGTCGAAGATGAGGATTCGGCCCTTGATGCGCTCTGTTCGTAACAGCCAATTTGCAGCCATGGCCATATCGTTGAGCAGGCAAAATCCTTCGCCTCGGTCTGTATACGCATGGTGAGTCCCACCCGCGATATTTAAGCCGCATCCGCCCGTGAGGGCGTGTTCCGCCATATCGATGGTCCCACGACCGATGATGCGTTCTCGCTTGACCAAAGCAGGGGAGTGCGGAAACCCCGTTTTCCGCTGTTCCTTTCCCGTCAGTTCGCCATCGCGCAGTCGGCGCCAATACTCCGCATCGTGCGTCCAGAGAATGATCTCCTCCGAAAGTTCTTCTGGTGCGTGGATCTGCGAAGATTCAATGGTCCCTTCATACTGCAACTGCTCGGGCAGTAGCGTATACTTTTCCATGGGAAACCGATGCCCGTCGGGCAGGGGGTGATGATATTCAGGCGACCAGGCAATCTTGATCACGGGAGCGCAGTTATCCGAGCATACTGCTGAACAGGTCGCTGAAATTGAACCCTCGGTCCAAGCGGTCCTTGTTGAGCTTGCTGAATTCAGCTAAAGAGTGAAGAACCAACTCCATGAAGAAGTAGCGCTCCTCTTTAGATGCTCGAGGCTGGTATTTATCGACTAGCGCCCCCAAGCCGCGAACATCGTCCAACTGCTTGTGGAATTCGGCATCATTATCGGCATCGAGTAGATCAACACTATTTCCCTCACCAAACCAGTTCACAATGGTCGTGTAGGGATTTTGGTCATCCTCTCTGCTCAGCTTATCGAGTTGTGGGAAATAGCCTGGGTGTAAGGTGCGCAGGGCACTTCCAATTAAGTTCTCCGCTACGATATAAGCGCCTTCTTGTTCGCCTTCATAGACCAGCTCAACTTTACCTGTGACGGCTGGGATCACCCCGACAAAGTCGATGAAACGCACGGTGGTTTGCTCTTCACCATTGAGGAGTGCGCGTCGTTCGGCCGCACTGATGAGGTTTTCGAATGCGGAAATGCTCAAACGCGCTGATACCCCGCTTTTCTCATCGATATACTCACTTTCACGAGCTTCAAAACCGATCTGCTCCAACAAGTTCTCAGCGGCTTCCACCATCTGAACGCGTGCGGCCTGATCCTCACTCAGTCGTGCTTCTTGACGCGTGATTTCACGAGCCACTTGAATGCTCTCGGGATAGTGCGTTAAGATTTGAGAACCAATTCGGTCTTTCAAAGGAGTAACAATGCTTCCCCGGTTGGTATAGTCCTCTGGATTCGCGGTGAAGACGAACTGGATATCGAGCGGTAGGCGCAACTTGAAGCCGCGAATCTGGATATCACCTTCTTGCAGAATGTTGAAGAGGGCTACTTGAATTCGGGCTTGTAAATCCGGGAGTTCATTGATCACGAAAATGCCTCGGTGACTCCGTGGAATGATTCCAAAATGAAGGGTGCGTTCGTCCGAGTAAGGGAGCTTGAGATTAGCGGCCTTGATCGGGTCCACATCGCCGATGAGATCCGCAATGCTCACGTCTGGGGTTGCCAGTTTTTCTCCATAGCGCTCTGACCTGTGCCACCAGTGGATGGGCGTTTCATCTCCTTTTTCCGCAATCAAGTCACGTGCGTAGCGCGAGAGCGGTTGCAGTGGGTCATCGTTGAGTTCAGAGCCATCAACAACGGGTACATATTCGTCCAAGAGATTGACCATCAATCGAGCTAAGCGCGTTTTGGCTTGACCTCGAAGGCCCAATAGGTTGATGTTGTGCTTGCTCAGGATGGCTCGTTCGAGGTCAGGGATGACCGAGTTCTCGTATCCGATGATTCCTTCGAAAGGGTTTTCATCGGCCCGTAGGGCCTCAATCAAATTCTGACGAAGCTCCTCTTTGATGCTTTTGCTTTGGTATCCCGCAGCCTTCAACTGGCCCAGGGTTTTGATTTTTTGGATGTCCATTAGATCTTTTTGCGTCGATTGCGTTCGTAATCTTCGAAAACTAGTTGTCCAAGGCCGCGTAGGCCGGTGTAAAAGGCTTTCCCCTGATTCGCTTCCGTGAATTTCTGCACGAATTCCTGAAGGTAGGGGTCCCGAGCAATCATGAAGGTCGTGATCGGGATATTGAGACGGCGTAAGGCCGCTGCTTTATTGAGGCACTTGCCAACGATGTAGTCGTCTAGGCCCCAAGAGTTTTTGTAGTAGCCATCGGGCTCTTTCAGGCACGAGGGCTTACCGTCGGTGATCATAAAGATCTGTTTGTTGGAGTGCTTCTTGCGACGAAGCAGATCCATGGCCAGATCAAGGCCAGCGACCGTATTGGTGTGGTAAGGGCCCACCTGCAAGTAGGGAAGGTCCTTGATTTCAATTTGCCAGCTGTCATCTCCAAATACGATGACGTCCAAGGTATCCTTGGGGTATCGGGACGTGATGAGTTCAGCCAAGGCCATGGCTACCTTCTTGGCTGGGGTAATACGATCCTCTCCATAAAGGATCATGGAGTGGGATATGTCGATCATCAACACCGTGCTCATTTGGGCCTTGAAGAACTGCTCGCGAACGACGAGGTCATCCTCGGTCATCGAGAAGTCACCTCCAATGTTGTTCTTCTGCGCATTCTTAATGCTGTCGAACATGTTGATTTGATCCAGGGTGTCCCCAAATTGAAAGGGCCGATGATCACTGCTCGGCTCGTCTCCTTTGCCTGTAGCCTTGGTCTTGTGATTTCCGGCTGCAGATTTCTTGATGTTCCCGAAGATCTGATCCAGAGCGCTTTTGCGAATGGCCTGTTCGGTCTTGGCCGTAATGGCAAACCCTCCGCCTTGCGGATTGTCCGTATCGTCTTTGATGTATCCCCGTTTCTTGAGGTCCTCAATGAAATCATCCATCGTGTAGTCCTCGTCCGTCAGGTTGTACTGATCGTCGAGCTGTTGAAGCCAATCGAGCGCTTCATCGACATCCCCAGAGGTATGGGTGATCAGCTCCTTGAAGATGTCAAAGAGTTTGTCGAAGGTCGTCTGATTGGGGTCGGGTGTGTATTCGGAAAATCGAAATCCAAGCATAGGATGAAGGTAACTCAAAATATCGCTGGATAGTTCGCTACACCGTATCTTTGCGGCATGGATGAACGGATTAGACGCGCCCTCATTGGCGGACTCGTTTTCGGAGCTGGTTTCACACTCTTTTTGCTGACACGCGTACCTGCGGACAAGGCTCTTTTGCTCGGTTTTACCTCGGCCATTCTCATTGGAGGTACCGTTTACTTCTTTTACTTACCGCCTAAACGGCGCGATGCCTCCGGCAAAACAACACCCGGAGCGCTTCCCAATGGAGACAAGATATTCATGCAAGAAGGGGCCAGTCACCTCTGGAAAGGAGATACGGTAGGAGGGATCCTTTACCTTACCCATGAATACCTCCTGTTTCAATCGCACAGCTACAGCCTAAGGAAACATCAGATGCAGATTCCCCTGGATGAAATTCACGAGGTTGAAGAGGATGCTATGCTCGGCGTTCACGCTACGGGTATAAAGTTGACCCTAGCCAGTGGCCAGATCGTCAAGTTTCAGGTGAAAAGTCGCGAGCGCTGGATCGAGCGTTTAAGTTGAACGAGGCATTCTGAATTGGACCACTACGGCGCTTAGTAGGGTGAGGACGCCGATAGCCATGATAGCCGCGGGAATGCCGAATCGATCCGCAATTATTCCAGAGAGCACGGCGCCAATAGCGTAGCCCAAATCCCGCCACAATCGGAATGCACCAATACTCTCCGCTCGTTGCTCGGGATGAGCGAACTGAGCAATTCCCGTTAAAAAAGTCGGATAGACCAAAGCTGTTCCCAAGCCCAAGCAGATGGACAATGCGGCAATAGTATAAAACTCAGTGACTCGGGTTAAGCCTAGAATGACAAGCCCTTGCACGATCATGCCGGTCAACAGAATCGGTTTGATCCGATAGCGATCCGCGAGTCGCCCGGTAAAGAGCTGTCCCATTCCCCAAACAGCAGGATAGAGGGCGACCAGTAGGCCAATCTGTGCATTGTCAAAATGCAGGCTTACTAGTAGCATGGGCAACAGGCCCCAGATCATGCCGTCATTGAGGTTGTTGACCAGACCCGCTTGAGTGATGGAGCTGAGGTTGGGGTTCTTCAAAGTCGTGTTCCAAAAGACGTTGTCGGCCTGATCGTGACCTGAACGCTCCAGCTGAATTAGGTCTCGCGTTTCACGCGCGGCAAATAAGGATAGAAGTAACCCGAGCCAGCTGATCGCCATGCCCAAATAAAAGGGATAGGGGCGAAGTCCATAGTGCTCCGCCAGCCAGCCGGTGCCAAAAGCCGCCAAGCCCACAGCCAGATATCCTGCAAACTCATTGATGCCCATGGCGAGGCCGCGTTTGCGTTCTCCCACCAGGTCGATCTTCATAATGACCGTGCTGCTCCAGGCCAAGCCCTGGTTTATGCCAAGTAGTACGTTGGCGGTGATGACCCAAGACCATGAGGGGGCGTTCAAGAGCAAGAAGGGAACAGGCAATGCAAAAATCCACCCCAGCAGTAAGGTTCTACGGCGGCCGTATCGATTGGCCCATCGTCCTGCAAAGTAGTTGGCCGCAGCTTTGGTTATTCCAAAGGCTGTGATGAATGCGAGGATGGCCGAGGCGGAGCTGATGCCAAAAAACTCCTGGGCGTATTGAGGGAAGATGGATCGTTCCAAGCCAATCATGGCGCCTACAAAGGCGTTGACCAAGACCAATACGCTGAACTGGCCTAGGTTTTCTCGAAGCCCTTGGGTGCGATTAGCGCTCACTTCAAGGCGTCTATTTTGTGCTGAATGGGGCAGTTAGGATCATGTGCGCCAGGTAAATATCCGGTACTCATGAGGAACTCGCCGGTGATCTCGCCCCCTGTGAACTTGAAGGTCTTTTTAAAAAGCTTCACCCATGATTCCTTATCCATAGGGTGATGGTGGTCCAGCCATGCTTTGAATGATCCATACTCGTTCTGCAGTCCTAGAATCTGATTGGCGTTGTGAATAGCGGCATTGACCTTGAGTTTATTCCGGATGATGCCGGCATCACTCAACAGTCGCTCGCGGTCCGATTCTCCGTAGGCCGCGATTGTTGCGATGTCAAAGTTGTCATAGGCTTTCCTAAAATTCTCCTGTTTGTTGAGGATGGTGGTCCAGTTCAATCCGGCTTGATTGATTTCCAAAATCAGGCGCCCAAAGAATTCATTGTCTTCGTCAATCGGAAAGCCGTACTGAGTGTCGTGATAGATTCGATGAACGTTATGGGGTTCCACACCAGCCACAAAATGACAATAGGTATTGGTAGCTACTTCGCTCATAACAACTGGGTGTTGACCACGACTTCTTCGTGAAGGGTTTTGTGAACGGGACATTTATCCGCGATTTGCAAGAGCCGTTTTCTTTGGCTTTCGTCCAAGTCTCCCTCCAATTCGATGAACCGATCAAAGTGATCGATTTTCTTCCCGCCTTCATCTACGGCGGCACAATCTTCGGCGTGCCGTTTTCCGTGATCCACGTGAACGGTTACACCCGTTAAGGGCCATCCTTTGTGATCCGCGTACATACGGAGAGTCATGGACGTACATGCGACCAATCCAGCGCTGACCAAGTCATATGGTGTAGGGCCGAAGTCTTGTCCACCTGCGTCTTTGGGCTCATCAGCTATAATGTTGTGCCCGTCAATCTGAATATCCGTGGTGTACTTCTGCGTACCGATACGACCGACAACGTCGTGCTTGGACTTAAGGGTCTTTTCTTCTTTTCGCGGCAAGTAGCGCGAGGCCCATGAAGCAATGACCTCTCCAACGTAGAAGGAGTCTTCGCCGTTGCTCAATAAATGATCAGCCCCGTCTAGAGAGACAAAGCTCTTGGGGTGGTGTGCCGCATTGTAGAGTAATCGCGCATTCTCTACTTCAACTGTTTCATCCTGAGGGGAGTGCATGATGAGGATGGACTTTCGCATATAGGGCAGAATGGCCTCAAGCTTTCGGGACTCTAGGTCTTCTAGAAAGTGCTTTTGAATCGTAAAGGCTCTTCCTCCGATGTTCACTTCGGCCTCCCCGGCCTCCAGGATTTCTTCCTCCTTGTTTTGCACGAGATGTCGCACGTGCTCGGGCTCTGAGGGAGCCCCGATGGACACAACGGCCTCGACAGATTCCAATTCATTTGCGGCAAAGTACACGGCGGCCCCACCCAATGAATGTCCGACCAAAATCGAAGGTGCTCTGTGGTTTTGACGCAGGTATTCCGCGGCATCTAGTAGATCGTCCACATTGCTGCTGAAATTCGTTTCAGCGAAATCCCCTTCGCTGTTCCCAAGACCCGTGAAATCGAAGCGCAATACACCAAATCCCTTTCTGCTCAAGGCATGGGAGATGTTCTTTACGGCACTCAAGTTCTTGGAACAGGTGAAGCAGTGGGCGAAGATGGCAAAGTGCTCCGGGTGTTGGTCAATGGGCAGCTCTAATCGCGCCGCAAGGCGCTGTCCGCTCCGGTTTTCGAATTTTATATTGACAAATCGCATGATGCTCAAAATTTGAGCAAGAAGGTAAGAAATGCACGACTCCTAGAAGTCGCTTTGCCGACGATTTATAGAAAGGATTTGATCACGCCGGTCACGACGCCCCAAATGCGGAAATCCATGTATTCATCGATTTCCAATGCGGTGAAGGCCTTGTTCTCGGGTTGAAGAACAACGCGGCCAGCATTTTTCAGCAAGCGCTTTACCGTGAAGTCTCCATTCACTACAGCAAGTACGATGCGACCGTCTTCAGGAGCAAGTTTCTTGTCTACGACCAGCAGGTCACCGTCATCAATACCCGCGTCCACCATGCTTTGACCGTTCACGCGGACGCAAAAGCTATCTCGCGGATTGAGCACGAGCTCGCGATTCAGATCGATGGTTCGGTCTACCGTGCCCGTAACATAGGAAGGAGTTCCTGCCGACACGCTGTAGTCGAATAGGGGAAGGGATATGGTTGGCCCGTTATGTAGAGGAGTGATTTGCATCACCTCGAAGATACGGAAATCTAGCCAGTGCGATTAAACGCGCTTCATCTGCTCTTTCATGAGCTTGATTTGCTCGTCGAGCAGACCGTGCTTGTCCAGTTTCTTCGCTTCGGTGATGAGGTTCTGAGCTTCGCGCTTACGGCGGCGACTCATCGCTGCTCCGGCCAAGGAAAGCTTGGCCATAGCTCGGTCGTGCGACATGCGCAAACCCGTGTTGAGGGCCTTCTTGAAGAACTTCTCCGCTTCAAAGACACCACCCTTTTGACTGGTGGTCAATCCGCGCATGAAGTAGTAGTATGCCTCTTGAGCGCGAATCAAGTGTTGAGGCTGCTTGATGCGATCCAAGTACTTTTCCGCTTTCTCTAAATCTCCTTTGCGGACAAACCAAAAGGCGATGAGTAGCATTTCGTGACGGAAAATCAACAGGACCACCAATGCGGCCAAAAGGACCAAGAGGATTCCGTTTCCGATATTCCCTTCGATGAATTGGAAGACCGACCAGGCAAGCAAACCCGCAGTCAAGACGATCTTTATGATTTTATTGAGCATAGTTCCCTTCGTTAGCGAGCGGCAAAAATAAGGCTTCCCGTTGGAAATCGTCCCGTCGCCCCTTATTTTTAGGCTCAAACTCCTTTGCTGAATGTCCTTAAAACAACTCTTTTCGGTTTTCCTCTTTTTCTGTGCCTACGGCACGATGGCCCAATCCCTCATCCAGGGCCGTCTCTTAGATGCCCAGGATGATTTTCCCATTCCTTACGCGGTTCTGCAGCGCAGCACCGATACACGTGCGGTGATGACTAATGCGGATGGCGCCTTCTCTTTAGAATTGGCACCTGGGGAGCAATTGATCCTACGCCACATAGGATACAACCAAGAAACCTTCACGTTTGAGGGCGGAAGTGAATTCATTATTCGGGCTACGGCCAAAACCGAAGAGCTTCCCACCGTAGAACTCCAGGGAGAAAATGCAGCTTTAGATCTCTTCTGGGATATGGTAAAGATTGGTCGAAAACAGGCTACCGAGGCCCAAGGAATGAAGTCCTTTTATCGCTTGCTCACCAAGGAGGCTTCTGGAGAACCTTATGAGTATTTAGAGGCCTTTTATCAAACCGAAACCGGGGCTAATGGTATCGAAAGCATGGTTCCCAAAAGCGGACGCTTCGCCTTTGTCACCCGAGATGAGGACTTTTTCTCGGCCGACCTCAGCCGCTTGCTCCCGCAATTTCGCTTCTTCAGAACCTTCGGGGAAGTAGACAATCTGCCGGTATTCCCATCGGCGATGAACCGGAAGAAAATAGAGTCCACCTACAGTATAGAAGTTGAGCGATTGCTCTACAGCGCTGAGGGAACCACCGCCGAAATACACTTGATTTCCACAGACCCCAAGCACAAAGAGCATTACGTCTATTTCATCGATACCAAAACCAAGCTCCCGGTGCGTATTGAAATGCGGAAACACAAGTTGAACACACGGCCCTTCGAGGCTCTGGACGAGAACGATAAAGTAGGAGAGGTGCTCCTTACCAGTACGGTAGACTTTGGGCATGAAGACGGGAAGTTCTTTGTGGAGCAGTATCGATTGAACTTCGAGTACACCTACTTCAAATTGGGCTATGCTCCGCGGACCTTTTTGACAGACATGAGCTGGTTTGGTTATCGGAAGGGTCGATTCACCCTTCCGGTGTTGTACAGCCTAGCCGATTACCACACGGACTATCACTACTACGGTCGCTTACCCGATCTTCCGGAATTGTGGGAAGCCGATTATGCTGTACTGGCCACCTCCGAGCAGGAAAAGACTGTGGAATTGCTGAAAACGCTTGATACACGTGGAAATTTCTTTGGAGACAGCCTGAATCATAAAAAAACTTTTTGGCGAGATCGAGATCTCCCGATGGTTTGGAAGCGCATAGAAGACAAGAAGCCCGATCAAGACATTCGCTCTTTTAGCTACATCAATGAGCAGGCGAACCATCTTGTTTTTGACTTTTCGGTCAACTCGTTTTGTCAAGACGGTTCAGCGCAATGGTATGTGGAGCCTGAATTCTTGGGTGAAGAGTCTTATTTCCGAGAAAATCGAACAGAAACAGCTCTTCGCTATGTGCAGTTGGCTTGGAAGATTACCATGCTGCGGGCCGATGAGTTTCAGCGGGACCTCAATGAAACCTCCAAGTGCTATTCAGACGACGAGCTTCGCCAACTGGTCGCCAATCGAGTAAACGCTCTGAATGACGAGCTCTTTTCCCTATCCAGCCAAACGGCCGATGGAAAGTATGATGAGAAACTCGCAGAGTGGGAGTCCCGCTATGAATGAGCTATATTTGCCGTCCAAATAAACTACTGCGCTATGAGCCAAGATGTGCGTTCACTAGAACCTAAAGTACTCTGGAACTATTTTGAAGACCTCAATGCTGTACCTCGTCCTTCCAAGAAAGAAGAACGAGTCATTCAGTTTATGGTTGATTTTGGAAACTCTTTAGGCCTGGAAACCGTCACAGATGCTGTGGGTAACGTTCGCATCCGCAAAGGGGCAACCGAAGGCATGGAAGACCGCCAAATGGTCACGCTTCAGAGCCATTTGGATATGGTGCATCAAAAGAATGCCGCCACCGACTTTGATTTCGATACCGAAGGGATCCGGAGTTTCGTTGACGGCGATTGGGTCAAGGCAGAAGGAACTACACTTGGAGCGGACAATGGAATGGGGGTTGCGTCTATCATGACCCTACTTGCTTCAACAGATATTGCACATCCCGCTTTAGAAGCACTTTTTACCATTGACGAAGAAACGGGAATGACAGGTGCCAAAGGTTTGGAGCCTGGATTTTTAGAAGGCGATATTTTGCTCAACCTCGATACAGAGGATGATGATGAGTTGAGCATCGGCTGTGCCGGAGGAATCGATACCATTGTAGAAATGGACTACTCAGAAGAGGCATTGCCGGCCGGATCTTCAGGGGTTCGTATTGCTGTGAACGGTCTCAAAGGCGGTCACAGTGGTATGGACATTCACCTCGGACGTGGAAACGCCAACAAAATTATGAACCGCTTGCTCTTCGAAACCCAAGAGCGCTTTGGACTGCGCATCTCCGAAGTAGACGGGGGAGGACTTCGCAATGCGATTCCTCGTGAAAGCTTTGCCAGCGTTGTGGTTTCTGATGTAGAGGGCTTTTTGCAACATGTAAAAGAGCTCGGCGAAACCATCAAAACTGAACTGCGATCTACAGAGCCGAATCTAGCCATTGAGGCTACTCGGGCCGACGTATCGGGCAAGGTGATGAGTACAGAAGCTCAAGATCAAATTCTCCGAGCATTGTACAGTATGGTGAATGGCGTTTACCGTATGAGTGCCGATATCCCAGACTTGGTAGAGACGAGTAGCAACTTGGCTCGAGTGATCATCAAAGAAGGCCACTTCAACATGCAAAGTCTTCAGCGCAGTTCTGTTGATACCGCAAAAGATGACATTGCCGCCAGCATTCGAGCTACCTTCCAGATGATTGGAGCCCAAGTGCGCCACGAAGGATCGTATCCGGGATGGACACCTGATCCAGATTCGTCCATCTTGAACATTATGGGAGATCTATATCGTGAGCTAAATAACGAAGAGCCCAATATTTTGGCTTGCCACGCCGGTCTCGAGTGCGGATTATTAGGAACGCATTATCCCGAAATGGATATGATCAGCTTTGGTCCGAACATCCGAAATCCACACTCACCGGATGAAATGGTTCAAATCTCCTCGGTTCAGAAATACTGGAACTTTTTGCTCGAGACCCTTCAGCGCATTCCAGTAAAGGCGTGACGGGCTCGTACAGCGATCCGGCCTCGTTATCGCGTGATGAATTGCGCGAGCTCCTCTTATCGCTCGTCACGGAGCAACGGAGAGAGCGATTTGAGGAAGTCCTTCGCTGGCGTACGAGACATCTTACCGTCGTAGTGGAAAATCTATACCAGCCACACAATGCCAGTGCGGTCATCAGGAGCTGTGATTGCTTCGGTATTCAAGACATCCATATCATCGAAAACGAGCATGTTTTTGACCCCTCCGAGAACATCTCCTTGGGTTCGCAAAAGTGGGTGACCCAGCGTCGACATAACCAGCTAGAGCACAATACAAAGGCGTGTATTCAAGCCCTGCGGGCCGATGGTTATCGCATCGTGGCCACCACTCCACACACCAACGATCAAGAACTGCATGAGCTCTCTTTGGACCAGCCTTTGGCTTTATTTTTCGGTTCGGAAAAGCCGGGGTTAACCGAGCACGTTCTTGAAGAAGCAGATGATTTTGTTCGAATCCCGATGTACGGCTTTACGGAGAGCTTTAATATCTCTGTATCGGCGGCTCTCACCTTGTACGACCTCACTACTCGGTTGCATCAGTCTGAGCTCAATTGGGCATTAACCGAGAACGAGAAAAACGAACTAAGACTCGAGTGGGCCATGAAAAGTGCTCCGCGAGGAGCCGATATCCATGCTCGCTGGTTAGAAGGTCAGCGTTGAGTAGCTCTTAGTAGTAGAGTCTGCGCAACTCCATTACCTCTTCTGGACTGTATCCATCTAGGATCATTGAACAATCAAAATCGTCCCAGGCATTCACCCAATCTGGGTGTACGCCCCAATGATGGGCTAGATGATCCAGGCGCTCTTCGGTGGGTTTGGGAAGAATCATTTGGGTCTAATTCTCAGGTGCTTTCACCTAACTGTACCCAAAAAATAAGAAAAAAGGAGATTGCTTCGACGGTGTCGATTGGAAGAAGAGTAGGGATACTCAGTCTATATGTCGCTTCACGAACTCAAGTTCTTCAGCAGCATAGCCATCCATGAGCAGGGCCCAATCAAATAGATCCCAATTCCGAATTTGCTTTCGCTGAATTCCTCGTTTTTCGAGTTCGTTACCTGCGGCTTCCAATAGAGTGTCCGTGTTGTGCATTCTGTTCTTTTAGTAATTAGTGCAAAGGTCGCTTTTCTACAACGACTTTTCTGTTAAGGTGTTGTTAACCAACACACAAAAGTACATAATTTATGCATGCATAGTAAATACGAAAAGGGCGCTCAAATTGTTTATTTTTGTGTTTCAATCAATCAAACGAATATGCGAGAAATGAATACCAACTTCCGCCTGCGCAAATTCTTCTTTGTAGCAGTGTTGGCGGGGGCAATGGGATCCTTGCTTTCTAGCTGTTATCCAGAAGAGGTAAACAGCTATTCGGAGCTGGATCTGGTCTTTACCAACTACGATGAAACATATGATTTCGGTAGTGTTATGACGTACCACTTACCCGATACCGTGATTCCTATTTTAGACGAAGACGATGATCCGGATGACGTGAACACAACAAACGATGCTTTCATCCTTCAAGAAATTCGCAAACAGCTCGGTGAGGCGGGATTGGTGTATGAAGCCGATACGTCTGCCGATTTCGACGTCGTTTTCATTGCGACGAAAATGAAGACGACGACCTTGGTGTACTGGTATGACTACTGGTACGGCTACTGGGGATGGTACCCAGGTTATTATCCAGGTTGGGGATGGGGATATCCATCTGTTTCAAGTTACACCACTGGAACCCTTCACATCAGTATGTACGATCCGGACAACTTCGATGATGAATCTGAAATTGTCCCTGTGGAGTGGAATGGTTTCGCCAACGGTCTGCTTAATGTGACCGGAACGCAAACTACACGCAACCGAATCTCGATTGCTTTGGAAAAGATGTTCAACGAATTCCCAAATGAATAAGACCATGAAAGTATTGAAGACGACCTTGGCCGTTTTGGCCTTAAGTTTGGGGATTACCGCACATGGACAATCCTATACGGATGTATATTACACCGTAGGTTTCCCAGTTGGAGAAACGGGCGATAAGATCGATGATGTAAGTTGGCGAAGCTTTGGATTTGAGTGGGGTCAAGAACTTGAAGAGGATCGATCCATTGGATTTGAGCTTGGGTGGTATGTATATAGCGGGCAAGAGCGAAATGCTCGAATTGAGCTCAACGATGAAGGAACGGCTATTCTCCAAGGAACGAAGATTACCTATTACAACGTTTTCCCGATGCAGGCGAACTATCGCTACTTCTTGGGAGAAGGTGACTTCAGACCATTCGTTGGATTGGCCTTGGGAACCACCTTTATTTCAGAGCGAATCGACATGGGAATCTACTCGGTTTCTTCAGATCGCTTCCGATTCTCCGGAACTCCGGAAGTAGGAGGGGAGTACTGGGTACATTCAAGAATGCGAGTGTTCTTAAGCGCAAGATACTTCTATGCCTTTGCCAATCGCAAAGACAACATCGATGCCTTGGGAGATCCGTTCAGTTCCATCATGCTTCGATTCGGAATCCGATCAAGACTGTAATGACTGGATGAGTTGGAAGCGCCACTGATGAGGTCGTTCTCCTTCAAAATCCAACTCGATTAATTCCCATCTCATCAGATGGGCGAGGTAAGTAACTAAAGCGCGCCGTGGCATCCCCACGGCGCGTTGTATTTCATTCAAGGCGCGAGGTTCTTCACGCAGCAGTTCAAGCACTTTCTTCTCCTCGGGCAGTAGTTCAATAAGAGAGCCTCGTGACTCAATCTTCTCTTGCCATAAGGCCATTTGTACAATATGAGCCTTCAGGTTGCGGTCTCCTTTCCGGAAAAATGCCCACCAGCGACCTTCCGAATCTTGAGCCTTATGGACTTTGCGTCCTCTCGGGTTAACGAGCACTTCTAAGACTTCTTTTCCTTCGACTTCCCAGCGATGCGCCTCTACATCCACGGGAGGGTCACAATACAGGTCCGCAGCACCTTCAATCACATGCCATTCTTCCGACGTGCGTACTCCGGCTATCTTTCCGTTATCCTTGACACCCACCAATAATCGACCGCCATCAGTATTGGCAAAGGCTGCTAGTGTGATCGCTATTTTTCGGGCATCGTCGACGCGAAACTTAAAGTCTTGCTGTTGATGCTCTCCTTCTCGAATCATATGGACTACTGGATGCATGTGCAGGAGGAGTAGTATGTTTGCCCTATGACCACATGGGCCCAGCGCATATTAAACGCAAATGAACAATTTGAACCGGAAACTTGGAAGCTGCCAAATGGGATTCACGCTCTAGATCCTTTTGGAGGATCTGAATCCGATTCGGTTCGAAAAATAAACGAGGCCTTTTATCAAAAGTTCTACAACGACGAACATCCTCGAAAACTCATCTTGGGAATTAACCCAGGTCGCTTGGGAGCTGGGGCTACCGGAGTTCCATTCACCGACACCAAGCGAATGGAAGCCGTTTGTGGTATTTCAACTGAAGGGATGAGAACACATGAGCCTTCATCCGTCTTTGTTTACGAAGTCATCGAAGCATATGGAGGACCAGAGCTCTTTTACAAGGACTTATTTATTCATTCAGTATGTCCATTGGGATTTGTAAAAGACAAACCGGGTGGAGGAAAGGCAGTAAACTACAACTACTACGATGATCGGCAACTAGAAGAAGCGGTAACCCCATACATCACCAAATGGCTGAATGAACTCGCTTCTTGGCCCGTACGGTTGGAACAGATTTACTGCCTTGGGTCAGGAAAGAATTTCAAGTACCTTCAGCGTTGGAATAAAAAATATCAAATTTTTGGTGAAATTATTCCCTTGGATCACCCTCGGTTCGTCATGCAATATCGGGCGAAGCGGAAACAAGAGTATCTCGATAAATACCTCTATTACTTACAAGCTTAGCATCATGGCTAAAAAGAGAAAGAAGGCGATTAAGACACGAAAAAATTGGGATGAGTTCGGTAGTATTAGGTATCTAGACATGCTCATTTTCGTTTTTTTGATCGCAGCTGTTTTTTTGACGTACACCACTAGCGAAAAAAGGGAGTTTGTGCACTGGGATGACAATGAATACGTTTTCGAAAACTCCATGATCCTAAATAGCGAAACGAGGGCTCCGGAATTCTTCGAGGCTGATTTTACGGGTCTTCTTTCCGTTGCTTTTGGTTCCAAGGAGCGCAACGAAATAGATACGAGGACCATTGTTGTGGCCAATTATCATCCTTTGACGATGGTTACGCTGTTTTGGAATTGGAATTCTGGAGCAGGACAATTTGGCCCATTTTTCAATACCAACCTCTGGCTCCATATTCTGAATTCAGTATTGGTCTATTTATTCGTTGTTCGACTCTATCCAAGCAGGTGGGTAGGATTCTTTGCGGCCGCACTTTTTGCACTTCATCCTATGCACGTTGAATCCGTGGCGTGGATTTCTGAAAGAAAAGATGTGCTTTACACTGCATTTTTCTTGCTCGGATTATTAGCCTACCATCAGCATATCAAAAGACGAGGATGGATTTGGTATTCGGCTACTTTTGTGGCTATGGTATTGTCTTGTTTGAGTAAACCGGCAGCCGTCGTTTTTCCCTTAGTACTTATCCTTTTGGAATTATTGAGAGCTCAGCGATTAGCTTGGTCAAGGATCGCAAAGGTTCTCCCATTTTTCGCGGTTGCCTTCTTTTTTGGACTCGTGACCTTAGGTGCGCAATCAGAGGCGATCAACGATGGAGACGCGTTTACTTTTTTTGACCGTTTGACCCTAGGGTTTTGGGCGAATTCAAGATATCTTTTCAGTTTTCTGTTTCCATCAGGCTTTTCCACCATGCACCCATTGCCGAGTGAAATTATTCCACAGTACTATACCGGTTGGGTGGTTTCGCTCCTGTTTTTTGGCGGAATAATATTCGCGTTTTACTCGGGCAAAAAACTGCTTTCTTTCGGGCTGGCCTTTTATTTTGTCACGATCGTTCTGGTGTTGCAATTTCTAGGTGTGGGTTCCGCTATAGTAGCTGAACGATATACATACCTACCTTATGTAGGACTGTCCATCACTCTTTTGGTTGCCCTTCACGAATGGCTAAACCGAAACTCATTGGTCAAGGGGAAGGGACTTGCCGTTTCCGGGATTCTTGCCGTGATGATCTTTGTTTTTGGCACACAGACGAAGGCACAATCCTCGGTTTGGGCAAATAGCAATCTTCTATGGTCCCAAGTTATTGACGAATATCCAGATGCGTACTTAGGATACAAGAGCAGGGGGTATTATTTAAGTATTCTAGCAAAGGAGCAATCAAATTCAGACTTATTTAGACAAGCTATAGAGGACTATGACCGAGCAATTGCGCGCGAATCCAAGGCTGAGAATCTGACCGAAGTTTATACCATTCGCGGATACGCCGAATTTGTATTAGGCAACGATTCTAAGGCTGTGGAAGATTACAATTCTGCCTTGGGCTACGACAGCGAGAATGACCAAGCTCTTTCTAATCGCGGAGTTGCTTTGGTCCGTTTACAGCGTTATTCTGAAGCCTTGCCCGATTTGAATGCTACGGTCGATAGCCCGGAATATCGAGCCCAGTCCCTAAAAGCTAGGAGTGTTCTATACTTCTATACAGGAGATTATTCGCGATGCATCTCAGATGTAAATGCATATTTGATCCTCGTGCCTGATGAATACGACATGATGAATCAAAAAGCCGTCGCCCAAATAAATTTGGGCCAAAATAATGATGCTACTGAAACTCTATCTCAGGCTATACAACTGGCCGGAAGCAATCACCCCTCGTTAAAGAGTTTCTACAGCAACAGAGCCTTGGCCTACGATCGATTGGGCAGATCGGACCTCGCTCAAAGTGATCGTCTAAAGGCAAGTCAGCTTTAGATCGACCTCGATTCTGGCCGCGCGTCTAAATCATCTTCGTCTCCCTTGAGTGCAATGAGAACGTCGCCCTTTGAAATGACTATTTCTTCCTCTTGGGTGTGAAGGAGTTCGTAACGCCCGTTTTCCTTCAGAATAAAGGCAGGTAGCTGCTTGTTTCGTTCTTTTTTAATCCAGTCCTCAAACTCCTCTTGAGACTCCAGGGGATGTTCTGTCCAGGTGGGCTTGGTTCTAATAAGAGAGGCCAAGTACAGGTAGTCAGCCTGTTGTGAAAACAAGACATTGCTGTTGGGGTGAAAGTCTTCAAGCTCTGTTTCTCGCCGCGTGGCAATTCGAAAAACATGATCTTCTCCGAACTCCTCTTGGTACTGCTGAGTGGCGAGCTGATTGATCTCCGAGTTGGATGTCATGGCCATGATTCGGCCTATTTGTGTCAAATCCATCTCGTCCCGAACGCCGCCGGCGAGCACATCGCCTCGGAAGGTGTCAAGCCCTTCAGCCTGGGCCTTTTCTATGTTGTTAGCTGAGACATCTGCTACGAGTACCGGAACTCCTTCGCGCTGTAGGTACCGGGCAAAGAAGCGCGGTACATCACTAGCACCGACGATGAGTATTCCTATGGGCTCAGCTCGTTCTACGCGGAGCAAACGGGCGACAAATTTCGCCGAGGAACCCTGCAGTACTACGGTCCCAACAATCATGAGGAAAGTAAGGGGTAGAATGAATTCGGCTTGACGCGCCGTGATTTCGTCTGGTGCATTGGCGATCAATTGAATTGAGAAAAGGGAGGCCACAGCGGCGGCAACAATCCCTTTTGGGCCAATCCAACTCAGAAAGAATCGTTCGTTCCATTTTAAGGATGAGCCAAGGGTAGACAGGAAAACGACCAAAGGCCGAACCACCAAGACTACAACTCCAAAAAGTGCTACGCTTTTCCATCCAAGCTTTTCGATCTGTTCCATATTGATCCTGGAGCTCAAGAGAATAAAGAGCACGGAGATCAAGATGAGGCTCACATCTTCTTTGAACGAAAGAATCTTCTTGAGGTCAGGCACATTCATATTGGCCAGCATGATTCCCATGAACGTGGCGGCCATCAAACCCGCCTCCTTTTGCACCATTTCAGAGAGGGTAAAGGCGAAGATTACCAAGCCTAGAGTGAAGACATTCTTAAGGTATTCGGGTAGCCGGTTCCGACGAAGTACCCACCTGAGGAAGAGTGCTGCTAAACCTCCGACAAAAACACCCGTAGCAATGGTGATGACGAACTCCTTAAGGGCCTCAGTGGTGATCTCTTCTCCAAAGTGGCCGCTTTGTATAAACTCGTAAATCAATACTGCAATCAAGGCGCCGAGCGGATCGATCAAGATTCCTTCCCACTTAAGAATGGTGTTGATCCTTTGATTGGGCCGAACATTGCGAAGGATGGGCATGATGACGGTAGGGCCACTGACAATAATGAGTGCCCCGAATAAAGCGGCAATACCCCAATTGGCACCTAGGAGGTAATGCGCACCGAGTGCTCCACCAACTAAGGTAATGATAGGGCCAAAGATGAGTAGGTTTCGGACTGTTCTCGCCTGTCCCCGAATCTCACTGACCTTAAGGGTTAGTCCTCCTTCAAAAAGGATAACTCCAACGGAAATACTGACAAAGGAAAAGAGCAAGTCCCCGGTGAAAATAGCGTCACCATCGAGAAGTTTGTTTCCATCTGGTGTGAAGAGGCTGGCAATGGGACCAACAGCTAAACCAATGACAATCAAAGGCAAAATCGCAGGTTGTTTGATTCTCCAAGCCAACCACTGCGCAAATACACCGAGTATCAAGACACTCGCCAGTTCCAGCATTCCTTCCATATCGGAAAAGATAAGGGTTTTAGTCCTTAAGGGAGAAGGGGTAGCCAAGGTTCATGCTCCCAAAGGACTTGCCAGAGAAGAGTGAAGGCCATCAATAGAACATAGAGGTATCCTCGAACAAAACGACGTAGTTTTTTTCGATTGGGTTTGAACCCTAAGCGTTCTAGAAGGTCAGAATAGAAGGTTTCGTCCTCATTTTCGCTGAGGTCATGACCGTCATTCATCAGACAGCGACCAAAAAAAAGGAACTGCAAAAGAACCACCGAATACGCGGAAACCACTAAAGGCCAGTCGAATAGGAATGGTATGAAATAGGCGCCAACAGTGAGTGTTAAGTGTACGCTAAACCAAAAAACAGCTCGTCCATTCATGCCGCCAATTTAATACCTTAGAAAAAAACGAAACGTGGATCGAATTTTTGAAGAAGAGGTCGCTCTTAAGTACCGCTTGTACAACTCAATTTTCTTAACACTTCCCTTTGCTGGCATCAGCGATACGGGTCATTTATTGCCCTTACTGCACGATGCTTGTGATGCAGGTCTCAAGGAACGAAAAGCCCCGACCGAGATCTTAGATACCTTCTTTAAGGAACATGCTCATCAGCTTTCGGAAGAAGAACGAATCAGCTTGCTCTTTCGCTTTGTCCAATACATCGAGCGCCAAGTCGTGCTTTTTGACGCATTAGAAGATGCGGCTTATGAAAAGATTCACGGTGTTGCCGATCAATATTCGCTGGCGGCTCTGTTCCGTGAGCGCAATAATCCAACGGAACAACGCCAACTGAGGGCATACCTCAACAATTACGGGGTACGTGTAGTGTTGACCGCTCACCCAACACAATTTTATCCGGGTCGCGTGCTTTCAATTATCACCGATTTGGAGCAATCCATCCGGGACAACAACGTCCACGACGTTCAGGAGCTGCTTCGCCAATTAGGCCGGACACCCTTTTACAATCGAGAAAAGCCCACTCCATTGGAGGAGGCTGTGTCGTTGATTTGGTATTTGGAGAATGTCTTTTACCACAGTATTGGCGAACTACTGAGCGAAATCCAAGAGCAAATGGGTTCTGGGTTTAACAACCACAACTTACTCCAGCTAGGGTTTTGGCCCGGCGGGGATCGTGACGGAAACCCCTTTGTAGGTGCGGCCACAACGAAGAGTACAGGAGCTTTACTTCGTAAGGCGGTGCTCCGTTCGTACTTGAACCATTTACATCGATTAAAGCGTCGTTTGACCTTTCCGGAAACAGAAGAACGCATCCGCCAACTCGAACGACAACTGGAATCCATGATTCAAGGAGAACCTGGAATGTCCTTAGAGGCGTTTACCGAAGAGTTGGAGGCCATCAAAGAGGCCCTGGTCGAAGGCTACGACGGTCTGTTCGTGGATCGCGTCGAAGACCTCTTACGAAGGGTTAAGGCCTTCGGCTTTTACTTTGCTTCACTCGATCTACGCCAAGACAGCCGCGTCCATCACAGCGTAGTATTGGATATTCTCAGTGCCTGCGGCACGATGCAAGAGTACGAGGCGATGACTGAAGAGGAGGCCATGGACTTTCTCCTTGAGACCCCCTTAGATTATGCTCGTGAAGATTTGAACGAGATGAGTCAAAAAACCCTGGAGTCTATCCGGGTGATGAAACAGCTCCAGGAGGAAAATGGGGAGCGGGCCGCCCATCGATACATCATATCGAATACGCAATCCGCCTTGAACCTGGCCGAACTGATGTTCTTATTCCGTGCGGCAGGATATGTCGGAACCGATATTCCCGTGGATTGGGTGCCGCTTTTCGAAACCGTAGACGATCTCGAAGCTGCGCCAGCCATCATGAACCGACTGTGGGATTGGGAACCTTGGGCAAAGCATACATCGGCCCGTAAGGGCCAGCAACCGATCATGCTCGGATTTAGTGATGGAACCAAGGACGGAGGCTACCTCATGGCAAATTGGGGAATTTACCGGGCCAAGGAAGAACTGACTGCAGCGGCCCGCGATCGCGGTCATACCTTAATCTTCTTTGACGGACGTGGAGGCCCTCCCGCGCGTGGGGGTGGCAAGACGCATCAGTTTTACGCGAGCTTGGGGAACACTGTTGAGAATAGTGAAATCCACTTGACCATTCAGGGGCAGACGATTAGTTCAAACTTTGGAACGGTTCGGGCTGCGAAGCACAACCTGGGGCAATTGCTTACGGCCGGGATGCGAGGTAAACTGGCATCCGACCAAAGCGTTTGGACCCCCGAGAACCGGGCTCTGATGGAGGAGTTGAGTTCCAAGACTTATCAGGCCTATGTCGATTTAAAGGATCATCCCGATTTCCTGGATTACCTGTCGGAAATGACCGTCCTGAAGTATTACGGAGCAACGAACATCGGTTCACGACCAAGTAAGCGGGGTGGAGGAGATAAGAAACTGAATTTGGGCGACCTACGAGCTATTCCTTATGTAGGCTCTTGGAGCCAGATGAAGCAAAATGTTCCGGGATTCTACGGCTTGGGTCAAATATTTCAAGAAATGAAGGACGCGGGGCGTCAAGCCGAGGTGAGAGACCTGTATTTGCAGGTTCCCTTTTTTAGGGCTTTGCTCAATAACTCCATGCAATCGCTGACCAAGGCGAACTATCCGCTATCTGCTTACATCGAAAAAGATCAGCAGTTTGGATCGTTTTGGAAGGGGCTTGAGGAGGAGTACGAGCGTTCGAAAGAGCGAATTCTGGACTTGACTAATATGAATGAACTCATGGATGATGCCCCTCTGGGGAGAGCGAGTATTCGATTGAGGGAGGAGATAATCACGCCATTGCTGGTCATCCAGCAGGCGGCCCTGCTTTGGTTGCGAGAAGGTTCCTCATCCCAGCAAGAGGCCTTGACTAAGCTGGTCATTCGCTGCTTTTTTGGCAATATCAACGCGACGCGAAACGCCGCATAAGGCAATAAAAAAGCCGCTCCTTAAAGGGAGCGGCTGAAATATCCTAATTAAAGAACGGCAGCTTAGTAGCGAGGACGCTGCGGACGGCGAGCGCGTTCTTCTGCTTGATTCACTCGGATGTTACGGCCTTGAACTTCAGCCTCGTTAAGGCCTTCGATTGCCGCATTCGCTTCGTCGTCATTGGTCATTTCAACAAAACCGAAGCCACGTGAGCGACCGGTTTCGCGGTCCATAATGATTTTAGCCGAAGCTACTTCCCCGTACTCCTCGAACAACCCGCGAAAATCAGATTCGTCCAGGCGAAAAGGAAGGTTTCCTACAAAAATATTCATAATAATAAGACAAAAATTATACGGCCCAAAGGTAGTCTTTTGCCTTGTACGCCCGACAAAATGCGGATTTCTCCTCATTATCCTTCTGTTGCCTTCGTGATTCTTTAAGGTTAAGGATGGTTTGCATTACCTTGGGGTCATGAAGAAAATCACAGCGATCGCACTCATCATGACCCTCGCTTTAGGTGTTCGGTCTCAGGACGTGAACCCCTCTGTTTGGGGGCTATACAACGGGAGATACGATCTCAATGATCAGTGGTTTCTCAATACGGAGGTCCATCTTCGCTTCACCGATGGCGTATCCACCTTTCAGCAATTCCTCTTTCGACCCCAGGTCAGTTATGTCTTGAGTTCCCACTTTATTTTTTCCGCGGGATACACCTATATCCACAGTTATCCGTATGGTGCGCAACCCATTGCGACCGATTTTGCGGAGAATAACCTCTGGGAAGAGGTCATGATCAACCACACCTGGAATCGTCTTAAATTCTCTCATCGCCTTCGTATGGAACATCGTTGGCAACAGCGAATTGTGCTGGATGAAATGGGAGGAGTGGGGAAAGATGGCTACACCTATGGCAACCGTTTTCGGTACCGGTTGACTCTTGAGCATCCAATAGGATCCGGACCTTGGAGTGTTGTGGTCTACGATGAGGTCTTTTTTGGAACGAATCAGTTCTTGGTTCCGCAAGGTGTCAACCAAAATTGGCTGTACATCAGCGCCAAGTACAAAGTTTCGGACCGATTGGCCGTTCAAACGGGCTGGCAACAGCAGTATTTAGAGCTCGCCGGTGGGGGAACTCAGCAGAATCCGACTTGGTTAACTGCGGTTCACTTGCGTATTCCTGCTCGCTGAGTCCTACTACTTTTCCGCGAACAAGTTTTGGCCCGGTAGGCCGAATCGCCAATTGATACTGAGCAGCCCAATGGTTCGATCTCCTAAAATTTGCATCTCTCCGCGCAACTGCCATTCTGGGCTGATTTGCCATTGTCCACCGATGATCAGGTTGATTGGGCGGACAATCTTCTTCTCCATTTGGTAGGCAATCGTGCTATTGTCCACGTTTTCTTGAACTTCATCCAGACCGTCCTGAAGGCGATTGTAGATATTCTCGTACGCCTGTTGCTTCCAGTCGGGAAGTGAGGTATACCAATCCTCTAGCCTTGTTTGAATCTCTTCGACACGTCCTCCAGGAAAGACTTCAGACCAACCGATACGGCCAACTGTTTCGCTATTGAGATGGGAGTAGAGGAAACCTCCCCATAGCACGAGGTTTTGCTGAGGTTTGTTTTTGATACGCCAGATGGGGCCAGCGCGAGCACCCATCGTCAGGAGGGTGGCCGGTTTCTCTAGTTTGTCGGAAAAGGTCCAGACATGATTACCATCAAAAGACCAAAACATAGGACCCGTTCCTCCAGCGAGTGTAGCCCCAAGTCCTAAATAGGCACCGTCCGTGGTGGGATTCGTTTCGATTTGAATGGGGTCTAGGATGCGCACGTCAATATTGCTGAAGTTGTATCCGGCCAGACCGTAGATATCGAGAAAAGGAAGGACCCAAGTATCGAACCGTAGGTTCACGGTAGTCGCGTAAACATTCACCTGGTCAAAGGATATGATGCTGTCCAGATTGAACATCTCGGAGTTGTTAAAGCCCACTTCAAGATTCTGAAGTTCAAGCTTTTGCGTCCCGGTGATCGTGTTTAGCATGATCCCGTGTGGTAGGGGTAGGTTGAAGCCCATATTCTGGACGCGCTGACCCATAATAGGGAAAACGTAAGGGTAGGTCGTGATTTGTGAGCTGTCGATGACGACTACAGGCCGATCCGCGACTACTTGTGCACGGGTATGACTAAAAAGACCCACTGCTAAGGCCAGGAGTAGCAATTTCCTCATGAAGCAAATGACTTGGTTACCCGGCCAAGATAGTGAACTTACTGGTCTACGTTAAAATCACGTATGCGGTAACGAAAGGTAAGCATGACGTAGGTCTGCAGGACTTCGGTGGTGCTGTCTTCGTAATAGGCGTCACTCACGGTTCTGGAAATGCTGGTGTTTTGACCAAGCAAGTCGTACATGCTCAACTGCAATTCGCCCTGGTTTTGGTCGAAGAGTTTCCAGCCAATACTCGCGTTCCACAGCATGAATTGATCATCGAATCCGTCTGTAAGTCCCGCGTAGAGCTGATGACTGAGTTCTGTTCGGAAAACCAACCGATCGGTAGGCTGATAGTAGATTCGCGCCTTAGTGTTTTGGTTCCAGTATTGGTCGTTAAGACCTGTGTTTAGGGTGTTTTGAACGTCGTTGAAGCTCGTGATACTCGTCACGGAAAAATCCACGCGCTCACTGATGTTGCTGCTCAGGGCTAGTGTAAACTCGGCGCTGGTGCTGCGCGCTAGGTTGAGCTCTCCATCGATCAGACCGGGTGTTTGCGCCCAATCCGCTCCAATACTCCAATTCAGGTTGGACCTCAGGGGTTTGAACGGCATTCCATAGGTGTACAGAACCTTGGCGGTGTAGCGATCGTCGAGATTCACCGCTGTGGTGAGCTGCGTTCCGCGATCCAGAATGATCCCATTCGGCAGGGTTGTATCGGCAGACGCGTAAATAGTGCTGTTCCCGACATAGTCATTAACCGCTGTAGCGCGCACAAGTAAATAGGTAATTCGATTTTTGTCGGGATTGTTGAGGTTCCATCGGGCCGAAAGACTGTGGGTATACTGCTGGTCCAAATCTGGATTACCCACCGATAGCTGAATGGGGTTGGAGTTGTCCACTACATTTTGAAGCTGTGAAACACTTGGCGCCGAGGTATTGGCCCTATAGAATACGCGAAGGGTGTTATTTCTGCTCTTGCGGTAACGCCACATAGCGAAAGGAACAAAAGCCGTAAAGTTTTTATCCAGGCTGCCTACGGCAGGAAAAGTCTGCTCGCTTGCCAGGCTCGCCCATTGGTAATTCAATGACGTTATAAGAAAATGTCGGCGACCGCGAAGCATAATTCCTCCTCCAACTTCGTCTTGAACATAGCGACTGTCAAAGACATTGCTCAAGGCAGTGTCGAGATCGCTGTAATCATCGTCTATGTCGATAAAATTATACGTGCGCGTGTCGCTCGTCCCGTATTCTTCGCTGTGCCGGGCATTAAGTTGAAGCAGGGCACTTGTGCCCATAATAGGTTCAGTATACCGAATGTTGACATTCCATGAGGCATCGCTTTCATCCATTAGACTTCTCTGGTCCAGGGAATCGGATCGATTGCTGAGTTCGTAATTGGTTGCCGTCTCCAGAAAGCTTTCTCCGTCCGTTGGCTTGTACTGCTGCCGTGAACTGATCATGAGAGAGCGCCCGAGCTTTTCAAATCGACGGCGATAAAGGAGGAAGTTATTTATACTCCACGCGGTATAGTCGGAATCGAAGTTGTTCAGCGTGCTATTGATGGGCGTTTCAGGCGTATAGGTTTGCCCTTCCAAATCTGAAAAGCCAAAGTTTTGCTGGAGGGTGATGGAGGGACTAATCAGTACAAAGTCCTTCGTTTCTCGACCCCCGTATTCGATCCGAGCGTTGAAGCGGTGATTGATGTTGGTGCTTTCACTCCTAGAGGATTCTTCGTAAACCTGGCCCGAATCCCCGGGAAGGACATATATCCGTCGTAAATCCGTGGTATTACTGTTGTCGGCACGATTGAAGAAGTAGCTCATGGTGGATTGCCATTTGTCGCCCCAATCGTCGGTATAGTTGATGGCCAGGGCATTGGTGGAGGTGATTCCACCCTGTTGAGGCACGGTGAAGCTGGACTCGCCGCCCCGAGCACCGCCCCCTGGCGGACCTCTTCGCTGCCCTCCAGTAGAAACCCCGGCTAAATCCTCTTCGCTGAAGTTCTGATTATTGATGTTGTTACTCTGAGCCACAACAGTAATGCGTTGATCCTCATTAAAGCGGTTTAGAACCCCTCCAAGTTGATATCTTCCGTCCGTTCCATAACCTCCATATACGTTCCCAAAGTTCCCGTTTCGAAAGCCTTCTCGGGTCACGATGTTCATGGTTTTCGTGGTGTTTCCATCATCGAATCCCGTGGCTTGTGATTGCTCGCTTTGCTGGTCAAAGACTTCGATCTTCTTCACCATTTCTGCAGGAATGTTCTGCAAAGCTGCATTAGGGTCATTACCAAAGAAGGGCTTTCCATCCACCAGGACTTTTTGAACCGTTTCTCCCTGGGCTTGAACCTGACCATTCTTCACCACAACTCCGGGCATTTTTTCTACCAAATCTTGAGCATTTGCATCAGGATTGGTCTTGTAGGCGTCCGCGTTGTACGCGACGGTGTCTCCATTTTGCTCAGCTCGTTGTATTTCGTCCGTTAGACTCACTTCATCGAGCTCAGCAGATGTGCGGGGTGAGGAGAGGATGAGGGTATCTTGTCGATCTATTTGGACCGTGCGCTTGTCAGACAGATAACCGACAAAAGAGGTCTCAAGGCGATATTCACCGTCCGGTAGCTCTAGAGTTAACCAACCGTCTGAATTGGAAGACTTGCCAAAAATGAGGTTTGTGGAAGAGTCTTGATAAACTAGGGTATTCGCTCCGGTAAGAGGTTCCGAAGAGGAGCCATCAACAACTCGGACCGTAAAGTTGTGATTGGCTTGCCCAAAGAGGGAAGCGGATAGGATGATCGCCGCAAAAGCCAAAAGGTGTTTTGTCTTCATACGCGTGGTAAGATGCCCCGAAGTTCAAGGGGTTTAAGGCATGCGCTGAAGTAACGTCCAGTCCTCGTGTGTTTCGGTTACCTGGAATGACCCAACCGACTCACTCATAGTCAGTTCTGAAGGGTCGCGGAAATCGCCAAATTCATCTTGGTTGTAGTCAATGTGATCCAAAATGATGTAATCGGGCGCAGTGTCGTCCAAGAAGTTGACTAGGCCCTCATAGGTGTCGGGATAGTCGGGATAGTTGCGAACCAAGAACTTAAAGGACTTGAAACTGCGGATTTCGTAACCTTCATCAAGAGCGTTAAATAAAAGGCTGGTAGGTCCGACGATGCTGGACCCTTGTGGAATGGAGGCCACCATTTCCGTTGTTCTAGCCACAGTATTTGTTCGCCGACTGATCAGTTCCCAAGAAAAGGATGAATTGATCAAAAGGAAGCCGGCCAAGAAGAATAAGGTAGCTCCTTTCCAAATGTTGCTCAAGCTAGTCCATCGATGTAGGTGCACGGAGACTATGACGACAATGAAAGGGAGGTAGATCATATAGTATATCGGCGTTTGACGAGAAAGAGCTCCGAGGATGAGTATCGTAAACAAGAAATAGCGAAGTAAGGAAGAACACTCTTCCTTTAGGATCTTCCACGACCCAATCAGGGCGGTGAGTAAGAGTAGGGAAGTGGAGACTTCACGTGCGCTGTGGAAAAAGCGAAGATGCTCGCTTAAAGCTTTAACCATAGGGCTGTACCAGTGCCAATCGGCTTCACTCAAATTCGGGTTTTGTCGGTATTGCGCAAGGAACTCTTCAAATTGACCTGGTCCCAACATGTTGTGGAGGTACAAGGACCCGAAAGCGATGCCGAGAATGCCGTAGGCGACAGAAGGCCCGATTTTTTTTCGACTCCATAGAAGAAGCCCTCCGGCCCCGGCATAGGCAGCTCCGTTCAAATGGGTAAACAGTCCGAGGCCAGCGCAAATCCCAGCTAGAACAACATATTTGAACTTGCCTGTTTTGAAATATGAATCCAAAAGCCAAAAGTTGAGAAACCCAAAAGTCATAAGCATGGTTTCTGGACGAAAGCGGTAGGCAGCCGTGAAAAACATGGCTTGAAAAAGAAAAAGGGTAACTGGCCAATACAAATATTCACGGTCGTTTTCGAATTCTGTGCGCAAGTATTTCTGCACAAGAAAAATGACGACAATCCCAAAAAATAGAGGTATTCCCCGAAGCGCTGTCAATGACCATCCAAAAATGGAGATGGATGCCGATCCAAGAAGCACAAAAGCCTTGTGTGTGGAATAGAGGAGTTGGTCCCAGCCATTTGGAAGTCCATAATGCAAAACAGATCGGTATTGCCCCGTTTTCCACCACCAATAGGCATGCTCGCCAAGAACCGCTTCATCATGATCCAGCCACCTGTAAGGCAGAGAAACTACAAAGAATAGCACGCCTAAGAAAGCGAGTAAAGGCGCCCATTTATTCAAATCCCACTTCATGAGAATTCACTGGTCAAGGCCTTTGCCGCGGTAGCCGCTGCTGATTCAGGGAGTTCGTAATAGAGAGGTAGCCGAAGAAGTCCATCGGTGAAATGGTCGCTGTTGGGCAATTCGCGTCCGTCGTGTTTAGGACTGAAGAATGGGCTTCGGTGCAGGGAAATATAGTGAAAGACACTGTGCATATTGACACTGCGAAGTGCCCGAATGGCCCGATCTCTCCATTGCACGTCAGGTCCTACGATGTAGAACATATGAGCGTTGTTGGTTGCCTTTTTTGGCAGTGTAGGAAGGGTAAATCCGAGTTTTTTGGAAAGAGGAGATAGTGCCTCGTAGTAGCGCTCCCAGTGTTCCTTGCGCTGTTTTTGAATATCGTCCAGCTGCTCAAGTTGCGCGAACAAGATTGCTGCAATGATGTCTGACGGAAGAAAGGAGGAGCCTACATCGACCCAATTGTACTTATCCACTTCACCCCTAAAAAAGGCACTTCGATTGGTTCCTTTTTCGCGAATGATTTCCGCACGTTTAGTGTATTGTGGATCGTTGATCACCAACATTCCACCTTCGCCAGACATGATGTTCTTGGTTTCGTGAAAGCTGAAGGTGGCCAAATGCCCAATACTTCCGAGTGCCTGATTGCCATAAAAGCTATCTACGGCTTGGGCAGCGTCTTCGATCAAGCATAAATTGTGTTCATCACAAAGACCTTTTATGGCTTCCATATCGCAGGCCATTCCGGCGTAATGAACGACCACAATGGCCTTGGTTCGCGACGTAATTAGGGCTTCTAACCCTTCGTGATTCAAGTTTGGTTGCTCTTTTTGGGAATCTGCAAAAACGATTTGTGCGCCGCGTAGTACAAAAGCATTGGCGGTTGAAACGAAGGTGTAAGAGGGCATAATGACCTCGTCTCCAGGTTCCAGATTCAGCAATAGTGCGCACATTTCAAGAGCGTCCGTACAGCTGGTCGTCAATAGACATTTTCCAAACCCATATCTTTCTTCGAACCAGGTTTGGCATCGCGCCGTAAAGGCGCCGTCTCCACTAATTTTACCATTGGCTACAGCCTCTTCAATATAGGCCGTTTCAGCTCCCGTGAAGTAGGGTTTGTTGAATGGAATTCGTTCGCTCATGAAGTCCAAAAGTAATTCTAATTTTGAGGACCGCCGAGAGCAGTGAAAATCCAAGGACAAGTCAGATGAAAATTGTAAAAAAGGAGTGGGAAAGTAATTTCTTTGATCGCGCCATGTGGTCTTTGGATCTTGAAAGAAGGAAATGGTCGTATGAGGACATCCCGGACTTTGCCTCGCGGCTCGACGAGCTCTTCGAGGAAACAGGACAGGGATTGTACGATTGTGAGCTAGACGCGCGCTACTTGTTCTTAGCTCCGGCCTTGGAGGATCGGGGATTTAGATTGTGGGATTCGCGTTTTCAGTTCATTACTCGATTTAAGCGAGAGGAGCTGCCTCACTACCCCTATGATTTGCCGGAGGAAATCGAACTAAGGAGCTACAGCCCGTCGGATAAAGCTCAAATTCACGAGCTTAACAAGAAGTACTTGATTCAGGCCAAGCAGCTGGTCACAAAATTTCGGAGCTCCTTTTTCCCAGCCGACGCTTCCGAACGGTGGTTCACCGCTTGGATTGATAATTCCCTTGAAGAAGGCGGCTATTGTTCGGTGTTGGATCGGGATGGAGTGCTCGAAGGCTTCTTCATTTACTTGAGAAGGGAGTACGGTGATGGATTGCCCTTGTTTAAAGGAGTCTTGACGAGCATAACGCCCGAGTATAGAGGAAAGAACCTTCATTTGGCGATGCAAGAGCAGATATTGAGAGATCAAATTAGTGATCCGGAGTACTACTTGGATAATTCTACCCAAATCGGAAACATCCCCGTGGTCAAGAATCACTTCAATAGCCATAGAAAACCCACCGCTATGAATTTGATCTTTTTGATGGAACGGAAATAAAAAAGCCCCGCCAAAGGCGAGGCTTTATCAGTAGTGTCGTCCTTTTTAAGCTTCTGTTGAAGCGGAAAGGAGTTCTTTTTCGATCACTTCTTCCAGCACATTCTCCGGAAGAGCTCCAGGCTGCATCATGGGTTGCTTGCCCATAGGGATGAACAGCATGGTCGGGATGCTACGGATTCCAAATACTTGAGACAGCTCCATCTCCTTTTCAGTATCCACCTTGTAGATCACAAGATCATCTCCGTATTTGTCGCTGAGCTTTTCTAGAATTGGGGCAATCATTTGACAAGGCCCGCACCAATCGGCGTAAAAATCGATCACGGCCGGCTTGTCTCCTTTAAATTCCCATTCTTTGCTCGCAGTATAATCAAAGACCTTATCCTTAAAGTCTTGAGTGGTCATTTGTACAGTAGGCATAAAATATGCTTTTTAATTCCCTGCAAAGATCGGGCTTTTTTCCGGGATTGAAGCGTGACCAAAGTCGCACAGCCGACATATTGTGTATTCTGTACACTTAGTCGTATATTTGTGGTCTTCTACACTTTACACGGACTATGAAACGACTAATTCTCCTAGGAGGTGTCTTCATGACATCTCTTCTCACGGTTACGGGTCAAATTCTAAACATTGATCCTGCCTTTCCTACTCAGAACGATACGGTAACTATTGTCTACGACGCCAGCGAAGGAAATGGCGCGCTGGTCGGAGTGGTTCCCATTTACGCTCATGCGGGTTTGATTACGAATGCTTCTACGTCTCCGACGGACTGGCAGAACGTTCAAGGTAATTGGGGTACTGCGGACCCCAACACATTGATGACCCCCCTGGGCAATAATCTGCACGAGATCAGCTATCACATTCCTACCTACTACGGATTTTCACCCGGGACGGTAGTTCAGCAATTGGCCTTTGTCTTCCGCGACCAAGCGGGTAATGCCGTTGGCCGCGCCAGTGATGGATCGGATATCTACTACGATATTTACCCGGCCAATGCAGGCTTCTTGGCGAAGTTCTTTACTCCTGAATCTGTACAGACTCTTGGCCAAGGTCAGACTATAGATTTCGTTGCCAAATCCAACGAAAGTGCAACGCTGACCATATTCGACAATGGAGTTCAAGTGGCTCAAGTCACCGGTGCACAGGAAATCAATCATACACAAACCGTAAGTGGTTCGGGCCAGCACATGGTAGAGTTGGTCGCAGATAACGGGACAAGCACCGTAACGGACACGGTCTATTACGTAGCGAATCCTGCCGTTCAGATCATCCCTGCTCCAGCGGGTATTGTCGACGGGATCAACTACGTCAATGACTCCACCGTCATTCTGCAATTGCACGCTCCATTCAAAAACAATATTTACGTCATCGGAGATTTCAACGGCTGGTTGCCCGATTCTCTTTTCTACATGCACAAAGACCCAAGTGGTCAGAAGTGGTGGATTCAAATAGACGGCTTAACGCCTGGCCAGGAATACGGCTTCCAGTATCTCATTGACGGAAACCTGCGCATTGCGGATCCTTATTCAGAGGTGGTTTTGGATCCGTTCAACGACCCTTGGATCCCTTCAAGTGTCTATCCTAACCTTCACCCTTATCCAACAGGTTTGACGACGGGTATCGCGACCTTGATGTTCCCTGGAAAGACGCCTTATTCTTGGCAGAATACGAGCTATTCCAAACCGGATCAAACGGAACTCAACATATACGAACTGCTGATTCGCGACTTCGCCGATGAGCACAGCTATCAAGTCCTGATTGATACTCTTGATTACATTCAAAATCTGGGAATTAATGCTATTGAGTTGATGCCCAATAGTGAGTTCGAAGGGAACGAGAGCTGGGGATATAACCCGAGTTTCCACATGGCCCTAGACAAGTACTACGGTACCATCGACGCGTACAAGGCCTTTATTGACAGTTGCCACGGTCGAGGGATTGCGGTCATCATGGACTTTGTATTCAACCACAGTTTTGGACAGAGTCCACTGGCTCAAATGTATTGGGACGAAGCCGGGAACAAACCTGCAAGCAACAACCCTTGGTACAACACGGATTGTCCGCATCCACCCAATTGTTGGGGTAATGATTTTGACCATACGGCTCAGGCCACGCAGGACTTTATTGACCGCGTAAATACATACTGGTTCGAGGAATTCAAGATTGATGGAGTACGGTATGACTTCACCAAAGGGTTCACCAATACCGGTGATGTGAGCTATGACAATACACGCATTCAACTGCTGAAGCGAATGGCCGACACCGTCTGGGCGGTAAACCCAGAGGCCTATATCATTCTAGAGCACTGGGCGGACAACAACGAGGAATCTCAATTGAGCGACTACGGCATGATGCTTTGGGGACAAGCGACCCATCAGTATCAAGAAGCGGCTATGGGTTGGGTGAGTTCCAGCAATTTCAACGGTGCAGTCTATCAGTTCCGAGGTTGGAATGATGCACACTTGGTGACCTTCCCAGAATCGCATGATGAAGAGCGTATCATGTTCAAGAACCTCACCTTCGGGAATTCTAATAACGTGGACCACGATGTTAAAGATCTCAATACAGCACTGGGAAGAACGACCTTGACGCACATTTTTGGTTTGGCGCATCCGGGCCCGAAAATGATGTGGATGTTTGGCGAGCTCGGATACGATATCAGTATTGACGACCCCTGCCGCGTGTGCAACAAGCCAATTCTATGGCAGTACTACGATGAGCCGGCACGCAAAGCGGTATACAACAACATTGCCGCCTTACTCAAGCTCCGCAATGAGCAGTCTATCATGCACACCACCGATTTCGGCTACAACTTTAATGGAGCTGTGAAAAAGCTCCACCTGAACGGCCCATCGATCAATGGAGTGCTTTTGGGGAACTTTGCGGTAACCGCGTCCACGACCAACCCGCAATTCCAACATGCCGGAACTTGGTACGAGTACTTCACGGGTGATAGCATCGTGGTAAGCGATCCAACCGCGGATGTGAATTTGGCTCCTGGTCAGTACGTGTTGTACTTTGACCAGCCGATCGAGTCGCCAACCATCGGGCTAGAAGAGGAGCTCAGCAGCACGGATGCCCGCTTGACGGTGTTCCCGAATCCTGCCGTAGGCAGCATCTTCATTCATTCGGACGGAACGGAAGAGGAGTTGCGCTTGGAGTGGTTGGATATGCAGGGAAGAGTTTTGAGTGCCTCACGGCACGATGCTTCATCCGGTCGGACGGGTCCGGTCTCCACGGAGGCACTTCCGAACGGTCTATACATGCTCCGCATTGCCGGTGACCACACCTACGAAACCCATAAAATTTTGGTTCAGCACTAAGGAGAAGCCCCGATTCGTCGGGGCTTTTTTTATTTTAGCGTCAAACAACCCAACTCATGAAGAAAGTATTGGTACTCGCAGCGATCCTTTTGGGATCCATGGTTTATGCTCAAAGCAACGCTTACGGGGATGATCGTCCCGCGATTGATCGCTTGTTCGAGTTCTACGAAGGAAAGGACAGCGTTTTAGTGAAGAATGAAAAAGGTCAGTTCTGGGTAGAGCTCCACCGTCAGTATAACCGCGAAGGGCAGCCCCTGTCCATGACGGCGGATTTGGAATCCGAGAATATCCCAGCACTTGCGGAGCTGGTGGTTGACTTGTACCACAAGCGTATTTCCGAAGGCTTTGAAGCCGAAATGAACCACCCGTACACCGAGAAGATGCTCGAGCGCGAAATGATGGACGGCTGGATCACCGAAATTACCTTCAATCGAGGATCCGAACATTATGTGGTCAAAGGGCAGCGCGACTGGAATGAGCCCTCTACCATGATGTCGATCTACGAGATCCACATCACCTTTATCGACTGGGATCGTCGCAGCGGTGAACGCGTCACCGAGTTTGATTTCTGATAGGGAATCTTCTCTTGCCTCAGTATTCCGTTGTCATACCCGTTTACAATAGCCTGAATAGTTTAGGTGATTTGACGGATCGCCTTACAGCGGTCTTTAGCGGTCTTGACGCGTCCTTTGAGTTGGTCTACGTCGATGATTGCAGTCCAAACCCTAAGACTTGGCCTAAGCTCCTAGAATTAAGTGCTCAGCCCAATGTCCGTGCTATTCGCCTGACACGCAATTTTGGACAACAGGCTGCAACTATTTGTGGCCTGGAGCACGCTCTTGGTGACTGGGTCATTACCATGGATGACGACGGTCAGCACGCACCAGAGGACATCCCGAAGTTGATTCAAGAGCGCAATCACGATGTGGTGATTGGCCAACTTCAGGAAAAAAAACATACCCTGAGCAAAAGATTCTTCAGTTGGGTGAAGGCTCGATTTGATCGAATTATTCTGGATAAGCCAAAAGGGCTTCGCCTTTCTGCGTTCCGGCTGATTCGTAGAGAAACCGTGGAGAATATGCTTCAATTGGTTCGAACTCCGTACCCGTTTCTACCGGCCATGATGTTTTACGTCACTAAGGATATTGTCGGGGTTCCCGTGGGTCACTTTGACCGTTCCGAGGGAAAGACAGGGTATACGCTCCGGAGCATGTTCCGGTTGTTCAAGAACTTGCTTATCAACAACTCAAGCCTGCTCTTAAGGTATATCGGTAACCTAGGTATCACCATAGCACTCTTTAGCTTTGTGCTTGGGATTTACTTCATCTATAAAAAGCTATTCTTTGACATCGAGACTGTGGGATGGACCTCGGTCATTGTCAGCGTTCTCTTTATCGGAGGGCTTGTGTTGTTTACTTTGGGCGTTCTCGGCGAGTACCTCATTCGCATTATTAACACCGTTGAACGGCGTCCCTTGTATATCGTGCGCGAAGAAGTTGGCAAAAACGCCTAGTTCTACTTTTTCCCCTTCATTTTGTCGAGTAATGCGCCTGTAGTCTGTTTGGTGACCTCCTTGTATTTGACAAAATCAGCTTTTCCCAATACCCCTTGAACCTTTTTGTCATTGTCCCCCAATAGGCTGTTCATTTGATCCATGGTTCCACTGTCGATAATCTTGTCTGCGGCCTTAAAAAAGTCGGTGTGGATATTGGTCAACTTCGTGACTTGCTCGTCCGACATTTCGATTTTAGCCGCCAGCTGTTCCATCAGCATGTCGGTCTGTTTGGCTGGATCAAGTCCCATGCTTTTCAAACTGGGCATTTGCGCGAATAGGGCGGTAGAGGCAAGGGCAAAACTAAGGGTGAGTAGTAATTTTTTCATGATCATATTGATTTATACCGGGTAAAATACACATTCGTATCCAGCATGTCCACTGCTGTTCTTCTTTTTTAGTTACCTTCGGCCGCCAGGAGAAACTTAATTTATTTAGACCATGAAAAAAGTACTTTTCACTCGCGCGTTTACGCTTGCTGTTTTTGCTCTCGGATTTTTGACCACTTTGACTTTGACTTCTTGCGGCGGTGGCGCTGCTGAGGCCGATGCTGAAGGAGATCAAGTTGAAGAAGTAATGGAAGAAGCTGAGGCGGCTACAGAAGACCACGCTGAAGGACATGCTGAAGAGCATGCTGAGGAGCATGGAGAAGAGCACGCAGAAGAGGCCGGTGACGAGCACCCAGCTGCTGAAGAAGCAGGAGAAGGTGAAGGAGCTGAGGCTGAAGCTGAAGAAGCTAACGAGCACCCGGAGTAATCTAGGGCTCGACTCGAGTAACTAGGATTCCCTTTTTCGCCTATAGGTAAAGGTTGTTGCAATCTTTACTTCCTGTTCGTTCATCTCGAACACAGGGTAAGCGAAGAAGGGAATTTTTCCGTTTGTAGGTCCTGGGTTGAAGACTAAATCTCTCCCTCGTGAAAACTCGATCCGATTCGCTGGATGGTGTCCAAAGTAATAGGTTGAGAGGGCACTGTACTTGTTTCCTTCACTGATGTCCACGGGCCACCACTGTTCCTCTGCATAGAATTCAGCCCAACAGTGATAGCCATCTACACCACCTTCGTCCCTATTTGAGGGTATCGCAGCTCCAATGGCAAAACGCGCAGGTATTCCCGCGGTCCTAGCAAGCGATATAAATAGGGAGTGGAACTCTGTGCAGTTCCCCGATTTGGAGTCGCAAGCGTAAACGGCATCCCCTGTTCCGTATTTTCCTTGTTTGGCGTATCGAACGTTGTCCACCACGTAGTCGTAGAGCGCTCTGCCTTGGACCAGTTTGCTTTCTTCCCAGTGGTCTTCCAATACGGAATCGACAATTGCCGCAAACTGTCCTCCGGTCGGAAGGAGTAGGCTGCTATTTAAAAAGGGTGAGAAATCAGTTTCGCTCGCGGCATATGGTCCTTTTTCTTTGCGCTGAACGTCGTACACGATCGTTACGGTGTCTTCACTTTGATCTGGGCCAAGCGTAAAGTAAAAGGCTCTGCTATCCGATTCTGAGGCCTCAAGAATTTGCTCCTTCACCGGGCTTGAGATTTGCTCCAAGCTTATGTTTTGATAGGGATCATTATTGGGCAATGGAATCCAGAGTTCTGCCTCATCTTCTATAACGGGAAGAACGACCCGATACTCGAACGTGAAGTGGTCTGCCCCTTCAACAACCCCCATGAGCGCAGAGGATGCGCCTTGAGTAGGAACTCGGCCCCATGTTTTGTCTTCATTTTGTTTCCACGCGTAATAGGGCTTTCCGTTTAGCTTGTGAACGGTGGTTTCGGTGACATCCATCTGCTCCGGATTTCCTGAAAGAAAGAAATCAACGTCGTAAACGTCACCATGCTCATCGGCAAGATCGACACAGGCGAAGTACTGGCCTTTACTCAATACAGATAAGTACTCGGTATGTACACGAACGAGTCGTAGTGAGAGATCTGTGCTGTCGTTTTTCAGTGCAAAAAAGCCATTATTCTTCTCCGTTTCACGCTTGATATGCTGGCGTATTCCACGCTCCACATCAACGACCGTAGCTTTGCGTTGTGGCTTTTCTATTGATTGGGTCGGGGATTTGGGTGTGCAGGCGAAAGCGCACGCTAAGAGTAGGGGGATGAAAAATCGGATCACGTTTGTAAGATTCAGTTCCGCAGGAAAAGTACGGAAAGGAACTCAAGCTAACCTATTCCACCAGACGCTGAAAAACTTCAACCATTCTGTTCTTGAGTCCTGGTTTACTCAAACAAGCGTTAAATCCCTGCTCCTCAATATATTGCATTTCGTCTGAGTCAAAAGCGTATGCCGTGAAGGCCACTTTGGGCACGACCCGAGTGCATTCAAGCTCATTGAGTTTATCCAAGATCTCTTTGCCGCTCATTCGCCCACGCCCAAGATTGAGGTCTAAGAAATAGATGATGGGTAAATCGGCACATTCATTGCCCATCTCCTTGAAATAGGATTCCCCGCTTTCGTATAGGCGAACAGGGTAGAGAGGGGACATCAGATGCTTGAATACGGTAGCGTTGATTTCGTTGTCTTCGATGTATACGATGTGCGGCATTAAGAGTTGCTTGCTTTTAGCGTAGGAAAGAGCATGGTGAAACTCGTTCCTTGATTTTTACGGGAGTGGAACTCCAGTTTCCCAAACATGAGTTCCGTGATCTTCTTGGTGATGGTCAGTCCGAGGCCAACACCTTCATACCGGCCATTACTTTCCACAATTTCACGGGCGAAGGGCTCGTAGATCTCATCCTTAAAAGAATCGGATATACCCACACCTGAATCGCAAACCGAGATGGATAGCTCTCGCGTATTGTCGTGGAATTGAACCACAGTATACACATGACCTTTGGTCGTGAATTTTAGAGCATTTGAATACAAGTTTCCCAATGATTCTTCGAAGAGCTCCTCATTTCCAGCGATTCGCACCGGGTTAGGTGGGAGTTTGATGAAGTACAGCAAGCCTTTCTTTTTGGCCTTCCGCTCAAAACGTAAGTAAACGCGCTCAACTATAGGAATCGGATCAAACTCAACCGCCTGGTACTCCTCCTCAAGGGCATCAATTTTGGCGATTCGCATTAAGGATTCTAGGGATTGCGTAAGTCTTTCGATGCTCTTGCCCTGGACCTGAATCATATCTTCGACATATCCGGCGCTCGGATTCTCTGCTATAGCTTGACTGGTCCCAACGATACCGTTCAACGGTGTTCTTATTTCATGCGATAGATTCATCAAGAATTCCGATTTCGCCTTGCTGGCGCGCTCTGCTCGATTCTTAGCCGATTGAAGGTCGTATACTAAAGAGTTATTAAGCCTCACCTGAGTTAGGCTGGTTCCTGCGATAATGGCCAAGGTGGTGAAGAGGTTGATGAGTTGTCCATAAGGACTGAAATCCGCCTTGGGCAAGGAAAGAATATTGTAGTTCGTGTATAGGATCGTGGTTCCTATAAAGAAGGAGAGCATCACGAAGAACCATCGTTTGCTTCGGTCCGATGGTGAAGCGTAAATGGCCAATGCGTAAGCCATAGCTCCCGCTAGAAGCATAATGGAGCCGTCTTTGGGCATCATGGCCGATGTGCCGATAAGAATGACAAGATTGAACCAAAAGGCTAGGAAGAATTTCCCAGTTCGCACATGCCCCTTGAGAAAGAGTAGAAAGATGACGATGTATCCAAGAACTTCTAGGCATACGAGGGAGAGAAGGAGGTAGGCTTCATAGAAATAGCAGAGCGGAATCCAAGTGGCTGAGAAAAAGACCATCATGGCCGCAATTCTCTGTCCGAGTTTGTTGCTACTTTCTTCTACTAGGGTAATATTCTGAAGCCTCTTCACCATCATTTCTTTCATTTTGATGTGAAAGCTTCAAAGTTGATTCCAAAATCATGGATTTGCGTGAACCCCTTGATATAAGGGCAATAGGTGAGAGTCGGCTAGAATCAAAAGACTCTATAAATGAGAATAATTCTAATAAAGAGACAAATTCTCTAATAGGTCACTTTCCGATGCAAAACTTACTGAAGATGTTCCCCAACAAGTCGTCGGTTGTGATTTCTCCGGTGATTTCTCCTAGGTGAAAGAGTGCTTGGCGGATATCCTGCGCCATGAGGTCTCCGCTGAGTCCTTGATGCATGGCGCCTTCGGCGCGATGAATACTCTCCAAGGCGCTGACTAGTGCTCGATGATGACGACGGTTGGTCACCACTGTATCTCCCGAGCTCAAGGCACCCGTATTGACCAGACCAATAAGGTGGTCTTGAAGCTCATCGATTCCAGTTCTATTCAAAGCGCTGATGGGAAAGAAGTGAGGTCTGTTTTCGAATTCCTCTTTGAGCGCTTGTTCATTGGCAAGGTCTACCTTATTGCCTAAAACGAGCAACTCTTTGTCTCCAATGCGCTCTTTTATAGTGTCTAGTTCCTGATGTACTTCTCCGTGTTCACGGGCCGCGTCAAATAGGTAGATGACAGCTCTAGCTTGATCTATTTTTTCAAACGTTCTCTTGATACCAATGGACTCAACAACATCCTTGGTCTCACGAATCCCTGCGGTGTCAATGAATCGGAACGAAATCCCACCCAGCACGATTTCGTCCTCTATCGTGTCTCGCGTTGTTCCGGCAACCTCACTGACAATAGCGCGTTCCTCATTCAACAAAGCGTTGAGCAAAGTAGATTTACCCGCATTGGGCGCCCCGGCGATAGCAATCGGAATCCCGTTTTTAATCACATTCCCCAGAGCGAAAGAGTCGATCAGCTTGACGAGCACGGATTTGATTCGCTCAATCAATTCCTGTAGCTGCTCGCGATTGGCAAACTCTACTTCTTCTTCTGCGAAGTCCAATTCGAGCTCAATCATGCTGGCGAAGTGAATCAGCTCCTCACGGAGCGATGCGAGCTCAGAGCTAAAGCCACCCCTCATTTGCTGCATGGCCACTTGATGTGCTGCTGCACTCTCTGAAGAAATCAAGTCCGACACAGCTTCGGCCTGACTAAGGTCCATCTTTCCGTTGCGAAAGGCGCGGAGCGTGAACTCTCCTGGATCCGCCATTCGAGCACCTCGGTCGAGAAAAAGGTCAATGAGCCTCCCTTGGATATAGGTGGATCCGTGACAAGAAACCTCTATAACATCTTCACCCGTGTAGCTCTTTGGGCCTCGGAAAACACCGACCATGACTTCATCGATGATTTCTTCACCATCGCGAATCTTGCCGAATACCATGCTGTACCCTGGAGCGTCGCTGAGGTCTTTCATCGGCCCGTGAGGGCCAAATACTGAAGAAGTCAATTCAATAACATCCTTTCCGGATAAGCGAATCAGCGCGATAGCGCCCATGCCAGGGGGAGAGGAGAGGGCTACAATGGGTTCGAGGATTTCCAAATCAGGCTTCTGAGCTTTTGCCTTTGTAGAAGAAGATGTACAAAGCACACAGCAAATTTACGATGAGCATGGCTTCTTTCCCATAGGTATTCACCCATCGCAAGGTGAAAAAGTCAGAATCTTTAAGAGAAAAGTACACGATGATTCCAACGACGATACCCAAGGCGCCGCTTATGGTGTACTTGTACTTCATCTGGTCAATGTCGATCCGGTGAAATAATTCCGAAGAGGCGAAAGCCACAATGATGGTCGCAAACAGGCAAATGACAAAGGCGACCATGGTCGGATTGATTTCAGCCACGGGCAAAATGTAAAGCACGATGAGGGAGAAAAGGAGTAGGAGCAGGGCAGAAAGTCGCGAGCGTTGTAGCATCCACATAGGGTATGGGTTTTTGGTTTCCTGAAAAATAACAAAACTCCGCAAGTTCGCACTCACGGAGTTCTGAATAATGAATATCAACGGTTTTAGAACTTACCGAAGCCGTCAAAGGAGTCGTTCATTTTGTCGTTCCATGAGGGATAGGGAAGGATGTACATCAAGCAAATGGTCAGGGTTTTTGCGTCGAAATCAAATCCACCCCACCGGCTGTAGTCTTGAACTTCCTCACCCGTGCTGATATCGTCGTAGGTTGTTCTGCGGCTCGTATAGCCCAAGAAGCCGTATTGAAGTTCCAGCATGATGTGATCGGTAGGGTACAAAACGATTCCGGGCACAACACCTATACGAAAGTCGTTTAGTCCATCAATGGTCTCGTCTCCGGAATTGTCGGTGAATTTCTGATTTCCGAATCCGAAGCCAACTTCTCCTTGAAGGTATCCATTGACATTTGGAGCACAAGGATTGCTGTATGCACGACCGAATACCCCAACGTTAAAAAGATTGTCGCTGGAAGTGGTCTCTAAGTCCGTGTCGGGTAAAGAAGTGAAGCTGTTGTACTGGTATCCCACATTCAATCCATAAGCCAATCGATTGGTGGCAAATTTACCAACGTATGCATCAATACCAACTCCGAAACCGTTGTTGTTGGGATTGTCTGCTCCGACCATTCCAATCTGTCGGGTCCCTAGATTCAAACTTCCACCAGTGAAGTATTTACCTTCGAGGTCTTCTAGATTAATGGTTGAAACGGGTACGCCCTGCGCAGCGGACTGGGGTGCAGAAATACTCATAACGAGGAAGGCAGCCAAGGCGAGTTGAAGAACTTTTTTTAAACACATGATAAGGAGGATATTTTGGTTAGGACCAATAAGATAAGGATTCCGAGCAACGAGCCATTTACCGTTCGAAAGAACCTTGGTCAAAAAACTTTGTAATACCTCTGCTATGGTCTATTTTTGCCGTGGCTATTGAGCACACAATAAAAAACTACACAAAAATGAGCGTACTCGTTAACAGCGATTCCAAAATCATCGTACAAGGATTTACCGGGAGTGAAGGGACCTTTCACGCCGGACAAATGATCGAATTCGGAACCAATGTCGTCGGAGGAGTGACTCCGGGGAAAGGAGGGCAAAGCCACCTAGATCGTCCGGTATATAACACGGTTTCAGATGCTGTTGAGGCTACGGGAGCGGACGTGTCCATCATTTTTGTGCCGCCCGCATTTGCCGCTGACGCCATCATGGAGGCTGCTGATGCAGGCATTAAGGTTATCGTGACCATTACCGAGGGTATTCCTGTTCAGGATATGTCAAAGGTAAAGCAGTACATCTCGGATAAAGACTGTCGCTTGATTGGGCCAAACTGTCCTGGAGTGATTAGCGCAGGTCAGGCAAAGGTTGGGATCATGCCCGGATTTGTTTTCAAGACGGGGCGCATTGGAATTGTGTCTAAGTCTGGAACTTTGACCTACGAAGCTGCTGATCAGATTGTCAAAGCAGGTTTGGGTATTTCAACGGCTATCGGTATTGGAGGGGACCCAATCATCGGAACCACCACAAAAGAGGCTGTTGAACTGCTGATGAACGATCCTGATACCGACGGAATCGTGATGATCGGTGAGATTGGTGGAAACCTGGAAGCTATGGCAGCTCAGTGGATTCAAGAAAATGGGAACAAGCCCGTAGTTGGATTCATTGCTGGAGAAACAGCTCCTGCGGGACGTACTATGGGGCATGCCGGGGCCATCGTCGGTGGAGCCGAAGACACGGCGCAAGCCAAAAAGGCCATTATGCGTGACTGCGGAATTCACGTGGTGGATTCTCCGGCTCACATCGGTCAAAAAATGGCCGAAGTAATTGGCTAAGGCTCAGTCCATTCAACCTAACATATCTCATATTTTAACTGCTGATGATGTCTTAACTTCAGGGTAAATACCTGTTGTTATGAAAACTCGAATCACAAACATCGTTGGCTGGATCCTATCGATCCTCCTTTTCGCTCTATTCGCTTTTTCTGGAGCTTCAAAGATTTTCCCCATTGAAGTCAGTGGAGAGTTGACTAATGTCTTTTGGGATGGACGCTTCGCGAGCTGGGAACTTCCCATCTGGCTCCAGTACTTTGTGGGCTCACTTGAAATCCTAGGAGCTGTTGCGCTCTTGATTAAAGGCTTGCGTCCATACGCCGGTATAGGCTTTACGGCATTAATGATTGGCGCTATCGGCGTTTATCTTATGAATTTGGAACCCGGAATGGTGGTTCGCCCGGTGATTCTCGCTGGTTCTGCTGCTATTTTGACCTGGATTCGCCGCTACGAACTATTCTACTTCACTCGCCCTCGGGCATAGAGGTAATCGGCTTGGTGTATCGTCCAAAGAAGAGGCTTGTTATGAAGCCGAGCAAGCCTACGGTTCCGAGTAAACCGAAAATCATTTCGTGACCCCTAGCTCCAGGATATGTGTCGAGCAAGTAGCCCATAATGGGGCTGAGGAATATATCGGGCGTATATCCGAGCAGTGAAACGAGGCCTACTGCGGTTCCGGTCAATCCGAACGGAATCGCTCCTCGGTTCATAATGGCAAAATAAACGCCGCGAAGACCGTAAATTCCAACGAGCGCGGTGGCCAAAAAGGTGTAGGCGATCCAAGCTGCGTCGGAATACCAGCCCATGAAGATGAATCCTCCACTGAGGGCCATAAGAGCAAAACCCCAGCTAATGACGCGGTCCGGTAGCCATCGATCGGCCAATAAACCGGCTGAGACGGCGAATATGGGTCGGAGCCAGAGCGAAATGGTGGCGATTCCTGCCGATTCAATTTGATTCAACTCCAGTACTTGATTGGCAAATAAGGAGTAGTCATCCGTAATCTTGTAGCCGACATATGCGCAGAGAATAATCAGTGCTTGAAGCCAAACCGAGGGTATTTTACTGACGCGAATAAGGCTCTGAATGGAGAGTTTTGAAGCTCCGGGATCGGATCCAAGCGGTTTCGATTTGGGTAAGCCGTAGTACGTCAATAAGCCGGTGCTGAAAACGAGGACAGACGTGAGTATTAATATAATTTGAAAGCTTTCTCTCCTTTGAATGGGCTCAAAGGTGTCTTTCTCTCCCATAAACCACGTGAAGAACAACAAGGCGATTCCACTGACTATAGCCGCGACCAAGCCGCGTCCACCTTCCAAAAATCCAAAGGCCTTTCCTTGATTCTCTACACCTCCCCATTCACGGGTGGCGCGAATCATGGCCGCCCAGAAGAGAAAGATGGTGGTAATCCCCCAGTAGCCGTAAAGGACGAGCAAACCGGTAAAGGACGGAATGCTCGCAGCGTAGAACCCTCCGAAGCTGGTTGTCCACAAGGCCAATGCAATCAATTTTCTCGACTCAAATTGATCGGCGATTATCCCGCCAAAGAGATATGAAGTTAGTGCTGCAAAACCGTACACGGAAAAACAGGCGCCCAGTTCGAGATTGGTTAAGTCGTAGACTTCCAATAGAGTAGGTCGAAAAACTCGAGCCAGAACAAAAGGCAGAAAGAAAATAATCTCTCCGGTAATGATCAGAATGATCAAAGGCCTCAATTTTGGATTGAGCCATGCGTTACGGTATTGTGCCGACATGCGGTCGAAGGTACATAAATTCCTCCGCGCACTTTACTACCTTGAACCCATGATCAGAAGACTCTTGTTTGTCCTCTTTATGCTGACTTCAACCTTGTGTTACAGTCAATCTGCATTGCTATTGGTCAAGAAGAAGCAGAGCGCCAAGACGGGACGATTTAAGGCTGGTGACGATATCAAAGTGTTTACTCATGGAGACCGGGAGATCGCGGGGGTCCTGGGTGTGATTACCCCAAAAGCGATCTACATCAGTGGTAGCCGTGTGGCCTTGGATTCCATTTACAAGATTAGAAAGTACAATAAGGCCGTTATCGCCAATGGATTTACAGTCTCGGCTGCAGGTGTCGTTTTTGCCGGGATTCTGACCGTAAACCAATTGATCAATAATGAACCGCTTGGCTTAGAGCAGAATAGTTACATCGTAGCTTCGGGTTTTGTGGTAGCCGGTCTACTCATCGCTCGAATGGGTTATAAAACCTATAAACTAGATGAAAAGCACTACTTCGATGTCATTGACTTTACTAGGTTCGCGGAACCTCCATAGAATACTATCTTTGTGCCTTCAAAACCCACATCTATGAAATTGCTCGAAGGAAAAACAGCATTGATCACGGGAGCTTCTCGTGGAATTGGAAATGGAATTGCTCACGCGTATGCCAAGCACGGTTGCAACGTAGCGTTCACCTATTTAAGCTCCGTTGAAGCAGGAGAGGCTCTTGCGGCAGAACTGTCTGAATACGGTGTTCAAGCGAAAGGATACCGTTCGGATGCATCTCAATTTGATCAAGCAGAAGAATTGATCAAAAACATGCTTGAAGACTTTGGAGCCATCGATATTCTCATCAACAATGCTGGAATTACCAAAGACGGTTTGTTGATGCGCATGAGCGAGGAAGACTTCGATCGTGTGATTGAAGTGAATTTGAAGTCTGTATTCAATTTGACGAAGGCAGTTCAACGCACGATGCTCAAGGCGAGAAGTGGGTCTATCATTAACATGAGCTCCGTTGTAGGGGTTAAAGGAAATGCAGGTCAGGCCAACTACGCCGCCTCCAAGGCAGGAATCATTGGGTTTAGTAAATCTGTCGCCCTAGAACTAGGATCGCGCAGTATCCGTTGTAATGTAATTGCTCCGGGATTCATTGAAACAGAAATGACCGCGAAACTGGACGAGGCCACCGTTCAAGGATGGAGAGACGCCATTCCATTGAAGCGTGGCGGAACGCCAGAAGACATCGCGAATGCCTGTGTCTACCTGGGATCTGACCTGAGTACGTATGTGACCGGTCAGGTGCTCAACGTAGACGGTGGTATGTTGACGTAATAATGACCCCAAAAACGGGTTGAAGCTATATGCAGTTAACGCTTGGCGCCCCAGCGGTTGCCGTCCTTGCTTGTATTGGATTAGGTGTGCTCTATGCCGCACTCTTGTATTTCCGCGATCGCCGGTTCAAAGAAGTCGCAGCACCCGTGCGCTATTTGATGGCCGGATTACGCGGTCTCTTCGTTGCTGCCCTGGCCTTTTTTCTTTTAGAGCCCTTCTTGCGGTTTACGGAAGTGACCAAGGAAACGCCCCTTATTCTGATTGCTCAAGATGTTTCCAGAAGTATTGAGGAAGGGGACGCCAATTTCGACTATGCGGCTCATCTAGATCAGCTTTCAGGCTTATCTTCTTCCTTGGAAGAGGATTATGAAGTCCGGTTCTACAGTTTTGGAACCCAAGCTTCGGAGGGGCTTCAAGACAGTTTGAATGAGCCCCTTACGGACTACAGTGCATTACTCCGAGAGTGGACAGATCGGTACACGCATCGAAACGTAGGTGCCCTGATTATCGCCTCTGATGGTCGGTTCAACCGAGGATCAGATCCGAGATACCGAAACAGGAGCTTCGATGCACCTACCTTTACCATTGCCTTGGGAGATACCGCGCAACGGCGCGATGCTTTCTTCGCCGAGGTACGTCACAACGATCTCGCGTTCTTGGGAAATCGATTCCCGATTCAAGCTGTGCTCCGGGCAAATGCCCTGAATAATCGTGAGCTAACCGTTCGGCTTTTAAGTGGTGATCGTGTTTTAGAAGAACGAACCATTACACCAGATCAAAACCGGTATACAGAAACACTGGACTTTGAGCTTGCGGCAGACCGCATCGGGCTGCGGCGTTATACCTTGAGCATCGAAGCTGCCGAAGGGGAGCAAAATACGGGGAACAACCGCAGCGAGTTTTACATTGAGGTTATCGATTCCCGCCAACAGATTCTGCTTTTGGCCTCTGCGCCTCACCCTGATTTAGCTGCTCTACGGTCTGCCCTTGAACAGAACGAGCGCTATGAAGTACGCCAAGCGTTCATTGGTGCGGAACCCATTGATATGGACGAATTCAACCTGATGGTCCTGCACCGTCCGGACTTCAAGGGGAATGAGGCACTATGGAGTCGAATTCAGCAGAGCGAAATTCCCGTTTGGACGTTTACGGGTGCACAGGTAAACGGTAAGCCCTTGGCCTCATGGCAGCCGCTTATTTCCATTGCGCAACAGGGAGATGAGCAGGATGAAGTTCTTCCAGAAGTGGTGGATGGATTCGCTTCATTCCAACTCGCGAATGAGACCTATGATTGGTTCCGAAATGTACCACCTTTAAAGAGTCCCTTTGGTGAGTATCTGGTCAACCCGGGTACAGAAGTGCTCTTGCAACAGCGCGTGGGGTCGGTTGCAACAGATCGGCCAATGGTGGCGTACGGGGATCGAAGTGGCCGTCGGTGGGCCGCAGTCATGGGAGAGGGGATCTGGCGTTGGCGCTTGGCCGATTATCAGGTCAACCAAAGCCATGAGCATTTCGACGATTGGATTCTGCGGAGCGCTCAGTATCTAGCCTCATCGAGCAACCGAAGTCGTTTCCGCGTTTCGGGTGATCGCCTGTTTGATGAAAACCAGAATGTGGCCCTACGGGCCGAAGTGTACAACGCCGCGTTCCAGCCCATCACTGATCCGGAGGTGCGCATCGAGCTTACCGATGAGGATGAAAAGAGCTATGCGTTCACGCTGTCGCGCAGAAATTCAGACTATGTTCTGAACGCCGGAGTGCTTCCGGTGGGGAATTATACTTGGGAGGCCCGCACAGATTGGAACGGAGCATCTTATGTCCAACGCGGTGCCTTTACCGTTCGCGCGTTGGAGTGGGAGCAACGAGACTTGCAGGCGGATCATGCGCTTCTACAGCAGTGGGCAGAAGAATCAGGCGGTGTCATGGTGTCGCCATCCGACATAATGGCACTTGAAGAGCTTATTCGGGCCGATGCCTCAGTAAAACCAGTGCTTTACGAGCAAAGCGTGCTCGAGGAACTTATCGAACAGAGGGCTCTTTTCTTCATTTTATTGGCTTTGATTGCCTTGGAGTGGTTTTTGCGTAAAAGGAATGGAGGGTATTAACATCGGCCCGTAGGGCCAAACCCTTATCTTTATTAACCGCACATTTAAATCACTGCAATCATATGGACCCAAGACTCAGAAGCTTAGTTATTGTTGTCGGGATTGGCGTGTTTGCCCTCGTCCTCTTGTGGTCGAGCATCACGGTGACCATCAATCCTGGAGAAAAAGGTGTCTTGTTCCGCCGTTTCGCCGGAGGACTCGACAAGGAGAATGTATTTGAACAAGGATTTCACTTCATTGCGCCGTGGAATACCATTTACATCTACAACGTCAAGGTACAGGAAGACAAATCCATCATGCAGGTACTGTCCAAAAACGGTCTGACCATTAAGGCCGAGATCAGTTACCGCTACAATCCGGACCCTACGAAAATTGGATACCTCCACGACGAGGTAGGTAAAAACTACCTGGAGACCATTATTATTCCAGAAATCCGTTCTGCGACCCGTGAGGTGATCGGGGAATACTTGCCCGAAGAACTCTACAGCACCAAGCGCGAGGCCATTCAGGTGGAAATCTTCAACCGCACCTATGCGGCCATGGAGAAGAAGAACCTGTACCTCGATGCTGTTTTGATTCGCGAGGTAGAGCTTCCGCCAAAACTCCAACAAGCCATCGAGCGTAAATTGGAACAGGAGCAGGCCGCACTCGAATACGAGTTTAAGCTGGAGCGCGCTAAGAAAGAAGCCGAGCGTTTGCGTATTGAAGCGCAGGGTAAGGCCGATGCGAACGTGATCTTGAACCGCTCTTTGACGGAGAACATCCTACGAGAAAAGGGAATCGAAGCTACGGTTCAGCTCGCCTCTTCACCGAACGCCAAAGTTGTGGTCGTGGGAAGTGGAGAAGATGGGCTTCCGCTAATCCTCGGGAATAATTAATTCATTAAGCTCAAGGTGAGCATCAAAGCGTTGATCGCCAGCAGTAGCAAGTTGATCAGCGTGAGGTTCACGGCCCATTCATTCCGATCTTTAAAGAAAAATGTGAGCAGGGCCACCCCAAAGAGCAGACTGAAGAACTTGAATCCGGCCTCTACGGCCGGATTTTTTGTTCGGATAAGTTGATTCTCGCGAATGATGTCGATACCGAGGGTCATCCCGTACACCGGGCTTTGCTTTAGGCTGATTTGATCACCACGCTGAATCTCGTCCACGAGCTCATAGAAAATCCGATGTTCTTCCTTGTCCGTAATGATGGTATAGTATTCACGATCGGCTGGATCTTGTGAGATGGGGAAGAGGTAGAACTTCTCCATGACCACTTCAACCGGTCCTGTGCGCGTCATGGCATAATCCGCGAAGAAACTGACCGCAAGCAAGAGACTCCCTAGGGAAACAATGAGCGCGTAGGTCTTGAACTTCTTGAAGTAGGCGTTGTCCTCTTGCATCCGTCGAATGTGCTTCATCCAGGCACGCTGACGGTTTAGTTCGTAGTTTCGATTGCGTTCTGCTTCTGTTTTGTATCGCTGCTGCGGATTGGCTTTGGCCTTTTGAAACTGTTCAAAGCCGGAACTCCCGTTCGCCTTTTTGGTGCGGATGTATTTGAGCCCTCGATCGTAATGCGCTCTGCGCTTATCATCTGAAAGGGTATTGTACGCCTTCTTGACCGCAATGAATTGATCATGGGCCTTGGCCGAAGGGTTCCGGTCAGGGTGGTATTTCTTTGCGAGTGTCCGGTACTGCTGCTTGATTTCGTCTTGGCTGCAGTCCTCTTGGACCTTAAGTATATCGTAGTACGTTCTCACCGTGCACTAGGGCGACACCAGCTCCATAAGCTGGGCGCAAAACAAGGCGCCGTAGGTTCCCAACGCGTATCCCAACACGGCCAATAGTACACCGACGGGCGCTAAAGAAGGGTGGAAGGCCGCAGCCACAACTGGTGCACTTGCTGCACCGCCAATGTTTGCTTTACTTCCAACGGCCAAGAAGAAATAAGGAGCCCGGATTAACTTGGCAACGAGGAATAATAAGGCCACGTGAAAGGCCATCCAGATCAGTCCAACCGCCAACAGTCCAGGGTTGTCGAAAATCTTCAGGATATCCATCTTCATACCAATCGTCGCCACCAACACATAGATGAATACGCTCCCGAATTTTGAAGCTCCCGCTCCTTCAAGTTCCCTTGCTTTAGTAAACGAGAGGGCCAATCCTATTGTTGTGGCCAATACGACCAACCAAAAGAACCCAGAGTTCAAAACTGACTTTGCCAAAGCCGGAACACTCGTTGTGATAAAGCCCGTAATCAAGCTGCTTCCCCAGTGTGACATGGCTGTAGCCATAAAGCCGACGCCCAATATGATCATGAAATCCTTAAGGGTTGGCATCTTGGCAATGCTGTTCGAATAAGCCTCTACCTTGTTCTTCAATTCCTCAATGGCTGAGCTATCTGCTTTGAGCCACTTGTCGATTTGCACTTGTTTGCCCACGCCGTAGAGCAGGAAAGCCATCCATATGTTGGCCACAATGATGTCTACAAGCACCATAGCGCCGTATTTTTCTGGATTGTATTGGTAAATCTCGAGCATAGCTGCTTGATTGGCTCCGCCACCAATCCAGCTTCCAGCAAGGGTTGAAAGCCCTCTCCAGACCGCATCTGGCCCAGCACCTCCAACGACTTCAGGAGAAATCATGCTCACGATCCAAACGGCAAAAGGCCCACCTAATACAATACCGACCGTAGCAGTGAAGAACATGATAAGACTCTTTGGACCGAGGTTGACAATGCCCTTGAAATCGATGCTCAGGGTCATGAGGATCAGGGCCGTAGGAAGCAAATAATTCTTGGCCATGGTGTACAGTCCGCTGATTTCTGTGCTAATGATGTTGAAGGAATTCAACAAGGCCGGGATCATGTAACACATCAAAAGAGGAGGGAAGAAGGTGTAGAATTTCTTCCAGCCTTTTCCCTTGAGCTCCGCTGTATAAAAGACAAGGCCGAGCGCGGCCATCAAGAGACCAAAGACAATGGCGTCGTTACTAAATAGGGGTGGGTTTACGGCTACTTCGGCTTCCATTTGGTTCAAATTTCCGCCTAAAATAGGGAAAAGTATGGGCGCTTAGACTTCGGCGTCCATGAGGTCCGTTACCACGTGGTATCGAGGGTCGTCAATGGCTGTTTCAATCACGGAGCCATCAAAAAGAGGACTGGCTTTTCGCAGCAATACTTGACACTCAGGGCTCAAGTGCGTCAAATGCACGTTCTTTCCTTGGGCTCGATATTTATTGACCAAGTTCCAAATGGCTTCAATTCCGGAATGATCGCTGACGCGTGATTCCATGAAATCAATCTCTACCTGTTCCGGATCCTCAGATACCGTGAACTTGCTGTTGAAGGATTGAATGGATCCGAAGAATAGTGGCCCCCATATCTCGTAGACCTTGGTTCCGTCGGCTTTCGTGCGCTTGCGAGCTCGAATCATCGTCGCGTTTTGCCAAGCAAAAACCAAAGCGCTCATGACTACACCGGTCAGTACAGCAATCGCTAAGTCTTGCCACACGGTGATGGCCGAAACGGCTATAAGAATCAGGGCGTCAGCCAATGGGATTTTATTGAGAATGCGGAAGCTACTCCACGCAAAGGTACCAATGACCACCATAAACATAACGCCCACCAATGCGGCAATGGGAATCTGCTCAATCAGTCCTGAGCCGAACAGAATGAACGACAGTAAGCCAATCGCGGCGACTACACCGGAGAGTCGTCCCCGACCCCCAGAATTCACATTGATCAAAGATTGACCGATCATGGCACATCCTCCCATTCCTCCAAAGAGTCCGTTGAGCAGGTTGGCTGAACCTTGAGCGACGCATTCACGGTTTCCAGAACCTCTCGTTTCGGTGAGGTCATCGATGAGGTTAAGGGTCATCAAAGACTCAATAAGGCCCACGGCGGCCAAAATAAACGCTGTAGATAGAATCAATCCCCAATGTCCCTTCATGGTGTCGAAGAGACTAAAGATTTGAATTTGGAAGGTAGGTAGTCCTCCTTTAAGCCCTTCACCACCGCCTTCGCGAATAAAGGAACCCACAGTCGGGACATCCATACCAGAAGCAATCGCAATACCAGCTACCACAATAATCCCGACCAGCGCAGAGGGAACGGCCTTGGTCACTTTGGGTAAAAGCCACATAATGAGCATGGTAATGCCAACCAGGGCCATCATGGTGTAGAGCGGAGTCCCTTCAAGCCAGCGCGACTCACCATCGGTGGTGGTCTTGAATAAGTTGAGCTGAGAAAGGAAGATTACGATGGCCAAACCATTCACGAATCCCATCATCACAGGATGTGGAATGAGGCGGACAAACTTCCCAAGTCGAAATAAGCCTGCGGACATCTGAATGAGACCTACTATCAAAAGAGTAATGAATAGCCATTGTAGACCTAGGTTTTCAATAGGTTGAGCCAATTCCATCCCCACGGCATTCCCCTTCTGAATCATATGGACCATAACCACGGCCATGGCGCCAGTAGCCCCTGAAATCATACCTGGACGGCCTCCGAACAATGCGGTGACCAAGCCCATCATAAAGGCGCCGTATAATCCCACGAGTGGATCTACGCCAGCGACGAAGGCGAAGGCAACCGCCTCTGGAACGAGCGCTAGGGCAACGGTAAGTCCAGAGAGGATATCAGATTTCGGATCGAAAGTAAAGCTGTGGAAGAATTTCGACATGATCTTGGGTTTGGCTTTGAAGCCGGCAAAGGTACCAAAAAAAGAAGCCCCGAGTAGTCTCGAGGCTTCTTGAAATAAGTTGATTTCGAGCTTATTCCGTCTCCAAAAGCGGGATCTCCAAGGCCAATTGGGCGTCAACTAAAGTCTCAATCTTGCTTTCTGCTTGAAAGAAGGTGACCACTTTGCCAGCAGGTAATTCTTTCTTGAACTTCGCGTACCAAGACTTCTTGAGCTTGTGCAGATCTTCGCGGTAACGCATAGAACTGTTCCATAGCTCGTCGGCTTTCTCGTCCGTCATAGTCTCGTAATTATCGGCGAAGTCACGAATAATAGCGATGCGCTCATTGTGGACTTTGTAGAGGGCGTTCTGATAGTCATTGTACATTTCCCAAAAGACAGCGGATTCCTCTTCTGTAAGCACCATGATTTCAGCGATGGCCGCTTTCTTTTCGACGCTTAGTACTTCGCGCGTCATTTCGAGGTAGTCGTTTGAGTTTTGCGCCCATCCAGCCGCAGAAACCGTGAGCACCATCAAAAGGGTAAATAGATTTTTCATTTGAATTGAATTATTTCGCGATTGAGCCTCGAATTTAAGCACTTTTATTGAAGCAGTTTCGACAGGCCAGAATACTTTTCCGTTATGTATCTTGAGCCTCCAAATGAACACATTATGAAAAGACTCCTATTGATTTTAATGATCGCCCTCACGGGCGGATGGTCGAGTTCCTTCGCAAAAGAAGGTATGTGGATACCGCTTCTTCTCGAGCAGCTGAACGAAAAGGAAATGAAAGACCTCGGCATGACCATATCGGCAGAGGATATCTACAGCGTTAATCAAGGAAGTCTTAAAGATGCGGTGGTCCACTTTGGTGGATTCTGTACAGGAGAAGTCATCAGTGATCAGGGATTAGTATTGACCAATCACCACTGCGGGTATGGCGCTATACAAAGCCACACAACGCTGGAAAACAACTACTTGCGAGATGGATTTTGGGCGATGAGTCGCTCGGAGGAATTGCCGAACGACGGGTTGTTCGTCCGATTCATCAAGCGTATTGACGACGTCAGCGAACTCGTTCTGTACGAGGTAGATGAGGAGATGTCTCAAGCTGATCGAGCCGCGAAGATCAAAGAAAATGTGGAGGCATTGGTCGCGAAAATGGAGGAAGAAACCGGCTTCGATGCTATGATTCGCCCCTTTTACGCGGGCAATCAATACTTCCTTTTTCTGACGCAGACCTACAATGATGTTCGACTGGTCGGAGCACCACCTTCAAGCATCGGGAAGTACGGTCGAGACACCGACAACTGGATGTGGCCTCGGCACACTGGCGATTTTTCCATGTTCCGAATCTATGCGGACGCCGACAATCAACCTGCTGAGTACGCTGAAACGAATGTTCCATACGCACCGAAGCATCACTTGCCCGTATCGCTTTCCGGTGTGCAGCCCAATGATTTTACAATGGTTTTTGGTTTTCCGGGATCAACGGATGAGTACATGCCAGCAGCCGAACTGGAAATGATGGTCGGCAAATGGGATCCAGCGAAAATTGAATTACGTGAAAAAGCCATCAACATCATGGTTGAAGCCATGAAGGCCGACGAGCAAGTCAATGTGCAATACGCAAGTACTCAAGCTGGATTGGCAAATAGCTGGAAGAAGTGGATTGGTATTGGGCAAGGAATCGAATTCACCAAAGCTGTGGAGGCAAAAAGAGAGCGTGAAGAGCGCTTCCAAGAGTTGGTCAGCAATAATCGTCGATTCGACGCTCGGTATAAGACATTACTTCCGAACTACGAAAAGCTCTTTGGAGAATGGAGCCCTTATGTGGAAGCTCGCGACCTCTATTTAGAGACGTGTTTTAGAGCAGTAGGAAGCATGTATTTCACGTATCAAATGCGAGGGCTCCCCGAAAAGCTAGAAGGAGCAGCGGCAGATACGGCTCTAATGGAGGCCTCCGCCCAGGGTTCCGGGCATTTCAAGGATTACAACGAAAGCTTGGAGCGCCGACTATTTGTCGAAATGATGCAGCACTACGTAGATCATGTTTCCCCTGAATTGAGAAGCCCATTACTCGACGAATGGTCTATGGATCGTGCCGGGGAACTCTTTGATGCGTCAAACTTCACTAGTGCCGAACGCTTTAATTCTTTTACGGCCCTGAGTCCCAAGAAGGCCAAAAAAGCCATCGCAAAAGACGAACTGTTTGGCTTATCAGGCGCTCTTCTAGACTTTTATCGTGCCAACCTGGCTGGCCCTTACGGATCTATTAGAGCTCAAATAGACAGCATGGATCGTATTTATATGAAGGCACAAATGGAGGTGTTCCCAAGAGAGCGGTTTTATCCGGACGCCAACAGTACCTTGAGGTTGAGCTATGGAAAGGTGGAGGGCTTTGCTCCTCGAGATGCCGTCACCTACAATCACATTACAACCTTAGAGGGTGTAGTCGCTAAATACGTGCCCGGAGATTATGAGTTTGACTTGCCTGCACGTTTACTTGAGTTGGAAGCCTCAAAAGAGTATGGCGATTACGCGAATGAAGAAGGGGAGTTGCCCGTGTGTTTTATCGCGAGCAATCATACCAGTGGAGGAAACTCGGGATCTCCGGCCATAAATGGACGAGGCGAACTTATCGGGCTTAACTTCGATCGCGTATGGGAAGGAACCATGAGCGACTTCAACTTCGATGAGCGGATTTGCCGCAACATCATGGTCGATATTCGCTACGTCCTTTTCATTGTAGACAAGTTCGCGGGCGCCAGTCACCTTGTTGATGAAATGGACTTGGTATATGCCCCAGAAGAGGAGGCACCAGATCAAGACGTTCAATCTGAGGTCATTCTGGATTGAATGAATTGTTAAAATCTCATCGATTTTTTGAGGAAAACGATAAAGTACTATATTTGGCCCCTATGAATATCTGTGCACATCAGCATCATCATCACATCCATCGCGAGAGCGACCGGAAGTGCTGAGGTATGTGCAGGGATTACATTAACCTACTCATCATATTCATCACCCGTCTGGTCGCCAGATGGGTGTTGTTTTTTTAAGGCTACTTGAACACTCTTCTGGCGATTGGCATTATAAGCGACAATGTCAACACTAAGAATCGCCATTCAAAAATCAGGACGTCTTTACGAAGAGTCCGTTGACCTGCTTAAGGCGGCAGGTCTTAAGATCGATAACGGTCGTCAACAACTCAAAGCAGAAGTGCGAGGATTCTCAGCGGAGGTCTTCTTCTTGCGAAATTCTGACATCCCTCAGTACTTGGAGGATGGGGTTGCCGATATCGGAATTGTCGGAAGCAATCTCCTCGAGGAATACCAGAACCCGCTGGATTCGATTGAATCCTTGGGATTTTCTAAATGCAGGGTCTCATTAGCCGTGCCCAGAGAATCATCTTACCAATCGGTTCAAGACCTTGCAGGAAAGAGGATCGCTACCAGTTACCCCAATACGCTTCGCCGATTCCTCGAGGATCAGGGCGTAACGGCTGACATTCACAACATTAGCGGGAGCGTCGAGATTGCGCCAAACATCGGTGTGGCGGACGCTATTTGCGATATCGTAAGCAGTGGGAACACCCTTTTTGTCAACGGCTTACGCGAGACGGAAGTCATCCTGCGAAGCGAAGCGGTTTTGGTCGCTCGTCCTAACCTTTCTACAGAAATTCAAGATTTACTTGACCAATTCCTGTTTCGGATTCGGTCCGTTCTCCGCTCGAGACAATACAAGTACATCTTGCTCAATGCACCCAATGGTCAACTGGAACGAATCACGAACATCCTACCGGGTATGAAGAGTCCGACCATCATTCCCCTCGCGGAAGCGGGATGGAGCTCCGTACACAGTGTCATTGAGGAAGGCCGGTTCTGGCCCATCATCGATGAGCTTCGACAAGCCGGCGCTGAGGGCATTCTCATCACTCCAATCGAAAAAATGGCATTATAAAATGAAGTGGATAAAAAATACAAGGCCCTCACGGGCCGATGAATTGCTCGCGCGTCCCAGTCTGCAGCGCGACGAGCTCGATCAGCTCGTCAAGCAAGTCTTTTGGGAAGTAGAGCGCGAGGGAGATGCTGCGGTAGCCCGATATAGTGAGCTCTTTGACGGCTTTAAAGAGTCCAATTGGAAATTGGATCGAAGCGCCTTAGAAGAACTGGCTGAACGCGTAGCGCCAGAAGTCAAAACGGCTATTGATCGGGCCCGAACCAATATTCAAGCCTTTCACGAAGCCCAAGGTTATGACGAATTGGAAGTCGAGACGATGCCGGGAGTGGTTTGCCGGCGTCGCCGTCTGCCGATTTCATCCGTTGGTCTGTACATTCCGGGAGGAAGTGCTCCATTGTTTAGCACGGTTCTGATGCTTGCGGTTCCCGCGGATATTGCAGGCGTTAAACAGAAAGTACTGGTAACTCCGCCCAATCGAGCAGGTTCGGTTGCTCCTGAGATTGCGTACTGCGCTTTGAGTAGCGGAATCACGGAAATCTACCTCGTTGGAGGAATTCAGGCGATTGCCGCTCTTTCCATTGGCACAGATTCTATCCCTAAGGTGGATAAAATCTTTGGCCCGGGTAACGCATACGTTACAGCAGCCAAGCAGTTTGCCCAGAATTACGGGGTCGCTATGGACTTGCCCGCCGGGCCATCAGAGGTCATGGTGGTCGGTGATGGAGGCATTGATCCGGCCTACGCCGCTTCTGATTTACTGGCGCAAGCCGAACACGGGCCTGATAGTCAAGTAGTCTTGCTCAGCACCGATGAGGATTGGATGGAGGCCGTGAACGAAGCAGTCATCCGGCAGAAAGAAACACTACCTCGAATCGACATCATAAATCAAAGCTGGGACAAATCCCTTTTCGTGCTCGCACAAAACGAAGAGGAGCTCGTAGAATGGATTAACACGTATGCTCCCGAACACTTGATTCTAGCAGGGGCTGCCGAACAGCTAGCTGAACAGCCCATTCGTGCGGGATCTATCTTCCTTGGAGCTTTCACGCCCGAAACGACCGGAGATTATGCCTCTGGAACAAACCACACCTTACCGACTGGCCTATGGGCGCGCAACTACAGCGGGGTATCCGTGGATAGCTTTTGTGTGTTTCAGACGCTGCAACGAGCTACAAAGGAAGGATTGGCATCTCTTCAGAGCACATTGGTGCAAATGGCTCGCGCAGAGCGCCTGGAAGCGCATGCCCGAGCAGTAGAAGTCCGATTTAATGCAAAGCAGCCATGACTGAAGTGAAACCACTTATAGACGAGTTGATACGTCCTGAACTAAGAGGATTCCGAGGTTATTCTTCGAGTCGAGACGAGGTTGAGGAGGCCCCGGAGATTCGGCTCGATGCCAATGAGAATCCTTTTCCAAGCGGATACAACCGGTATCCGGACCCACAACCAAGTTCAATAGTTGAAAAGCTATCTGGTTATTACGGAGTAGAGTCAGATCAACTCCTTGTGACACGCGGGAGCGATGAAGCCATCGACACCATCTTGAGACTGGTGGGTCAACCAGGAAAAGATGCTGTTCGGATCTTTCCTCCCACCTATGGGATGTACTCTGTTAGCGCTCAAATTCAGGGTCTTGAGGTCATTGAATCGCCATTGGAAATGGACTTCCGCTGGCCAAATATACGGGGAGAGAAGCCTGCCAAGGTTACGTTCCTTTGTTCTCCTAACAATCCGACGGGAGGGTCTATCCCGCTTGATCGACTGCGTGAACTATTAGATCAGTCTGAAGGAATCGTTGTTGTGGATGAAGCCTATGCGGAGTTCTCGGACGAGGCTTCGGCCGTTGAATTGATTGCTGAATATCCACAGCTGCTGGTTTTGCGCACACTTTCGAAGGCATTCGGATTGGCTGGACTCCGCATTGGGGTTATCCTCGGACAAAAGTTCTGGATAGAAGCGCTGCAGTCCATTTTAGCCCCATATCCCATACCAACTCCTGTCTTGGAGGCTTTTTTAAGACAATTTGACCCGGATCGAATGAAGGTAGAAGTGATGGAGATCGTCGGGTTGCGGCAAAGGCTTAAAGAGGAGCTTAGGTCGTTGGACACGGTAGAGGAGGTGCTCCCTTCGGAGGGGAACTTTTTATTGGTTCGATTGCGATGCGAAGCGGAGCCATTGCGGGGCTTTTTATTGGAGCGTGGAATCTCCATTCGAGACCGTTCTTCCGCCTTCGGATTCCCCGCGGTTCGGATCAGTATTGGAACACCCTTAGAGACTCTAAAACTGGTTAATGAATGGAAAAATTACACACCATGAAGAAGGTGATTTTCTTAGACCGTGACGGTACCTTGATTGACGAACCCATCGGTACAGAGCAAGTAGATTCGTTCGATGTTTTGAAATTTGAACCAATTGTTTTTGAGTCAATTAGAAGTCTTTTATTGAAGCAAAGCTTTGAGTTAGTCATGGTGACCAATCAAGATGGATTGGGGACAGAGACCTTTCCTGAAAAGGACTTCTGGCCTGTGCAGAACTTTGTCGTAAACACCTGTGCAGCTCAGGGTGTTCCTTTTGCGGATATTCACATTGATCGAACCCGTCCAGAAGATGGGGCTCCTACCCGAAAACCCGGCACGGCATTGCTTCACAGATACATGCAAGGAGATTATGATCTAGCCGGGAGTTGGGTGATCGGTGATCGGCTTTCGGACGTTGAGCTTGCAGCTAATTTAGGAGCTCGATCCGCCTTGTACGACCCTCGTAGAAGGTTTGATTCGAGTAAGGCCGATGTCTATGCAAGGACTTGGCCGGAGTTGGTCAAGAAAATCTTGACTGTGCCGTACCGGATTCCTTTGAAACGCAATACACGAGAGGTTCAACTTCAAGGTAATATTGTCTTTCAGGGAGCGGGTAAGTCGGAAATTAACACGGGATTACCTTTTTACGATCACATGCTCGAGCAAATCTCCCGCCACGGCGGAATTGATCTGAACCTCACGGTACAAGGGGATTTGGAAGTAGATGAGCACCATACTGTAGAAGACGTGGCCATTGAGCTCGGCAAAGCACTTGCCGAGGAGTGGAAGTCTTCCGCCGGTCGCCAACGCTATGGCTTTGCATTGCCCATGGACGATGCCGCGGCTGAGGTTCGTTTGGACCTAGGTGGTCGCTTTTGGTTGGATTGGGAAGTTGCCCTCAAAGGACCTCAGGTAGGTGGTATTGAGGCGGATTTATGGGCGCATTTCTTCCGCTCCTTCGCAGAGAATGCGCGCATGAACCTCTATGTGCGCGCTTCGGGCGAAAACGATCACCACATCATTGAATCCGTATTCAAGGCCTTTGCGCGCGCTTTAAAGGCCGCCTTACGGCGCGACGAATCACTTGAGTTACCCACCACTAAAGGACAATTCGGATGAAGCGTATAGTACTGTTGGAATACGGGGCGGGCAACACCAGGAGCGTGGGCTTTGCCTTAGAGCGCTTGGGAGTTGCGTATTCTGTGGAGTCGATCCCAGTGGATGATGCCGCGGGCTATATTTTACCCGGGGTTGGGGCTGCGCCATCGGCCCGCAGGGCCTTAGAAGAGAATGGTTGGTGGTCTTGGTTGGAGGAAGCCCGCGCCCCTGTTTTGGGCATTTGTCTGGGCTTGCAGCTTATGAGTCGTTCCAGCGAGGAAGGGAAAGTGGGCGGCTTAGGTCATTTTGAAACGGTTACACGAGCCTTTCAGAAAGCGCCTATAGTACCGCACATGGGGTGGAATTCGGTCAAATCGAAAGGGTCGCGCCTGCTTGAAGGGGTGCCTGATGAGACGGACTTCTATTTTGTGCACGGTTATCGGCTCGATGATTTCCCAGAATCCACGGGCGTTACAAGCTATTTCGATGATTTTGCCGTGGTCGCGGAGAAAGACCTTTTTTACGGTGTTCAATTCCACCCAGAGAAAAGCGGCGAGGCCGGTGCTCGGGTGATTCAAAACTATGTGGATCTATGTTTCGGATAATTCCGGCGATTGATTTGATCGAGGGTAGGGGAGTACGCCTTGAGCAGGGTGACTTTTCCAAGGAGACGGTGTACGCTTCTAACCCTGTAGAGCAAGCCTTGAAATTCGAACGCATGGGGCTCCGCGATCTTCACTTAGTGGACCTGGATGGAACGCGTTCCAAAAGGCTCGAACATCAGGGTGTTTTACACTCTGTTTCGCAAGCGACCTCCTTGCATTTGGACTATGGTGGAGGAGTGCGAAATGAGGAGGATATCGAGCTTTTGCTTTCCCTTGGCGCGTCAAAAGTGGTGCTTGGAAGTGCCGCTGCCCTGCGGCCAGACTGGTTTGTAAAAACACTTCAATTGATAGGATCTAAAAATCTGGTTTTCAGTTGTGATATACGAAACAAAAAACTCCAGCTGTCAGGTTGGCAGTCGTCTTTTTCGGGTGATTTTTGGTCTCTTTTAGATCAATTCTCAAAGGCCGGGCTCCAAGAGGTTCAGTGCACCGCCATCGACCGAGATGGTATGTTGAAAGGACCGGATTTTGAGCTTTATGAGGAAGCGATTCGACGTTTTCCACAACTGAATTGGATCGCCTCAGGAGGAGTTTCGCGCCGTCAGGATTTGATCGATTTGGAGGCGCTGGGATGTTCCGGAGCCATCGTTGGGAAGGCATTCTATGAAGGACGAATTACCGAAGCAGATTTAAAGCTCTGGACCCATGCTTAAAAAACGAATCATTCCTTGCTTGGACATCAAAAACGGGCGAACAGTCAAAGGGGTAAATTTCAAAGGGCTTCGAGATGCGGGCGACCCTGTTCAACTCGCGGCGAAGTACAACGAAGCTGGAGCGGATGAATTGATCTTTCTGGATATCTCCGCCAGTGAGGAACGCCGGGAAACCCAGCAGCAGTGGGTCGAACAGGTCGCTCGTGAGGTGGCCATACCCTTTGCCGTCGGCGGCGGAATCAGTAGTGTTGATGAAGCCTACGCGCTTTTGCGCTGTGGGGCAGACAAGATTTGCGTTAACTCGGCCGCACTTGCTCGACCACAACTCATCGCCGAGCTGGCTGATGCTTTTGGTCAGCAATGCGTTGTCTTGGCGATTGATGCTACCGTAGAAGAAGGAACCTGGCGCGTCTTCAGCCACGGAGGTCAGCGCAGAACAGACCGCGAACTCATAGAATGGGCCGTTGAAGCTGAAACTATGGGAGCTGGCGAGATTCTGTTCACCAGTATGGACCACGACGGCACCAAGGACGGTTTTGCCCTTGATGGGCTCCGTGCCCTTCGTGCGGCCACTTCAATCCCCATCATTGCTTCAGGTGGCGCGGGGGAAATAGTCCACTTTACTGAGGTTTTCAAAGAAACCGATGTAGAGGCCGCTTTGGCCGCCAGCGTATTTCACTTTGGCGAGATCGAGATTATTGAATTAAAACAGGCCCTACGGGCCGATGAAATCCCCGTGCGATAATGGATCAAAAGAAGATAGATTGGCAAAAGATGGACGGGTTGATCCCGGCTGTTGTCCAGGATCAAAAGACAAAATCAGTTCTGATGTTGGGGTATATGAGCCCCGAATCGTGGTCTCAAACGCTTGAAGACGGTTTTGTGACTTTTTGGAGTAGATCCAAGCAACGTCTTTGGAAAAAGGGAGAAACGAGCGGAAACACGCTAAAACTGTCCGACTGGAAGCTGGATTGCGATGGGGATACACTCCTACTGTCTGTAGATCCTGCAGGTCCGGTGTGCCATACGGGCGACACCACCTGTTTTGGCAACGATCATGGACGATTCCTAGATGCATTGGAATCGCTTGTGCACCAGCGCGTTGCGGATCGTCCCAAAGGCAGTTATACGACGAATTTATTGGAGGCTGGACTCCAGAAAATTGGGCAAAAGGTTGGAGAAGAAGGTTTGGAAACCGCTCTGGAGGCAGCCTCTGGATCAGATGAGCGCTTGATTAGCGAATCCGCGGACCTCGTATATCACCTAATCGTTTTACTCCAAGCTCGTGGATTAAGTATGAGCGAGGTAGAGCAAGAGTTGGAGCGCCGTCACCGTTCGTGACTACTTCCAGTTTACGCGAATGTAGGAACGTTTCTTTTGGACCACATCGGGAACACTTTCCAAGAAATCATCGCGCATGGCCGCGAGAAGGTGCTCTTTAGTGAACCCTTGATGGGTTACAAAACTCACCTCCCGAACGGGCTGCGGGTCGTTGAACGGAATGACATGAGCGTTTTCTGATCCGCCACGAGCCGATAACTCCGGAATAAGAGTGAATCCTCCGTTCTGATCGACAAGCTGCTTTAGCGTTTCGATAGAACCGCTTTCGTACATAAAGCCCTGATGGTCAATTTGCTCGTTCTTTGGTCGGCAAATATTCAAGACCTGAGAGCGAAAACAATGACCCTGATTCAAAATCCACAGGTCTTCATCCGGTAGCTTCTCGGGGTCAATGCTCTTTTGTCCGTAGAGTGGATGCACGTCCGAGGCATAGATCATGAAGGATTCATTGAAGAGAGGGATCTCTCGAATTTCCGATTCCTCCAAGGGGGTTACCAATAAGCCAATATCCAATTGATCTCCCTTCAAACGCTCAATGATTTCGAGCGTTTGCAGTTCCTCTACAACTAAACGGACCTCAGGGTGTCGCTCGGTGAAGAGCTTGAGGAAGCGCGGCATCACATAGGGGGCTAGGGTAGGGATTACCCCAATCCGAAATTCCCCATCCATGGTTTCCTTGTCCGACTTAATAATTTCTTCAAGTTGGTGGAACTCGCGAAGTACCTGTCTGGCTTTCTTGACTACGGATGTCCCAAAGGGCGTCGGCTCAATGGGCTTCTTGGTGCGATCAAAGAGCAACATGCTCCATTCGTCTTCCAATTTCTTGACCTGCATGGTCAGAGTAGGCTGGGTCACGTGGCAAGATTCCGCTGCACGAACAAAGCTTCGGTGCGTATCCAAGGCCACGATGTACTCGAGTTGCTGAATGGTCATCTCAATAGAATTCGAAGCGGTACTCCAGACCGATGTTCAACATCCACGTGCGATTGAAGGCCTCGACTTCATCGTCCAAGAACAGGTCGCTCTGTCCAACAAAGTAGCGCGCATCCAAGCGCAAAGCTACGTGGCGGCCAAAGAAGAAGTTGATTCCCCCTCCGAAGATGAGGGCGTTATCCCTTGTATTCCAGTTGCGGTCGTTGAAGTTCAAGTTCTCGGTGTTGCGAATGTCGCCAATCCCATTTACGGGCGGATCCAGACTGAAGCGCTCCAGAACTTCACCACCGGTAGCATAGCTAAAGTTGTACCCGGCTAAGAATCGAATGCGCAGCGGTCCATCGCCAAAATTGACCTGGGCCATTACGGGAATGTCGAAGTAATTGATGTCGTATTCTTCTCTGTAAAACCCTTCATATTCGATCCCATCAATAGTGGCGGATCCTTCTTGATGGATGGTGGCACCTCGTCCACTCCAACCCGGTTCAATGCGCAGAGAAAGTCGTTCAATGGGTTGATATTCAAGAACAAAGGCGAAGTTTCCGCCGTACTTGCTGATGATGTCGATTTGACTCGTATCGCTGCTGGCGTTCCAATCGCTAAGCGCGGATCCACCTTTCAAACCCACGGTCAGCTGGGCCTGTGCAGTCCCGGCTAATGCTATAAACAAGCCGAGAATAAATGTTTTCTTCATAGTCTCTGTTTATGGAGCCAAGATACGAAACCGGCTTATTTCGCGAATTGATATCGAACGATTTGTTCGATCTTGGTTTCGTTGATTTCTGTTGTGGCACTGAAGACTACTTCAGTCCACCATCCGGACCATCGTTCAAAGCTATACAGGCTTTTTTCTTCAAAGCTAAAGGAGCCGTTCCCCAAGGGAGCCATGGCGTCTTCACCCATGGCCTCACGGAGCTTTAGGTATTCGTTGATCGCAACTCGAGCTTTTTCTGGATCAACGGTGGTCTTGGTTTGAATGGTGGCCGTGCTGTCGCCTAATTCAATAATGCGGGTTTCCAATACTCCTGGAACAGGTCGATTGGCAAAATCAATGGGCACGTCGCGTTCTTGTCGCTTAACAGAGTCCCGGTGAATGGCAACGTTGTACGCGTTGAATAGCGTTTCATAGGGTTGGAGAGCGGTATTCTCGACCTGTTGGCGTTCATCGAGGCGCCGTTTCATTTCCAGAACCAATTGATCTACTTCCTCATCGGACATCTCGATACCCGACTTCTTGAAGGTAGTTCCCACGTATTCAAAAATGGCGTCATACACCTTTTGTACCCGATCCCAATTGCGCAGCCCGGTGGTATAACCTGCCGGATGGACCTTGACCTCGAGCTCTAGGCTGTCGGTTTGTGCGAGTACTTGATCGACGGCATACTGTAACTCGGGGACGTCCGTAAACACATCAACCTTGAATCGCTCGGCCATCCAGTCTAGGGTATAGCCCTGGGAAGAAGCGGTGAGGACCTCTATGTAATCTGTCGTGGAATCCTGTCGTTCGCGAAGGACTGTGTCTTTACGAGTAATGCGTTCCTCGTAGCTAATCGTCAAGGTTCTTTGATCTCCGATCTCCCATTTTGGAAGCAACAGTAGCCACTCGTTTTGAGCCTGGGCTGACGTGCAAAAAAGGAGAAAGAGAATAGCGTACCTCATGGAATTAGCGAAGATAGGCTTCTGAGCAGGAACAATTACCTTTGAGGTGTGAAGCAAGGAAAACACCAGTCGATTCGCCAACCTGAGTATGCGGGCGGCCCAAAAGCACTAGATGCCTTTGTTAAGGAGAACGTACGTTATCCTGAGTCGCGTATACCCGATCAGATCAAGGGAGTCGTCCGAGTCAAGGCCGACATCAACAAGAAAGGGAATGTAGTTCGAGCAAAGGTAATTGCCGGCTTGGGTAAGGAATTCGACGATGAGGCGCTTCGCGTTGTCAAGCTGCTAAAATTCTTGGTGCCTGAAAATCGAGACATTAAGATTACTTTCCACAAACAGTTTAATATCACCTTTAATCCTCCCAAGCCTCAACCCAAGCCCAAGGCCAAACAGGTGAATATTCAAATCTCTTACCATTACACCCCAAAGTCAGGGGATTAAAGGGTTTTGAGATATTCGATAAGGGCGCTTCGGTCCGAGTCACTTAGACCGTCCCCAAAAGAGTGTCCTTGATTGCTGTATCCCGGCAAAGAAGTATCGTAGGTCTGCTTGTCAGTGGGTCCGGTTTCCTCTGTGAAATTCCATCCCACCTGATTCAGATTGTAATCCATGTCGTCGAGGGTTCTCCTCCAATACGTCGGGCGATCGCTACTTTTCAACAGGGACCACAAATCCGGGACACTCCCGTTGTGGAGGTAAGGAGCCGTAGCCCACACTCCGTCTAAGGGAGGGGCGAGGTATCCACCTTCTGTTTCAAATCGTGCCGTAGGCACTGTGGTTCCATACCAACTTCCATTATACCACTGTTCAAAATCCGCCAAGGCGAAATGGGCATCCGCGAGCAAGGGGTCGGTTCCGACATCGGATAACGGGACTAGGTAATTGGGATAAGTCTCGTTGTCACCGTAGGTTCCATGGCAGCGTGCGCAATTGTTGTCAAAGACGATTTTCCCGGCATCGACAAGGACTGGATCCGTCGCTTCAGGAAAGACGGGAGGATCGAGGCTCTTGATATAGGCCATTACATCGGCCGCATGGGCATCGATGGCCCGGGCTTCATTACTGTCCGTCAACGTTAAGAGTGCCGCGGCTGTTGAAATCTTCGCGTGATCTCCGCGTCCGCTCCCGGTGTAGAATTCCGCATTTTTCTTTTTCATGAGCCACCAGGCGGGTACGTCGGTAGGCACTACTTCATTGTCGTAGGTGAATTGAGGATTTTCTAACCAGGTTAAATCGTCGCTTTTTCGATGCGCCACAAGGACTTGAGTGAGTTTGTCGGCTGGGTTGACGCCCACCACCTCGGTGACAATAGTAGGCCCTGTAACGAGGGTTCCACGTCGGAAATTTGCAAAGGCTGCAGCTTCATCGCTATCGGCCCCGTAAAACGTGGCGATGGCAATATCCAGGGCGGGAATCACTGTTGCGCCATTAGAGGTGAAGTCTCCGAATGAATTACCCAGTCCTTCGATGTACTGACCGCGAAGTTTTTGACCGTGGCATTGAAAACAGTTGGGAGAAACCACCCGCGTTCCGTTCGCGTGATCAATAGCGGTGAATTCTGGACCAATGACCGCGTTATCCCCTGTGCGGTTGAGGACGTTCTCGTTGTTGGTTCCGATCACCTGGGTGTACAGGTCATAAGGGATACCCGATCCGATGTAGTTTCCGGTAACTAGAAAGTCACGACCAGCTGATGGATCACCGCTTCTTTGAGGTTCCGAATCAATACTGGAATAACTCGTGTCACCAGGACCGTCGTCGTTGTTGTCTTTTTTGCATTGAGCTAGCGTCAGGACAAAGAATGCGCTAGAGCAGAGGAGTAGAGTACGCTTCATGGTCTTAAGAATTGAAAAAAGCCGGCCCCGAAAGAACGAGACCGGCCGTGCCACCTATGGCTATTGAAGGCAACCTAAAAACCAGCAATAGCCTGAGCGCCAAGGCGCCCTAATGTTTCACGACCGCTTTAAAGATAAGAATTAATGAACGCGAACGCCCTTGAGGTAGGTTAAGTCGATGTTACTCTCCGCTAAAGCATTCGGGTCGGCCACCATCCAATCGGTGCTGGGTACAATGAAATCCGCACGTTTACCGACTTCCAGACTTCCGCGGGAATCTTCCCAAAAACCTGATTTTGCCGCCCAAAGGGTCATGCCCATGAGCGCCTCACGGCGCGATAGTCCATTTTCGAGCTGGAATCCACCTTCGGGAAAGCCTTGAATATCTTGCCGAAACACCGCTGCGAAGAAGGTCCACTTGGGGTTAATGTCCTCAACGGGAAAGTCTGTTCCCAGGGGCATCCAGCCGTGGATATCGAGCAAGTCGCTGTAGGCGTAGGCATGGGCGATCCGTTCAGCACCTAAACGATCCTCCGCCCAGTACATGTCTGAGGTGGCGTGGGTTGGTTGAACGCTGGGGATCACTTCAAATGCGGCAAAGGATTCGTAATCAGAAGGCGTTACGACCTGTGCGTGCTCAATACGCCAACGTCGATCGTTGTCTTTTTCCAAAACCTGTCCGTATACGCTCAAGACTAGTGCATTTCCACTATCGCCGATGGCGTGTGTATTCACCTGAAAATCACTTTCAATCACACGGCGTACGATCTCCGCCAAACGAGTGCTGTCCGTAATCAAAAGACCGCGCCAATCGTGACGGTCATGGTAAGGTTCTTTTAAATAGGCTCCGCGAGAGCCAAGCGCACCATCGCAATAAACCTTGAATCCGCGTACGGTCAAGTGTTCACTTTCGTAGACCCCGTTCTCTAGGTAGTAGTCCAATTCTTTGTCTTCGGCCTGAGCCCAAATACTCAGCGGAAACTTCAAGGTTCCAGCCTTTTGAATACTGTCAATAAAGGAGATGGTCTCCAGCGGTAAGCCGGCGTCCATAACCCCGGTGAGCCCTACATCGAATAGATCTTGTTCGGCTTCCACCATGGCTCCAGCCAGGGCGGTCCAAGACTCTTCAGGAAGGCTTTCGCGAAGCTCACCCGCACCTGCATCAATGCACACTCCCGTGAGCCGCCCTTCTTTTTGAATCAGTTCTCCTCCGGAAATTTCCGTTTCCGTGGTGAAACCGGCCATTTCCATAGCGTGATCGTTGGCAATTAGCGCGTGTCCATCGATTCGAGTGAGCGCTACAGCGCGGTCAGGGAAAAGCTCATTTAATCGATCATTGTCTGGATACTCTTGAACGGCCCAATCATTTTGATCCCATCCACGGCCCAGAATGGGACCATCGGTGACCTCTTGGGAAAATGCTGTAACGCGCTCCAAACACTCTTCCCAAGACTCGGTCCCGGTGAGGTCCACGCGTAATTTTTGACGTGCGTAGTTGCGGAAATGGGCGTGCGCGTCGATTAGCCCTGGGTAACAAGCTCTCCCTTGCAGGTCGAGTTCCTCGCTGACGGTATATGCCTTCGAGAGCTCTGCATAAGTGCCTACGGCTAGAACGGCCCCGTCCGCTACGACAAACGCTGAAAGGGTGTCAAAATTCTCCGAGCAGGAGTAAATGGTGCCGTTGTGGACGAGGAGGTCTGCTGGGGTGGGAGGGGTGGACATCGTGCCACAGGCACTGAGGATTGTTCCAAGACCTAGGGCGAGTATAATTCTTGTCATAAGGTGTTTTTTAGTGCGTAAAACTCAGGGTCGTTTGCGTTCCTCTGTTCTTTTCCGATCGAATATCGAGTTCGCCACCCAGGGTTTCCGTGAATTCCCGTATGAGGCTCATACCAAGCCCTGTGCCCAACTCACCGCGTGTACCGGTTTTGCTGAATACCTGGCCCTTGAGGATGCGATTGACCTCGGCCTCCGACATGCCGACACCTTCGTCTTCCACGGTGATGGTCACACAGCCCTGGTTTATCCCGCGAACACGAATGGTCCCGCCCTGGGTAAATTTGATACTGTTTTGGAGGAGGTTTCGCAGGATGAAACTCAAGATGTTCTCATCGGCCCGAACAATGAGCCCCTTTGGAACCTCGTTCTTCAGTCGATTGTCCTTGGTCTCCGCAAGGTTTGCCAAGGGCAAGAAGACGCGTTCAACAGTTGCATGGACATCGACGTCTTTAACCTCTACCGCCCGGCTTTTCAGTTGATGAATCCCCCATTGAAGGAGGTCTTCAAGTAGGTTTCTCGCCTGAGCCAAATTTTCTACAGCAGCGGGAGCAATTTCCCTGATGTCCGCCGCGGAAAGCTCTCCTTTGCTCAACATATCCAATAAGGTCTCCAGGCCGCCCAGAGGTCCGCGAAGATCGTGGCCGATAATACTGAGCAATTGATCCTTGCTGTGGTTGAGTTCGCGGAGCTCTTGTTCGGACTTCTTTCTTCGCTGATAGGATTGATACCCTATGATCAGCATGGCTATAGCCAGTAGAATGAGTACAACGGAACCCGCAATGAGCCAGCGCTGCAGCACGATTCGCGCCTGAGCGCTCTCATTCATCTTCTGCTGCATGGCATTGATGTCTAACAGGCTCGCGTTTTCTTGCTGAAGCTCTTTCAACTCCATGTAGCGCATTTGCGTCAGCGCTTCTCGAGACCTTAACGTATCGTCAATAGTCATGGCCCTACGGGCCGATGTGTACGCCAGATCACTCATCCCAAGAGCGTGCGCAGCTTTACTTTGCTCGTCCAAAGTCATCAAAAGACTCGAGGGGCTTGATTGTACTACATCCCTCTTCAACAAGTCTTCAGTCAAGTTCAGCGCCAACTGGGGCCGCCCCATTTTCGTATAGGTTTCCGCAATACAAATGTCCGTAATGGCCATATCAGAAAGGCTTACGGTCTCCTCATATATTCTCCTTGAAGCTTCGTAGGCGGCCAAGGCTTCATCCCACTGTTCTTCTTTGAGGTACAGGTCCCCTTCCAAACCCAGACCAAACGCTTCATCTGTTTTTCCGTATGGGTAAGCTCTGGATGTGGTAATCACTTCATCGATGGTCACACGCGCTTTCTCCAGCTCTCCAGTTTCGATATAAGTGGCAGCAAGATTGGATTGTGTCAGGATTAAGAGCGCAGTGTCTTGATGCTTGTTAGCCAGTGCAAGAGAGGTCTTGAGGTGTTCAAGGGCTTTGGCGTAGTCTTCGACATCCATAAAAATGGTGGCGACATTGTTGTATATGTAGGTGGCATACTCTTCAGACCATTCAGACGATTCATAGAGCCGAAGCCCCTGATAGTAGTAGGTTAGGGCCTTTTCAACTTGACCCATATCGCCCAAGATATTGGCTAAGTTGTTGTACGCATCTGAAATATCGTATTCATCACCAGACGCACTGTAAAGGGCAAGTGCCCTTTCCCCGTGCAACATGGACGAATCCATCACTCCTTTGTAGTAAAATGCAGTACTCAAGGTAATCTCCGCCCAACCTTCGAGATAATCATCTTTGTACATTGTCAGCTCATCTAGAGCCAGACGGGCATAATAAATGGAAGAGTCGGTGTTTTCATACCACAAATCTTCACTTTGAACAATGAGGTCTTCAATTCGCCCTTCAATAACGTTTGCACTGACATCGGGAGCCTCTTGAGCCGAGGCTAAGGTGTTCAGCAAGAAGCACAAGGAAATGCTCAAGCTTGAGAAAAGGACGTTTCGTGACATAGCATCACAAAAATCCTAAAAAAAAGTGAGTTGAAGATTAATCGACTTTAACGCTGCGGTCGAGGGGAAGGGAAAGAGCAATGACCGAGGTACGTTCATTGGTCGTAATATCAATGTCACCATTCATGTCCTGCATGAAATCGTCAATAAGTTCAGTCTCAGCTCTATGGCTTTTCCAATGCTCTCGGGTACATCCAACGTTAGAGATGTGCAGTGTGCTGTGGTCGCTATGGTGAATCAGATGAACTTTGATTTCGCGATTCGAGGTATGCTCTAAAATTCGCTTGATGAGGTTTCGAAGGATAAATCGCATGCGCTCAAGATCGGCGCGGAAGGCCTCGTGCTCCCGCAAGTCCAGATCCCAGCTTACTTTCTGCTCGCGGGTCACGTGATTAAATCGATCCAGTTGCTCTTGAAAGATTCCTCGAATGGGCACTTCTTCAAGATGGACACTCATATCCGACCGAACCTTTCCCCAGTGTATTAAGTGGTCTATTAGATGTTGGGTCTGATCCAAACGGTTGAGCACATCCGGACCCACATCTTCCATTTCCTCCGTACTCCAGTCTCCGCGGAACATCAGTTGCAAAATGGACTTTAACCCTGAAAGTGGTTCCCGAACATCTCGGCTGAGCATATTCAGTATACGCTCTTGAGTTCCCTTGGATTGAAGGAGTTCATCGCGCTGTTCTTCAATAATTTGACCTTTCGTCACCTCGTCTTTCAGGGCGCGGCGAAGACGAATGGTCCGAAGGACTTGATTGGCCAGAGTCTGGAGTCCAAAAACTTGATCTTGACTCAATTCGCGCGGTTTATTGTCCAAAACACACAAGGTTCCTAAAGCATAACCTTCTGGTGTCACTAGTGGAAACCCGGCATAGAATCTGACGCTCGGATCGTTGACGACTAAGGGGTTCTCGGCAAAGCGCTCATCCTCAAGCATATTGCCGACAATCATGGGCTCTTCCTGAAGAATGGCATGAGAACAAAAAGCAATTTCTCGATCTGTTTCTGATCCTTCCGTGCCTACTTTGGATTTAAACCACTGCTTATCCGCATCAATCAAGGTGATTAATGAAATAGGAGCTTCCGCAATCTGAGAAGCTAAAACAGCGACCTCGTCATAGGCCTCTTCGGGCTCAGAATAAAGCAGATCTAAGGCATAAAGTGCCTCAAGTCTTTCAGTCTCATTATGTGGAATTCCGGGCTTAATCACGCATGGAAAGGTACAAAATAGGCTTGCGCCAATTCCTAACAATCTGTTAAGTGAACAGCAAATGAGCCGAAATGGTCACGAACACGACAATTTGCCCCCACTTCATGATGTTTTGGTAGCCTTCGCGCTCCCAGAAACGAGCAGCCCATTGCCCACTGATGTACGAAACCGTTGAAAAGATCAGGAGCGCTTGGATGAGGAAGACTCCTCCCAAAATATAAGCCCACTGGACGGGAGACCAACCATGCTCGGTTGTTGCAGGTATAAATTGAGGAAGAAAGGCCAGGAAGAAAAGAGTGACCTTCGGGTTGAGCAGGTTCATGGTTATGCCCTTTACATAGAGGTTTCGAAGGTCAGAACGATCAACGCTCCCCAATGAAATTTCCTCTTCAGACCGCCAAACTTGCCAGGCTAGGAAGAGTAAATAAAGTGCTCCAGCGACTTTTAAGGTCTGAAAGGCAATTGGATTGGTCTTTAAAAAGACTGCCGCTCCGAAGGCAACTACGGTCATGTGCACCAGAAGTCCACTACACAGACCTAATGCGGTGGCAACGCCGGCTTTCCAATGTCGACTAACACTTTGCGTAATTACGAAAATGAGATCCGGACCCGGGGCCAAGGTCAGAAGAATACTCGCTGTCAAAAAAACTCCGAAATCCGCGAGACTCATCAGGCGTTTTTCTCACTGAGCATTCGCTCCAATTCTTGAAGCTCGTCTCGGTATTTGGCTGCGGCAATGAAGTCCAACTCTTTTGCCGCCTTTTCCATTTCCTTGCGGCTGTGCTGTATCGCCTTCTTGAGCTGTTCGGCATTCATGAATTGAAGAACGGGGTCCGCAACGACAGCGGTCTTCTCTGCTTCGACCACCTTGTTGCTGTAGGCAGAAACAGTTGTTTGCCCGAGGATTTGTTCCTTGGACTTCTTGAGAGGAGTAGGCGTAATACCGTGCTCCTTGTTGTACGCCATTTGCTTTTCTCGACGACGATTGGTCTCGTCAATCGTTCGCTGCATGCTCTTGGTAATCTTATCCGCATACATGATGACGAGGCCGTTGACATTTCGTGCGGCACGTCCTGCCGTTTGGGTCAACGACCTTTCCGATCTCAAATAACCCTCCTTGTCAGCATCGAGAATAGCCACCAGTGAGACCTCAGGTAAATCCAAGCCTTCCCGCAATAAGTTGACCCCAACCAGTACATCGAATACGCCCAGGCGAAGGTCACGCATGATTTCAACGCGTTCAAGGGTGTCGACATCGCTGTGAATGTATCGAGTACGTACGTCGAAGCGGATGAGGTACTTGGTCAATTCCTCGGCCATGCGTTTGGTCAAGGTGGTCACCAAAACGCGTTCCTCTTTCTCGACGCGCTGTTGAATTTCCTCGAGCAAATCGTCGACTTGATTTGCACTTGGCCGCACATCGATTTTCGGATCCAAGAGACCTGTAGGGCGAATCACTTGTTCCACGACTATCCCGCCGGACTGTTCCAGTTCAAAATCCGCTGGAGTTGCGGAGACATAGAGCGTTTGATCCGTCAATTCCTGGAACTCTTCGAACTTGAGCGGGCGATTGTCTAGGGCTGCAGGCAGTCGAAAGCCATATTCCACAAGGTTTTCCTTTCGGGATCGATCACCACCGTACATCGCGGAGATTTGAGGAACGGTCACGTGACTTTCGTCAATGACCATCAGGAAATCATCCGGGAAGTAATCCAAAAGACAGAATGGGCGTGTTCCAGGCTGTCGCCCGTCCAAGTAGCGCGAGTAATTCTCAATTCCGCTACAGTATCCCAGCTCTCGAATCATTTCGAGATCGAAGTTGGTACGCTCTTCCAGGCGCTTGGCCTCCAAAGGACGCGCAACATCCTTGAAAAACTGTACGCGATCGGTCAAATCGTCTTGAATCTCGTGAATGGCGCGCTGTAGGTTTCCTTTAGAAGTAACGAAGATATTAGCCGGGTATATCGTGACCCGATCAAATTGCTCTAAACGCTCGTTGCTGTAGGGATCAAAGGACTCGATTTCCTCGATTTCGTCTCCCCAGAAATGAATGCGAAAAGCCGTATCGGCATAGGCGGGAAATACATCTACAGTATCTCCTTTTACTCGGAAATTTCCACGGTGAAAATCGGCCTCCGTACGCGCATACAAGCTCCCGACCAACTGATGTAGGAATTTGTTGCGCGGAATGACCTGCCCTTGAGCAAGCTCAATGACATTGTTGTTGAATTCTTCGGGGTTACCGATACCGTATATACAGCTTACCGAGGCCACGACGATGATGTCCCGGCGGCCCGATAGGAGAGAAGAAGTAGCACTCAGTCTGAGCTTCTCGATTTCATCGTTGATGCTCAGATCTTTTTCAATGTAGGTTCCAGAGACGGGTATAAACGCCTCTGGTTGGTAGTAATCGTAATAGCTCACAAAATACTCCACGGCATTATTGGGGAAGAACTGTTTGAATTCCCCGTAGAGCTGAGCTGCAAGCGTTTTGTTGTGGCTTAAAATGAGGGTCGGTCGCTGAACTTCCTGTATGACATTCGCGACCGTAAAGGTCTTTCCCGAACCGGTAACCCCAAGTAGGACCTGTGAGGTGTCTCCATTCCGAAGACCATCACTGAGCTCTTGAATGGCCTGAGGTTGATCTCCTGTGGGTTTAAAATCCGATTCAAGTTTAAACTTCATCCCTTATTCACCCGCTTCATTTTTCTCTACTTCGCGAACGAGCTTCATTTTATCTCGCAATTGCTCAATTTTCACGCGCTGCTCGGCAATGCTCTTTTCAACTTGAGCAACGAGCGGGTTGCTTTTATTGCCAGTAGGAGAGAGGAGTTGGATGTTCGCTTCAAGGGTGCGCAGTTCATCCTGAGCGCCGTTCAGTTCTCTTTTAATCTGATCCTTTTCCCGATTCAGGTCACGGCCTCCTTTCGCGGCTAGGATTTCGATTTTATTCTTGAATCGAGCGGCGCCTTTTTCCTTTCCACTGAGTTTCAACTGATCGAATTTCAAATCCACCAATTGACGCCAGTTCTTGTCGATGCCCATTTTCCCTCTCGGAACAAAACCAATCTCGCGCCAACGAGCCATAAAGTCCTTCAGTGTGGCTACGGCCTTACCTGAATCTGCTTCGGGTGCGTAGGCCTCCAATTCGGCCATCAGTTTTTCCTTTGCGGTGTAGTTCGCTTCATAAGCCGCGTCTTGCTCTGCAAAGTGCGCCTTACGGCGCGAGAAGAAGTGATCACATGCGTCGTGGAATTTCTTCCACGTTTTCTGGTTGTCCGAATGAGCAACAGCCCCCACTTTTTTCCATTCGCGCTGAAGTTTCTTCAAGGCCTCGGCGGTTTCCTTCCAGTTCTCGTTGTCTTTCAGTGCTTCCGCCTTCTCGATCAAGGCCTGACGCTGCTCCAAGTGTTGTTTGTATTCGTCTTTGAGGCCTTTGTAGAATTCGTTTTTGGCGTGGTTGAATTGGCGGAGTGCCTCGCGAAAGCGATTCCAAACCTCAGTGCTCTTGGCCTTAGGTACGCGCCCCGCTGCTCTGAATTCGTCGGCCAAGGAACGGACCTCCTTGATCTTGTTTTGCCATTTCCCGTGCGAATCAATCTGCTCTTTGGCAATCGCTTCAATCTTTTCGCAAATGGCATGACGCGTCTTCAGGTGCTCTTCCCATTCCCCTTTGAGCTTGTCATAGTGGGCATGGCGCTTATCGTGGATTTCTTTGGTAATCGCAGAGAAGGTTTCCCAAATGGTCTCGCGGTGCTCTTTGGCTACCGGTCCACCTTCTTCTTTCCACTCTTTGTGCAACTCTTGAAGGCCCTTGAAGGCTTCGTGTACATTCTCCAAGGCGGCAAGCTCCTTAGCTTTCGCAATCAATTGCTCCTTGTGCTCTAAGTTCTTCTTGAAGTCTAGGTCGCGAAGCTCGTCGTTCAGACGTAGGTAGTCATAGAAGTTTTCAACGTGGTGATGATAGGTACGCCACACTTCACTGCTCGATGCCCGTGGTACAGGCCCAACCTCGCGCCATTGACCTTGAAGCTCACGAAAATGCTGGAACGTTTCGGAAAACTTCTCCTCGCTCTGAAGCAAGCCCTTGATGGACTCGATAATCTCTTCGCGTTTTTTCAAGTTGTTATTCAAACGCTTCTCCAAGTCTTTCATGTAGGCTTGGCGCTCCTTGCGATAGGTGTCAATCAGCTGCTTGAATTGATCCCTAATGGGCTGTTCAAACTCAAAGTCAATCTCATTTCCTCCCTCGGCGACAAAGGCCTCTAGATGAACCAGTCGTTCAGCCTTTGCTTTGGTAAAGAAGTGGTGTTTGATTTGATCGACGTGCTCCTTAATGCTCTGCACGGGGTGCTCCTGAACCAAATTCTGCGTAAGCGTATAAAGCGCTTCCAGGCTCATCGGTTCAAGATCTGGGAGTTTGATAACGGCCTCTTCTTCAACTTCTTCTGCCTCGTCTTCTTCCGAAGTTTCATCATCTACTTCTTCCAGCGTCGAATCTTCTTCTGATCCTGCTTCGATATCATCTTCAGCTGATTTTTCTTCGGCAGGGAGGACCTCTTCAACCTTCTCGGTCTCCGCCGTCACCTCTGCAACTTCGGTTTCAGCGGCCCCCTCAGTGGGCTCTTCTTGAATATCTTCTTTTACCTCCGGTGTAAGGTCCTGAGCTGCTGTTTCTTCAGCCGAATTTTCCGGGGATTTATTTTCTTCTGTCATCTTGAATTTCTTCTGAAATGCCCTGATTTTCGGGCAAAGGAGTGCAAATTTAACGAATCTATCCGTAGAATTCGCGCCAAAAAGACCAGGCAATTTCGGCCTGCGAAACAAGCATCCCATATCCGTTCTGAACGTAGGCTCCACGCAGGTCACACATCTTCATCGCCGCCGTCTTTTCGGGCCGATAAACCAGATCAAAATAGTAGTGCTGTTCACTCACCTCCTCATAGGGAAGGGGTGGGTAGGTTTCCTCCTTGGGATAGGTGCCCAGTGGTGTGGTGTTGACAATGAGTCCAAACTGTTCCATTTGCCCAACTAAATCTTCGTAGAGGATGTTCTCTGGGCCTGCGGCCCGATGGGCAATGGCATAATCGATACCTAGGTGGGCCAGTGCATATTGAATGCCCTTGGAAGCACCACCGTTCCCCAAAATGAGCGCAGGTCGTCCAGAGCTTAAGACTTGATCTTGGTCTAAGGCTTCTAGAAACCCGCGCCAGTCGGTATTCTCGGCCCGTAGGGCCTGGTCATTAGAATCCATCACCAAGGTGTTGGCGGCTCCAATGGCCCGCACGTGCTCTGTTTGACGTTCCGGGGGCACAAAATTCAGGACGCGCTCTTTGTATGGAATGGTGACGTTGATACCGACAAGTCCCGTTTGCTGTGACCACCAGGCGTATAGATCGTCAGGTAAGTTAGGCAGGTCATAGAGCTCATAGGCCCAATCCTGAAGGCCTTCTCGAAAGAACTTTTCGCTGAAGTAGCGCTCGCTAAAGCTGTGAGTCAAAGGATGTCCAATCAGGCCAAGACGCTTCATGATTCAGAGCGATTTGCGGAGTATTCCAGCCCGAAAATGAGTCCAAGGCCCAATAGCATGATGCCGATGGCCGCCCAGGTGTGTCCTAGACCGAAGTCTGGCCAATAGCGCGCATAAAGTAGAACGATCTCTTGTCCATCGGCGTCAATGGCCGTTTTCAATGGGCGTTGCCAAGGCCAAATAATCAATAGTGAGCCCAAGACAAATCCTGTGAGTAAGGCCATCGTTCGGTCATGATGCTTGCGAAGCAACCAGGACAATACATTGGACAAGCCAATAAGACCCCCGATGCTCCCAGCGATAAAGAGACTGAGAAGCGGCACGTTGAAGTTCGTAACGCTATCGATTAAAAGGAGCTCATAGTTCCCCATTAGAATGAGCAAGAATGAGCCCGAGATCCCAGGAAGCGTCATGCCAGAAATACTCACGGCTCCACAAATCAGTACATACCACCAGGCCGGATTTTCCTGCGCTTGAGGGAGAAAGGCTAAGGAAATGCTAATAACGAAGCCAATCCCAGACCATAGCTTGGCTCCGGGTGTCCAACGCTCAATGTTTCGGCCAATAAAGTAAACCGAGCCTAGAATTAGGCCAAAGAAAAGTGACCAGATGAAAACGGGATAGTGCTCAAACAAGTATTCGAAGACTTGAGCGATCAGGGATACGCTGAGAACTATTCCAATGATGACGGCAAGGAGAAAACGGCCGTTGATATAGAGGTTGAATTCCGAGAATCGTCCTTGAACCAATAGGGTCAGGGCCTTGAGGTCGAGGCGTCGCAAGGAGTTGATGAAATCTTCGTAGATCCCGACGACGAGGGCTATAGTGCCACCCGAGACTCCGGGAATAATGTTTCCGGCGCCCATGAGGGTGGCTTTGAGCACTAAAATTAAGAAGGATCGGAAGTCGTTCATTCAGCCGCCGGTTTCCGTGTGGAAAGGCGTTCAAGGTAGTAAATCAAGGCGAATCCAAAGACGGCGAGCCCAACGGCGGCAAGGACTTGAGGGTCTCCGTCAAAAGCTTGGGGGAGTACACTTTTTTCGAGGAACGGAACTTCTTCACCGTGGCTATCGACACGAGTGGAAAGCACCTGTTTCCATGGCCAAACTTTGTTCAACGATCCAATCATAAACCCAGTGAGCAAGGCCACGGTCAGATCGTGGTAGCGATCGAACATCCAGCTCAATAGGCGCGAAAAGCTCAACAAACCCACGGCACATCCGGCAAGGAAGACGGCGAGGACATCGGCCCGTAGGGCACTAATACTATCGAGGATATGGCGGTACTGACCCAAGAGTAAGAGGATGAAGCTACCGCTGATACCCGGAAGAATCATGGCGCAGATGGCCAAGGCTCCGCTTAAGAAGACAAACCACAAAGCGGTAGGTGTTGTCGCCGGCGCTGCCACGGTGATGTAGAAGGCGATAATGGCCCCCAACACTAAAGAAATGATGTTGGCGCCTTTCCAGGAACCAATTTTTCGACCGACAAGCAGGGCGGAGGCGAGAATGAGTCCAAAGAAGAAGGACCAAATCAACACGGGGTGATTCTCCAATAGGTAGCCCAGTACCCGGGCCAAGCTCAAGACGCTGATGGCAATGCCGCCGAAGACGGAAGCCAAGAAGTTTCCGTTGATCGCTTTCCAGAACTCGCCTATTTTCCCGCTCAGCAGAAGTCGCAAGGCTGCGAGGTCTATGGATTTGAGCGTGTTGATGAGTTCCTCGTAGATGCCAGAAATGAAGGCGATGGTACCACCCGAAACTCCGGGTACTACATCGGCCGCACCCATCCCCATACCTTTGAGAATGAGTAATCCGTAATCTTTGGTGTTGCGCATCAGTTGGCGAGTTCAGCAATGGCGGCGTAACCGCCCGTGAGGGAATAAATATTGTCCAAGCCGAGTTCTCGTTGCAGCATGTACACCATTGCACTGGAGCGTTTGCTGGACTGGCAATAGACAACTACGGGGCGATCTTTGGGTAGTTCATCGGCCCGCTCGAAAACGGTTTCCATGGGCATGTGCACACAGGGCAAATGACCGTCTTCATATTCGTAATCTTCTCGGATATCAATGATGTACACGCTTTCATTTTGCTCGATCATTTCGAGCAATCGCGCCGGTGCCATTTCATTCAACATGGTGGGTCCTTAGCTTTGGTACTTGTTCAGCAAGGCGACGACCTGTTCGTTTTCAATCAACAATGGGAAATGCTTGAGGAAATCAGGCCCAACCTCGCCGTTCAAATGTAGTGCATTTTCGAGGAATCCTGCCGCTTCGTCATCCGAGCCAATCAAGAAGAGATAGCCTGCATACGTGAAGTTTAAGGCTGCATCCTCCGGGTTGAGCTCAATACCTTTACTCAGCTTTTGCATGGCACCTTCGTACTCTTCCAGTTCAATGAGCAAGTCTGCGAAGTTGATCCAAACGCGCGGTTCAATATGACCTAAATCCAGCACCTTCTGGAAGTTTACTCGAGCCTCACCAAGGAAGCCCAGTTTCCGGTTGCTGGTACCGCAAATAAATTGGTAGTCAGCGTTTTCGGGGCAGAGTTCGGTCGCTTTCCGAATAAAGTATATCCCTTCAGACAGCTTTCCAATTTCATCGAGGAGCAATCCGCGCTCCATCCAAGCTTCGTCCAAAGAAGGATCTTCGTGTGTGGCTTTAATAGAGTAGACCAGCGCCGCACGCGGATTTCCCATTCGCTTGTAGATATTGGAAATCTTGAGGTAGGAAATGCCCGTGGGCGAATCCAATTCAATGAGTTCTTTGTAGACTTCAATAGCGCCCTCATAGTTTTCCATGTCCTCCAGAATGGAGGCCTTTTCGTGGTAGGCCGCGGCAAATTGGTCGTCAATGACGATGGAATATTCAACAGCACGCAGGGCTTCTTCGAAATTGCTTTCGTTGTGCCACGCGACAGCCATTTGATACCATCCAATCTCGGAGTAAGGGTTCTCTTCCAGGAACTCTTGGAAAAACTTGAGTCCTTCAGCATTATCATCGACCAATTCAAAGCAATAGGCGATGTTGTACAAGGCCAGCTCATCCTCCCCGTCGTGGTGCAAGGCTAACTTGTAGTACTCAATAGCTTGTTCGTATTGCTTCAAGTTCTGATACTCATTTCCCAGAAGCATGTATACATCAGCAGGAGGGGTATCAGACATCTCAATGGCCTTCTCAAACATCCGAATAGCCTGATGCGACAATCCCTTCTTGGAAAAGATCATCCCACGGGAAATGAAGAGCTCTTCATTATAGGGATCCAATCCCTCAGCCCGTTGCAATTCAACGAGTGCTTCATCGGTCCGATTGTAAGCCGCCAAAAGCTGTGCGCGCTTCAGAGGCAGATTCACGGCATTAGGGTGCTGCTGAACACCGTATTTGGTCGTCAACAGAGCCTTCTTCAGGCTTCCCGTCATCATATAGTGATCCGCTAGGGCTTCAAACTCGTGTACGTCGAAAAACACCACCGAATCATCCTTCAACATTTGCTCGAAGCGCTCAATCAGCTCTTCGGTTGCTTCAAATTCTTCGTAATCCATATAGTCCGGAGGTTACTCGTTTCTCCGAAAATACCCCTTATCCAGTTGAATTGAGAACAGACTTATTCAAAGTTCTTAACAACCAGGTATGGAAAAGCATATTCGAAAATCTATCTTTGGACAGCAAAATCCATTCCATGCCGTTAATCAAGAGTATTTCGGGAATTCGGGGCACAATAGGTGGCAAAGTGTCCGATAATTTAACGCCGGTAGACGCGGTTAAGTTTGCCAGTGCCTACGGCACGATGATTAAGCGCCAAAGTGGCAGTTCCAAGCCCCGCGTAGTCGTTGGACGCGACGGTCGAATCAGCGGGCCTATCGTTCAGGATTTGGTCGTGGCCAGTTTGCGCTCGGTAGGAATAGACGTAGTCGACTTGGACCTGAGTACTACACCTACTGTCGAGGTAGCTGTTCCGCTCGAAAAAGCGGACGGAGGAATCATTCTCACGGCCAGCCACAATCCAATCGAATGGAATGCTCTAAAGCTGCTCAACAGTGAAGGGGAGTTTTTGGATGCAGAAAAGGGAGCGGAAGTTTTGGCTTTAGCAGAGGCGGAAGACTTTGACTACGTGCCCGTTTTAGAGCTCGGTACCGTAGAACGGAAAGAAGACTATATCCAACGACACATTGACCTTGTGCTTAGACTCGAAGGAGTTGATGTGGAGGCCATACGTTCCGCTGATTTCTCTATCGCTGTGGACGGAGTGAATTCCACCGGAGGAATTGCGATACCGATGCTTTTGGAAGCCTTAGGAGTGCGCAAAGTCACAGCGCTTTATTGCGAGCCTACGGGTCATTTTCCGCATAATCCTGAGCCTTTAGCTGAGCACTTGACGGATTTGAGTACTGCCGTAGTGGAGAATGGCTGTGACCTGGGAGTTACGGTCGATCCTGATGTCGATCGCTTAGCTTTTATTTCTGAGGATGGATCCATGTTTGGTGAAGAGTACACTCTGGTCGCCTGTGCAGATTACTACATGAGCGTTAAGCCCGGAAACACCGTGAGTAATATGTCGTCCTCTCGTGCTTTGCGGGATGTGACCGAAAACCACGGACAAAGCTACACGGCTTCCGCCGTTGGGGAGGTGAATGTTGTTAAGGCCATGAAAGAGACCAACGCCACCATTGGTGGAGAAGGGAACGGGGGAATTATTCTACCCGCCTTACACTACGGTCGAGATGCCTTAGTTGGCGTAGCGCTTTTCTTATCACACCTCGCCAAAGGTCAAAAGAAAATGACCGAGCTCAGAGCAAGCTACCCCAGCTACTTCATGAGCAAGCAGAAGATTCAACTGCAACCCGGTATGGACGTGGACGGACTATTGGATCAAATGGCGTCGAAGTATGCCGATCTCGCTCCAACCACCATTGACGGAGTAAAGATTGATTTTCCGCAAGAGTGGGTACATTTGCGGAAGTCAAACACGGAACCCATTATTCGCGTGTATTCGGAGAGTGGATCACCAGAAGGTGCGTCAGCGCTCGCAGATCGATTCCGCGACGAGGTCTTGGCCCTAACCTGAAACTATGAAAGTCTATTTAGATAACGCGGCAACAACGGCGATCGCCCCTGAGGTGATCGATGCTATGGTGCCGGTCATGCGCGATCATTTTGGAAACCCGAGTTCTACGCACGCCAAGGGACGCGAGTCCCGGACAAAGGTAGAATTGGCGCGTAAGCAGATTGCCCGCTTCCTCAATTGCACTCCAGGAGAGCTGTTTTTCACCTCAGGTGGAACGGAAGCCGATAATATGGCGATTTACTGCGCGGTTCGTGATCACGGTGTTCGCCGAATTATTTCTTCTTCTGTTGAACACCATGCGGTACTGCACACGGTAGATCATTTAGGTGCGCACGGTGAAGTGGAGGTGGTGCATGTGCAACTGGACGATAAAGGCCACGTTGACCTGGAAGATTTGGAACGCCTTCTTTCCGATGAGTCCACCAAGACCCTGGTGTCTTTGATGCATGCCAATAACGAAATTGGCAATCTGCTTCCTTTGGAAGAAGTCGGTAGAATGTGCCGAGAGCACGGAGCATTATTTCACTCCGATACGGTGCAGTCTATGGCGCATTATCGATTTGACCTAGCGAATACGGACGTCGATTTCATTACCTGTGCTGCGCACAAATTTCACGGCCCAAAGGGAATCGGATTCTTGTATATCCGAAAAGGACTGGCTCAAGAACCTTTCATTCATGGAGGAGCTCAAGAACGCAACATGCGGGGCGGAACGGAAAACGTATACGGTATTGTAGGCTTGGCTAAGGCCATGGAGCTCTCCTATGAGGATTTGGAAGGGCATCGTGCTTTTGTCGAATCCTTGAAGCGAAGAGCCATTGATGGTTTGAAAGCTGGTATTAATGATGTTCGATTCAATGGCGATAGCGACAATCTTGACCGCAGTCTCTACACAGTGCTGAATATTTGCTTACCCGAGAATGAGGCCAGCAGCATGCTGCTCTTTAATTTGGACATCCTAGGGGTATGCGTATCTGGAGGAAGCGCCTGTTCATCCGGCAGCAACGTTGGCTCGCATGTGTTGACCGCAATAGGTAGTAATCCGGAGCGTCCGGCCGTACGCCTGAGCTTTAGTCGTTACAATACAGAAGAGGAAGTGGATTACGCCGTCGGGCAAATCATTAGACTGTACAACGAATAAATCTTATTCGCTCTCAACCTTTTCTTCAACAGGTTCGGTGTAGCCGAAGAGTCTTTTTTCCTTGATGATGTTGTCCACATAGGGTGGAATCATCTTTTCCCAACCGGGTTCTCCATTTCGAATCATGCTCAGAACAGCAGGAGAGAAAATCTGTAGGATTTCAGGATCGAAATGCTCGATATCCTCAATTCTACGATTGTAAAGAAGATACTGATACAAGGGCTTGAGGCGTGGGTGCACCTTCAGATTCTTGCTGTTCAATAGATTTTCTTCTTTGTTCGGCTGGTATGGATAGAGGAATACCTTTAAATCTCGATTGAAGAGCTTTCCAAAGGCCTCCATGATACCACCGCTGAGATCGCGGTAGTAGCTTTCGTCGAAAATCTCCAAAAGGTTATTAACCCCCATGATCAAGCCCATGCGGGCCTTGGTGAATCTCGAGAAGTACTCCACCAGTTTGTAGTATTCCTTGTAGTTCGAGATCAGTACCGTCTGACCCAAGCTACACAGGATGTCTGCTCTATCAATGAAATCCTGTTCATCCAAAGAGCCGTCCATACTCAAGTTGTGCAAGGTGATCTCGAACAGCACTTGCAATTTGTCCTTTTGTACGCGCTTGGTTTTGACGAAGAGCTTGTAGCCATTCTTGATCATGTCAATGTTCACCTTGGTCACCGGACGGAATGACCCGCGCAGCGTCAAGATGTTTTTCTTGTACAAAAGATCTGAAGGCTGAATGTTTTTTCCGTCTGGGCCAAAGATAACGGCGTCTGTCATGCCGTTTTTCACCAGCTGAAGGCTCATCAAACGGTTATCGACCTTCCCAAAGACAGGACCGAGAAAATTGATCATATCAATTTCAATCTGCTCTCGGCTGAGGTTGTCGTAGAGGGAAAGAAGTAATTTCTTAGGATCTCGGTAGAAGTAGTAGGCACCGTAGATCAGGTTAACACCTAATGTACCAATACTCTCTTGCTGAGCGCGCGCATTGTTCTCGTGCATCCGAATATGCACTACGATTTCAGAGGGCTCTGTATCGGGTTCTATCTGAAAGCGAATCCCTAGCCAGCCATGGCCTTTAAACGTCTTTGCAAAGTTGATCGTCGCAATGGTGTCGGAGAAAGCAAAGAAGCGCTTGGTCGGGAACTTTTGGCGGTCCAATCGCTCGACCATTAGTCCGTACTCTTGTTTGAGCATCTGGCGCAAACGCGGCTCGGTCACGTACCGATTGTCTGATCCCTTTCCGTAAATAGCGTCTGAAAAGTCCTTGTCGTATGCGCTCATCGCTTTCGCGATGGTCCCAGAAGCCCCACCAGCTCTAAAGAAATGGCGAACAACTTCCTGTCCCGCTCCAATCTCTGCAAAGGTCCCGTAGATGTCCGAGTCCAAGTTGATTTGAAGCGCTTTCTGCTTGGTCGGGAGAATGATTCGATCCATATTTGAAGCGTACGTTAAAACAAAGGTATAAGACCCACCCTATAAATCATAAATTACCCCCATGAAAATCACCTTTCTGGGAACTGGCACATCACAAGGAATACCTATGATTGGGTGCGATTGTTCCGTTTGCCAATCTTCGGACCCGCGCGATAAGAGACTCCGGAGCTCCATTTTGGTGGAGTGGGAGGATTGTACTCTGGTTGTGGATACGGGGCCTGATTTTAGGTTTCAAATGCTTCGAGCGGGTGTAAAAAAGTTGGATGCCGTGCTGTATACACATGAGCATACGGATCACGTGGCTGGTCTCGACGACGTTCGTGCCTTTAACTATTTTCAGAGGACCCCGATGCCTTTATACGCTTCGGACCACACGGAAGCAGACATTCGCGAACGGTTCAGTTATGCCTTTGGAGACTATCCGGGCGTTCCGGCCATTGAATTCCGACGATTGACCGACTCCGCTTTCACGATCATGGGTCACGATATCCAGCCTATTTCGGTCATGCATCGCGACCTTCAGGTGTACGGGTTCCGCTTCGGTGGGTTTACTTATGTGACGGATGCCAATGACATCGCGCCGCAGGCGCAGAAGCTGATGGAAGGAAGTAAAGTGCTGGTGTTGAATGCACTTAGACGGGAGCCACACTACAGCCATTTTTCATTGAGTGAGGCGCTCGAATGGGTGGAGCGATTGAAGCCTGAGCAGGCGTATTTTACCCATATCAGTCATCAGTTGGGCCGGCACGAGGAAGTCTCTCCTGAGCTTCCGGATAACGTGAATTTGGCGTGGGATGGGCTGACGATCAGGCTTTAAGATCCCTGCCAACGTTAGTGGAAAATCCGACGTATTGAACTATGAGTGCTCCGAATAAGTTAACTTCGGAGTTCGATAACCCAACATTACACCGAATGAAAAGAAGATCTCTACTCAGTTGTCTTGCGGCAGCTCTTTTCTCATTGTCCGCTTTTGCGGGGGGTGAACACGACCAAGATGCCTATCGCATCGGATATCAGTACGACAATCAACTCCCGAGTTTAGCTGTTCAGCAAGCTTTGACCAACGGTCCGGTTTGGCAGAACTTCATTTCCGATCAACCGAACTGGATGGCTCGATTTGACGAGCGCACAGGGCTTCCTCACCGAGCTTTTGGTACTCCATTTTCTTTAGGAGTAGCTTCAGAGGCGACAGCTAAGTCTTTCTTGACCACCTCTTTTGGAGATTGGCAAATTCCGATGAACGAATTGGAATTTTTGACCAAAACAGAAACGGCCGACTACGAGCACCTCATTTTGCAGCAGCGCCATCAAGGTTTGCTGATCAAGAATGCTCGTGCCGATTTCAAATTCACGAAAGATGGACGACTGGTTCTTTTTGGTCTTGACGTACACCCAAGCATTACTCTTCCTGGAGGAAGCGAACTTTCTCAGGGAGCTCTTGAGGGCTTTGCTACGGCTGGTCTTCCGAACGTGACGGATGTGGACTTTGAAGACTATTTCATTTATCCTTTCCCTGGTGATGGGGTTTACGAATACCACAAGATTGCAGAATTTACGGTCTATTCCCAACAAGACATCCCGGCCATCTACACCACCTACGTGGACGTGAACGACGGAACAGTACTCTACCGCGAGAATAAGGTGCATACGATGACCAATGACACCACGCACGTGCATGGAGATGTTCGCACCGGACGTGTATGGGAGCCACAGACAAAGGAGCCCTTTGGTAATGTTGAAGTGGATATAGATGGAACGACCATTCAAGCGGATGCATTTGGAGACTTTGTTGCAACGCTCAACAACCCATCTAACGTAATCATTAAGCTCCGTGGAGAGTGGGTATCCGTTCGTATAGATCCGACTATTCTACCTGTTGCAAGTGCAACCCTGAGTGTAACACCTACTTCGGACACCCTTGATATTTCAGACCTCTTCACTGTTGAGGCACGTTCTGCTTATTACCACACGGAGTTGGTCCACAACCACATGAAAAGGTTCTTCCCGAATTTTACGGGTTTAGATTTACCCCTGCCGTGTAATATTGAAATCACACCGCATCAGTGTAATGCGTTCTACGATGGCTCTTCCATCAACTTCTACACGGCCGCAACGAGCTGCTATTCACTAGCACAAGTGAAGGATGTAGTTTACCACGAATACGGGCACGGAATTAATGGCCGATTTTATTCGTCCAACGGTGTTTCCTTTTCTAATGGAGGAATGAATGAGGGGTATGCGGACATATGGGGAATTTCCATAACACAGGACAGCATCTTAGCTCAAGGGATTAATCCAAACGATACCAGTAGCTCTATTCGACGTTACGATCAGGGTTTGAAGGTTTATCCCGACGACTGGAGTGGTCAAGTGCACAATGATGGAGAGATCATTGCGGGTTCGTTCTGGGACAGCTTCCGATACACGGGCTTGGACATGGACTCCATCACGTATATCTGGTCTCAAGGATGGTTCGGTTTGCCCATGCAGCCACACACGTTGAGCGGAACAGGGCAGTTGTACTACGACGTTCTTCTGGAAACTCTAGCGGCTGATGACGTAGTTGCGAATGGAGGAGATAACGACATCACCAACGGAACGCCAAATGGATTGGGAATTACCCGCGGATTCAACGATCACGGAATAACCTTAATGGGTATCATTGATCTCACACACGCTCCAGTAGCCAGTGCAGCCATCAATCAATCCATCACGCTTTCTGCTGCGGTGAACGTGCAATTCAACCAGTATTTCGGTGGGGTTACCGCTCATTACCAAATCGATCGAAACGGTGCGTGGAATACGGTTCCAATGACCAATACCTCAGGGATTAACTACGAGGGGCAGATTCCTGCACAACCTTCGGGTACCATCATTGATTACTACGTGACCTTGGATGACGTCAACGGCCTTTCCGCCATTGAGACACCATCAAAGGCGAGTAATTCAGACCCTGAACAACGTAACTTGTCCTATAATATCCTGGTGGGCTACAACCAAATGCACATAGAGGACTTTGACTTCAATCAAGGTAACTGGACGGAAGGTCTGGCTTCAGACGGTGCTACAACGGGTATGTGGACTATTGATGTGCCCGATCCAACCTATGCGGGAAATGATCCATCGGCCGGAGAAGTGCAGCCAGGATCTCAAAATACCCCTGGAGGCTTTATTTGTGCAGTGACTGGAAACAGCGGAGGTGGAATTTTCACCCAAGATGATGTTGATGGGGGAGAGACGACGTTGATTTCTCCCGAACTTGATTTGACGGGATATACAGATCCTCTGATTTCCTACTACCGTTGGTTCTCCAACAATACGGGAAGCAACCCGGGAACGGATCCTTGGATTGTGTACATGTCTAATGATGGAGGCGCCACTTGGACGGAAATTGAGAATACACGTGCTTGGGATCAAAGTTGGAGACGTGCGGTACACCGCGTTTCTGATTTCATGACGCCAACAGGCACCGTAAGTATTCGTTTCGTGGCTTCAGACTTTGATCCAGGAGCGGTAGTTGAAGCGGCTATCGACGATTTAGAGGTATGGGAATCATCCAGCATTGGTTTGGAAGAATCAGAGGTGAGTGCCTTGAGCATTTACCCGAACCCAGTGGCCCAAGAATTGACCTTGGATTTTGACTTGCACAACAATCAAGAATTGACGGCTCAAGTTGTGGACATCACCGGCCGTGTACTTATTCAAGAAGAGCTCGGGGCCTATGATTCTGGGAATCACAAGGTTCGCTTGAACGTGCAGGGATTGGCTCGCGGTACGTACCAATTGGTACTCAGCGCCAGCGGCACGGTTCAAACCAAGACGTTTGTCAAGCAATAATTAAAAGAATACGGAGTGCTTCCCGCGAAGCACGCCAATCGCTTTTCCAGAGAACTCCCTGCCCAACAGCGGGGAGTTTTTTGATTTAGAAGCCACCTCACTTTCGGTGAAGTTCCATTTGGCCTTAGGGTCGAAGAGGGTGTAGTTCACCTCAGCATCGACGTCGATGGTCGGCGCATCCAGGCCAAGAACCTGTCTCGGTTGAATTCCTAGAAGGCGGACGCAGTCTTCGTCCGAGAATTCACGGCGAAGAAGTGAATAGGCGGTTTGTAAGCCAATCATTCCAAAGCTCGCGAGGTCAAATTCACATTTTTTAGTCTCAATGTCTTGAGGCTTGTGATTCGTGGTTACGGCATCTATGGTGCCGTCTTTCAATCCGGCAATCAAGGCTTTGCGATCGACCTCCTCCCGCAGTGGAGGTAGAATTTTCCAGCGCGTATCATAATCGCGCAGCTCACCATCTGTAAAGGCGATATGAGCGACGGATACGTCGGCGGTCACATTTAAGCCCTTGGCTTTTGCGCGTCGAATCAATTCAACGCTCTTGGCCGTTGAAATCGTGCGTATGTGAAGACGTCCTCCGGTGTATTCCGCAAGGTCGAGGTCTCTCTGAACTATAATCTCTTCCGCCATTTTGGGCATACCTTTCAAGCCCAGGTAGGTGCTTTCCGGCCCTTCATTCATGACCCCCTTTCCACAGATGTTTGGTTCGTGTGGAAAACTCATGACTAGCCCGTTAAAATCGCGGGTATAGAGCAGACCCAGTTTGATGAGGTTCGGATTCGTCACGGCGCGATAATCGTCGCTGAACGCAACCGCTCCGCTTTGGTGCATGTCGAAGAGTTCGGCCATTTGCTCCCCAGCGGCGTGAACCGTCAAAGAACCCTTAGGTAAGAGTTCAACGACCGTATCCCCTGAACGGCGTGTGAAGTATTCGACTCCCGCTTTGTTGTCGACCACAGGCGAAGTCAAAGGACTCAAGCAAACTCCAGTAAACCCGCCGCGTGCCGCCGCTTCAGCTCCGGTACTCAGGTCTTCTCGCCATTCTGTGCCCGGTTCGGCAAAGTCCGCTTGAAGATCCAGCCATCCAGGGGAAAGGCATTTCCCAGCACCGTCAATTTCTTTGAATCCGCTTGAAAGAGAAAGCTTGCCTCCAATGGCGCTAACGCGACCATTTTTTAATTCCACGTCCACGGTTTTTCCGTTCCAGGGCGATTGCGGGTCGATGACCTGCACAGAGCGTAGCAGTAATTTCATCACTTCCAGAATTTAAGGAGCAGTACTTCTATCAGTACGAACAACAAAGTTAAGAGAATACACAGTTTCCAAAACGACCTTCCCAGGCTATCTTTTTGCAGCATACCCGCTAGTTGAGAACGTTCACCGACATACTGTTGGCGGGCATTTTCGGGCCAGTCTAGCGTTGCATTTTCCAATTCTTCGCTGGTCCAAACCGCTGGATCACTCTCGCGACGGTCATAGTTGAAGGCCAAGTAGGCATAGGTGCTGTCTTTTCTTTTGAGCTGGTACCATCCTGCGTCCTCCACGGATTCAGCCGTTTCCAGCAAAAGTGCTCCACGCTGGATCCGTTGTGCCGGAATTGCGCTCAGTGCCTCACCTTCAAGCCGGAAAGGATCATCCCCACTCTCGGAGGCATCCGCTACACCTTTGAGCTCAACCAATTCTTCTCGCCCCAGCGAATAGTAAGGCGCCGGTTCTGGAACACTCAAATAGGCCAAATTGTACAGCGTTGGCGGGAAGAGCGCGTGTCTCGGGAAATTCCCAGAGGCGTTCTGCAAGTCCGTTACAAAGACGAACAACTGTCCATTCTCTTTCGGCAAACGGTACAAATAGGGAAGCCCGTTCTCCATTTCCATCAGGATTTGCGCCTGCGGCGCGATAACCGCTGGGCGGTACTCAAAAACCTGAGGGAAATCCATACGCTCGGGCTGAGCCTCAAATACATCCGCAAAGAGTGGATGACGATATTCGATCTTATTGAGTTTGACGGAATCCTTCATTGCGCCCCCTAATCCTAATTCACCCAACAACTCCAATCCCGAGCTATTCGGTCCTGCGAACAAAGCAACCGTACCTCCCGCTTCCATAAAGCGGTTGAGTTCTCCGGCGAGACCTGTTGAAAGATTCTTAGGGTTGTTCAGGACCACGAGATCGTACCGTCCCAAGCGCGCGTAGTCCACGGCCTGCACCGATACTCGGTCATATTGAAACTCCGATCGCTGAAAGAGCAGGGTCAGTGGGCTGGCTGAATAAACATCTTCATGCAATTCCAAGACGGACACCTGCTCCCGAACTTCGTATTGAAAGAAGAACCGATCGTCGAAGGTGATCGGGTAATCTTCTAATTGAACCTCTCCTCGATAAAAACCAGGACCTCCATTGAGGTAGCTCAGTACAACTTCTTTGCGCTCTCCAGGCTCAATACTAAAGGTGCTGAGCGCCTTTTGCTGTCCATTGAGCAAGAGGCGTAGAGGGATGTCCGTTCGAGCTTCTGCGCCTGAAAACCGTACCCAAACGCGCAATACTTCGTTTTGGTCGGGTTGACGCAAGGGCCGGTCGAATGAAACACTGTCGATGTATAGATTTTGCTCTATCTCAGGTTCAAAGCGGACCCAGCGAACTGAAAATGCGGAATCGGGTTGCCAAGAGGAGAATTCGTTTCCGTTCCGTTGAAAATCGCTGAACCAAATAGGTTCAAATACCCCGTCGCGATCCATCTCAGATCGCAAATCAGCTTGACGGCGGTACACTTGCTCTAGAGGGCGAACCTGTGGACTCAACTCAATTTGCTCCAACTCATTGACGGCTGCTTCCTGGGTAATCCAGCGCTGATGACGCCCTTCAAAATCATTGGTCAAGATTTGGAAGCGATCGGTGCTTCCATAGCTTTCCACGACTTCTACGGCCCGCTGTTTCGCCACGTCGAGTAATCGGCCTTCAGAGCTCTGTCCGTCCATGCTGAACGAATTGTCCATGTATAGCGAGACAAAGCTTTGTGTTCCGCTGCTTTGGGCCTCATCGGCCCGATAGGGCCCGGCAAAAGCAAAGACTAAAAAGGCTACAGCTAAAAGACGACTCAGTAAGACCAAGTAGTGTTTGAGCTGGGATTGTCGCTTGGTCTGTTCTTGAAGTTCACGTAGAAAGCGAACGTTCGTGAAGTACACGGTCTTGAACCGACGAAAATTGAAGAGGTGGATGAGCACAGGGATGGCCAGTGCGAAGAGGGCATAGAGAAATTCGGGATGTGCAAATTTCATTGGGGGCAAATGTATGAAAAGCGATTCGCTTTAGAAGCCTTCAAATACGCCTAAGCCAAAGAGGGCAAAGTCATATTTCACAGGATCCACAGGATCGAGGCGACGAAGCGATTGGTCCAGTTCTTGAACGGCCTTCCAGTCGTTTTGTTTTCTGCGAAGTAGACCAAGTTTTCGCGCCACGTTTCCGCTGTGCACGTCCAGAGGACAAGAGAGCTGGGACGGAGAAATACTGGTCCACAGCCCAAAGTCCACACCCTTAGCACCATCGCGAACCATCCACCTCAAAAACATATTGAGTCTTTTTGCGGCGGATCCTTTGAAGGGATCACTGACGTGTTTTCGAGTTCGAGGGGGAGGTTGATGCGCAAAAAACGACTCGTGAAAGGAATGAATGCCTCCGGACAAGTCAGAACTTTGCGGCCGAGCAAAATAGGGTTCTAGACTGCCTTTGGCCGAGTACAACTCCTTGAGTGCGCGAAGGAAATAGTGAAGGTCTTCCGGTTGAAAGGTTCGGTGGCACCAGTCGGAAAATCGATCGAGGTGCTCTTCCTTATGGTTCATGACAAAATCATAGGGGCTTGAACCCATCAAATCCATGAGTTTTCGAGCGTTGTTGATGATGGTTACGCGCTGTCCCCAGGCAATCGTAGCGCTGAGGAACGCAGCAACTTCTACATCCTCCCGTAGGGAGAAGCTATGCGGTATTTGAATGGGGTCATCACTCAGGAAGGAGGGATGTTCGTAAGCGGCGACTTTTTCGTCGAGAAAGGCCTTGAGTTCTGCTTTTTTCATCGGGGCACATCTCGATCGATGCGACCATCTTTCATGTGCAAGGAACGATCAGCCATCAGGGCCAACTCGGTGTTGTGCGTAACGATCACAAAGGTTTGCCCCAATTCATCGCGCAATCGGAAGAAAAGCTCGTGCAGCTCTGTAGCGGTTTGGCTATCGAGGTTTCCCGAAGGCTCATCTGCGAAAACTATGCCCGGACGATTCATGAGCGCTCGAGCGACGGCGACTCGTTGCTGTTCCCCACCACTTAGCTCACTGGGCTTGTGATCACGACGATCTGATAGACCTAGGAATCCAAGCAATTCAAGAGCTCTTTTTTCCGCTTCGGACTTGCTTTGTCGCTGAATAAAAGCAGGCATGCAGATGTTTTCCAAAGCCGTGAATTCCGGCAGCAGGTGGTGGAATTGGAAGATGAATCCAATATGCTGATTTCGGAAATCGCTCAGTTTCTTGGGATTCAACTGATCAATGCGCTGGTCGTTGATGAAAATTCGACCGCTGTCCGGTCTATCAAGGGTGCCTAGGATCTGGAGCAAGGTAGTTTTACCCGCGCCACTGGCGCCCACAATACTCACAACTTCGCCCTGCTTTACTTCAAGGCTAACATCGTTAAGCACGCGTAGGTCCTCGTAGGACTTGTGGATGTTTTCCGCTCGGATCATTTTTTACGACTCTGGACCAAGGTATTGTAATCCAGCCAATAGATGATGCGCAAGCTAATGTTATTTTGTTGGGGGCGCTGAAACAGATTCTGAAGGTTGTCCCCAAAACTCAAATCGGGCTGGTCGTTGGACGCCAGGATGGCCTGACGATAGAGGAAGGTCATTTGACTGCCCGGTGCAAACCACCAAGAAAAAGTCAAGTCGATGTTCCAGGCATTGAAGTTCACATCGTAATCACCGTCGTATACATCGAGCCAAACCAATGAGCCATCGTCTTGAAGAACCCCGTAATCATTGTATTCCGCTGTGGACCAGTAGTGTCGGAAAATCAAGTTGATACTGGTGTTTTCGTCAAAAACGTAATCCGCAGTCAACTGATTAATCATGGTTGTTCGGTCGCGCTTACCCATAATAATGTCTCCGTTATCCTCTTGATTGACCCAACCAACATCGTTGAAGTTCCAAAAGTGTTGAAAGCGATAAACGAAGCTCAAATGGTTGTTGACGCGAACACGAGGGGAGACCGTCATTCCGTAGTCATCCGCCCCAAATCCTTGGTACCAAGCTCTCTCAACCCGTAAATCTAAGGCAAAGGGTTTCCGATAATCACTGGAGTACCACAGTTGGCTATAGGTCTTAACGGGTCGAACCAAATAGCGACCAGAAACTCGTGGTTCGAAATAGTCGTGAACCTCGTACAAATCGGTATTCAAGTTTCCTCCAATGGTCAAGAAGTTTTTGAAGGTCAACCGCGCATTAGAGCCAACACCGACATATCTATACGATAGTGGATTTTGCAGCCAGCCATTGAAAGCAAATAGTTCTGCATATAGGTTGTTGTACCAGTCTGTAGGTTGAAACGTGAGGTATTCTACTCCACCAAAATGATTGAGTTCATTATTGTTGGTTAAGAAGCCCATATCATTGATGTCGTACTTATCCGTTAGCATCTCATGGCCAAAGAACCATCGCCAGTTTCCTTTTCCGCGCGCCAAAAAGAGATTGGTCGCATAGCCAATGGAAGCGGAATCTTCGTAGAATAACTGGCTCGATCGTACGTCACCTTCAATAATTAAGGCGCTATTCTTCGTTTGGTGCCGAACCATTAGTCCCGTGACATTCGCATTGTGATACTCTTTCCCTTGGCGAAGCACGTTGGTGTTGATCAAAGTGACGTAGTTGTTGTCGCCATAGAGCTGATCCAGGACCAGCATGTTGTAGTTCGAGGTAGGATTGGTGAGGACGTCCCGCTGATTTCCCAAACTGTCCTCAAGGGTCGCGTAGGTATTGATGGTCACTCCATTAAAAACTCCTATTCCGAGATTCTGGGCGTTCCGTCCCGAAACTTTCGTAGCGTTGATGACCCGTTCCTGCGCTGGGTTACTAATGACCGTTTCTCCAGTTGAATCGGCGATTTCAAAGGGACTGCTGAAATCGTAGGGCACGCCGCCAACGCGTCGACTGTAGAATAAATCTCCCTTACTAAAGAGTTCGGTTCCTTCTGTAAAGAACTGCCTGTTTTCTTGGAAGCGCACTTCAAAAGGGCTCAAGTTCAAGACTTGGTTGTCAAAGCGAGCTTGACCAAAATCAGGCACCAAGGTCATGTCCAAAGTGAAGGAGTTGTTGATCCCGTACTTCAGGTCAAGCCCTGCATTAAAGTCTGTACTGGACTGTCCATCGTAGTTGTTCAGGTATCCAGAAACGTAGGGCATGAAGCTCAATCTTACTGGAGGTTTAATGCTCTTTATCCCCTCAATACGTCCATTCTGCTGCTCGTAAGTACCAAAACTCTTGTCGATAAAGTTCCAGGTAAAAAGCTGTCGTGTACGTCGGACATAACGCCCCATGTTCAAACCCCACAAAACATCTGCCTCTGGAATCCTCAAGGCGTAGTAGGGAATGCGCAATTCAGCGCTCCATCCGTAATCGGTGATTTGAACGGCACTTTCCCAAACCGCGTTCCAGGCCATGTCATCACCGTAAATAGTGGTTCTACTATCGGTCTGCACTCCAGCGGCGGAAAGAAAGAAGTTGATGTCGTTCTGACCGTCAGAATAGGGGTTCAGCCAAACGGCAACCCAATCCGTATTCTTTCCTTGGCTATCCCTTGGCCCGAGTTCACGGAGAACACTGTCCGGATCAACATCGTAGTTCTTAAATGAGAAGTACAATGCATTGTCGTCATATAGAATACGGACTTCAGTACGCATGTTCTCCGGAGCAGGTGCTCCATTATCCGGCTCTAGTTCTGTAAAGCCCGTAGCAATGGGTGCCTCGTACCAGATGAGATCTGAGATGTCGCCATCGATTTTTGGAGGAGCGTCGATACGAACGGCCTGTATCTTCTTCTGTTCACCGGTCTGCGCCCAGATCAGCCAAGGGAGAAATAGGGTAATGAGTAGTGTTAAGCGCTTCATTCAGCAAGCTTTTGACGAGTCGTTGACAAAGGAGCTCGACGAGGCAAAGGTAAGGACAATGGACATACAAAAACGTTAACGGAAGCATAACACAATAAAGGGTAAAACGTTTTTTCGAAAATTGAACACAGTGCCGTACTTTTGCGCTGCACTACAAACAAAAAATCCCAGATGAACTTACACGAATATCAAGGTAAAGAGATCCTCGCTTCTTACGGAGTTAACATCCAACGCGGTATCGTCGCATCAAGTGCTGATGAAGCGGTAGAGGCAGCAAAACAGTTGAGCGAACAAACCGGAACCTCTTGGTGGGTAGTAAAAGCTCAAGTTCATGCTGGTGGACGAGGTAAAGGTGGTGGTGTAAAATTGGCCAAAAGCCTTGATGAAGTTCGCGAGCACGCGTCCAACATCATTGGCATGCACTTGGTCACACCACAGACTTCAGCAGAGGGAAAATTGGTCAATCAAGTATTGATTGCTGAGGATGTGTACTATCCGGGAGAGTCAGAGACTTCTGAGATTTACATGTCTATTTTGCTGAACCGTGAAACAGGACGCAACATGGTGGTCTATTCTTCTGAAGGAGGAATGGATATTGAGCAAGTTGCTGAAGAGACTCCGGATCGTATTTATAAAGAAGAAATTGACCCTGCTCTAGGCCTTCTGCCTTTCCAAGCACGTCGTATTGCTTTCAACTTGGGTCTTGAAGGTGATGCGTTTAAAAACATGGTTCGATTTGCCATGTCTCTTTGGAAAGCTTACTCAGGTTCTGATTCAAGCTTGTTTGAAATCAACCCTGTGTTGAAGACTTCGGACAATAAAATTTTGGCCGTAGATGCCAAAGTAACCTTAGATGGCAACTCACTTTTCCGCCACAAAGACTTGGCGGAATTGCGCGACAAGCGAGAAGAAGATCCTACTGAAGTTGAAGCTGGAGAGTTTGGATTGAACTTCGTCAAATTGGATGGAAATGTCGGATGTATGGTAAACGGTGCTGGTTTGGCGATGGCGACTATGGACATCATCAAGCAGGCCGGAGGGAACCCAGCAAACTTCTTGGATGTTGGAGGTACAGCAGATGCTAAGCGTGTAGAAAACGCCTTCCGTATCATTCTTAAAGACGACAACGTAGAGGCAATTTTGGTGAACATCTTCGGTGGAATCGTTCGCTGTGACCGCGTAGCTCAAGGGATTGTGGATGCATATCGCAACATGGATGACATCAATGTTCCGATCATTGTCCGCTTGCAAGGAACCAATGCCGAAGAGGCCAAGGAGATCATTGATAACAGCGGATTGGAAGTAGAATCGGCTATTCTCTTGCAGGAAGCGGCCGATAAAGTGAAAGAAGTTTTGGCCTGAAACAATAGTGCAAAACCTTGCAACGAGATTTCAAGGTATACATCAAATAAGGTTGCATTTTTGAAGTGTCATCATGAGGATGATGACGGACATAGCGCAACCTGAAAGGGTAAGAAAGGGCTTCAGCAATGGAGCCCTTTTTTATATCTTCGGATGATGAAATTCAGCGCGATGAAAAATCTCCTTGTCACCTTATTCTTTCTCTCGGCGCTTGGATCTGCTGCACAGACTGATCCTCAAGGCCCGAACTTAATTACCCTGCCCGTAACTAATATTACGTCTACCACCGCCACTTCTGGTGGCGATATCCTCAGTGATGGCGGAAACTTCATCTTCACACGAGGAATCGTTTGGGATTTGCTGCCAGACCCGGATGTAGATACCAATATTGGTATGTTGCCGAGCGGTCAGGGAATTGGTCAATACGACATTACCATGACCGGACTCGATCCGAATACACAATACTATGTAAGGGCTTTTGCTCAAGACTTGGCTGCCGTTTGGTATGGCGGAAATGTCAGCTTTCAAACGGCCACCGCGTCAATTGGAGAGCACAACGACATTTGGATGGCCGTTGGACCGAATCCGACAAGCGGTAATGTGACCTTGCGTTGGGAAGCTCAAGACCGGATGGAACGCGTCACACTATTTGATTTATATGGCCGAGTGGTTCGCGAAGCTGATGTGCGTGGATTGACTGAGTTAAAATGGGACCTGACGTCCTTGGCCGCGGGAAATTATGTCATTTACTGGGGTAATGAGCAAGTTCAAGGAGTCTCTCGTTTGATAAAAGAGTAATCGATGAAAAAAATCTTAGTTGCAAATAGGGGAGAAATCGCTTTGCGCGTTATGCGAACAGCGAAGGATATGGGAATATCTACAGTAGCTGTTTATAGTGAAGCGGACCGCAATGCACCTCATGTGCGCTACGCCGATGAAGCTGTTTGTGTCGGACCACCTCCTTCCAATCAGAGTTATCTGATGATGGATCGCATTATTGAAGTTTGCAAGAACCTTAACGTTGACGGCATTCACCCGGGTTATGGATTCCTCTCTGAGAATGCAGGATTTGCTCGGGCTGTAACAGACGCGGGAATTACCCTTATTGGACCGTCTCCAGAAGCCATGGAGGTCATGGGAGATAAGCTCTCGGCCAAAGCTGCGGTCAAGGATCACGATGTACCGATGGTTCCAGGAACGGACGAGGCTATCACCGATATTGAGGCCGCAAAGCACATTGCCGAGGGAATCGGGTTCCCGATTCTGATTAAAGCCTCTGCAGGTGGTGGTGGTAAAGGAATGCGCATCGTTGAGAAAAGCGAGGAATTTGTCGAGCAAATGGAGTTGGCCGTGTCTGAAGCGACCAGCGCTTTTGGTAATGGTGCGGTTTTTATAGAGAAATACGTTGCCGGACCTCGTCACATCGAGATTCAGATTATGGCAGATACCCACGGCAACGTCGTTTATTTCCATGAGCGTGAATGCTCCATTCAGCGTCGTCACCAGAAGGTAGTAGAAGAAGCGCCTTCTGCTATTTTGACTCCTGAGATGCGCCAACGAATGGGAGAAGCCGCTTGTGATGTCGCAAGAGCATGTAATTATGTAGGAGCTGGAACTGTTGAATTCCTGGTAGACGAGGATCGCAACTTCTACTTCCTCGAAATGAATACCCGTCTTCAGGTTGAGCATCCTGTGACGGAAATGATCACGGGCGTTGACCTGGTTCGCGAGCAGATCCGCGTGGCAAGGGGAGAGGAGCTGGGATACAGCCAAGCGGATGTTCCCTTGGTAGGTCATGCTATGGAAGTCCGGGTCTATGCGGAGAATCCGCAGAATAACTTCTTACCGGACATCGGGAAACTCAAGACCTATAAACGTCCGTCTGGCCCCGGAATCCGCGTAGATGATGGGTTCGAAGAAGGAATGGATGTACCCATCTACTACGACCCGATGATCTCCAAGCTGATTACCTATGGAAAGGATCGTCAGGAATCCATTGACCGCATGAAGCGGGCCATTGCTGATTATGAGATTTCCGGAGTGGAGACCACGTTGAAGTTTGGAGACTTTGTGATGAACCACGAAGCTTTTGTGAGTGGTGATTTCGATACTCATTTTGTCAAGAAGTACTTTGAGCCAGAGATGCTGGATCAAAAAGCAGAAGATGAGGAAGCCTTGGCTGCCATCGTGGCTGCTGCCTTAGTTCGCCACCAGAGCCAAGCCGTTCAAACCACGAAAAGCGAATCGACCCCAGCTGGCGGCTCTGCTTGGAAGCGGAATAGACTCAATTAACCGCTTGAGCGGGGCGTTATTAAGAAGTGAGAGCCCTATTCATCATATCATTGTCGCTGCTGGGCAGCGCGAGCGTCTTCGGGCAAACCGACAGCAATAAAACGGCCCCGCCTGAAGGTTATGCGCGTATTGAGGAGATTTTATTGCCTGAGATAACGGTTACGGCATTACCTGATTTAAGCAAGTATGATGACCGTCGGGATTACTATATTCTTCGACGTAAGGTGTTGAAAGTTTGGCCTTTTGCCAAAGAAGCAGCGGAGCAGTACCATTCCGTAACCACGGCTTTAGAGGGTGAGGAGCGCAAGCGGAAACGAAAGAAGTACGCGAAAGAAGTCCAGCGCTATATGTCCGAGAACTTTAAGGATACGCTCAAGACACTCACGCGGTCTGAAGGAGTTATCCTGGTCAAGCTCGTGAACCGGGAGACGGGACGAACCACTCATGAAATCATCAAGGAGTATAGAGGAGGGATGAGTGCGGCTGTATGGCAGGGCATGGCCAAGCTCTATGACAACAACCTCAAACAAGAATACGACCCCGTCAACACTCGAGATGATATTTGGATCGAGAATATCTTAAACAGGGCTTTTGAAGCTGGAATTATCGAAAGGCCCCAATACCCGGGAGTCGAAGATCCCCTCTAGGAGCGCGGATGGTGCTTGAGCGCCGTTGAGAGGTAGAACTGATCTAGGTGCGTGTAAATTTCCGTTGTGGTAATACTCTCGTGTCCGAGCATTTCTTGAACGCTGCGCAAATCCGCTCCACCTTCGATCATGTGCGTCGCAAAGCTATGTCGAAAGGTATGAGGGGATACGTTTTTTCGAATTCCAGCAGCTTCCGTCATTTCCTTGACCAGCTTGAAGATCATTACTCGCGACAGTTTTGTTCCTCGGTTATTGAGGAAAATTATGTTTTCCTGTCCTTTTTTCGGCTTCTGGTGGACGCGAACCTCTTCGACATAGATTCGAATGTACTTATAAGTGATATCGGCCAGGGGAACCAGTCGCTGCTTGTTTCCCTTTCCAATGACCTTGAGATACCCTTGCTTCGGATACAAGTCATTCAAGCGTAAATTGATCAATTCCGTAACCCGCAACCCACATCCGTAAAGGGTTTCCAGTATTGCTCTGTTTCTTTCTCCCTGACGGGACGATAAGTCCACAGCCTCAATAATAGCGTCAATTTCCTCGACGCTCAAGGTGTCGGGAAGTTTGGGAGCGACCTTCGGTGCCTCGAGCAGCTCTGCCGGGTTTATTTCGATGAGGTCTTCTACGATCAAGTAGCCATAAAATGATCGAATACTGGAGATCAATCGCGCCTGACTGCGCGGCGATCGCCCACTTTTCGAGTACTCAGCGATGAAGTCCCGGAGATCTTGGAGAGTGATTTTGAGCGGTGAACGATCTGGGTGAAAGTCGGCGAGTTGTCGGACATCGCGCCGATAGGCGCTCACCGAAAGCGGGCTTAGTCCTTTTTCCAGCTTTAGATACGCCTCAAATTCCGTCAATGCACTTGTCCACTTCATGCCTTATCTTCGCAAGGCTATGAAGATACGAATCATCAACGGACCCAATCTCAATCTACTCGGCACAAGAGACCCGGAAATCTACGGCGGTCGAAGCTTTGAAGATTATTTGAGTGAATTGAACGAGCGCTATCCACACGTGAGCTTCAGCTCCTTTCAGTCCAATCATGAAGGGGAACTGGTTGATGATATTCAAGCCTGTATGGGCGATCAAGATGCGATCATCATCAATGCAGGCGGCTATACGCATACCTCGGTGGCTATTGGAGACGCGCTTAGCGCAGTGGACGTTGCAGCCGTTGAAGTTCATATTTCCCACGTGTATGACCGCGAGACCTTTCGACATGAGAGCCGCTTAAGTCACGGAGTAATCGGTGTAATTACGGGATTTGGATTGGATAGCTACCGCCTTGCTGTAGAAGCACTATTGGAGCGTCAACGATAAAATCTGCTCTCCTTCAAAGAAGAGAATTTACGGTGTCCGCCGAGGAAGTAGGCGAAGGCAATACTCCCTCTGTATGCGTTGTAGTATTTAATGCGCTGATAGCGTACCTCGTTCCGAAGGCGGCGCTGCGTCAGTTTGCGCAGATTTCGATAGAAATCGATGTGGGCCCGAACAACAGCAGGGAAGTGCTGGGGCTGACCGCCGAGCAAGAACTTGAATGCCCCGATTCCGTCGAGCACCATACGAATAAAGAGCACCCAGATTAAACGCTCTCTAGGCATGTTCTGAAACACCATGAACAGGTTGTTTCGAAAATTAAAGAAGGTTTTACGAGGGCTTCCGGATTGCAATGTGCCTCCGCCGAGGTGAAACACTTCGGCCTCAGGACAGTACATGATGCGATACCCCAGATTCTTCATTCGCCAGCACATATCGATCTCCTCCATGTGAGCGAATAGGTTTTCGTCTAAACCACGAACCTCCCGGAAGGCATTGGCACGAACAAAAAGACAGGCGCCCGAAGCCCAAAAGATTTCGGTTACTTCATCGTATTGCCCTTCGTCTTTTTCCAAGGTGCTGAACAAGCGACCTCTGCAAAAAGGATATCCAAAGAGATCGATAAATCCTCCTGCTGCTCCGGCGTACTCGAAGTATTCCTTTCTGTTTAAGTCTTTGATTTTGGGTTGACAAGCCGAAATCATATCATCGGATTCCATGAGCTCAATGACGGGCTCAATCCAGTTCGGCGTTACTTCTATGTCGCTGTTTAACAGCACATAGTACTCCGCCTCAATTTGGGCTAAACTTTGGTTGTACCCTTTTGAGTAACCACCGTTTTCGGCATTCTCTATGATTTTCACCTCGGGGTAGTGCTCGCGCAAGTAGTTGACCGAATCGTCCGAACTGGCATTGTCGGCTACGTACACCTCAACACCCTCGGCATTAGAATGCTCTAGAACAGATGGTACAAAGCGCTCCAACAGGGCACGACCATTCCAATTTAAGATGACGACTGCTACTTTACAGGACAAAGGAATACACGCGTTTAGGGCGCGAAGGTACGGATTAAGGCCGTCTTAGCGGTTCGGAATAATGATGTTGTTCTGAAGGCTAGAACCCCAGCGATCAGGTGCTTGAGTGGCATCCATATCACGGTTGGCGACATCCCGTTGTACAATTTCCATTTGCCAGTTCGGATTGTTGAGTTCACCGATGGCATCAGAGTGGATCAGCTCAAAATCATTCGTCGACAAATCGCGATTCATAAAGACGAAAATGACGTTGCGCTGTTGGTTTTGCTCCAGGGTGTAGTACAGCCAAATCTCATACGGATAAGCACCTGGCTCAAACGGGCGGCCGTCGCGATCGTCTGGCGTACCGTATTGGAGGTGAACACGTCCTCGATCTGTGTTGTAGCCTTTTTGAATCCGGGTAGAGTAGGCCTTGTTGGTGAATTTGACCTGCTCGTGGTACATGTCCCAAAGACCTTCTGGGTTGTACTTGTCTTTGTTGGTCCAAAATCCGTAGAAGAATCGCTGCATTTCTGCGACATCGTTTCGTCCAATAACTTCCTTAGCCAGACGTCTTTCCAGTAATCCAGAGATGGGATAGAGGTAATCGATGTACAAGGCCAATGAATCGGCGTTCGTCATTCGGCTCACAAAAGTGTTTTCGACCGCAAGTAACTCACTGTGCTCCAAATCCAATTCGAGTTCAGGGTTGTGGCGGTCAAAGGAGATCACGTTTTTGGCAATGATGTTGTTTTCGATGTCTTTGGCTTCGATGACCAAACGATATTTTCCCGTGGCCAGATTCGCAATATTAAACGACCTCAAAACCGGAGTCGTTTCGGAAGCCTCTGCCTTTTGGTATCCGGCAAACCGAGGGACCATTTGGCCGGTGGCTTGAGACTCCAAGTAATACTGAATCAAATAAGGCTGATCTGCGCCTAGTTTTTTGTCCATGTGGTAGAGCTCTGCATAGAAGTGCATTTCTGACACTTCCCCGGGGTAGTAGTAGCTGTAAAAGGGCAGAAGGGGGATCAGATCGTACCCGCTCTTGGTAATAACACTTGGGGCGGCGGATTTTTCATATCGTTCAACCAGTTGAATGTCACTGAAACGAGCCTGATCATTTTCATAGTCCACTTTCAGTGGGATCGTCGAGCTCAGAGAACTTTCGGGATTGTGTGCATCCGAGACTTCTACGTACATGTTGTAATTCCCGTTGGTCATGGGAATTCGCTGCAGATCCAGAAAATTGTCGATGGTGCCGGTGGTGTCGGCAATGTTCGGACCGGATAGTTTGTAGCGATCCAGGTATACCACAGAGTCCCCTTGTGAGATGGAGATCAGCACATCTACGGCACTCTGGTACTGGCCGTTTTCTCCAATATTCCAATCGAGACTATTTCCGACAAAGGAGAAATAGATTTCAACATATGGAGCCGTTCCACCTGCTGTAAAGGTGGCATAATCCATAAAGACACCGATGTTCTTTCCTGATGTAAAGCTTGCTGAGAATAGCGCTAGCGTAGCAATGCAAAGCCATTTCTTCATAATACGCACTGATTTAACCCGTGAACTAACTAAGATACGAAATTAAGGAAGAATGTCATTTTAGCTTGTGCCAATTGAAAGAGATTATTTAATTTTGCCCCTCCGAAAGGAGAGGTGGCAGAGTGGTCGAATGCACCGGTCTTGAAAACCGGCGTACCGAGAGGTACCGGGGGTTCGAATCCCTCCCTCTCCGCAAAAGGAGAGAAAGCCCGCACAGAAATGTGTGGGCTTTTTCAATTTTAGCCTGTCCTGGGTTGTCTTGAATGAGCCAAGACAGTTATTCCTAAATTCGCTCCATGCTCTTCAATTCCATCGACTTTGCGATCTTTTTGCCGATCGTTTTTGCGGTCTACTGGCTTCTGTCCAAAAGAGACTTACGCATACAGAACGCATGGCTTTTGATTTCGAGCTATGTATTCTACGGATGGTGGGATTGGAGGTTTTTGTCGCTTATTGCTCTGAGCACGCTTGTGGATTATACCGCTGCCTTGCGCCTACGGCGCGATACTGCATCTCCCTCCAAATTCTGGTTGTGGGTCAGTCTTTTGGTCAACCTAGGACTGTTGGGCGTTTTTAAGTACTACGGGTTCTTCTTGGACAATCTGCAAGAGGCGTTCACCTTTTTCGGTCGCGAAGTCACCTTCGAGGGAATCGAATGGGTCTTGCCTGTTGGAATCAGTTTCTACACGTTTCAAACGCTCAGCTATACCTTGGACGTGTACAGGGGTAAGATGGAGCCGAGCCGGGACTTAGTCGCCTTTGCAGCCTATGTCAGTTTTTTTCCTCAGCTCGTGGCTGGTCCCATCGAACGTGCATCTCACTTACTTCCACAGATCCAAAAGACTCGATCCTTTGTCTATACTCAAGCATCGGATGGTGTCAACCAAATCCTATGGGGACTTTTCAAGAAGCTGGTCATCGCAGACCAATCAGCTGTTTACGTCAACTACATTTTTGAACACGCGCATCGCATGAATCCCCTCCAGCTTTTTGCTGGGGCTGTTTTATTTGCTTTTCAGATCTACGGAGATTTTTCCGGGTATTCGGATATAGCCATTGGTACAGCAAGGTTATTCGGCATCGATCTCCGACAAAATTTCGCCTTTCCTTATTTCTCGCGTGACATCGCTGAGTTCTGGAGACGCTGGCACATTTCGCTATCGACTTGGTTTCGCGATTACCTCTATATCCCACTTGGGGGCTCAAGAACCTCCACGGTAAGGGTCATTCGAAACACCTTCATCATTTTTGTGGTAAGCGGCTTTTGGCATGGAGCCAATTGGACCTTTATTTTTTGGGGACTGGCTCATGCCTTACTCTTTATTCCGCTACTTCTTTTTGGACGCAACCGCCGTCACTTGCAGGTGGTTGCCCAAGATCGTCTACTCCCTCGATTATCCGATTTGACCCGTATTCTTTTGACCTTCATCTTGGTCACACTCGCATGGATCTTATTCCGGGCGGATAGCCTTGCCGAGGCGGGTGCCTATTACGGTGGGTTGCTGGATTGGACCAAGGCTAGGGGAGTAGTTGATCCTAAAGACGCTCTTTCGATTTTGGCCTTGAGCGGGATGATGATCTTGATGATCGTTGTGGAATGGCGTGGTCGTCGAGAACTTCACGCCCTTGCTAGTTGGGTTCAGAGGTCTCTTTGGAATCAACAGGTGCTCCGTATTTGCTTAGTCTGGATCATTATTCTATTCATGAATACCGGACAGGAAGACTTCATCTATTTTCAATTCTAGAGGATGAAGAAGTTCTCACGTCAAATAATCGTTCTCTTTGGAATCTTATCCATGAGCTTTGTTGTGGTTAGTTGGTTTGTGCCGCCAACAGAAACAGAAGACAGAGCGAAGAACTGGGAGGAACCTTACAACATCATAACCCTAGGTACTTCGCATGGTGATGACTTCACCTTCGGAAGTATTGCCGGTTCAGGAGCTAACTTCAACTTATCGGCCAATACGCTGTACTACGACCTTCAGCAGTTCAATTACGTCCATGAACAAGGTGCTTTGGCGCCCAAAGCCTGGGTGTTAATCCCTGTTTCCTATTTCGTTTTTGGAACCGACGAGAATCGCACCTTGCTGATGCGTCCGGGCGTTTTTGTCAGTCAATTTTACGCCTACATGGATCCAGATCAGATTCTCGACTACTCTTTCCGACAAGATGTGAGTTTGGTCATCACACGGGTTCAGGACTTCGCTCGAGAGAGTGTCAATCAAATGCTGGGCTACATCGAGGAGGACGTGGATACACTGAATCCCGGGGAATTTGAAGGACTCGTTTATGCAGAGCACGTGGAGCGTGTCGAAGCTGATTTAAAAGCCCGAGTCAAAAGACACCGCAAATTGGGCTCGTACCTTCCGCCACAAAAGAACAAGGCCTATTTGACAAAGCTAGTAGAGGAAGTTAGAAGGCTCGGATACCAGCCAGTTGTGCTCACCCTCCCATATTACTATTCGTACAATGAAGGGATGGGAGAGAAGTGGCTGTCCAAACATTACTGGAAACCTCTGACAGAGGTTGTCGAATCTACCGAGGTTCCTTGGCTAGACTACAGCACAGACACCTCCTACACCCTTCATCCCGAACTGTTCCTAGATCAGGATCACCTGAATGATGCCGGTAGGATTCAATTCACCCAAAAAGTCTACGAGGATCTACTGCTTCGAAACGAAGAGCCGTGATCATTTGCTTGGATAGAGCTCTTCCATCCGGCCGTAGGCCGCAATCATTAACTCCTCCAGCACTTCTAAGTCTACATCTGCCAGTTTATTGATGTACAGACAGCCCCGACCCATTTTGTGCTTGCCCAGCTTTTCCAACAGTTCTGGGAAGGCATCAAGGTTTGGCATGATGTACAGGGAGAGGCTCGATTTCCGCGGTGAAAAACCAATCCGAAGAGAATCACCCTCATGGCCGGAATCGTACTTGTAGTGATACTCGCCGTAGCCCACGATGGTGGGGCCCCACATCCGGGGTTCCAGTCCAGTAACTTTCTTCATTGCTTCGTAGAGGTACAGGCCGTCGGCCTTGCGCGTTGGGTGTTCTACGGCATTCAAGAAATCCTCTACGGATTGTGTGGTTGGTTTTGTCTTGTTCTCAGCCATTATCCTACAAAGTCATGTTTCTTATGAGAGCCATCGCAATAGGGCTTGTTGGTCGAATGTCCACACCGGCATAGAGCAACTGTGCGCGTTTCTGTTTTGGTGTTCCCGGATGCATCGATCAAATCCACGGGCCCATTGACCAAATAAGGGCCGTTGGCCGCAATCGTAACTTGCGCAGATGGAGACGATGAATCGGCTGCCTGCCCGGTCACAGAGTACCCCAGGGCGCCGCTCGGGCACTTGTCAATTTGTGCCATGATTCGGTCCTTTGAGGCGCCATCTACATTGATCCAGGGCTTCTTCTTGGGATTAAATACCTCGATTAATCCTCTCCAGCAGTTTTCGGAGTGGATGCACTTGCCCGGTTCCCAGCTAATGGTTAGGTCTTCTTTTTGATATTCTTTCTTGAGGTTGTTCATATTCGCATTTTGAAGGAGATGGAATGTACAAAGAAATCATTAGTACACTGAACTAATTATCGCCGTATTTGTACTGGTAGTCAAGGCATTCCTAAGTAGCTGAAGCTCTGATTCTAGTAAAGTTTTCTTACCTTGGAATGTCGCGCTATAATTAGGAAAATGAAAACAAGAGAAAAGATCTTGCACAAGACCTTGGAGTTAATCAACGCCAATGGTCCAACTGCATTGAGAATCGAGGATCTCTCGAACGGTCTGAAACTAAGCCCAGGTAACATTACGTATTACTTCCCGCGAAAAGGAGATATCCTCAGTGGCGTTCACGAAGAGTACGTTAAAGAAGCCGTGGCCTTAACCGAAGAATTGTCCTTTGAAGGAGCCAGTCTCCACGACCATTGGGCCTACCATGTTAAAGTCTGTCAGGTGCAATGGAAGTACCGTGGGTCGCTGCTGTTTCAAATGGCACAGATTCATTCAGATCCGGAAGGTCGGGCTCGTGATCGAGCTCAATTGGAGTACTACTACGGCCGTTTTAAGGACATGGTATCGGAGTATAGGAAGTCAGGGCTTCTAAATGGAGTCAAAGCAGCTGAGAGCCTCAGAGCTAGAGATGTGAATTTTTTGGTCATGAGTACCTGGATTATTCAGTACATCCCGTACGCTACGAAAGAGAATTTGGAAGACACGCTGAATTACTACAGTTATCTTGGACTCAAGTCATTGGAGCCTTTCTTGACTGAAAAAGGTGCCAAGCAGTATCAGAGTCTCCAAAGGAAATACGGCAAACGACCCTTTTAACTGCGAACATGACTTCGCGATTGGGGTTTTGATGAGGTGCCCCTCATAGAATTTAGATCCAAAGGCCTGTATTGTCCGCCCGGTGATTTTTACATTGATCCGTGGCGCAAGGTGGATTACGCCGTCGTCACTCATGCACATGCGGATCACGCACGTTGGGGCATGAAGCACTACTTGGCGCATCATCTAAGCGGTTCTGTGCTCCGTTTGCGTCTGGGTCAAGATATTTCGCTTCAAACCGTTGAATACGGTGAGGTGATCGCCCGCAACGGGGTTAAAATTAGCCTTCACCCTGCAGGCCATATCATTGGGAGCGCACAGGTACGAGTGGAGTATCGAGGAGAAGTTTGGGTCATTTCAGGAGACTATAAAACAGGGCCCGATGACACGACCACTCCGTTCGAGCCTATTTCATGCCACCACTTCATTACGGAAAGTACCTTCGGATTGCCCGTTTACCGCTGGGCCCCTCAAAATCAAATCTTCGAAGACATCAATCGTTGGTGGCAGCAAAACGCCGAAGAAGGTCGCGTGAGCCTCTTGTTGGGCTACTCGCTGGGAAAAGCACAACGCTTATTGACCGGGGTGAATGCAGATATCGGTCGGATTTTTACCCACGGCGCTGTGGAGAATACCAATTTGGCCCTACGGGCCGATGGTTTTGGCAAGCTGCCCCAAACCGAACAGATTACTCGTGATAGCGACAAGTCCCAATTTCCCGGCTCCCTAGTAGTGGCTCCACCCTCTGCAGCTGGTTCATCTTGGGTGAAACAGTTCCGTCCTTTTGAAGTCGGCATTGCCAGTGGCTGGATGTCTTTGCGAGGTCCACGACGCCGACGAAACGTGGACCGTGGATTTGCGCTCAGTGACCATGCTGACTGGATCGGTTTGCTCGAGGCTATTGAAGGCACGGGGGCTGAGCATATCTACGTCACTCACGGATATACGGATGTATTTGCGCAGTATTTAAATGAAAAGGGATACAATGCTTCCGTAGTGCGAACGGAATACGAAGGGGAATTGGCAGAAATTGGAGAAGGGACGGTTAAAGGGGAGGAGTCCGCATGAGAGCTTTTTCCAACCTGATACTCCAGCTGGATGCCACCACGCGAATTAACCCCAAGGTTGAAGCCTTGGTGGATTTCTTTCGATCCACGGATGACGAGGATCGGCTTTGGGCCATAGGTTTACTCGCCGGCAAAAAACCGAAGCGCTCCATCAATACTAGACTCCTTCGCGAATGGACAGCGCAAGCGTCCGAGATTCCCCTATGGCTTTTCGAGGATTCCTACCACATTGTCGGGGACTTGGCTGAGACCTGTGCTTTATTGGCTCCAGAGCCCAGCCAACCCACAGACCGCTCCTTAAGCTACTGGATGAGCTACCTAGACCATCTTAGGGGGCTCGACGATGAAGGGAAAAAGGAATCTCTGATGAAAGCCTGGGACCAATTGGAGCGGCCTGAAAAATTCGCCTTCCACAAACTGATTACGGGAGGCTTTCGAATCGGTGTTTCTCAAAAGTTGATGACCCGCGCTCTAGCCAAGTTCACAGGAAAGGAAGAAGCAGTCTTAGCACATCGCCTAATGGGTAATTGGACGCCTTCAACCACGACCTATCACGATTTGATCGAAGCAGATCGCTTGGGAGATGATCTGAGTTTGCCTTATCCTTTCTATCTCGCCTATCCTTTGGAAGAAGAACCAAATAGTTTAGGATCGGCTTCAGAGTGGATTGCCGAGCGAAAATGGGACGGTATTCGCGGACAGCTGATCCGTCGCAAGGAAGAAGTCTTTGTTTGGAGCCGTGGAGAAGAATTAGTTACCGATCAGTATCCAGAACTCCTTGCCTTAGGTCAAGCACTCCCTGAAGGCACCGTCCTGGATGGCGAAATCATGGCCCATGATGGCCAACAGGCCTTGCCTTTCAATCTCCTTCAAAAGAGAATTGGGAGAAAAAGAGTCGGTCCAAAATCACTGGCTGATGCTCCTGTCAAGCTCATTGCCTATGATCTTTTAGAATGGGAAGGGCACGACTGGCGGCAGATACCATTTGAGGAGCGCAGAAAGCAGCTTGAAAATCTCGTCACCCAATTGGAGCATCCTGTCCTTCTCTTAAGCGAACGTGTTCCCTTTCAGGATTGGAACGTCTTGGCTGAGGAGCGAGAAGGAGCCAGAGCGCACAAAGCTGAAGGGTTGATGCTGAAGCGGGCGGATTCCATCTATCAGGTTGGACGTAAAAGAGGGGACTGGTGGAAGTGGAAAATGGATCCCCTGACCATTGACGCGGTTTTGATCTACGCCATGCGCGGCCACGGCCGTCGAGCAAATCTATATACCGACTACACCTTTGCCGTTCGGGATGGAGACCGTTTAGTCCCGTTTACAAAGGCCTATTCTGGGCTAACAGATGCCGAGCTCAAAGAAGTGGATCGCTTTGTCAAGAAGAACACGCTAGAACGATTCGGGCCTGTTCGATCTGTAGAACCGGAACTGGTTATGGAGATTGCCTTTGAAGGGATTGCGCGGAGCTCGCGACATAAATCGGGCATTGCCCTGCGCTTCCCGCGAATACACCGTTGGCGGAAAGACAAGCCGTCGGAAGAGGTCAATACCCTTGCGGATCTTCAAGCACTGCTCAAACTCTACGAGTCATGAGCGGAGTTGTGCACGATTTTAGCTTGGTTGAAAAAGGGTTCTTCGAAGCTCAAGGGTGGTCCTCCTTTCCCTTTCAACAAGAGGTCTGGCAAAGCTATTTAGATGGTTATCACGGCTTGCTCAACGCGCCTACGGGCAGTGGCAAAACCTACGCCCTTTTTATGGCGGTCCTCCTTCAAGCTCTGCGGGATGACCCCGCAAATGCCAAGAAAGCTAAAAAAGGCCTGCAATTGATCTGGATTTCTCCCATCCGCGCCTTGTCTAAGGAGATTCAATCCGCGACTTCCAGGGCATTGGAGCAGCTGGGGTTTGAGTGGGAGGTAGGTGTTCGAACGGGCGACACTTCTCAAAAGGAACGCGCAAAGCAGAGTAGACGCCTACCTGAAGTGCTCATTACCACGCCGGAAAGCATGCACCTGCTCCTGGCCCAAAAAGACTACCCGCGACGATTGAAGCCTCTTAAAGCCGTGGTGGTCGATGAATGGCATGAGCTCATTGGCAGCAAGCGCGGAGTACTGGTGGAGCTCGCTCTTTCACGGATTCGGGGCCTACGGCCCGATGTACGGACTTGGGCCATTAGTGCAACCATCGGGAATCGTTCGGAATCCCTTGAGGTCTTTCTCGGTGAAACCCCACCCGGTAAAGAGCGGAAACGAACGGTAGTCGTGGCCCCCGTTGAGAAGAAGATAGAAGTGGAATCTGTACTGCCCGATGAGATTGAGGAATTCCCCTGGTCTGGACATTTAGGCATCCGACTGCTCGAAAAAGTGGTGCCGATCATCGAGAAGAGCAAAAGCACGTTAATCTTTACCAATACCCGCGCTCAAGCCGAGATTTGGTATCAACGCCTCTTGGCCGTCAAGCCAGAGCTTGCCGGGCTCATGGCCATGCACCATGGCTCTATCGATAAACACTTGAGGCATTGGGTGGAGGATGCCATTCACGAAGAGCGGCTAAAGGCAGTCGTCTGCACGTCAAGTTTGGACTTAGGGGTTGATTTTAGACCCGTGGAGACTATTGTGCAGATCGGGTCACCCAAGGGAGTCGGACGTTTTCTGCAACGCGCAGGAAGGAGCGGGCACCGACCTGGAGCAACAAGCCATATTTATTTTGTCCCTACGAATTCGCTGGAGCTTATCGAAGCCAGTGCGTTGCGTTTTGCGATGCAACATCAGCTCATTGAGCAGCGAACGCCTTATATCCGGTGTTTTGATGTTTTGACCCAATACCTGATCACATTGGCGGTATCCGAGGGCTTTGATCCGCAGGAGATCTACAGGGAAGTCAAGGCCACGCATTGCTACAACAGTATGGATCAGGAGGAATGGTCTTGGATACTTCGTTTTATCACGTCGGGTGGGGAGTCTCTGAATAGCTACAGCGAATTCAAGAAGGTGGAAATTGAGGACGGACGTTACGTGGTACGAAGCCGCAGAACCGCCATGCGGCATCGAATGTCCATCGGCACCATTGTGAGCAGTGCAAATTTGACGGTTAAATTCAAGCGGGGCCCTCGCATAGGGTCCATAGAGGAGTGGTCTATCGGGAAGTTGAATCCAGGTGATGCCTTTCACTTCGGGGGGCGGACATTAGAGCTTATTCGTATTGATGGCATGACTGCTGAGGTCAAGCTGTCCAAGAAGAAAAAGGCCAAGGTGCTTTCCTATATGGGAGGGAGGATGCCCTTGAGCAGTCAGATGTCCGAGGTGCTCAGGAAGCAACTGACCAAGGCGATTTCAGGGGGTGAGTTGGATATTGAATTAGAGACGCTTCAGCCCCTCATTGCTTTTCAAGCCCATCGGTCCGCGGTCCCTAGAGAAGATCAATTACTCATTGAGCACTTTGAAACACGGGACGGCCACCATTTGAGTGTATATCCTTTTGAAGGGCGTATGGTCCATGAAGCTATGGCTGCATTATTGGCCTATCGAATTGGATTGCTTGAGCCCATCAGTTTTTCCATGGCCTACAGCGATTACGGCTTTGAATTGCTGAGTGATCGGCCTATTCCCATTCAAGATATTTTGGACAATGACCTCTTTACGAGTCGAGGCCTTAGTCAGGATCTTCAGGCCAGTTTGAATAGCTCTGAACTGGCCACGCGGCAGTTCCGTGACGTGGCTCAAATTGCGGGTTTGGTTTGGCAGGGTTATCCCGGTCAGCCCGTGAAGCTCAAACATCTTCAGAGCAGTACCAAGTTGTTTTTCAAGGTCTTTGAGGACTACGAGCCGGACAACTTATTGTTGCGTCAAGCCTTTGATGAGGTGTTCCAGTTTCAGTTGGAAGAAGCCCGACTTCATGAGGCCTTGGAGCGCATTGCGGGCCAAGAGTGGCTGATTCGAAATCCCGAAAAGCCCAGCCCTTTTGCCTTTCATTTGATGGTTGATCGATTGAGGGAAAGCATATCTTCCGAGACGTTGGAAGATCGCATCAAAAAAATGCAGGTACAATTCGCATGAGAACCGCTACCGTTGAAATTCGAGGTGAGTTATTGGAATTACTTCCAGAAAAGGCTGTTTGGTGGGCGGGTCGTCACGCTCTCGTGCTCAGCGATACTCATTTTGGCAAGGTGACGCATTTCCGAAGAAACGGGCTGTATGTGCCGTCCTCAGCTAAGCTAGAGACTATAAAACGTCTGGAATGGTTGATCGTCAAGTATCAACCTGAGACAGTCTTTGTGCTGGGTGACCTCTTTCATTCAGCCTCCAATGAGGAGACCCAAGATGTCATGGATTTGCTCGCGCGCCACCCAGAGATTCGTTTTGTAGTCGTTATTGGAAACCACGACCGACACCATGAACCACTTCTTGAAAAGCTGGGGTGGGAGTCTGTTTATGAATGGGAGGAGGGCCCGTTTACATTTGTGCATGAGCCTCAATCAATAGATGGAAGGTATGTACTGGCTGGGCACATTCATCCTGCCGTAAGGCTGCAAGGAAAAGGCAGGCAACGATTAAAGAGGCCGTGCTTTCATTTCGGCGATATGCTAGGGGTGCTTCCCGCCTTTGGAGAATTCACGGGTACCTACGTCATTGAACCCCAGAAATCAGATACAATTGGGGTGTGTTTGGAAGATGAAATTTGGCTTATTTCTTCTGAATCACCGCTCGATGATGGGCTTGGCTGACCCTCCATGACTCTCCTCGAAGTAAGTATCTTAAAGACTTCATCCATAGTTTTTTAGCATCATTAATTGAAACTGATGCTTGAACATATTCTCCTTCTGTTTTTTCTGCCGAGTAATCGAAGAAGTCCAAGGCTTCACGCATGGATAGTTCAGGTATTCCGTAAACGGACGCAAAACGAGGATCTATTAGGGTGTTTAAGGACCCCTCAAAGAGATCCTGAGCCTTGTTGCTCACTTTTCGGTTGTTGGCGTTTTGAACGCTTTTATCGTCTCCGGTGGACCAAGTGGATATTCTTTTGACTTGCTTTCGGTACGGATTTTCCTCGTAAGATTTGCGCAGATCTTCTGCTGTTATATGATGAGGACTACAAAGCATGTTCAGTAATGCGCTTACCCTTGGAAAAGGATCGCCAACCAGATCTTCATATTTGACAAGGTGTACTCGGGGATGTTCCCGGAAATTCCAATACAGGGCAACGTTTACCAGCCATGTGGCAGATGCAGTATACGGCCCCCATCCGCGGCGAAGCAGGCTATCGAGGACATACAAGGGGTGGCGAACCGTATAGATGAAGTGATGATCCGGATGAGTATCGAGCCAAAGATCAATGGCGTTCGCGTTTTGAGGCGTTTTCTCGAAGACCATCCCGTTTTTAGGCTTCTTCCGAAAGGCTAGAAAGCCGCGGGCAAAATCCTGAATCCAGGCGTTCAAATCGGGTGCCTCTTTAAAGCTATTGTTGAACTCGGTGTGGGACAATCCATAACCCGGAAGATGGTCGTATCGCGTGTGGATTCCGGTGGCCTTCAGTGTGGCAATATTGCTGGTGCGTTTGGGGTTGCGCTGAAATCGGCTGAAGTCGTAAAGCTCTCGATTGCAAAACAACTCCAATTCAGGGCCGCATGCCGCGAAAGGAGCGCTGTCGAGAAGATCGGCCAGTAGCGTGCTGCCCGAACTTGGCGAGTTGCCCAGAAGTATCAGTTGTTGTCTATCTTCACCCACGAAATCCAAAAGTAGAGAATTGGCCCTTACCCGTAATGCGAATCTGGTGAATACCGCTCTGTCCTTTGCAGGGGCGGGCTTGGGCTTTGTCAATCAGGTGGTCCTAATGGCGGGTTTCTTCTCGCCCGAAGAGCTCGGTTTAACGCGCGTTCTTTTTCAATCGGGAACCCTATTGGCTCAGTTCATGGTTTTTGGAACCAATCCCCTGGTCATTCGATTCTATCGGGCCGATGCACCTCCTGTGCTTCGAAATCTTCGATTGGCTTCGGCCAGTATTTTGGCTTTTGGCGCGTTGATTTCAGTATTGCTGCTCTGGGTGTTTCAAAAGCCATTCATTGCCTTCTACGTGGAGAAATCTGCCTTGTTTGCAACCTACGCATATTGGGCTGTACCCTTGGCCTTAGGATTGGCCGTTTTTCAACTGCTAGCCGCATGGGCGCAGTCTGCGCAGCGATCTGTTTTGGAAACAGGGCTGAAGGAAGTGGGATTGCGCTTGCTGATCACGATAGGCATCTCCGCGTATTTGTTTGATTGGGTGTCTTTCGAAGTTTTTGTTGGGTACTACGCCTGGATCCCGATGATCACCGCCTTGGCCCTTGGTGCAGCACTGTGGCCCCGAAAGACGGTGTCGCGTGATCAAGAGGAGGAAAGTGCCATTCCCTGGAAAGTCTACTTGCGTTTTTCCGCCTATAACGTCTTATCGAGGGCCAGTAACTTCATTACGTTGACCATTGACGTCCTATTCCTGGGGGCCTTGGTAGGGCTGGAGGCCGTAGCGGTGTATTCGATTGCAACCTATCTCGTAGGTTTCATGATGATTCCCTATCGCGCCTTGCAAAAGGTGGCTTTTCCAAGAGTGGCCCGCTGGTGGCAGGACAAGGACAAAGCGTCGATTCAAAAATTATACGGAGAAACCGCGAATGGACTCCTTTTTTGGAGCGGGACTATATTCGTCGGTCTTTCCCTGTGCTTGCCTTGGTTTAACGCGTATTTAGGACCGGAGTACGCGGGTGTAGGTTTGGTCTTCAGTATTTTCGGACTGGGCCGCTTGGTAGAAATGATTACCAGCATCAATAGGGGTATACTGCGCAACTCTCCATTATTTCGATTCGAAACGCTCTATTCTTTGATATTCATGGGTACTCTGATCGGTTTGGACCTTTGGTTGATCCCCGTTTTTGAAGAGCTCGGGGCCGGCCGAGGAGTTGAAGGAGCGGCATGGGGGAGCGCCGGAGCATTCCTGCTGTTCAACACCTTGATTAGTAGCACTTTGTTTTTTGCCTACGGCATGATGCCTTTTCGCCCGCAGCAGCTCATACTGGCCGTTTGGCTTTTCCTGAGTTGGTTCCTTTTACCCCGTTGGAGCCCTACAGATCAGATCTTGCTGGATACGTTTATCCGAGCGGCCATATTTGGGCTCTCAGCCATTGGAATCTTCATGTACTGGTATCAAAAAAAGGCCAACCGCGATTGGCTGACCTTAAAATGATTTTGTGGGAGTGGGCTTATTTGCCTAGCCAAGAACGAAGCATCCAGTGATCCTTTTCCATGTCCTTGGTATATTCCTGAAGGAGGGTAACGGTACCCGTGTCTCCGTTGTTTGCCGCGATTTCCGTGGCTTCCACAAAGTAGCCGAGCATTTCTTCGAAATCAGCCAAGATCTCACTGGCCATTTCTCGTGATTCCGTATTTGGTGATGCCTCGGCAATGCTTGCGTGCTCCAGATAATCACTGAAATTGCTCAGTGGCGTACCGCCAAAAATGCGAATACGTTCTGCGATTTCATCAATGTGCTCAACCGCTTTGGTGTAGTACACTTCGAAGTTCTCATGCAAGTCGAAAAAATCATCGCCAACAACGTTCCAGTGAAAGTTGCGAAGCTTTTGGTAGTGCATTTGATAGTTCGCGAGTACGGCATTTAGGCCGCCAATAATGGCATTGCTTTCTTCAGAGTTAAAGCCGAGACGGTTGCTGGTTGATGTATTCATCACATATCGTGTTTTAAAGATTATGGATTCAGTTTTAACGCTCTACGAAGGTCGTGATTCTTTGGGGTTGTGCCATAGAAAAATCATTATGATATCCAATCAAGTATAGGTAATCTCAATATAGCTTCTTCTATTAACTCAAGGTAGGCAACTCCCTTTGGCGGTCCACCAGGGGTGAAGCTCCATGACGAGTCTTCCGGCCTGAATCATGGGGTCCATGGATTCTAGTTCGCGTGCTTCCTCAACTGTTCCAACGTCAAAAATGATTATGCCTCGGAGGTCGGTGTCGTCTCCCATGGGGCCCACCATGGCAATCTTTCCTTCCTCGGCGAGGCGATTGAAATGGGCGAGGTGACCTTCTTGTAAAGTGGCGGCCGTGGCGGAATCATGATCGCGATTCGGCCCGGCTTTCAGCAGGCAAAGGACGTAGCTTTTCATGATGTAGGTAGTGTCGCCTTCCTCGAGTTCGAATTCACGAGGAGGCTGCTGGGCCATCGCGCCGTAGGCGCAAAACATAAAAAGTAGGAGTGTGGTTAGTAGCTTCATATCCAAGGCTTCAGATTTTAGAGAAAATTCGAATATTATTGCAACATGAGCAACGAGATTGAAGAGATCTTTCCGACCCTGAACGACGAAGAGCTGCGCGAGCAGTTAAGGAATGAATGCACCGTTCGGCAGATTCCTGCCGGAACGACGCTAATGGAAATGGGCCAATATGTCAAGGCGATTCCCTTGATTACATCGGGCCGTGTGAAGGTATTCCGAGAAGACGATGATGGGCACGAGCTTTTCTTGTACTATTTGGAACCCGGAGAAGGTTGCGCCATGAGCTTCGCTTGCACGCTTCACGACCAAACCTCGCAGGTGAAGGCTGTTGCCATGGAGGATACAGAGTTTATTTCCGTTCCCGTCACCTTGATGCCGGAATGGATGAGTAGGTTTAAATCGTGGTATCGCTTTGTGATTGAAACCTATCAAGATCGTTTTGAAGAGTTGCTGAAGACCTTGGATAGTATTGCCTTTCATCGAATGGATGAACGTTTGATTCAATATCTGCAGAAAAACGCTAAGGTATTGGAAACAAAGGTTTTAAAGCTGTCGCATCAAGAGGTGGCCTATGAGCTAAATACCTCGCGGGAGGTGATCTCACGCCTCTTGAAAAAGATGGAAAAGGACGGCATGGTGCTGCTTGGGCGCAATCGAATTGAGCTCCTGTCTATTTAAGCCGTGACTTTGGTTACTGAGTTCAGGCGTCCGCGAGTTCTACCTTTGCCGTAAATTAGCGTCGCTATGAACCCCAAGTCCTTTATTCCCATACTCGAATGGTTGCCTCGCTACAAGCGGGAAGACTTGCGCGGTGACATCTCAGCAGGCTTAACCGTGGGAGTAATGCTCATTCCTCAGGGGATGGCGTATTCCATGTTGGCTGGTCTACCACCAATCTACGGACTTTACGCATCAACTATCCCACTGATCCTCTACGCGATTTTTGGAACAAGCCGTCAACTGGCGGTGGGTCCGGTGGCTATGGTAGCCCTTCTTATTTCATCCGGGGTAGGAGCTATTGCGCCTGTGGGTAGCGATGAATTCATCGGATTGGCGATTTTGCTGGCCTTTATGGTTGGGGTGCTTCAGTTTTCCCTGGGATTGTTTCGTTTGGGTTTTCTGGTCAATTTCTTATCTCATCCCGTCATTTCAGGTTTCACGAGTGCCGCTGCATTAATTATTGGCTTGAGCCAACTCAAGCACCTACTGGGCATTGACATTCCTCGTAGCAACTATATTCATGAAATACTGATCAATGCTGGTCAGAACATTCAGCACGTGCACGTGCCCACACTTCTTCTGGGCGTCGTAGCGATTGGGCTGATGATTGGCTTAAAGAGAATCAATCGACGCATTCCTGGTCCACTCGTGGTCGTATCCCTTGGAATTGGCCTGGTGTCCCTGTTCAAATGGGATCAGGGAGGGATGAAGATCGTCCGAGAAGTGCCGAGCGGATTACCGGACATTCAACTTATGGCGATGGATTGGGCGGCCATAAACCAACTCATGCCTATCGCGCTGACCATTGCACTGGTCGGGTTCATGGAATCGATTGCCGTAGCCAAGGCCATTCAGGCCAAACACAAGGATTATGAAGTAGTTCCAAACCAGGAGCTCATTGGCCTCGGTTTGGCCAATATTGGAGGTGCGCTTTTCCAGGCTTTTCCAACAACGGGTGGATTTTCCCGTACCGCGGTAAATGATCAGGCAGGTGCGCGTACAGGCTTAGCCAGTATCATCAGCGCCGTTCTCATCATTCTGACCTTGCTGTTCCTTACGCCTCTTTTTTACTACTTGCCCAAAGCCATCCTCGCAAGCATCATTATGGTCGCCGTCTTTGGTCTGATTGATTTTAAAGAGGCCCGGTACTTGTGGCGGACGGACAAGCGCGACTTTGCGATGTTGGCGGTGACCTTTGGAGCAACCTTGGTCCTGGGTATTGAAGAGGGAATTGGAATTGGTGTTCTGTTGAGCCTCGGGGTTGTGATTCACCGTGTAGCTTATCCACATATGGCTCGTGAAGGCCAGTTACCGGGTACGCAGAAGTTTCGCAACATTGAACGTTATTCTGAAGTGGAGGACGACCCGGAAATGCTGATTGTGCGATTAGACGCCCGTCTTTTCTTTGCAAACACCAATTACTTTCTTGATCGGTTGACGCGATGGGAACGAGAGAAATCGAATACCCTGAAGGTGGTCATCCTCAATGCTAAACCCATCAACGGGTTGGATTCCACCGGAGTGCACACCTTGCATGACATGGCTGAAAGCTATCGAGAACGAGGTATTCAATTCTACATTTGCGGCCTAAAAGGTCCATTGCGGGATGTCGTTCATCGTTCGGGTTTGGTGGATCAAATTGGAAAGGAGAACTTTTTCTTTGATTTACGTGATGCGGTAAACCACTACCGCGGAGAGCAAGATCGAGTATCTGCAGAAGTCGTCATGCAAACCAACACCGACGAAAATGCCTAAGAATCCACCTGTACGCGATGATTTAATCCTAAGGGACTACTTGGCCATTGACCGAACACGTTTAGCCAACCAACGCACGTTATTGTCCTTTTTTAGAAGCGGCTTGTACCTCTTCGTCACTGCCGTGGCCGTGGACAGAGTTCCCATGTTAGAAGACCTCAAGTGGTTGACCGCAGTCATGTGGGCCTTGGGCGTTGGCGTGATGCTCATTGGACTGATCAATTACCTTTTGATGCGAAGAAAGATCCTTCGTGCCTATCGCATTAGCGAAGAAGCGGCGGAAAAACTCGCCGAAGAAGACTCCTGAACATCGTAACATTCATCACGTTCAGGTATGATAATCATCAGTATTTTTGTACCGTCTTTAGAAGTTAAAGAAGTATTCCTATGAAAATAGAGCAGATATATACCGGGTGCCTTGCTCAAGGTGCCTACTACATAGAGTCGAACGGAGAAGTAGCGATTATTGATCCGCTTCGCGAAACACAACCTTACCTGGACAAGGCTCAAGCCGAGGGAGGTAAGATCAAATACATTTTTGAAACCCATTTCCACGCGGATTTCGTGTCTGGACACGTCGATCTCGCCAAGAAAACGGGAGCCACCATCGTTTACGGTCCCGGAGCACAAACCGCCTACGATATTCACGCCGCACAAGACGGTGAGGAGTTCACGGTGGGCGCTGTTCGGATTAAAACGTTGCACACTCCGGGACATACTCCGGAAAGCACGACATGGCTCTTGATCGACGAAGAAGGCGGTAACCACGCGATCTTCAGTGGAGATACGCTGTTTATTGGTGATGTAGGACGTCCTGATCTCGCCGTGAAAAGTGACTTGACAGAGCGCGATTTAGCGGGTATGTTGTTCGACAGCCTCCGCAATAAGATCATGCCTCTTGAAGACGAAGTCATCGTCTATCCAGCACATGGAGCGGGTTCTGCGTGTGGTAAGAACATGAGTAAAGAAACGCATGACTTGCTGGGCAATCAAAAGAAAGTCAATTATGCCCTACGGGCCGATATGACCAAGGAGGAATTCATTGACGAATTGCTCGATGGCATCTTACCTCCACCTCAGTACTTCCCCAAAAACGTACAAATGAACAAGGAGGGGTACGCTTCCATCGATACGGTATTGGAAAAAGGGGTAGTGCCTTTGAATGTCGAGACGTTTGAGGCTCTGGCGAACCACGAAGGTGCACTCGTGCTCGATGTGCGCGGCCCTCAGGACTTTGCCCAAGGTCATATTCCCAACTCCATTTTCATCGGGATCAATGGATCCTTCGCCGGATGGGTAGGAACGCTCATCACCGATTTGCAACAGCCGATCATTATTGTTGCTCCCGAAGGTCGTGAGGAAGAGACCGTAACACGATTGGCTCGTGTGGGTTACGACAATACCTTGGGGTATCTGGATGGTGGATTTGCTGCCTGGAAGGCTGCCGGGAAAGAAACCGATACTGTAGAGTCCATCCCTGCTACGGAGTTTGCTTCGCGCTGGAAGGCAGATACGATTAAGGTGCTCGACGTGCGCAAGCCAGGAGAGTTTGAAGCTGAGCACATCGACAAAGCGTACAACCGTCCATTGGATTACATCAATGACTTCATGGATGAGTTTGACTCTGAGGAGAAGTACTACATCCACTGTGCTGGAGGGTACCGCTCCATGATTTACGCTTCTATTTTGAAGGCTCGCGGATTTCATGAATTGGTTGACGTGCAAGGCGGCTTCAAAGCCATTGCCGAAACGGATATTGAAGTCACAGACTATGTGTGTCCTTCAACCCTGCGCAAAGAGCAGCAAGAAGGATAAACACTCCTTTTACAGGCATTTTACGGGCGACATTACTCATCCCTTGTGTAACAAAAGTTACGGTCCAACCTGAGGTCTGTATCTACCTTTGATTCATAAAGGCTAGGAGCTATGGAATGGATAACCGCCCCATGGCCTTGGTACGTCGCAGGGCCTATGATCGCATTGATCATGTTTGTATTACTGGCGTTCGGTAAAGAGTTCGGGTTTAGTGCTAACCTACGCACCATGTGTGCGGCAGTAGGAGGAGGGAAGTACGCTTCTTTTTTCAAGTTCAATTGGAAAGGACAGATCTGGAACTTGGTGTTCGCCGTGGGCGCCATTCTAGGGGGGTATATAGCACACACTTACCTCATGCCCTCGGAGAAAATAAGCTTGAATCCAAAAACGGTTGCAGAGTTGGAAACCTACGGTCTTTCGGCCGCTGGCGAGCAGTATATTCCGCCCGAATTGTTTGGATGGGATTATCTAGCTACATGGCAGGGTTTTGTCATGATGGTCGTCGGAGGGTTCCTCATCGGCTTTGGTACGCGCTATGCCGGCGGGTGTACATCGGGCCACGCCATTTCGGGTTTGAGTAATCTACAATGGCCCTCGCTGTTAGCGGTGATCGGTTTCTTCATTGGAGGGTTGCTCATGACCTATTTAGGGCTCCCTTTCTTATTACCAGGTCAATAACCACAAACGGAAGGTCATGAAATACTTTAGGTTCTTACTTATCGGGGTCGTATTCGGAGTGGTTTTGACCAAAGCCGAAGTCATTTCTTGGTATCGGATATATGAAATGTTCCGCTTCCAGTCCTTCCATATGTATGGAGTCATTGGCTCTGCGGTGGTTGTGGGCATTGGACTCGTTTGGCTGATCAAGAAATACGACATCCATCCCTGGTACGGCGAAGAGATGATGCTTTTTGATAAGCAGCCCAGCGTACCTAGATACTTATACGGCGGAATTCTCTTTGGACTTGGATGGGCGATGACTGGAGCGTGCCCAGGCCCTATGTTTATTCTTCTCGGCTATGGCGTGCCCGTTATTGCGGTCGTCATTTTGAGTGCTCTGCTGGGCACCTTCGTCTACGGGCTGGTTCGGGACAAAATCCCGCACTAAACACATCGATCAGTTCTTCAGCTGATAAAGATCAGTTTTGAATGTGACTATTGCCACGTTTAAAGCGTGGAGCACCGGCTACTTTTGAAAGAGTAGAAAAATCAACGATTCAGAAAATGAAAATTGAACAGATATATACCGGGTGTTTGGCGGAAGCCGCTTACTATATTGAGTCAAATGGAGAGGTGGCGATTGTAGATCCACTCCGCGAAACGCAACCTTATATTGACCGTGCAGAAAAGGACGGTGCGCAGATCAAATACGTTTTAGAAACGCATTTTCATGCCGACTTTGTATCGGGGCATTTAGATTTGGCAAAGCGCACAGGCGCTAAGATTGTCTTTGGGCCTACCGCTCAGCCATCATATGAGGCGCACGTGGCCGAGGACGGCGAAGTGCTGACCCTTGGAGATATTCAAATCAAGGTTTTGCATACACCTGGGCACACCATGGAGTCGACGACCTTTTTGGTTATCGATGCCGAAGGGAAGGAGCACTCCATATTTACTGGGGACACGCTTTTTATCGGGGATGTAGGACGGCCTGACTTGGCCGTGAAAACAGATCTCAGTCGCGAGGATCTGGCTGGGCATCTCTTTGACTCCTTGCGGACGAAGATAATGACCTTGCCGGGAGATGTCATTGTGTATCCTGGTCATGGAGCTGGCTCCGCTTGCGGTAAGAAGATGAGCGATGAAACGGTCGATACGCTTGCGCATCAATTGGAAACGAATTATGCCCTACGGGCCGATATGACCCGTCAGGAATTCATCGAAGAAGTAACGGATGGTCTTGTGACGCCTCCACAGTACTTCCCTAAGAATGCCGTGCTGAATAAAACCGGATACGAGTCTTTCGAACAGGTTATGGACCGCGGACTACAGCCACTCTCTGTGGACGATTTTTTGAAATCCGCTGAATTGACCGATGCCCTCATCTTAGATACGCGCACGCCGGACGATTTTCGAGATGGTCATATTCCGGGTTCCATTTTTATTGGAATTGACGGGAGTTTTGCCACTTGGGTCGGAACGCTAATTACGGACTTAAAACAACCGATGCTCATCGTTGCTGATCCAGGCCGAGAGGAGGAAGTGGTCACGCGCTTGAGTCGTGTGGGATACGACAATGCTCTTGGGTATCTAGGAGGTGGATTTGAGCAGTGGGTGGCATCGGGCCGTGAGGCCCAAAAAGTAGCCCAAGTAAGCGCTGCTGAACTCAAAGAGTCCATAAATGAGCCTGGAACCGAGGTTCTCGATGTGCGCAAGAAAAGCGAGTTTGACAGTCAGCATATTGAAGGGGTTCGGAACCTTCCGCTCGACTTTTTGAATGAGCATATGAATGAATTGGATAAAGATACTTTGCGTTATGTGCATTGTGCTGGTGGGTACCGGAGTATGGTATTCATCAGTATTCTTCAGGCCCGTGGCTATCAGCATTTGGTAGACGTGGCTGGAGGTTTTAAGGCCATTGAGGAAGAAGGCTTCCCGATGACCGAATATGTTTGCCCTTCCACGATGCTTTAAGCATCGAGTAGGTTCATAGCGTGTCCCGGGATTCAGGGGTGGATCCCGGGACTATTTTCGACCCCTCGAAACGCTGAGAACAAGAGGCAGCTTTGATTTATGAACTTAAACCAAACGCTATGAAAAGCCATCAAATCGTCATTATTGGAGGAGGAACCGCCGGAATCACGGTGGCCGCTCAATTGATGCGTAAGAACAAAAATCTCGACATCGCCCTTATTGAGCCCTCAGAAAAGCACTACTACCAGCCGGCATGGACCTTGGTTGGGGCTGGAACTTATGATATGGCAAAGACCGAGCGCGATGAGGCAGGGTTAATCCCACCAGGTGTTCGATGGATTAAAGAATACGCCGAAGAACTGAACCCGGATGAGAATAAGGTCGTCTTGCGGAGCGGTGAGGAGGTTGGATATGAGTTCTTAGTAGTGGCGCCGGGAATTCAAATGGATGTGGATGGTATTGAAGGGCTGGCGGAGACCTTGGGTAAAAATAATGTTTGCTCCAACTACATTGATCCGGAATACACTTGGGAAATTCTTCAAAACTGGAAAGGGGGGAAGGCTCTTTTTACTCAGCCGGCCACACCGATTAAGTGTGGTGGGGCACCCATGAAGATTATGTTTTTGGCGGCCCACAACTTCCGCAAGAACAACCTGCATGCTCAAAGCGAAATCACTTTTGCTTCCCCTGGGAGCATCATTTTTGGGGTGAAGGAGTTCGCTATCACTCTGGAAAAGGTCGTAGAACGTTACGATATCGATACGCGGTTTCATCACAAGTTGATCAAGGTCGACGGTGAGCGAAAAGTGGCGACATATGAGGTTGTGAAATACGATAACACAGGTTGTATGGTGTTGTCTGATCAAGGTGAGCCTGTAAAATCTGTTGAAGAGATTGAGTTTGACATGCTTCATTTGGCACCGCCGCAAAGTGCGCCTGATTTCATCAAAAGATCCAAACTGGCGCATCAAACTGGCGCCAACAAGGGATGGATGAATGTGGATATTCATTCGCTTCAAAATCCAGACTACAGCAATGTTTTTGGATTAGGTGATGCGGCGGCCCTTCCTACAGCCAAAACGGGTGCTGGGGTTCGGAAACAAGCTCCCGTAGTCGTGGACAACATCTTAAACATGATCGAAGGAAGGCACGCACATAACTTGGGCTATACAGGATACAGCTCATGTCCGTTGGTGACTGGCTACGGCAGAATGGTGCTTGCCGAGTTCGGTTATGAGAACAAGAGAATGAGTGACCCTATGATCTCCACCTTTGTGGATACAACCAAAGAACAGTGGAGCATGTGGATGCTTAAAAAATACGGACTTCCCTTTATGTATTGGGATTTAATGCTGAAAGGGAAAGCGTAACAGCAGGTTGAGGTAAAAGTGAAAAGCCCCATTTTGATGGGGCTTTTTTTTATTCCCGTACGGGGTCGCTCCAGACACTCATGGAATGAACCCTTTTGTTTTCTTCATCATAAACCTGCCAAGTCTCGATGGGTAGGCTGTAAATATGCAGGCTGATCGTTCGGCGATCCACACAATTAAAGCCGCGGTGGAAACCAATGTAATCGTTCAGGTATGGAATGGACTTTTCGGGTAGCCTCGTGCTTTCAATCAGTTTGAGCTGATTTTCCAGCATAGAGGTAAAGTACTGTTCAATACAGAGCTCGCCTTGTAGAATGTACATCCAACCTTCTTGATAATCATAGGTGTGAATAGGGGAGGTTTGATGAGGTTCCCAGCACATGAGTAGCAGTTCGCAATCATTGTTGCGAAAAAGCGGTATTCGAGTGTAATGATCGTCACTCCAAGTGCACAGCGGAAGCACTTCCTTTTCTAAATCCAGCTGGACCCGCTTTAGGATGCCCATATACCCATCCTGATCTGGGCCTTTGGCCAGTTCTTCTCTCAATTGATCGATGGTGGTTATCGGGTTCATGGTGTCTTTTCTGGATATACCTAAAGTTCCGAAAAAATGTCCAGAAACCATGAATATGGAAACAGCTAATCTATCCGGTCGTTAGATAGGGGTGAATAGATAATTTGTTGATAAAAATTGAACTAAACCCCTTTTGATCGAGGGTTATAAATGTAAAAGTTGAATAAATTAGCTCTTCATAACTAAAATATAGGGGGTAAAATGGAAAAGAAGAATAAATTAGTGTCTCGAGGAATGTTCTTCATTTTGGTTGTAGTGGCCATTGTAGCAAGTGTATATCCAGCGAGCCATCCTGAGTCAACCCGTGATTGGGATTCTGGAACGATCGCATGGCTGCTCACTGCGGCTGGATTAGTGCTCATTATGACACCTGGACTGAGCTTCTTCTATGGAGGAATGGTTCGGGCAAAGAACGTTGTGAGTACCATGCTGCAGAGTTTTATCGCTCTTGGGGTTGTCAGTATTTTCTGGTACGCATTTGGATTTAGTCTAGCCTTTGGGGATAGTATTGGTGGTTGGATTGGTAATCCCTTGAGTTTCGCTTTCTTCAACGACGTTGGCACTGCCGCTCATCCTCGAATTGCTTCGGGAATACCCTTCATTCTTTTCGCGGCGTTCCAGCTCAAATTTGCCATAATCACTCCAGCGCTGTTCACTGGTTCCATGGCGGAGCGTCTTCAGTTTTGGAGTTATGTAGTGATGATGGTGCTTTTCTCATTGCTGGTATACTGTCCATTGGCTCATTGGACCTGGCATCCCGATGGAGTCCTTTACACCCATGGAGTGCTGGACTTCGCCGGCGGAACAGTTGTTCACATAAGCGCCGGAATCATGGCCTTGGTTGGCGCATGGTACTTAGGGCCACGTAAGGTGAAGGAGTTGGTAGATCCATCCGAAATCAATGTGCCTTACGTCATTCTCGGTACCGGATTACTGTGGTTCGGTTGGTTTGGTTTCAATGCAGGTTCAGCCTTAGCTGCAGATTCGCTTGCTGTCAAGGCTTTTGTCAATACGCATTTCGCCTCTGCGGCCGCCATGATTGGTTGGGTGCTGTACGATGTTATGATGGGTAGAAAGCCTACGGCTCTTGGTGCTTGTATCGGCGCAGTGGTGGGGCTCGTCGCCATTACACCTGCTGCGGGATTCGTGAGTTATGGGCCTTCGTTAATTATAGGTTTGTCTGCTGCACTCGTTTCAAATGTCGTAGTGGAACGCTTTAAAAGATCTAGTGTGGACGATACCCTGGATGTGTTTGCCTGCCATGGACTCGGAGGTATGATTGGAATGCTCTTAACGGGCGTGTACGCCGAAGAAGGGGGATGGGTGACCACTGGTAATCCAACCTTGTTTTTAAAACACCTAGGAGCACTGGTCTTTGTCGTTGTGTTTGTGGGAGTTAGCTCGTACATAATTCTTCGTGTCGTAGATCGAATGATACCCATGCGTGTCTCAGACTCGGAAGAAAAAGAGGGTCTCGATCGAGCTATTCACGGAGAAGCTATTCTGAAAACAGCTTAGTGCTCGTTGTGCATCGTGCCTTAGGCACAAATAGAATAAAAAAGGTCCTGCTGAAATGCGGGACCTTTATTGACTTGTAGCGAGAGAGAGCGTTAGCTCCCGATGGTCGCTGAGTGGGAGGGGAGGCATTACAGATCAAAAAAAGCTTCACTTCGTTCAGCACATTTTGCATTACCCCACTCGCTAAAGCAAGCTTTGCTCGGGGCTAAATGCAAAAAAAGTCCCGCAATTCTGCGGGACCTTTATTGACTTGTAGCGAGAGAGAGACTTGAACTCTCGACCTCCGGGTTATGAATCCGACGCTCTAACCAGCTGAGCTACCTCGCCTTGCGATTTTTGAGGGTGCAAATATAAGTCAAATAGATTTTTCAACACAATTTTCCTAACCCTTGATTTTTATATATTGCGACCCAGCAATTCATCCCCTACATGTCAGACAAAATCAAATACCAGCTTGAATTTCCGGTGAAAGCGTCACCAAAAATGTTGTACCAATATTTGACGACGCCATCGGGATTGTCCGAGTGGTTTTCCGACGATGTAAATTTTCGTGGAAAGAAATACGTCTTCATTTGGGATGACAGTCAAGAAGAAGCTGAAATCATCAGCAAGAAGCCCAATGTCTACATGAAGCTGAGGTGGCTGGAAAACGACGACGATTCGTTTTTTGAGTTCCGGATTGTTATCGATGATTTAACCAAAGATGTTTCGCTGATCATTACGGACTTCGCGGATGAAGACGAGATCGATGAAAGCAAGATGTTATGGGAGACGCAAATTCACAACCTGCTGCACGCCATAGGTTCTTGATTCCAATTGATCGCAAGGGAACAGGGAGTATCTTGCCTTGGTTCCTCATCCCATTTGGGATATTTCTTGTCTTCGCTCAGTTTACCTTGTTTAGGTCCGGTAAGGGAATGGAGCTTCAGTTGAGGTTTCAGGACCTGCATCATCCCGTCGCAGATGCTTTCTTTAAATACTTCACCTACCTAGGAGACGGAGTTTTTGTGGGTGTGATCATCTTAATTTTATTGCTCTTCGTTCAGGTCCGTTCGGGCTTGTTTTTGTTAGTGGCCAGCCTCGTAGATAGTGTTGTTATACAATACCTCAAAAGATCGGTCTTTGGAGATTCTTACAGGCCTTCACATTATTTAATGGGCCATGAAGATTTCAAGACTGTTCCCGGCGTTGAGCTTCACGATCGCTTTAGTTTCCCGTCTGGACACACAGCGGCTGCGTTTTGTCTTTATTTTGGATTAGTATTGGTTGTGCGCAAGAAGATTCCGGCTTTTGTGTTTTTTCTCGTGGCTCTAGGAGTAGGCTATTCGAGAATACACTTGAATCAGCATTTCCTTCAGGATATCTACGTCGGCTCTATGATAGGCACGGGAATAGCGGCACTTTGTTATCCAATTTTCTATCCACGAAGTCGCACCAGTCCTAAGGGCCTTTTGGATCGTCCTATGATTCGTCTCCGATGAAAAAAGAGTTGTGGATCAGTATTTCCATATTCGTTGGATCCTTGATTTTGTTTGTTCCATTTCTCGGTGCCGTTCACCTCTTTGACTGGGACGAGTTGAACTTTGCCGAGGCCGCGCGTGAAATGCTTCTTACAGGACAGCTGAGCACCGTGCAGATCAACTTCCAGAACTTCTACGAGAAACCGCCTTTGTTTTTCTGGATGCAGGCCTTGAGTATGTCCGCTTTTGGTGTGAATGAATTTGCTGCACGTCTGCCAAACGCTATTTGCGGTGCGTTTACCTTGAGCATAGTCTGGAACATCGGAAAGAGGTGGTTCGACGAACGAATGGCGTGGTGGTGGGTGCTGACCTATTTAGGTGCCCTTCTGCCTGTTTTTTATTTCAAGAGCGGAATCATTGACCCTTGGTTCAACCTCTTCATTTTCTTAGGCATTTACTACGGTGTTCGGTTTACATCGAAGTATCAGGAGCGCAAGAGTCACGTCATCATACTGTGCGCTTTCTTCTTGGCTCTAGCACTGTTGACAAAGGGACCGGTGGGTTTGCTCGTCTTTTTACTCGTCAGCGCCGTGTACTTTGTATTTAAAAGATTCTACGGTTTTCCACGTTTGGGCCAAGTGCTGTTATTCTTAACCGTGTTCTTGCTAACTGGAGGCTCTTGGTTTCTTTTTCATGTATTGACAGGCACACCAGAAGTGGTTCAAGAATTCATCAAGGTTCAGGTTAACCTCTTTTCATCCGACGTGGCTGGTCACGCTCAACCATTTTGGTATCATTTTGCCGTCTTGTTGGTCGGCTGTTTTCCAATCAGTGTATTTGCCCTTCCCGCCATGCTTCGCATGCGTTTGGCGAGCTATGAGCGCGATCATTTTCATCTGTGGATGAAGATCATGTTTTGGGTAGTTCTCATTCTGTTCTCCATCGTCAAGACCAAAATCGTCCACTACAGTTCGCTGACATATTTCCCGTTGACCTTCCTAGCGGCATTGACCCTGTACCGGTTCGAACTTCGATCGAAACGACTTCATCCAGGATTATTCGCTTTAGGCTTAATGTTATCCCTTGCATTAGGCGCAGTATACAGTGTCCTTCCATGGATTGAAAGTTGGACGGGCTTGGTCGATTGGTCGAAAGTTGATGTGTTTACGGCTTCTCAGTTCACGCAGCAAGTAGAATGGCCAGAAATCACTCGTTGGATAGGACCTCTGTTCTTGGTGCTTTCTGTTGCGTCTATGATTGGTCTGTTGCGCGGAAAGATCTATTGGGCTAGAATACAGCTTGTAGGAGGACTTTTCATTTCCATGGCGCTCATTCTCTTGGTCACGCCAAAAGCAGAAATCTACTTTCAGCGTCCGGCAATTGAATTCTACAAAAGAGCTTCAGAAGAAAAGGCTTATGTACACACCCTGGGGATGAAATCTTATGGATACCTGTTCTATGGGCAAAAGGAAGGTCCGTTGCCGAAACCTCTAGGTCAATCTGAACGGGAATGGCTGACTGCTGGAGAGGTGGACCGAGTCGTGTATTTCATTGGGCGCAACAACAGACGTGACAAAGTATTGGAGCGCTATCCGAACTTGCAGTTCGTCGAAGAAAGGGGAGGGTATGACCTATACGTCAGACCATACAGTGCTCAGCCCTTGGAATAGAGTTTACTCTTCATCACTCCCCATTTGCACAAGCGGTGAATCAACGAAACCCTCAAAACGCCAAGACCGTAGATCGAGCTGTCCTTTAGGTTAATGGAGGAGGCGTCATCAAAATACTTAGTCGGACAGGTGATTTCGGCAATGTCATACCCTTCATAGAAGATCTGACTTAGCATTTGATTGTCGAAGACAAAGTTGTCCGAGTTGATGTTGTAGTTGATGGATTGCAGGACTTCTTTCGAGAAAGCTCGGTATCCCGTGTGATACTCGGAAAGTTTCTCATTCAATAGGATGTTCTGCGCAAGGGTAAGAATCCGGTTAGCCACATACTTGTACCATGGCATGCCCCCTTTAAGAGCACCTTTACCCAAAATCCGAGAGCCCAAAACGACGTGGTAAAGCCCGTTGGCGATCAGGTAGCTCATGCTCGCCACCAATTTGGGTGTATACTGGTAATCGGGATGAACCATGACGACGATGTCGGCATCCAGCTCCAAGGCCGTGTTGTAGCACGTCTTTTGGTTCCCTCCGTATCCTTTGTTTTGCTCGTGGCGAATGATGTGTTTGATTCCCAGTGAACGACCCACTTCTGTGGTATTGTCCGGACTGTGATCATCGACGAGAATAACGTCATCTACCAAGTCCATCGGTAGTTCTTGGTAGGTCTGCTCCAGTGTTTTGGCCGCATTGTATGCGGGCAATACGACGACGAGTTTCTTTCCGTTAACCATAAAGGGTGCCTTTTATTCGAGCGATCGCAAAAGTAATAAATCCACGTGGAAGGCCGCATTGTAGCCCGACGCAAGAAGATTTTTCTTAGTTTAGGATGCTGTTTGGAATGTGAAGTGCATATGAAGGAAAAGCTAATTCGAGCGGGCGTTTTATTCCTGCTCCTTTTTTTTGGTCTTGAAGCTAGTGCCCAGCGGATTAGAGGTACCGTTACGGATATTGAAACCGGTGAAGGCGTCTTCGGGGCGGGAGTCCTTATAGAAGGCACTCAGATTGGAACCACGACTGATTTCGATGGGAATTTTGAATTGAACCCAGTTGGGCAGTCTTTTCCTTTGACCATTCAAGTGAGTTACATTGGCTACGAATCAGCTGAGATAGAGGTGAAAAACACCAACGTCCAGGTTCGAGCCAAACTCAAACCAACGAGTTTCAACCTCAATGACGTCACGGTCGTAGAGTCCAGAATTACTAAGAAACAAAAAGAAGCGGCCTTGACGGTTGAGTCTATGGACGTCATTGCCATCAAAGAGGCAGCCTCTGGATCCTTCTACGAATCCTTGGGGAATCTTAAAGGAGTCGATATGACTTCTGCTAGTTTAGCCTTTAAGATCATCAATACTCGAGGGTTTAATAGCACCTCTCCAGTACGTTCGCTTCAAATCATTGACGGAGTGGACAACCAAGCACCTGGATTGAACTTTAGTTTAGGTAATTTCCTGGGAGCGAGTGACTTGGATGTGGCTCGGGTGAACATCATCGCCGGTGCAAGCTCGGCGTTTTTTGGCCCAGGAGCCTTTAACGGAGTTATCCAAATGGAGACCAAAGACCCTTGGAGATACGAAGGCATAAGTGCTTCACTTAAAGTAGGGGAACGTTCCCTTACGGAAACAGCTGTGCGTTATGCCAATGTCTGGCAGAATAAAGATGGTGAGGATAAGTTCGCCATTAAATTGAATCTCTTCTACTTATCTGCGTACGATTGGGAAGCGACGAATGATCAACCTATTTATGAATCGGATGCTCCGTTTGGAAATCCAGGAGGATGGGATCGAGTCAACTGGTATGGAGATGAGGATGTGTCTCGACGTTCGAACGATTACACGGACCCCTTGAGCCTTCGCGATGTGCCTGGTCTGGGAATTGTACACCGTACTGGATACTCCGAATTGGACCTAGTGGACTACAATACACGGAACGGAAAGTTTGCCACGAGTCTCCATTATAAAGTAAAGCCAGATGTTGAGGTAATCTATGCCCTCAACTACGGAACGGGAACAACGGTCTATCAAGGGGATAATCGCTACAGCCTGAAGAATATCCAATTCCTTCAAAACCGATTTGAGATTAAGAAAGAAGGCAAGTGGTTTCTTCGTGCTTACCTGACCAACGAGGATGCCGGGGATACTTATGATGCGGTGTTTACCGCATTTCAAATGCAGGACGTAGCCAAGGATATTGATGATTGGCTCATTGATTATAAGGCCTACTGGCGAAGCGTTTACAGCAGTCAAGTTCGCGACCTAACAGGTCTCGACGCCAACGGAAACACGGTATCTATTGGTGAAGTACTCAATACTTTTCCTTTTGACGAAGACTTGTACTACTCCTTGCTCGAGCAGAACAATGAGACCATTCAAGACTTTCATGATGTAACCCGAGCGTGGACGGATTCGACTCCGCGTGTTGGTGGATACGCTTATTTTGAGCCTGGAACGGCTCGATATGACTCCATCTTTGATTGGGTGACTTCTCGATCCTTCCAAGAGGGCGGTTCAAGGTTCTATGATAAGAGCGCACTTTACCACATACACGGGGAGTACAAGTTCACCCCGATGTTTGGAGACATTGTGGTCGGAGGAAACTTCCGCCAGTACTTGCCGGATAGTCGTGGTACCATCTTCTACGATACCGCGGACGTGGTCATTCGCAACAGTGAGTTTGGAGCATACATCGGTTTGGAGAAGAAGTTGATGATGGAGCGCTTAAAGCTGAACGCGACATTGCGGATGGATAAAAATCAGAACTTTGATTATGTGTTCTCGCCCGCTGTATCTGCCGTGTTCTCGCCGGATGAAAAGAACACGATTCGTCTGACCTTCAGCTCTGCCGTTCGAAACCCAACGCTTCAAGATCAATACCTGTATTACAATGTCGGCCGAGCCATTCTCATCGGAAATCTAGATGGCTACGACTCCTTGATTACCCTACAATCATTCAGCGACTATATTGGATCCTTGCAGCCGAGCGAACTCGAATACTTCGACGTTGCACCGATTTCTCCAGAGCAGGTTCGGACCATTGAACTGGGGTATAGAGCTACTTTGGGTAAGAAGGCTTATGTCGATTTAACGTACTACTACAGCATGTACGACAACTTCATTGGATTCAATGTCGGAGTCGACGCAGGTATTCCAAACCAAGGAGGTATTCCTCCAAGTTCAGTGCAGGTCTATCGTATTGCGGCAAATTCTCGTGACCGCGTATTCACTCAAGGGTTTTCTATTGGAGCTAATTACTACCTCAGTGACAATTATATTCTCTCTGGTAACTATTCATGGAACCGCATTGATTTACGGGATTCCGATGACCCTATTATCCCTGCCTTTAATACGCCAGAACACAAATACAACCTTGGGCTCACAGGACGGGACTTGACTATCCTGGGCGTTAAGAACTTGGGTTGGAGTGTCAATTACAAATGGGTCGATAGCTTCCTTTTCGAGGGCTCTCCTCAGTTTACGGGAATCGTGCCTTCTTACTCCTTAGTGGACGTACAAGCGAATTACTCTATTCCCGATTGGAATTTGCTCTTTAAAGTGGGGGCGTCCAACGTTCTGAACAACGATGTCGTTCAAGTATATGGGGGTCCTACCGTAGGCCGATTGGTTTACGGTCAGGTCATCTTCGACTTAGACTTCAAGAAATAACCACCTGAATTCATTATTTTAGCATTCTGTCAACCTAATAAATTGTCTTTATGAACAAAAAGCTATCCTTTGTACTCTTGGCCCTGGTTGCCGGAGTAACTTCTTTCGCGCAAAACCTGCGATACTATGATCCAGTATTTTCTGGCAACGTGGTTACAACGCAGGATATTACCTACGGCACTAATGTAGACTTCCTTATTTCAGGAGATTTAGCCGATCCAAACAACGCTACACAAGTTGGAGCGGACCTCGTTGCCCTCAATACGGCAATTCTTACAGGTCAACCGATTCCTGCAACGCATTACACTCCCTACGCCGTGGATCAATCTACCGTAGTAAAGGTCACGGATTTGAAAATGGACATTTACGAGCCAGATCAAACGGTCGATACGGAGGGGGCTCGTCCAGTAATGATCATCATTCACACAGGTAACTTCTTGCCACAGATCGTAAATGGTTCTGCAGTAGGAACACGTCGCGATAGTTCAATCGTGAACTTGGCGAAGCGTGCTGCAGCAGCAGGTTATGTTGCAGTGAACATCAGCTACCGTGGCGGATGGAACCCATTGGCAGCTACTGTTGAAGAGCGTCGCTCACAATTGTTGAACGCGGTATACCGTGCGATCCACGATACTAAAGCATGTGTTCGCTTTTTGAAAGAAGACGCTGCTACTGTGAACACGTACGCGATCAACCCCAACAAGATTGTTCTTTTCGGAGAAGGATCTGGAGGGTACGTTTCTTTGGCGTATGCAACCATGGACAAGTATTCAGAGTTGACATTGCCTAAGTTCACTTGGGCTTCTGGACCACTCGTAGGACAGTCGTACATCGATACGAACACCGTTGGAAACCTAGAAGGACTGGGTGGAGCATTGAACCTGTACCAAGACAATGGTTTCAACACCAATGTTGCTATGGTAGCGAACACAGGTGGAGCTTTGGCGGACACTTCATGGTTGGAAGCAGGTGATGTTCCTATGGTAACCTTCCACGCCGTACGCGATGGATTTGCTCCATTCGAAAACGGAATTGTAATCGTACCGACCACCAACGAAGACGTTGTTGAAGTACAAGGGCCAAACCTCTTCATGAAGAAAGCGAACCAACTTGGAAATAACGATGCGTTCAAGAACTCTGCCTTCTTCGCGGATCCTTACACCGAGCGTGCCCGTGCGGTATACGGAAATACATACAGCTATTACTTGCCAGCGCCGAACAACAACATCACGGTTCAAAACTGGCTCGAGGGATGCTTCCCAGTCATTAAGCCCCTTTCCGCTTCTCAGTTGACTCAGAACGGTTCTCCATGGCAATGGTGGGACTTGAACACCTTGACCCTTGTTGTTGCGGGTGTGAACGCGCAGTTGGGTACCAGCTATGACGCGAACACGATTCACCAAAACGGTATCGCTGGAAACCCAGACATGGGACCAGCCGAAGGAAACGCCTACTTGGACACCATCCAAGGATACTTGTTCCCTCGTGTGATGTTGAGCTTGAACTTGCCAGGAGCGAATGTATTTAGCGTTGAAGAAGCGAATACTGCAGCAAACAGCATCGATGTATTCCCTAACCCTGCAGCCGATCACTTGACCATCAATACTGCTGAAGCGCCAAAGGCGGTCACCGGCGTGGAAATGATCAATGCATTGGGGCAGGTTGTACGCAGCAATGAAAGCGCATCTGTTGAGATTCGTTGGGATCTAACGGGCCTCGAAGGAGGCGTATACTTCTTGAATTTCCAGTTTGAAGATGGTTCAGTTGGAACCCGCAAGCTGATTGTCCAATAAGACATTTATAAAGCACAAAGTAAAGCCCCGGTACTGCCGGGGCTTTTTTATTTTTGAGGCATGAATAAGGCCATTTTTCTGGACCGAGACGGGGTAATCAATCACGACCCCGGTGACTATACCACCAGTTGGGATGAGTTCACCTTTCTTCCTGGAATTGAAGAATTCCTCATCAAGCGAATCAATGAAGGGTACCTACTCATTCTCATCACGAATCAAGGTGGTGTAGCCAAAGGGAGATATACCCTAGAGACCGTGGAGGACATTCACATGAGAATGCAGGAACATTTAGCGGATTACGGCATACACTTCGCCGAAATCTACTTCAGTCCGTACCACGATGATTACAGCAGATCATTGTCGCGGAAGCCCGGGTCCATCATGGTTGAAAAAGCATTGGCCCGTTTCAACATTGACCCGGTACAATCGGTTATGATCGGCGATAAGCAAAGGGATTTGGATTGTGCGGTAGCAGCCGGAGTTTCCGGACATTTGGTGCCTGTGAATTCAAATCTGAACGAAATTCTAAGCGATGATCAATTTTAATGGGGGCCTACGGCCCGATGAAGCTGTCCAGCTCAGTACGACTAATAGGGGATTTCGTTACGCTGATGGTGTTTTCGAGACCATCCGCGTCGTTCAGGGCAAGATTCACTTCTGGGAGGATCACTATTTCCGGCTCATGAGCGATATGCGGATTCTGCGCATGGAGATTCCATTGTCTTGGTCACCAGAATACCTGGAAGAGCAAATCCATGAAACCCTTAAGGCGAATGCTCTAGACAACGGTGCTGCACGAGTGCGGTTCTCCGTTTATCGCGCTGGAGGAGGGACTTATACGCCCGAGACCCGTGAAGTAGAATACATTATTGAAGCATGGCCCTTGTTGGACGAGGAGTTCATCGTGCCGCAGGCAGGAAAAAACATTCAGCTCTTTCAAGATCACGCGAAACCGTCCGGACTCTTGTCCAATTTAAAAAGCAGTAATGCACAGGTCTACACCTTGGCCGGAATTTTTGCTCAGGAGAATGGCTTCGACGATGCGCTCTTGATCAATGAGCACAAGCACTTGGTTGAGGGTATTTCAAGCAATGTGTGGCTTGTTTTCGGTAAAACGGTCAAGACTCCTGGGTTGGATCAAGGCTGCGTTAAAGGAGTCGTTCGAACGAATCTTCTCAAGTGGTTGCCGAAATGGGGATACGAAGTAGAGGAAACCAAGATTACGCCTTTTGAGCTTCAGCGGGCCGATGAAGTCTGGCTGACCAATACAATCAAGGGTCTGGAATGGGTAGGGCAGTACCGAAAGAAGACCTATTCCAATACAGAAGCCTCTGGAGTCGTGCGCCGCATGAATATGGCGCTTACTTAATTCAGTAAAGGATCCTTTGGGGCGTTCGCCCAAATCTTGTAGTCATCGCCAAGGTGCAGCAGAACCTTTTTCCAAAGGGTTTCGGGCTCATCGTTCAGTGGGTCAATAGAGCCTGCTTCCAGAACGACCCAGCTGTTTTCTTCTAGCTCCCCATCGAGCTGACGCGGGCTCCAGCCGCTATAACCCATAAAGAATCGAATCTCATGGGACTCAACCACACCTGCGTGGAGAAGCGCTTTGAGCTGTTCAAAATCTCCTCCCCAGTATAGGTTGCCTTGAATATGAATGGAGTCGGCTACGCGATCTCCTAAGGTGTGTACATAGAAGATGCTGTCGTTTTGCACGGGTCCGCCAAAAAAGACAGGGAACTCGCTTTCGGGTAGTTCGGGCACCAGTTCGTGAATGTAGAGGTCCATGGGCTTGTTCAGTACAAAGCCTACTGAACCTTCTTCATTGTGCTCCGTCAAAAGCACCACAGTTCGGTTGAAACTCTGATCAAGGAGCATAGGCTCGGCAATCAGGTACCGACCGATTCGCGCTTTTTTTATGGGGGTATGACGCATCATCTATGAACGAATGTAGGGGGCAAAGCATTAGAATCCAAAGCCCTCATCGTATATTTGTTAACAGGATAATAACGTAAAAACCCCGACTATGGGTATGCTTGCCAACATGCGTGAAGAGTACACGAAAGGGACCCTTCACAAGTCGGATCTCCATCCCGATCCACTCGCTCAATTTCAATTGTGGTTTGATCAAATCCGAGACATGGAAGTTGCGGATGCGAACGCCTTTACGCTAAGTACGCTTGATCATCGTGGATTCCCCACCGGTCGTGTGGTACTGCTCAAAGGAATCGAAGACGGGCGCTTCGTGTTCTACACGAACTACAACAGTGAAAAAGGAACACATCTGACTCAGCATCCTTCTTGCGGTATGACCTTTTTCTGGAGAGAACTCGAACGCCAGGTGCGCATCACGGGAACGGTGGAGAAGGTGGCGCCTGAAGTATCAGATGCCTATTTCAATTCTCGGCCCTATGGAAGCCAGTTGGGTGCGGTGGCCTCTCCGCAGAGCAATATTATTGAAAGTAGGGCGTGGCTTGAAGATCGCTGGAAAAAGCTACAAGAGGAACATCCAGAAGCGTCGGATATTGATCGGCCCGATCACTGGGGTGGTTTTGCCATTACTCCCTTAGATTTTGAATTCTGGCAGGGGAGAGCCAGTAGGCTGCATGATCGGTTTCGCTATCGTCCCGAAGGGACTGAGTGGGCTATTGAGCGGTTAGCTCCCTAAACGGACGCACCTTACAAACATACAGGCATAAAAAAACCCGGCACCAAGGCCGGGTTTTTTATTCTTTCGTGAATTCTTAGTTCACTTTGCTGTTCAAGTCAGCACCAGCTTTGAACTTCACAACGTTCTTAGCAGCGATTTTGATGGTAGCACCAGTTTGTGGGTTACGACCTTCGCGTGCACTACGCTTAGAAACAGAGAAAGATCCGAATCCTACCAAAGAGATACGACCGCCTTTTTTCAAGGCATCAGATACATTGTCTGTGAAAGAGTCCAATGCTTTTTTTGCAGCAGCTTTTGAGATTCCGGCGTCTTCCGCCATAGCATCGATCAAGTCAGCTTTGTTCATAACAAATCGAAATTAAAGGTTAAACATTCATTGTTTTGGTTCCAATGCCCTACAAAGTTAGACTTGTAGCGGGTTCACGCAAGATTTGCCCTTCAAAACAGGCTGTTTTGTTGATAATTGCGCAAAATTGTTAATAAACCCACCTCAAATGCAGTGCTGGTGCGGGTTTCAGGCGAATTTCAACTCGGTTTTACCCCCTAAACCGTTGATGAAGTCATTTGCACGCATCCGCTTTTTACCCGCTGGCTGTAATTCCAGGATCTCCAAACGCCCTGATCCACACCCTACAAAGATCTGCTTCCCTTCAACGCGAACGACCCCTTCAGGTGCGCTGCCATCAGCTTGGCGAGTGCTGTATATTTTCACCTTCAATGGCCCTTGTTCTTGTTCCCAATGGGTCCACGCTCCGGGAAATGGAGAAAGGCCGCGCACGAGATTGTGAATTTCATCTACGGGTTTGGACCAGTCCAAGTGTCCGGTTTCGGAGTTGAGCTTTGGCGCAGGTTTGAGCTCCTGTTCTTTACTTTGGACAATTGGCGAGAGGCTGCCGGCTTCCAATCCATCCAAGGTCTGAAGAGCCAATTCAGCTCCGGAGCTCATAAGGCGACCGTACAGATCTTCTAGAAGGTCATTTGGACCGATGGGTTCTTCGGTTTGCAGGAGAATGTTTCCAGTATCAATTTCTTCGTCTAGGAGAAAAGTAGTCACCCCCGTTTTCGTCTCCCCATTGATCAGCGCCCAATTGATGGGTGCCGCACCGCGGTATTGAGGCAGAAGGGAGGCATGTACATTAAACGTTCCTTTGGGAGGCAAAGCCCAAACACTTTTAGGAAGCATGCGGAAGGCGACCACGACAATGGCTTCGGGCTTCCACGATTCTAACTGGCGTTGAAACTCCGGATCCCGAAGCTTTTCGGGTTGAGCGAGTGGGAGGCCGTGCTCCACAGCAAAATCCTTGACTGCTGAAGATTTGAGTTTCCTTCCCCTTCCAGCTGGGCGGTCTGGCGCTGTGACGACACCCGCAACTTCGTGCTTGCTCCTTAAAATGGCGTCCAAGGTTGCAACGGCAAACTCGGGCGTTCCCATGAATACTACTCTCAATGCGCTAGTTTTTTTCCTGATTCACTACAACGAGCTCGGGGCCTTCCCAATGAAGTCTTCCTGCTTCAACCTGAATGCGTATCCAGGACTGAATTTCTTCAGATTTCCCGGGATAATGTGCCATCACCTGATTCCATTCTCTTTGCGAACCCTTTAAGTAGGTCCACAAGGCATCGTCATTCAAGTCTTTGCGTCCAAGGCAAAGGTCGCATTTTCCGCAAGGCTCGGTACCCCTTTCGCCAAAGTAGGCCAACAAATGCGCCGATCGACATCCGCTGGCTAGTTCAAGGTATTCGACCATGGCCCCAATACGTTCTTCCTTTCTGGACCGCAAGTCAGAAAGAGCCTTGCGATTCCAGGGCAAGTGCTTGGTGTTTTGCCTAGGAATGGTCATCCACAATCGGTCGGCTGCAGGCCGCGCTTTGTACGACCATAATTCTTGTGCTTGCCCTTGTTCCAGTTCTTTCCTGATCTCCTTGGGAGTTGCACCGAGTTTTGCCGCCATTCGGTTCTCGTCAATATGCGCCCCTTCTTCGGTGATTCCCGGATAGGAGCGGAGTAGGAATTGAATGACTTTGTCTGCCAACGGGTGGCGCAACCGCGCCTCATATAGGCTGCGATTCGAAGCCGTAATATGTAAATAGGAACGCTCCTTGTATCCATCACTCAAATGCCAAAACCCGTCCTTGTCCAAGAGGTCGATGGTCTGATAAACACCGTAGAGGTCGAACTCATAGTGTCGAGCAAACTCTTTGAGGTCGAGATCGAAGCTCTGTTCTGCTCCACTACCGATTGGTAAATGAAGGTAGTTCATCAGCGCATCGTAGTGGCGATGAACATCTTTTTCAGTCACTAATTGCTCCACATAGCGTTCGTAGAGCTGATCCCCATCACGGGCATCATAAAACACGTAGGATACGGCGTCTTTGCCGTCGCGACCCGCTCGACCTGCTTCCTGAAAGTAGCTTTCGATACAGTCCGCAGGTTCCCAATGCAGAACCCAGCGCACATCGGGTTTGTCAATACCCATCCCAAAGGCATTGGTGGCGACCATAACACGCACCTCATTTTTGGTCCATGCGGACTGCCTTGCCGCCTTTTCAGCGGGATCTACTCCTGCGTGGTAGTATTGTGCAGACAAACCTCTTCGTTGAAGAAAAGAGCCGATTTCCTGAGTTTTACGTCTATTTCTGACATAAATGATGCCAGGGCCTTCGTGTTCGCTAAGAAGCGCCTGAACAGCGCCGAATTTATCTCGAGTCGGCCAAACGCGATAGGCGAGGTTCTCACGGGCAAAGCTCTTTCGTATGATGTGGTCTTCCTCAAACTCGAGTTGCTCTTGAATGTCTTCCACCACATCGGGCGTAGCGGAAGCGGTGAGCGCAAGTACGGGTACTTTTGGAAGCCAAGATCTGACTTCTTTGATCAAGCGATAGGCAGGCCTAAAGTCATACCCCCACTCACTAATGCAATGCGCTTCGTCCACAGCGATAAGCTCTATGGGCATTTGCGGAAGACGAGCTCGAACGATCTCGGTACGGAGCCGTTCAGGAGAGAGGTACAGAAAGGAAATGGCGCCCGTCATGGCATTCTCGAGTGCGAGGTCGGTTTGGCGATGATCGAGTTCAGAAGTCAGAGCAATGGCTCGGATGCCTCGATCCTGAAGTGCCTTGACTTGGTCGTTCATCAAGGCGATCAAGGGACTGATGACCAGAGTCATTCCGGGTCGGCAGAGGGTAGGGATTTGAAAACACAGGGATTTACCGCCTCCAGTGGGCATTAAGGCCAAGGTGTCGCGGCCTTCAAGAACGGCTTCTATGATCTGTTCTTGGGGTTCCCGAAAGCCATCATATCCCCAGTACTTCTGGAGAACTTCTAGAGGTGTTGCGTTCTGAGCTGACATGCTTCAGCGAACTTAAGAAATGGAAGGGCCAATGACGAACCCTCAGGGCAGACTTGTTCAGTATTTTATACCGAGGCTTTTGTAGATAAAGGCGATCAGCCAGGCGGGGCCAATCATCAAGAATTGAAGGTCTTCAAAGAAACTGGGTTTCTCACCTTCAATCTTGTGCCCAATAAACTGCCCAATCCAGGCCAGTACAAAGATAATTCCGGCGATTTGCCATACCGGCATTCCTCCCTGAGCCGCAAGGACTTTGATGACGTACAGGCAAAAGGCGGAGAAGGTGGCTACTCCTAAGAACATGGCGGTACTCAGTCGAATGTAAAAAATCAATCCTACCAGTACCAAGACCGTTCCCCAATGCACGTACGGTTGGAACGGTTCAGAGACAAGTCCTTTTAAACCAGCCGATGGGATGCCCGAAAGGAGGCCTAACACGCTCCAGAAGATAAGGGGCACACAGATCCAGTGGATTAATTTGTTTGTGGCGTTCTGGTGGCTCACTCCGTAATCGTCGAGCCATTGCTGCATTGTTCTCATGGGTTCATGTATTGGTTTTGCTTCTTTTTAGCGGGCAGGGTGATTCGATTCACCGCAATAGCAGTAAAGGAGGACGTCAACGCTGTGACGAAGGTGACGATCACATATGGGTGAATACTGCCCAGACCCAGCACTTCAGCGAGTAAGCCGCTCACTTCAGGATTGGGCTGGAAAAAGACAAACAGGAGAAGGAGGGCGGCTACAGACGCACTCAGGTACTGAAAGAAGTTGATGTGCCTTCTGGGAAACAATCCAGCAAGGGCGCTAAACGTGAAGAGAAGTCGAGTGTCTTCAAGTCCGAAGGCCAGCAGAAACAGCGCACAGTGGATGACAAATGTAAAGTAGGGGCTTTTCATCTTACTTGAAATTTATGGCTTGTTTCCATTGTTTTTCCTGAGGGGCCTTCACGAATTCTACTTTGAAGTACTGTCCGTTGTACCAGTCATCTACTTGATCGCTGTAGTTGGGGTGTTCCGGGCGACCGACTTGACCGCCAGCGATGACGAAATCAGCTTTGGGTCCTTCAGGAGTAAGCTCAATAACGGTGCGCATGGCTGCGCCGTGAGTGCCGGGTTCTCCGCTCGAAACATTGACGGTTCGGTTACTCCCTTTACCAGCTAAGGTATCGTAATTGAAGGCCGGTATACGCGCGATGTGGCGAAGTGTAATCTTGTGGTAATCCCCGTAGCGCCAGTCGTTCGGTTCCTTGCTGAGGAACTTGTTTTTCATGTCCTCTAAGACATCCTTCCACAATTGCTCTGCAATTGGAGCAATGTAAATGGGGCCGTCAAGTCCCGGAAGAGTATCGCTCTGACGGATCATCATAAAGAGGTTTTCTGCTCGAGGCTTGAAGTCGAAGTCTCCAACCAGTAATTCGCTAATGGTGTCGTGAAGCATCCACTTATAGTAGTTGTAGACGGTCGCTCCCTGACTTTTCTGATCAGAGGTCCCATCCCAGTCACCGAGCACCTTCATCATATCGTAAGGAGCGTATTTGTGGATGTGGTCTTTCAACAGTGGCCATTCGCCGTCCACCACATCGTACTGCATGTCTTTGAGGTAGCTTCGGTCAATCTTCTCGCGAGCTTCCATCATGGCGCCGATTCGACGGCCTCGCGCCGTAGGCGTAAACATATAACTCAAATAGGCGCTCAGTGAATCAGCCACCTGATGTTGATTGGCGCTGTGGTTCCAGCCTTTCTCGGGGTTGAGCACGTAGAGTGTTTTCCCCATATGCTTGAAGACCTGACGGTCCGATGATCGCTTCGCCTCAATAATCCCTCTAGTCGGTTGGTTGTGCATCGCGGCAAACCCGGCCGTGACCATTCCGATATCCCCATGGCGATCCGCGAGTACGAAGTTCTGAGGGGGGTGACCAAATCCTTGAAGAGCCTCGTATCCCTCTTGCAAACTTTCGGCGTACGAAAGCTTCTTGAGGGCTTTCATTTCATTCTTGGTGAAGTCCGAGGCCACCCAATTGGTGGCTAAGAACTCGCCGTCAATGGTGTCGGTAGGGCCGAAGTAGGTGTCATAGTAGGTGATGGAGACGGCTTTTTCGCCTTTGACCGGAATTTCAACGGTGCGGGCTTCCAAGGGTGTCCAGGCTCCATCGAGCATGTAGTTGCCCTTTCCGTCGGTCTCAAGGTGGTAAAAGTCCGTTAAGTCCCAGGTGGCATTGGTCATGCCCCAGGCCAGGTCCTTGGTGTATCCGGACACTATGAATGGGGCTCCAGGAACACAGAGGCCATGAACGACGCGGTCACCAATGACTTGGTGGACTTCGTACCAAGTTCCCGGAAGATCGAGTGCCAGGTGGGTATCGTTGCACAAAAAGGCGTTTCCCGTTGCGGATTTCTCTGCTGAGATGGCCCAGTTGTTGCTCCCGAGGTCTTGGCGATTGTGGTCGGTGATGTACGCGCCGGGGAAATCGCTATCCGAAGTGTAGGCTTCAGGTGCGTCACTGTAGGCCGCAGCCGTGAGTTCTGTTCCCGAGATTTCGGGATAGATGGGATAATTGTAGTCGGATGCCCAAGGGTAGTAGATGTCGATTAGACTGTCTGGAAGGTATTTCTGAAGGGCGCTGAATTTGAGATCGTCTTCGCGATAGTCGAGCACCTTGTCCATATAACGTACCAAGAGAATGGGCGTGTGAGCTTCCATGGGTTTGGGCTCAAATCCGAGAAGCTGATACTCCAAGGGGCGTTGCGCGGGATCCAGCGTGGCCAGGTAGGCATTGAAACCTTCGGCATACGCGTCGAATTGGAGCTTCATTTTAGGGTCGCTTTCCTCCAGGGCTTCGTATTGAGCCATAGCTTGGGCCTCAAAATCGAACTTGAGCCACCAGCGATCACTGGGAAGAGCGCGTGCCCCGACCACCTCAGACAGACGACCACGGACGGTACGGCGGAGCATTTCCACTTGGAAAAGTCGGTCCTTGGCGTGGGTGTAGCCCATTCCGTAGGCCATGGCGAATTCGTTGTTGGCAAAGACGTGGGCAACTCCTCGGTCATCGTACCGTAGGTACAAACTAGGGTAAGGAGAGCCTTCGATGTCGATGGTCTCGTCGGAGTGCTCAATTTGAAGAGGGGTAGTGGGGTAGAGCAAGAATTGCTGAAGGGGCGGAAGTCCGCTCCACGGATAGTTGAGAACACCAATCCAGAGGATGAGTACAATCAGCCAGGACCATTTGCGCATAGGGCTACGTTTACGGGTTGATGAGCGACCCCGGCTCGTGCCATTGCGAAAGGTCAACAGACCAATCGTAATCTTTGTACGACCAATTGGGAGACTCGTTTGCGTCTAGGTCTCCGAATTTCTGCAAAATTTTTGTGATTCCCTTGTGGCCGCCGAAATCTGCGCGAAACCAGAGAAAGAGGGCGGGTATTTCCAGCTTATCTCTTTTGGTCCAATCGATTTCTCGGCCCAGGTAGAAATGGGAAGCTTCATTGAGCTGCTTGTCCAGCCGATCGCTGCGGTAGAAGGCTACGGGCGGACAACTTCGGGCTCCGCAGTTCAGCGCAAAGTGGATCCTCCAATCCAAACCGTCCAGGCGGTAGCGCTTCACCGATTTCCGCTGTCCCAGCCGATTGAAGTACCCGAGGCTGTAGACGTACTTATTTCTTCGGAGAATACCGTGCTCGATATCGTTGAAGCTCATCAGTTCGCCGGCTATGAGCATGTCGCGCTCGGCGAAAAAGGCATTGCGATCACCGTATTGAAGGGTGTCTGCTTGCAGTTTAACTTGGATGAGGGCGTTGTATGTGTTGATCCAAAAGGCGAGGCGCTTAGCGTCGTTGTCCAGGCTTGCGGCGAGCTCTTCGGGGTCGAGGGCACCCAGCTGAGTGAGGAGGTCGTCTGTGGGCATCGCGCCGTAGGCGCTGAGCAGCAGGTCATAACTCAATTGCTCTTGCACGGATACGTCGTCGGTACTGGTCTCCGTGAGGTTCAGGGTCTTATCACTTCCGCAGGCGCTCAGGAGGGCGAGCAGCAGTAAGAAGAGTGCTGAAGTCGTCTTTTTAAGCATGTGACCGATTCGTATCTTTGGGTTATGAACAGTGAAGAATTCTATCAATCGTTGCGGGAGAAGCTGAATGAACAGACGGAGTGGCCAACGGTGTACATGTTCAAATTTATCATTCCGGCCGATAACCAGAAAATGGCGCAGGTGAATGAATTGTTCGACGAATCGGCTCAGATCACGACTCGGGCGTCCAAGAAGGGCAATTACTTGAGCATTAGTGCTAAAGAAGTAATGGTCAGTGCGGAAGCGATTATTGCGCGCTACGAGAAAGCTGCGGAGATCGAAGGGATCATCTCCCTGTAGGCCTGAACCGCTATCCTATAAATGAAAAAAGCCCGCCGAAGCGGGCCTTTTTTTTGTGCCTACGGCACGATCTTACATGTTCACTGCCTTGGCAATGTCTTTGGGTACTCCATCCTTGTGCACCACAAAGCTTAATGTTTTCAAGCGTACGTACTCTTCGCTGAAGTACAAGTAGCCGTCAAAGCCGTACTTGGTTCCCCAAGAGTTTTTGACGATGTAGAACTTGTTTCCTTCTTGATCCGTCGCGATTCCTGTGATCTGCATTCCGTGATCATCCGTTGTTTGGTAGTTGTCATACTCCAACTGGCGAATTTCTGGGGTCACATCTAACTGTGGGTGAGGTCCTTTGAAGATGTCTTCTTTTTCCTCATCGCTCAAGTCTTTCCAGTCGCGGTCTGGAATAATGGCCACGCCATTTTTCAAGCTGAAGCCCTTCTCGGACACATCTGCCGCCCAGCTGATGGTATATCCTTCTTCCAAGGCGTGGTCGATCGCCGTCATCATTTCGTCCAACTCGACATTGTAGGCGGGAGCCCACAACCAGTTGTCCGGAACTTGGATCATCACTTCTTCATGCATCGGGTGATGCGTAAAGGAGGTGAACTGAACGTAGTCATCAGGGTTGATTCCAACCACCTCGTCGGCGAAGCTGCGCGGAGTGTAAGTCTTTCCGTTGTATTCAAACTCCTTTGGGTCTTCACCCAAGTAAGCGTTCAGGGTAGCGTCATAAGAAGTCTTCCAAACGGGGCTCAAGCGGCCGTTTTCGTTTTCGATAACGGCGTCAACGATTCCTTTAAGTACGGCTTCCATTTCACCGTGTTTGTTGTAATCGAATCCAATCTCAAGTCCTTCGTAGGCTTCTTGAGGAACAGCTCCGTAGTACTTGATGACGTGCATCACATCGAGGAGCGCTCCGCCTTGTCCGAAGTTCAAGTGACCATGCAAGCGCACATATTTATCCGCCTTGTCTTCGTAGGTTTTACGTACGGTATACATTTCTGCGACATCCACGGGCTCTTTACCCATGCGGATCATCTCAGATTCGATAAAAGAGGTGGTACAGTAGCTCCAACAGGTACCTGAGCTTCCTTGGTTCTTGACGTCGGTAGCGTCGAGGTTGATGACCGTCTCAAAGACATATCCGTCTTCGCCGCCATTGTCCTTCACTTTATTGATCAATTCGTCTTGGGCCTGTGTGGCCATCCATCCGCCCGTGAGGGCGATAAGCAAAAGTGCTTTCTTCATGATAGTGTGTGATTCAGTTTAAGCGGCCCTAAGATATAAAATGGAGGCCTTTTGAGCCTCCATTTTCCTTAGGCTTTCACCTCGTGTTCACCTTCATTCCGAAAGACGAGCTGTCCGTCCTCGGCGTCGATCAAAATGATGCTGTCTGCCGTTACCGTGCCTTTGAGGATGTCGCGCGACAGTTGATTCAGCACGTCCCGTTGCAAGACCCGCTTCACCGGTCGAGCCCCAAACTGGGGATCAAAACCCCGCGCAGCAATCAAGCGAATGGCTTCGTCTGTAGCATCAATGGTCACATCGTTTGCTTTAAGGCGCTTTTGAACGTCCTTGATTTGAATACGGACAATTTCTTCGATATCCCGCTGGGATAGGGGGGTGAAGACGACCGTTTCGTCGATCCGGTTCAAAAATTCCGGCCGGATGCTCTTGCGCAACAGTTCCAGTACTTGCCTTCGCGTGTTCTCTAAGACATCGTACTGATTGTCTTCGGTCATGCCCGCGTAGTTTTCCTGAATGATTCCGGAACCCATATTGCTGGTCATGATGATGATGGCGTTCTTGAAATCCGCCACCCGGCCTTTATTGTCCGTGAGTCGGCCATCGTCCAGCACCTGTAGCAGGATGTTGAAGGTATCTGGATGTGCTTTCTCGATCTCATCCAGTAAGATGACGCTGTAGGGCTTTCTACGCACCGCTTCGGTGAGCTGCCCACCTTCATCGTATCCGACATATCCCGGAGGCGCTCCAATCAACCGGCTAACGCTGTGGCGCTCTTGATATTCGCTCATATCGATACGCGTCATGGCGTTCTCGTTGTCGAAAAGATATTCCGCTAGGGCTCTCGCGAGTTCTGTTTTACCCACTCCAGTAGTTCCCAAGAAAAGGAAGGAGCCAATCGGTTTTCGAGCATCTTGAAGCCCAGCACGGTTGCGGCGTACCGCATCCGCAACGACCTGGATAGCCTCATGTTGACCCACAACGCGTTCGTGCAGCTCGTCTTCTAGATTCAATAGCTTTTCTCGCTCGCTCTGCAGCATTTTGCGTACGGGTATTCCGGTCCATCGGCTCACCACGTCTGCAATGTCCTCACTGTCTACCTCTTCCTTGATAAGGCTCTTTCCCGTTTGCATCTCGCTCAGTTGCTGGCCAAATTTCTGCAGGCGTTCTTCCGCCTCCTTTACCTTGCCGTAGCGGATCTCGGCGACCTTACCGAAGTCGCCACTGCGCTCCGCACGCTCTGCTTCCAGCTTCAAATGCTCAATGTCTTCCTTGGCCTGTTGGATGCCTTCAACGACTTCTTTTTCCTGTTCCCATTGGGCGTTCAACCCAGCGCGTTCTTCCTTTAGATTCGCTAGTTCTTCCCCGAGAAAGGCAAGTTTCTTTTCGTCCTTCTCCCGCTTAATGGCCTCAATCTCAATCTCCAACTGCATGATCTTGCGATCCAGCACGTCAATTTCCTCGGGCTTCGAGTTGATTTCCATTCGGAGTTTGGAGGCCGACTCATCGATGAGGTCAATCGCCTTATCCGGTAAGAATCGATCGGTAATGTAGCGCTGGCTCAATTCTACTGCGCTGATAATCGCCGCGTCCTGAATCCGAACCTTGTGATGCGTTTCGTACTTCTCCTTAATACCTCGTAGGATCGAAATCGCAGAATCCGTATCTGGTTCATCGACCAAGACCTTCTGGAATCGACGCTCCAAGGCTTTGTCCTTTTCAAAGTACTTCTGGTACTCGTTCAGAGTCGTTGCGCCTACGGCGCGAAGTTCCCCTCGGGCTAGGGCAGGCTTAAGAATGTTAGCCGCATCCATAGCGCCTTCGCCGCCACCAGCGCCCACTAGTGTGTGGATTTCATCAATAAACAGTAGGATGTCTCCATCGCTTTCGGTGACTTCCTTCACCACGCTTTTCAGGCGTTCTTCAAATTCCCCTTTGTATTTGGCTCCGGCGACCAACGCACCCATGTCCAAGGAGTAGAGCTGTTTGGTCTTGAGGTTTTCCGGAACGTCACCATCGACAATTCGGTGCGCCATACCTTCCGCAATAGCCGTTTTACCAACTCCGGGTTCTCCAATAAGAATAGGGTTGTTTTTGGTCCGGCGCGATAGAATTTGGAGTACGCGTCGAATTTCTTCATCGCGCCCAATGACCGGGTCCAACTTGCCGTCACGTGCCAGCTGGTTCAAGTTCTTGGCGTACTTACTCAGCGCATTGTAGGTCTCTTCTGCGCTTTGCGAAGTAGCTGTTGCTCCTTTTCTCAGATCCTCTATGGCCGCTTTCAAGCCCTTAGCGTCAACCCCAGCATCTTTGAGCATTTGCGCTACTTGATCCTTAGTGTCCAAGATTCCGAGAAGCAAATGCTCTAAAGTGACGTATTCATCGCCAAACTGTGCGGGATACGCACTGGCCTTTGTCAGGGCCTCTTGAGCGTTTCGGCTCAGTTGTATTTGCCCTCCTTCAACAGTGCTCAAACTGTCTATAATTCGCTCAGTGGCTTGTTCTACCGCTTGAACGGATACGTTGAGCTTCTTGAGCAAAAAGGGCACAACGTGTTCGTCCGCCTGCATCATTCCCTTGAGTAGGTGAACCACCTCAATACTGGGGTGGTTTTCGAGCGTCGCCACCTGTTGAGCGTGAGCGATGGCCTCTTGGGCCTTTATGGTGAATTGATTCAAGTTCATCTTGTGTTCTTTTGGGTGTTGTTTCGATGTCCGGTCTAACCCTATCAAAGAAAACGCCAAGTCGATTCACCTGAAAATCTGGCAGGAAACCCGGATTTCAACCGCCTTTCTGTCTTAAAATCAGCAATTTAGCTGACTATATGACCTTTTTGATCAGTCTCAGCTTATGAGTGTGGGTGCGTGCTTCCGCATTGAAAATACCTTGCTGATCAAGGCGATCAATGCGCACCTGTCCACTGGCGTGGATGATTCGATTCTCTTCTAGAATGATGCCCACGTGGGTAATGACCCCTTCGTTATTGTCAAAGAAGGCAAGGTCTCCCGGCTGTGTTTCCTCAATAAAACTGAGGACTTCTCCTTGGGTGGCTTGTTGACTGGCATCTCTGTACAAACGAATACCGTTCATCTTGTATACCAGTTGGGTAAATCCAGAGCAGTCAATTCCAAAAGGACTTCGACCTCCCCACAAGTAGGGAGCATGGAGGTACATAAAGGCGTTTTCTACCAATTGGGCCTTTGGGGCGTCAGATTGGCTTACTGCCCCTTCGTAGCGAAAGCTGAGCCCTCCAAATTGGCAAGAACCATCGCTGTATCGTGGTAGAGAAGAGCCCATGACAATAGGAATCATGCGGTTGGTCTCTTTATTGACAACGACATCTACCAGGTCGGTAGTCATTACCTGCGTCTCTTTAGAGAGCTCTTCGTATTCTGATTTTTCGAGGTAGTGAACTTGTTTGGCGTCGATCCAGCCCTCGTATCGGTCGTAGCCAGTCTCAATGTGCACCCATTTCTTGGTTTCGCGAAGGATGCGGTACGATTCGCCAAACAAGAGCTGAGTCACCTGTTCGCTTGAATCAGCGGCTTCCCGACGAACCGGGACGATGCTCAATGGACAGATTCCGTACTTCATTTCAGCTCCGCTAAGTACGGCATTTTTTGAAGACCTTTTCGCGTATCTTCGCGTTATCACTTGGTATGATGCGAATTCGAACCCTTCTTTTGACGGCCGTTTCGGCCCTGTTGGTGTCCTGTTCTGACGAACCGAACGATGTTCCAGAAATCCTGGGACTCGATGATTTGTACCTCGATATCACACTAGAGCGAAGCATCACTACTCAAGATTACATTTACATGGTGGTCGCTGAAGAAGAGTGGGGTGATTTTGCACCAGTGGAGCTCAACGACATTGATATCTACTACAACGGTGAGTATCAAGACTCACCCTTTATCTATGAGTGTGATTGTCCTTCAAAAAGCAAATTTGCCTACCGCTTTACCTACAATGCTAATCAACCGGCCCGCATAGATCTCGTACAAGGCCGGGACACGTTAACACAATCTTTTGACGCCCCAGAATGGGAGCCTGTGGACTTCGCAGACGATTTAGACAGTCTTTATATGCTGGCGAGTTTTCGCTTGAATTGGGCGGGAAGAGGTGTTCGTTTTATCGATGACTCCGTGCGTATTCGTATGACCACGCCAAGTCCAGATACAACTGATATACAAGTAATTACAGAGCTTTACCAGAAGCACTGGTTTAGTAGAAGAGAATATACCCGCCACTGGGGTGACGGGTATATATCCTTGTTTCAAATCAATCGTTATACGCCAATTCCCTTACCGGAACCCACCTCAAAGGGAGGAAAGGCCAGACTCAGCTTTGAGTCCCGAAGATTGGTTACATACTTTCGATGACCATGGCGCTTGCGCCACCTCCACCGTTGCAGATTCCCGCAGCTCCGAATCGAGCATTGTTTTGCTTGAGTACATTGATCAAGGTCACAATAATTCGAGAACCTGAATTTCCTAGTGGGTGACCCAATGAAACAGCTCCTCCATTAACGTTTACGCGCTCTGCATCTAGACCCAATTCCTTGATGTTGGCCAAGCCAACCACGGAAAAGGCTTCGTTCAATTCGAAGTACTCAATGTCGCTTTGTTCCATTCCCGCTTTACCGATGGCGATCGGTAGTGCTTTGGCAGGAGCGGTGGTGAACCACTCTGGCGCTTGTGCAGCATCGGCATAGCTGACAATTCGGGCGATGGGGTTCAATCCCAATTCTTCTGCTTTTTCCGCACTCATGAGGACTAGGGCGGAAGCGCCATCATTCAAGGTAGAAGCGTTCGCCGCAGTCACTGTTCCTTCACGATCGAATACTGGACGCAAATTTGGAATCTTATCCATGATTACGTTTTTGTATTCTTCATCCTCCGTCATGACTACGGGATCTCCTTTGCGCTGTGGAATCTCCACAGGAACAACTTCATTGGCGAAGCGACCTTCGCTCCAAGCCTTGGCGCTGCGGTTATAGCTTTCAATGGCAAAGGCATCTTGCTCCTCACGGCTGAATTCGCCTTCCTTGGCACAGAGCTCAGCACAATTACCCATGTGCTGTTTGTTGTACACGTCCATCAAACCATCGCGGAGCAATCCGTCCACGAGCTTCTGATCACCTAGCTTTTGGCCATTTCGACCTGAGGTCAAGTAGTGTGGGACGGCACTCATGTTTTCCATACCTCCAACAAGAACGATTTCGTTGTCACCAGCCTTAATGGTCTGCGCACCGATCATAATTGCTTTCATACCTGAAGAACACACCTTGTTCACAGTGGTACAGGGAACACGCTCAGGGATACCGGCGTACATAGCCGCCTGACGCGCGGGAGCTTGACCTACATTCGCTTGCAGGACATTTCCCATGAATACTTCTTGTATCTGGTCTGCCGAGACTCCGGCTTTATCTAAGGCTCCTTTAATCGCAGCAGCACCCAAATTTGGGGCTGAAACACCGCTCAATGCACCCAAAAAGCTACCCATGGGCGTACGCACTGCGGATACGATAACGACTTCTTTCATGTCTTTTGATTTCTTTTGGTAGTGAATGTGGTGCAAAGGTAACCAAATACGGCCGAAAAGGTGCGCGCGATTTATCGTAGGTTTGTACACATGAGCAAGGGATTAACCGCCATTAGGGATAACCATCAGGCCATCTACAAGGGACTTCTCTTCGTCCTCACTATTTCCCTAATTGTGTACCTCTTTCCCAAAGAAGGTAAGTTCAAGTACGAGTTTCAGAAGGGAAAGCCCTGGCTTCACGAGAACTTGATCGCCCCTTTTGACTTTGCTATCGATAAATCACCAGACCAGATAGAGGAGGAGCGTCAGCAGATTGCCCTTCAAAAGGATTTATTTTTTACCCTACGGGTCGATGTCCGCTCCACCGTCCAGGAGGTATTTAAAGGTCAAATCCAAGCTCAATCCACCTTTCAAGCCGATTCTTCGGCTCAGGCAGCCTTGGCATTAAGTATGGGTACCATGGTGCTCGATGAGCTTTACAAGCAGGGAATCGTGCGCTGGCCCGAAACCCTCAGAATTGAAGATTGGCCCGAGGTGAGCCTTTTGGTTGACGGTGTAGCTCAAGATGCTCGACCCGCGGATTGGCGTACCCTTCGCAGTGCCAGCCTGTACATCAATGATCGACTGGGTCAATTCGAGCTCGAGGACGAAACCCGTTCCGCTCTCGAAACAGCTCTCCTAGCAAGCCTGGAACACAACATCCTTTACGACAACGAAACCACGCAGAAGGTCTTAGAAAGCGAACTGGATAACATTTCATTGACGCGTGGCGTGGTCCAAAAGGGGCAAAGCATAATTCTGCGCGGTGAAGTCGTCGATGAGGACCGATTTCAAAAGCTCAACTCCCTCAAGAAGGAATACGAGGCCAGCATCTTAGCCAAGAGCAATTACTACCTCATTGTCGCAGGGCAAGCCATTCTGGTCAGCGTGGTCCTTTCGGTGCTCTTTCTCTTTTTGCAGCGCTACCGGCCCGCTATTCTCGCCGACAACAACAAAATCGGGTTCATTCTATTGAACATCATCTTGATGATTTTGATGGGCACCTTGCTCATTCGCTTGGCTCCAGAATACCTCTACCTAGCGCCTTTTTGCCTGCTACCGATCATGTTGCGGGCCTTTTTTGATGGGCGTGTAGCCATCTTTACCCATCTAGTCACGGTCATCATCATCGGTTTCGTTGCACCGAATCCATATGAATTCGTTCTGCTCCAACTGATCGCTGGAATCGTTTCCATCTTAACAGTAAACAACCTGTACCAGCGCGTACAGCTCTTCATTTCGGCAGCCAAGATCATCGGTATCTACTTTGTAAGCTATTTCGCTCTAGCTGTCCTTCAGGAAGGAAGTCTGTCCACCATTGAGACTTTGAACTTCGCCTTGTTCGCGGGTGCGGGATTCTTGACGCTGTTTTCCAATCCGCTGATCTACGCCTTCGAGAAGATCTTTGGCCTGGTGAGCGATATCTCTTTGCTCGAGCTCAGCGACACCAACAACAAGCTCCTCCGAGAACTTGCCGAGAAAGCCCCGGGAACCTTCCAGCATTCCCTTCAGGTGGCCAACCTGGCGGAAAGCGCTGTGAGCGAGATTAACGGAAACACACTGCTGGTCCGCACCGGCGCCCTGTACCACGATGTTGGGAAGATGGTCAATCCCCTTTACTTCATAGAGAACCAGGCCACGGGAATGAATCCTCACGATGATCTTCCTTTTGATGACAGTGCACACATCATCATCGAACACGTGACCCAAGGGATTGAATTGGCCAAGAAAAATGGCCTGCCAGACCGCATTATCGACTTCATCCGAACGCACCACGGAACGTCGACCGTACAATACTTCTACCGTCAATACGTCAAGAGCTTCCCGGAACAGGAGGTCGATATGGCGGAATTCAGCTATCCAGGACCACTGCCATTCTCCAAGGAAACCGCCGTCCTCATGATGGCGGATAGTGTTGAAGCGGCCTCACGGAGCCTAAAACAACCCACAGCGGATGCTATTGATCAGTTGGTCAATTCCATTATTGATCACCAGATGGAGGAGGGGCAATTCGCACAAGCCACCATTACGTTGAAGGAAATTAATGTGGTCCGCAAAGTGTTGAAGAAAAAACTGCTCAACATCTACCACCTGCGCATCGAGTACCCGGAGTAATCACTCCTTAGGCTGGAGCCAGCGGCGCAAAGCCTCACCGAGTAAATTGTAGGATGTCACGGTGATGAAGATCGCTACGCCTGGAAAGACCACGAGCCACCAAGCTTCTACGTTCATTCTTCCCGCATTTAGCATGCTTCCCCAGGTCACCGTTTCGACGGGCACTCCAATTCCCAAAAAGGAAAGCCCGCTTTCGATCAAAATGGCAGAGGCAATTCCAAAAGCCATGTTCACCCAAACCGGTGCAAGAGCATTGGGCAAGGCGTGACGAAGCAAAACCCGAAAGGCCTTAACCCCCGTGGCTTCAGCTGCCGTGATGTACTCCATACTCCGGATGCGCAGTACCTCAGCACGAGTATATCGGGCGATATGCGTCCAGCTGGTCAGTCCGATAATCACCATGACGAGCCAAATACTTCTGCTCGTAATCGATGCTACGGTAATGATGATCAATAGGCGGGGCAAGGAGGTCAATACCTCCGTAAGCCTCGTAATCAGCGAGTCTAAGGGCACGTATATGGTTTTGTGCCTCACGGCACGATGCCTGCCCACAAGCCAGGCTCCACCTAGTGGTATGCCAAAGAACAATACAGCGTCTACGGGAGGAGGTCCGAAGTTGGCTTTAAGGCCGTAAAACCAACCGAGTGGAAGCAGTATCCAGAACGCCCAAAAAGAAACTTTGGGCACCCTCCAACCTCTGTTGCCCCAATAGCCGCTTACACCGCCTAAAAATACGCCCAATAGAGCCGCTATTCCCATGGCGATCCACCCAATACTCAAGGAGATGCGCGCTCCGTGCAGCAAGCCCGCGGCCACGTCGCGACCTATTCGATCCGTACCCAATAGGTGTCCATCTGTTCCCGGTTTCAAGTAGGCGCTTCCTGAAGGCCCCAGTCCCTCGGGGCTGAACGGTATCCAAGGCATTTGGATGGCGTCCCAATCCTCTGAAGACCAGTCAAAGCGTTGATAGTGGACCGATCTCACTCCCGAGGGTGTTTCAATCTCATGCGTTCCGCCCTGCCCGAAATAGATGGACCAAGCAGGATAATAGTTGTTCTTGCCTTGTCGAACGTGCAGAGGCACGTCGTTGGCCAGAATAGGAGCAAGAATCGCTAGCACGAGTAGCAAAAGGAGAACACCTATGGATATGTGCCCCGATCTAGCGGTCATAGCGAATTCTTGGATCAGCCCAGGCGTACAGTAAATCAGCCACAATGTAGCCCACGACGGTCAACAGGCCGCCCAGCGTAAATATGGCCACTATGACGGGGTAGTCATAATTCAAAATGGCTCGGTAGGCTTCCCATCCAATTCCCGGGAGGGTGAAAATGGTCTCGATGATAACGCTACCGCCCACCGTAATTGGGAATACCTGGCCGATGACCGTGATCAAAGGCAGAAGGGCATTGCGGAGGCTGTGCTTCCAAAGGACTTTCCTTTCTGAAAGGCCTTTCGCTCGGGCAGTGGTGATGTAGTCCTTCTGCTGTTCTTCTGCCAATCCACTGCGGGTAATTCGACTCAAGTATGCCAGGGAGCCATAGGTAAAGGTGATGAAGGGCAGTACCAGGTGCGGGGTCCAGTGCTTAATCTTCCGACCGAGGGACCAATCCGGATCAAAGGTGATGGGGTTTTGAAGTCCTGCCGATGGGAACCAGTACAAGACGTCGGGATTGGAAAAAGTCAACAGCAAGAGGGTGCCTACAAAGAATGTAGGAAGAGAGTACAGCATGAAAAGGACTAGTGCTGAACTTCGGTCAAAGAAACCATCGGGCCGTGAGGCCCCAAATACCCCAATAGGAACGCTGATGAGGAAGGCAAGCAGCAAGGAGCTTGTGGTCAGGAGAAAGCTCAGGCGCAACTTAGGCCAGAGTTTGGCTCCCACAGCTTCTCCGTCGTAATAGGAGTATCCAAAATCGCCACGGACGGCATTTCCGAGCCAGAAATGGAATTGATTGTTGGTCCCGTGAAACTCAGGAACAGGGATAGGAAAGCTGGTTTCTGAGCTTCGAATGGTCCAGTAGAATAGGGGTTTGTCGATTCCGAGTCGAGCTCGCCATTCTTGCTTGAGTTCTTCCGTGCGCTGTCGGTTAGCGCTGCCAGATCCATCATCACTGAACTGCATGAGACGCTCAACCGGGTCTCCTGGTGCTTCGATGCTGATCCAAAAACTGAAAAGGGCGATGGCCAATAGGGTAGGCACCATCCAAAGTAGTCGTTGGATCAGGTAATTCAGCATAAGTTATTCGGCAGTATCGGCTTCAGCCAGAGGAGCAGTGGGTGTGAAATTCGGATCCAAACGGAAGGAATTGACCAATACACCTGGGCGCTCGTTGTACGTTTCGCGATTCTCAAAACGCTTGTGAATAGCCACTTTTCTGCGCGTAGAATACAGAAACACATACGGCTGGAAATCATAGACCTCCGCCTGGAGTTCCTTAATCAATGCGTCCCGATCGGGCTTGTTCATGGTGGCGTTGTAGGTCGTAATTAAAGAGTCGCTGTAGTCGTTCCCAAAGCCACAGAAGTTCGCTCCCATGCTGCTCCAGCTGCTGGTATGCCATAGCTGGAGAGGGTCTGTATATCCCGCACTTTCGCTCCAGGCGCCCATCAAGGCGTCAAAGTCTTGCTGATAGGCCTTTTGATAGAAGGCAGAGAAATCCATTCCGTTCAGATTACAGTCGATTCCGACCTTTCCGAGGGACTCTTTGATCATCAAGCATGTGGCCTCCGTGGTTTGATTGCCACTCATGTAGTTGAGTTCGAAACTGAAAGGAGTTGATGCTCCATCAATATCTCGGTCCAAAATACCGTCTCCGTCACTATCAGCCCATCCGGCCTCACTCAAAAGAGCCGCAGCTTTATCCAGGTCATATTCGATAAAATCCAAAGTATCGTTGAATTCATCCTTCTTTAGCGCACTGACCATAGTAATCTGCTCTGCACCTCCCTGGTTGTGCAAGAGATCTTCCATGATTGCTCTGACCGGCGTTGCATGGGCAACGGCCCTTCTGACCAGCTTGTCCGTAAAATATGGGGTACGCTCTTTGGCGGTAGGTCGGCAATTCAGTCCCATATAGCTGTAGGCGAATTGATCGACGAAGTCACTTTCAAAATTCGCATTGAAGTCTTCGTTTTCTCTTAGTCTTAGGAGCTCATCCGTACCTAATCGGTTGCTGACATCTATATCACCATTGCGGAAGGCGAGTAGGGTTGCGTTGTCGTCCTTGATGATTCGGAAAACGATTTTGGAAGGGTTGTTGTCGAAGTACATCCCGTTTTCATCATCTCCCCACCAGTCGTCCTTGCGCTCTAGGGTAATGTATTGGCCACGTTCCCATTCTGTAATGCGATAAGGCCCCAAACCTTCCAGTTTTTCTGGTTCATATTGGTTAGAAGCATCATTAAAGCGTTCAAAATAGTCGTTGATGGCATCCGTTCGCTCAAATTCATCTGCAATGATGCGCTCAAGCGGAATGCTGTCAAACAAGCCCGTGGAATCCCAGGCACTTTTTTGAATCAGATTGGCTTCAATCAAGATCTGATTGTTTCCCGCATGCTGTTCATTGCACAGGAGATAGAATTGATTGGGATTATCCGGATGCGCTTCATATCCTTGAATGACGCTCGAATAGAGGGGGCGGATGGCTTGGTTGTTGGAAAGCGGACTTAAGTTCATTTTGAGCGTGAACTCCATGTCCTCCCGTGTGAGTATTTCGCCATTGGCCCAGGTTACATCGTCCCGAAGGGTGTAGAGGTATCGCTGACCGTCTTCGGATTGCGGTAGCTCGGTCACCAGCAAAGGCTGTAGCTCAAAAGTGCCCAGGTCCACTTTCAGCAGGGGGCGATGGGTGTACATGTAGATGTGAGACCGTAAACTGCTGAAGTCGTTGACCGGGTGAAGGCCATTGGGCTCATAGCTGGTGTGAATGACTACCGTGAAGTCCTCCTGGGCTTCCGAGCGCTGCGTATTCTCCACGCAGCTTGAGAGCAGGGCACTGGTAATGAATAGAATAAAGATGCGTTTCATGACGGCTGTTTTGGGGGTAAAGCGAATATAGCAAATAGAAGATGGAAAAAGCGAAATGCGCCCTTTGTCAGAAAAGATGATTTCTCTAAATTTGCCGTCCGTTTGTCATAGAACGGAAACAGCCAAGGTGAGGTGGGTGAGTGGCTGAAACCACCAGTTTGCTAAACTGGCGTGCGGATTAAACCGTACCGGGGGTTCGAATCCCCCTCTCACCGCAAGAAAGAAACCCGTGCACGCGCACGGGTTTTTTTTGTTGGGCGGACGCCAAGCTTGCTTGTGTGGACGACTAACAAAAAGACAGAATGTTGCTTCGCAACTTCGGTTTCTTTCTTGCTGGTTCCCCCACCTGGGATCACCACCCGGTAATCCCGTTCATTCTCTTGAAGATAATGTTGGCTCAATTCTGATCCCAGACCACTTGGCAATTGATCGGAGTATTCCCTGAACCACTAGGAACCATAGTATAGTTCAAGGTAATAGTGTGGTCTCCTGAGTCTTCAGTGAACGTTGCGGTGCCTTCAATATCCATAAGGCCTGAGCTGGTCGTTACCGACTGTTCGGGTACAATGATCTCCTGCGTTGCGCAAAGTACTTGACCCACTACCAGGGCATTCCCCCAAGCTGGAAAGTTGAACCAGATCTCCAATTCTGTCGGCGACTGAACCACTGTTCCCGAATAAGGGTTATTCGCGGAGCAATTATCATTCACGGTATATCCTCCGAGCATGGCGGCAATACAGGAGGCGTCATTATTTTGGACGTTTACGTAGATCGTCTTGGTGCTCTGGGCCGGTTCATACAGCTCTGAGGACTGAGCCGACCCGGTTACTTCCAGTTCGTAAATACCCTCATCCGCTTGGACGTTCGAGTTTACTTCGATGAGAATATCAGCGAACTGATGGGGTTCGCTGGTTACCGTCCCATTAACGGGTATTGAGGTAGGGCCTAAAATCCGAACGTTAGAATTGGATCTAGATACCGTGAATTTACCGATCAAGTTTGCGGGTAAGGTATTGGTAGTGAAAGAGATAGGGGTAGGTCCATCTGAGGTGTATGTCCCTTCAAGCATTCCTTCTTGACCGATGGACACGTACAAGGTGTCATTGCCGAAGTCGAGCTGTACAGAATTCTCTGATTTATCGGGGTCACAGGAAGACAAGACGCCTAACAAGGCAAATCCTACAAGAATGGAAAGTCTATTTTTCATTTAGTTCGAAGTCCAAGTTGCGGTACAGGTAGTGGGCGGGTCTGAGGATCCGGTCGTAACTAAATCATAGACCATGATGATGGTAATTCCATCCGTGGTTACGGTATAGGTGCCTGTTCCGCTGATGTCCAAGTCTTGTTGACCAGTATTGATCGTTTGAAGTGGAATGGTCAAAGCATCGTTCGGACAGTCCGTGATAGCCGTGATTTGAGCGGTACCCGTCAATTCCATGGTGAAAATAAACTCATTCTCAGAACCAGCCGTAACGATGTCTCCAACAGTTGGCGGGAATCCGGCAGGGGCACAGCTATCGTCGATGGTGTATGAAGCGATAAGGTCATCACGACATGGGTCACCTCCGCCGGTATCATCGATCACGTTTACATAGTAGGTTTCTGTGGTTTCTGCGTCGTCCTGGCTGTTGTCGTAGTACTCGATATAATAAACCTCAAACTCGTACAATCCGTCCGCATCAATGGGTGTGGTAATTTCATATCGGAAGAAGTTGCCGGCCATACTTTCATCGTTGAATGGAAACTGTAAGGTATCGGCGTAGTTTCCCGAATTTGGCCCGGTGAATGCCGTGCCCTCAAAATTTGAAGGGAATCCTATTGAAGAAAAACCTCTGATATTTCCCGCAGGACTGGCGCTTATTTGACCCGTAAATGCGCCGGATTGACCAGGCCCAAGGACTAATGTGTCGGGCGTGTGCGTATAGCTTAGCATTACGTCATCTTCAGCATCTTTAGGCTCGCAGGATGTAATTAGCAATAGGGCAAAGGCTCCTATACTCAGTAATTGAAATTTCATGGAACGTAGATTTTTTGAAATATATGTTTTTTTCTTTTTCCTCTTTTTGGCTGACAAATAAAACACTTATATTTGCGCCCTCGTTCGGGGTATAGCGAAGCCCGGTTATCGCGCCTGCTTTGGGAGCAGGAGATCGCAGGTTCGAATCCTGCTACCCCGACAAAGAAGCCTTCGAGAAATCGAGGGCTTTTTTTTGTCCTGTACTAAGATGATTTTCTTCGAGCGAGCTCTTCGGCGATTCGCTTGCCGTGGACTCGACTATTCTCAATGAACCACTTATGCGTCTCGAGGCCACCACAGACTACTCCGGCGACAAACACTCCCGGTTCATCCGTCTCCATGGTTTCTTCGTTATAAATCGGTGCTTGGGTTTCGTCATCATTTATGCCGACGCCTAAGCTTCGCAAGAGCTTGAAATTGGGTTCGTATCCCGTCATGGCCAGTACAAAGTCATTCTCAATTTCTTGGAGTTCTCCATTTGCATCTCGAAATATGACGCTGTCTTCTTTGATTTCGACTAATTCGGCGTTGAAGTGAGCGGGTATAGACCCCTCTTCAATTCGGTTGATCAAATCAGGACGCACCCAGTATTTGGCTCGCGGTGATATCTCGGGTTCTCGAACGATCATGCTTACTTCGGCGGCGCCTTTTCGCCAGGTTTCCAAAGCCACATCTACGGCCGAGTTCGCTGCTCCTACAACCACGATTTTTTTGCCGAAAAAGGGGTGAGGGTCTTTGTAGTAATGATAGACTTTGGGAAGTTCTTCTCCGGGAATACCGAGTTTATGAGGCGCATCGTAGAACCCTGTCGTGAGCACCACGCATCGCGCCGTGTAGGCGCTCTTCTTAGAACTGACGGTAAATAGGTCATTCTCCTTTTCGACGCGTTCGACACCTTCGTAGGTAAGTACGTTCAGGTTCCAAGCGCTTGTGACACGGCGGTAATACTCTAAGGCTTCGGATCGCGTAGGCTTGGTATTGTGAGAAATGAATGGAACATCACCGATTTCCAACTTGTCTGAAGTGGAAAAGAAGGTCATGTTCTGGGGGTAGTTGTAGAGGGAATTGACCAGTACGCCTTTTTCCAAGATAATATAGCTCAAGCCTCGTCGCTCGCACTCTATTCCGGTGGCCAAGCCAATAGGCCCGCCCCCAATGATGACAACATCTAATGTTTCTTCCATGTAGGTGATAAAGGTAATCGAACAACGGAATATTGAAGGTACGTTTCTCGGTACTTTTCGTGACGCTGTCTTTAGTATCTTGCGGCCCTCAATTAAAGGGCGTTAAAGTCTGCATAGAATGAAGCGAGTACTAGAAATATTTTCAACGGTTATCATTGCCTTATTTCTGTTGTCCCTATTCGGATGGACGGTCAAAGAAATCTCTACGAAGAACAAGAAGTTCGGGTTCATTACAGAACCGGTGAAATTCATGTATTCCTTTCCGGATCTATTCAAACAGTCTGTAGAAGAGGTCAAGACCCTTCCGAAAACCTTCATCAAAACCTATGAAAAGTTCGAGTCGGTGAACGAGCTAGAGAGGGATTTGATTGTCTTATTCTCGCATTCGGAGAATAATGGGGACCGGACTGTGAAGGTCATGAATCTCCGAAATGATTCGGTTTTGAGGAGTTGGACCATTGAAAATCCGTGGGATGAAATTGCTCGAATTGTCAACCCCATTTTGCTGGAGGACGGATCCCTGATCTACAACTACGCTTATAAAGCCAAGCCTGGCCTCATACGCTTGAATCCAGAAGGGGAGATGGTTTGGAAAAATGATTCATTGGTGATCCACCACGGAATGAATCAAAACAAGGACGGCGATATCTGGGCGTGTACGAAAGCTCTTCCTAAGGCTTCAGGTCGTATCTCAATTGGTGACAAGGAAGTTTATTACAACGATTACCGTATTAGTAAGTACAGTTTGGAAACGGGCGAAATGATGTTCGATAAGTCCATCACGGAAATCATGGAAGAGAATGGTTTGGGGAATCATATTTTCAAGACGCCGAATACTAGGGACCCTTGGCATTTAAATGATGTTCAGCCAGCCTTATGGTCGGGTCCCTATTTTGAAGAAGATGACATCTTCATCAGCCTTCGAAACATCTCTATGATTTTGCACTATCGTCCCTCGACGAATGAATTGATCAACTATTTCGAAGGCCCCTTCGTCAACCAGCACGATATTGATATCCTGGATGACAGCACCCTGGTTCTGCACAATAATAACGTGTATGCCGAGCTAATTCTGAAAGGGTTTGAGCCTATGAAGTCCAATATTAAAAAGGCTGTAGATGGCGGGGACTACTATTCCAATATTGTCCGTTATAACATGGCGAGTAAAGCCTTTGACTTTGTAGGTGATTCCATTTTTAAAGCGAATCGAATCTTTACGAAAAGTGAAGGCTTGGTTGAGTTTATCGATCACCAAACGTATTTCGTGGAAGAACAAAACACTGGCTTACTTTGGGTGATTCAAAACGATGAGGTGATCTACAAGAATGTCTTGAAGTCCCAAAACGAAGGGTATCACCATCTTCCGAATTGGACGCGAATCGTATCCTACGAATAAGCCAACTTTAGTCGGCTTCGACCCAGAAAGGAATGTTGGCGTGTGCCACGTGTCCTTGGCCATCTTCGATATATACAAATAGCCTGTACGCGCCGCTCTCAGGAGGAGCTGTGAGCTGTGTAACGCTATCGGCCGGCAGGCTTATTAAGTTTTCAATCCGCTCCGGTACGGGTTCAGGGTCGCCTCCCGTAGCCTTGCTTGTGCTCTCTCTTAGAATTTCCCACCTAAAGTTCAAGGGGTCTTTATCGAAGTCGCTTACTGAGGCTTTGGCGATGTAGGTTTCTCCTTTCTTTAATCGAATATTCTCTTCGGGATCCTTGCCATCCAGTTTGAAATCGTGAAGGCGAGGGCTTCTATTCTCAGGCCACGAACTCTTCCATATTTGGTGCATGGCATCCACTGCTTCAGATTCTTGACCATCGGGCATGAACATCCCGAACCAAGTTGGTGTCCGCTCCTGCTTTTGTCCCCATAGGAAGGCAAATGAGCCCATGACTTGTTCGGATTGACCGGCTATAGACTTCTCGAATCGACTTCGGTACAGGTCTGCTTTAATTGAGCTGGTATTTTCAATAGGTGCTCCCCATTCCGTCTTGGCCACTTCCCAGTAGCCGGTGGCACCCCATTCCGTGACCAGCAAAGGACCTGTATAGCCCGATTCTTCAATGAGTTCGGGTAAGATTTCAATTTCCCCGTACAATTGAACACTTATAAAATCGAGTTCCGGTGCTCGTTCTTGAACTAGCCGAACTACTTCTGGCTTCATGCCGGCGAGTGGGGTAGTGCACAAGTGGTTTCCATCCAGCTCATGAATCATTTTAGCTACATCGTTTACTGCGTCCCATACTTTTGGATTCTCTGAGTGATGATTGAGTTCGTTTCCGATGACCCAGAGGAATAGTGCCGGATGGTCCTTTAAGGCTTTGACCTCAGACTCAACGCGTTTTAGTTGCTTCGCAACTGCGCGCTCGTCGTCGTAGTTGAATCCATGTCGCTCCAGACCCAAATGCAATCCCATAGCCACTTTTAGTCCTAGTTCATCAGCCGCGTCAAGGGTTTCAATCCCTGTACGCTTCTTATTCTTCGTTCTCCAAGTCCTGAAAGAGTTGGCTCCATGGGCGGCTAGGGCCTCCATATTGCCGTATTCCAAGCCAGCGCCTTTTACGTAGAATTCTTCGTCATTTAAATAAATGCGGTAGCCTTCCTCGGTCAGCCGAATTTCTGATATGGTGATGCCTTGGCTCGATTGCTCTTGATTCTTTGGAGCGCAGGAGACTAGAATAAGTAAGGATAGTAAAATAAGAGTGGCTCTTGGAGCATTCATGTTTCGCAAGTTTGATCCGCTCGAAATTACGGATGAAATAGCTTAATACCCCTACTAGTAGCTTCATTCTTATCGCCTTCTCGCCCGAACTACTGAGCTTTCTTATCTTGTCATCAAATGTTTTCGGTGCCTGCCGATTTAAGCAAACCTTCACCTTTCACTGTTACCCGAACAACATAATTCTTCCCTTAGAACATGAGAATGCCTACCGTCCTTTTTCCGCTTTTAGTCGTGCTCTTTTTTGGTTGTCAAACCTCTGAGAAAGAAAGCTCTGGGGAAGCGGAAACTGAAATCCTCTCTTCCAATGACTATCAGGATTTGATTACTTTATTTAGAGACTGGAGAGCCTTTGAAAACCCTCCAAAGCTGGAAGGAGCACCCGATTATCGCCAAGCGACATTCACTAAGAGAATGCCTGCATTTGATCAATTAAGAGCGCGGCATGCAGCGATTGACACTGCAGGCTGGTCAATTCCCAACAAAGTAGATTGGATGGTCGTATGGGCAGAGATGAATGGCTTTGATTTTAACTATCGAGTGCTGAAGCCATGGGAACGCGACCCCGCTTTCTACAAGACTGTTTGGACTTATAAGAGCGATGTACCAGCGCATGAGGGCCCCACGCATCATGAGACCTTGGAATTGTGGACCTATGAATTTCCATTGAGTAATGGTGAACGCAACAGAATGCTCAATGATCTGGCCGTAATCCCACCCTTAAACGCACAAGCTCAAAAGAATCTTACCGGGAATGCCAGGGACCTCTGGATCACGGGGATAAGAGATATCAAAGAGCAGTCAGAGGTACTCGAGAATATGAAAAGCGCAGCAGGCGTAGCTGATGATAGAGACCTTATGTCCGCAATTGAAAAGGCTCAATCTTCTACAATTGAATTGGCAGAATGGCTAGAGGCAGAATCCGATAAGAAGACTGGCCCCTCTGGTATAGGAAAGGATAACTATACGTGGTATTTGCAAAATGTGCATTTGGTTCCACTTACTTGGGAAGATGAGGTGATGGTTCTGAAAAGGGAAGTTGCGCGTGCTTGGTCTGCCTTAAAATTGGAGGAACATCGTAATCGTGATCTCCCCAAACTGGTCGCAGCAGATTCACCTGAGAGCTATGATGAGCTTGCCGATCGCGCAGCAAGGAGTTTGATTGGTTTCTTAGAGGATGAGGATATCGTGACGGTTAAAGATTACTTCGATCCAGCGCTAAGAGAACATTTAGGCAGTTTTGTCCCAGTTGAGACCAGAAATTTCTTCTATATCACTTCTCATTTTGACCCACGCCCGCTTTTCTCTCACTTTTACCACTGGTTTGAATTGGCTAGAATGGAAAAAGAGCCTAACTCCAGTGAGATCAGAAGAGGGCCACTGTTGTACAATATCTTCGATTCACGAAATGAAGGTGTTGCGACTGCAGTGGAAGAAATGTTTATGGATGCCGGCTTATATGATGATGATCCTAGGGTTCGTGAGATCGTCTACATTATGATTGCGCAAAGAGCCGCAAGAGGATTGGGCTCTCTTTATGCCCATGCCAACGAAATGACCATGGAAGAGGCCGGTGGCATACATTCAGAATACACACCTCGAGGGTGGATGAAAACGGAGAAGGAGTTGTTGATCTTTGAGCAGCACTTGTATTTGAGACAACCGGGTTATGGCACAAGCTATATCACTGGAAAGTACTTGCTGGAAGACGCTATGGCGGAGTACGCCCGAATCAAAGAGTTAAATGGTGAGACTTTTGAAGTCGTCGATTTCTTTGACCGTATCAATCGCATTGGAAATATCCCTGTAGCCTTGACCCAATGGGAATTGACGGGTAAGTCCGATCATATGGTCATGATGAAGTGAGTAGGTTTTAGAATATTGTTAGTACATGTCGATGAAAAAAATCACTTTTTGGCGAATATGGTTCGTAACGGCCTTACTCATGGCCCTGACCATTGCGGTTAAAGCTCAGAATGATAAGCTTACTCTTGATGAGCTTTTCTCTTCACCAAAACTGACAGGAACAACTCCTTCGCGACCTGTATGGGCCCTTGATAGCGAACATTTCGCCTTTTCATGGAGTGAACCAGGAACTCCTGGGCGAGGCCTTTGGGTAGCCAACAAAGAGGGAAAAGAGTTGCGACTCATTTCCAGTACGGACTCTCCTTCAGTGCGCGATATTGTCTGGATTGATGCTAACACCATTATCAGCCTAAGGGGAAGGAGCATTTGGCGGACAACCCTGAGCAAAGGAGAAGATTTCGAAATGATGACCTTAGAGATAGGTGCACATGATTTGTCGATTTCACCAAAGGGTGATGAATTGGCCTATATAAGCCAAGGTGATTTGTGGCTCGCTGATCTAGTCAGTAAACAGAATCGCCAGCTCACCAGCATTGGCATTGCAAGTCTCTCGAATTTGGGTAAAGGACGCTACAACCGACCAGAACGAGAAATTGGTCCGGGCATCTGGAGTGGCCCAACGTATAAGTGGTCCCCAGATGGCAAAACGATCGTGATTCACGAAGTGGACAGACGCGAGATGCGCAAGGTGCCCTTTCCAGATTACCTCGCTGACGAAACGAATCCGAATGAAATTCGAAGAAGCTACCCTGGTGATCCTAACGAAATTCGCAGGGTTGGCTTACTTGATGTGGAAAACGGAACTATCTTATATCTTGATTTGCCTGATCCGAGCGCTAATCAGATCATCGACTTTAACTGGTCATCAAAAGGTGCTCTGCTGATTGATGTTGCATCCGACGATGCTGTTACACGTAGATTATTCCTCTTGGCGGAAGGAGAAAGCCAACCACGTGAGATTTGGAAAGGTGTCAGAGAGAGCCGTATGTACACATCTTTTGGCTCTAACTGGCATCCCGACGGGCAGCAGGTCGTATTCTTGAGTGATATGGGTGATCGTTACGGTCTTTATGAGATTGACGCAACATCTTCCGAGAGAGACTCACAACTTTTAACAGATCCATCCTACGATGTGTTGTCTGTACCTCATTTTAGAGGTGAACTCTTGTTTTATGAGGGCAACGGTGTCAATCCGTACGAACAACATGTCTATCGATTGAACGAGTCTCAAAACGAACTTGAGCAGCTAACATTTCTGGCTGGTCGTAACGTTGGCTATCCGTCACCTGATGGCCAGAGCTTGGTGTTCATGCATAGTGACGATACATCACCGCCCGAGCTATACGCAGTTGGCAGTAGGGGCAGTAAAGCCAGGCGAGTAACACACTCGCCCTTGCCGACTTTCACAGGGAGAACCTGGGTGGGTGCAGAATATGTCAGTTTCCCGAGTCTTGTAGATGACTATACACTCCATGCACGGATTCTAAAACCTGCGGACCTGGAGCCCAACATGAAGTATCCCGTGCTTTTTGGGCCTGTGTACTCGAATACAGCAAGAAACCGCTGGGCCGGAAACTACAGCCTTATCCAGCAACTGATGGTCGCGAAAGGATATATTGTTGTGCAAGTAGATTCTCGGGGCAGCAATGGATATGGTCGCGCATTTCGTGAAGAATTCCTTTTGGGCTTTGCAGACCAGGATATAGAAGATTATGCAAGTGCGGTGGCCTACATGGAGTCGCTAGATTTTGTTGATCCAGATCGCATCGGTATCTGGGGTAGCAGTTACGGTGGCACCCTCTCCGTTTATTCACTTTTGAAGAAGCCAGGCTTATTCCAGGTTGGCGTGGCCGCCGCTGCTGCTGTGGACCCAATATTTTTTGGCACAGACGATGTTGCGATTGTCCGTACCCCACAAACACACCCAGAGGTTTTTGAAAGAAAGGCACTCAGGTATGCAGCGAACCTCCAGGACAAACTTTTATTCATCCACGGTATGCAGGATCATGTGGTGCCATTTAAGACCACGACTGTGCTTGCTGAAGAACTGATTAAACAGGGCAAGGACTTCGATTTTGCCTTTGCACCTGGTGCAACCCACGGATGGAGTCGTGAGTCAGATTACGATCGCTATCTCTTTGGTAAGTTGATCGAATACTTCGATCGATACCTGCAGGATTAAGTAAAAACGGATGGCTACTGCCATCCGCTGTTTGCTTGTTCTAGTGATCCCTACAGGATTTTGCCCCTCACGATGCTCGGGGCAAGAATAGGCGGGCTGATCACTATTGCGAGCAAACAGCTCGCTTCGCTCGTATTTTGTTGTCTAGCCTCTGCCCAGAGCAAGCTCGACCTGAATCTAGAGCACAAAAAAACGGATGGCTACTGCCATCCGCTGTTTGCTTGTTCTAGTGATCCCTACAGGATTCGAACCTGTGACCGTCTGCTTAGAAGGCAGATGCTCTATCCAGCTGAGCTAAGGGACCTCGAAGGGGTGCAAAGATAATACATTCATTGCCTTTTCAATACCGAGAAGGCATTTAGGATTAGCAATTATAGAGCATAAAAAAAGGCGCCACGACAAATCACAGCGCCTCTGTAAACTATAAGAGGAGTGTTACTCTACAGGGAATGAGATTCGGGTCGTTGCCCATTCCAAGTGAATCATACCATCTGAAACGCTGTATTTGAGCATCTCAACAGGCTCAATTTCAGTAACAGTAGCTTCTGATTCCAATACGTTTTTCTCCGTATCCAGATTGTATGCCCCCCACTGATCCGCTTGAGAATTAAGCATGATTGGCCAATTGCCCTCTTCTTTGGGCATTGTGAAGAAAGCGTATTTACCTGCAGCTACTTTATTACCGTTGATGGTCACGTCTTCTGTAAAGGTGATCGTAGTCGCTTTGTCGGCCCCTGCGCGCCATACCTTATCGTAAGGAACAAGATCACCAAAAATGGTACGTCCACGTACTGAAGGAGCATTGTAGGTGATGGTCACTCCAACATTACCAATTTTGTCTTGTGTCGTTTGGAACGGGCTCTTTTTGTTTTGTGCTTCGGTAGTCAGTCCTCCTAGAATGAGGAAGAAGGAGAGAAGGGCAGTAATTTTCTTCATTTGAATGAATTTAGTCCGATATGGTTCGGTTCGTTTATGGAATTCGTTCGAACGGATCCTTACTGGACTCATTCTGAACAAGTGATTAACGGACTATCTAACTGAGAATAGCGTTCGTTGTTCAAACCGCTGTTCGAATAGCTTGAGAAATAGCGCGGACTTTTAGCATGAGCTCATTAAATTGATCAAAGTCTAGCGTCTGCTGCCCGTCTGTCGCAGCTTTTTCTGGTCGTTCGTGAATTTCCACGATTAATCCATCGGCACCAGCAGCTACCCCTGCCAAAGCCATAGGAATAACGTGCTTTCGAATGCCAATACCGTGTGAAGGATCGACAACAACAGGCAAGTGTGATTTCTCCTGAAGAATAGGCACTGCATTTAAATCCAAGGTGTTTCTAGATGAGGTTTCAAACGTCCTAATACCCCGTTCACATAGAATGACCTTCTCATTTCCATTTTTAAATACGTATTCAGCAGAGTACAACAGTTCGTCTATGCTTCCGCTAATGCCGCGTTTGATCATCACCGGTTTATCAATTTGACCCAATTCTTCGAGGAGATTGAAGTTTTGGGAGTTGCGAGCCCCGACCTGAAAAATGTCAACGTAGTCCATCATTTCGTCTATTTGACTGGCTTCCATTACTTCGGTGATGATCTTGATTCCGTTTTCACGACAAATGGAATGAAAGAGCTTTAGCCCTTCAATCCCTAAACCCCTGAAAGAGTAGGGGCTGGTTCTGGGTTTATAAACGCCTCCTCTCATGACGGTTACGCCTTTATCCACGAGTTGAGTCACCACCTTCCGTATTTGATCTTCGCTCTCGATACTGCAGGGGCCGGCCATAACGGTCAGACCATTTCCGCCAATAAAATCTCCACCCCCGATGTCAATGGATGATCGCCCGACTTTCCATTTACTGCTGACGAGTTTATGCTTGCCACTAACGCGGTGAAGATCTTCTACGCCGGGCATAGCACCAATTCTACGTATGTCGAACTCCTCCTTGCACAGACAGATGAGGTAGTTGGCTACCTGGGTTCGAACGGGATATGATTCAATACTCAGTTGATTCAATTCACGCACAAGTGCTTGTTCTGATGCGGACGAAATATTGCCTTCAAGTTTTATAATCATGACATCGTGTTGATTTTAGTCATCTTTTCGACGAACTGTTTGCTGGCTGATTCGACATCGTTATGACCGACCAGGGATTTGATAAAGGCGGATCCGATGATTCCGCCGGGTGCATAGGTGTGTACGAGCTCTAAATCGGATGGAGTAGAAATGTTAAATCCAACGAGGACGGGATGCTTCAAGGATAGCTTTCGGATCTTACTGAGGTATGGGACGGCACTTTTGATTCCATCTCCTTTTCCTGTAGTGCTGGATGAGCTTACCGCATAGATAAAGGTGGAGCTAAGCTCGTCAATCCGCGCTATTCGTTCCGGGGAAGTATCAGGAGTAATCAGAAAAATAAAGCTGATTCCGTATTCCTCGAACAGAAGCTTGTATTGCTCCTCGTAAACTTCCAGAGGCAAATCAGGTAGAATGACACCGTCTACCCGGGCCTCCGAGCATTTCAATACGAATTTTTCAAACCCGTATTGGAGCACAGGGTTCAAGTAGCCCATTAATATTTTAGGCATGTCCTCCTTGAACTTATTCACTTGGTCAAAAATGAGGTCCATGGTAATTCCATTCTCCAAGGCGACACTATTGCTCGCTTGAATTGTTGGGCCGTCGGCAATGGGGTCGGAGTATGGGATGCCTACCTCGATCATATCTGCTCCAGATTCGTAAAGCGTGTTCGCAATCTTCGGCAGATCGTGCAGGTTTGGAAAGCCAGCAGTACAGTAGATGTTAAGCAGTTGGGATTTCTTATCCTGGAGTTTCTTCTTCAGCTTATTCATAGACTAAAATGATTCATGTATGTGGCTAAATCTTTGTCTCCTCGACCACTCAAGTTTATGACCACACGGTTACCATGTTCGAGCTTCATCTTACTTAAGTAGGCTAGGGCATGAGCGGTTTCCAATGCAGGAATAATACCCTCGAGTCTCGAAAGGAAAAGAGCGGCTTCTAAGGCCTCTTGATCCGTTACGCTGTCGTATTGGACCCGTCCTTCTGAATGAAGATGTGCGTGCCATGGCCCAATCCCAGGGTAGTCCAACCCGGCCGAGACGCTATGCGGTTCTACAACTTGACCTTCCAAGGTTTGCATCACATAGGTCATGGATGCATGCAGTACGCCAGGGGTTCCTAGAGCAAGAGTTGCTGCGGATTTTCCAGAAGTGACGCCTTCACCTGCAGCTTCTACACCAATGAGCTTTACGCTTTCGTCTTCAATAAAGTGATAAAAGGCCCCGATGGCATTCGATCCTCCGCCTACACACGCGATGACATGGGTGGGGTCTCCCACCAATTGGTTTGTAATCTCTTGCGAAATGACAGACTGCAAACGGGCCACTAGATCCGGGTAGGGATGTGGCCCCACTACTGAACCAATGATGTAGTGCGTGTCCGTTGGATTGTTGATCCAGTCTCGTATAGCTTCGTTTGTTGCGTCCTTAAGCGTCCGGCTGCCACTCGTAGCAGAACGAACTTCGGCACCGAGCATTTTCATTCGTGCTACATTCGGAGCTTGACGTTCAATGTCCTTTTCACCCATATAAACGATGCATTCCAAGCCCTTGAGCGCACAAACAGTGGCGGTGGCGACACCGTGTTGTCCAGCCCCAGTCTCTGCAATTATTCGCTTTTTACCGAGCTTTTCGGCGAGGAGAACCTGCCCTAGGGTGTTGTTCACTTTGTGCGCACCGGTATGACAGAGGTCTTCACGTTTGAGATAGATTTCGGCCCCGAAGTGCTCGCTCAGACGCTCTGCTAAGAATAATGGAGTGGGTCGCCCAACATATTCGTTTAACAAAGCATGAAACTCTTCTTGAAATGATGCGGAAGAGAGAAGCTCTACGTACGTATCTTGTAGTTCATGAACATTGGGATATAGCATTTCAGGAATGAATGCTCCACCGAACGATCCATAGAATCCTTTTTGGTCAATGGTGTATTTCATACTGTCCTAACTTGATTGATCAATTCTTTTGAGGCATCAATATCTTTGAGCCCCGGTGCTGTTTCTAGCCGACTATTGGCATCCACCCCCGCCAAATAGCTCAATTCTAAATCTTTAATTTCTTCGATGTCATTTTCGCTGATTCCGCCGCTTAGAAGGAAAGGGGTTGACAGAGGATACCTCTTGAGTAAGTCCCAATTGAAGTGCTTTCCACTGCCACCGCGGTTTGCTGTTCGCGTATCAAATAGAAAATATTCGACGTACGGCTCATAACTTTTCAGCGTATCAAATGGAATTTCTAGACCTACAGAAATTGCTTTGATGATTCGGATTCCTCCTTCGGCCAATTGACAGCAATAATCAGGGGTTTCATCACCATGCAGCTGTACAAAATCAAAATCGTACTCCCTCGTAATTCGTTCGACTTGTTTCATGTCTTCATTGACAAATACGGCAACCTTTTCTACGGTGGCATCAACCTCCACAAGAGCAAGAGGAATGCCCTCAAAATCAACGAATCGGGCTGATTTCTCATAGAAGATGAAGCCCATCAAATTGGGTTTGAGAGCAGAAATTGCCTTGATGTTATCCGGATCCCGCATGCCGCAAATTTTGACAATCATTTGTGGTCATTTATTTCTTTGACAAGACGAGCACATGCTCGCTCGGGCTGAGCGTGCTGCATAAAGTATCCCCCAATTAAGAAGCCTTGGAATCCAACTTCCTTTAATGTCAAGACTTCCTTTGCCGACTTTATGCCACTTTCGCTTATCCGACAAAAGTGATCTGGAATTAAGGACGACAAACGAATACTGTTCTCGATGGATGTTGAGAAGGTCTTGAGGTCTCGATTATTGACACCGACCAAATTCAGATGCTCGTTCAGATGATCTTGAATTTCGATTTCATTGTGGACCTCGAGAAGAACTTCTAACCCTAGACTACGAGCGAATCCGGCCAGGGATTTAGACTGTTGAGGGCTAAGAGCTGCAGCAATCAATAGAATGCAATCGGCTCCACTGCTTTTTGCTTCAATAATCTGATACTCAGAAACAACAAAGTCTTTTCGTAAAATGGGACAGTAGTTGAATTTCCGGGCGACCTCAACGTCTTTAAGACTTCCGCTAAAGTACTTGGAATCGCTCAGCACACTCAAGGCCGAAGCTCCGGCCTGCATATAGCCGATGCTGAGCTGTTCTACATCCACATGCTCATGCAGAGTTCCCGTACTGGGTGAAGCGCGTTTGATTTCTGCTATGATTCCAACCTTATCAGGCCTTGTGATGTACTGCTTCATGGAAACACAATCCGTTTCGAAGAAAATGCTCTTCTCTAGGAGTTTAACAGGTCGAATCTCCTTGCTTTCAGCAACTTCAGCGCGTTTATGAGCGATGATTTCGTCTAGAATATTCATGATTTGATAAGGCGTTTAAATACGTTCAAGGCGTTTCCACTTGTCAGTGACTCCTGGGCCATTACACGACATTCTTGAAGAGACTTCTGTGGGTTTGCCGATGAAATGGCTAAGGAGCTGTTTGCAATAACCACAGCATTTTGAGCATCTGTTCCACTCCCTTCGAGGATATTCATAAAAATGGCAGCAGCCTCCTTTACGGATTGTCCTCCGTGCAATGCTTCAGGTTGAAGTGTTTCTGCTCCAAAGTCGTCAGGGTACAGAACCATGTCTGATTGAGGAGAAAGGACCTTGCTTCCGGAGGTTAGTGAAATCTCGTCGTATCCGTCTAAGCTGTGTACAATCCGATAGTCTATGTCTGTTTGCTGATACAGGTAATGATATAGACGAAGAAGCTCTAGAGAATAAACCCCGACAAGCTGTCGTTTTGGCCGAGCGGGATTGACCATTGGTCCGAGCATATTGAAGAAGGTATGAACACCCATGCTTCGTCTGATAGGAGCTACGGCCTTCATGGCCGGATGAAATAAGGGAGCGTGCAGAAAGCAAATTCCCACTTCCTCAATTTGCCTTTGAAGCTCACCTTCATCGCCCGTAAACTGATAGCCCAAGTATTCCATGACATTGGAGGAGCCGCATGAAGAACTAACCGCGTAGTTTCCATGCTTTGCCACTCGAACACCCGCTCCGGCGGTGACGAATGACGATAAGGTGGAGACGTTGAACGTGTCTTTGCCGTCCCCTCCGGTTCCGCAAAGATCAACGGGGTTGTAGGCTTCTAAATCGACAGGGCTGGCCAATTCCAATAGAGCTTCCCGGAAACCACTCAATTCTTGAACGGTAATTCCACGTACTCTGAAGACGGTTAGAAATGCGGCAACCTGAAAGGGATCGAACTTCTCAGCCGAAATCTCTGTGAGCAGATCCTTGGCCTCGACTTGAGTCAGTGTATTGTGTTCGAATAAGTACTGTAGCGTATCCTTCATGTTCAGAGCTCTGTAAAGTTTTGAATGATTTCCTTCCCAAGAGGAGTCAGAATGCTCTCCGGATGGAATTGGACCCCGTAGGCATGAAGTCCTTCTGCTTCAAGGGCCATGACGCTTCCCTCTTTATCGGCCGCAGTAATTTTTATATGCTCAGGAAGTCGGGTTCCTTTGACTTTCCAAGAGTGATATCTCCCGGCCTGAAAGGTTTGAGGCAATCCGTTCAAGAGGACAGAAGATCCGGTCCGGAAAATCTCTGTGCCCACCCCGTGATAGACTTTGTCCATATTCTCGAGCTCAGCCCCCAAGCACTCGGCAATGGCTTGGTGGCCCAGACAAATACCGAGAAGAGGCTTTTTTCCTAGATACTTTGAAATGATTTCAGGCATATGCCCGGCTTCCTCGGGAATTCCCGGTCCAGGTGAAAAGAGGATCTTCTCAAATTCAGCTGCTTGAGCAACCGAAATTTTGTCGTTTCGAAAGACTTGGTGAGGCACCTCTAGTTCTCTCAAGATGTGCACCAAGTTGAAGGTGAAGCTGTCGTAATTGTCTAAGACGAGAACGCTCATATTTGCTCTGCTTTTTGAATGGCCTTGCGCATAGCCGCCACTTTATTATCCACTTCTTGAAGCTCGTTTTGAGGAATACTCTCCACAACGACACCAGCACCCGCTTGGAAAGTCAAAGTGTTGTTCTTACTCAGCACAGAGCGAATGATAATCGCGTGATTTACGGAACCGTCAAAGCCGAAAAAGCCAATGGCACCGCCATAGAAGTTTCGGGTGTCACCCTCTTGATCATCAATGATTTGCATCGCCCGGTACTTTGGGGCGCCGGACAGTGTTCCGGCTGGAAAAGTATCGGCAAAAACACGAAGGCCACTTGCGCCTGTTTGCAGAGACCCTTTAACCTTACTCACCATATGAATGACGTGGGAGAAGTACTGGATCTCGGCACATTCTTCGACTTCTACAGCATCAGAATGTCTAGACAGATCATTGCGCGCTAGATCCACCAGCATCATGTGCTCGGCGTGTTCTTTGGGATCCGCCTTTAATCTTTCTGCAGCCTCAGCATCTGACGTGCTATTTCCCGTACGAAGTGCCGTACCTGCAATGGGGTCAATGGACGCGGAACCCGAAGAAACCTGCAATTGCGATTCAGGAGATGAGCCGAATATTTTGAAGCTGCCGTAGTCGAAATAGAAAAGGTAGGGACTAGGATTAATACTCCTTAAGCTTCTATAAACGTTGAAATCATCGCCGCGGAAGCCTTGGTGAAAAGAACGCGAGAGAACCACTTGAAAGACATCTCCACGTTGGCAGTGCTGAATTCCTCGTTCAACCATTTTCAAGAACTCCTCGGGTTCCGTGGAACTTGATTCTTGGCCGATCAGCTCAAAAGAAAATGGCGCACTGTGATTGATCCTCAGCAAGGACTTCAGGCGAGTAAAGGCTTCGTTAGAGGGCTCCAAATCTTCAGAGCCATGCTGTACCAAGTACAGTTCGTTCTTAAAGTGATCGATAACAATCACGAACTCGAACAGCTGATACTTGAGGTCAGGATTGTCCTTTTGCGTGCTGGGGCGATTCACCAACTCGAGATCTTCGAAGTACTGAACCGCCTCGTAGGCGGAATAACCAAACAAACCTTGGGTATGGAATGGAAGTGAGGAGGCAGATGGGCTAAACGACTGAATAAATCCTTCCAACAAGGGCAAAAGCTCTTCTTTTTCTTCCAAAGTCAGTATTTGCTCTTTTTGATCGGGGTATTCCATCCGTACTTCCAAGCCACGAGCTTCGAAACCGGCCATGGGCTGCAGGCATATGAAGCTCAAGCTGTCGGCTTTTGAGTGGTAATCCGAGCTTTCAAGCAGCAGACTATTCGGGAAATGATCCCGAAGCTTGAGGTAGATGCCTACGGGCGTCTGCGTATCTGCGAGCAGCCGCTCATGTATTTGATGTATGTGGTAGTTCTTCATTTTAGGGCATAAAAAAAGCCTGCGAGAAGCAGGCTTTGAATTCGTTTATGTGCATACGTTTAGCGCTTCTCTTCAGGATTGAAAGAAGTCCACCACCAGTTATTTGAAATAGTTCTGTTCATATGCTGGGATAAAAGTAAATCACGAAACATGGATCCGCAAGCACTTTTCGAAAAAAAATGAAAGTTTGTCTTAATCATATTGAAAATCAGAGAATTAGCCTTCTTCAGAACCCTTGAGATCCTGCAAAAGTCCGCTGACATCTGCATCGACATCAGCCAATTTCTTTTGACAAAACTCCAACAACTGCTTCGCGCGTTTCACTTTCTCTGTGAGTTGGTCGACGGTAACGTCGTCGTTTTGAAGGTCGCTTAAAATTGCCTTGAGCTCCTCATAGGCTCGCTCATAGTTCAGTTCTTCGCTCATCGATTTGGGTAATAGTACTGGTAATTTTCTTGTTTATCGTTTCGGTGATCATTTCATCGCCGACCTCAACTTCCGTATCCTTCTTCAACCATGCCCCGTTCACTCGAGTCATGGTGTATCCGAATTGAAGAACTTGGTCCGGAGCTACGGCCCTTAGCCGATAAAGCAAATAACCGAGTTGATCTTGTGCCCTTTGTATTCTGAGCGGTGCCCAGTGCATCAATTGCTCACGAATGAGTCGAAGCTCTCGGGGTGCTTCTGTCAGAAGTCGCTCTCCTTCAAGGGCAATGAGGCGTTTATTCTTTTCCAGGCCCTCACGGGCCGTTGCTACTCTTTGCTGCCCCAACCGAGCCAACAGCTGAGTATCTGTGCCGAGTTGCATCTTTTGCCACTGCAGCGCAGTGCGCGGTTTTTGCTTTAGGATGGAATGCGCCTCCTGAAGACGCGATGATTCCCGATGCCGAACCACCTGTATGGCGGCCTGTAAGGACTCATTCAGATGATTGAGGCGACCAAGGAAATCTGATGCTCGATCAATGAAGTAGTAGGCTAGGGCAGTGGGGGTTTTCACGGATGTATGAGCAACCATATCCGCCACGCTGACATCGGTTTCATGGCCTATTCCCGTCATGACTGGAAGCGGGGAACGAGCAATGGCCAAGGCCAAGGGTTCTTGATTGAACAGATCTAGGTCAATCTTTGAACCACCACCTCTGAGGAGTGCGATGCATTCGTAGTCCTTGAGCTGTGCTTGTTCCAGAGCGGAGATAATTTCTCCTTGAGCTTTTTCTCCTTGAACGAGGGTTGGGAATACGTCGACCCTAAAGTCAAAGCCCCATTCGTTGGTCTGAAGCTGTTGCATGAAGTCTTGAAGTCCAGCACTATCCGGAGCTCCGATAAGCGCGATGCGTTGGATGACTGGGGGGACGGAAAGCGCCTTGTTGGTGTGGAGATGGCCATCGCGCCGTAGGCGCTCAATAGTTTCACGCTTGCGTTTTTCCATGTCGCCCAATACGGCACCCAGGTCAATTTGAAGAACGGTCAGACTCAGGCCAAAACGCTTGCTGAATTGGATTCCGGCGCGGAAGACGATTTCAGTACCGGGCTTCATGAGTGGTTCAAATTCGGACCCGAGCTCCTTTCGGATGGAATCTAGAGCTGTCTTCCAAATCATACCGCGCATTTCTGCCCGGACGACTTCTTCATTGGCGTCGACCAAGTTCAAGTATGCGTGACCACTGGGGGCAATACGGAATTCAGAGATTTCGGCACGAATCCAGAAAAACTTGTCCCCATAAAATTGCTGGATCATGCGTTCCAGGCTGGAACTGATCTCTTCGAGGCGATAAATTTTCTTTTCGTTTTGCGTCTCCGGCATCTGCCTAAAGATAGGACTTCAATTGCAAAACAATGCGGGCCACCGCTGGGCAAACCTCCGTATTCTTGCCGGTCAATTGGAGGATCTGATGCATGTTTTTTCTATTTGTATGGGGGTATTCCCGACAGGCTCTAGGGCGTACAGAATAGATGGAGCAGTAGTTGTCTGGTCCTAAGAATGCGCACGGAGAAGATTGCAACACGTAGTCTCCATCTTCATCCATGCGGAGGTACTGATCAATAAAGGCAGATGGCTTGAGCCTGAGGTGGGCGGCGATTCGGTCAATATCGCGGTCGATAAAAATTGGGCTTGTCGTTTTACAGCAATTGGCACATTCTAGACAGTCGATTTTTTCAAAGGCCTCTTCATGCGCTTCGTGAAATTCATCGTCAAGCCGATTGGGCGTTTTCCTTTTCCACTGAGAGAGCTTCTTTTTAATGCTCTTCTGTTCGCTCTCTGCTTGATCGAGGTATGTCCGGTATTCGGACTTCATGACTTTGAGTTGTCCTCTTCGCGGAAAAGAGGCTCTACAAAGGGGAGTGCAGGGACCTTGGCCTGTTTGGTGATCTTCAAGAAATCCTTAAGCGCAGGATATTGATGCATGGTCAAGTAGTTTCCAAGTTCTTCTTTGCGCTTGTCGTTTTCTTCTGCTTCAATACCAATGAATGGAATATTCAGGTTGTAACAAGACTTAATGTCCCACGTGGCATCGCCTACATAGACCAGGCGCTTGAAGGAATCCACTTTGTTTTCCTTTTTACTCTTTTCAATGGCCTTTTGAACAATGCGATCCCGGGTCAATCCGTCGTCAGCCGTCACAACATCGAGCTGCTTGTAGTAAAACCCAGAGCTTTCAAGTTTGAATTTCGCAGAAAAGCGCCACGATCCCGTAGCAATGATAAAGGCCCATTTAGGATGGGCTTTAATTTCATGCAATAGCGTCTGGATGCCGTCCACCGGTTCAAAGCTGTTGCTCTGATCCTTAAGGGTCTTCTTTAAATTTTTCTTGAAGCGTGCCCGAAACTCGTAGTATTCATCGTAGCTGGGATTGCGGTCCAGGTACTTTTGGTACAGCTCAAAAACAATGGCGCTATCCGTAACGTGCTTGAATTCATTGAAATCTATCCGATCAATTTTTCGATCGAAGATATCTTTGGCCGTGGCTCGAAAGCAGGCTTCATCAACGGGATTGGTTTTGGTAATGGTCCCGTCTATATCGAATATCACAAGATTCATTGGTCCGCCGGAAACGCTTTAGGTTCGGTTTAGGCGGTTAAAATTAAGTGAATTCAAAGAAAAGCGAATATTAAGTTTTCCGAAAGGTGGGCAGGTCCGACCAGATGTCCAAATGATGCTCCAACGTATATTGCTGCTTACCGCTATTTACAAGGCGGTAATTGACTTGAGTATGAAAATCTAAAGGTTGTTTCCGCTCCTTGTACGATTGGAAATGATCCACAAAGCCTGAAAACTCCTGCCCGGGATACATGTCAATTCCAGACTTGAAGAGCTTCAAGCGATCTATACGGCGGTGTATTTTACGGCGACCAACCAAGTATTTTGCACCGAGTATGGGCTTGCTGAAGTTGATGCGTAAATCCTGAACTAATTCGGAACCAAAATTCAAAAGCCTGAAATGCAGTACTTGCCCTTCGACCTCAAAAACGAGCGCTATGTTCGGGGATGCTTTCATTTGGGGTCTTGAACGGTCATGCCTTCATGGGCAATCGTTAGACTTTCCACGGCCCATTCACTGCGATCCGCAACCAAATCTCCAAATTCCACTCTTCGCGGGAAGGCGTCTTTGACTTGCCAGACGCGAACTGGTTCGTGCTGCTCATTGAGCAACTGGATCAGAATATCCCGACGTTGAACCTTGTTGAGTTCAATGGTCTTCATCCAATCGAAAAATTCATTGTCACCAGCGAAGGTTCCACGCTTCAGGGTGATGTCAGAATACTTGACCATTCCAGGCATTTTTGACGGGCTGTAAACGGCTTCAGCACCACCGCGATATTCAATGACTTCGACTTCTATAGATAGGCCGCTCACTTCCGCGAAGGAAATTTTGGAACCGCCCCATTGTACGGTAAAGTGAAAGGAGGGAAGGGGGTAACTCATAATACTGCTATTTCAATGGTTAATGTTTTATCGATGCTTTCTTTTCCGGACCAAGGCTGCCAATAGAACAGTTCTATAGAAGTGGTCCCAGTTGCTTTAACTCGAAAAGTGTAGCGCATTCTTCCGCCACCTCCTGGAGCATTGCTTTCTTCCACGTATTCTTCTTCTACCTTCTCAAGTAATTCATCACTTGACCACTCCCATTGGTATCCGGTGCCTCCGAGATAGGGCAGGTCCAAAACAAAGGCATCCCCGGTTTTCAGCTGGAGATTTCGAGGATCTTCAAAGTAGACGACTTCCATTCCTTGAAAGGTAAAAAAAGCCGCCAGGAGTACGATACTCCTGCCGGCCCAAATTGAGGAAATTACCACACGTACATTTCAGTAATGCGGTTATTTTCCAGCTTAATATTCACTGTCCTGTTCTTGTTTTCGGCCATGCCGGCAACAATAGTAAAGGCAGCGACAGCACTGTTGTGGTCAGGTTCGAACTTCTTCCAGCCCATCCCGGAGATATACGCCCACGAATTGCGCGCACCATCGGTTCCGTAGAGCGAAGTGATCTTCTTTCCATTGTGCCAAGTACCGGAGCCGAAGGCCTCTTGGTCATTTCCAAAAGACTCTTCGGGCGGTATCTGCGCGGGTCGTTCTTCGGTGGAAAAAGCCCCGGAATTAACCCCTTCTGAAGGCGGGTCTACACTGGGTGCATCCGCTGGGGTAGCTTGTGCCGCCTTAGTTGTATCTGGCGGCGTATCTGTTGGTTTTGTTGATTTTTTAGCCATTTTTTATTGCTTTATTACCACACGTAGGCGGTGGTGATTTCGCCTTTATTGATGTAGAGCTTACAGCTGCGATTACCCGCTTTTGCTGTGGTCAGCTGAGCCACGAGGTTGATGAAGCCGTTCTCATCGCGGTTCGAGATTTTCTTCCATCCCTCACCCGTGATGTAGGCCCAAGCGTTCCGGTTGTTCTGCTGTACCCAGAGTCCAGTGACCTTGACGCTGTTCAACCAGCCGGTATCTACTATTCCGTTGATGCCCCACATTTTATTGTCGATGCCAACTTGACCGTATCCTATACGGAAATAGCCATTGTCTCCCCAGCCGGTACCCCAGCTGTTCTTGCAAATCCAAGCTTGTTGCGCATCACTGTAGCCAACAACGCAGACACAGTGCCCCCCTCTTGAGGTTGCTCCTGCTGATTTGCGATAGACTCCAGTTCGGTAGCCAAAGAAGTCTGAATACACTGTATAGCATGCGATCAGTGGACCTTTGGTTGAGATCCAGTCCTTCATGGCGTTGATGTTGGTGATTTCAGTGCTGCCACTGATCTTCGTCACTCGACTGGCCCAATCACTGCAACGTCCGCTGCAGTTCTGGTCACCCGCTGTGTACGGATAGCAGGCCTCGTCCGTTACACCCGTGTTCTGGTAATGCGAGAGAGCTGGTGGGACCCACCAACCTCCGTTGGAACCACCACATCGCCGTCCTTCAGAGCGTGCGTGACAGTAGAATAAATGAGCTTCTGAATAATCCACCGCTAGGTTGGGATTGTTCTTGGCTCGTCGTTCAGTTCCTTCGACCGCTGCAACGGTTCCAAAGGCGACGCAACTTCCACAACTCCCTTGGTTTTTCACCGGAGTGATGTAATTTGCACCGTTTACATTGCGTAAATCATAGGCCCCGGGTGCTCCGAAACCGCCGTCGTTACCGCTCATTGCCGTGAGGTACGATTGAAAGTTTTGGGCCGAAAGGGCCTCTTTTTCTTCCATGTTGGGTTCATCGGGCCCGGGCGTATAGCCCAAGTAAGCTTGCTGCTCCTTGGCCGTCAATTCCAACATGAAGTTTGATCCCGCTTCCCAAGAGGCATTCTCCTGGGAGAGGGTGTCCTGAAGTGCTTTCAGGGCTTTTTGTCCTTTTTCCATTGGATAAAAATTGAGTTAGACTTAGGTGATTTATTATTGACAGAATTGTCCAGTATTGACCCATTCGGCGCTCAGCATGGTCCAGAAGTCCTGGGTGAGGTAGCGTCGGACATAGTCGTAGGGGAGCCAGCCGTAGCCGTCTTCGCCCCATTCCGTGCCCCATGAATTTCGAATGAGAAAGGAACCGCCGTTGCGGTTGTCGTCGTAGCCACACATCACTACGGCATGGCCACCGCGGAGTCGATCGCCCTCTTGCGGAACGGGGATATCTCCATTGAGTTGTGCTTGCTGAATGCTGTCGTAGACGCTGAATCCGAACATTATAGCCAATCCACTAGCCATGGCTTGACAGAGATCCTCAACAAGGGCTTGTCCTCGACGATCTCCACCGTCAAAGCGGAAATAAGTTAGCGCTTGAAAGTTTTGTCCAAAAGCGTAGTGAAATGCTTCAGGCTCCTCTTCGTATTTAGCAATGTCGTAGGGGTAAAACTCCTCAGGGGGCACACCGAAAAGGGTCATCGCGCCCATTGTAGTGCGTAAATAAGCTCCGGTATCACCCGTCCATTTCAGCAGATTGCGCGTCACTTTATACAAGAATAGGCGGGAACCTAGTTCATGACGCCCGTGCGCGCGTTGTTGATAGTAGCAGTAAAGTGAGGTTCCGGCGTGGGCAGTACAGCTCCCGAGTGAACCTTGTTGTTGTATGGGTGGGAAAAACCCTCTATTGTCGACGAGCTCTGGTCTTTTGTCTTTCCGGAACTCTGTTTTCTCGAGCAGTTTCTCCACCGGATTCAGGGCTTTATCGGCCGTTGAATTCGGTCTGAAATCTTTAAAACTGGGCAGGTCGGGCATCCAACCCATCCCTTGCAAAGGCATGGACATCAGTCATCGCATTTAAGTATTCGACATGCACACCACCTCACGGTGGGATGTGAAACTAGGTTGCGATCCTCTCTTTTTTAGGTGGCGGGGTTGAGGAGAGGTCAGTCCTAAATATGCAAGATGTAAGACAGGTGTTTCGTGACCGAGCGGAAGTCCATGATGCTCAAAGCCAAAGTAGATAAACTTCCTGCAATCAGCAGGAAGATGGAAGTTAGGAAAATATTAACTTCAAGCCAAAACACCACCGATGGGACAATTTTTATGGCTGCTGGACAATGGTCACGGCGGCGTCATGGATGGCGTATACCAAACGCCAGGGAAGCGAAGCCCTCTTTGGGACGACGGCACCCAACTCTTTGAAGGAGAGTTCAATAGAGCTATTGTTAACCGCTTAATCGAACTGTGTGTACCCGAGGGTATCCGGTACCAAAACATTGTTCCCGAGCTCGAGGATGTGAGTTTGGGAGAGCGTGTGAGGAGAGCGAATGCGTACCATCCTCAAGACTCCTGTATTTACGTTAGCGTGCACAGCAATGCTGGCGGAGGGCGAGGGTATGAGGTATTTACGAGTAAGGGCGAGACTCGTTCGGACCGTGTGGCTACGGTATTTTTCGACCACTTTAAACAGCAATTCCCGCACAAAGCTATGCGAAGTGATGTCTCCGATGGAGACGTCGACAAGGAGGCTAATTTCTACGTGCTTCGAAAGACCTTGATGCCAGCGGTCCTCACGGAGAACTTTTTTATGGATAATGAAGAGGAATGTAAGGATATCTTGATGACTCGGGAGGGACGGGATAAAATAGCGATGGCCCATTTTACAGCCATGCAACACATTGAAGCAAACGGTCTACCAGGGTAAAGCCCCGGCCTCTAAAGATGAAGGGTGTTTGCGTAAACGATAGCCCTTGGGATATCCGTTGTTGATTCGGCCGCGAACTTGTTTGCCCATTCCTAAGGGTACGTCCCGATATGCGAGAACGACCATTCCTGGGTCCGTGGCCTCAATGCGGAGATCTCCACCGTGGAGATAGGACAAGGCTTGGTCTCGGTCGAGTTCGATGTGCGGAAGATCGACCCGGCATGCACGGCTCCAAACGGCCTCTGTGGTAGGCCTAAGTTCACCCCCTTTTTCCTCGCTCAGTTGAGGGCCTTTTGAAATATATCTAATACCATTTAGGAGTACTTCACGAGGTGTTTGAGTGGCCTTCAGGGCCCATGGAACTTCAGGAGCACCAGTAGACGAGCGCACATCGCTAGAGACAAGAGTCCCCGGTTTTTGAAGAAGGGTAAAGAAAAATCCTTCACCACGCACTTGATCCGTATAGCATTGATATCCAAAGCGCTCGGCGTTTCCAATGCGCTCAATTCCCCAGTCTCGGTTTAAAGGAACCTCTAAGACTCGAGCATTCAAATGTGACCAAGCATCAAGATTCTCAGCGGGATCAAAGGTACAAGTAGAGTAAAGCAAGAATCCGCCAGGTTTTAAGGCAGGCCATACGTCGTCCAAGATTTGGCTTTGTCGGGTGCTGCACTGTTGGCCTGACTCCGGAGTCCACTCCTTCCGCGCAGTCTCATCTTTGCGAAACATTCCTTCTCCTGAACAGGGCGCGTCGACGACCACTAGATCGAAGGTCTCTTCATGCGGAGTGAAATGCTCCGGCGCATTATTGGTCACGGCAATACGCGGGCTTCCCCAGCGCAGAACGTTTTCCTTTAAAATAGATGCCCGTTTCGGAATGATTTCGTTGGCCGTGATGTAATGTGAATCGGGTAGACACTGGTCTAGAAGGAGGGTTTTTCCTCCGGGAGCTGCCGAAAGATCCAATGCGTGGGCGCTTTCCGGTAAAATCGCTCCAAGATGAAGAAGAGCTTGCTCGAGCAACATGCTGCTTGGTTCTTGAACGTAGTATACGCCGGCATGCCACCAAGGATCGGCGGCAAAAACGGGTCTGTGATCAAGATAGTACCCGTGGGAGCTCCACGCGACCGGTTCTAGGTCTGGAGCAGGACGCTTCCAGGAATTCCAACGAATACTCAGTGTTGGGTCTTCATCTAAGGACTTGAGAAGGTTTGTCGCACGCAGAGGTGCATCGCGCCGTAGGCGCAAAACAAATTCTTCCGGTAGGGGGGTGTTCACTTATTCAACCACTTCGACCCCGCGCCAAAAGGCCACGTAGTTCTTGATTTTCTCAGCGGCACTCTTGGTGTTGGGGTAGTACCAAGAGGCGTTTTCATTGACCTCACCGTCTACTTTGACGTGACGGTAACTCGCTGTTCCTTTCCAAGGGCAAACAGTATGGTAGTCGCTGTCTGAGAAGAATTCGGACTTAATGGATTCTGGTGGGAAATAGTGATTGTTTTCTACGACAATCGTGTCTTCTGATTCTGCAATCACTTGTCCTTTCCAAATAGCTTTCATGCTTGTGCGTTTTGATGGAGATGTACATCTCGTTGTGGGAATGGAATAACGATTCCCGCAGCCTCAAGTTCAATTTTTCCTCGTTCGATACAATCGAAGTAAACATCCCAATAATCATCTGGGTGACAGTGTGGTCGTGCGGCAATTTCGACAGAACTGTCTCCCAGGCCGGATACGCCTACAAATGGAGCTGGGTCCTCTAAAGATTTGGGATGTTCGCTCAAAACTTTGAGCAGGACCTCTTTGGCCTTAGCTATATCGTCGCTGTAGCTAATTCCAAAGGTTAGATCAATCCGGACGAACTCCTTGGCACTATAGTTCTTCATGGAGCCATTACTCAGAGCTCCGTTGGGAAGAATGACCAAGCGGTTTTGTGGAGTCAAAATCTTGGTGACAAAAATCTGGATCTCTTCAACGACCCCTAAGTGTCCCTGAGCCTCGATTAAATCGCCCACTTTGAAGGGCTTGAAGATCAAGAGCAATACACCACCGGCTAAATTGGCAAGCGATCCTTGAAAGGCGAGTCCAATGGCTAAACCCGCGGCACCGAGTACGGCGACAAAAGACGTGGTTGCAATTCCGACCATTCCGGCCACAGAAATGACCAGAAGTGCCTTTAAGCCCCAACTCACCAAACTTTTCATGAAGGGGCGCAAGGTCTCATCGACATCCCTTTTCTCCATGATTTTAACGGTCTGTTTGGTGATGACCTTGATGATGCGCAATCCAATAATGAGGACCAGGATGGCGCCAACGACCTTGGGGCCAAATTCTGTTAACAGGTTCCAACCTTTTTCAGTCAACTGATCGATGTTTTCCATTCTATAGCGTATTAAAATGTTGTTGGATCATGTCCTGGACGATCTGAATGGTGAAGGGTTTGGCGATAAAGTCGGACATACCGGCTTCAATACATCGCTGTTGGTCTTCTACCATGGCGTTCGCCGTCATGGCTATGATCAAGGGTTTATGTTGCTTGTCCGAAGATAGAATTTTTCGGGTCGAATCCAGTCCGTCCATTTCAGGCATTTCCATGTCCATAAAGACTAAGTCGAAATCGATCTGTTCGCAAAGTTCATGGGCTTCCAATCCGTTCGCTGCCAAGTTTGGTTCATATCCGAGTTTCCCAAGCATGTGGGTAATCACTTTTTGATTGATCGGATTGTCTTCGGCAACCAAGATCCGAACTCGGTTTTCGCCTTCTTCGGGCTTTACCTCTTGGCGGAATAAATTGTCCGACTCAGACTCTGTGTCGATTCGATGATCAAGGCCCAGCGCTTTCGCAATTTGCTTGTACAACCGCAGCCTGCTGACCGGTTTTGTCAAATACCCATTCAATTCCGCTCGATCGTCTTGATGAATCAAATCGCCAATACTGGAGAGAATAATCACCGGCAGGTCTTTTTTAGAGAACTCGTGTCGGATGTTTTCGGTCCATTGGAGACCGTCCAAATCAGGCATATTCATATCCACCAAGGCCAAGTCGAAGTTTTTCTCACCGTCCTTTACCCACCGCAAGGCCTCCAATGGGTCTGTAGTGCTCTCAAAGCGGACATCTAGAGGAGCCAATTGTTTTTCTAGAATCTTCAAGTTCGTTTTGTTGTCATCCAACAGGAGTAGATTCTTGTGTTCTAATTGGTGAAGGTCAATGATGTGTTTTTTAGCGGAAAGCTCTGTGCCTTTTACCAGTGGGACTGTAAAGAAGAAGCTCGTCCCTTTTCCTTCGGTGCTGCGAACCCAGATGCGTCCTCCAAGAGCTTCAACAATCTTTTTACATATGGCCAAACCAAGGCCCGTGCCGCCGTATCGTCGAGTAGTGGAGGCGTCTACCTGGGTAAAGCTCTGAAAGAGTCGGTGCAATCGATCCTCCGGAATACCGATACCGGTATCTTCCAAGTGAAAGAGAAGTTCTGGACCCCGTTCCGTTCGCTGCGCACTCACATTCAAATAGATTTCGCCTTTTTCGGTGAACTTGACGGCGTTGTTGGCCAAGTTGACTAGGACTTGGCGTAAGCGCGTGGAATCGGAGATCATAGAATGGGGGACATCCTCTTCGAGGAAGTACATTAATTCCAAGTTCTTAGAACGCGCAACACTGCTGATCAAATCAAAAGTATCTTCCACGATATCAGCCACATAGAACTCGGCGTGTTCCAATTCCAACTTTCCGGATTCAATCTTGGAGTAGTCCAAGATGTTGTTAATCACCCCGAGCAGATTCTCTCCAGAGACCTTGATGGTGCGCACGTAGTCATCTTGCTCTTCAGATAGTTTCGTCTCCGCCAATAATCCCGACATGCCAATCACCGCATTCATCGGTGTGCGAATTTCGTGACTCATGGTTGACAGGAACTGCGACTTTGCTCGAGCACCGGCTTCCGCTTCTTCTTTGGCCGCAATGAGTTCTTGCTCATATTCTTCGCGCCTCTTGACCTCTATTTCGAGCTGGACCTTTTGCTTTTCAAGTTTTTGAGTGCGCTCAATGACTTTGTCTTCTAGAGACCGATTGTATTCAATAAGTCGGTCTTCGCGGCGGCCGGCAAAAGAGGCAAAAAGGCCCAAAAAGAAGGGTGCGGTGTCGATAATGAGAAGAAGGCCGTCTTGGTGATGCAGTTCTGTAATGGAGAGCTCTGGATGGTCTTGGGCGCGAATAATGGTCGCTACCAGCGGGAAGAACAATCCGAACAGCGCTCCGTAGAGCGTATATCGAAGGGTGGAGTTCATAGCGTTGTTTTGAGAGGGCTAGTGAATGTACGACTTCTCGCAGATTAGAAACAAAAAAAGGCCACCTCTAGAGGTAGCCTTTTCACTTGATATTGTTCCATGCTTATGCGTCGATCAAATCGTAGCTGCGCTTGATGAAGCTGGTAAGCGCCTCACCCTTAAGCATGTTTTGACTCAGCTTGGCCAAATCTACACCTTGATTAATCAGCGCCGTTCGTTTGTTTTCGTCCGACTCTCCTTGGATTCGTCCGACCAATGGATGGTTGACATTCACAATCAGATTGAAGCTGTCCGGCAAATTACCCATACCCATCATGCCGCCGCCGGTCATGCTCATTTCCTTCATTCGGCGCATGAACTCGGGCTGTGTTATAGAAAAGGCCGGAGATTTTTCACTCTGGGCCTCCAAAGCCACCGTGAATTCTGCTCCTTGAAGAGCGGCTTCAATAACCGGCTTCAATGCTTCTTTTTCCTCTTCTGAAAGCTTGCTTGGATGCTCGTCGTCCTTGGCGATGAGCTTTTCAATAGGGTCACTGTCCACACGAGCGAAGGATACTTTGTCTCCGTCCATTTCTAGACGCTGCAAAAGGTGTCCTACGATGGGACTATCCAAGTTCAACACGTCGTATCCGAAACCTTTGGCCTCTTCAATGAAACCGTGCTGCTCTTCTGGATTGTTGGTATACAAGATGACCAGCTTTCCATCCTTATCCGTTTGCGCATCTTTTACCTTTTCGGTGTACTCCTCAAACGTGAAATGCTTGCCCTCTACATTCGGGTATAGGTTGAATTTCTTCGCTTTCTCAAAGAACTTCTCTTCGCTGAGCATTCCATACTCAATAATGACCTTGATGTCTTCCCAAATGGATTCTAGGCGTTCGCGATCATTCTTGAAGAGTTCTTCCAGTTTGTCCGCTACTTTTTTGGTGATGTGTGAAGAGATTTTCTTCACATTGCTATCGCTCTGCAAGTATGAGCGCGACACGTTCAACGGAATATCCGGAGAGTCAATCACCCCTTGCAACAAAGTCAAAAAGTCAGGTACAATACCTTCAACGCTGTCCGTCACAAAGACCTGATTGCTGTACAACTGGATCTTGTCCTTTTGTACCTCGATGTTGTTCTTGATTTTAGGGAAGAACAATACTCCAGTCAAGTTGAACGGATAGTCCACGTTCAAGTGAATGTGGAAGAGCGGCTCGTCGAACTGCATCGGATAAAGCTCGCGATAGAAGTTCTTGTAGTCTTCTTCTTCCAAGCTTGATGGAGCCTTGGTCCATGCTGGAGCTGGGTTGTTGATGATGTCAGGAACGACTTCTGTTACAGCGTCATCGCCTTCACCTTCGGTAACTTCTTTAGTTCCAAATTGAATTTCAACGGGAAGGAACTTACAGTATTTGTTCAGGATTTCTCGAATTCTGGACTCTTCCAAGAATTCCTCAGAATCCTCACTGATGTGGAGGATGATTTCACTTCCACGTTCTTCTTTCTTGCTCTTGGTTAAACGGTACTCAGGGTCACCTTCACATTCCCAACGAACGGCTTCAGTACCTTCACCTTCTTTGAAAGACTTGGTGTTGATCTCCACCTTATCGGAGACCATGAACGAGGAGTAAAAACCAAGTCCGAAGTTCCCAATGATACCCGCTCCATCCATTTGCCCCTCGTATTGGGACATGAATTCCTTGGCACCGGAGAAGGCGACTTGGTTGATGTATTTCTTGACCTCTTCTCCGGTCATTCCGAGTCCTCGGTCCTTGAAGGTCAATGTTTTAGCTTCTTTATCGATAGAAACCTCAATTCGGGTTTCACCGATCTCGCCATTGAATTCTCCCAGACGAGCGAGTGTCTGTAACTTCTGGGTAGCGTCCACCGCATTGGAGATCAATTCGCGGACGAATATTTCGTGGTCGCTGTAGAGAAACTTCTTGATGATCGGGAAAATATTCTCCGACTGAACGTTAATCTTTCCTTTGGCCATGATGTATTTCTTTGGTTTGATTCTGCAATAGTCAAGTTCTGTGCCAAGGGCTTCTTTCTGACAGCCTGCTGTCAATATGGCTGAACCCTCGAGACAATATTTGCGTATATTCACCGAGCACGTTGGATAACTGCCGTTGAGGCACGAGGCCAGTAAGCATAACCAAAACAGACTACACATATGTATCAATCACGCATCGTGGGCATGGGGCATTATGTTCCGCCTAAGGTGGTGACCAACGACGATCTGTCGGAACTCATGGACACCAACGATCAATGGATCCAGGAGCGCACGGGGATTAAGGAGCGCCGTTTTGCGGACGGCGTTGAGGACACCACAAGTACAATGGGAACCAAGGCCGCCATCATGGCGATTGAAAATGCTGGGGTTTCCAAGGACGATATTGACTTCATTGTTTTTGCTACACTGAGTCCAGACTACTACTTCCCAGGACCAGGAGTCCAGGTTCAAGAGCAGCTCGGTATTAAAGAAATTGGCGCTTTAGACGTCCGGAATCAATGTTCTGGATTCGTCTACGCGCTCTCCGTGGCGGACCAGTTTATCAAGACGGGTATGTATAAAAACGTCTTGGTTATCGGTTCTGAATACCACAGTGGAGGACTGGAAATGACCACGCGAGGACGGGGTGTTTCCGTGATTTTCGGTGACGGAGCTGGAGCAGCGGTTTTACAGCGCTACGAAGGTGACGATCGAGGAATTCTTTCCACGCACTTGCATTCTGAAGGAAAGCATGCTGAGGAATTGGCGCTCATCGGGCCGGCAACTCGTCGCTGGGTCGATACCATCATGGAAGAAAACGACCCTGACGATACCTCGTATTACCCGTATATGAACGGGAACTTCGTGTTCAAGCACGCCGTTACCCGTTTTGCCGAAGTGATCATGGAAGCCTTGATGTCCAATGGCTACAAGCCGTCCGACATTGACATGTTGGTCCCTCACCAAGCAAACTTGCGGATTGCGCAGTTCATTCAGAAGAAGATGGAACTGGGCCCTGACCAGGTTTATAACAACATCATGCGTTACGGAAATACGACAGCGGCATCCATTCCGATTGCCCTTTCTGAAGCCGTACAAGAAGGAAAAGTAAAAGACGGAGACCTCGTGATGCTCGCGGCCTTCGGTTCGGGATTCACTTGGGCCAGCGCGCTCCTTCGATTCTAATGATTTGAGCCTACGGCTCGATGCTAAAAAGGCGCCCCACAGGGCGCCTTTTTTATTGCTTGATGATTCGGTAGGTGCCCGTGGCACCATTGTTTCCCGTCAAGGTCAGGAAGTATACCCCTGAGGGATACTCGCTCAAATCGAATTCAAAGTCCGAGCTCACCGAGGGACCTTCAATGATTCGTTTTCCTTCAACATCATAAATGACATAAGTCGGCTGAACAGAGCGTACCGCAGGGGAAAGCTCCACAGATATGGGGCCGTTGGTCGGTTGCGGGAATACCGTGACCGCATGTTCACCGAGCTCGTTCAAGGAGTTTACATTGGTTTGAACCTGTACCGTATCGCTGTAGAATTTGGTACTGCTTCCACTTACGTTGAAGGTCGCTTCGGCGTAGACATCATAGAGCGAAAGGGGATAGGCCCACAGTGTGTTCATCACGTTGAAGGTCTGGGTTCCGCCTCCATTCAGGTTGTATACTCCTGCGTATACCGATCTCCATTGTGCAGAATCTGTGTGAGAAAGGAACCAGTTCACATCAGTTAGGGAGTCCTCTCGGAGCTTCATGTCCACTTCAGCGAATACTTCATAAATCCCTCCGTTCGCTGTCAAATTGGAGAATTCCACAGGGATGGAATCAAATACCTTAACCGGCGTCATAAAACTCAAGGTATCGTTGGTAAACAACCAGTTGTTCCCACTGGGGTCCAAAACGGCCTCCACGGTCCAGTGGTATGTGGTATCGTCAGTCAACCCTACCAAATTCACTTGAGGCTGGAATACTTGCGTTCCCGAACCCCCGAGGTTAAACGTACCTCCATTGAACGCTTGAGGCGCTCCTCCATCAATCCAATAGGTAAAGGTGACGTCGGTATCGTAGTCTTGACGAAGTTCCATATCGACCTGTAGTGTCGCAGAAGAGTCTGTAACGCTCAGTGATTGTTCATTGGAAAAGAGCACCGTATTGGAATCAATTTGAGCGGGCAATGTTTGGAACGTCAAGGTATCGTAGAAGAAGGTGAGGTTCTGTCCGTTAGGATCAAAGCCTGCAATTGGCGTCCAGTAATATGTTGTGTCTTCGAGGAGATTGAAAAGGTTCAAGGTAGGATTGAAGACTTGAGGCCCGCTTCCACCCAGGGTGTAGTTTCCACCATAACCCGTAGAATCCAAGCCCCCTTCTGGCCAATAAACAAACAACACATCCGTTGGCAAATCCTCACGGAGAGTCATATGCACATCTATTGTGGCCATGGTCGAAGCAACATTCGAACTCACACCTCCAGAGAATGATACTGGAGGCAAGGGATAGTCACCTTCGGTGATGGTCATAAATTGATTTGCAGGGACGTTGTAGAGGTAGTCTACCGTACCAGAAGGCCATTTGACCAGCATGGAATCAATTTGGTTCGTTGATCCCAAGCCAAAGTGCTGCATGAAGCTGTTTTGAGTTCCGTACCCTTCTCCGGCACGAACTTCGCGGATTTGAATACCCCAAGGGCCATAGATTTCGACCCTTGTTCCAATGGCATTGACATTGCTCACTACACCGACAAGATCGAGCTCGATGAAATTGAAGCCGGAGGCCGCTTGATTGATCCACAAGCGATCCACAGCTGAGCTCGAAGCGGAATTGTATATGGTTCCGTAACTGCTGTACAGATCTAAAAATCCGTCGTGGTTCAGATCTCCGACAACAGAACTGAGCATCCAGTCGTTCACCGCGCCGAACGGATCAATGTCCAGGGTAAAGGTGGTGTCACCATTATTGATCCAAAGGCGGTGCTGAGATCCCGTTGCCAGCAGATCTACAAACCCGTCGTTGTTGAAGTCCCGGAAGTAGGTCTGAATTCCGGCAAATCCGGTTTGGGTGAGCCCCACTTGAGTCGTGATCTCTTCGAACTGGCCTCCGCCAATGTTTCGATAGAATCGGGACACTTGATCGTGGTTCATGACAAAGGCGTCAAAATCGCCGTCATTATCAATGTCAGCAAAGTCCGTTACCCAGCTTTGTGCGCTGTCTCTTAAGATCGTGTTGGTGTTTTCTGCCCACATGCCGGAACCGGTGTTTTCAATCCACTGGTTGATCCGGCGGCCATCGGACGGACTCGTCACGCCTTGACGACATTTAGTGATGTATAGGTCCAAGTCTCCATCAGAGTCTAAATCCGTAAACATCGACGCGTAATTACCGGACATGTCGGTCCCAGGGGTTGTGGTCATATCCAGCCAGGTAGTATCCCGGCTCCAAGAACTCCCATCATATTGATAAAGGTGGCTCTCGTTTATGTCATTACAGACGAAGAGCTCCGCAAGGCCATCCTGATCGATGTCCACGAAATTCATTCCTTGAGCAAAAATGAGAGAACTACTCACTGACTGAGAAGTGTAGGCGCCGCCTACCGAATCAGCCCAGTAAATGCGAACGTCGTTGTAATCACCAATGGCAATGTCGTTGTAACCATTGGTATCAGCATCCGCGATGGTGATTCCCCATACTTTATCAAAAGGAGCCACATTACCAAGGCTCAGTTCCGTAAAGGTTCCATTCGGTTGCTGGTACGCGATAAGGAGGGTCTGTGAGTTGTGCAGGCGTACAATATCATCCAGACCATCACCATTCATGTCGCTAATGGCCATTGGAGAACCGGAACGTGCTGCAATAGTGGTTGTTGGAAGTAACGTAGTGCTGTCTCCAAAGGTGATTTGAGTTGTCGGAGGAGCCACACCTGGATCCACATTCAATTGGTAATTACCACTCTGGCTAGAGGAGTATCCATCAATGACAATGTAATAATCGGTATTGGCTTGAAGCATGAGATCAATGATCTCACTGTTGTAAGCATTGTTGTATGCAGGGCTTTGACAACCGTCTTCTTGGCAGGCATAGGAAGTTCCAGAGGAGCAGCTGCCCTGATAGACATAGAGTTGGCTATCGTAATTGGTGCCAGCAATACATAGACTCAAGGTGATGTATTCAACGGAAGCTCCAGTGGTGTACTTATAGACCACATCTTTTGCCCCTCCCTGATTGCCCACATCAGGACAGGTCTCTTGGTAGTCGTCTACGGCAGCGCTCGTAGATCCAGTCCCAACAAAAGGGATGGAGGAGATCACTGTAGCCGTAGCACAATCTTCTCCGCCGGCTTGAGCCAACGCATTAGTGAATAAACCCGTGAACAAAAGAAGAGCGAAAAGCTGTTTCATGCCTGAGAACCAAGTAATTTTAAAGGGTAAAATTAGCCTTTTTTGGGCATTAGTCGGAACTTTGCCCAGGTGACATACACGATGAACGGCAGTCGGTTAAAATATGTTTTGGGTCTTTCCCTGATCGTTCTAACGCTTACAGTAGCACGAAGCGTTGGGCCGGAAAAGCGTTCTTCTTTCCACTCGGAGGAAGAGATGGCTTTGTTTATGGCCCAAACCACCGACCTTCCGATTGATACCAACAATTACTTCGCCACCAGTGGCGTTTGCGCGGGATGTCACGGATTTGACCCAGCTGGCCTGGCGATGGTGGACACCTTGGGCAACGACATCAATATTGCGGATGATTGGAGGTCCACAATGATGGCCAACTCGGCAAAAGATCCGCTTTGGCGGGCCAAAGTAAGCCATGAAGTACTTGTTAACCCAGCACATGCGCAAGACTTGGAGAGCGTTTGTACCAGCTGTCACGCACCAGCAGGAAGATATACGGCCATTTTTACGGGTCAGCCTCACTACGGTATTAATGACCTACTGACCGATACCATTGGCCTAGACGGAGTCAATTGCGGATCATGCCATCAGGTTCTTCCACCGGACTCCCTCGGTTTGGACTTCAGTGGGCAAATTGATTTTACCACAGACAAGACAGTTTACGGACCCTATCCCAATCCATTCGCGGATCCCATGGCTAGTTTCATTGGTTTCAACGTAGAGTGGAGCAACCACATCAACGATTCTGAAATCTGCGCCAGTTGCCACAGCTTGGTTACACAGACGGTTGACCTTCAAGGAAACTATACTGGAGACTATTTCGTTGAGCAAGCGACCTACCATGAATGGCTGAACTCGGATTACAACACCAATGAGGTGGAATGTCAGTCCTGTCATATACCGCGGATTGATCAAAACGTCATCATAGCTGCGAATTACAGTTTCTTGGCTCCAAGACGTCCTTATGGCTTGCATCACTTGGTAGGAGGAAACAGCTTTATGCTTCGTCTACTTAAGGACAATATTGCATCCCTGGGATTGACGGCCACTCCAGAGCAGTTTGATTCCACCATTGCCCGGAGTGAGCGCCTCCTCAGGGAACACACCTTAGAATTGGAATTGGATGAAACCAACCGGACTTCAGATACAGCCTTCTTCGAATTGAAGCTCACCAATTTGGCCGGACATAAGTTCCCAAGCGGCTATCCGGCAAGAAGGGCCTATATCGAGTTTCTGGTGCAAGACACGCAATTGGATACACTCTTTATTTCGGGTGCCTTGGACGCGACTTATGAACTGATGGGAATTGATGCAACCTACGAGCCGCATCACCCGGTTATTTCCAGCCCTAACCAGGTGCAGATCTACGAACAGGTGATGGGTGATGTCAATGACGACGTGACCACCGTACTCGAACGGGCCAAGACGGCATTGAAGGATAACCGTATTCCTCCGACTGGATTCTCGGTATTCCACCCGAGCTACGACAGCACCAAGATCAGTGGTGTTGCGGCAACCGATCCGACCTTCAATTACGAGAACGGCATTGAAGGCTCTGGAACGGACATCATCCAGTACCACATCCCCACAGGAGGCTATCAAGGAGCGCTGAACGTCAGTGTTCGCATTTGGTATCAACCGGTACCACCGAGGTATCTGGCGGACATGTTTACGTATTCTTCGGCGGCGATCGATTCATTCGAAGTGATGTACAATGCTGCAGATAAATCGCCCAGCCTGGTTGCCGAGGCGTATCGAGGGCCGGATGTGTCTATTGGGGAAGGGGCGCATCGAGCCGTAGGCTATACGCTTTATCCAAATCCGAATTCGGATGGACGTCTCTTTTTGAAGGGTGATCAGCGTTCCTTCAAGCGCATTTCCCTGTACAGCTCGGGAGGTCGATTGCTTTGGGAGAAGCGCGATGTGCTGTGGAACGACTATATAGAGCTTCCGTTCGCCGGGGGCATGTACTTGATGTATCTAGAAGATGCGCAAGGTCAAATCTCCGTGCAGCGCATTATCCGCCGATAAAGTAATTCACGAAACGCGTCCCACTTTCTGGCTGAAACCACAAAGTCAAAATCAATCCCGATAAGGCACCGCCAAAGTGTGCTTCGTGACCAATATTGTCGTTCTGCGCCCTCATTCCGTAGATCGAGACCAGGAGATAGACGATCCCAAACAGCCAAGAAGGGATCGCAAAGGGAATCAAGAACACGTAGACGGATCCTTGCGGATAGAGGAGGATACTGGCGAAAACAACGCCGCTAACGGCTCCAGATGCGCCTACGGCGCGATAATACATTTCCTCACGATGGAGAAACAGCGAGGTGAGGTTTCCTCCGATCAAGGATAGGAAGTAGAGAATCAGAAAGGGTACCGTTCCCAAGAAGTCTTCGACAAGCCCTCCGAAGGACCAAAGGGCAATCATGTTAAACGCCAAGTGGGCCATCCCGCCGTGGAGAAAACCGCTGGAGAGCATTCGGATGTATTCTTTGGCGTTGAGAATACTCCCGACTTGAAAGAGGTAACGCTCGAAAAAGACGCGGTCGTTGAAGCCCCGAAGACTTATTAAGACATTAAAGAGGACTAAGGCAATGGTCGACATCAGCGCATGGTGTTTTCCGCTGCCTGCCAAACCTTGTCTGCTGGACAAGGGGCCGTGAGCGTTAGATTTTCCTTTTGAACGGGATGTGTGAAGCTCAGCCTACGCGCGTGCAGCGAAATACTACCGTCCGGATTGGAGCGCTTAGCACCGTACTTTAGATCTCCTTTAATGATGCAGCCCATCGCCGCCAACTGCGCCCGAATCTGGTGATGTCGGCCCGTGTGAAGGTCTACTTCGATGAGGTGATACCGATCCAGGCTGGCGAGTAAGCGATAGCTGAGTTCCGCTTTTTTGCCCTTTGGGTGCTTGGGGCCGACTACATAACTTTTGTTTTGTTTGGGGTTCTTGGCCAAATAATCCACGAGTTTTCCTTCCGGTATCGCGGGACGATCTTCACAGAGCGCCCAATAGGTCTTCTGGGTTTCGCGATGGCGAAAGAGGTCATTCATTCGGCTCAAGGCCTTGCTCGTCCTCGCAAATACGACAGTACCACTGGTAGGGCGGTCCAATCGATGAACGACGCCGAGGAAGACATTGCCAGGTTTATTGAATTTCTCCTTGAGGTAGGATTTCACTCGGTCGGGGAGGGGTAGATCACCCGTTTCATCCCCCTGGACCAGCTCACCAGCTTTTTTATTGACAGCGATGAGGTGGTTGTCCTCATACAGGACGTCCAAGCCCATCTTTAGTATTGCTCGCTTTCGTTGGGGAAATCAACGCTTTTCACATCGTCAACATAGGTTTGAACAGCCCCAGTAATGAGTTCATTCAAATCCAAGTACCGACGCAAGAATCGAGGGTTGAATTCGTGGGTCATCCCCAACATATCATGTAGGACCAAAACTTGACCGTCGACTCCGGAGCCCGCACCAATTCCAATGACCGGGATGCTGATCTCTTGAGCCACTTTGGCCGCCAAAGCTGCGGGTACCTTCTCCAATACAATGGAGAAACAACCGGTTTCTTCCAACAACTTCGCGTCTTCAATGAGTTTCTGTGCTTCCGCTTCTTCCTTGGCTCGAACCGTGTAGGTTCCGAATTTATATATGGACTGTGGCGTGAGTCCAAGGTGCCCCATAACAGGTATACCCGCCGTTAGAATTCGCTCGATACTCTCGGCGATTTCAGCGCCGCCTTCCATTTTCACGGCATGCGCGCCCGACTCCTTCATGATGCGAATGGAAGAGCTCAAGGCTTCCTTACTGTTGCCTTGATAACTACCAAAGGGCAAATCCACTACAACGAGGGCGCGATCGACCGCTCGAATGACCGATGAGGCGTGATAAATCATCTGGTCCAAGGTGATCGGCAGGGTTGTTTCATGGCCGGCCATCACGTTGGAAGCAGAGTCTCCGACCAAGATGACATCAATGCCTGCCATGTCAATAATCTTAGCCAAGGTGAAGTCATAGGCGGTCAACATGGAGATTTTCTCTCCAGCGCGCTTCATTTCTTGAAGGGTCTGCGTAGTGACCTTTTTGGCGTTAATGCGGTGCACACTCATATCAATTGCGTTTTTTCGCCTTGCGCTTAGGCAGTTCAGTTTCTTTGGTTGGCGTTGCTGACTCCTGTGGGGTGGTTCCGGTGTCCGTGTTGGACGGCACCACTGGAGCGGCTTCGCTCACTTGATAAGTCCCGTCGACAATCTTATCGAGTACGTTGAGCTTAAATTCTTGGTATTCCTCCAAGATGATGTCAATGCTGTCCTTGAGTTGGACGTTCTCGTTGGTCAAAGCCTGATTCTTCAGCATTTCCTCACGAAGGTTTCGGCTCAAGGTCAATAAGAGGTCTTTGTCAATGTTTCCGACCAAAAAACGGATTTCTTCGTACTGGGCTATTTCTTCTCGAAGCACCTCATTGTCTCGGTTTGTCGTAACAAGTTGTGTTTCCAAAACCTGTATGACCCCTTGAAGCTCTACGATCTTCGCATCCAGGCTCTGAGCCAACTCGTTTTTTAAGGCTTCATTCTCTTTTTCTAGCTGTTCAATGCGCAGCTCGTTTTCGGTTTTAGCCACCTCCTCTAAGCTGGGCTCCGTAGTATAAACGTGGAAGAACTCTGCTCTTGCCTTGGTCATGGGGCCGAGAAAAAAGCCCATATTCCCAAATTCAAAGGTGTTGTCGTAGAAGGAAGTGACAAAGCTGCCGTTGATGTAAAAGTCGTAGTCACCATTAGCGGTCTTCACCTCCAAAAGATTGTATTCGTCAACGCCCAGAAGGGCATTAGACTTGACCCAACCGTCTACACTTTCCCCCATCATGGTGACCATTCCATTTCGAATTCGGCGAATGCGGTATCGTTTATTGCGGTTGAATTCGAAGACGTAGGCAGAATTACTGTCCCGTTGAGACATGAAGATGAGCCCCACCATTTGCTCCTTGGTTTCGGAAGGTCCCAATTTGAGCTTCGAACTCAGGTGAAAAGAGCGCAACTCATTGGGGTAATTCGCCATAACGGCGAAGGGAGTTGTGGGGTTGTTCCGGTTCATGAAGTAGGAACTGTCATCTACAGTGTAGTAGTTCTCTACAGTAGTAATGGTTGGGAATGAACCTTTCGATTCATAAAAGTCTTCTACAAACGCTGGAACGTCGAAAGTGCCATAAATTCTCTGCTGCGCAAGAAGGGGAGTAGAAAGGAAAAAAGCGATCGCGAAGATCGATAAGAGCCTGTGCATCGAACGTGATTTTATGCGGGTTCGGCGTCGAAAATCAAAAGTACGAAATTAGTTATCTTTGCTGCTTATGAAAAGAAAGCTCCTATCCTTTGTCGCCATCGGAGCGCTGATTACTGCTTGTTCAACAGACCTCGATATCAATGCTCCAGCAGACGAGCAGACGGTGGTCTATGGATTGATCGACTACTCTGATACAGTCCATGAACTGAAGATCGGAAGAACCTTCCTCGGTGAAGCCAGCGCCCTCGATATGGCCCAGCAATTCGATTCTCTGTACTACGGAGATACCATTCAAGTTACTTTGACTGATTTAGACGACGGAACAGTATACCCCTTCGAATACAACGTTGAAAGCACGAAGCCCGATGGCATTTTTGCCAGTCCGGATCAAGTGATTTATCGCGCTTCAATGGTATTGAACGATGAGCACACCTATAAGCTAGATGTCATCACGGACGAAACGACTCCGCCTACTGAAGGTACAACAGACTTGGTCCAAGAGTTCCGTATTGTTCGTCCAACTACCCTACAACGAATCAATTTGGCCGGCCCTGGAGACTTCCGCGTGGAATGGAACAGTGCGGTAAATGGGAAGACCTATGAGCTTTGGGCACACGTACACTATTTGGAGACTCCGCGTGGAAACGTGGCGGATTCAACCATGAAGAAAGCGACCTGGCGCATCAAGTCAGATATCGAGTCGAGAGACATTGACGGTGGAGAGGAAATGGGTTATGATATTGCCTATCCGAACTTCTTCACGGCCATGTTGGCGGTGATTCCCGTTGATGAGAATGTAGACCGATATCTGCGGGCAATTACTTTCTACGTGAGTTCAGGAACGGAAGAAATGGCGCTGTACCGTCAAGTGTACCAGCCAAGTGGTGGTATTGTGCAGGAGCGACCACCGTACACGAATTTGAACAACGGTATTGGTTTGTTCACTTCTCGCCACACGGAAAGCCGTTATTCAGAGAAGATCCTCAGAGATTTGAACAACCCCAACAACGATCGGAATTACACGAATGATTCCTTGAGCCTTGGATCCATAACCTGTGAGTTGCGCTTTGCGTCATACGAGGTATTGGGAACCAACGAGATCGATACAGTCTTCTGCGGGGACTAAGGTATTTCTGACGTACTGTCAGCAAAAATGTCAGTTTCGCTTCCTTTCGGGGCAGTGAAACTGACATTTTTCATTTTAGGACCTATTGGCACGGTCATTGACCTTTAGTCGGCAGCCAAAAAAGAGTATAATTTAAATATCTATATAATGAGCAAGATCATCGGAATTGACCTCGGTACGACCAACTCCTGTGTGGCCGTCATGGAAGGAAACGAGCCGGTGGTGATCCAGAACAGCGAAGGAAAGCGCACTACGCCTTCCATCGTTGCCTTCGTGGAAGGTGGAGAACGCAAAGTCGGTGATCCGGCCAAGCGTCAAGCCATCACCAACCCTGAGAAAACGATTTATTCCATCAAGCGTTTTATGGGCGAGCAGTACGGAAATGTATCTGCAGAAGCTAAGCGCGTTCCTTACAACGTGGTGGAAGGAGACAACAATACAGTACGTGTAGCGATCGATGATCGCAAGTACACGCCTCAAGAAATCTCGGCTATGGTCCTTCAGAAAATGAAGAAGACTGCTGAGGACTATTTGGGAAGCGAAGTAACCGAAGCGGTGATTACCGTTCCTGCGTACTTCAACGATTCACAACGTCAAGCAACCAAAGAAGCGGGTGAAGTTGCCGGCTTGAAAGTGCGTCGAATCATCAACGAGCCAACAGCTGCGGCATTGGCCTACGGTCTTGATCGCAAAGATCAAGACATGACGATCGCCGTATTCGATTTGGGTGGAGGTACTTTTGATATCTCTATTCTTGAGCTTGGAGATGGCGTATTCGAAGTGAAGTCGACCAATGGAGATACCCACTTGGGTGGAGATGACTTTGACCAAGTCATTATTGACTGGTTGGCAGAAGAGTTCAAGTCCGAAGAAAACATGGACTTGCGCGACGATAAAATGGCCCTTCAGCGATTGAAAGATGCTGCAGAGAAAGCTAAGATTGAATTGTCGAGCTCAGCGCAAACCGAAATCAACTTGCCGTACATCACAGCTACTGCAAGCGGACCAAAGCACTTGGTACGTACGTTGACCCGCTCAAAGTTTGAGCAATTGGCGGATAACTTGATCCAACGCAGCTTGGAGCCATGTAAAACGGCTTTGAAGGACGCAGGATTGTCGACATCTGAGATTGATGAAGTCATCTTGGTCGGAGGATCGACCCGTATCCCTGCTATTCAGGAGGTAGTAGAGAAGTTCTTTGGAAAGAAACCATCTAAAGGAGTGAATCCTGACGAGGTGGTAGCTATTGGAGCTGGAATCCAAGGAGGAGTACTGACCGGAGATGTACAAGACGTACTTCTTTTGGATGTGACTCCGCTCAGCTTGGGAATCGAAACCATGGGAGGTGTTATGACCCGATTGATCGAGTCGAACACAACCATCCCAACCAAAAAGTCTGAAGTATTCTCAACCGCAAGTGATAATCAGCCTAGCGTTGAAATTCACGTGCTTCAAGGGGAGCGCCCGATGGCTGCAGACAACAAATCAATTGGACGATTCCACTTAGACAGCATTCCACCAGCACCGCGTGGAGTTCCTCAAATTGAGGTGACCTTCGACATCGACGCCAACGGTATTCTAAACGTAAGTGCGAAGGATAAAGGAACCAATAAGGAACAGAGTATTCGCATTGAAGCCTCTAGTGGCTTGAGTGACGATGAAATCCAACGCATGAAGAAGGAAGCAGAGGCAAATGCCGATGCGGATAAGGAAGCGAAGGAAACAGCAGAGAAGGTAAATGGTGCAGATGCCATGATCTTCCAAACGGAAAAACAGTTGAGCGAATTCGGAGACAAGCTTTCTGACGATAAAAAAGCCCCAATTGAGGGAGCTTTGGAAGAGTTGAAGAAAGCGCACGAAAGTCGTGACCTTGCTGCTATTGACGCTGCCATGGAGAAAATCAACGAAGCTTGGAAAAATGCTTCTGAGGAAATGTACAAGGCCCAACAAGAAGGGGCTGCAGGTGATGCAGGTGCAGATCCAGGAGCAGGAGCTACGGAAGATGGGGCCGCAGAGGATGTCACTGATGTAGACTTCGAAGAAGTAGAGGACGACAAGAAATAAGTCCAGAAACACTTGAATACAAAAGCCACTCCCGAGGGAGTGGCTTTTTTTGTTGCTACCCCGAAGGGTAGACTTTCGCGCTATGTGCAACTAAATTACACAATGGGCTGAGTAGGCGAATGTTTTAGTACAACTTTTTGTTTTTTATGCCTTGCACGAGTGTAAAGTAAACTATACATTTGGTTAAGTAAACATGACACTTATGAAAACCAATTATCTGTTTCCCAACGCATTTAAAAAAATTGGCTGGCTGCTCTTGGTGCCGAGCTTGTTGGCCGGACTCATCTATTTAGTCCTCGGAGAAATTGACGGCCCCGAATGGAACGTCTTTGCCTTTTGGACGGAGGAAATTTTCGGCGACCAGCGTTTCTTCGTTGTCGTTGAAAATGTAGTGATCGATGAGCTCATCGCCATAGGACTATTGCTGGGTAGCGTTTTTGTAGCGCTTTCGAAGGAGAAGGAAGAGGATGAATTTATCATGCGCATACGGCTCGAGTCGCTTGTATGGGCCTTGTATTGGAACTACGGCATCTTGCTGGTAGCCATTCTCTTTGTTTATGACATGCCCTTCTTTTGGGTCATGACCGTCAATATGTTCAGTCTACTTCTGCTCTTTGTTGCCCGATTCCGCTGGAAACTAAAACCCGTTCGCGATGAAGAATAATGTACGGGTAGAACGAGCAAGACAGAAGATCACTCAAGCTGAATTGGCTGAGCGCATTGGTGTGAGTCGACAGTCCATTATAGCCATTGAAAACGGTAAATATGTTCCGTCCACTGTGTTGGCTTTGAAGATGGCTGAAGTTTTTGACTGCACCGTGCACGAACTCTTTGAACTCGACGAAACCGACTAGTCGAGGTGCATGAGATGCACCTGTTTGTGCGGCATGTTGGGCACGGGCAGGGGGTGATCATGGGTGTAATGAAACCCAACGCCCTCATAGCTGCGGATAGCTGGCGCGTTGTCCGTGTATACGTAAAGATAAACGCGCTCCCTGGGATTGTGGCGTTTGGCGTACGCTACAAGTTCACGGATCATTTGGGCGCCATGTCCTTTTCCTCGATGGGCCTGCGGCCCGATGAGTATGCGTCCCAAGCGCGGTTGAAACTCCCCGTTGTACAGCACTTCACCATATCCGAGCATAGTGTCTTCATGACTGTACATGAAGCGATCACGGTCGTGGACAGTGTCGATGTATTCTTGTAGGACCTCGCGGGTCCAGGGCCATTCAAAATCGGGTCCAGAATAGCGCTCCATGAGCTCTGGAGAATCGACCCAGCGGATGATGTAATCGAAGTGATCGGGAGTGAAGGGGTGTAGCATGGTTGCGCATCGTGCCGTAGGCACAAATCTATCTTAATAAAATGTTCATAATAATGAATCCGTGGTAACGTGCTCTTAATGAAAGAACGCTATTATAGCTAAAAATCACCACTCCATGGCGAAGACAACGAAGGCAAAAAAGGAGGAGAAAATCTTTGTATTGGACACCTCGGTCATCATTCACGATCACCGATCCATTCTGAATTTTGAGGAACACAACGTAGCCATTCCCATTACGGTTCTAGAAGAACTGGATGAGTTTAAGCGCGGCAACGATACCAAGAATTTTGAGGCACGGCAGTTCATCCGGTACATTGATGAATTGTCGGGAAGCCATAGCCTTCAGGAGTGGACGCCGATCAATGGCCCCAAGCGCGGGAAGTTCAAGGTCATCATGAACAAGCCCGATCTGAAGATCAACGCAGAAGAAGTGTATGTAGGCAAGAAGATGGATCACAAGATCCTGAACGCCGCCTTGAGCATGACCCTTGAAGAGCCCAAGAAAAAGGTCATCTTGGTCACTAAGGATGTCAACTTGCGCCTGAAGGCCAAAGCCTTGGATATGCACGCGGAGGATTACGAGACCGGTAAGATCAAGGACGTTGAGAACCTGCACACTGGGAAGGCCATAGTCGAAGGCGTGCCCCAGCGCTTTATCGATACGCTCTTTAAGTCTCCGACCGTAGATGCGGATAAAGCGGTGAAGCACTTTGAACTCGTCAACAACCACTACTACATCCTTAAGAGCGCCAAAAGCTCGGCATTGACCTATTACAACCCCTTCGAGCACACCATGGAGCGGGTGGAGAAGAAGATGACCTACGGGATAAAGCCGCGAAATGCAGAGCAGACCTTTGCGATGCATGCCATCCTTAATCCTGAGATTAAACTCGTATCGCTTCAAGGCGTCGCTGGAACGGGTAAAACGCTATTGGCCCTAGCCGGGAGTTTGGAGCAGCGTCGGAATTTTAAACAGGTGTATTTGGCCCGACCTATCGTGCCTTTGAGCAACAAAGACATCGGGTATTTGCCAGGAGACATCAAGTCTAAGATCAACCCTTATATGCAGCCGCTCTGGGATAACTTGAAGTTCATCAAGAACCAGTTTAACGAGCAGGACAAGGAATACAAGCGGATTGATGAGATGGTCAATCAAGAGAAGATCATCGTGACGCCGTTGGCCTACATACGCGGTCGGAGTTTATCGAATGTCATCTTTATCGTGGATGAGTCCCAAAATCTTACCCCGCACGAAGTCAAAACGATTATCTCCAGGGCAGGGGAGAACACGAAGATCATCTTCACCGGAGACATCCATCAAATTGACACGCCTTATCTGGACGCGCAGTCTAATGGGCTTTCGTACTTGATCGATAAGCTGAAGGGAAATCGATTGTTTGCGCACATTACCTTGGAGAAAGGGGAGCGCTCAGAATTGGCAAACTTGGCGAACGAACTCCTCTAATCATGAAGAAGCTATTCATCGTACGTCACGCGAAAAGCAGCTGGAAAATGGCTGAGTTGGACGATGTCGATCGGCCGCTGAAAGGACGTGGTGTGCGGGACGCTTACAATACGGCGGAATGGCTGACAGAGCAAGGGGAGCTTCCTGAGCTGCTGGTTTCCAGTCCGGCGACACGGGCTTTGCACACGGCCTTGATTTTTGCGCGCAGGATGAATATTCCTTTTGCTGACGTGCGGATTGAAGAGTCCATTTACGGCGCTGATACGCATCACCTGAGACAGCTCGTGGCCTCTTTGAGTGATGACTATTCCTCCGTGATGATTTTTGGACACAATCCGACCATAACGCATTTTGTCAATTACTGCATTGAGCACCACATTGATCACGTTCCGACCACAGGGGTAGCTTGCCTTAAGTTCGACGTAACCTCTTGGGCCCAAATCGATCGCAATGCCGAGTTGATGTTCTTCGATTACCCCAAAAAGCGAATTCAGAACTAAGGGGATGGAGCGATCTAAGTATATCGATCGAGAGAAGAGCTGGTTGCTCTTCAATGGACGCGTGCTCCAAGAAGCCGCAGATGACACAGTGCCTTTGATTGAGCGGATGCACTTCTTGGGAATCTTCTCGAATAACCTGGATGAGTTCTTCCGCGTTCGTTACGCTACGATTCGCCGCCTTTCCGTGTTGGGTAAACAAGCCGCGGATTTGTTGGCTGGGGTTCCCCCTCAGGACTTATTGACGCAGATATCCTCTATTGTGATTGACCAGCAGACCCGATTTGAGGAAATCTTCGAAGAGATTCGTGCGGGTTTGCGGTCCGAAGGTATCCACATCGTCGATGAAAATGGACTTGACGACGTCCAAAGCAAATTTATTGACCACTACTTTGAGGAGCGCTTGAGTCCGGCGTTGGTTCCGATTATGCTGAACTATGTGGATGAATTCCCCATGTTTCGAGACAAGTCCATTTATCACGCGGTTCGCCTTGTTAAAGAAGGTGGAGCGCAGGTGAATTACGCGCTGATCGAAATTCCGTCTGAGGTTTTTGATCGCTTTGTAGTGCTTCCCGACCGGGGTGGAGAGAAGTATGTGATGTACTTGGATGACGTCATTCGTCACTTTTTGCATCGAATTTTTGCCACGTTCCAGTTCGAGGAACTAAAGGCCTATACCATTAAGCTTACCCGAGATGCGGAGTTGGATATCGACAACGATATTTCACGCTCATTCATTGACAAGATTTCTCGTTCTGTAAAGGCCAGAAAGAAAGCAGAGCCTGTGCGGTTTGTTTACGATAAAACCATGCCCAAGGACCTGCTAAACTTCTTGATGAAAGGCTTAGAAGCGGATTCCAAGAGCGATAGTTTGATTCCCGGTGGCCGATACCACAACAAGAAAGACTTGATGGACTTTCCTAACGTCGGTGGTCCACATCTGGAGTATAAGAAGCATCGACCCGCTAAGCGTCCTGAGCTGGACAAAGTAGCTAGCTTTCTTAAAATATTGGACGAACGGGACGTCCTCCTGCACTATCCATATCAGAGCTTTTCCTATTTAATACGAATGATTCGAGAGGCAGCTATTGACCCTCAGGTGACCAGTATCAAGGCAACGCTCTACCGAGCCGCGAAGAACTCTCAATTCCTGAATGCACTGGTGAATGCTGCGAAAAATGGGAAAAACGTGACCGTGGTGATCGAGCTTCAAGCTCGGTTCGATGAAGAGGCGAACATCAAGTGGACCAAGAGACTCCAGGATGAGGGAGTGAATGTAATTTACGGGGTACCTGGCCTCAAAGTACACAGCAAGCTCTTACTGATTAATCGCAAGAATGAAGATGGTGGTAAGACCCGATATGCATGCGTTTCTACTGGGAACTTCAATGAGAAAACGGCTCGATTGTACGGGGATTACGCTTTGTATACTACGGATCGACGCATTACTAAAGAAGTCAATCAGGTATTCAAATTCTTCCGAAACAACTTCAATATACCCGAATACGACCATCTCTTGGTGTCGCCACATTATACGCGGGATGATTTTTACGCCTTGATTGATGACGAGATCGAAAAGGCCAAATCGGGCCGTGAGGCCCTGCTGCATTTCAAAATGAACAGCCTGGTCGATGAGGAAATGATTGAGAAGCTTTATGAAGCCTCCCAAGCCGGGGTTTCAGTAAAGCTAAACGTTCGAGGAATATGCTCTTTGATTTCGGGAATTCCAGGCCTATCGGAGAACATCGAGGCCATCAGTATCGTAGATAAGTTCCTCGAGCATGCGCGCGTTTATGTCTTCGGAGCCGGCGAAGAAGCTAAAATCTACATATCCAGTGCAGATTTAATGACTCGGAACCTGGACAACCGGGTAGAAGTGACGGTGCCTATTTATGATGAAGAAGCGAAGAATGAGATTTTAGATAACTTGGAGATCGGTTGGCAAGACAATGTAAAGTCGCGCTGGCACGATGGTGATTATGACAATAAGTACCGAAGGACTGGGGTGCAAGACCGCGTCCGGTCTCAGGTAGTTTTGCAGCGGTATTATTGGGAGAAAGAGAAAACGGAGTGAGTTTAAAGTATAAAAGAATAGCGGGAATCGATATCGGGTCAAATGCGATCCGATTGTTGATCTGTAACGTAATCGACACAAAAGAAGGCCCTGTTTTTAAGAAGAGCTCTTTGATCCGTGTTCCTATTCGTCTAGGAGCTGATGTATTCACCAAAGGAAAGATTGGCAAACGCAATGTGAAGCGCTTAATTCACGCCATGAAGGCGTTTAAACACTTAATGCTGGTCAATGATGTAGTGGATTACAAGGCTTGCGCCACCTCGGCAATGAGAGAAGCCGATAACGGTACGGCCGTCATTGCCAAGCTGGCTAAAGAGAGCGGTATCCACATCAATATCATCAGTGGTAAAGAAGAGGCGGATATTATCTATTCGACTCACATCGAGCAGCTTCTCAACCGAAAACGAACCTACCTATATGTAGATGTAGGAGGAGGATCTACCGAGCTGACCTACTTCAGTGGTCAGGACAAAGTGGCTTCGCGTTCCTTCAATATTGGGACCATCCGAATCCTGACGGACCGAGTAAAGCCCAAGCACTGGAAGGAAATGAGTTCGTGGGTTAGCGATCATGCCAAGGCTTTCGATAAAGTTGAGATCATCGGATCCGGAGGGAATATCAACAAACTGTTTAAGATGTCTGGGCAACGTTTGGGTAAACCCATTGACTTGAGGTACCTGAATGAATCTCTATCGCACCTAGAGGGTCTGACGCTCGAGGAACGGGTCTTGAAATTGGATTTGAATGTGGACCGGGCCGATGTAATTGTCCCGGCGTCTCAAATTTTCGTGACGGTTATGGAAGCCTGTGATGCCAAGCGCGTGCACGTTCCCAAGATCGGTCTGGCCGACGGTATCGTACGCACCATTTACAACGAGCGTTTCCTTAAGCCTTCTTACGCATAGCCTCCAGCATGTCCCACATTTCGCTTGGAACCAGATCCATTTGATTGAACTGGCCGGCTCCTTTCATCCATTCTCCTCCATCAATGGTAACGACTTCCCCATTGACGTAGGCTGAGAAGTCAGACACCATATAGGCGGCCAAGTTCGCCAATTCTTGGTGTTCACCCACGCGACCTAAGGGAATGCGGACAGCAGGGTCCAACTTTTCCTTCAAATCTCCCGGGAGCAAGCGATCCCAAGCTCCTTTGGTCGGGAACGGCCCGGGAGCAATAGCGTTGAAGCGAAGACCGTACTTGGCCCATTCCACGGCCAAGGATCGCGTCAAGGCGAGAACTCCTGCCTTTGCTGTTGCGGAGGGGACCACATATCCAGATCCGGTATAGGCGTATGAGGTAACAATGTTGAGTACCGTTGCAGGTTGTTTGGCCTCAATCCACATTTTTCCAAAGGCAAGTGTGCAGTAGTTGGTACCGCGCAAAACAATGTCAATCACCGCATCGAAAGCGCGGTGCGAAAGGCGTTCCGTAGGGGAGATAAAGTTACCCGCTGCATTGTTTAAAAGCACATCCACACCGCCCATGGCTTCTACGGCAGCGTCACGCATGGCTTCAACCTGTTCATAGTCCCGGACATCGCATTGAATGGCATGCACCTTATTCCCAGACTCTTGAGACATCTCTTCCGCGGTTTTCTGAAGAACTTCCAAACGGCGGCTTGTAATGGCCACTTGTGCTCCCAGCTTGGACATGTAGGTCGCCATACTTCGGCCCAAACCCGTTCCGCCTCCGGTGACAACAATTCGTTTTCCTTCGAGCGCGTCGTCGCGCATCATGCCTTCATTGTACTTACTCATGTGATGTAGTTTTCGTCTTTCGACTGCGCTTCATGCGCATATTTAATAATTCAACGGCCAGCGAGAAGAAGACCGCAAAGTAAACGTACCCTTTAGGCACGTGATAATGGAAACTGTCGGCGATCAATAAGAACCCGATCAAGATCAAAAAAGAAAGCGCCAGCATCTGCAGGGTGGGGTGCTTTTCAATGAAGGACGCAATGGCTCCACTGAAAATCAACATGATGATCAAGGAAATGATCACGGCGACAATCATAATACTCACATGTTCGGTCATCCCAACTGCTGTGAGAATCGAATCGAATGAAAAGACGATGTCCAGAAGCGCAATTTGAACGAGAATGCCAAGAAACCCTTTCTTTAGGCCCTCACGGGCCGATGCTTCATCGTATTCCTCTCCTTCAATCTTGTGGTGGATTTCGTACGTCGATTTTCCCAGCAAGAACAAACCGCCAAAAAACAGGATTAAGTCCCGACCAGTGAATTCATGTCCCATCAGCTCAAATAAGGGCTTGGTGAACCCAATGATCCAAGTGATTCCCAGGAGCATAGCGACGCGGGCAAACAAAGCGAGCCCAATCCCGCCAGCCCTTGCTCGTGGCCGTCGTTCTTCAGGAAGCCGATTGGTAAGTATCGAAATGAAAATGATGTTATCGATGCCGAGGACGATTTCCAAAAAGGAAAGTGTAAGCAGAGCAATTAGTCCCTCAGAAGTGAGTAGAACACTGAAATCCATAACCTCGAAAATAGGCTCTTTTTTCCAAGCGATTCTCTATTTTCGAGGAAAATCCAAGGAAGCCCATGAACGTACGTATTCCCGAAATCTCTTTTAGCCATATCATGGCGGACACAAATGAGGTAATCAGCAAGAACGGTCGCTTTTGGGCCGCTGTTTTCTTGGTTTATTACGTCCCCTTGGCCTTGTTGCAATCGTATACCGCTGCCGATACATCAGAGATGTATCGATTGGTTGCCCAGGGGAGTTGGGATGCTGCGGGACAATTGGCCCTAGAGCAGGAAAATTACCCCTTTCTGAGTTTTATAGTCGGATTGATCAGTATCCTATTCTTTTGCTTTAATGCATGGGCCGTCTTTCGCATGTGGGGGAAGGAGACCTACGAGGTGGGTGACCTGCTCAACCGATCGGTGCGCAAATGGCCTTGGGTCATTGCAACACTTCTTTTAATGATTGTCTTGTTGATCCCAGCCTTTCTCTTCTTGGTGGTTCCGGGTATCTTCTTGACGGTATGTTGGTCCATGACCTTGTACTTCGTCCTTTTTTTGGACCTGACTTTTATTGACGCGCTTAAGGCGAGCTACGACATGGTGATTAAGAAATGGTGGACCATCTTCTTCCTGTTCCTCGCGGGAGTACTGGTTATGCTACTCATCTCTATTCTCATTGCGCTCCTCTTTATGTGGACGCCTCAACCGGTGAGTATGATCGCACAGACGGTTTTGTCCGCCTACTTCAATGTATTTTGGGTAGTGGCCTTCTTACACGTATACAACTATACCTATCCTCCAGCGGAGGAAGAGTCGTTTACTTCGCAAATTGAGGACTGAGCACGGCAGCTTTCAACCCCTGACTGTAGTCGTAGAAACCTTCACCAGATTTTACTCCCATTTTTCCGGCGGTAACCATGTTCACCAGCAGTGGGCATGGCGCGTATTTCGGGTTGCCTAGCCCTTCGTACAACACGTTGAGGATTGAAAGACAAACGTCAAGACCGATAAAATCAGCCAATTGAAGTGGCCCCATTGGATGAGCCATACCGAGTTTCATCACGGTATCAATTTCTTCAACACCGGCTACTCCTTCATGGAGACTGATGATGGCCTCGTTGATCATGGGCATCAGTATGCGATTCGCCACAAAACCAGGATAGTCATTGACTTCTACGGGAACCTTACCCAAATTACGGCTGAGCTCCATGATTTGCTCGGTGACGGCGTCGCTGGTAGCGTAACCGCGAATGACTTCAACGAGCTTCATGATGGGAACGGGGTTCATAAAGTGCATACCGATCACCTTGTCCGCACGATTGGTCACTGCGGCGATTTTGGTGATGGAAATCGAAGAGGTGTTCGTGGCAAGAACAGTATCCGGCCCACAGATCTCTTCTAATTGGGCAAAGATCTTGAGTTTTAGGTCTACGTTCTCTGTAGCCGCTTCCACAACGAGGTCTGCATTTGCGCAGCCTTCAGCCAAATCCGTAAGGGGGTTTAATCGCCCTAGTGTAGCTTGTTTATCGTCTTCGGAAATCTTTTCCTTGGCGATCATGCGGTCTAGATTTTTGGTGATGGTCGCGATACCGCGCTCCAGAGCTTCTGGATTTAAATCAACGAGGTTGACGGCATATCCTGTTTGGGCAAAAACGTGCGCAATGCCATTTCCCATGGTACCTGCGCCGATTACGGTTATATTCTTCATGTGTGTAGTGCTTATTTACCCCGTCCTTGCAAGACGATGAGTATGGTGTAAATCAAAATTTTAATATCGATAAAGAGCGACATGTTCTCGATGTATATGATGTCGTACTTCATGCGTTGAATCATCTCTTCTACATTCTCAGCATAACCGTACTTTACCATTCCCCAGCTTGTGATTCCGGGCTTAACCCGATGTAAGTGACGATAATGAGGCGCTTCTTGTTCAATCTGCTCAATGTAGAATTGGCGTTCGGGACGCGGACCTACAAAGCTCATATCTCCAATCAATACGTTCCACAGTTGAGGGAGTTCATCCAGTCGAAACTTTCTCATGATACGGCCCCATTTGGTGATCCGCGGATCTTGTTCGCTGGACAATTGAGGTCCGGCCTTTTCGGCATCTTGGAACATAGATCGGAACTTGATGATGTAGAACGGCTTTCGATTCAGGCCAACACGCTCTTGCTTATAGAATATAGGGCCAGGCGAGCTAAAGGCCGTCATGACTGCGGTAACCAAGAAGACTGGACTCAACAAGAGCATAAAGAGAATGGACAAGGTAATGTCCAAGGCTCTTTTGATCGTGAATTGCCACAACGGCATGAGCTCGTGTTGAATTTCAATCAGGGGCGTACCGAAGATGGATTGCATGCGCACCTTTCCAGAGAGGATATCGTAGGTGTCCGGGATCATCTTAATGACTACTGGCGCGGCTTCCAGTAGGTTCAGAATCTCTTCAATTCTACTGTGTTCTGTAGACTCAAGCGCAATGATGACTTCCTCGACCTCGTATTTCTCAATGATCTCAGGGAGCTCAGTATATACACCGAGGTGGTTGAGTTCTTTAGAAGCGAGGAATTCAATGTTGTTCTCTACACTGACAAAACCGACAAAGGAATTTCCGCTGGATTTACGGGCTCCTTCCAATTCCAGATAGAGAATGACGGCGTTTTCATTGCTGCCGATAAGCAACGTTGGAAAACCAATTTCGCGGCGGTGAATGCGCCTGGCGGTATGCGTCGTCAAAAAGAAGCGCGGCAGATAGGTAAGGCCAAAGTGCAGGCCGAGTAGGGTAAAGAACGAGCTGTAGTAGCTCCTGTAGCTCACAATAGTGTCGTCAAGAATAAGCACGAAGAAGATGATGACCGTTCCGAAAATCGAATAGAACATCGTTTGCCCCAATTCTTGAAGCCTAGATTTCCGGTAGATATCTCGATAGTATCCGGATGCAGCATACATGCCGATCCAAAAGAGAATGATGGCTACGAGACTCGCGTAGAACTTGGCGTCGTAATCCAGAGGAACTCGGATGCCAAATTTGGCGCTCTCGATAACCGTTTTACGATAAACGAAGAATAGTGTCCACGCTCCACCAGCGGATAGGACGTCAAAAAACAGATACTTGAGCCTGTGTAGAGGTCTATTCATCAATAAACCAGCTTGACATTGTCGATATAGACGAACGCGTCTTCTTGGGCATCCGGGTTAAGGAGGGAGGCGAAGTAGATCTTAAAGGAAGTGGCGTTGATGTTTCCAGCCGCAGATACTTGATTGGTCAGCTGAATGTACAACTTGTTCCAATCCTCTTTAGCCAATATGGTCAATGCAATAAAGTCAGTTACACCATTCGGAGTATTCCCCAAGACTCCTACAATCCACTCGTAATTGCACTTGTAGTCAATCTCTAAGAAGACCGGACGCCCTCCTTTGGGCAAGTCAAATTCTTCGACGGTCACCCCAAAGAATAGAGGATTCGCCGTGTCAAGGTAAAAGGCTAAGGATGCATTTCCTTCAAAGGCCTCGGAGCCAGTGATACGCGTCAGGATGGTGTCTGAACTCTCCGTAGGCTCCATACTCAATCCTGGATCTTCGGCATCCTCCATCCAGTCGAAGGTCACGCCTGGGAAGTAGTCAAGAACCGGAGTAAGCTCTACGTTTCCGTCGGGAGTGAGTTGAACGGTATCGTAGTAAGAACGGTAGAAGGGATAGAGTTGACGAACAGAACTCAAACCCGAAATTCGCGCACCTCCGCGAATCTGAAATTCGGTTTCTCCGTCAATCAAGACAGGGAAACTCGCAGGCATTTCGTAAACACCTTGTAGAATGTATCCAAATTCAGGATCGTTGACATAAACCCAAGCGTCGCTGATGTTGTCGCTAGATGAGCCTTGCTCAGAAGTCGTTGTTACGGAAATATCATTGATCTGAACGTATCCAGGAATCTGTTCTGGCTTTTCGTCCAGGCCGCATCCGGCCGTAAAGGCCGCCAAAAATAGTATAGCTATACGTCTCACTCGCTCAAGGGCTTCAATTCATCGTTGAATTTGGACACAATATCAGTGGCCAATTTCAGTGCAGCATGTCCATCTTCTAACGTGACGGCGGTCTCGGTGTTGTCTTGGATGGCTTTAGCCAAGGCATTGAGTTCATCGAGAATCGCGTTGTTTGAAGGTACATCGGGCTTTTCGAAGTAAATCTGCTTTTGATTGCCATTCTCGAGGTCGAGAACCATGGCGTAATCTTCCAAATCTCCTTCAACATTTTTCATCCGTACGATTTCTGTCTCTTTTGTCAGAAAATCGACTGAGATATAAGCATCGCGCTGGAAAATGCGGGTCTTGCGCATGTTCTTCATCGAAATTCGACTACTCGTCAAATTGGCGACGCAGCCATTGTCGAACTCCACGCGTGCATTGGCAATATCTGGGCTTTCACTCACCACGCTCACTCCACTGGCCGATACGCGCTTCACCGAACTCTTCACAATACTCAGTACAATATCCAAGTCGTGAATCATCAAATCCAGAACTACCGGCACATCCGTTCCGCGCGGATTGAATTGAGCCAATCGATGCGTTTCGATGAACATGGGCTGGTTGATGAATGGACGAGCCGTTGTAAAGGCGGGGTTGAAACGCTCAACGTGCCCCACTTGGGCTTTAACTCCTGCCTCTTTCGCTAAACGGATGAGTTCCTCAGCTTCGGCCACCGTATTGGTGATCGGCTTCTCGATAAAGAGGTGTTTGGACTTACGAAGGGCTTGAACCGCGCAATCGTAGTGGGATAGGGTAGGCGTCACGATGTCCACCATGTCAACGGCATCGATCAATGCCTCGATGGTGTCAAAGGCTGGAATGCCGTATTCGGCAGAGACGGCCGTGGCATTTTCGGCGTCGGCATCGTAAAATCCAACGAGTTCATACTCCTCACTTTGGATTAGGAGCTTGATGTGGATTTTTCCCAAATGTCCCGCTCCAAGAACGCCAGCTTTCAACTTCATATCCGTAGATTTGAGGCCAAAAGTAACCAATTTCGAGGGAATAGAAGGGATGCAAGATAGTCCAAGACATCAGGGTTTGCGCGCCAAATTGATTCGTCAACTGGCGGCCAAGGACATACATAGCGAAGCCGTCTTGGAGGCAATGCAAAAAGTACCCCGACATTTCTTTTTTGACACCGGTTTTTTGGAGCATGCCTACGAGGACAAGGCTTTCCCCATAGGCGCCGGCCAGACCATCTCCCAACCTTATACGGTTGCCTTTCAGAGCGAGTTGTTGGACGTGCATCCCGGAGAAAAAGTTCTAGAAATTGGCACGGGTTCCGGTTATCAAAGTTGTGTCCTGCTGGAATTGGGCGCAAAACTGTACACCATTGAGCGACAAATTGAGCTCCACAACAAGACTCGAGTCCTTTTCCGAAAGCTCAACTACAACCCCAAAACGTTTTACGGAGATGGGTATAAGGGGCTACCAGCCTATGCGCCCTTTGATAAAATCTTGGTAACGGCCGGGGCTCCGCACATCCCCGAAGCTTTAAAGGAGCAACTCAAGGTGGGTGGAATGCTGGTGATACCCGTTGGATTTGACGAGCAGATTATGACGGCGGTCATTCGAACCTCTGAATCTGAATTTGAGACCATCGAGTACGGCAGTTTCCGCTTTGTGCCTATGCTCAAGGATAAAGAGTAGCCCAGAAAGTGCCTACGGCACGATGCTTCCCGTTTAGCGTTTCATCGCGCGATCGATCCGGCGCTTGTCTTCCCGCTTCTTAATCGACTCCCTTTTGTCGAAGGACTTTTTACCGCGTCCCACGGCGATGCCGAGCTTCGCACGCCCATTTTCATCGATGAATAGCCGGGTGGGTACAACGGTCAACCCTTTTTCTCCAAGACGTTTCTGAATCTTGCGCAATTCGTTCCGATTCAACAAAAGCTTACGCGGGCGCTTGGGTTCGTGATTGGCGTAGGAGCCGTACTTATATTCGGCAATGTGCATGTCTCGAATCCACAACTCGTCTTTGATGAACATACCATAGGCTTCACCGAGGGTGGCTTGTCCGGTCCTCAAACTCTTGATTTCCGTTCCCTGGAGCTGAATGCCTGCGGTGAATTCATCGAGCAGTTCATACTCGAATCGCGCACGGCGGTTGACGATATTGATAGCCTCATTCGACATGGTCGGCAAAGGTACAGCTTACTTTTGGTTCTTGGATTTAAAGCGGCCTTCAGTAAAGCTCCGCAGCGCTCCGTGTTTTGCGGTCCGGCCTTTGACACGCTTTCGCCACATCCGAAAGGAGCTTTCCTTCATTTCGCGGCGCATCAAGGCGCGCACGTCATTCTCCTTGAGGCCGAACTGAAATTCAATGGCTTCAAAAGGCGTGCGATCTTCCCAGGCCATCTCGATGACGCGGTCGATTTCCTCTGGTTTTAACTTGTCCAACATGTGGGGATAACAGTAAGTGGGAGAGGGGAGTTCATTATCTTTGCGGTATGTATAAAGCCTTCATTCGACCGCTGCTTTTCCTCATGCCCCCAGAACGGGCTCACCACTTTACTTTCGGCCTTGTCAAGTTCCTCCACCGTATTCCAGGCGTGGGCGCTATCAACCGAGCCTTGTTTCAGGTAAAGCACCCCAAGCTAGAACGGGAACTCTTTGGAATCCGCTTTCCAAACCCTGTTGGTTTAGCAGCGGGATTCGACAAAGACGCTAAGCTATTTCGGGAACTCGGCAACTATGGTTTTGGCTTTGTTGAGATCGGAACGCTCACCCCGGTAGGGCAACCCGGAAACCCACAGCCCCGCATGTTCCGTCTGAAAGAAGACACCGCCTTGATTAATCGAATGGGCTTCAATAACGGAGGAACAGCGGAGGCTATTGAACGATTGAAGGTCGAACGCGGAGACCTCATTGTGGGGGGTAACATTGGCAAGAACAAGGTGACGCCCAACGAGGAAGCTACCAGTGATTATGAGAAGTGTTTTGAAGCCCTTTTCCCGTACGTCGACTACTTTGTGGTGAATGTCAGTTCTCCCAATACGCCCAACTTGCGAGCGCTTCAGGATAAGGAGCCTTTGACGGCACTCCTTATGCGGTTACAAGAACTCAACACCGAAAAAGAGCTACGTAAACCCATCTTGTTGAAGATTGCCCCTGACTTGACCGATGAACAGCTCGACGATATTGTGGACATCGTTGACGAAACAAAGATCGATGGGGTCATTGCGACGAACACGACCATTGATCGCAGTGGATTGAAGATGCCAGATAGCGATTTGGAAGACATTGGCGCGGGTGGGCTCTCCGGAGCACCCGTTCGTGAACGCTCAACCGAGGTCATCCGTTACCTGCACCAGAAAAGTAATGGATCCTTTCCCATCATAGGGGTTGGTGGAGTATACACTGCGGAGGACGCTTTAGAAAAGCTAAAAGCGGGTGCATCTCTTGTTCAGATCTATACCGGATTCATTTACGAAGGACCTGCTACGGTTAAACGCATTAATAAAGGATTGATAAAGGCGCTATGAGCGAAAAGATCAGCATCATCGACTGCCCTCGAGATGCCATGCAAGGCATCAAGACCTTCATCCCGACGGATCAAAAGGTAGATCTGCTGAATGCCATCTTGCAAGTGGGTTTTCCGGTAGTGGATTTCGGCTCTTTCGTCAGCCCAAAGGCTATTCCCCAGATGCGCGATACCGCTGAAGTACTGAATCGTCTAGACCTGGACCGAACCAGCTCGGAACTTTTGGCCATAGTCGCCAACGTTCGCGGAGCCAATGATGCGGCTAGTTTCGCGGAAATCAGCTACTTGGGCTATCCCTTCAGTATTAGTGAGGAATTTCAAAAGCGGAACACGAATCGGAGTATCGAGGAAAGTCTGCACATCGTTGAGGAAATTCAAGACATTGCTTTCCGTCATGGAAAGAGCCTGGTGGTGTACTTGTCCATGGGTTTTGGGAACCCCTATGGCGAGACTTGGTCTCCTGAACTCGTCATCCATTGGTCGGAACGCCTGGAGCAAATGGGCATCAAGACCCTGGCGCTCAGTGATACGATCGGATCGGCAACTCCCGACATCATTGATCAGCTGTTTCGTCACTTGATTCCCGCACTTCCCGAAGTGGAATTTGGAGCCCACTTACACACCCTCCCAAATGAATGGCGTCCCAAAATTGACGCCGCTTGGAATGCAGGTTGTCGTCGCTTTGACGGAGCTATAAAAGGTTTTGGCGGCTGTCCTATGGCCAAGGACGACTTGACCGGGAATATGCCCACAGAGAAGCTTTTGAGCTTTGCGACGGAGCTTAAATTGGATCACGGTCTCAATGCCCTGGCCTTTGAGTCGGCTTATAACCAGGCCGTTAAGACTTTTCCAGTCGAATAAGAAGTCAAACCGAATCTTCGAAGTACATTTGTCGCGACTGAGGTGACCATCGTGCCGTAGGCACATGGCCTTAAAAGGGAACTCGGTGTAAGTCCGAGACTGTTCCCGCAGCTGTGAGCCCGTTAAGAGCTCCGCGTCATTAACCACTGCAACGCATTCGTTGTGGGAAGGGACGGGGAGTGGGCGAGTCAGAAGACCTGCCTTAGCATTTACGGATTGTTTAACCTTATCTCGGGAAAAGATATGCGATTAAAATTTTACTCAGCAGGGCTGTTGTGCGGCCTGGCCATGTGGGCAAACGCGCAAGTTTCAGAATTATCAGATTTAACCTATTTCGTCGGTTCGGGAAGTGATACCGCGGGCTTGGTCATTGATTTCCTTGATGGAAACGGATCAAAAGCCTGGGGCGTATTGTTTAACGACTCCACCGACGGAGAGAGCATGCTGCAAGCATTGGCGGCGGCGGATCCAGGGTTTACCATCAGCATTACCAGCGGGTTCTTGAACGATATAGTCTACGGTCCTCAGCAAGGGCTCGGCGGTCAGCCGGACTATTGGGGAACGTGGTCGGGGACACCCTTTTTCTGGACCTCAAATTTGGGTATCGGAACCGCGGTTATGCCCGGAACATGGTTTGGGTGCAGTTATATGGATTTCGATCCGATGATTGAGCCGACGTTACCGGTTACCGCCGTGGATGGGCCGTTAAGCCTTGTCGAAAGCGACCCGCTTGCACTGTCCTTGTACCCCGTTCCTCTTGCCGGAGAGCTCAATGTGGCTGCAGCTTATCCCGTTCGTATACAGATTTACGATGCCACGGGAAAGATGGTTGCTCAACGTGGAGATGACATGCAACATCACATCCCAACCGGGACTTGGACTTCTGGCGTATATTTGATTGTAGCGGAAACGGCGTCCGGCGTTCGGACGGTCCGCCGCGTGGTCAAATAACATGCGCAAAATACTCGCTCTATTGCTGCTGTCCTTTTCGGCCTACGGCCAGATGGATACTAATCTGCTCCCCGAAGTAGACCTTTGGGAAGTTCAGGTGCGTAAGGCCATAGGAGCAGAGGAGGTTCGGCTTGATTCGTCTTTGAAGGTGGGGTATTTCCGCTTGTCGGAGTCCATTACCGCCGAACTTCCCGTGTACATCAAATCGTACGGTCCGTCTGCGGTCGCTACCTTTTCGGTCCGAGGGACAGGAGCTCAGCACACCGACATTCTCTGGAACGGGATGTCCATCAACAGCCCTATGTTGGGACTCTATGATCTCAACTTGATTAGCCCTTCGGCCTTTGACGATGTGCAGTTCATTTACGGTGGCGCGTCCCTCGCCTCGGGATTGAGTTCCTTTGGAGGAGCCTTAAACTTGAGCAATAAGCCTCGCTTTGAGGATCATTTCGATCTCGGGCTTCAACAGGTTTTTGGGAGTTACCAAACGAGTCACACCGATTTCAATTTATCCGCATCGAACGGGCGTGTATTTTGGCGTACACGGTTGTTGTGGGACTACAGCCTCAATGACTTTGAGTATACCAATCCGCGACTGCCCGATAGTCCGACCTTTGTCAATGAGCACGCCGAAGTCAATCAAAACCAGTGGATTCAAGAAGCCGGGTTGGCCCTAGGGGAAAGGCATCATGTGATTGCCCGACTGTGGCTTCAGCAAAGCAACCGCAAGCTGCCTTCGCTCATGTCCATTTACACAGACCCGGACTTGGAATCTCGAAGTGTGCAGATCGACGTGCAACAGCGCGTCCAGTTGGAATGGAATTACACTGGGCGAAAGTGGCAATCCCAGCTCCGATCTGGTGCATCGGGTTGGAAGATTGACTTCGACGGAGATGAGAGTCTTGCGCAAACATGGCAGAACCAATGGCGCACGGTTTTTACTCCAGATAGCCTTACTTCCGTGGAATCTTTGGTTCAATACAGCTTAGAACGCGGAGAGGCGGAAGCGTATCCGAGTGGGTCGGCCGAACGTCATCGCTGGATGGCGGCGCTCTCTGCACAGCGCTCTATAGGCATTGTTACCATGGATGCCCAGGTCAAGCAGGAACGTGTCGGTGAGGCATGGGCACCATTCCAGTATCAGGTTGGCGCCGCAATTGTCTATGGTCGAGGGAATCGTTGGAAGACTTCGGCCCGAATCGCCTCTCAGGTGCGCTACCCGACCCTGAACGACCTGTTTTGGGGTGACCAGGCAGGCGAGGGCTTGAGCTACGAACACAGTCTTCAAAATGAACTAGGGCAATCATACTCAGCTACCCTAGGATCTATAGCAGTGCAAATCGGCCTCAATGGTTATGCGAACTACATTTCGGACTACATTCTTTGGACGCCACAAAATGACCTGAGCTGGTCGGCTTCCAACGTCGGAGATGTTCAGGTGCTTGGAGCGGAGGCTTCGGTCGAGGTTGAACGTGAGTTAGGTCCTGGTCAGACGCGCTTAACCGCAAGTTACTCCTTCACCCAAAGCCAAGATGAACAGGGAAATCAGTTGATCTTTATACCGCTACATCAGGCTCGAGGTAGAGCACTGTACGCTGTAAACTCGTGGACTTTTTCCGTGCTTTTCGTCTTCCGTGGAAAAGTACACACGGACCGAGATAATGATTTCTACATGCCTTGGTATCAAACGGCGGACGCCCGGATTTCCTACCGATGGAACTGGGGACGTCACCGCTTTTCTGGATTCGTCCAAAGCGCGAACATCACGAATATTGAATATCAATCCTTGCCGCTGCGCCCTATGCCTGGACGAACGGTACAATTAGGACTCCAATGGAATCTAAGCAACGAATCCTTCTAGTTTTTCTTTGTTGCGCTCTCGGATGGCTAAGCGCATGTCAGAACGAAGAGGTTGGCCCACAAAGCAACATTGGGGAGTCGGACGACATCTTTGCCTACGACGACGGCGTTCTTATCGGAAATGAAGGCACCTTCACTTTTGGCAATGCCTCGGTTGATTACTATCAGCCTGAGAATGGCGTTCATGCTTCAGGGGTCTTCGATCAAGTGAATGGCCTTCCACTCGGCGATGTCTTGCAGTCCATGTACCTCGATGACCGGGACTTGTACTTGGTGGTCAACAACAGCGCCCGAATCGCTGTGGTTAATCCCTCTACCATGCGCCTACGGCGCGATTTCGGAGCTCTGGGCTCTCCTAGATACGTGCGCCGCTATGGCGAACGGCTTTTCGTTTCTCAGCTATTCGACGGTAAGCTATGGGTTCTAGACGCCAATACGGGAGAGGTCTTGAACAAGTGGGATACTCCGGGCTGGACTGAGCGTATGGAACTCGTAGACTCGATGCTTTGGGTCGAAGATCAAGTAGGAGGGACGCTTCTAGGTTTTAACCTTGAACGAGACACTCTTCAATTCCAAACAGACCTTCCTGGCGGGATATCAGATTTAATCGAGGCTGAAGGCCGACTTTATGCTTTTGCTCACGCCGCCGTTGGCTCTGATTTAGTCGAAATAAATCCGATCTCAGGCGAAATCATGAGATCTTCGGATTTCGGCGCAATGGACGCTTCCTTTCTGAATTACAATACTGATGAGGACGCCTTTTATTTCTGGGCTGGAGGTGAGATTCGGAAGTTTAGAAGGGCTGATTGGGTATTACAGCCTGCGTCCCTCTATGAAACGGGCAACGCCAATGTAGGCGGGTTCGCCTTAGATCCAGGTACTGGAGACTGGTACTACACGGATGTTCTGGATTTTGCCACTCGGGGGTGGCTGTATCGCCTAGATCCCTTCTTTGCCCCGCTCGATACAATTCGTACGGGCTTTATTCCACGGATAATACTTCGACCCTAAGAGAGCGCCATCAATCCCACAGGCCGGCGGACCGATCGCCGACTTCTGCTCCAATAGCCACACCCATTCCACCCATGCGAACCGCACAACCAACCCGGTCCGTGATTCGCCTAACAATGGGCTTTTTCCCGGATCCTACAGCCATGATTCCAGCCCATCGATGCTCAATTTGGAAGTTCTTTCCTGCTAGAATTGATTGTTCAAGTAATAGTTCTAAGTTACTCTGAATCAAATTACTGGTTTCGATAATGTCACTGTTCTCTCCTTTGAAGTCCAGGTGACGTGCTCCCCCTAGAAGGACTCGATGCTCGTCTATAGGACGAAAGTAGTAGAAGCCCTCTTCTAGATGATATGTGCCTTTCCATGAAATGGGTTCCTTCGTCTGAGCGACCAATACTTGGGCGCGAGCAGGTTGGAGATCCAATCCAGAAATAATGCGCCCAGTCAGACCATTGGTACACACCAAGAGCTTATTGGTTTTTACATTCCCAATCGATGTCGAAATGATCACTTCTGATGCTGAATCTTCCCAGTTTGTGACCTCTACATTGTTCCAGACTTGGATACCCGCCTTATTTGCCTGACGCAATAACCCTTGAACCAACAACCAAGGGTTCAATGCTCCTTCAAGCCTTAGTTCTGCGGTGCCCAACATCTCCGGGAAATCCGAATTACCTGAGTGCAGTCTTATAGACTCCGATTGACCAGTAGCTTGCTGGTACAATCGATTAAGCCGATCTTTTTCATCCTGTACCTGCCTCCAGGAGTCTGCATCCGAAGGGCGAAAAAGCTCGAATCCTCCACATGCTTCGTATTCACAATCCTCGCGTGGCACCCAATTAAAGAGCTTTTGAAGCCCCTCGTAGCGCATGGCGAGTGTATCAATAACTTCATCTTCTGATCGCTTAGAGAGATCGCTCAATAGTTCTGTAGGTGAGCCCAAACAGGCGAATCCGGCGTTTTTAGTGCTTGCGCCATTAGGGAAAATCCCGCGTTCAACAACGCGGATCCTAGCTTTCGGATGAAGTTTGCGGTAGGAGAGGGCACTGCTTAGGCCAACGATGCCGGAGCCAATAATGACCAGATCGACTTTTTCCTCGACAGCGCGTTTTTCCCAATGAGAAAATAGGCTCATTAGGCCTTAGCCAACAAAACGGATTTATTGGCTACCCAAGAATATAAACCAAATAGAGCACCGCTGTAAACCAAGGTTCCCAAGGCATCATTGCGGAAAAAGGGAATAGCCGCTTCATAACAGAGGAGGAGTCCTTCAGCCGTGGCCGGGTAAATGCTTGTAGCGCTCAACCAAACACCGAAATTGGTGATAACGAAAAACAATAGAGCTGAGAGCAAGGAGCCTGAAAACAGTCGTCCAACCGAAAACTTTGAAAGGAGTTGCTGACCAATCATGACCGCTAACACCATGGCAAAGGCCATGTATGCAAACCCTTCGGTAAAGAAGACGAAACTGTCGTAATAGCTTGCGTAGAGGATGTTGTTGATCAACAGATCGCTGATCCATAGCGCAAGGACGGGTACTAGGAAAGCAAAGCGCTGACTTTTCAACTGAGCACCTGCGAACAAGGCAATAGCACCAACGGCAGTGAAATTAGCAGGATGAGGAATGAGGCGACTGAGCGCGCCAATAAGAATCAGTAGGAATACGAAGCGTTGCTTTGACATAGTTTTCAGCTTGGGCTTGTAAAATTAAGAATTCTATTTGAGCCCTACCATGCTTTAAGGCTGTAAAGGGGCAAGCCCGCCGTAGTAGTACCAAAGGGCTCTTTTCGTGCGGTACTTCTGACGGAGTTCAATGAGTTTCTCTACGCTTTCGAGCCACTTTAGCTCTCGCGAATTCACCACAAAAAGACTGCTCTCTCCGCTAAAAAACAATCGCGTTTCGGCATTGAGTAATGCGAGATAGCCATCTACAGCACCGTCGTACTGATCCACCTGCTCACTGAGCACGACCAATTCATTCCGCAAAGCTCCCCAGTAGTTTCTCGTCTTGATCCAAGATTCACTTCGCTTTAAATCCGTTTGCTCGACTTTAAGTCTCGATTGCTTGAGGGCAAAGCGTTCATCTCGCAAGAACAGGGGCAGCTCCACTTTCAAGCTCCAATAATGGTCGTTGAAATCAAATGTAGGGCCTTCGCTTCCCAGTGTCGCGGCATCCTGTAACAGGTCATAACGCAAGTTGGCCTTAGGTAGAATCTTCTGAGATTTTAGCCTTTGATCAAAACGCAAAAGGTCAATTTGACTAGTGAATGCTTGCCATTTTGGATGGTTGTTCTGAAGACTGTCAATGCTCAGGCCTTCTTCGAAGGACGAGAGTTCGTAGGAGTAAAGTTCCAATGGCTCTGGGCGTATAGAATCTGCCAACACCAAAGAAGTCCCTGTGCTGTCCCAGATAAATGAACTCAGTTCAAGCTGGGCATACACATAGGTTTTCAGCGCCTCCTGTCGAAGCAATCGCCTATTCTGCCATTGAATGCTGGCCTCAAGGGTATCAATAGCGGGATAATAACCCTCTTCATATCCACGTACAGTATTGAGGTAACGCTCGTATGAAGTCAACTCAGCGTTTTGGCGCGTCAGCCAAACAGAGTAACTCGCAGCCCATGCCCAATACGCCGCCTGAGCGCGGTAAAAGAGATCATTCAGTTGATCGCGCACCTCATTATCTGTGACTTCTTGTCCGGCTTCTGCGATGCGTACTGCCGTTCGCTCCTCATCGGTGATAAGCCCTTGCAAAATCGGTATTTCAATTCCCAAGTACCACAGACCTCGTTCGGGCAAATCATTTTGCGGGTTGAGGAATTCACCGCGGTTTTGATCGTATCCCATTTCGAAAGAGGGCCCCAATCGGGTAGGAACGGTCAATTGTCCTCCAGCCATGAAGTAGTACTCTTTCTGATCGAAGTCCTTGTTTTGGATGCTACCGCTCAAAACGGGATCAAAGAAACCCTTCATTTGGCGGATTTCTGCGTCCGCAATGCTGCGCACACGCTCGCTTTGACCAACAAAGGGGTGATATTTCGCTACCCAATCCATGTAGACGTTGGGAGGCAAAATGGTGTCTTGGGCAAAAGTATTCAGCCCGATGAGAAGCGCTACGAGGGCGCTGAAACGTCTCATTTTTTTCCTCCGTTCATCACGCCTTTATCCTCTTTAGACAATGGAGTGGGGTTGATGTAGTACTCGGGCGGGAATCCGTTGAGTTGTCGCCAAATCTCGTACCAAACCGGCACGTCATTCAGCAACAGTATTCCATTAGCTCCGGCACCAAAACGAAGGGGCTTTGGCCATGCTTCTTCACTGGTATCGGCTCTAAGAATAACGCGGTATCGTCCATTGGGACTAAGGCTGTTGTCCACGGCAAATACTTCCGCCGGAAAGGTTCCAAAAGAGGTGTTGGGCCATCCACTAAAGACAATAGCGGGCCAACCGTCAAATTCTACTCGGGCCTTTTGTCCTGGGCTTATCAGCGGCAGGTCTACCGGACGAATGAACATTTCAACAGCGAGTTGATAGCTCAAAGGCATCAATTCTACAATAGGAGCTCCTTCTTTGATGTTTTCACCAATACCCGTTTTGATGGCCTTGGTTACAAATGCATCCTGTGGCGCCTGTACATAGTAAAAGGAACGTCGAATGCGGTAGTTCTCCAGCTGATTCTTCAGTTTGGCAATTTGCGATTCGACTTCCTGCAGGCCACTTTGAGCAGAGAATAATTCAGAACGGGTTTTAGCGATCTTTTCTCCGTACTCGGCGCGTGTGGAGGCCAATTCGGTTTGCTGATTCGCATAATCGTTGTTCGCCGCTAGAGCTTTGGAGTTCATCTCCTGTAGCTTTTGCCAGCGCTTCTCCCGCTCAAAACGCGATACCAATCCATCGTCAAATAGGGTGTCTGCTCGTACGTATTGAATACGAGCAAGTTCGGCGGCGATATTAGCCGCGTTAGCCTTCAAGCTGTCCGATTCAACCTTTAAGGCCAGCTGTTTGAGTTTGAGGTCCCGCGTTTGAATCAACTGATCAATCTGATCTTCCTGAGCATTGATCTTATCGGCATAGGCTTCTGCGCTTTGCTCCTTAGCGTCCAACTGTTCCTGTGTACGTTCCAAAAGCTCCGGGTCAAAGTAGGCATCCTTGATCTCGCTAATGTGAACTAGGGTATCTCCTTTTCTAACCGTATCACCCTCTGTGACGTACCATTCTTCCAAACGGCCATCAATGGTGCTTTGAAGAGTTTGGATGCGCTGCTGAGGGTAAAGGCTGGTTACCTTACCTGTTCCACGAACGTTCTGGGTCCAAGGCATAAACAGCATGATGAATATGATGCCGAGAAAACCGAGCAACCAATAGGTAAACACTCGAATCGCCTTGGCGCTATTGGTGATTCGGAACGAGAGGTAGCGCTGCTCGTCCACCTTGCCTTTTATGGTGTTGGGGCTGATGTTTAGCATGGTACCGTTGGGAATTCCTCGTTAAACCAAGTTCTTGTTTTTGCCGTTTCCCAGTCACAGGTGTCGACAATTCGGCCACTTTCCATGTACCAAATCACGTCACAGCGTTGAACCATTTCAGGGTCCTTTGTTGAGACGATCATGGTCCAAGGCCGCTCTTTTCCGGTCAAATAGTCCGCGATGTCGTTCGTTTGTTCCTGTGTCTGTATTTGACCGAAGTCTTCCAGCAACAACAATCGCGGGTTGTGGATAATGGCACGGGCCAATAATATTTTTCTTGTGACAGCTCGAGATAGCAACTTACCTAAGGGCTGCAGTTCGGTATCGTAGCCATGCGAGAGGGATTCAATCCAGCGTCCGAGTTGAACGACTTCAACGGCTTCCCGGACTTGAGGGAAGGGCATGGGGCGTCCCAGAGTTAGGTTGTCCAGTAATGTGCCGTGAAACAGATCTTCTTGCACGAGATTGTCTCCAATCATGTATCTGAGGCTCTCAAGGTCCCAGTTGTTGAGTGGAATTCCTTCGTAGCTGATTTGCCCCTCTATTTTGTGGAAGAGTCCGGCAACGGCGGCCATAAGGGTTGATTTCCCGCTTCCACTCGGACCCACTAGAGCAACCTTAGTTCCGGCCGGGACATCCAGCGATATGTCCTTTAGGGTGTAATTCTGTTCGTTGGCGAAGCGATAGCTGAGCCCATCGGCCCGCAGGGCCAAAGGAGCAACGCCAGGAAGGTCGTCGGCGCAAAGACCATCGTCTTTTTCTAAAGGAAGATCTGTTACGACTCCAATTTTTTCCAAGCCCGTCAAGACATCGTAAATGGTTTCAATATTGTTGATGATCTTCTCTACCGAGTTGATGATCAAGATGATGATGATCTCCGCGGCAACGAACTGACCGAGGTTCAATTCTCGGTTGATGACGAGGACACCTCCGAGGATCAAAAGGCCTCCAGTGACCAAGAATTTAAAGGCGACAACATTGGAGAATTGGAAGAGTACAACTCGGAAATGCTCCTTCCTTGCCTTCAGATATTTAGTCACTAGCGTATCGGCTTTACCCTCGGGTAGCGTTGACTTCCCTGCCAATTTAAAGGTGTTCATGGTCCGTGCTAGCTCCTCGAGCCAGTGGGCCACCTCATACTTGAAATTTGATTCTTCGATACTCGTTCTCAGCCCTTTAGGAGAAGTAAAGTAAAAGATGACAAAGAGGAGAAGGAGGAGGATAATTCCGTATAGAACGAAGAATGGGTGATAGAAGGACAGCAGTATCAGTCCAAAGACGATCTGTAGAACAGCCGTCACGAAATCTATGAGGATTTTCGGTAGGCCTTTCTGAATGGTGAGCGTGTCGAAGAATCGGTTGACCAATTCAGGTGCGTGACGATAAAGGACGGATTCCGTTTTAATCCTGGGTATGCGGTAGGCAAACTCGAATGCACTTCGTGCGAAAATTCTCTGTTGGATCAATTCGATGATTTGTACTTGTAGAATCTGTAGAATACCCGTGGCGAGAATTCCGATAAGAACGATAGCTACGAGAAGAATCCAACTATTACTGACGCGCCCAGCCATGATCAAACCAATAATGGCCTGAATCCCGAGAGGGAGCGAGAGGTTTACTACACCACTAATGATGGCAAAGGTGTAGACGTAGAATAAATCCTTCCGATCATTGGCGAGAAGCTGGAAAAATCGCGTCACCGGGAAGATGTTCTTCGAGGCCATAGGTTTGTGTTTTACGTTGCAAAAATAATAGTAATACTATTAATATGCAATAATAACTCTATTAGCAAGACGCAAAACACGTCTGAAGGTTCACAGAATAGAGGGTCCCGTTGGAATTTTTAGTCGTCTCTCTCCACAAATTCTATTAGCTTCTCAATGGCTTGATCAATGTTGTTGCGTATTTCGGAGATTCGGGCTTCCATCATGTAGCAAGGAGCCGTTACGAGCTTAAGATCATTGTCTACCGCAATTTGCTGAACGGTTCTCATAACGGGTTGGGCGCCTACTGAAGAAAGTCCGTCAGAAATTCCTTGGATGTCATATGGGGAAGGAGCCTCGGTAGATCCAACGGTCATAGTTGCGTGCTGCTCCGTCCCTTGAAGCGCCTTGGCGACAACGGTCGGCCCCATACATAATGCTGCAATGGGTTTGCTCGAATTAACGGCTTCTCGTATGACGCGTTGTACTTCGAGGTCAATATCTGAATCCGGGCCGCTCAATGCCCACGTGTTTAGATTCTTTGCCGCACCAAATCCTCCAGGAATCACAAGCGCGTCGTAATCCTTCATTTGAAGTTCCGTAACGTCTTGGATATCACCTCGAGCAATGCGCGCGGCTTCAGTAAGTACATTCCTGCTTTCTTCCATTTCCTCCCCGGTTCGATGGTTAATCACGTGGAGTTGGGGCTTGTCAGGAGCGAAAAGTTGGTACTCAGCACCTCGCTCATCGATCGACAATAAGGTAAATACGGCTTCGTGTATTTCAGATCCATCATAGACGCCACTACCGGACAAAAGGACACCAATTTTCATAGGAAGATTCTATTTGCTGTGAATATAGAAATTGTACAGAAACGACTACTTTAAGAAAAACTTGAACCGTACTGTAATGAACATGGTCTCGGTTCGTCTTCCCTGTGTATGAGCGCTAATATTTTTTACGCTGAAGTTTACCCCTTGCGCGACAAGGTCTATCGCTTTGCCTTCTCCTTAATGAAGGTTGCGGAAGACGCGGAGGATGCGACGCAGGAAGTACTGCTCAAATTGTGGAGGAATCGTCAGAAACTTGCGGAATACCGGAACGTTGAAGCCTTTACAATGACAATGACCAAAAACCATTGCTTGGATAAGCTCAGGTTGAAGGACAATCAAACGGCTGAATTGAAGGTCGTTGTCACGGACAAATCCAAGAGTCCCCATGAAGTGGCAGAAGTCAAGGACGCAGCAAAAAAGGTATTAAAGCTCATGAATCAGCTGCCTGAACAACAGCGTCAAATTGTAATGCTCCGAGATGTTGAGCAATATGACTATAAGGAAATTGCAGAGGTGACTGGACTTGAGATCAACACAATACGGGTGAACTTATCTCGGGCCAGAAAGAAACTGAGAGAAGGATTGCTAAAAACGAACGCTTATGGACTGGACTAAAGTAGCCCAATGGCTTGAACGATATTATGAGGGTGACCTGTCCCTGGAGGAGGAAGCACAGCTTCGAGAGGCCATGAGTCATCCGGATCTTCCCGAGGAATGGATGCCGGAGCGAGATTACCTTTTGGGTTCAGCAGCGTTGGCCAAAGAAATTAAACTCTCAGATGATTTTGAAGCGGAGTTTCAATCGCTCCTTCGTGAGCAGCCCCAGAAGTCAAGCAGTCGACCCTTGTATTGGTTGGGTGCGGCTGCAGCTTCAGTTACGCTATTGCTGTCGGTCTTCTTTTGGCCACAAACGACATCGAGTAATGTAAAAGGCGGAGTGATTCAGTTTGCAGATGTGGCCGTTGCGGAACATGCAGTGAATGAGACGCAGAAGTCTTTGGTCATGCTTGAGACACAATTGGCCAGTGGAATGGAAGCTATGAAGTACTTGGAGTCCTTGGGAGCTCCTAAAGAAGTAGGCCATTTGAAGAAAATAGATGAAGTCAAACAAAAACTTGCAACAAGTAAATAACCACTAAACACTTAATAGAATGAAAAAGATAGTAATCATGGCGGTCGCACTCATGCTGAGTCCAATGGTATTTGGACAAACCGCCTCGGACGAACTGTTCGAACGTTATTCAGGAAAGGATGGCTATACGAGTATCCACATTACTCAGTACATGTTCCAGCTGTTTGCTGACTTAGATACAGACGAGGAAATGAAGGAATTCACGGATATGGCATCTTCCATCGACCGCATGAAGATCCTGACGGTAGACTCTGATTCTCTGCATCCAGATCGCGCTTCAGAGTTTTACACTGATGCAAGAAAAACGCTACCAATCAAGGAATACGAGGAATTGATGGTCGTTAAAGATGGAGATCAAACGGTTCAAATGCTCATCCAAGAGGAAGGAAAGATGGTCAGTGAATTTTTGATGCTGGTTAATGACAACACGGAAACCGTAGTCATTTCCATCACTGGAAACATCGACTTAAATCAGTTGGCCCGCATGTCGAGCAAAATGAATATCGACGGCCTTGAGAATTTGAAAGAACTCGAAGAAAACGATGAAGATTAAATCGAGATATAGCATTGTCCTTGCAGCAGTCGCTTTTGTGGCTGTTGCTTGGACTTCTTGCAGCACAACGCCCTCTGTTCAGCGCTACATTGTAGATCACGAAAACGAAGCGGGCTTTGCTAGTTTTACTGTGCCTGCCGACGTTCTGCAGATTCAAGAGGGAGCAGATGTAGATGAGGAAAGCGTGGAAGCGTTAAACAAGCTGAATAATCTGGTGGTTCTTCGATACGACATCGCCGACGGAACGCCTGAGCAATTTGAAGGTTACTTAGCCGAACTGCATACCTGCTTGAATCCGGATCGATACGAGGATGTTTTTATGATGAATACTGGAGAGATGCGGGTAAGCCTCAAAATCCAGAAAAAGAACCAGGAACGCTTGAGCGAGATTATAGCCTTGCTTGAGCAGAACGATTCTTTTTTACTTGCCCGCTTGACTGGAGACATTGAACCGGACAAATTAGCACGTCTGATACGCAAGATTGATTATCAATCTATGATGGATAATGAGCAGCTTAAAGGACTCATTCCGTCATAATATGAACAATTGTTGATAACTAGTGTGAATTGCCTGTTCATAACATTGAACGTCGCCTCTATTTGCTAGTTGTCTGAAAATCACTATATTCCGAATGAGAAACAACAGCGGTATGAACTGAAGTTATCTCAAACGGACACGTTTGCTACGGTAACGTGACTGAACGAATAGGAGCTCATCTCGACTCGAGATCGGCTCCTATTTTATTTGCTTTTCGCCGGATTAAGATTCCTATATTTGATTTAGGCATCTATATCATTCGGCACATGAAAAAAGCTTTACTCTCCATTGGGGTACTCATCCTTGGACTACTGGCTCAAGGTCAAACGCTTCCCCCGACATCAAATTCCCAAACCGTCTGTGTTGGCTCTAGTGCAGTTTTGACTGCTTCAAGCACACAGCCCGGTGCAACGTTTACCTGGTGGGACCAACCTGCCGCTGGAACCCTCCTAGGGTCTGGCGCAACCTTTACCACCCCGCCACTGAGTACGGGTACAGTATTCTATGTTCAAGCAGAAGTTGGAGGCATTTCGAGTCTGAGAACTTCTGTGAGCACAAGTGTCGCCAATAACCCTACAGTAGGAGCAACTCAAGACACTATATATGCCTGTTCAGGGGACTTGGTTGCCGTATCGGCAACGATCAAGCAAAACACTGGTCAGGTTTCTTGGTATGATGCAGCTTCTGGCGGGACGCTGTTGGCAACCGGAAATACGTATACATTGCCCAGTATCCCTCCAGGAACTACAAGTTATTTTGCCGAAGCAGCCATTGGCAATTGCGTCAATCCGGTTCGCGCAGAGGTGATTGTGATTAATGTCGACGGACAGATTACGCCGACGATCTCGCCAACCAGCTTTTCCGTGTGTTTTGGCCAATCGGTAACCCTTACAGGAACCAGCAACGTTCCTGGTTTTGAGGTAGAGTGGTATACCGATCCAGTTGGCGGAACGCTTATTGGAACAGGGTCCCCATTTGTGTTTACTCCTCCAACAACCATGACTGTGTACGCTCAGATCGAACTGAATAATATTGCTTGTGATAATGAGGCTCGAGTACCCGTGGATATAACGGTGTTTCAACAATTACTCTCTCCAGCCAATCTGAGATGTACGGGATCAACACCTAGTTCGGTAAGTTTCGCTTGGGATCCAGTTCCCGGGGCGACCGGCTATGAGGTGAGCCTGGATGGAGGAGCCACTTGGATTCCAGCGAATCAGCCGCCGACAGCCCATGTTGTTTCAAGTCTTCCAGAAAATACGCAACAAACGCTACGCGTTCGAGCCCTAGATGGAACAAATGGTTGTCCACCAGGAAAAGAGACCACGGATAAAACCTGTGTTACTCTGAACTGCGGCCCTCTGAATGTCTCTGTTCAACCTTTATACGAGACCTGTGTGGGTGGGGAGGTAACCGTGGTGATCAACGGTATGATCGAAGGAATTCACGCGGTAAACGTAAACGGTACAGTTACTTCAGAGAGTGAGTTCACGTTTACGCCTTCGGCCGATACGACCTTGAATTTCATTGTGTTCAATTCCAATTACCCAGAATGTGACAGTGCTACGCTAACTTCAACGGTTCAGGTTTATGAGGTGCCCAGTGCCAACCCGACGGCTACCGCTCAAGACAGTGCGTTTCCGGGCGCTACAGTAAGCACCTATCTGTTTGAGGCCAATAGCGGTCCCAACGTAAGCTCATGGAATTGGGATTTTGGCGATGGAGCCAATGCAACGACTGAGAATGCTACCCATGAGTACAGTAACCCCGGGTCATATACGGTCACACTTACAGTGACGACCGATGATGGTTGTACGGCAACCTTCACCTTGACGGCTACGGTGGAAGTGTTTGAAGTCCCTGAGATCTTTATTCCCAATAGCTTTACTCCGAACGGGGACATGAATAACGATGTGCTCTACATATTTGGTGAATACGTGGAACTTCAACAGTTCATCATCTTCAACCAATACGGGGATGCGGTTTTCCAAACCTCTGATATCTCGGAGGGCTGGGACGGAACTTGGAAAGGGAAGGCACAGCCTGGTGGAGTATACGTCTACTCGGCCATTTTAACCGATTCGGTTGGGAACACATACCAGGAGCAGGGAACTATAACTTTGATTCGATAATTCTGAAGCTATGAAACGACTATTACTACTACTTTGTACGATCGGTCTTGGACTCACGGCTTCGGCACAAGACCCTCATTTTTCTCAATACTACAACACACCCTTGATTACCAATCCAGCCTTGGCTGGTCAATTTGCTGGAAAGCTTCGTGTTGGTTTGGTTTACCGCGACCAATGGTCCCAGATCCCCGATGCCTATGAGACGTTTGGCTTGGGCGTTGATGGGCGGATAGGCTCGAAATGGGGCTTAAGCGGACATGTGGTTCGACAAACAGCCGGTGTTGTAGGCTATGAACGCCTGGACGCCATGGCTGGAGTGAGTTATGATATCCTCGGTGAAAATGCTGGAGGACACCATATCGTGGGAGGTGCTCAAATCGGCATCATGAGTCATCAAATCGACTTGACCGAAGCGACATTTGGTTCACAGTATATACCGGGAACAGGATTTGACCCGGGTAACTCCGCTGGAGAAAATCTAGATGACAATTCGAATACCGTCTTGAATATGCACCTTGGGGCCCTTTGGTTTGTGGGTAAGCCAGGGCAGAAAATTGCACCGTTCGCAGGCGTTGCAGTCTTAAACTACCTTCAGCCAGATGCGAGTTTAGGAACGGCTGAAGATCGATTGCCTCTAAAAATCTACAGCCATTTTGGAGCTCGATTCCAACTGGGCGAGCGCTTCAGTTTGAGTCCTCATGCCCAAGTCCTCTATCAAGGTCCAGCCAACAGTAATTTGGTTGGAGTGAACGGGCACTTTGCCTTCAGCAATGAATTTGCCCTAGCCGCTGGAGTGGCTCATCGACTCGAAGAGTCTATCATTCCATATATAGGCTTTGATTGGCGAAGCTTCACCGTAGGTGCGAGTTACGATTTAGCCATTGGAGACATCAACGATGTCAATAAAAACAAGAGGTCCTTTGAACTGACCATCACGTACATCCTTCCCGGTTCCGAGATTGATGCCAAACCTGTGTGCCCACGCCTATAATTCCGATATCTGATGAAGAAATTACAATACCTATTAATTTTCGTCATAGGCCTCGGATATGCTGGGGTCGCTCAATCGTCCTACATCGATTACGGTGACCAGGCTTTTGAAGATCAAGACTACGACATCGCTGCTCAATTTTATGCCGCAGCCGCAACGGGAGACAAGAGTTTGTTACCCATTCGATACCCATATCAAAATACCATCGCTATTGGCGCCAAGCTGAACAAGGTGCAGAAGCTATACGCCACGAACCAAGCTGCGACCTCATATCGACTTCACTTTGATTACTTGAACGCCGCGACGTATTACGAGAAAGCTTTTGAGCTCGATGGGGGAGACACACCGGAAAACCGGTTCTGGTATGGCGTTTCACTACGCGCACAGGAGTCCTTGGATTCGGCTAAAGTTCAATTCGAACAAGTCTTAGCGGATTCGGCAAACCCCAATGCTGAAGCAGCATTTCAGCTAGCGTCTGTTGATCTGGCGATCGAAGGTATAGCACACCCTGAATTCGTCAACATTGGGCGCGTTAGTGACGCTGGTGTAAATGAAGGAGGATCTTCTAACTACGGAGCGGCCATGCTTGATGATGGCCAGTACCTTTTCACGACGACGAGGAATTTGTCGAAGAAGTTTAACGTCTACCTGCAGAGTGTTCAGGCAACTTCTGATTCTGGGGCAACGGCCATTCTAGAAGATGAGAAAGAGAAAAGACAGTTTGCCGGGGTAAGTTATAGCATGAGCACGCAACGCATGTACTTCAACACCTGGGAGACACTTGCTGACAAGAAGGAATACCAAATCGCATTCAAAGGAGTCAATGACGAGGAAATGACCGTTTTGGAAGGCTTGAGCACTCCAGATAGCCGTGATTTATATCCCTTTGTAAACGCAGATGGTTCTGTGCTTTACTTTGCTTCGGATCGAGCTGGAGGCAAGGGGGGAATGGACATATGGCAAGTAGCCCTCAATGCGGATGGAACGGTTTCTGGCAGTCCTAGTCTCATGTCGGGTGATGTGAATACGGACAAGGATGAAATTACTCCTCATGTGGATGGAGAAACCTTCTATTTTGCTTCCAATGGCCACCCTGGATACGGTGGATTGGATGTATTTAAGGCTTCTTCAGATGGATCAGAGGTTCAGAACCTCGGTTACCCCATCAATTCAACAGCGGATGATGCCTATTTCACACCAAGTCAGACCGCAGATAAGTACTACCTCAGTTCAGACCGAGAAGCGGGTTGTTGCCTTGAACTGTTTGAATACGAGCAGTATCACCTGTATGTTGACGGCGAAGTTCTGGAGAAATCTACCCAAGCACCCATCGATAGTGCCGATGTTTTCCTAGTGGACAGTATCACGGGAGATACTCTGGAGACCGCCTACACGGATGAAGAAGGCCATTATGAGTTCGAAGTTGGACTCAACCGCTCCTATATGGTGTACTCGAGCAAACCATTTTTCTCGACGGATTCAACAAGTGTCAAGACCGGTGATGTAAGCGAATACGAGGGAACAACGACTTTGGAGAATGAACCTCTACTCATTTACCCACTATCCTTCAAGCTGGCCGATGTCTATTTTGACTTCGACAAAGCAACGCTTCGTCCAGAATCCAATAAGACTTTGGACAGTCTGATCAACATTTTAAACATGTACCCCGAAATTCGCATCGAAATTGGCGGACATACAGATGCGATTGGATCTGAAGAGTACAATCAGAAATTATCACAGCGCCGCGCGCAAGCGGTGGTGGATTACTTAATTGAACACGGCATTACCATGGACCGTTTGGAGGCCATGGGATATGGAGAAACCATGCCGATAGCACCGAACCGCAATGACGACGGAACGGATAATAGAGAAGGCCGAGCTTTAAACAGAAGAACGGAATTCAAGATTGCTGATAATCAATAGATTGCGATGAAAAACTTGATTTTATGTATCGCCCTCACGGGCGGATGGCTGCTTAGTGCCCAAACGGAAGACAAAACACTGGTGGAACGCCTCGAAACGATGAGCGTTCGAAGTATCGGCCCGGCGGGCATGAGTGGACGTGTAACAACCATTGACGTTGTTCGGGATGATCCCAGCACCATCTATATAGGTACAGCCTCAGGAGGACTGTGGAAGTCCACAAGCGGAGGCACCTCTTGGGAGCCTATTTTTGACGATCAGGCCTCACTGAGTATTGGTGCCGTGGCCATTGCCCCAAGCAACTCTGACGTTCTTTGGGTAGGAACAGGCGAAGGGAACCCCAGAAACTCACAAAGCGCTGGGCGTGGGCTATTCCGTTCTATGGACGGCGGTCAGAACTGGGACTTCATGGGACTTCCAAATTCCAAAAATATTCACCGAATCCTCATTGACCCAAGAGATGAAAACACTGTGTACGTCGGGGCTCAAGGCCCTGCATGGGGTGAGTCCAATGAGCGTGGAGTGTACAAAACCACGGATGGAGGAGCTACCTGGGACCGCATTCTTTATGTAAATGATTCTACTGGAGTAGCGGACATGGTCATGGACCCTGAAAATCCGAATAAAATTCTGGTGGCCATGTGGCAATTTAAACGCTGGCCTTGGTTCTTTAAATCGGGAGGTGAAGGATCCGGTCTTTACGTAACCTACGATGGTGGATCAACGTGGGAAGAGCGTACGGATGAAGACGGACTCCCCAAAGGGGAGCTCGGCCGAATGGGATTAGCCATAGCTCCGGGTAAAACCAACGTGATCTACGCCCTGATTGAAAGCAAGAAAAACGCGCTTTACCGAAGCAACGATGGTGGATTCAACTGGGAAAAGGTCAGTGATAAGAACATCGGAAACCGACCGTTTTACTATGCGGATCTCTATGTGGATCCTTCAAACGAAAATCGAATCTACAACCTCTACAGCGTAGTCTCGCAGTCCGATGACGGGGGTAAGTCATTTCGAGTCATCATGCCTTATTGGGGAGCGGGAGTCCATCCTGATCATCACGCTTGGTATATCCACCCAGATGATCCCAACTTTATGATCAACGGAAACGATGGAGGAATGGCCATCACTCGAGACGGCGGTGAAAACTGGCGATTTGTCGAAAATCTTCCTCTGGCGCAGTACTACCACATAAATGTGGACAACGATATCCCGTATAATGTGTACGGAGGTATGCAAGACAACGGTTCATGGAAAGGGCCTGGTTACGTATGGAAATCAGGCGGAATCAGAAATGCCTACTGGCAAGAGCTCTATTTCGGAGATGGTTTCGACGTACTGCCGGATCCCAATGATAATCGCTATGCCTACGCCATGAGCCAAGAAGGGTATGTAGCTCACGTGGATACCAAGACTGGAGAGACTCGGAGTATTCGACCCGTAGATACCGATTCCATCAAGCTAAGATTTCACTGGAATGCAGCCATTGCTGCGGACCCCTTTGATGATCAGACCATCTATTTTGGAAGCCAATACGTGCACAAAAGTGCCAATAAAGGAGGCGCCTGGGACATCATCTCTCCTGACTTGACCACCAACGACCCTGAAAAGCAGAAGTACGGTGAAAGTGGAGGCTTGACGTTTGACGTAACTGGTGCCGAAAATCATACCTGCATCTTGGCCATAGAACCGAGCACTTTGGAGCGCGGTTTAATCTGGGTTTCTACTGATGATGGTCGTGTTCACGTGACCCGAGATGGTGGTTCTACTTGGACTTCTGTTGAAGGTAAGATCCCAAGCCTTACAGATGGTTCGTGGATGCCGCAGATCAAAGCCAGCCGTCACGATGCCGGAACTGCTTTTCTCGTGGTAAATGACTACCGACGGAATGATTGGGCTCCATACTTGTATAAGACTACTGACTATGGAAAATCATGGAAGAGCATGGTGGATGAGAAAGATTCCGTTCAAGGGTACGTGGTAAGTTTCCTTCAAGATCCAGTAGAACCTCGACTCATGTGGTTAGGTTCTGAAAACGGACTTTATTTTAGCCTGAACGAAGGGGCGGACTGGCATCATTGGACGCATAACATCCCAAATGTGCAGATTGCCGATATCGTTTTACAAGAGCGAGAAGCGGACTTGGTCATGGGAACCTTTGGACGCGCGGCATATGTCATTGATAACATTCGCCCTCTTCGGGCAATGGCGGCAGAAGGAGAAGCACTGCTTGATGAGCCTCTGGTACTCTTTGATGCGCCAACCTTCTATTTGGCGGAATACCAGCAGGCAGCAGGAACCCGTTTTGCCGCGGATGCGCACTACAAGGGCACTAACCGGGGAGAACGTGGACGGATCGCATACGTATTAAACGACACCATTGAAAAGCCGGATACCGTGACCGTCAAAATCTATGACGCAAAGAATGAACAGGTCCGGACCTTATATTGGACTCCGAAAGAATTCGGATTGAATATTGGCAGCTGGTATGGAGACCGAAAGGGAGTTCGCTCATTATGGCAAGACAAAACGGACAAACCTAATGAGCCCGGCACTTCTCAAGTGCTCCCTGGAACGTATACCCTTGAAATAAACTATGGAGATCACGCTGATAGCGCGTCCATCACCGTTGCGGCTGACCCTCGCTTGAGCTATACTCTTGAAGACTATAAAGAGCATGCCAAATGGGTCGATGAATACTTGGGTATCTATGAGCAGATGGTCGAAGTGGACGATCGTATGACCGAAACTGAAGATTTGATCGGTCAATTTATGAAGCTCATAAAATCCAACGTAGATACTACAATGAATGATGAGTTAGACAGCTTGAAATCGTCTCTTGGAGATCTCAAGGATAGCCTTCATGTGCTTCAGCAAAACGTTGAGTACGAAGACGACCGCGATGGATATATTGATGAACCTGAGGATGTAGAGGACATCATCTATCGGGCGTACAATCTGATTGAAACGACTCAAGGAGTTCCGGATGCTTCGGCTCGAGGGGCTCTTGACCGGGCCATAGAGCACGTAGCCATGGCAAAAGAGAATTTCAACGCTTGGTTGGTAGAGGAGTGGGCTCCCATATATGAATGGGCCAGTTCCATAGAATTCAAGTCCTATGAACCGATAGAGCCCGTGGAATGAGCGCTAGAATTTCCATTCTAGGGCTTCTCCTGACTCTTGTAGGGTGTAAGCCGACAGAACCTCTTCCAACAGTATCTGAAGTTGATATCGATCGGTATTCCGGTCTGTGGTACGAGATTGCGCGATTACCAAATTCTTTTCAGAAGAACTGCACTTGTACTACGGCGGAATACACCGTTGAAGAGGGATATGTCCGCGTGTACAACCGTTGTTGGAATACCGAAAAGAACAAGGAGATAAATGCCAGAGGGAAAGCGTTTCCCGTAAAGTCGACCAACAACGCTTCTTTAAACGTCCAGTTCTTTTGGCCGTTTAAGGGAGACTACAACATCATCTCGTTGGACGATCAGTATCAAGTAGCGATGGTGGGCTCCAAAAGTCGTAAGTACTTGTGGATTTTGAGCAGAAACCCCCAGCTTTCTCAAGAAAGGATGAGCGAGTTGTTGGACAAGGCAAAATCACTAGGGTTTCCGACGGAAAACCTGCTCCTCACAGAACATCCTTGTCCTAAGTAATGCCTCGCAGTATCAATCCGTATACCTTGAAGGTTTTGGCGGAGTATCAAGAACACTCCAGCGCCGAAGTAGACCTGCGTATCGAAAACGCTCACCAAGCGTTTCAGAATTTCCGTCGAACTTCATTTGCCAACCGATCTAAGTGGATGCTGCGCCTGGCTCAGAAACTTGTTGAACGGCGTGAACAACTCGCTCAACTCATGACGGCCGAAATGGGCAAGCCCATTACTCAATCTCGGGCCGAGATCTCCAAATGTGCTTGGGTATGCGAGTATTATGCTGAAAACGCATCTGAGTTTTTATCGGACCGTCACGTGAAGACAGACGCCCGTAAAAGCTATGTGACTTATGAGCCGCTTGGAGTGATACTCGCCGTGATGCCTTGGAACTTCCCGTTTTGGCAGGTCTTTCGTTTTCTTGCCCCAACACTCATGGCTGGCAACACCGCGCTATTAAAACACGCGAGCAATGTCACTGGATGTGCTCTTGAAATCGAGAATCTCGTTCGCGATGCTGGTTTTCCTGTGGGTGTCTTTCGCACTTTGATTTTGCCCGGTGCTCGGGTAGAGGAGGTGATTCAGGATTCACGTTGCCGAGGTGTTTCGCTTACCGGTTCTGGACCTGCAGGATCATCTGTTGCCGCACTGGCAGGTAAATATTTAAAGCCGTCCTTGCTGGAGCTAGGAGGGAGCAATCCCTTTGTCGTGTTTCAAGATGCAAATCTGGATCAGGCCATCGATTTAGCGGTTCAGGCGCGCATTCAGAACTCCGGACAGAGCTGCATTGCGGCCAAGCGCTTCCTGATCCATGAATCTATAGCTGATGAGTTTGTTTTGCGCCTCACGGCGCGATTCCAAAGCCTTCGGGCTGGAGATCCAACAAGCGAGGAATGTGATGTGGGACCACTAGCTCGTGTAGACTTAGCAGAAGAGTTGAGTGATCAGGTCCGCCGTAGTGTCGAAGAAGGAGCAGAGCTATTGCTGGGAGGCCATCGCGAGCAGGCTTTATTTGAGCCTACCATTCTTATTGGAGTCCGTCCGAATATGTCCGTTTGGCAAGAAGAAACTTTTGGTCCTGTTGCGGCGGTCATGACCTATACCGATAAAGAGGATCTGCTAGAAAAGGCAGAGCACCCGACCTTTGGACTCGGGGTCACCCTGTGTACCCAGGATGTTGAGCGCGCACTGGCATTGGCTCCTCACTTTAATGAAGGAGCCGTATTCATCAATGAGATGGTCAAGTCCGATCCTAGACTTCCTTTTGGAGGGGTAAAGGACTCCGGTTTTGGTCGTGAGCTTGGACGAGAAGGGATCTTGGCCTTTATCAATACCAAAACAGTTTTCGTCGGATAATTCGACGCGTTTGAAACAGTAAAACCCCCAGTCTGTACAAGACTTGAGCGTCATTTTCAAGTGTATTGGTAATCAGTGATTTAATTACTGTTTCAAATATTAATGTTAACTTAACAGATTCAAAGCACTCAAACCCAGCCCTCATGATCCAGTCTATTGAAAATCCGGATACTGTTAAAGAACTCTTAGATTCTGTGGTAACTCACCTCGAGAATCGCGGTTTTGAAAACATAAAAGCCGATCATCCAGACTACGAATCTCCGACTAAATTCATTCAGAAGAACGCAAATAGCGAACTGGTTCCGGATCTCACGGCTCAGCGCAACGGGAGTAAGTACTACTTTGAAATTGCCCAGAAGACGGACAACAAAGAGGAATTGGTAAGCAAGTGGAAGCTCCTGGCCACCATGGCACACATCAAGAATTCTCAATTCAAGGTTTTTGTCCCGCACGGGAGTATGCAATTCACACGTCGGATTCTCAAGCAGAACAACATTGACGCTGGTGTAGTCAGTATTTAAGGAAGTAGAGGCAAGTCCTCTACTTGAATAATACTGGCCTGATTCAAACCAAATTTTTGAACGGCCTTGTCCACTAAGTCCTTTCGTACCACCAGTACAAGTCGTTGGGAGCGGTTTTCTCTGTGCCAATGATGGATCACTTGATCCAATTCCGGACAAAGACCATCGCCCTTGATTTCTAATTTACCCACTTCATCTACAATGTTCCACAGAGCGGGTGCTGTAATCATGCCGGAAATCTCCAGCTTCATAGCGTCAAAGGCGCTTCTGAAGAAGTGATAACGTCCTATGGATAGGGTCTCTGAGCTCGACTCACGCGACTGCATCGGGATCTTTTTACTGGTTTTGCTCGAGGGGAGCAGGTGAACTTCTCGAAGATCATTGATGTCCGGAGTTAGAAATCCTCGGACATCGCTTCGTTTACCAAAATGATCGAGTAGAGCAGAGGTCTTACCGCTGATGATCGGACCCGTAAGAATCAGAATATTCGAAATCATAACTGAATACGTATTCGAGCCAAGTAATTAAGAAGGTTCGTAAAGTACGCTTTTCTGAAGCGATGGTTTCGCGGTAGGCGGCCCGAAATAGTGCCGATACAGCGGGCAAGAAGGAACGGATTTGCACAATCGACTGCTGATATTTTAATCTCCATGTGTCGGTTTTCCATCGCGCCGTGAGGCGCAGAATCGGGAGCACAACAAAAAACCAAGCAAAGGTGATCAAAGCAGCGCGTAGGAGACTGTCAAACGCGATTCCCCATGACCCCAGAGCCCATCCTTGGAGCAGGATGACAATCAACACAGCAAAGGCTATCCACACCCAGGCCGGTACGCGCGTCTTCTTTTTCGGGTCTGTTGGTAGTCGCAGATCTTCTGGCAGTGACCTCACGGAAAAAGAATATTCAACGATACCCTTATTGAGTATTCCTATGACGAGGCCGCCAAGGGCGTAGAAGAGTAAGAATCCTCCGACGAGTAGGCCAGAGGCGGGCAATTGATCAGAAGACCATCCCAGTTGGCTTCCAATTTGCCGGCCCAAGAGGTCAATGCTCGCCCATAGTTGAACGCCGAATAATACCGTGAGAATGATAACTTTTTGTATCGCGGAGAGTGTCACGGTTGCGAAGGTGAGCATCGCTGTTTTCAAGCCGAGATGGCGATTGGTCCTGAAGAGGATTAGTCCTGTGACAATCTGAATAGAAAGGGCGAAGTAAGCGCCCGGAGGGCTTTGAGGGGCCAGAAGGCCCTTTAAAATCAAAACGACAATTCCCGAAGAGACTATTTGCTTTCTTGGGTAGGGCGAGAAACGGGCGATCAGCCCGATCCAGAGTACAGCTAATCCGCCCACAAAGAGGCCGGTAAGCGGAAGCTTAAAAGCGTGTAGAAATCCACCAAGACCAGTTTCGGTCAGGACCCACATTGCCGTCAAGCGCTCAGTCACCTGAGCTCTGTTGAAATTATTGCTATTTTGGGTCCTCGCTAAATTTTCCATCCAATGCCCGCACCCCAGACTCCCGCAGAAATGGAAGCCATTATGGTCAAGAATCTTCCCGAAAGGTACGGGAAAACACTTGATCAATGGATAGAGGTATGTGCCGCTGCAGGTCTTGAGAAGAAGATGGAATTCGTACAATTCCTGAAGCAAGAACACGGTGTCAAACACGGCGAAGCTTATGTGTTGACGCAGATTTATTTCAATGGCGGAAAGCTCGTTTACGGCAATCCAGAAGCCCTCTTACAAGAGCAGTATAAAAAGGAAGAGCAACGAGAACTCTACGATTTTCTCAGTCTTCAAATCACCAAATCCTTTACTGAACCAATCAAGCTCGGTATTTGTAAAGGGTACGTCTCGGTTTTGGGCCACAAGCAGTTCGCTGTCATTTTGCCTAAGCGCGGTGGAATTTGGATTGGATTGGCGCTGGGCGATGAACCAACCAATGAACTTTTAAAAACGGCTAAGAACATCGGGGGAACCGATAAAATCAATCGCTACATCGCTATCGAAGACGAGGGTGATTGGTCGGAACAAACGGCCCATTATCTAGAGAAAGCATATCGATTTAACTCATAATCAGCACACATGACCCTAAGACGACTATTCCTATTGATTTGTGCCTGCGGCACGATGCTCACTTTTGCACAAGTTCCCACACCTGTCCAGAACAACGACTTCCCCGAACTCGAATGGCGTAATATTGGGCCATTTCGCGGAGGACGAAGTGCCGCTGTAGTCGGCCATCCTGAAGTTGCCGACCGCTTTTATTTCGGCTCCACCGGTGGCGGTGTTTGGCAAACCGATGACGCGGGTCAAACTTGGTACAACATTACAGACGGTCATTTCGGAGGCTCCATTGGCTCTATTGCAATTTCCGAATGGGATCCAAATGTTATGTACGTTGGAGGAGGAGAGGTAACGGTTCGTGGAAATGTGAGTTATGGTTATGGGGTTTATAAATCCACGGACGCCGGAAAAACCTGGAGTCATTCGGGTCTCCCCGAGTCACGACATATTCCGCGCATTCGCATTCACCCCAAGAACCCTGACCTAGTCTACGCAGCTGTTTTGGGCGACCTTTTTAAGCCCACCTCAGAGCGAGGGGTTTACCGATCTACCGACGGAGGAGAGAATTGGGAACAAGTCCTCTTCGCCAATGAAGACGCTGGTGCCGTCGACCTCTTTATGGACCCGACCAACCCTCGTGTTTTGTACGCGAGTACTTGGCATGTTCGGAGAACGCCATATTCCTTGATTTCAGGAGGTGATGGGAGCGACCTGTGGAAGAGCACTGATGGCGGTGACACTTGGGAAAAACTCAGCGATAAGCCTGGTTTTGCAGAAGGTCCTTTGGGAATCATTGGCGTATCTGCCTCCGCCTCACAACCGGATCGAATCTATGCCATTGTTGAAGCACCAGAAGGAGGGGTTTTCCGCAGTGATAATGGCGGAGAATCATGGAGAAGAGTCAATAAAGACCGATCACTACGTCAAAGAGCATGGTATTATTCAAGGATCTATGCACATCCTACCGACCCAGATCAGGTTTATATTATGAACGTGAGCTACCATCATTCCAAAGATGGAGGTCGCACCTTTGCATCCAGGAGAGCTCCTCACGGGGATCACCATGATTTATGGATTAACCCCAAGGACCCATCACGAATGATCATCGCGGACGATGGAGGAGGGCAAGTCACGTTAGACGGAGGCGCTAACTGGAGCACCTACTACAATCAACCAACGGCTCAATTCTATCGGGTTACAACGGATAATCATTTCCCGTATCGCATTTACGGAGCGCAGCAAGACAACAGCACCATCCGAATCTCAAGCTTTTCAGATGGATACAATATAGATGAATCAGATTGGCAAGAATCGGCGGGAGGCGAAAGCGCTCACTTGGCCATTGACCCCCGCAATAATGAGGTTGTTTATGGAGGGAGCTATGGAGGCTTTTTAACCCGTTACAATCATGCTAACAAACAAGGCCGAGTCATCAATGTCTGGCCCGACAACCCACTGGGCGCTGGTGTAGAGACCATGAAGTATCGCTTCCAATGGAACTTCCCAGTTTTCATTTCGCCACACAATCCCGACGTGCTTTACGCCGCGTCTAACCACCTTCACCGCTCAATGGATGGTGGTGGCTCTTGGGAAGTGATCAGCCCTGATTTGACTCGCAATGATAGCGCTCGAATGGTTTCTAGCGGGGGCCCTATTACCCAGGACAATACGGGCGTGGAATACTACTGCACGGTATTTGCAGCTGCGGAATCATCACGAGAGCCGGGCCTTTTATGGGCGGGATCCGACGACGGTTTGCTTCACGTGAGTCGCGATAATGGAGAGAACTGGGAAAATGTAACATCCAGCAAGCTTCCGGAATGGAGCATGATCAACAGTTTGGAGGTTTCTCCATGGGAAGATGGAGTGGTTTATTTGGCGGTTACCCGTTACAAACTCGGAGACTACAGCCCTTACTTGTATCGCGTCAGTAATTATGGAAAGCAATGGTCACTGATTTCTGAAGGACTTCCTGAAGATGATTTCACTCGAGTTATTCGGTGCTCACCCGAAAAAGAAGGTCTTCTCTTCGCTGGAACTGAACGCACCGTCTGGTACTCTCAAAACGATGGAGCATCTTGGGATTCACTCCAATTGAATCTTCCAATTGTGCCCATAACGGACTTGGCTCTCAAGTCTGGGGACCTGATTGCAGCTACCCAGGGTAGAAGTTTTTGGGTACTCGATGACATCTCTCCCTTGTATGCGGAGCACCAAAACGTAGAAGATCTGCGCTTATTGACTCCGAGTGATGCATTCCGCGTTGGGAGTTACGGACGAGGAAGTCGAACCACCGGTCAAAATAGGAGGTCTGGGGTATATGTGGACTATTTCGTTCCGAGCCTTGAAGATGAAGATACGCTAATCTTGAGCATTAAGGACGCCGATGGTGAACTCATTAAAACCTACAGTACCCATCCCCAAGAAAAGGAAGAGAAGCTGACTAAAGACTCGGGTTGGCAGCGCTTCGTTTGGAACATGCGCTATCCGGATGCCGAGGAGTTTGATGGAATGTGGATGTGGTATGCCGGCATGGGCGGCCCAATGGCACCTCCCGGTGACTATTCTGTATCGTTAACGCTAGGATCGTCTAACCTAGAGCAGCCTTTCACGCTACTTTCAGACCCTAGATCAGAATCAACGGATGAGGAGCTTGTTGAACAATTCGAGTTTTGCTGGTCCATTAACCGCAAGGTATCGGAAGCCCATGTGGCGATTCGAAACATCCGTGCCTTAAAAAAACAGATCTCCCTCGTCGAATCTCGCACTACTGAAGCGGACTCATCGATTTCAGAGTCTCTCAAGAGTCTTAAAAAAGGACTAAAAGATGTAGAAGAAGCGCTTTATCAAGTGAAGCTTTCCAGCAATCAAGACATGCTGAATTTTCCAATAAAGCTCACGAATAAGCTCGGTCATGTGGGAGCCATTTCACAAAACGGCAATTATCCGCCTACGCAACAAGCTAGAGAAGTGGCTGCTGAACTGACCTTAGAGGTCGATCAATTCCTTGAGCAGTTCTATGCGCTTATGGACAACGAAGTTTCAAACCTGAACGAAGCCATACTTGAAGCTCGTATCCCTTCATTGATGATTGCCCCTGAAGATACTTGGGAGCGATAATAAGAAGGTAAAAGAAAGGCGCTATCGCTGCTCGACTCGATCGTCAGGCGCAGTGAAACATTCGATTAGCGATAGCTCCTTTCTCGTCCTTACGGAACTCTGCATTGTTTAGCCGGCCTTCTTCTTTGCACCGGTCATAAGAAGTTCGTTTACGACGACTTCCGTGAGGAATTTCTGTTCACCCTCACTATCCGTGTACGAACGAGTTTGGATTTTGCCGTCAACGGCAACCTCACTTCCTTTTTTTAAGAATTCCTCTGCCAATTCGGCGGTTCGTCCCCAGGCAATCAGACGATGCCATTGAGTTTCTGTGACGAGATCGCCTTCTTGATTGCGATAGATCTCATTGGTTGCTACGGAGAACTTGGCGAGTTTACGACCGCTTTCCATTTCTTTGATTTCCGGATCAGCTCCAAGATTTCCTATGAGCTGAATTCGATTTCGAATACTAGACATATTATTTTTCATTAGTTCGAAGACGAAGAACACTAGAATGCCGCCAATCAGTCGGTAGGGAAACATTTATAAACGTTTCAAATAATAGCAATCAATAATCTGGACTAAATGATGCCTGGAAATGACTCAAACTAAATGACTTATATTAGTCTGATGCTTCGAGAGGACTTTCCATACATTCCGCTCCCAGAGGTTTTTTATCCTTTTGAATCAAAAGACCCCTTTAGCACATGCAGTCGTTGCAAGCGCCCTCTTCTTGCAGAGGACGTAGAGTACATTATTGAAAAGGCCCTGAAGCCAGGGGATACCATTTACGAGTATGCCGTGTGCTTTGCATGTATTGAAGATTCACGATCTCGTATTAGTGCGGATTCAAGTTTAGTCATAGAGCAATTCTTTAGAGAAAGGATGCGACCGATGCGTCATCGAGCGGAGATGCTGCGTAAATATGACCTGAATACTGAACTCTGGCTCGATCGTTGCATAGTTACGGGTAAGCGCGTCTCAGATATGGATGAATATCAAATCCTAGGACATGGGCACGGACCGTTTTTAGTCTTTTCCATGTTTCCCTATGCATTGGGCGAAGAAGCTTCAAGGGAGCTCGCGGATTTGATTTCTTCAAAGACTAAGGACGAGATGGACGACTTTGCCGACGAACTAATCGACATTCCGCCGGAATTGCGCGAACTTTGGAAACGTAAACCCGTCTTCCTTTAAGATGAGATCAGATATGAAAAGACTTTGGACTCTCGGTTTGCTGGTGCTGATTTCCCTGAATTCTTTCGGGCAGGTTAAGATTCAACCTCAGGCCGGGCTGACACTTTCACGTCTTACGACAGACGAAATCATTGACCAGAGCGAGGCACGCGTGGGTACGGACCTAGGCGTTTCGTTCCGTTTTGGTAAGAGATTTCATTTTTACCCTGGTGTTTATTGGAAAAGGTGGTCGTCTGACTTGGTCGTACTGGGATCCGATACCTTGGGTGCAGCTAATTTCACCTTAGATGTCCAATCTATTCAAGTACCGGCGCGATTAGGCTACAATATTGTCAATGGGGAACTGTTCAAACTTCGGCTTAACGGAGGACCTGCATGGACCCGTGTATTCAATCTTGAGTCGGATCCAAATGATCCCGAGGCTTGGAATATTGAAGACTTCAATGAAAACATATGGTCATGGCAAGCGGGGTTAGGAATTGATTTGTGGTTCTTGACTCTTGACTTAACGTATGATCAAGGGATAAATACCATGTTTGTTGAGGGGGATGCTGAAAATAGAATGCTCTCTTTAGAAATCGGTGTAGTCTTTTGATCCCGACCATAACTTGGGAGGATTTTTCAAAGGTTGACCTCAGAATCGGTGAGGTTATCGATGCTCAGCCTTTCCCTGAAGCCCGCAACCCAGCGTATATTCTTCGCGTTGATTTTGGACCCTTAGGAGTGAAGAAAACCAGTGCACAAATCACAGATCACTATACAACTGAGGGCTTGCTGGGTAAAAAAGTCGTTGCTGTTGTCAACTTCCCTCCAAAACAAATCGGACCTCATAAAAGCGAGGTTCTCATTCTCGGTGGACTTTCCGATTCAGGAGTAGTATTGCTCCAGCCAGACCAAATCGTGAAAAACGGCACTAGGATCGGTTAGGTGATTTTTCATTAATTTTCAGGTAGCAACACTTCCTAATTATGCCTGAACAATTGACCTCCGATTTCTTTTTGGAATATGAACCTATGCGCGATCTCATCGCCCAAGCAAGGGCGATTAAAGCCGATCCTGAGCGCGTTTATTCCGATATTATTGATGATGATGGGTATCAATATGCGGATCTCGTGCAAGAAGGGGGTGGAGTATTGGGCATCGCTCTCCTCGGATACACGCACATTATGGAGGAAGCGGGGATTCGGTTCTACGACTTAGCAGGGACTTCCGCTGGAGCCATAAATACCTTACTCATGGCCAGCATTGGCACAACCTCCGAGGCTAAATCGGTTGTAGCGCTAGAAGCATTGGCAGCACAAAACTTATTTGATTTTGTCGACGGGAATCCGAAGATCAAGAGGACCATTCAGCTGCTTATAGAGGGGAAAGGAGGCAAGGCCAAAAGGAGACTGATTTTCCAGGGAATAAAAATATGGAACCTCCTACGTTCAAAACTCGGCATGAATCCGGGTATAGTATTCTACACTTGGCTCGAGAAGCTCTTAAAAGATCAGGGCGTGGAGTCAACGTTAGACCTAGAAAGAAAAAGGGTTAACCCAAGTGGTTTTAGAGACAGGAAAGGGAACAGCATTGAATCGAAGCCCAAGTGGACGGTAATAGCTTCGGATGTCACTACAAAGACCAAGGTTCAATTCCCAGCGATGGGTGAGCTGTATGTTTCCAATCCTGATCAGGAGAATCCAGCCCGTTGGGTGAGAGCGAGCATGTCCGTTCCCATTTTCTTTGAACCCGTTCGTTTCAGCACTATTCCTCAGGGACCGGAGGCCAAGGAGCGCTGGTGGGAACACGCGCGCTATAAAGGGCCCATTCCTCCTGAAGTGGAAATGGTCGATGGCGGAATGCTGAGCAATTTCCCCATTAATGTTTTTCATCGAAAGAATGCGGTCCCGCGAAGACCAACTTTTGGGGTGCGTTTGTCACAGTACCGTGAAAACTACGGGTCCACAGGAAAGCTCATGCCGTTTATGGGCGCTATGATCAGTACCATGAGGCAAATACACGATCTCGATTTTCTATTGCGCAACGAGGATTACAGCCACTTGATTTGTCGCTTAGATGTAGACCAGAAGTTTCATTGGCTCAATTTCAATATGACCAATGAAGAGAAAAGGGACTTATTTCTTTATGGGGCTAAAGGCGCAATTGATTTTCTTGAGCGATTCGATTGGGAGAAGTATAAAGGTGTCCGACAGTCGCTAATCCATAACCCTATAGCATAGGGTCTTACCTTTTGGCATATTGGGGAATTAAGGTCCATTCCTAGTCCTCGTAGCAGTGCAAATTTGACCTATGTCAAAACACTGTCTACATTGTCAAGAACGCATTACTGGTCGAGTGGATAAGAAGTTCTGCGACGACCATTGCCGGAATGCGTACCACAACGAAATGCGTCGAGCGCGCAGCGCCGAATGCCGTCCCATTCAAAAGCGGATTGCTAGGAACTACAAAATTCTTCAGGAGCTGCGCGCTCGAGGCGTGCGAGAAGTTCACGAAGCATTCTTAAACGGAAGGGGCTTTGATCACCGCTATTGTACCCAGAAGTCGAGCCGTGAGGATACCATCGTATTTGACCTACAATTGAAGAAGTACGGGGCAGATTTGTACAAGCTAGAGGTCTGCGATATTTAGGTAGAATCCCTTAATTTGCAACAAAACCTAATGAGTATGCGAATCGGTTTCGGTCTGTGTTGTTTGATGTTGCTGGCTGTTGGATGTACTGACACCTATAATCCGGAGAGAAATTTTAGAGCTGATGGCGAGGATATCGAATTGGTCTTTCTTACTGCTGAGGATAGTTCTGTTATTGAGTTGCCTGAAGGGCATTTTCGTTTCGACAGGTCCTTAATCTTGGATGGAGTTCGTCACGTAACGGTTCGAGGGGCTGGAATGGACAAGACTGTTCTGAGTTTTCTTGATCAGAGCGAAGGGGCGGAGGGAATTCGGGTTGTCAATAGCCAGAATGTCGTCTTCGAGGACTTTACCGTTGAAGACGCGGAAGGAGATAACATCAAAGTGATGGATACCGATGGAATTTCATTTCTCCGTGTCAAAGTTGCTTGGACGGGTCCTATTGATGAAACGAATGGAGCCTACGGCTTTTATCCTGTTCAATGCCGAAATGTTCTGATCGACGAGTGTGAGGCCATGGGGGCTAGTGATGCTGGTATTTACGTAGGCCAATCAGACTCAGTAATTATCCGAAATAACAAGGCATATATGAATGTCGCTGGAATCGAATCCGAGAATTCGAGATGGGTAAAAATCTATGGAAACGAAGCCACCGACAACACAGGAGGCATCCTCATTTTTGACCTACCTGGACTGACTCAGTTTGGAAAAGACATTGAGGCCTACGACAATGTAGTCGTTGAAAATAACCGTAAGAATTTTGCGCCTGAAGGAAACATTGTCGCCGCCGTTCCACCTGGTTCAGGATTCATGATTCTGGCAACAGAGGATGTTTACGTGCATGACAATGAGATTCTGGAAAATAGGACGGTCGGTGCAGCTATTATTAGCTACGCACTGGTGAGTGAGTTGACAGGCGATAACGACTCCGAGAACTCAAATGCGGGTAGCGCCCAACAGATTAACCGCAAGTATGAAGAGGATGCGGCCTATAATCCGTATCCAAGAGGAATTAGACTGGAGAACAACACCGTTTCGAACTCGTATGTCCTTCCTGCTACAAGCCATGATTTTGGCCGTTTGTTTCTGTTGAAGTTTCCTTTCGAAACCCCAGACATTGTGTACGACGGTGTTCTTCCTCCTGGTATTTCCGACCGTCAGGAACTTCAATCTTCCGAATACAAGATTTGCCTCGCAGAGGATATCGAAACGAGGTTTGCGGATTTGGATGCCGGCAAAGGCTTCGAGGCCATCAGCCATGACAAATCAATTTTTGCTTGCCCATGAGACTCTGGGTATTCATCGGAATTTCCTTAGTTTTTTGGGCCTGCGGCCCGAAGGATTCCCAGGAAGATTCAGCTAAAGCGACCATCAAGTCCGATACTGAGCTCATGAATCGAGCAATCGCTTTGAGTGAAAAAGGGTTCGGACGATCGCGACTGAGCGAATACGGCTTTTTTGAAACTCCGATGTCCAAGCTTAAACCGGCTCATGGACTCGTTCTTCCGTATTCTTTGAATACACCACTTTTCACCGACTATGCGGACAAGGAGCGATTCATTGTACTTCCTAACGAAGAGGCTAAAATGGTCTACGACGATCGAGACGTGCTTCAGTTTCCAGAGGGAACTATTATCGTCAAGAATTTCCTTTATGAAAAGGAGAATAAAGGATCTGACCAGAAACGCAGAGTCGTTGAAACACGTCTTCTCCAGCTTGAACAAGGCGAATGGAATCCGATCAGCTATGTATGGAACGAGGAGCAATCGGAGGCCTATTTGAGTGTAACCGGTGCTCGACTTGACCTAGCTTTCGAGCATGCTGGTGTTGAGCGCGATTTGACCTACAAGGTTCCAACCATCAATCAATGCAAAAGCTGCCACATGCTGAACGGTGGTATTACGCCTTTGGGACCCTCAGTACGGCAACTTCATAGAGATGAAGGAAGCCATGTAGTAGAGTGGATAGAAAAGGGATACCTCAAGGGTGCACCCGACTCGGGGTGGCCAAAGCTGGCTCAGTGGGATCAACCCCATGAACGCTTGAACGATAGGGCTCGAGCTTACTTGGACATAAACTGTGGGACTTGTCATCGGCCCGGAGGGCCAGCGAAAACAAGTGGTTTAGATCTATCTGTTTACGCTCAGGATGGTTACGAATTGGGGATCGGTAAGAAACCAGTGGCCGCCGGGAAGGGTTCAGGCGGGCGCTTGTACGATATAGTTCCTGGCGCACCGCAGGAGAGCATTCTACTCTATCGGATGGAAAGTCTTGATCCCGGTGTTATGATGCCGGAATTGGGGCGTTCATCTGTGCATCGTGAAGGGGTGGAACTTATTCGCGCTTGGATTGAAGAGATGGAGGAAAACAAACAAATTAGTCTTATTTTTGCTCCGAATTAAAAGCATTGTATTGTGTCAGAAGCACTAGATCCCCGAATTGCCAAGTTGAAAGAGCGTATTGACGCTTGGAAAAGCAAAGTTGAAGGTTTCGAAAAGGAATACTCCAGTAACGAAGCGGACGCTGTTTACGGGCGTTTTGATCGTGTGGAAAACATGAAGAAGAACGTAGCTCGTTTAGAGGAGTACTTCAATGAGATTCAAGGGAAAGCCGGAGCTGAGTACATTCAGATCAGCAACCAAATGGAGGCTTACTTCATCTCGTTGGATATTTCAGAGCATAAGTTGCCATTAAACGTGTTGCAACAAGACCCGAAAGGGGCGTAAGGATACGTTAGGGTAGAACACATTGAGCCTCGGAGTCGTTGACTTTGGGGCTTTTTTATTTTGAGGCTGATTCGACTTCGACTTCTTTAGCTTGGGCAGCTGGCTTTTTCAAAGCCACTTCTGCGGCTCTTCGTCCACTGTATAGCGCAGCCTGTAACGAACCGTTGAGCAGGTAGTCTCCCGCTAGATATATTCCGTTTTGATAGATGACGTCCTGATCTTCTAATTCCATGTCGAATACAGAAGGTGAGGGGAGTGCTCTTGAAATAAAATAGGAACGAAGATGTTGCCAGTCGTTGACTTCAGGTCCAAAGGCTTGGGAGAGTTCACTTTTAACGAGTTTCTGTAGGTCGCGTTCACCGAGCTCGGTATCTCGGACCACGGATACGGAAATGAGGTGTTTCCCTTCAGGAGCTAGCTTAGGGGATAGGTTGGTTAATACGGCTAGATTATTGACCCATCGAGATCCGCCATAATTCAAGGCGATGAGCTTATCGCTAAATGGAGCTCTGTCCGCAGAAAAATATAGGTTCACTACGGAACGATAGGGCTGATGCTCCTCTACGAAATTCCGAAGCATATTTGTCGGGTCCGTGGCCATGATGATAATGGGCGCTTCGAAGATCTTCCCAGAGCGCGTTTTAACACTTCCACTGCGAATGTTACGTACTTCCTCTCCGTAGACTATGGTACCCTCTGGCAGTTTTGATGCCAATTGATCGGCAAGTGCACCCATACCCATAGCCGGTATCGCCGCGGGCGCCTCACTGAACATCTTCATGACGAATTCGAACATACGTTGAGGGGTTTCAAGCCCTTGCTCTAGAAAGATTCCCGTCATAAAGGGCTCCAAGAAGCGATCGACAAAAGTGTTGCTGAAGCCTTGAAGCTTTAGGTATTCCCGTGTGGTTATTTGATCCTGTTGGAAGAGTTCTGCTGGCGTGGCTCGTTTCCATCGCGCCGCAAGGCGCATAAGAATCGTCAAATCACGAACAGTCGCCAGGCCACTGCGCAAGGTGGGGACAAACTTATCTCGATGGCGCTGCGGGTTGTAAAAGCGGTTGTGGCGCCGTCCTTGAAAGACCAGGGCGCCACTTTCAAAATTGCGAAGGTCAAGAGCTTCGTAATCAAAGTAGCGCTGGGCTTCTGGGTAAGCGGTTAAAAGAACTTGGAATCCACGGTCCAATCGAAAGCCTTGAACTTCATCGGTTCTTACGCGCCCTCCAGGTTGCTTTCCTTTCTCGATGATTTTCACCGATTTCCCGGCTTCCCTTAAGTGTTGGGCTGCGACGAGTCCGGCCATACCGGCCCCAACTATTACTGCATCTACGGATTCCGCCATTACGTTCTGCTTTGAGGCTAATATAGCTTAAAGTGGGAATTATATTATCTTCGATTACATGGCGAAACAGCAGACAAGTACCTCGGATCCGGGATTAGGTCAAAAGTACCTGGGAAAGAGTAAACGCGTCATTAATAGAGATGGGACCTTCAACGTTCGAAGGGACCACACTGGTGATTTTTTCAGGGATTCATATAAATGGCTGATCGAAATGAGCTGGCCCAAATTCTTGGGCTTGATCTTCGGTCTGTACTTTCTGGTCAATGCGTTCTTTTCTCTGATCTACTTGGCCATCGGTCTCGATAGCCTTCAGGGGCTGCCGCCAATCGATACAGGGCTCGATGCCTTTCTCTATGCCTTTTACTTCAGCGTACAGACCTTTACCACAGTAGGGTATGGTGCTATCTCGCCAGTAGGTCACCTAGCTGGGTTGATCAGTTCTTTTGAAGCTCTGCTCGGGCTTATGGGTTTTGCACTTGCTACAGGGCTGCTCTATGGGCGATTCAGTCATCCACAGGCTAAAATTGGCTTTAGTCAAATCGCGCTCGTCACGCCTTTCAGGGATCAAACGGCCCTGATGTTCCGGATTGTCAATCTCCGTCACAACATATTGATGGAAATGGAAGCAACGGTGATGTACAAGTATGAAGTGATGAATGAAGGTCATATAGAGCGCCGGTACCACCGACTTCCGTTGACCTTGGACAAGGTTACCTTCTTTCCGATGAACTGGACCTTGGTTCATCCTATTGATTCCGAAAGTCCTCTATACGGTTTAAGTGCGGAGGACGTGACAAAGAATGGGGGTGAGATACTCGTGCTCTTGAAGGGCTTCGATGAGAGCTTCGGACAAACGGTTTATACGCGCTACAGTTATACGGCAGAGGAGATTGAGTTTGGCCGCCAATTTGAGCGGATGTTCTATACGAACGAAGTAGGGGATGTGGTCGTAGAGACGGCCAAACTCAGCAAGACGAAATCGATTTAATCGTCCTCGTATTGCTTCAATTCTTCATCGATTATCTCCTCGATGCGTTTTCTGGTGATGTCATCCAGTTTGCTGTTTAGCTTCGCCTGCTTCTTCATGAATTTGAGCATGTCCTTCTTCTTGATTTCATAAGCGACGAAGATGCGGTACTTCTGCTCATCTGTGTAGAAGACTTCCTCATCGAACTTGCGCAGATCGGCCATAGGCGTGTTCATGACTTCTCGCACCAAGCTCTGAAACTTGTCCGCGACATCAGCATTATTGGCGTTCTCGGTTTGCCCCAAGTATTGATCAGCTACACGCTTCATATTGGTACCGACTTGCGAGGCCAGACGCTGTTTGGCGTCGAGTTCGGCTTTGTCGCGAGCGATATTGTCTTTCACGCTTTCGCCTGAGCCTACGGCTCGAAACCACTTTTTGTCACTTTCATACTTATTGCCGCTAAAAGGTTGTTTCACCTTAGTGCCATAAGTGCTTTTACAACTGATCTGTGCCGTACCAATGAGTAGGGCAAGTAGGAGGGGGAAAAAGGCTATCTTCGTTTTCATCGCTTTTGGATTTGATGCACTTAGAATAGAATAAAAATCGTGCCAAAAAACGAATCACGCCGTTCTGATGACCTAGGCGTCCTCCCCATTCCTAAACTTCTCCTTCAACAAAGCATTCCGGCTTCCATTGGATTCTTGGTGATGTCCATCTACAATATTGTGGATACCATCTTCGTAGGACGCTATGTGGGTAGTGAGGGAATTGGTGCGATTACTGTCGTACTTCCCATTAGTTTTTTAATCTCTTCCATTGGGATGGCCATTGGAATAGGGGGGAGCAGTATCATCTCTAGGGCTTTGGGCGCAAGACAACTGGATCGGGCGAATCTGGCCTTTGGCAACATGATTTCGGCTGTCTTTGTGCTGGGCGCGGTGTTTGTTCTGCTCGGCGTGCTTTATGCGGATCCGATTCTGAGCACGTTTGGTGCAAAGGGAGGGATTTTTCCCTATGCGCAGCGTTATTTCATGATCATTCTTTACGGACTTCCGGCGCTGATCATAGCCATGATGGCCAACAATGTGATGCGGGCCGAGGGGCGGCCCAAGGCGGCGATGTATGTATTGGTCATACCGGCCGTGGTCAATTTGATCTTGGATCCGATTATGATTGTTTGGCTGGACTTGGGCATTGAAGGCGCAGCGTATGCGACAACCATAGCCTATATAGGTTCGGCGCTGTTTTCCTTGGGGTATTTTGCCTTTGGTCGATCTGAACTCACCTTGAGTGTCGAAAACTTGGTGCCGGACTTGAGCATCATTCGGGAGACCATGAGTATTGGTGGCATTACAATTGCCCGGCAGGCGGCCATAAGCTTGTTAAGCGTTGTTTTGAATCAAGCGCTGTTTCGCTACGGGGCGGAAACCGGTGTTGCCGTCTGGGGGATCATCAACCGCATCATGATGTTTGCCTTATTCCCCGTGATTGGAACCATGCAAGGCTTTATGCCCATTGCGGGATTCAACTATGGAGCACAGTCTTGGGACCGAGTGAAAGAATCCATTGGAGTGGCCTTTAAGTACGGGAGCATTTTAAGTGTAGGGGTCTTCTTCGGAGTGATGTTCGGCGCTGAAGCACTGACAAGGGTCTTTACCACGGATCCGGAACTCATAGCACAGACGCCAAGACCAATGCGCTTCGTGTTTTCTCTGACGCCCATTATTGCGGTTCAACTCATTGGAGCAGCCTATTTTCAGGCGATAGGGAAGGTATGGCCGGGCTTGATACTGACCCTTTCCAGACAGGCCTTTCTGTTGATTCCGTTTATTTTGATTTTACCCCGGTGGTTTGACTTGGACGGGGTATTCTTCAGTTTTCCCTTAGCCGACGGCCTTTCCACTTTGATTACCTATGCTTATTTGAGGTACCACCTCAAAACTTTAGGGGTGCAGAAAACCTGAAGCATCGGCCCGTAGGGCCAAAAAAAAGCCCTCCAAAAGGAAGGCTTCTCTATTATTATGTTAACTCTCTTATTTGATCTCGACCAATTCGATTTCAAAAGTGAGGTCCTTTCCAGCCAATGGGTGATTGGCATCGACCATGATACTCGTCTCAAGAACTTCAGAGACAATCAAAGGCATTTCGCGTCCGTCTGGAGTGCGGCTAAACAGCGTCATTCCGACTTCAGGCTTGATTTCTTCAGGCAATTGGTCTTTGGGAACTTCCTGAATCATTTCCTCGCGACGTTCGCCGTAGGCTTCGGCTGCAGGAATGTGAACGGTTTTGGTCTCACCAGTTTTCATGTCGATGACGCCATTCTCGAAACCGGGGATTAATTGGCCTTGACCAAGGGTAAATTCGAGCGGCTCACGTTCGCGTGATGAATCGAAAATTTCTCCATCCGCTAGAGTTCCGGTATAGTGGACACGTACCGTATCGTTTTGTTTTACTTGACTCATTTGAGTGTATTATCGTGTTAAGAGCTGCAAAGGAACGAATTCTAAGTGGTTTATGTTCAGTACATCATGAACTACATATGTCCTATAATTAATATTATGTTAATTAGTAATTTGAGTTAAAAAGAAGCCCCACGTCTGTGAGGCCTCTATTCTATTCTTATCTCAGGAGATTATCCTTGCAGCGCGTCAATGCGCTTTTTCATTTCGATGGACTTGTCCGTCATATCGAGTTTGTAGTATACTACCTTCAAAGCGTCCAAAGTCAACAAATCCTCTGGCATAAGCTCGAGGGCTTTCTCGAAATACGGCAAGCTTTTGCGGAAATATCCGAGTTGCTCTTCTTTGAGTTTCTCGTATTCTGAATCGGAAACGCCATCAGCGTTCAATTTCTCCACCATTCCGTTGGCGCGCTCTACCCAGATTACACCGAGTGAATAATGTGCTTCAGGCAAAGAATCGTTCAATTCAACTGCTTTGCTCAAAGCTTCCATAGCCTTCTCCTCATCGCCGAGTTTCAATTGGATGGTTCCCAAGGCGTTCCAAAGTAATGCATTTCCTGGATCAGCTTCTACAGCTAAGTTCAAGGTTTCGGTCGCTTTTTGATCGTCGCCTTTACCGATGTAGTAATTCACTTCCTCGATCAACAGATCACGATCAGAAGGATATTTCTCACGGCCTTCACGAACAACGGCAATGGCACCTTCCTCGTCTTCCATTTGCTTGTAGATCTGGCTCAAAAGCACAAACGTACGCGCTCCTTGATAATCCATTTCGATAAGCATTCGATTCAAGCGAATAGCTTCTTCGTACTCTTCTCCGTACTGTGCCATCAAAGCGGCGTTGTACAAAGTCGTAGTGTCTACTTCACCTACGATTGGATTCTTTTTCAACTCGTATGCACGCTCGAAATCGCTTCTTGCTCCAGAGAATTCTTCGGTGTCGATTTGGTCAAAGGCACGGTTCAAGTATCCGTTGATGACATACGCGTACAGCTCTTTTCCTTCCTTGGTGTACGAGCCTTTTTGGTCCACAGCAAAGAGTTCTTCGAGAGCATCCGCGGCTGTACCCAATGCAGGTTTTTTGTATTCTGCGAATTGTGGATCGTTAGAAACGGAAATGCGCTGGTAAATCATAGCACGGTGGTACCAAAACTTGGAGGCCACCTTTTCTTTTACGACGCGGTTTTCAGCTCTCGCTTCCATCATCTCGTCGTAGGCTTGGTCGATATATCCTTTGGCTTCTAACCAATCATCGGCGCGTAGGCGAATGATGGCGGTACTGGTTGCAGCTCCCTGAGCCATTGATACCGCAGAGATCAATACTGCGGCGAAAAGGACAACTAACTTTTTCATTTTCATTAATTGGTCTTGGGTTCGCGTCAAAATTACATCTATTGTGGGCATAAAAAAAGCCCGTTTCATGAAGAAACGGGCAATTTCTGTACCAAAGGTGTGATTTAGGCCTCTCCGCCCTCTTCTTGATCGTTGGTTTCAGTGCCTTCTTCAGCACCTTCTTCAGAGAGGATTGGGTTGCCATCTTCATCCAATAAAGGCTCGTCGTCATCTTCAACGGCTACTTTGGTCACCGCAGCGATTTCATCGCCTTCACGAAGGTTAATCAATCGAACACCTTGCGTTGCACGTCCCATTACACGGAGCTCTTCAACGCCCTGGCGAATGGTGATTCCGCTCTTGTTGATGATCATCAAATCATCAGTATCTACAACGTTTTTTATGGAAATCAACTCCCCAGTTTTGTCGGTGATGTTCAGTGTTTTCACTCCTTTACCACCACGGTTCGTCTTTCGATAGTCGTCAACCTTGGTACGCTTACCGTATCCGCGCTCACTGACCACGAGGATATCCGATTCAAGGTCATTGACGCAGACCATACCGACGACTTCATCGTCATCTGAGGCCAAGAGCATTCCGCGAACTCCGGAGGCTGTTCTTCCCATGGGGCGGACAGCTGACTCGTCAAATCGAATGGCCTTCCCGTTACGGGCCGCCATGAGGATTTCACTGTCTCCGGTAGTCAATTTAGCTTCCAAAAGCATGTCTCCTTCTCGGATGGTAATGGCATTGATTCCATTCACACGCGGACGAGAGTACGCTTCCAGGCTGGTCTTCTTGACTTGGCCAGCCTTGGTGCACATCATGATGTAGTGACTGTTGATGTAGTCCTCGTCTTTGAGAGAAGTCACGTTAATGAAGGCACGTACCTTATCGTCGGACGGGATATTGATCAAGTTTTGAATGGCTCGACCTTTAGATCCCTTCCCTCCTTCTGGAATCTCGAAAACGCGCAACCAGAAACAACGGCCCTGCTCGGTGAAGAACAAGAGGTAGTTGTGGTTACTGGCGACAAAGAGGTATTCAAGGAAGTCCTCGTCGCGCGTGCTGACACCGCGATGTCCTACCCCTCCTCTACGCTGCTTCTTATATTCGGCGAGAGGTGTACGTTTGATGTACCCCAAGTGCGAAATCGTGATCACCACGTCCTCGTCCGGAATCATGTCCTCGATGTTGAGATCTCCACCGGCGTAGTTGATCTGTGTACGACGCTCATCCCCGTACTTCTCTTTCATTTCAAGCAATTCTTCCTTGATGATCTCCATACGCTTGTCCTCGCTATCCAAGATGGAACGCAAGTACTCGATGGTCTTCATCAATTCTGCATGCTCTTCTTTAATCTTATCGCGCTCGAGTCCGGTAAGCTTCTGCAAGCGCATGTCCAGAATGGCCCGCGCCTGGATTTCACTCAAGCTAAACTCACTCATTAAGCCATTACGTGCGTCTTCAGGGGTGCGGCTTGCACGAATTAAGGCAATAACCTCGTCTAGGTGATCCAGCGCGATCAGGAGCCCTTCGAGAACGTGAGCTCGCTTTTCCGCTTGTTCCAGTTCGTACTGGGTGCGGCGTACGACGATTTCGTGACGGTGATCCACGAAATGAACGATCATGTCCTTGAGGTTGAGCTGCTTTGGGCGGCCACCTACCAAGGCAATGTTGTTCACGCTGAAAGATGTCTGAAGCGCGGTGTATTTGTACAGCGTATTCAAGACAATGTTCGGGATGGCGTCGCGCTTGATGATGTACACGATGCGCATTCCGTTCCGATCACTTTCATCACGAATATCGGAGATGCCCTCGATCTTTTTGTCGTTGACCATATCGGCCGTCTTCTTGATCATATCGGCCTTATTGACCTGATATGGAATCTCCGTGACGACAATAGCCTCGCGACCATCTACCTCCTCGATGTTCGCATTGGCACGCATAACTACGCGTCCTCGACCCGTTTCAAAAGCCTCGCGAACTCCTTCATAACCGTAAATCACCCCTCCCGTCGGGAAATCCGGTGCTTTCACATGCTCAATGAGCTCACTGACTTCGATGTCTTTGTTGTCAATGTAGGCGCAGGTGCCGTCCACCACTTCACTGAGGTTGTGAGGTGGCATGTTCGTGGCCATACCGACTGCGATTCCAGATGCTCCATTCACCAAGAGGTTTGGAATCTTGGCAGGTAGTACGGTTGGTTCTTTGATGGTGTCGTCAAAGTTGAGCTGATGGTCAACGGTGTTTTTATCAATGTCCGTCAACATCTCTTCGGCCAACTTCTGCAAGCGTGCTTCGGTGTAACGCATGGCCGCTGGACTATCTCCATCTACGGAACCAAAGTTACCTTGGCCATCTACCATCATGTAGCGCAGTGACCACGGCTGGGCCATACGCACCATTGCGTCGTACACGGCAGTGTCACCATGTGGGTGAAACTTACCCAAGACCTCCCCGACAATACGCGCTGATTTCTTGTATGGGCGGTTCGACAAAACGCCCAATTCATACATCCCAAAGAGGATTCTACGGTGCACCGGCTTGAGTCCATCGCGGACATCTGGCAAGGCGCGTGACACAATGACCGACATCGAATAATCGATGTAGGCCGATTTCATCTCCTCCTCAATGTTTATGGGAACAATTCTCTCTTCACTCATGCTCAATCCAGGTTGTGAGAATTAACTTTTTAATAACGTACGAATATACCAAAACGACGTCCTGTCAGGGTTGCTGAATGGCATGAAAATTGGACTTTTTTGCACACGCACTGTTGATAAAATGATTTTGACGTTAAAGTCGTTTTAATAGTGCATTGGCTACATTTGATATAAACCCTTGAGGTAGCACTTGCGTTACCTCTGAAACACCAAGCAAATGGACGAAAATTTTTCACCCCGAGTCAAAGATGTGATCGGCTACAGCAAGGAGGAAGCTCTGCGCTTAGGGCATGATTACATTGGCACGGAGCATTTAATGCTTGGTTTGATTCGCGAAGGTGAAGGAATCGCTATTGAGATTTTAGAATCTCTGGGCGTTGACCTTCCTGCCTTTCGCAAGAAAATTGAGTCGATCAGCAAAAGCGATTTGACGACTAAAGTGAGTAAGCGTACCAACTTGCCCTTAACGCGTCAGGCTGAGAAAGCCTTGAAAACGACTTTCTTAGAAGCTAAGCTGTTCAAAAGCAGTGTGATCGGTACGTCTCATCTTCTCCTTTGTATTTTGCGAAATGAAGACGATCCTGTATCCCGCATCTTGCGTCAAAGCGGTGTGGATTACGATAAAGTGAAAGAAGAATATCAAGCGCACTACAGCGAGGACTCCAATTTGGGGAACAAACCAACCTCGGACTTGCCCTTTTCTGATAAAGACGATGACGAATTTGAAGATGAAGGAAAGAGCAATCCGTTTAGCTCCGGAAGTTCTAAGAAGAAAACAGATTCTAAATCCAGTACGCCAGTACTCGACAACTTCGGTCGAGATCTGACTAAGCTGGCTGAAGATGATAAACTAGATCCGGTCGTAGGCCGGGAAAAAGAGATCGAACGCGTTTCGCAGATCTTGAGCCGACGCAAAAAGAACAATCCTCTACTCATCGGTGAGCCCGGTGTGGGTAAATCGGCGATAGCCGAAGGATTGGCTTTGCGTATTGTGAAGCGAAAGGTCAGTCGAGTCTTGTTTGACAAGCGTGTCATCACTCTTGATTTAGCTTCTCTTGTGGCGGGTACCAAGTACCGCGGTCAGTTTGAAGAGCGTATGAAAGCGGTGATGAACGAACTCGAAAAGAACGACGATATCATCTTGTTCATCGATGAGATTCACACCATCGTGGGCGCAGGAGGGGCAGCTGGATCCTTGGATGCCAGCAATATGTTTAAGCCTGCCCTTGCCCGTGGTGAGATTCAATGCATCGGTGCAACCACACTAGACGAATACCGTCAGTCAATCGAAAAAGACGGAGCCTTAGAGCGTCGATTCCAAAAAGTGATGGTGGAGCCCACCTCGCCGGAAGAAACGCTGGAGATCCTAAAAAACATCCGTGAACGATACGAAGATCACCACAATGTGAACTATACCAATGACGCACTGGAGGCTTGTGTCACCTTGACGTCTCGGTACATCAGTGATCGCTTCCTTCCCGATAAGGCCATTGATGCCTTAGATGAGGCGGGAAGCCGTGTGCACATTTCGAATATTCGCGTTCCAGAAACGGTTGTCCAGTTGGAGAAAGACCTCGAAGGTATTCGAGCAGAGAAAATCCAAGTGGTAAAACGCCAGAAGTACGAAGAAGCAGCGCGATTACGTGATGATGAAAAGCGCATTGAAGCCGAGTTGGAAGCAGCGAAGCGTCAATGGGAGCAAGAAGTCAAGAATCACCGTGAAACCGTGGACGAAGACAATGTTGCGGAAGTGGTGGCCATGATGTCGGGAATTCCCGTGCAGCGCATTGCTCAAAACGAGAGCAATAAGCTCAAGAACATGGCTGCTGAACTCAAGGATAAAGTGATCGGTCAAAACGACGCGGTGGACAAGGTGGTAAAAGCCATCCAGCGAAACCGTGCCGGGCTGAAAGATCCTAATAAGCCGATTGGAAGTTTCATTTTCCTCGGACCTACAGGTGTCGGGAAAACAGAGCTCGCGAAGGCCTTGAGCACCAAGCTCTTCGATACAGATGACGCTTTGATTCGTATTGATATGAGCGAGTACATGGAGAAATTCGCCGTGTCTCGTTTGATCGGAGCGCCTCCGGGATATGTCGGATATGAGGAAGGTGGTCAGCTCACCGAAAAGGTGCGCCGTAAACCTTACAGCGTTATTCTGCTCGATGAGATTGAGAAAGCACATCCCGATGTGTTCAACCTCCTACTCCAAGCCTTGGACGATGGTTTGATGACGGATAGCTTGGGTCGAAAAATTGACTTCAAGAATACCATTGTCATCATGACCTCCAATATTGGTTCTCGTCAGTTGAAGGACTTCGGACAAGGAGTTGGATTCAGCACCACAGCTAAGCAGGACAGCATGGATGCCCATGCCAAGAGCGTAATCGAGGGTGCCTTGAAAAAGGCCTTTGCTCCGGAATTCTTGAATCGTATTGACGACGTTGTCCTCTTCAATAGCCTAGCTAAGGAGGACATCTTCAAGATCATCGATCTCGAATTGGACAAACTCTACCAGCGTATTACTGAATTGGGATACAAGGTGCAATTGAGTGAGAAAGCCAAGGACTTCATCGCTGAAAAAGGCTTTGATCGAGACTTCGGTGCTCGACCATTGAAGCGAGCCATTCAACGCTATATGGAAGACCCATTGGCAGAGGAGATCATCAACTCTTCGATTTCGGAAGGAGATACCGTAAAGGTTGATTACGACGAAAAGAAAGAGGAGATTACCGTGAAGGTCAAGAAGAAGGCCAAGCCAAAGAAGGCTAAGGATGACGCTCCAAAAGCGGAGAAAGAAGATCCGGCGAAGTCTGAAAAAGAAGACTGAGGCCGATAATCATAGAAAAGCCCCGACTTGAATACAGTTCGGGGCTTTTTTTATGGATTTAAATCGTCTTTCGAAAGGCGGCTTATTCTTCGTCTCCTTGGAATAAGTTCATCACCTCTTGGCTAATACCGGTATTGCTGAATCCGCCGTCGTGGAAGAGATTTTGCATGGTCACCATTCGCGTGAAGTCCGAGAACAGACTTACGCAGTAGTTCGCACAATCTTCGGCTGAAGCATTCCCAAGCGGGCTGATTTGATCCGCGTACTTGAAAAAGCCACCAAATCCTTTAACACCTGACCCGGCAGTTGTCATAGTCGGTGATTGAGAGATGGTATTTACGCGCACATTCTTTTCCTTTCCGAAGTAGTACCCGAAGCTGCGGGCGATGCTCTCGAGATAGGACTTGTTGTCCGCCATATCGTTGTAATCTGGGAATACTCGTTGAGCAGCTATATAGGTCAAGCCTAGGATGCTCCCCCACTCCGACATCGCATCTTGTTTGTACAAGGTCTGCATCATCTTGTGGAAACTCACGGCACTCACGTCCCAACCCTTAGTCAGCCAATCGTAGTTCAGATCCGTGTAAGGGCGTCCTTTACGCACGTTCACCGACATTCCGATACTGTGTAACACAAAATCCAACTTTCCGCCTAAGATTTCTTGAGAACGCGTAATCAAGTTCTCTAGGTCTTCCAATGAAGTCGCGTCGGCTGGAATCACTTCCGCTCCGCATTTCTCCGCGAGGTTGTTGATTTCTCCCATACGCATGGCGATGGGCGCGTTGGTCAATACAAACTGCGCACCTTCTGCATGTGCAATTTCAGCGACTTTCCATGCAATGGACTCTGCATTCAAAGCGCCGAAAATAATTCCTTTTTTTCCTGCTAAAATTCCGTTAGCCATAACTAATTTGTTTGGGTTACAAATATAACAATTGACCTTAGCCAGCCACGCGATCCTCTAAGAGCTCTCGTGCATTCTGCCTTGCTGCGTCGCTTTTCCTCGCCCCGCTCAACATAGAAGCCACCTCCTCTACTCGATCCGCGCCACTTAACTCCTTGATATCCGTGTAAGTATCCTCTGCTCGCAGCTCTTTATAAACCTTGAAGTGCTTGGACCCTTTGGCTGCAACTTGAGGTAGATGCGTAATGCAAATCACCTGCATCCGGGAGCCCATTTCCGACATCAAGGTACCCATCCGATCGGCGATTTCTCCGGAAACACCGGTGTCAATCTCGTCAAAGAGAATGGTCGGCAGCTGCTTATACTGGGCCATCAGGTTCTTCATTCCGAGCATGAAACGACTCATTTCTCCTCCACTGGCCACTTTTTTCAAAGGCTCAGGGGCTCTCCCTTTATTGGCAGAGAACAAGAACTCCACGGTTTCAAGACCCTTGTCACCAGGCTCTTCGGTCTCCACCCAGTGCAAGTCAAAGGCCGCATCTGGCATGCCCAGTCTGCTCAGTAAGGCCTCTAGCTCTTTGATGAGCGGTTTTTGCGCCTCACGGCGCGATGCCCCTAGTTCCCGGCCCAGTTCCAACAGCTGTTCGTGCAGTATCCCGCTTTCTTTTCTGGCCTCTACAAGTCGATCGCCCAAGGAGGTAACATCAGAAACCTTGTGCTGAAGCTCTTCTTGCTTTTCGAGTAGACCAGACACGTCTTCGACGTGATGCTTCTGCATGAGGTTGTGCAGCAGGTCAATACGGTTATTCACCTGCTCCAATCGCGCGGGGTCTACAACTACGTCGGCCGCTGCGCGATTCATTTCGAAGCTCAAGTCATCCCACTCGATCAACTGCGCCTCGATCCGTTCCATCCAATGGGCATAGGTGTCGCTCCAGGAGCTGAGGCGACTTAATTGAGAACGTAATATCTTGATATTGTTGATAATACCTGACTCATCTTCATCCAATAGTTGAAGTCCACTGGATAGGCTTTCTCGTATGTCCTCCGCATGTTCTAAGGTCTTGGCTTCTTCTTCAAGCCCTTTGAGTTCATCAGGTAAAAGGGCTGCCTCTTCGAGCTCGTTCAGCAGGAACTGATGGTAGTCCAGCTCATTCTTCTGTGACAGCTCTTGTTGTTCCCAGACCTTGATGTCCCTTTGGAGTTTTGACCAGTTTCGATAGCAGTCCCGGTAGTTCTTGAGGACTACGGCATTTTGCGCCAGTCCATCCACAAGGTCTAATTGAAAGCCTCCATCCGCGAGCCACCTCGTTTGATTCTGACCGTGAATGTCGATGAGGAATTCGCATAGCTCCCTCAAGACGGGCAGCTTTACAGGTGTGTCGTTTACAAAAGCTCTTGACTTTCCCGAGGGGATGATTTCTCGTCGAATGATGCTGACTTGCTCGTAATCTAAATCATGCGCTTTGAAAAAGGATTCCAAGGATAATGCGCCAAGGTCAAAGTCGGCTTCGACCACGCATTTTTGCTCCGGATCACGCAGGATGCTCAGATCGGCACGCTGTCCCAGAATCAGCCCGAGTGCACCGAGCATGATGCTCTTTCCTGCACCGGTTTCACCAGTAATGGTGTTTAGGGCGGCATCGGGCCGTAGGCCCAATTCTTCAATTAAAGCGTAGTTGGAGATTCGCAGCTCTTTCAGCATACGAGCGAAGATAGAAAACTTAGTTGTTGGTGCCGAGCTTGTCCCATAGTTGAGACTGCCCCGGGGCCAGATCAGATAAGAGCTGGACTACCCTAGCCTTATCTTCGACTAAATCAGTGCTGTAAATGTTCGCAATTTCCTGTGCCTTAGCGTCGAAAAAGACGGACATCAAGAAGCTGTTCGGACGGTTCCGATGCACTTTGTGCATTTCCTCGATGGAAGCGGTGATGTTTCGTCGGCCCTCTGCGTCGTCTTCCGTCATCTGATCCAGTCCCTGGCGGTGGTACAGGTACAACCCGTTGCGGAAGGGCTCAAAATTCTGGTCAAAGAAGAGTTCTGTGAGCCAATAACGGTTTCGGTTGCTCTCAAAGGGTTGCCATCCGCTTGCCTCGCGATCGCCCTGAGCATTACCCACAATCTTTTGTGCTTTCAACAGGAACGGCTCCCCTCCTTTCGGAGAAAAGGTCTCCATGTCCAGTGCAATAATCATGTAGGCGTAATAAGCCAAAACACTGGTGAGATTGGATAAATGAGTGTTCTCATTGAAGTCCAATGGGGCAAACTCGAGGTAACGGAACCAGAGGTTGTTGTCTTGCCAGTTGAGGACGGTGGTGTTGTAGCTAGAGTTATACACGGGGCGAGAGCTTTGAACGCTGATGGTTCCGGAAAACTCATCCGCAGAGATCTGATCCGTAATGTTGATTTGAATGGAGCATTCAATGCGCTCTTCCATGGTGTATACCTGGTCCGTCCAGCGCTTGTTGTTCATGAATTCAAAAATGGCCTGCTGCAAGGTTTGAAAGACTTGCTTGTTGGAGCTTTGAACTTGCGGGCTGATCACCTGCACACGGCAGTTCAATTCCTGTGCCTCCATGCGCGATGCAGGCAGAACCAGGATTAAGGCCAAAAGGGAAAGCGCTAACTGCTTCACTGAATCCATTCTTTTTCGAGGAAATCGACAATGTCACTCGCGATTTCCGATTTACTTTTTAACCCGATTTTGACCTGCTTATTGTTCCGGTCAATAATCGTGACTTGATTGGTGTCGTGGCCAAATCCAGCTCCTTCATCTTTCAAGGAGTTTAATATAATGACGTCGAGGTTCTTGCGCTTGAGCTTTCCCTCGGCATTGGCTTGCTCATTGTCCGTCTCCAGTGCAAAGCCGACCACCACCTGAGTAGTTTTAGATGCTCCCCACTCTGCCAAGATATCAGGATTGGCGCTCAATTCAATAGGCGGTACACCGCCCTCCTTCTTGATTTTCTGTGTTGCTTGATGAGCGGGCTTAAAATCCGCTACAGCTGCACTGGCAATGGCCAAGTGGCTATTCTTAAATTGCGCCTGAGCGGCGCGATGCATCTCTTCAGCGGTCTGCACGCGCTCCGTGATCAAATTCGGATGATCTGGTACCGCGATGTGCGTGGGTCCGAGGATCAATTGAACTTCGGCGCCACGGTTCAAACAAGCTTCTGATAAGGCGATTCCCATTTTTCCTGTGCTGCGGTTGCCGATGTAGCGTACCGGATCAATGGGCTCTTGGGTGGGGCCTGCGGTAATAACCACCCGCTTTCTCGCGAGGGACCCTTTAGATCGAAACTCTTCTTCGATATAGGCACGGATATGCTCTGGTTCTGCCATGCGACCTTCTCCGTGTAGGCCACTTGCGAGCTCACCACTCTCCGCAGGAATAACACCGTTCCCGAAGGATTCCAACTTCGCTAGGTTATCCGCCGTGCTTCCGTGTCGGTACATGTCAAGATCCATGGCAGGAGCCACGTAAACAGGACATTTGGCCGATAAATAGGTGGCGACAAGTAAATTGTCCGCTTCACCACGAGCCATTTTGCTCAGGGTGTTAGCGGTTGCCGGGGCGATGATCATGAGATCTGCCCACAATCCCAGTTCCACGTGGTTGTTCCATACCGCACCGTCGTCTTCCTCATGGGTAAACGAGGTGAGCACGGGATGCTTGCTTAACGTAGATAATGTCAGGGGAGTCACAAAGTCTTTGGCAGCCGGTGTCATAATGACCCGCACTTCTGCTCCAGCTTTGATGAATTCGCGCACAATGTGCGCCGATTTATACGCGGCGATACTGGCGGTCACCCCGAGCAATACCTTTTTGCCGCGCAACATGGTCTTAGGCGTTTCCTTCTTCCTCTTCCGGCATGCGGTAGTGGATCTTATCTTCCAACCACTCTTGAATTGCAATCAAGGTTGGTTTAGGAAGGCGCTCGTAAAAGCGACTGACCTCAATCTGCTCTTTGTTCTCGAATACTTCGTCCAAACTGTCGGTGTGCGTAGCGAATTCGCTGAGCTTCGCCAACAATTCCTCCTTGATCTCTGAGTTGATCTGATTGGCGCGCTTGGCCAAGATGGAGATGGATTCGTAAATGTTATCCGTTCCCTTGGTCATGGCGACCGGGTTCCGGGTTTCTGTACTCTTAGAAGCTTCTGTCTTCTTGTAATTCATTAGAGCTGCTCTTGATTTCTAAATTCTTCTAGATCGCTATTGATCTTGTCGTTTAATTTGTCCGCGTCTTTTCTCCAATCGCTCTCCGGGAACCAACGAACAAAGTTCTGGTAGGCCCGAGTCGCATTTTCATACCGCTCTTCTTTTTTGTAATCGACTGAATTAGCGGCCAATAAGTAGTTAGCGCGAATCTGCAAATATAAGGCCTCTTCGCGATATTCTGTATCCGGGTAATCGTTCAGCGTGTTATCCAAGGCGAAAATGGCAGACTTGTAATCCCCAATCTTCAAATACTGCTTCCCGATTTCGAAACTTTTCTGCTCTAGTTTGTCGCGCAACTTGTCAATGTAAATCGTTGCTGTATCTACCCTAGCGCTGCCCGGATGGGTGTTGATGAAGAGCTGAAGTTCGTTGATGGCCTTGTTGGTACTGCTTTGATCCAAGCTGTATCTCGGCGAATCGAGATAGTAGCAATAGGCTGCTAAATATGCGCACTCTTCTGCCTTCTCACTTTGCGGGAAAGTGGTTGAGAAGTTTTTAAAGTGGTAAGCGGCAAGGATATAATCTTCCATACCATAGTGCGTCATGGCGTAGTAGTAATACACCTCTTGACTCTTTGCTGTTCCCCGATAAAGATTCAGAAGCTCCTCAAAGAGTGGATACGCCCGGATGTAATCCTGGCGATCGTAGTATTTCTTGGCTACCTCCAGCTTATAGTTCAAATCTGGACTCTTCAGAGCTTTATTGTACTCGGAACAGCCGGTGAACAAAAGGAAAGTAATCAGGACAAAAGAGAATAAACGCAATACGCCTTTTAGCATGGTGCAAAAGTACAAAAATGTAATGTGAAAAAGGGCTTAGAAGAAGGCTCCAACACGAATCACCCATGGTGATCCGTAGAATCCATCCTGGCTTTGATAGCTCAAGTTGTACAGTGCAGTTATCATAATGGGACCTTGACGGAGTCCACCTCCGACGAAGAAATTGTCAAACCATTGACGCTGAAAGCTCTGGTCGATGGGGTTGTATAACTCTCCATTGAGGAATTCGTACTCGGCCCAAGCGAAAATCTGAGGCGTGATGTTGAAGGTTCCAAACGTTCTTCCACCGTAGTACGAATTGGTAAAATCCGGCGTATAGCGCGTGTCTTTGTAGTACAGGTACGTTCCACCGACGCCGAGCATCAATCGTTCTGTAGCTTGATAACCAACCAAGGGAGATACTTCAATGGAGGTGACCGTTCCAAAGGTCAATCCCAAGTTTCCGCCAAAGCGTAATTTATCGACAAATCGCTGTCCACTTTGACCTTGTTGCTGGCTAAATCCTTGGATTCCGGCCGCTAAGGCCAAGAGTAAAAAAAGCTTCTTCATATCACATAATCAACTCCATAAAAGTAGAAAAAGTGTCTGAAACCAGCGGTTTACTCCTCTAAATCACCTTCGTGCCCGATCAAGTACATTTTTTCGAGCAACTCTGATGGATCGGGAATTTGGGTCCAGGACTCTTCTTCCGGATCATCCGATCGGAATTTGGTGATGTCGAACTCCTCTTCGAATCGATAGATGCGCCATTTCCCGTGGTGATACTCGAGGGCTGAAAGATTCTCGATCCAGTCTCCCGAATTTAAGTAGGTGACTCTTCGGTTTTTCTTTTTCACCACTTTCATTTGGGGCTGGTGAATATGACCGCATATGACATAGTCATAGTTCTGATCCATGGCAAGCTCGGCTGCAGTCTCCTCAAAATCGGAGATATATGAAACCGCGCGCTTTACCGAGTTCTTAATTTTCTTCGACAATGACATGCGCTCTCGCCCCAAGACCTCTAACACATAGTTCACCAAGCGGTTGATCAAGATGAGCAGGTCGTACCCCCATCCCCCCATCTTAGCGAGCCACTTGGCCTGTTGGATACTCGCGTCAAAGATATCCCCATGAAAAATCCAGGCTTTTTGATACCCTATAGGTAGGATCATTTTGTCTCGGAGGTGGAAGTTGCCCAAGTCAAAGTCGGAGAACTTGCGCAGCATTTCATCGTGGTTTCCGGTAATGTAATAAACCGGCACCCCTTTTGCGGCCATACCAATGATCTGTTTGGCAACGTTCATGTGGCTTTTTGGCCAATAGCGCTTTCTGAATTGCCATATATCAATGATGTCCCCGTTGAGGATGAGTTTCCCCGGTCGAATGGACTTTAAGTAGTGCGAAAGTTCCTTGGCATGACAACCGTAGGTTCCCAGGTGGACGTCTGATATGATGACTACATCTACCTTACGGCGCTTCACAAGTCGATGATTGACGGTGCAACATATTCTCCTGTTTTACCAAAAGAACAGACCAGCCGTTAATCACCCGTTAAGAGCGCTTTATGCTTTCGTTTCATTTGAGGCCGGCCTCAGCCATAGCCGCGTCAATTTTACGCTTTAAGGATGTCGTGGCTGGCATTAAAGGAGGTCGAACATGAGGATCCATGATACCTTGGAGGTGCAGGGCCATTTTAACCCCGGCCGGATTCCCCTCTTCAAAAAGTAAATCCGTCAAGGTCCAAAGTCGATAATGTCCTTCATTGGTTTTCTTGACCTTTCGAGACAGCCCGGCGCGAACCATGTCCGTAAATACTCGAGGAAAGGCCTGGCCCACAACGGAGATTACTCCATGACCACCAGCGAATAACATCAAAGAAGTCAGGGCATCATCACCGCTAATGACCTCAAAGCCTTCGGGTTTTCGGGACAAGATGTCCATGATTTGAATGAGATCTCCACTCGCCTCCTTTACTGCTGCAATATTGGGATGCTCCGCAAGCGTCAAGGTTGTTTCTGCGGTCATGTTGCTCGCTGTCCTGCCCGGTACATTGTACATAATGATGGGCTTTGGTGCATGATCGGCTAAGTAGGTGTAGTGATGAATAATGCCCGCTTGAGTGGGCTTATTGTAGTAAGGACTCACAGATAGAATGGCTGAAATACCATCCCAATCCTGATCGCGCATCTGTCGTTCAAGATCCATCGTGTCGTTACCTCCAACCCCTAAGACAAGGGGAAGTCTGCCGGCATTACTCTCTTTTACACCTTCGAGAACAGCTACCTTTTCGTCTTTGCTGAGCGTAGCGCTTTCGCCCGTGGTCCCCATGACCACGAGGTATTCTACTCCTCCATCAATACAGTGGTTCACCAAGCGATCAAGTGCGGCAAAGTCAATTCGGCGGTCTTTTTTAAATGGCGTAACGAGGGCTACACCTGTTCCTTTCAATTTTTTCATGAAGCTTTATTTTGGGTGGGGTCCATCATGTTCAAGTACTGCTCAGTAATGGCCAAGAAGGATTCAATATCCGTGGAGCGATCTACTTCGAAGCAAAGGTCAAAGGGAACCTCTTCGCCGCATCGTCCAATTTTCATCCGCGCTTTGGATTGCTGCAAGGCGTATCGAATAGGCAGGCGTCCAACTCGGTCGAGATCGATGAGCACGTCAAATTCACTTTCGATAAAGGACTTGACGGAATTGGATACAGGCTGATAAAACCAATTCAGCTCTTTTTGCGAGAAATATTCGTATCGGAGTCCAGATGCTGGGAGCTCCTCTCCTTTCGCGAGTTCCATGAAGCCCAAGGAACGGACTTTGAACCCCGACTTTGCTTTATGTTCCACCCATTGATGAAGCTTGGCCTCTTCTTCGGGTCGATGAAAATACAGGAGTCCGATGGTTGGCTTTTCGCTCCAACGAATATTTTGTGCGCGCTCTCTTTGGACTTCAGCACTCATGCGGCGGAGTTTCCAAAATCCCCAACGCTCCCGAAGTTGTTTGATGAACTTCATGAGCTGGTCATTTCAATGAATTCTTCCTCCGTGATGATGGGGACACCGAGCTTTTCAGCTTTCTCTCGCTTGCTCGGACCCATTTTGTCACCGGCGAGTACGTAGTCGGTACTCCCTGAGATACTGCCCACATTCTTTCCTCCGAAGTGTTCAATAGCCGCTTTCAATTCATTCCGTGAGAATTTCTCAAATACGCCACTGACCACGAATTTCTTTCCGTCGAGCAGATTTGGGCCGGATGCTGAATCATCCTCAAGGATCTCGAACTGCAAGCCCGCTTGTGTCAATCGCTCGATGATAGCCCTGTTGCGTTCGTTGGCAAAGAAGTCCACCACGGATTGAGCAATTCGATCGCCGATTTCGTCTACTTCGATCAAAGCCTCCAATGAAGCTTGGGATAGGGCGTCCAAGCTCTTATAATGAAGAGCGAGTTTCTTCGCCACGGTTTGCCCTACAAAACGGATCCCCAACGCATACAAAACGCGTTCAAATGGAATCTGCTTCGAGGCCTCAATACCGTTGACGAGATTCTCGGCTGACTTTTGCCCCATTCGCTCCAACGGCAGAATATCTTCAAGGCGCACATCATACAAATCGGCATAGTTTTCAATGAGTCCCGCCTGGTGCATTAAGTCAACGGTCTCGCTACCGAGCCCGTCAATGTCCATCGCCTTTCGGGAAATGAAGTGTTCGATTCGACCTTTGACCTGAGGCGGACAACCGTAGGTATTGGGGCAGTAATGCTGTGCTTCTCCCTCTTGTCGGATGAGTTCCGTACCGCATTCCGGACAATGTGTGATGTACTGTGTCGGCGAACTCAAAGGGTCTCGGCCTTGAAAATCAACGCCCGTAATCTTGGGGATGATCTCCCCTCCTTTCTCTACATATACGCGATCACCCACGCGCACGTCGAGTTTTTCAATGATGTCTGCATTGTGCAGGCTAGCGCGTTTAACGGTCGTTCCAGCCAATTGAACGGCGGCCAAGTTGGCGACAGGTGTTATGGCTCCCGTACGCCCCACTTGATAAGTGATCTCTTCCAAAATGGTGGAGGCAGATTCCGCCGGAAACTTATAAGCAATGGCCCAGCGCGGCGATTTGGCGGTATTGCCCAATTCTTCCTGTTGATCGAGGCGATTGACCTTGATGACCACACCATCGATTTCAAAGGGAAGATCATGTCTTTTCTCTGCCCATTCTTCAATAAAGGCCTGAACACCGGCGATGTCCGGAACCAGTCGAATGTAATCGGGAACTTGGAACCCCCAAGAACGCGCTGCTTCCAGTAAAGCAAAGTGGGTGTCATAGGGCAATTCCGAACCAGCCACCAAATAGAGGAAACAATCCAATGGGCGCGTGGCCACTACAGCGCTGTCTTGCATTTTTAAAGATCCAGCAGCCGAATTCCGCGGGTTTGCAAACGGCTCATAACCCGCCTCTACTCGATCGCGATTCAATTTGGTGAATCCCTCGACCGGCATAAAGACCTCTCCTCGGATCTCAAAGGCCGAAGGATAGTCGGACCCTTGAAGCACCAAGGGTATGGTAGAAATGGTCTTTAAGTTCGTGGTAATGTCATCTCCTTGGGTACCATCACCCCGTGTGGCGCCGCGGACCAATCGGCCGTTCTCGTAGAGCAGGCTGATGGCCGCTCCGTCGTACTTGAGTTCGCAAACGTACTCAACAGGTTCATCAATGAGCTTTTGAATGCGGGCAGCAAAGTCGCCAATCTCCTCCATGTTGTAAGAGTTACTCAGACTGAGCATAGGCGTCTGGTGTGCAACCGTGGGGAACTCCTTGGTCACTGTTCCTCCTACACGGTGCGAAGGACTGTTTGGATCGTCAAAATCTGGATACTCGGCCTCCAAGCGCTGAAGCTCTTCCATCTTGGCATCGAATTCCCGATCACTGATCTCGGGTCGATCCAGGACGTAGTACTTGTGGTTGTGGTCGTGCAATTCAGCCCTAAGGGCCTCAATGCGCTCCTGCGCTTCAAACAGCGTTAGACTCATTTTCGGACATGCATAAGGCGAGCGTTGCCGCTCAGATCGTGTTTCAAATGTACCCAAGAAAAACCGCTCCTTCTGAATAAATCCTCGGTTTCTTTGGCGAGATATTGGTTGATCTCTACGAAGAGGTGCCCATCGGGCCGTAGGCCCTGATCCGCAATGCGCGCCAGCGCTTGGTAAAATCGCAGTGGATCGTCGTTGGGCACCCAAAGCGCGGAAGATGGTTCGTGTTCGATGACGCGCGGATGCATGCGCTCTTGCTCCATGTATCGGACGTACGGCGGGTTGGAGAGCATGACGTCGAATGGCTGATCGAGCCGCGGTGGCTCCAGCATATCTGCGCGGTGGAATTCAATGGGTGCCTGCGGCACGATGCTCGCTGCATTCTCCCGCGCCACTTCCAGGGCCTCGGTGCTGATGTCCCAGCCCTGAACTTCCCATCCCGGGCATTCTGCAGCCCAGGTCACCGCCAAGCAGCCCGACCCTGTTCCGAGGTCCAAGCAGCGGCCCTCTGTGGCCAGGACTTCCGTCATGGCCCAATGAATGAGCTCTTCCGTTTCTGGACGCGGAATGAGCACGGCCGGTGAAACCTTGAAATCACGACCGAAGAAATGCCCTTTCCCAAGGATGTACTGCACCGGTTCATGATTTTGCAGACGACGGGTAATCGAAAGAAATTGGGCCTCTTGTTCTAGACTCATATCGCGCCGTGGTTCAATGAGGAAGGTCTTGCGCGTTTCTCCGCACAAATCCTCATAGATGAGAAAGAACAAGCTGTCCTTTTCTCGGTCCGATTCTTCCGGCAAGGCCTGCCGTAGATGTTTCTTTGCCTCCGACCAGTTCATCCTGCGAATTTAATAGCTTTAGCGCTGTGAATCACGAGTACTTTATGAAACGCGCCATCGCGCTTGCAGAAAGCGGTTTGGGGACGGCGAGTCCCAACCCGACCGTTGGTGCTGTGCTGGTTCACGAAGGCCGAATCATTGGAGAGGGCTGGCACGTCCGCCCTGGCGAGGGTCACGCTGAAGTTCGCTGCTTCGATTCGGTAGCTGAAGCAGACAAAGCCTTGATTCCAGAGAGCACCATGTACGTGACCCTTGAACCTTGCAACCATACGGGCCGCACACCTCCTTGTAGCCTTCGGATCATTGAGGAGGGCGTGAAAAAGGTGGTGGTTGCTGTGGAAGACCCGAATCCCGCCGTAGGCGGAAAAGGATTAGAGCGCTTGCGCGCTGCTGGAGTCGATGTTGTGGTGGGGATCGAAGCGCCTGCGGCGCGATGGATGAATCGACGTTTCCTCACCGCCCTGGAAAAGGGTCGTCCCTATGTGATTTTGAAGTGGGCTCAGAGCTCCGATGGATATATGGACCCAGGAAAGGGCGCTGCAGACCGCGGCCCGGTTTGGATTACGGGGCCCAGAGCCAAGCAATGGGTTCATCGCTGGCGGTCGGAAGAAGACGCCATACTGATAGGGTATCGAACGGCCTTGGTGGACAATCCGCGCTTGGATGTGCGCGAATGGGCCGGAACGAATCCACTTCGCTTGGTCATTGATTTGGAAAGTGATCTCCCAAAAAACCTTCACCTCTGGCACCTGGAGGGCGAAACATGGACCTTTGGACATCAAGGGACACACCCGTACAGCGATCGACATTTTGAGATCGACTGGGATGTGCGATCCGTCGACCGGATACTGGAGCATCTTCAAGCAGCGGAAATCCGATCGCTGATTGTTGAAGGTGGGGCGCAAACACTGGAATACTTTATCAGTCGAGGTTTGTGGGATGAAGCTCGCATTCTAACGGGCCCGGAGTCACTTAATGGCGGCCTTGAAGCGCCGGTCATTTCGGGCATTTATCTGGAGGAGCGCTTCATTGACCAAGATCGATTGAACGTAATGCTACGTGACACATGATTTACCTTTTTCTAAGCATCCTGACCTCTAGCCTCGTGTTCGTCATCCTCCGTGGATTTGGCGATTACGGGATTGACAACAGGCGCGCTATTGTCATCAATTACTTGACTGCATTGACCCTCGGAATTGTGTGGCAGGGTCGTGTGTGGATAGACTCTGAATGGTGGAATGAGCCCTGGGCGCCACACATTCTTTATATGGGCTTCTTATTTATTTTTCTTTTTAACGTCTTGGCACTTGGGGCGCAGAAAACAGGTGTCTCGGTGACGTCAGTGGCCGTTAAAATGTCCGTCGCTATTCCGGTCACTGCCTCCCTCCTGCTGTACGGCGAGCAATTGACCTGGTGGGGAGGATTGGGCATTGGATCTGCACTGGTGGCGGTGTTCCTGATTACAAGGCCGAACAAGGCCGAGGGAGCACTACCGGTAGCGAAGTACTGGTATTTCCCCGTGACCCTGTTCTTTGGGGCTGGATTGATGGACACCTTATTGAAGTATCATCAAACCAACCTAGTTCCAGATGGTCAATTCGTGCTGTATACGTCGGCGGTTTTTGGAACTGCTGGTTTACTGGGAATGGCTCAGGTTACCCTAAAACCTCAAGCTGGAACATACTGGAGGAGAAAAGACATACTGGCTGGACTCATTCTCGGTGTTCCCAATTTTGGCAGCATTTACTTTCTTTTGAAAACCTTACAGTGGGAGCGCTTTCCGTCGAGTTTGATCTTCCCAATCAACAATGTCGCCATCGTCCTTTCAAGTGCTGTGCTCGGCGTGGTCCTCTTTCATGAAAAACTCAATGCCGCACACAAGGCCGGGATAGCACTTGCTGTTGCCGCCATTTGGCTTATGGCCTATGCAGGACAGTAACCAAGATCAATACTCGGCTCCGAGCAAGCGAGCATATGGTGAGTACAAGGAGAAAGGAAGCAAGTTTCTGGCCTACCTCTTTCCTGTCCGATCCATTGAAGATGTCGAAAACGCTCTGGAAGAAGTTCGTCAAGAGCATCCAACAGCTCGCCACTATTGCTACGCCTACCGGCTCGATCCGGTCACCGGCCAATACCGGATGAACGATGATGGTGAACCGAGTGGATCTGCAGGTAAGCCGATTTATGGACAGCTCCTGTCCTTCGAGGTCCACGAGGTCTTTATTGTTGTGGTTCGGTATTTTGGCGGCGTCAAACTCGGCGTAGGAGGTTTGATTACGGCTTATAAGGAAGCGGCTCGGCTGGCCTTGGAAGAATCATCGATCATCCCGCGATGGCTTTCCCAGTCCATACGATTCACCTATACCTATGAGCATACAGCAGATGTGCAGCGCTGGTTACATCACAAGGGACTTGAACTACTGGATCCGACTTACGAGGCGGAGTGTTCAGGACGGATTGAGGTGCCGCGTTCTCAGTTCGATGATTTTGAAAAGGAAATGGCTGGATTGACCTACATCACCCTTCAGGAGCCTTCAGAGGGAAAGTAAGACTTGAAGTATGCGGCCAGCTCCTCGGGCATTTTTCGCGGGCGTTGGCGCTCCATGTCGAAGAACACCAAGGTGACCTTTCCGACGTTCAAAAGCGTCCCCTCTTCATTCCGTATTTCGTGATGGAATGTTATTCGCGCATCCGGCCATTCTCGAATTTCGGTGCTGACGGTTAACAGGTCGTCGTACTTCGCACTTCGGATGTACTTTAATTGAAGCTCTAGAACAGGCAACATGGTGCCGGCTTCTTCCAGTTCGCGATAGCTGGTTCCGAGCTCTCTAAGGAGCTCAACACGGCCTACTTCGAAGTACTGAGCGTAGTTTCCGTAATAGACGACACCCATCTGGTCCGTTTCGGAATATCGCACCCGAATTTGGGTCTCATTTCTGATCATTTTTTCAGAATTCTGTGAAAGGCTTGAACCCAGTTTTGGTTGACCTTACCCAAAGTTGTTAATATCAGCGGTTTAGTACGGTAGAATGCGGGTTTCCGCGAGGTGAAGCGCTCAGAATATTGACAAAAAAAACCTAAAATTCAAGCGCCGGAATATTTTTTTAATAACTTTTTTGTTAACACATTTGTCCCTCATCCAACGGGGAGTCCTCTACTCACTTTTCCCCAGGAAAATATTAGTCAAACCTAGTAGTTTTTTTGGTTTTCATGGAACACACTGCAGAATCGGTATGGAAGAATTGTCTTGACTTTATTAAGGATAATATTAGTCCTCAGAGTTACAAAACATGGTTCCTTCCGATCAAGCCCTTGAAGATCAAAGACAATGTCCTGAGCATTCAGGTTCCCAGTAAGTTTTTTTATGAGTGGTTAGAAGAGCACTACATCAAGTTGCTCAAGTCTGCCATTCGCAAAGAATTGGGGGCGGACGCGAAGCTGGTTTACAGCATTGTAATGGAGAACACCTACGGCAATACCAAGCCGTATACGGTTAAGATTCCGAGCAACAATCGCGGTCCTATTAAGAACCCCAAAGTGTCTATGCCCGTAGAGCTCGGTGGAAGCGGTGTTAAAAACCCTTTCATTATCCCTGGTCTTAAAAAAGTGAATGTCGAGTCTCAACTGAACCCGAACTACACTTTTGAAAATTTCGTGGAAGGCGATTGCAACCGCCTGGCGAGATCAGCTGGATTTGCCGTTGCCAAGAACCCGGGTGGCACGTCCTTCAACCCCTTGTTGATTTACGGTGGTGTTGGATTGGGAAAAACGCATTTGGCCCACGGCATCGGAATTCAGATCAAGGATCAGTATCCCGAGAAGACCGTCTTATACGTCAGCGCCGAGAAATTCACGCAACAGTTCATCGAGAGCATTCGTCAAAACACCAAGAACGACTTTGTACACTTCTATCAAATGATAGATGTACTCATCATTGACGACGTGCAATTCTTCGCCGGTAAAGAAAAAACCCAAGATGTGTTTTTCCATATCTTCAATCACCTCCACCAACACGGCCGTCAAATCGTTCTGACGTCAGACCGTGCTCCGGTGGACATGCAAGGAATGGAACAACGATTGCTTTCCCGCTTTAAGTGGGGATTGTCTGCTGATCTTCAAGCGCCTGATTTAGAGACTCGTATTGCGATCTTGAATCGCAAATTGTACAAGGACGGTATAGAGATGCCCAAAGAGGTTATCGAGTACCTCGCCTACTCCATCACTACGAATATTCGTGAGTTGGAAGGTGCACTGATTTCCTTGTTGGCTCAATCTTCACTGAACAAGAAGAAGATCACCTTGGATTTAGCCAAGCAGATGATTGACAAGTTCGTGAAGAACACCACGCGCGAGGTGAGCATCGATTATATTCAAAAAGTGGTCTGCGACTATTTCGATATGCCCATTGAACTCTTGAAGAGTAAAACACGGAAACGTGAGATCGTTCAAGCGCGCCAGTTGGCTATGTACTTCTCCAAACAATTGACCAAGTCGTCTTTGGCGAGTATTGGTGCCCAGTGCGGGAATAAAGATCACGCAACGGTGCTACACGCCTGCCGAACGGTCAATAACTTGGCGGAAACCGACAAGCGATTCCGGACGTATGTAGAGGAAATCGAAAAGAAATTAACGCTCAACTAAACCTGAACCCAATCAGAGAATTAAACAGGAATTAAGGCTTACTTGGTTCCTGTTTTTTATTTTTCAGTCATGACAAAAGTATTGATGGTGTGTTTGGGCAACATATGCCGAAGTCCCCTTGCTCAAGGAATTCTCGAAAGCAAAGTGGATGTGGGTGAAGTCGAAGTCGATTCGGCGGGTACGGCTGCCTATCACGTTGGAGAATTACCGGATCCCCGATCGATTGCAACGGCCCGTGAGCACGGCATTGACCTTACCTCGCAAAGGGCTCGACAATTCGTGACCGAAGATTTCGACCGATTCGATTACATTTTCGTGATGGATCGATCCAATGAGCAAAACGTCTTGCGCCTGGCTCGAACTGCTGCGGACGAAGAAAAGGTGCACTTGATTCTCAATGAAATCTATCCGGGAGAAAACCGCGAAGTTCCCGATCCCTACTACGGCGGCGATCAGGGCTTTGAGCATGTATATCAACTTTTAAACGACGCAAGTGACCGAATTGTCGAGCGAATTTGAGGGCCTACGGCCCGATGAAATCGCCAGCGAACCTGGCGTCCTCTACTTGGTTCCCAACACTCTTGGGGATAATGAACCTCTTGAAGTGCTGCCCCTCTCTGTGAAAAAGACGGTAATTGAACTTGAGGAATTCATCGTCGAAAACGAAAAGACAGCACGCCGATTCCTGAAAAAAATCGGCTTAAAAGCTCCACAGGACAAGATCACGATCCACATACTGAACAAGTACACGGATGAGGCAGAACGCGATCGTTTTTTGGATGGCCTTCTTACGGGACGCGACATTGGTCTTATTTCTGAAGCGGGAATGCCAGCCATTGCCGATCCGGGCTCTGAGATCGTTAAAATGGCTCATGAGCAGGGCTTTCAGGTGGTTCCATTGGTTGGCCCTTCCTCTATCCTGCTCGGTCTTACCGCCTCAGGCATGAATGGGCAAAACTTTGCCTTTGTCGGCTATTTGCCCATTGAAAAATCGGACAGAAAGAAGAGAATCAAGTCACTGGAGCGCCGATCACGAGAAGAAAAGCAAACGCAAATCTTCATTGAAACGCCCTACCGCAACCACAAACTAATAGACGATTTGCTCAGTCAACTAGCTCCGACTACTCGGTTGTGTCTTGCGGCGAACCTCACCGTTCCCGGCGAGTTTGTGCAAACCCATCCCGTTAAGGATTGGCGAAGGCTTGGAATCCCCGACCTCCATAAAATCCCTTGTATCTTTTTGATTCAAGCCTGATGGAAGATCAAAAGAAGAGTGTTCGCATTCCGAATTTCATTCGAAATTTGGTCTACTGGACCGAACGCATCCATTCAAATTGGGCCTTAAAGCTCGTTCTGTACTTCTTCTTTAAACCGGTAAAATTCCCAACTCCCGATTACGAAGAACCGGCGTTAAATCAAGCCGAACAGCTCACGCTTGAAGGGCCTAAAAACAAGACTCTTCAACTGTATCGCTGGGGTTCAGGTCCCCAAGTACTACTGACGCATGGATGGAGCGGTCGCGGAACACAACTCGGGCTTATTGCTTTGGCATTGGTTCGGGAGGGGTTTGAGGTCATTAGCTTTGACGCTCCGTCTCACGGAAAATCCACGGGGCATAAAACAGATTTACTCGAATTCGTGGACTCCATTCGCCGTATAAAAAAGGCCTATCCAGGAATCCGGCAATACGTGGGCCACTCGATGGGTGGTCTTGCCTCCTTGCATGCTGCAACAACCGATGATTCCATCGAGAAGATCACGGTGATCGGGACCCCGAACAAGATATCGGAGATCATAGATAATTTCTGCCGGATGATTAAAGCCTCGCCTGACATTGCCGAGCGCATCAAAAGACATATAGAAAACGCCTTCGGATACGACCTTGAGGATTATGATTCCTCGTCGGCCATACGACAGTTGGGCGACCGTCGCGGTTTTATCTTGCATGATGTAAATGACTATGACGTGGCGATTCACAATGCAAGAGAAATGAAGTACGTCTGGGGAGATCGAGCGGTCTACCGAGAAACGGAAGGACTGGGCCATCGCCGGATACTTAGGGATCCAGAGGCCATCCAAGAGGTTGTTAATTTTGTTAAGGGGTAAAACTCCTCATGTATTGTGGACGTTGTCTGTCCAAAACTGAGCGGAATGCGCATATTACTTGTCACTTTATTTTTGGCTGCTTGTTCGGCCAGCCCTGCTGATTCAACACCGGATAGCGGACTCAGCCAACAGCAAGATTCAACCAAGATTGTCAAATCGGAATCCGAATGGAAAGCCGAGTTGACCACTCAAGAATACTACGTTCTTCGCCAGAAAGGAACCGAACGCGCCTTTTCAGGTAAGTACTGGGACCACAAAGGAAAAGGTACCTACGTATGTGCAGGCTGCGCCCTTCCTCTATTTTCAAGCGATACAAAGTTCAAGTCAGGCACGGGCTGGCCGAGCTATTGGGAACCCATCAATGAGACCAATGTCGCGGAAGAATCGGACCGAACCTATGGAATGGTTCGAACGGAGGTCTTGTGCAATCGTTGTGGGGGCCATTTGGGCCATGTTTTCAATGATGGCCCACGTCCGACGGGAATGCGCTACTGCATCAATTCAGTCTCCTTAGACTTCGTACCTTCCCAGGATGAATGACGCCCTAGGGCAATCCTTACTCGATGAATGGAACGGGATCCGAAAAGAAAAGCTCTGGACGGATGCCCCGAATTTTGCTCCTGAAGAATTTCCAGTTCCGCATCTGATGCGCACCTATGACGGGATGCCTCAACTCGAACGAGATCTCTTGAGTCATGCGCGCGGACGCGTTTTGGACGTCGGCGCAGCCGCTGGCGGGCACTCCCTTCATTTACAAGACCGTGGTTTGGAAGTTGAAGCGCTTGAACTTTCGCCCGGGGCCTGTGAGGTGATGCGCCACAGAGGCGTGAAGCACGTCCACGAAACAGACCTCTGGAACTTTCAACCCGACGGTGGCTATGACAGTATTGTCCTTCTGATGAATGGACTGGGCCTCGCGGGCACCTTGGAGCGTCTTCCAGCCTTCTTACTTCATCTGCGACGTTGGCTGAACCCTGGAGGTCAGCTCATTTTCGACTCTTCCGATGTCATTTACCTCTACGAGGGCGTGGGCATACCCGATGATCGGTACTATGGCGAGTTCCGGTACCGGTTGCGTTATAGAGCAATTCTAAGTTCTTGGTTTCCATGGGTGTTCGTAGACCCGGAGCAGTTGAAGCGCGTGCTTGCAGAGGTTCAAGGTACCTGGAGCCTACGGCTCGATGGTCCTCATTACGACTACGGCGGCCTTATTCGGTGGGATTGAGGTGGACGCCCCACTCATCGACCCGTAGGGTCTCTCCTTCTTTCTGAAAAACTGCCTGTGGTTTTTCTTCCAAGGTCCATTGTGCCGATCCTGTCCAGTCCTTCATACTATGCGTTTGGAAACGCGGTGCAAAGGATAGATCTCCGATATCCGCCACTTGGTAGGACTTAACTACGCGACGGTCTCTGAGCACCTCCGAGGCCCTCAGTCCGACATCAACGGTGTAATGATCCAGGATGATGCCTTCTAGTACGATGTCGTAGAAACGCGTTTGATTCTCGGGAATACCCTGGTATTCGGTAAGATGTGCATCGTTGAGTTCGCCTTGGCAGAGCTTGTTCAGGGCCTCCGCTAAGCAGAGGAAATTGGCCTGTCTGGTTTCTTCGCGCTCGGGTGTATTTCTGCTCTCTCCACTCTCTATGAGAACGGTGGAAACCCCTTTTCGCTGTAGATTGTCGCCAAAGGCTGTGGGATAAAACTCATCCGAATATCGACCGATGCATTCACCCAAGTGGGGTCTTAAACATTGAGTCATATGCCCAATGAGCTGCATCGCCCGAGTTCTGGACGCTGATTGACTTTGATCGGTATCAGGACTGGGTGCTAGAAAGCTGATGGTCGCCGGATGACTTGAATCGCCGGCACTGTACATGGTCCTTTGATCGTGCAGGTTAAAGCCAACTTCGGGATTGATCTCATCCACTTTTGACCAAAAGAACTGACTCTCTGCACTTTGTTGAGCAACGGCATCACGGTTAATGTCGATCCCCAAGGCATTTCGGCGCTGGTATCGAGCCGAGCCGTCTGGATTCAACATTGGAATGAAGTGAAGGGTCAGGTGCTCATGCCACCGCTTGACTTCGGGTAATTCCGTCTCGCTTAAAAGTTGAAAGAGGTCACTTAGGGCCTGGGTAGCTGTGGGCTCATTACCGTGCATCTGTGACCAGAGGAGCACCTTTGTGTCGCCCGTACCCCATTTGAAATGAGGAATGGCTCTGCCCTCTTCAGATGAGCCGTACGCGCCTTGAATGAAGTTTTCCGGCAAGGACTCACAATAGCTCAGCCAATCAGCGGGATCGATGTATCGCTCCGTAAATCGGGGGTTCTTGTATTTCGAGTGCTCTTGCCAGAAGTCCATGGTTCAAAGAAACAAAAAAGGCGCCCATCTGGGGCGCCTTTCTGTAGGTTCTGTAGTCCTTACTTCTTGACCACGTTGACCAAGGTCACGTCGAAGACCAAAGTTGAATTTGGTGGAATGAAGCCTGGGTAACCACGCTCTCCATAAGCCAAGTGTGGAGGAATGATCAAGGTAGCTGAACCTCCTTGGTTCAACAGTTGAAGACCTTCATCCCATCCTGGAATAACTTGTCCAACACCACAGGTCAATGGAAGTGGTGCGTAAGGGCGTTGTGGGTTGTAGATGTTGTTGTCTTTAGCCACTTGCTCCCAGCTCGTATCAAATACTTTTCCATCGATAAATTTACCCACGTACTGTACGTTGATGCTGTCTCCCTGTGCTGGGGCGGGTCCATCACCTTGCTCGGTAATGACGTACATCAATCCGCTTTCAGTTGTTTCGCGGTTTGGATACTCATCGTTCAACCAAGCTTCGAAATCCGCTTGTGCTTTCTCAGCTGCTGCGGCCGCTTCAGCAACGATCTCCTCTTGCTTAGCAGCAAATGTTCCCGGTGCGTCAAACGCCTCTGCTGCACTTCCGATGCGCAAAATCTCAACCGTTTCCATAACATCGTTCTGAGCAATCGCATCTACTACGTCTTGTCCTTCAACGACGTGCCCAAATACACTGTGCTTGTCGTCCAACCAAGGAGTTTCCTTGTGGGTGATGAAGAATTGGCTTCCGTTTGTTCCCGGTCCTGCGTTGGCCATAGAGAGGATGCCTGAGGTATCGTGGCGCAAACTCGGATCAAACTCATCTGGGAATTTGTACCCAGGGCCACCTGATCCAGTTCCTTGAGGATCTCCCCCTTGAATCATGAAGTCAGCAATTACACGGTGGAATTTGATTCCATCGTAGTAAGGCTCTCCAGCGCCCTTGTGTGTGTTTTCAATAGCTCCTTCAGCAAGCCCTACGAAGTTTGCTACAGTCATAGGAGTCTTTTCAAACTCCAAAGCCAACAAAATATCTCCTTTGTTGGTCGTTACTTTGGCGTACATGCCCTCTTCCAAGTTCACTTCTTCACCATTTACCATTGTACTCTGATTTTGTGCTTGGCAGGAAATCATGGTCATGAATCCCATTGCCAAAACGACTGATTTCAATATGTTTTTCATTCGTTGATCGCTGTTAAGGTTACGTCAAAAATTACGGTGGCTCGGCGTGGAATTTCTCCCGGAACACCCTGCATGCCATAAGCGAGGTGCGAAGGTAGAATAAACTTGGCACTATCGCCAACGCGCATCATTTGTACTCCTTCTACTAGCCCGCGTATGGTATAGTCTTGATTCACGCGAATCACCATTTGACTGGTCCCAGCTGGTCCCAGATTTGAATCGTCTAAGAAAAAGCTCTCGTAATCAATCAAGACGACCTGGCCATCTGTTGGCTTAGGTCCGGAACCAGTCTCTCGAATAGCATATCGCAAGCCAGTTCGACTCTTGACCATGTCCAAGGAGTGCTTTTCAATGTATTCATCAATCAAACGAGCTTCTTCTTCCAGAATTCGCCGATTAGCTTCTATAATGTCTTCGGTTTGTTGGCGTTGTTGCTCTTCCGCTTTCTTTTGACCACTGCATGAAGAACACCCCGTGCATAAGCCGAGAATTAACGCCAGAACTAATGTAGATCTCATCATCACTTTCCGCTTAACTCCTCTCTGTATTGAGGTAGTAGATCAACGAATTTTTGAACCGTTTCGTCCATGCTCAAGTCACTAGCACCTCCTGCGGCGTTCTTGTGGCCACCACCATTGAAGTGGGTTCGCGCAAAGGTGTTTACGTCCCAATCCCCTTTACTTCGGAAGGAAATCTTTCGCAACCCGTCTTTATCCATGATCAGGGCGGCAAATTTTACTCCCTCAACAGAAAGTGCGTAGTTGACAAACCCTTCGGTATCTCCTTTTTCGAATTGAAAACGTTCAAGTTCTTCCGCCGTCAATCCAATGTAGGCTGTTTTGTATTCGGGTAGGACGCGGAGTTTTTCGCTCAATGCATAACCCAAGAGGCGAAGTCTTGATTCCTTGTTGTTGTCCATGACCCGGTCATAGATTTCATGAGGTTTGGCGCCGAATTCAATCAAGTCCGCTGTAATGTGATGGGTCTTAGGTGTTGTGCTCGAAAACCGGAAGCCTCCAGAATCCGTCATGATTCCTGTGTAGAGGCATTGTGCCATTTCGGCATCGATAAGCTCTTTGTCTCCCATTTCCACAATCCACTCAAAAACCAACTGACAGGTAGAGCCCACCTCTGGAACACTCCTCGTAAAGGCGGCAAACTGCTCAGGTTGTTGGTGGTGATCAATCATCATTTTAACTCCTGAACTTTTTCGGACCGGCTCTTCCATAGCACCAATTCGACTCAAGGCGTTAAAATCAAGGCAAATGATCATATCGGCCTTTTCAATCAGGTCGTTGGCCTTCTCCTCGGCCTCCGTATGGACAAGGACATCGCTATTTCCGGGCATCCACTTCAAGAAATTGGGATAATCCGTGGGAGTAATAACCTGTACGCTTTGCTTCTTTTTTCTGAGGTACCGCGCCATGGCAAGTGAGGATCCCATGGCGTCGCCATCTGGATTCTTATGCGTCGTAATGACAATGTGATGCGGTTCCTTGAAGAATGAGGCCAGTTTGTCGAGAGCGGCTTTTTCCATAGCGCCAAAAGTAGGGAAAAGGAAAGCTTTGATAAAGACATAATTAGTCCTAATTTCGCCGTCCGAAACAATCAATTGTTATGGCAACAAACAGAACATTTACCATGATCAAGCCAGATGCTGTTCAAAACGGACACATCGGTGCGATCCTCGAAAAAATCAACGCTGCTGGATTCCGTATCGTAGCGATGAAGATGACCCAATTGTCTCGTCGTGATGCTGAGCAGTTTTACGCAATCCACAGTGAGCGTCCATTCTTTGGCGAACTCGTTGAGTACATGACCAGCGGTCACATCGTAGCAGCCATCTTGGAAAAAGACAACGCAGTTGAAGACTTCCGTACGTTGATCGGAGCTACTAATCCTGCAGAGGCTGCAGAAGGTACCATTCGTAAGATGTATGCAGAGTCTATTGCTGCTAACGCGATTCACGGAAGCGATTCTGATGACAACGCTGCCATTGAAGGATACTTCTTCTTCAGCGTGCGCGAGCGCTACTAAGCGACACTAAAATGCTTTAGGAAGAGGCCGTTCTGAATAGGACGGCCTTTTTTTTGTCCTGACCGTTCTTACTTAAGGATGATTTCTTGAACGAGGGGCCGGTCCAGGTGCCCGTTGATGCGCTCTACAAGTGTGCTTCTATGGTAGTGCAGCTCATGACGCAGCACGTCATCGTCTAGCCGTACAATCAATTTGCGTTCGAGCATGAATACCTCGGAAATATGCTCTTTAAACACGGGAGGAACTTCGCTGTACCAGGCATCGATGGCTTGAGCTTGAAGCAATTTGAGCTCCATTCCGTATTCACGAGTCATGAGCTTGAGAATCTCCCCTATGGACTTTTCCTGACTTCTCATTTTACTTGCCCTCCTTCAACGGAAAACATTTGGTAGGATTCATTGAACTGCTTGACGATTTCTTCCGTCCGATCAAAATGAGTGTCCGAGAGGAATATCTGACCGAAACGATGTTCTTCAACCATTCTGATGAGTGCACTAACTCGTTGATCGTCCAATTTGTCAAAGATGTCATCCAAGAGCAAGATGGGTGTTATACCCGTCAATTCTTTGAGGAAACTAAACTGAGCCAGTTTTAGCGCAATCAGGAAGGTCTTTTGCTGTCCTTGAGACCCAGTCTTCTTAATCGGATAACCGTGTAAGGTAAATTCAAGGTCGTCTTTGTGCGTGCCCTGCGTAGTGTGCTGTCGTTGGCGGTCCACATCTCGGCATTCAAAGAGTACAAGCTGCAGGTTCTGTTCGCCCAATTTGGTCCGATATTCTATTCCAACCTCTTCCGCCCCACCACTGATATCTTGATAGTACTTTTGAAAAATGGGGATGAATCGATCTAAAAAGGCCTGACGATCAGCATGTATTCGCTCTGCCAAAGGATCGAGCTGTTCGTCATAGATCTCCAATGAGGCGGCATCAAATTTTCTATTCGCAGCAAAGTACTTGAGCAGGGAGTTTCGCTGCTGGAGTACACGATTGTATTGAAGGAGATCGTCTAGATATCGTTTGTTGCTTTGCGCTATTACTCCGTCCATGAACTTCCTTCGCACATCAGACCCTTCGAGAATCAAGTCTCGGTCCGAAGGGCTGATAATGACAAGCGGAAACAATCCAATATGCTCGGATATGCGCTCGTATTCTTTTTTGTTGCGACGAACGGATTTCTTCTGCCCCTTTTTAACACCGAGGTAAAGGTGCTCTGGACGCTCCTTCCGATCATACCAACCTTCCACAACAAAGAATTCGTCACCGTGCCGAACGTTCTGTGAGTCTACGGGATTGAAATAACTCTTGCAGAAACTCATGTAATAAACCGCATCCAGTAAATTGGTTTTACCGGATCCGTTGGGTCCGACAAAGCAATTGATTTGAGCGTCAAATTGAAGCCGAAGTTCCGGGTAGTTCTTGAACTGAACGAGTGAGAGTTCCTTTAAATACATAGAGTGGATTGGGCTGGCCTTTAGGGCCAAAAGTCCTGATCGGTAATTTGTCGAAAAAGAATTACTTTTGTGCCTCAAATTTAGAAAGATTCATGGCCAAGAAGAAGAAAAGTCAAGGAGATGAGCAGTTGGAGGCAGTCGAGCAAGCCCTCTCCAAAACCGAGCAGTACATTGAAGAGAATCAGAACGTACTGTTGATTGCTGTAGCAGCGATTGTGCTTTTGATCGGTGGATATCAAGGATATAAGTACTTCATTCAAACGCCAAAGGAAAACGAAGCGGCTACTGAGCTAGCTTGGGCGGAACGTGCATTCGAAAAGAACAATGTTGCGGGCGCTTTGAATGGCGATGGATTGAATCTCGGGTTTCTAGACGTTGCGGATGACTATAGCAGCACCAAAGCTGGAAACCTGGCAAACTACTACGCAGGAGTATCCTACATGCGTTTAGGTGACTACGTATCAGCCATTGACTACTTGGAAGAATTTGATGGAAGCGATGAAATTTTAGCTGCCGTACACCTAGGGGCTATTGGCGATTGCTTTGCTCAGATTGATCAACCGGAAGATGCGTTGGACTACTACAAAAAGGCGGTCAATGCACGTACCAACGATTTCACTACTCCATTGTATTTGATGAAAGCTGCTCAAACAGCTGAATACCTAGGGTCAAATGGAGAGGCATTGAAACTGTACTCCCAGTTGAAAAAGGAATTTCCAGAATCTCGTGATGCGCAGGATATTGATAAGTATATCGCTCGCGTTGAAGCCAAACAATAATGGCCACAGAGAACAAGAATTTATCGGACCACGATTATGACTCAATTCCGAAGGCCACTGGTTGGCGCTTCGGAATTGTTGTTTCTGAGTGGAACGAAGAGATCACTGAAGGCTTGTATAAGGGTGCTCTTGAGGCCCTCACGGCTTGTGGAGTAAGCGAAACGGACATCGAGCGTTTTGACGTCCCGGGCAGCTTTGAGTTGATTCACGGAGCAAAACTAGTGGCGGATCACAAATCAGTAGATGCCATTATTTGCTTGGGGTCTGTTATTCGCGGAGAGACAGCACATTTCGATTATGTCTGCTCTGCTGTTGCCCAAGGTATCAAAGACCTGAACATCCAGATGAGTATTCCTGTGATCTTTGGAGTGCTCACAGATGACCATATTGATCAGAGCCGTGCGCGCTCTGGCGGAAAGCACGGAAACAAAGGAGCTGAAGCGGGTGTTACTGCCGTCAAGATGGTAGCGCTGAAAAAACAGCTCTCCTGAGTTTCTTTTTATCTTTAACCCTCAAAACAAAAAACACTGCTATGAAAAAGTTCTTCTTTGCTGCAGCTCTTTGTGGCGTATTTAGCTTCACAACTGTAGCTCAAGATCTACCTGCACCTAGCCCATCTGCCACGGTAATGCAAACAGTGGGTCTAACTGATTTCACAATGGAATACTCTCGTCCAGGAGTTAAAGGACGTGACATCTTCGGTGGCTTAGTACCATATGGCGAAGTATGGCGTACTGGAGCTAATAAAGCTAACCAGTTCACTGCATCTACCGAGTTCATGTTTGGCGACACCAAGGTGGACGCCGGTACCTACAGCCTATTCTCTATTCCTGGTGAGAAAGAATGCGTTTTGATTCTGAACTCAGAAACGGAATTGTGGGGAGAAGGTGATTACGATGAGGCAAATGATGTAGCACGCTACACAGCCAAAGTTGATCGCATTCCAATGGAAGAAATGCACACAGAGCGCATGGAATTCTGGTTCAGCGATATGGATGGAGAAGGAAATGCCAAGTTGAACTTAATGTGGTCCGACTACCACGTTGCAGCTCCTCTTCAAGTTGAAGTCCATGCACGTGCTTTGGCCAATATCGATGCCGCTCTTGCTGATGAGCCAGACTGGCGCACCTATCGCAACGCGGCAAACTACTGCTTAAACTCAGGAAAAGACCTCGACAAGGGGCTGGAATGGGTCAACATGAGCTTGGCTGAAGGTGGAGATGCTAGCTGGTATACCTACTGGGTGAAAGCTGAATTGCTCCATGCTGACGGTCAAGACAAGAGCGCTAAGATGGTCGGAAAAGAGGCTGTGCGCGTAGGAGAAGAAACAGCTAAAGCTGATGGTCGTGAGTTCACATACGGACCTGGTCTCGTCGAAGAGATGAAAGGCTGGTAAGCTTTGAAGACATTAACTAAGGAAAGGCCGCTACCCTATTGGGTGGCGGCTTTTTTATTTAGACCTTTGCGGGCGATTAAAAACGAAGCTTATGTCTCAGGAACTCAGCTTTTTCCTGGTGGTTTTCACCAGTTTTTTTACCGTTATCAACCCACTCGGGGTCTTGCCTATCTTCTTGACCATGACCGATGGGCTCGACAATGTGCACCGACGAAACACGGCGCAAAAGGCCATGCTCGTATCTTTTATCACCTTGGTGCTTTTTTCATTAAGTGGTCAGGTGCTTTTCGACTTTTTCGGGATATCCGTTCACTCCTTCCGCATTGTCGGAGGAATCATCTTCTTCATGGTCGGTCAAGACATGCTTCAGGCGCGTTTGCAGCGAACTAAGGTGCCGAGCAAGCAGGTGAAGGAATACGTCGGGGATATCTCGATTACACCTTTGGCCATTCCCATGATTACAGGCCCCGGAGCCATTACTAACGCTATTGTCCTAAAAGAACAGGCCAGTGGCGCCATACAGGTTGGGGCTTTTTATGCCGGAATTTTCGCCGTGTGTTTGATCACCCTACTCCTCTTGGTCAGTGCCAATCAGATTTTAAAGGTGCTGGGGGAAACAGGAGCCAAGATCCTCATGCGAATTATGGGCCTTATTGTGATGGTCATTGCCGTAGAGTTCTTCCTGAGCGGACTGCGTCCAATCATCAAGGAGACATTGATCTACTTGCAAAGTTGATCAAGGTAGCCAGAACGGCTACAGCGGCGCAACCAATAAAGTTATACCAGAGAAACCCTACCTCGTTTCCGAAATAGAAATAGGTAAAGATTACCCCCGTTTCCGCGATGATGGCCGCGATAAACACGGGAGTCGCACGGATGAACTTCAGGAAGAAGCCGCACAGGAATACTCCTAGAACGGTCCCATAGAATAAAGAACCCAGGATATTCACCGCCTCGATCAGGTTCTCGAAGAGGTTGGCGTATACGGCAAAGAGAATAGCAAAGATTCCCCAAGCCACAGTAATGAGCTTGGAGGCCATTAAGTAGTGACGCTGACTGGCCTCAGGTTTCGCGAGTCTTTTGTAAAAGTCTATCACGGTACAACTGGCCAGTGCGTTCAATTCACTGGACGTGGAACTCATGGCAGCCGAGAAGATCACGGCAAAGAGTAAACCAACGAGTCCCGTGGGCAAATAAGTCATTACCCAAGTGATGAAGACATAGTCGTAGTCCTTGGTTTCCAGGTCCGGATTGGCGCGTTTGACCTCGTCCTTATACTCGGTACGGACCCGCTCGAGTTCGCCTTGAAGATTGTTGACGACTTCGGATATGGCGGCTGCGCGGGGCTCGTCATCGGCCCGTAGGGCCAAAACAAGCTCTTCCTGGGCGCGCTTTTTCTGTTCCCAAATGAAATCGTGCTCCATGTTGAGGGCGGCCAGGTCCGGTGCGGAATTGGTTTGAATGACTTGCGCCTGAGCGGCGCGATTAAAGAATACCGGCGGCTTTTCGAATTGATAAAAGACGAAAACCATGATCCCTACGAAGAGAATGAAGAATTGCATCGGGACTTTGAGCAGTCCGTTGAACATCAAGCCCATGCGGCTTTCGGTGAGATCCCGCCCTCCCAGGTAGCGCTGCACCTGACTCTGGTCGGTACCGAAGTAGCTGAGGAATAAGAAGACTCCACCAAAGATACCCGACCAGATGGTGTAGCGGTTGTTGAGATTAATTTCCGTATTGATGACGTTCATACGTCCCATAAAACCTGCCACATCCGTGGCTTCGCGAATGCCCATGCCGTTTGGGAGGCTGTTGAGCAGGATTCCGAAGGCGATGAACATCCCACCCATGATGATGGCCATTTGCCATTTCTGGGTTAGGCTCACGGCGCGTGTGCCGCCAGAAACGGTATAGATGATGACCAGGATTCCGACAAAGAGGTTGGTAAAGGTGAGGTTCCAGCCGAGCATCGTTGACAGGATGATGGCCGGGGCGTAGATGGTGATTCCGGCGGCTAGGCCACGTTGAATCAAGAATAAAAAGGCCGTAAAGAGCCTGGTTTTCAGGTCAAAGCGGCTTTCCAAGTATTCGTAGGCGGTGTAGACCTTCAGCTTGTAGTACAAAGGAAGTACGAAGGCCGAAAGGATGACCATGGCGATGGGTAATCCAATGTAGAACTGGACGAACTCCATTCCGCTTTCATAGGCTTTTCCTGGCGTGCTTAAGAAGGTGATGGCCGAAGCCTGTGTGGCCATGATGGATAAACCAATGGTGGCCCATCGCATCTGGTTATCTCCTTTTAGGTAGCTGTCTAAGCTGTTTTGTTGACGGGTCTTCCAAGTACCATAACCAACAATAGTCCCAAGCGTTCCGAAAAGTACGATCCAATCGAGCGTCTCCATTATTGGTATAAGGTTGTGATCCAAAGGTAGAGTGCTACCTGCAGTAGCATCACTCCCAGGACAAAGAGGTACATTCTTGGCCAGGTCTTAAATCCGGGCGGCTTACTTACGGGATCGCTCATGGTTCGTAGCTCACGATGTTGGCCAATAGTCTAAAGGCTCCTGGAACTCCTGCTGGGATTTCGCGGAAAAAGGAAATACCCGTATAGATAAAGGCTCCCTCGCCGTATTCAGCGACAATCAGACCACCGTCCTTATCGCTCTCGCCTTTGTCGGCCCAACGGAGCAAGGGCGTGTATTCTTCACTCCATTCGTTTGGAAAGTACAAACCGCGCTCCTGAACCCATCCATCGAAGTCTGTGTCGCCCAAGGCATTAGGAGTGGTCATAATGGGGTGTTCTGGAGCTAACATAGTAGCCTTAGCATATTCATCTGTTACTCGGTCGCGGCTCAAGGCAAAGCTATAAGGCCCCATATCCGCAGGGTCCACTCCCCTGCTGGTGTTGTACTGAACGATGTAGTTTCCGCCGCCTTGGACGTATTCCATGAGCAGGTCTTTTTGATACTTGAGCCAAGGCAATGTGTTGTATGCACGAATACCGGCGATGACGGCTTGAAACTGGCTTAAATCAGTTGTGGAAATGCTTGATTGGTCCAAAAGCACCACTTCATAGCCCAACTGTTCCAATCCCTTGGGGACATCGTCACCAGAGCCCATGATGTAGCCGATCTTCTCGCCTACTTTCTCCACCTCAATTCGGACAGCCTTTACCCCATTCTTAGGTAGCAAGGTTTGAATCTCAATGTGTTCGTGGTCGATTTCGGTGAACCCTTGAACCAAGGTGTCTTCATCGACATAGATAAGGGCGCTCAAGCCTGATTCCAATCCCTCATCGGAAGGAGTAACTTGAAACTTCAGGCGCTTCTCAGTTCCAGCCTCAGCAAGTTCTACGGTCATTTGCTCTGGCTCCACCGTCCAGTTTTCCGGGTAACAAGGCTCTATGAGGGCCGTCTTCTCCGAGTTGCTGTGGTTCTTCACCAGTAGCTCGACCGTGCGCGGTTCGGAGCTGGTAAATATGTAATTGTCTTCCGTGTAAGAAGCCGTTACAGCCGGTAAAACATGAACAGGTCTGTATAGTCCTCCACGAACGCGATCCGTCCATTTGTATTCCACTGGGACTATCATGCGGAAATCATGGCCGTCAATTTCAATATTGGCCCATACACTCATTGCTGGGTCTGACTCCGGCTTTCCTATGTTGTTGGGGTCATCTACCTGGAATACTCCGAAATAGGCTTTGTCTAGCCAATATGGAGTAGAATAAGCCTCAGGTGCTTTGAGCGTGAGCTTATTTTCATACATCTTGTTTTGCTCCGCTCCTTCATAAGAGGTTGATTGATCATCGCTAGCATCAACAGAATAACTCACAGGATAATCGGAACGCTTAATGAAGCTAAAGACGACTTCAAGGTCTTCCCCGGGTGCAACCGAATATACGGGAGCAATGGCTTCAACGTATACTCCGACGCAGGCCAAGATGATACGATCCAATTCACCCTGCTTGAAGGCGATATCGGCATAGTCGATCTTTTCAGAACCGAGAGATCTGCGGAGCTCGAGTAACGCTGGAATAGACTTTTCTGGGGCCGTAGCGTCGAAGTTGGATCGAATTTGCTCCCATTGATCGTGAATGCCCTGGCCGTTTTTCAAATCATCCCAGCTACGGGCAATTCCTTGAAATAGGTCTCCGTCGGTGACTTGATCTCCTTTGACATACTCGAGGTATTCCAGTTGTTCTCCACGGCTTTTCGATGAACCAAAACCCTGACTCTTATGCATGGACCGGCTCTCGGATGCAATCTCTGTATAACCCTGCCCCAAAAGTGGATTGTAGGCTCCTACATCTACCGTGAAAATTTTGTCGTCTCCAGCCGCCATGCGGTCCGGCAGGTCTCTAAACCACCAAGGGCTGGTATTCCAGTACAATCGCTTGACTTCGTGGACCGGCAATTCGCCTAATTCCTCGCTCATGAAATTCTTATCTGCTGCCGCGTCCATCGCCTCCTCAGCCAACATGGCCGAAGCGGTGTGGTGACCATGCCCAGCGCGTTCATTCGGAGGAAAACGTGTGATGATGACATCGGGCTTGAATTGACGAATCACTCGTACCGCATCGGCCAAGACCTTGTCCTTATCCCAAATCTCAAAAGTCTCTTCAGGATTCTTAGAATAACCAAAGTCTACTGCTCGAGAGAAAAACTGTTCTCCTCGATCAATGCTCCGCGCCTCAAGGAGTTCTTGCGTCCGAATGAGCCCTAGTTCTGCACCCTTCTCGGTCCCAATTAGGTTTTGACCACCGTCTCCGCGGGTTAGGGATAAATAAGCCGTTCTGGCGTAAGCTCCATTATCGAGGTAGGCAATCAGCCGTGTATTTTCATCATCGGGGTGAGCGGCCATGTAAAGAACTCGCCCGAGGTGCCCGAATTTCTCGAGTGCCAAACGTATTTCACTGGACGATAAATCGGTGCGTGTTTCTTGCGCCACGGCAATGTCGCCGAGCAGACCAATAACCAAAAGAATTCTGAGGATCTTGGGAAGCATATTGAAGGTTGTTTCGCTTAAGAAAAGCCTAAATTAGAGAAATTGTTGTGCTTATGAAGAAAGCAGTGGTGCTCTTACTTTTGGCCCTTACGGGCCGATGCGTTCAGGCGCAGACCCCTGCCCCTTGCGATACCGAAGGTCATCGCCAGTTTCATTTTTGGGTTGGTGATTGGGCGGTGTTCGATACATCCGGGGTTCAAGTTGGTGAGAATCGGGTCGATTTAATTCTCAACGACTGCGTTTTAGCCGAGAATTGGACCGCATCCGCCGGAAGTGAAGGAAAGAGCTTTAATTCATATGATCCATCGACGAATACATGGTCACAGACCTGGGTGGATGGAGCCGGCTCTACCCTCAGTTTCAAAGGACACTGGAAAGAAGACCGGATGGTCTTTATGGGACAAGGACACAATCATCAAGGCCCCATTTACTACAGAATGAATTTCATTCCCCAAGAAGACGGCAGTGTGGTTCAGCATTGGGCTGCTTCCAGTGACCTAGAAGAATGGCAGACTTTGTTTTACGGAATATACCGTCGTAAGCCATGAGGATTTGGTTGTTGTTGGTGCTCTTCGCGCATCTGGCCGTAGGCCAAAATACATCGGGCGAAAAGCATAAAAAAATACACGGAGTCAGTTGGGTAGCGAGTGGATCAAAGCCTACAGCTGATGTTATGAAATCAGTTGAGGAGGCATCGGTTAACTGGCTGTGCCTCATGCCTTATGGGTTTTCTTCGAATGATGATCCGAACCTCAGATTCAACAGCGAACGTCAATGGGTCGGGGAAACAAGTGAGGGCATCCGGCACTGCACGTCCATGGCACATGATTTAGGGTATTCCGTAGCAATCAAACCGCATATTTGGCTATTCAATGGCGCCTATACGGGGCATTGGTCCTTTGATACCGAAGAAGACTGGGCAACGCTAGAGGCATCGTACACGAAGTACATCATCACCTTTGCTGAAATAGCAGAAGATGAGGGTGCCGAACTCTTTATATTGGGTACTGAACTCGAGAAATTCGTCGAGCAACGTCCCGATTATTGGTTTGATTTGATTGATTCTGTTCGGGCCGTGTATTCGGGTATGGTCACCTACGCTGCGAATTGGGACGAATACGACCACGTTCCGTTTTGGAAGGAATTAGATTACATCGGTATCGACGCCTACTTTCCTTTGACGGATAATCCTAAAGCCACTGCTGAGAAAATTCGAAAGATCTGGCTTAAACAATATGCGGTCATCGATGGTTTTGCCAATGAGGTGGAGAGGCCTGTACTTTTTACAGAATACGGCTATCGCTCTGTATATGGAGGCTTTACGGAGCCTTGGGATTCGAGTCGTCGGAAGGAGTATGACATAGCTACGCAGCTGAATGGATATATCGGATTGTACAATGCCGTTTGGCAGCAAAAATCCTTCGCTGGGGGCTTCTTGTGGAAGTGGTTTGACCGTCCGGAAAGTGCTGGTGGAACTGGGCATACGGGATTTACACCTCAAAACAAACCCTCTTTGGAGGTCATACGTGACTATTTTACTGACGCTATTGAACCATAACTAATCGATCTAGGCCTTATCTTAGGCCTCCACTTACGTTAACTACTACTAATATTGCTATGAAACTAACCCGAATCGCAGCGCTTCTCCTTTTTGTTTTGTCGGTAGGCACAGCCTCAGCGCAAAACCGTTCTGCGCAGCAACTACACCTAAAAACAGGGGTTTACGACTGTCCAGCAAACCTGGATTCCTTCGTTCAAAACCCCTATCAAGCTGATGAATTGAGAAACGGAGTTTACTACCGCATTCTTCAATTCAATGATCTTCCTACGGCTGCAGAAAAAGCAGAAATGGAAGCAGCTGGAATCGTACTAAACACCTATCTACCCCAAAATGCTTTTCAGGCACGTATTTCTTCAGATGCGGCAATTGCCGATCTAGATCGCTGGGGTGTTCGAAGTGTTATGGTCATTGAGCCCGAATATAAAATGACGGTAAGCCTGGCCAATCGCGATTTTCCGGAACACGCTTTGAATGGTGAGAATGACATCCTACTCAGTGTCATTTACCAAAGCGACTTTACTGCAGATCAGGCATTGAACGTATTTCGCTCCGCAGGAGCAGACATCATTGGTCGTTTCTCCAAACGGAATCAAATCGAACTGTCCGTCCCCATCACCGAAATTGAAGCGATTGCCGCTCTTCCTGAAGTATACTTCGTAGAGGCCATTGACCCCACCCCTGTTCCTGAGAACGATCGTGGCCGCACCAATCACCGCGTCAATTACAATCAAAACGGATCTGTTCAATACGGTGGATTTGACGGTTCTGGCGTTGTTGTTGCCATGGGAGATGACGGAGTCATTGGGCCGCACATCGATTATGAAGGACGCGTTGACCAGCGCTATGCAGATCCTAGTTCTGGAAATCATGGGGACCATTGTGCCGGAATCATCTTTGGTTCTGGAAACTACGATCCAGACGGTCGCGGAAATGCACCCGGCGCTTACTTGTTCGCCTATGAGCCTTTTGACAATGTCGATAGCTCAGATTCGCACTACGATGTACACCAAGTTCGCATCACCTCTACTTCCTATGGAAATGGATGTAATGCGGGATACACCTCGTACGCCAGTTTTGCTGATGAAACCATTTATGACAATCCAGGCCTTATGCACGTCTTTAGTGCGGGTAACAGCGGAACGTCCAATTGTGGATACGGAGCTGGTGCTGGTTGGGGAAATATTACCGGAGGAATCAAGGTGGGTAAGAATACCTTGGCGGTAGGTAATGTCCAGTTCAACGATGCACTGGCGAACAGCAGTAGCCGTGGTCCTGCGGATGACGGTCGAATCAAACCAGATGTTTGTGCCGTAGGTACGAGCGTTTACTCTACGGTGGACGTAAATAGCTATGCTAGTTTTACAGGTACGTCTATGGCTTGTCCGGGTGTTGCTGGATCCTTGGCGACGATGTACCAAGCGTTCAAAGAAACCAACGGAGGAACGGAGCCAACTTCAGCGTTGATGAAGGGAATTCTGATGAACTCGGCAGAAGACTTGGGAAATCCAGGTCCGGATTTCCGCTATGGATATGGTCGTGTTAACGCACGACGCGCTCAGAAGACTATTCTTGAAGGAAACTTCTTCCAAGACTCTATTTCTACAGCCGAACTCGACAGTTTTAATATCACCTTGCCTGGAAGCGTTGGTGAAGTTAAAATTATGCTTTACTGGAATGATGTCGAAGGAAGTCCTTTCGCGGCTACACCATTAGTGAATGACCTGAAGTTGGTCGTGAAAGATCCTTCAGGGACTTCCTGGGATCCTTGGGTATTGGACGATACCCCAAATGCGACCAACCTTAATGCGAACGCTACACGTGGAATAGACAACATGAATAACGTTGAGCAGGTGACCTTGGACTTCCCTGCCGCTGGAACGTACACTATTGAAGTTTCTGGGGCCTCCATCCCGAATGGACCACAGCCCTATGTCGTGGTTTTTGAATATGCGATTGATGACGAAATCATCCTCACCTTCCCGAATGGCGGTGCGGCCCTTGAGCCTTCAACAACGGAAGTGATTCGCTGGGATGCGCTGAGCAATGGTAACAGCTTTACTCTAGACTACAGTGATGACAACGGAACCACTTGGAACACCATTGGTACCGCCGGTGCGACGGCTCGTTTCCGTAACTGGAGTGTACCCGCCTCTTTGGCCAGCGATGAAGTGTTGGTACGCGTTAGCCGAGGATCGGTAAGTGATGAAAGTGACAGCGTCAATACGGCTCTACGCCGTGTAGGTGGCTTCCAAGTACAGTCTATTTGCCCGGATTCCATAGCCTTTTCTTGGAATGCCGTAACCGGAGCCGCAAGCTATGAAATCATGCGGATGGATACCGCCTATATGCAAGTGGTGGGTACTTCCACGACCACAACAGGCGCCGTATTGCAACATGACCCCTCCTTGGACTACTATTATACCATACGTGCTGTCGGTCCCAACGGAGGACTTGGAGAGCGTCGTGACGCCTTCTTTGTAGGAGCGGGATTATCGAATTGTGCGTTAAACGATGATGTTCTTTTGGAGGTAATTACCCCATTTAATGGCCCACAGCCTGGATGTTCGGGAGGAGGATCTTCAGAGGTCGTCGTTCGCTTGACCAACCAGGGAGCCAACGATGTACACGGATTTAGTGCTAGTTATGTGCATGACGGAGGGACACCTGTGACTCAGACGTGGACTGATACTCTTTCGTCGGGAAGTACTATGGACGTTACATTTACTCAGTCCTTTACTCCGAATGTTGCGGGAACGAACAGTTTGGATGTATACCACAGTATTCTTTCGGATCAAAATAAATACAACGACACGGCTAAAGTCAGTTTCTACCTGCTGACTGGAAGTACAGTGTCCATGACCCCTTGGATGGACAATCTAGAATCCTTTACAGCGTGTAATACGAGCAGCGACTGCGGAGCCACCGTATGTCCCTTACCAGGCGGATGGTTGAATCTGACCAATGGAATCGACGACGATATCGATTGGAGAACAGACTTTGGTGGAACCCCATCGAACAATACAGGGCCGAATCAGGACTATAACCCAGGAACATCCAACGGGAAGTATGTTTATCTCGAAGCGTCCAATGGATGTACGGGCCAGGAAGCCATTATGTATTCTCCTTGTGTGGCCATTCCTTCAACTGGTTCATATGAATTGACTTATCGATACCACATGAATGGTACTGCAGTAGGAGAACTTCACACAGATGTTATAGTCAATGGACGTTTGATTGAAGACGTTCTTCCCGCGCTCTCCGGCGATCAAGGTTCCGCTTGGAATTTGGCAAGTTTGAGCCTAGCTCCTTACCTGGGAGATACATTAGTTGTTCGACTTAGAGGAGTTACCGGACCAGACTGGTCTTCGGACATCGCGCTGGATGACTTTAAAATCGAGGCTCCTTCAAATGCTCCATCTGCTGGATTTGACGCGAGCACGTTTGAAGGTTGCCCAGGACAAGTGGTTGATTTTATCAACACCTCCACAGGTGCGCCAACCGTTTTCGCATGGTACGTCAGTCCCGCTACCGGTTGGAGCTATGTTAACGGAACAAGTGCGACTTCCACGAATGTGAGTATTCAGTTCACTGCAGCTGGATCATATACTGTAGGTATGACCGCGGACAATGGTGTGGGTGTTGATTCTGTGGGAATTGCACAGCCTGTTTTCATCGGAAGCACCTTACTCCCCTTCTTCGAAGACTTTGAGCAGGCGTCAGGCTTTGACCGATTCCGGGTGACAAACCCAGATGGAGACATTACCTGGGAGCGCCGTTCTGCCTCCGGCAACGGAGGGAATTGGGCCGCGGGAGTAAACAACTTCAACTATTCATCTGCCCAAACTTCTGAGGTGGAAGACTGGTTGACAACCCCTACTCTTGACTTTACCGGAGCCGTAAATCCACATTTAACCTTCGATCACGCTTATGCAGGTTATAGCGTATCGCTTTACGATAGTATGGCGGTATGGGTTTCTACAGACTGTGGAGCGACCTGGTCTCGAATTGCGAGCTACGATGGATCTCCCGGAGGAAACTTTGAAACGGTTCCAAGTCAGAATACCGCATTTGCCCCATCCGCAAGCACGGATTGGTGTGGTTCGCTCAATGCCTGTACAGATATTGACCTATCGGCCTATATTGGACTAACGGACGTGCAGTTCCGATGGATTTCAAAGAGCGGTTACGGAAACAACGTATACATCGACAACATCAACATTGGACAGCCTCTCCCGGCTGCCAGCATTATTGCTAGTCAGCCTTCGGCTTGTGTGTTTGAAGGAATTGACTTTAGTGATGGTTCTGGTGGAGCGTTCTTGAATTACAATTGGGACTTTGGACCAAATGCATCTCCTCAAACAGCTACAGGGCCAGGACCGCACCAGGTATCCTTCGATGTCAGCGGTAGCATTACCGTAAACCTCTCTGCAGATAACGGAGGTGGTTCGGCCAATGCGAGTTATACCGTGCAAATTGACGCTCTAGAGTCTGCCGAGTTCACCATTGCCAACCCAAGCGTTGGAACGGTTGATTTCAACCCTATCACCGCTCAAGCTAGTGCGGATTCACTCTATTGGGACTTTGGTGACGGAAATAACTCGAGCGCCTATTCACCACAGCATACCTATGCTTCAAATGGCACATATCCTGTTGAGTTGATGCTCTGGAGTTCATGTGGCATTGACACGTACTCGCTTAACGTTTTGATTCAGGGTATCGGACTTGAGGAATGGTCTGAGGAGAGCTTCGTGCTCTTCCCTCAACCGACAAGCGATGTCATGAATCTCCAATACACGGGAACTGAGTTGAAAAGCGAAGTCGAAGTTCGCCTGATTGACGCTCAAGGACGCATTGTTCGCTCTGAAGCGGTGAACCCAAGTGATTTGAGTTCTGGATTGACTTGGTCCATTCAAGACTTGGCCGCAGGATGGTACCAAGTGCAAGCTCAAAGTGATACGCACTTCTGGCAATCACCTTTGATCAAGCAATAAGGCACACCTTATAATTTAGAAAAGCCCGCTCTTTTGAAGCGGGCTTTTTTTTATTCGTTCAAAGCAGTTGAGTCTATCGAAGGTCTTTCTCCAATTGTTTTTGAAGCTCCATGGGTTCTAGGTTGACGCGGAGGTCACCTCCCACCGCGTAACTGATCTTGCCCGTTTCTTCGGAAACGATGACGACTAAGGCATCGCTTTGTTCGCTTACCCCAAGGGCTGCGCGGTGGCGCATCCCAAAGTGGGCAGGAACATCATTGCGTTCGGTTGTTGGCAATACAGCGCGTGCTGCAATGATCTTATCGTCACGAATGATCACGGCTCCATCATGGAGCGGACTGTTCTTGGCGAAGATGCTTTCTAAGAGTCTTTTGGAAAGCCCAGCTTCGATACGGTCACCGCTGTCCGATACTTGGTTCAATTCCGAGTTTCGAGTGATGACCATGAGGGCTCCTGTTTTTTCTGCAGCCATATCCTTGGAGGCCTCGACGATGGCGTCTACGTCTACAGTATGATCTTCCGTCTCCCGGTTGAAGTTGGCAATCTGCCGCATGATGTTTCGCCGACTACTGAAACTGGTGGTTCCAATCATGAGCAGAAAACGTCTCAATTCTTGCTGGAAAACGATGATTAGTGCGATGACACCAACGCCGATGAACTGGCCGAGGATTTCGCTGAGGAGCTCCATTTTAAGGGCCTCTACGATCTTCCAAAGCAGGTAGATGGCGGTGACTCCAATTAAGATGTTGATGGCGACGGTTCCCTTGACCAGCTGGTAAAGCTGATACAGAAGGATGGCCACCAGAACGATGTCGATGATGTCCAGAATACCGAAGTCGATGAAACTCACTGACGCTTGGGCTTTGGCGCTAAGATAATCAATCGGCCCGTAGGGCCTGAAACAGCTTTACAGCTTCGACTGCTTCACGAACATCATGCGCCCGGAGAATAGCTGCACCGCGCTCTAAGGCAAAGGCATGAAGCACCGAGGTGCCATTCAGGGCTTGGGCCGCTTTGATGTCCAGCACTTTGTTGATCATGCTTTTTCGACTCACGCCAACGAGCAAGGGAACACCCAAGGCATGGAATTGCCGTAGCTCACGAAGGAGTGCATAGTTCTGATCGACGGTTTTGCCAAAACCAAAGCCTACGTCGGCGATGATGTCGTGGACCCCAAGTTCGCGTAAGGTTCGGATTTTTTGAGCTAGGTAAAGGTTGACATCGCGCACGACGTCGCCGTAGGTGGGATTGTCTTGCATGTTTTGGGGCGTGCCTTGCATGTGCATCAAGATGTAAGGAGCACGAGACTGAGCCACAAGGGGAAACATATCCGGATCGGAGCCGCCAGAGATGTCGTTGATGATGTCCGCTCCTTCCTCTAAAGCGCGGCGGGCTACCTCGGCCCGAAAGGTATCGATGCTGATGGGCGTGTCAATACCATCGGCTCGCAGGGCCAAAAGAATGCCTTCAATGCGACTCCACTCCTCCTCGACCGAAATGTCTTGAGCTCCCGGACGACTGGAGTAGGCACCGAAGTCCAGAATATGGGCTCCGGCGTCGAGGTGCTGGTCTACTTTACGGCGCACATCGTCCAGCTGCGTTGCGCGGCTTTCGGAGACAAAGGAATCGGGAGTGAGATTGACAATCCCCATCACTTTGGGTGTGGAAAAATCAAGCAATTGACCTCCGATTCGGATCGAAGGCAGTTGGCCAAAAAGTGTACCTTTGGACGACGTCATCAGCAGGAATATGAGTAAGACCGAAGCGCAGTACGACGCCGTGATTAGCGAGTGCCGCGACCTCTACACAAAGAAAGGGAAAGATTACGGAACCGCGTGGCGCATCCTGCGTTTGCCGTCCCTTACCGATCAGATTTTCATTAAAGCCCAGCGCATTCGCAGCATCGAAGACAAGGGTACCCAGAAGGTGGCCGATGGTATTCGGGGCGAGTTCATCGGGATTCTCAATTACAGCCTCATGGCCTTGATTCAAATGGATCTCGGTGTGGCGGAACAGCCCGATATGGACTTGGACGCGGCTACCGATGCTTTTGACGCACAAGCGCAAAAGGCCAAGGAGCTCATGATGGCCAAGAATCACGATTATGGGGAAGCATGGCGCGATATGCGGGTCAGTTCATTTACAGACCTGATCCTCCAGAAACTCCTGCGCATCAAACAAATTGAAGATAATGCCGGTTTAACGCTGGTATCTGAAGGGATCGATGCCAATTACTTTGACATGGTCAATTACAGCGTCTTTGCCCTGATTAAACTTAACGAAGCAGCAGCATGAATTTCCTTGTTCAATTGGTCCGCGCCTTAACCGGTGCGCTGTTTATTTTCTCCGGTTTCATTAAGCTCAACGACCCTCTGGGATTCAGCTTTAAGCTCGAGGAGTACTTCACGGTATTTGGAACCGAATTCATGGTTCCCTTGGCCTTGACCTTGGCGGTGGTCATCTGCATTTTCGAAATTGTGGTGGGCCTTGCCCTTTTGATGGGAATCTACACCAAGTGGACGCTTTGGGGCCTCTTGCTCATGATGATCTTCTTCACCTTCCTCACCTTCTACTCTGCCTATTTCAACAAGGTGACGGATTGCGGTTGCTTCGGTGACGCCATTCCGCTGACGCCGTGGGAGAGTTTTACGAAGGACGTGATCTTGAGCGCCGCGGCTATATTCCTTTTTGTCCAGGCCAAACGCATTCAGCCCTTACTAGCTGTGCCTACGGCACGAATTATCTTGACCGTTTCCATTGTCCTGCAGGCCTTTATGGCGTACTACGTCCTGAATCACCTTCCACTGATTGATTTCCGCGCCTACAAGGTGGGGACCGATATTGTAGAAGACATGACGATTCCCGAAGGAGCACCCGTTGATGAATTCGAGATTACGTGGACCTACAAGGTTGACGGTGTGGATCAAGAGTTTTCAACAGAGGACGAGCCTTGGAACATCGAAGGAGCGGAATATGTCGCTCGCGATCAGAAACTCGTCAAGGAAGGATACCACGCTCCTATTCACGACTTCACCATGGCCATTGATGACGTGGACTACACGGAAAGCCTGATGCAGGAATCCGAGTTATTCCTCTTGGTTATGTATCGCATCAACGAGGCTCCGGTGAGTCCAAAGCTGCACAAGCGCGTGAACGACTTGGTTCGCAGCTGTGATGAGGCTGGTGTCATCTTCTTGGGCATGTCCAGTTCTGGATACGATCAAGTAGAAGAATATCGTCATCAAGTACAGGCCGCCTATCAGGTTGCTTTCTGTGATGAAACCACCTTGAAGACTATTGTGCGCAGCAACCCTGGATTGGTGTACATCAAGAATGGAGTCATTGCCGCAAAATGGCATTACAACGACTTGCCTGCAGATCTGGAAGCTGCTCGTAAAGCTGTGGAAAACTAAGCTTCACCCTCATTCCATAAGACCTAGGAGCCCCGTATCTTAGCCATATGGCGAAAAGTTTGGGGTACAGTATTGCAGTGCTTTGGGGCGTGGCCACCGTCCTATTCTTGCTGTTTGCCGTTTTGCCGGGTGATCCTGCGCGCATGATGCTCGATCAACGGGAAGACGCCGAGCAATTGGCCGCTATTCGGGCCAAGTACGGCTTTGACTTGCCGCTGGGGCAACAGTACCTCTACTATCTAAATGATCTTTCTCCAGTAAGCTGGCACCATCGTCAGAACGAGGCTGCTTTAAACTACCTGGAAAAGCCTGGCTATTCCGTGCTGGTTTCCGTACCGCTTGGTGCGCACGCGTTGGCTTTAAAAGCACCTTATCTACGTGAAAGTTTTCAACGAAACGGCACTCCGGTAAGCTCCATTATAGCGGATACTCTGCCCAATACGGCTGTGCTGGCTGTTGCGAGCATTACTCTGGCCTTTATCCTAGGCGTATTCTTTGGTGTTCTTTCTGCCGTTTGGCCTAATGGCTGGCTGGATCGAGGACTTTCGGTCCTGAGTACTCTGGGGATGGCACTCCCCTCTTTCTTCTCGGCCATTTTAATGGCTTGGCTTTTTGGTTTTGTCTGGTCGGAGTGGACAGGACTCTCGATGACCGGAAGTCTGTATTCCGTGGATGATTTTGGTGAAGGCGTCTACATCAACTATAAGAACCTGATTCTTCCGGCACTCACTTTAGGGATTCGGCCACTTGCGGTGATCACGCAATTGACCAGGAGTTCTATGTTGGACGTACTAAGTCAGGACTTTGTGCGCACGGCACAGTCTAAAGGCTTGAGCCGTGTTGTAGTGGTGCTTCGCCATGCGCTCCGAAACGCCTTGACACCTGTAGTGACGGCTACCAGTGGCTGGTTTGCTTCTCTTCTGGCCGGTGCGGTCTTTGTGGAATATATTTTTGGATGGAATGGACTTGGAAAAGAAATTGTAGGTGCCTTAAATCAGTTGGACCTACCCGTTGTAATGGGTGCGGTCTTGGTGGTTGGAGCCTTATTTGTATTGATTAATCTGGGAGTCGATGTCCTTTATCGATGGCTCGACCCTCGTTTGAAAACGACGTGATATGGGATCAAAAATGGTCGCTGGTAACTGGAAAATGAATCACGATTTCCCCACGGGAATTGATACCGTTACCGAAGTAGTAAAGCAATTGGAAGGAATGGAAACCCCTGATGTGGCAGTGGTGATAGCACCATCGTATTTACACTTGGAAGCCATTCAACAGATGACGGAAGACTTTCCGAGCCTTCATGTATCTGCTCAGGATTGTTCTTCACATGAGTCAGGAGCGTTTACGGGCGAAGTTTCCGCAAATATGATTGCCTCTATTGGGGCGCAGTACGTCATTCTCGGACATAGTGAGCGACGAGCCTACCACGGAGAAGACGGCGAATTGCTGCTCAAGAAACTCGAACAGGCCTTTGCTGCTGGCTTGCGCCCTATTTACTGTGTCGGGGAACAGCTTCAAGAACGGTACGATGGCAAACAAGAAGCCGTGGTACAAAGTCAACTAGAAGAGGTTCTCGGGGATTTGACTGAGGAGCAAATGAATCGAGTGGTTATTGCCTATGAGCCTGTATGGGCCATTGGTACAGGAGAAACAGCCACTGCAGAGCAGGCTCAAGAAATGCACGCTTTTATTCGTCAATGGCTTCGTGGTCGTTTTGGAGATGATATTGCAGAGAGCGTCTCTGTTTTATATGGCGGTAGCTGTAAGCCGAGCAATGCGGAAGAGTTATTCTCTCAGCCTGATGTTGACGGTGGGTTGATCGGAGGAGCTTCACTGAAAGCCGACGACTTTGTCAAACTCGTCGAGATCCGCGATCGAGTATGAATTACATCGAGGTACACTGGTCTTTAGCGGAAGATGCCGTAGAACGGCAGCTCCTTTTGGTTCTTCTTGAAGAAACTCAGGCGGAGAGCGTTGTGGAGGAAGCGGATGGCTTAAAGGCCTATTTCCCTGTGGACGCCTTCTCCGATGATGATTGGAAGTCCATGTACCTCGGGACGTCGCTTCCTTCCTATTCTGTGCGTGAAGTAGAACAACAGAATTGGAATGAAGAGTGGGAGAAGAATTTTGAGCCCATTGAGGTGGAAAATCGTCTTTATTTGCGCGCTTCTTTCCATCCTTCTCGACCCGATGACTTTGACCGCGAGATCATCATCACTCCAAAGATGAGTTTTGGTACAGGACATCACAGCACCACGTATTTAATGTTGACTTGGATGTTGGACGAGCCGGTTCCTCATGCTCCCATGTTGGATATGGGTGCCGGAACGGCTGTCTTGGCGATTTTGGCTGCTCAACAAGGCGCACCCAAAGTCTGGGCGGTAGATTACGATGAATGGGCCTATGAGAATGCGGTTGAAAATTGTACTCTGAATGGAGTATCCGAACAGGTTGAAGTTCGCCATGGAGGTGTCGAAGCCATTCAAGACATTCAGTGTCAAACCCTGTACGCGAATATTAATCGAAACATTCTATTGGACCAGCTGCCCACCTATGCCCGCATATTGAACGATGGCGGAGCGTTATACATGAGTGGCTTCTATACCGAGGACCTTGAAGTACTTAAGAGTGCAGCGGCTGCTTTAGGGCTTCACTTTGAAGGATGGCGCGAGCGTCAAAATTGGGTAGCCGCCAAATGGATTAAAAAATGAAGAAGAGCTTAATTCTGTTGCTGATTCTTTGGGCCAGTTCTGCTTGGGCGCAGCGCCTACGTGAATTCAGTGAGGATGGCCCTCAGTTCTTAGAGCAGTTGGGCACCTATATGCTGGAAGGGCAAAATGGGGAAACAACTGTAGCCACGATGGAGCTCTTCGCGGCTTATTGGAATTCGGGTGTTTATACCCCAGAAGAAGAGACGGCCATTATTGAGACCGCCAATCGGATGCTCAAGAAGCGGGTACGCTCCTATCCTGGCTTCATTGATTATGTGGAGTCTTTGATCGCCGTTGTTGATCTTGGCAATGACCCCGTGACGACGACCTGGTTTCAAGCGACCTCGGATATCGTTTCCGCGCAGAGTGGACGCCGTATTGATCAGTTCATGCTTCGATCGAAGGAATTGCTCCGAGATAGTGTGCTTTTTCGCTCTCAAGCCTTGGAATGGAAGTTTTTGGGCGACTTGCGGGCCTTTGTTCAAAGCGAGCCCGGTGTCATCGAAACAGAGGAAGGCGCCTTGGTTTGCTATGCCAAGGGAGACTCAAGTGTTGTCTTCAACACGGTCATTCGCTTTGACCTTATGGAAGACCGACTCACGGGAGTTGGCGGTGAAGTGTTTTGGACCCGTGCAGGAATCAGCGCGGACAGCCTACTGGCTCAGCTCGACGAATACGAGATACAAACGACCAAAACGAAGTGGTCCGCTGATTCGGTAACCCTGTACAGTCAATTCTATATTGCCGAACCAATGCTGGGCTCCTTTGAGGAGAATATTCTTGCATCGGCCCGTGAGGGCAATTACCGCTTCCCCATCTTCAATAGCTACAATAAGGAGTTTCAGATCCCAGACATTGTGGAAGGCGTATACTACGAAGGTGGATTTAGCGTGGAAGGCGATCGATTCATCGGATATGGAACTGATGACCGAAAAGCGCTCATGCTTTTTGACTTTGAGGATGAAGCTCGGGTGAAGGCTTTGAGCAATCGATTTGTCCTACGGGACGATGAGATTCTAGGAGGGGACTGTCGTCTTACCATTCTGATTGAAGAGGATTCGATGTTTCACCCGAAGATTCAACTCCGATTCTTCAAAGAGGACCGTGTGCTTTCCCTTTTCCGGGAAGATGAGGGGCTAGCGCAACGCCCCTACTCCAACTCCTACCACAAAGTAGAGATGTACTTTGATCGTTTGGAATGGGACATGGACGAGCCCGTGATGAAGCTCTCCAACCTCCAGGCGGGTGAAGTAAATCCCGTGGTATTGGAGTCCGTTAACTTTTATCGAGACGAACGCTTTGATCAGCTCCAGGGAATGGATGATTCCAATGTTCTGTACGTGTTAAAACGCATGTGGGAACGGGCGGATCATCAAGATGAGTTCTGGATTGAGGAAATTGCACAGTACCTTCAAATGGAGGAGTATCAGTGTAAGCTCCTGATGATGGACATGACCATTATGGGTTTTGTCAACTACGATCTAGAGAAAGGTCGTGTGAAGTTTGAGCAGAAGATGTTTGACTACATCAACGCTCGAGGAGGATTTATCGACTACGACATCATTCGCTTTATCTCCATGGCCGAGCAGCAAAATGGGCGTCTCAATCTTTTGAATCAAGATTTGGAATTGTACGGTGTGCGCCCCATTCTATTGAGTGATTCTCAGAAAGTAGTCCTCTTCCCTGCCGGCGGTCAAGTGGTGCTGAAAGAGAATCGCGATTTCAATTTTGCGGGGGTCATTCAAGCGGGAAGATTCGATTTCATGGGGCGAGACTTCTTTTTTGAGTATCAGAATTTCCGGGTCAACATGAATGTGATTGACTCCATGAAGTTCTTGGTTCCCTCTTTTGATGCGGATGAATACGGTCGTCGTGAGCTGGTACCTATTCGGAATAAGCTGCAAAACATGACGGGCGAGCTCTTTATTGACCGACCGAACAACAAGTCGAGCAGAGAGCGCTACCCGGAGTATCCGATCTTCAGATCTGGGAACGATAGCTATGTGTACTGGGATGATCGACGGATCTACAATGGTGTATATGATCGATCAAAAGTCTATTTCCATGTAGAACCCTTTGAAATTGACAGTCTGGATACGTTCGAGACCGAAGGCTTGGCCTTTAACGGGCAGTTCTATTCCGGTGATATCTTCCCGATGTTTGAGGAAGATCTCAAGGTTATGCGGGATTATTCGCTAGGATTCGTCACCACAACACCTGGAGGAGGATATCCGGCTTATGGAGGAAAAGGACGCTATCGGGATACCATCAAGGTGAGCAATGCTGGAATTGAAGGTAAAGGTGAACTGGATTACATCACCAGCACGACCTATACTCGGAATTCTCTATTCTTCTTGGATTCGATGAACGCCGTCGCGGATACCTTCTTGTTGCGTCCTCAATTGTCGGGAACGGAATACCCTCCTGCTCGAGCGCTCGTGGCCTCTGTTCACTGGGAGCCGTATAACGATGTGATGTTCATCAACAATACCAAGGAAAATCCCTTTGATATCTTTGATGTGCACGCGAGCCATCGTGGTTTCTTGGCTTTGCGCCCTAGTGGTCTTGAAGGGGGCGGCCGAACGGACTTTGAGAATGCCCAAACCAACGCTTCACTTTATCGCTTTGATCATCACCGCATTTACAGTGACCGCCTGAATTTCAAAGTGCGTTTGACGGCTGAGAGCCCCTGGGCCTTTGGCCTGGACAACGCACGCGGTGACATTGATTTTGCCCAACGCCGAGGTGAATTCACTCTTCGTGATCCTGCCTTTGCCCTGCACGTGATTGAAAATCAGTATGATGTGTATATGGACCACGCCGTGTGGGATATGGATGCTAAGACTTTTGATTTGAACCAAATGACATCAGGCCGTCCCGCGTATATGGTTTCGACTCGTGAGGCTCAGGACAGCTTGAACTATACGGCAGAAGCCGCTAAGTATTATATGGCCGATACCCTCCTTGAGGGTTATGGGGTTGAAAAAATGGCGGTGGCCGATGCCTGGATTTATCCGGACTCAGGTTTTGTAGCCATACGAGACAATGCCAAAATGGATCGATTGGATAATTCTCGTGTTGAAGTGCTGAGGGATGACCCCTACCATCAATTCTATGAAGCCAATGTTCGTGTTCGAGGACGTCTGGATTATAGAGGTCGTTCGAAAATCGACTATCTAGATCGCTTTTCTGAGGCCTTCCCTATCCCGATCGACACCATGTGGGTCGATACGGCCTATCAGACCAACGCACACGGTGTTGTTCCGGCGGATCAGGAATTCTACCTCTCTCCTTTCTTCAGCTTTGAGGGCGAGGTCTTTATCTTGGGGAATGACCCGAACTACATCTTTGACGGATATACGGAAATCCAACATGCCTGTGAGGCTATTCTAACCGACAAAATTCCTTTCCGGTCCACCATTGATCCAGAGCGGATTGCGGTTGATCTGAGCCGATTGGAGGCAGATCGTGCACGGAACCAGTTATTCTCGGGACTCTTCTATAATGCAGATCCCGTGGATATGACCAGTAATTTTCTCTCCAAGAAGGCAAATGCCTATTCTGAGCCCAATTTCTCAAGTACCGGTTGGCTGATTTATGATGAGGGTAGCAATGAATATCGCATTGCGAGTGAGGAGAAACTGGAAGATTCGGACCACCCGTCCCAACTCATGGCCTTCAACAACAAAACGTGTGAAGTTCGCGGAACAGGAACCTTTGATCTCGATAATGACCTGAGCGGTGTTGCCCTCAACACCTGGGGTGCGTATTCTCATGACCTTACTCGCGATACCATTGAAATGGACCTGTTTATGGGTATTGGATTCTTCTTTACTGAGGAAGCCCTCGAACTCATGGCCGCGAACATCAACAATGACAATATTCTCAAAGGGATTGATCTAGATCGCGACGTCTATCGTGAGGCATTGATTGCCCTACTGGGTAAAGAAGCGGCCTTAGTCTACATGGAGGAGATTCGCACCTATGGTTCCGTAGAGAAGCTGCCAAAAGAGCTCAGAACGATGACGCTCGTGCTCACGGACGTGGAATGGGCTTGGAACGATTACACCAGCAGCTACCTTACCATAGGTGACATTGGTATCGGGAGCATTGGGCCCATTCAGGTCAATAAAAAGGTTCGAGGAAAGATTGAACTGGTGAGGAAACGGCGCCAAGACGAGTTCTACATGTACTTTGAGTTGGATCGACGCAATTGGTACTATTTCTCCCTTCGCAGGAACATAATGCAGTGCTTGTCTTCTGATGAAGCCTTTAATGATGTGATTAAGGACTTAAGCCTGAACAAGCGACAAGCGAAGCTGGACGATGGAACGTATTTCCAATACACTATCTCAACTCGACGTCGTGTAGATCAGTGGCTTTCTCGATTCGAAGAATTCTATTAGAGCTTTTCGTACTTTTGCACTGTAAATCAAGACAATGATAGAAGAAGTACTGGAAATAGTTGAGCAAAAAGAGAAGCTGGTTCGCAATCGAGAGCTTGTCTTGCACAATGATGAAGTGAACACCTTTGATCACGTCATCGATTGCTTGATCCGAATTTGTGGTCATGATTTGCTCCAAGCAGAGCAATGTACCATGATTGTCCACTACAATGGAAAGTGCACAGTTAAGACGGCTGAATTTGACAAGCTCAAGCCTATGTGGTCTGCACTTGTAGAAGAAGGTTTGAACGCAGAGATTCAATAGTAAGAACAAGACTTTTTAAATAGGAAAAGCCGCTGTATCCATTGATAACAGCGGCTTTTCTTTTCCGTGACCCCGCAGGGATTCGAACCCCGAACCTCCTGATCCGTAGTCAGGTGCTCTATCCAGTTAAGCTACGGAGCCATTGGGACGGCAAAGATAAAACAATCCACCAAAAAACAAGACCTAAGAAAGAAAAGATGGATTGTGAATAACTAATAGCCTCTATTCCAAGTAAATAATTGGAATTACAAAATCAATCTCCTATTTTTGTGAGGATTATAAAGCAAAAAAGGCCTCACCTTTTTGGGTGAAACCAATTTGCAGGTTTAATCAAGATTTCTAAATCCTACGCTCTGTGTAGAATTAGGAGGTCATGAACACAATGAGTGAGCGTTTAACCTACGCAACGCTCAAAGGTGTGTAGCATAATTAGGAAAAAGCTACGGTCATGAAACATTGTTTACGGCAGTTTCGTGGCCGTGGTTTTTTATATACCCCTGTGACTTATTAGAATACGAAGCCTTCCATTTCTTTAGGATTGAGAGGGTTACTCTTAATTACTGCTCGTCTGGTAAAACGAATCCGAGATAGGCAAGAATAATTTGGATAAGAGATGTCATGATATTTGTTTTTGCGATTAAACCTGAGACAAATATCGAACAAGGTACAGTTACCCAACAGGAGAAAATATTCCAATTTGGACAACGCTAGTCAAGTAGCGCTCCTTCAAAGAACTATTACGGACTTTTTCAGTACGTTTACGAACAGCCTTAAAAAACGAATCCTTCCATCTTCATTTTCTTACACTACAAACATCGTTAGTCCAAAGTACTAGGGAAACGATACTTTTTCATATTTTGGACAACGATGGACAATCTTGAAAGGTGGAATCGCCTTAACCGATTCAACGCTAAACTCTCTGATGCTGAAAAAGAAGTTGTAAGGCTTTATATGTCAGTGTTTTACGACAAGTATTCAAATGGTCCTTCCGTATACTCTCGACTATTTGAAGCTCTAGAGAGTAATATTGAATTCGCGAATTTACAATCAGAATTTTCAGACGATGCACTCAGAAAGAACCTAGATCGATTGGAGGAAAAGGTTCTTGAAGGTATGAGCCTTGATGTCAATACTTCTAGACGAACCAGTTTTGATCAGGTAGATAGAGATTTCCTGCGCGTACTTACTTTGCTCAAGCATTATAAGGTTTTGGCGCTTTCAGGAAATGCGGTTGATACTATCCCTATACTTAGAAGACTCCTCAAGATTGCGAAGAGAATTGAGCAGTTTGATTTTGCCTTATTTGCATTATATCAGCTTGCAGATATATCCATTATGCGCGGTATGACACTTAAGTCCTTGGATGTTTTTCATCAAATAGAAAAATATGAGCGATTCAGAAGTTTATATGGAAAGGCCTTAACAACAAAACATCGCCTGTTCAAGATCTATACCATTGATAGCCCAAGTAAAAAACAAAAAGACTGGCTAGATTCATTGAATCAGGATCTAGATGCTGTTACCACTGATGATGCCCCACCCTCAGCACTTAGAAACGCTTACTATGGGAAGCTTCTTTACTATGATAAGCTTAAAGACTACAAAAGCTGTCTTGAGATATGTGAATCTCTCGAAGTCTTGGTTAATGACAATTACGCTATTAGAAAAGAACGTGAGGTCACTACTATTCGAATTAATCGAGCACTATTTGGCATCTTGGGTTATCAGTTCCAAGAATCACTCGAATTGATTGAGGATATTCTAAAGGCAGATCGATTAACTGACATCAATAAGTCCTTTCTATTTGCGCAGAGGTCCAGAATTCAGTTAATCCTTGGCGAATATGAGAACTGCCTGGAAGAATTACTTGGTTATATTCATTCGGATTGGTTCTCTAATACTTATGCGCCTCAAGTTCATTTTACCGCTGCAATGTGCCATTTCAAACTTGAACAATATCAAGATGCAATGAGGGTAATATCCGATCAGCCGGAGTTAAGAAAAGATAAATCCGGTTGGAACTTTTATTCTAGGGTTCTTCTAGTTCTCGGTTATTACCTATCTGGAAATGAGGATAGCGCAATCAACGAGTTGGAGAACTTCACGAGATACCTTCACGGTAAGGACTTAAATGAAAGGCAAAAGTTCCAGCGAAAAGTCTTGTCGCACTTGATTGAGGGTAAAGAGAAGGGAGATCTAGAATTCAATGGGAAATTGGATTGGGATCCAACTTCTTCGGAGATTATTGATTTCAATGAATACATAGTTGGCCACCTGTAGGTCGTTTTATCGATAGTAGAGGACATGAGTTGATTTTGGACTAAATAAGTCAAAAATCGAATTCTAATTATAGGATATTTTCTATTCATTTCATTCAAGGTGACACTTCAACTTTCAGTGCAGAACAATTCCTGTTTATACGACTCATTCAAAATCTCTTGCCATATGATCTTCCCAATTGAAATAAAGGAGATAATCGAGTGCAGTACTCCAAGAGAGCTCGGATACATAGAACATTTTCTACATTCCTTTAATTCGAAAATTGGCTCCACGAATAAATACATTGAGGATCTCTCTTGGATAGAGGATTCGAGTATTCAAGAAATTGAGTCCATTGGAGGAACAAGAAGAAAAAGCTTTGAAAGGCTCTTTCTAAAATGCTACGAAGTACTAGCGTTTGGTTTTAATGTAACCAACCCCGATTCATTCAGGCGATATGAAAAAGGAAAAATATTGATATATAAGTACTTACTGTTTTCTCAAGTTGCTTTGGCAAAAGAGAAACGAAGTCATTACCAGTACTTCCAAAAAAGGGCGTTGAGATTAGCAGTTAAATGGGGGCAATTTGATTTAGTATCAAATATTTTACGCCAGTTACATAAAGACTCGAAGTACCACGGTGAAGTAAAAAAGGCCCACTACTATAAAAGAAGGCTAGATCAGAACTCTGAACTAGAGAGAGGATACGGCACCATTGTCGAGCTCCTTAGTCGAGCAAACCTTCCTGACTTTTCTGGAATTAAGAAAGAGTCTGAGAAAGTTGAAATACTTCGTATGTACAACAGTCCAGTAGGACATGTAAGACTCAGAAGGGTCGTACTGTATGGCGTTATCATGTTGTACTCGAAAGAAATTCACAAGAGTCTCGATCATTTGAAATATTCAAGTGAGGCAATTATTGAGTTGATCAATATCATTAAATCAAACCCTGAATACTTCAATGAACGAGAGCTACCAATGGCCCTGAACAACAATCATATATTGAGTGCTTACAAGGGGGCTCTAGACCAGTCTTTCACAGGCTTCCAAGAGGACATTTCAAAACTACTGAAGTACAGGGCCGTGTATAGGCTTTATAGAATGAATGTCATGGTCGTGTCATTTTACCATGGAGAGTCTCCAATATTTTTGAATGATGAAGACTGTAATTACAAGAGTGAAGAGAAGCTTATTTTGGCCGCATCTACTTTGGTAGTCGGTGAAACGAGTTTATCAGAATTAAACAGAATTCAAATAGAAAGGAATGAAGAGGAAATCGATTTTTTCGTTAGAGTATACCAAATCCTCTGCTTTATAGGAAAGGATGACCTTGATCAGGCTGATCGTCTAATTTTCTCACTAAGGAAGTCCCTCTTGCTTACTAAGCCATTCTATGAAGAGTTTCATTCTATTATTCTTCAACTACTTTGGGAATGGTCAAATAAAGGCTTTCTAGGAGAAATAGATGACCTCTCCCCTGATCTATTTCAAGCCTTAAAGGAGCATTATGAAACAACTTGGAATCCCTTCTCCCCTGACCTCATTCCTCTTCATTTATGGCGCAAAAAAGAAGGCATCCCGAATTACAGGGATGCCTATGCTCATTTGTTCGCTTGCAAACGGGAACGAGCCCGTAAGCAAGGAATTCTCTTTAATTAGAGCTTAACCCAGCGATGTACTTCTCCATTTTCAGAACGGATGAAGTATACACCAGCTTCATATTCACTTACATTCAATTTTACGTGCGTTTCAGTGGCCTCCATTGAAATGCTCTGGATGAGTCGGCCCTGAACATCAACAATGCTCAAAATGGCTGAATTGCCATCAACAGAACGCTCAACGTTTAATTGATCTGCTGCGGGATTAGGATAGACAGACCACATGCTGAATTCATTCTCGCCAATACCTATGGAAGAAGCAGCGCTATCCACTACTTCAAATTGGTCGATACCTGCTTCTACCAAGTGACCTCCGTTACCGGCCAAGTCCGCCACATATGCACGGAACTGCACGCTGCTTAGGTTGTTGGTATAGTCTAAGATGCGGTAGCTCGATTGGATCCATTGAGCTTGTGGGGAAGACTGATCAATTCGATCAATTTCATAAGTAGCCGAACCATCTGTCAAGTACAGAATCAACGTGTCGTTTGGATTACCTGATCCACCTTCATTAGCAAACCAATGGAATACGCTTAACCAAGGATCGGTATATGCATTCAAGTTCATAGAAGGTGAACGAAGTGTTGTGAATCCATCATCTACATCATCACCTCCTGCTCCACCGCTGGCGTCGTTACCCGTAACATATGCTTGGTCAAGGCAATCACCTTGAACATCCTGATCCGGTGCAAAGGGTCCGCCGTTAAATACAGTTCCAGCAGGCTCACCTCGCTCCCAGCGTCCAGTAGAGGCTGTGCTCAGTTCGGTCCAGCCGAAGTCCATAGAGAAATCATCGTAATAGCCTGTTTCCAAATCAATGGTGATTGCAGAAGTATTGGCGTCAACGACCACTTGAGAGCAATCGGTTTGATATCCCCAAGCTCCTGCGGTCACCTGATAAGTTCCGTAGAACACTGGAGAGAAAGTCACCTGACCATTTGCGTCAGTCGTAGAAGAATAGGTGTTGAAACCGTCCGTCATAACTACAGTGATCCCAGACAATGAAGTGCCGTTCGAATCAACGACAGAACCGTCTATACTTGTGCTGCCAAGAGGATTCAAAGCAACATCTTGTGTTACTAAAGTTCCGTTGGTCAAAGTTGTAGAAAGGGTATCTGCCGTATATCCAGGTGCAGAATATACCACGTCAAAAGTTCCAGGTGTCGCTGATCCAGTCGCGTAGAATCCACTGAGATCCGTTGCTTTTGAAATATTCGTGGTCAGCAGTTGGATAGTAGCTGTGGCAATAGGCGCTGAAGTTGTAGCATCCGTCACTGTACCTTCAAGGTAGCAAGCCTGAGTTGGGGTATACCCGATGATAAAAAGGCCTTGCTCCATATCAGATACGTAGATGTTTCCGCTTGGCGCAAAAGGATATGCGCCCCATGCTCCGTTAAATCCGCTTCCTGAAAGTGGCGAAGTATCGTATTGACCGGTACGGATCACGTTATAAGGATAAGTGACATCGTGCACTAGAATACCACTGCGGTACCAGCTGGTATAGATGTACTGACCTTTAACGTGGGTGTTGTGCGGAATAACCTGATTGTCATTCTCGGGTTGCACACGATCAACTTCGGTAATGTTGCTCAAGTTGGTCACGTCGTAAGAACCTACATAAGCACCAGAAACCTCGTCTGTTGTGAATACATGCGTACCATCTTGGCTGATCCAGGCATTGTGGGTAAATACATCAGGCGTTGAGGCTGAACCCATATTGGGTCCAATTGAGGAGTGGTTGCTCACGTCAATAGCTACGAGCTCTCCTTGATAAATAGCTCCTCCCCATAAGGTATCGCCACGAGCCATACCATCGTGCAAGTAATACTCATCGTAAATACCGACTACAGGTGGCGCCGTATCGTTCACGGTTGGATCCAAGAGCAATGCTCCACCCACACCGATGTTTGCTCCAAAGAGGTAAATAATCCCATTCTCATCAATGTAGATGTTGTGGGCACGCGTGTAGTTCTCGTTATTATACGTAAAGAAGTAGTTCCAATAATCCGGATTGGGATTCGTAGCGATATCGCTCAAATCCACGATCAACAGACCGTCACTTGGATTACCTGGAGAACAGTTCGGCGAGTCATGTGTCACATACGCTTTGTCACCCCAAACTTTGACATCACGCCATGTACTACACACACCCCCGATGTAGGCCTTTTCAACCGGAGTTGCAGGCACGGTAACATCGACGATACTGAATCCATTTTGAGTACCGACAAGGGCGTACTCATTCCCATTTCCATCCGCGTATCCCCATATATCATTGAGAATTTCGGTGTACGTTAACTGACCTAGTGAGGTCATGTTTAAGTTCTGTCCCTGTGCAAGTGTCGCCACGCTCAGGAAACAAACAAATAGCAATCGCTTCATATTGAGTAGATAAAAGAGTCTCAAAGATAACAAACTGACCTTAATCCCATTCAAGGGTTATTTGCCCGTCGTCATCCGCAGACATGTCTTCATTATTAGTAGACGTAACATCTTCCTTAGACGTTAGGTTCTGGCCCTCTCGGGCCGATGATTCAGGCGCTTCTTCTTCCACCACCTCTGGTTTAGGAGGATCCTTTTCGATCGGTTCTAATAAGCTAATACTGCGCACTTTCAACTTCGTCAGTTGATTACCAAGCGCCTTCAGTCCTTTAACGGAAATGAACTCACTTAAATTGACCGTTTCATTCGGTTTGCGCTCCTTATTGGGCAGCTTGGTGTATTCGATTTCAATTTGTGGGATGTAATCAGTGGTCACCAATTCCAACAACGTGCCTTCAGTCTCTGGTAAAAACTCCACTTTCTTGGTCTTGTCGACCAACTCGGGAATAAAGCGCTTAACGTAATACAGGCTCTTTTCTCCTTCGAAGTAGACGACGCTCAGAGGTTTCTCCGGATAGTGTTTTTCCAACAAGACCATGTCATCCTCAAAATGAGTGGTCAATTCAAAGCCGAGCAAGCGATACGTACCGTTCTGGCTGACTTCTAGAATACGGTCATCTCCGCTAAACTCACCCAAGAGCTCTCCCCTGCCTTCCGTATTCAACTTGCGAACGGTATCGTCAAACCAAATCTTTTGCGGTTTTAAGGTGCTCACTCCTTCTTCACGCAGCTCTATACGCTTGATCGGATTCTTGGAAACCAAGTTCCCCTTCACCCCTCTTCCCTTAATCAAGAGATCAGCGAAATTCAGCTCAAAGTTGGTTTTCTTCAGGCGCTTAAGCTGGCGCAAATAGACCATCACCATCTCAGCCTCTCCGTTCGGATTAGCCGTAAAGTACTCTATATAAGAGCCCTTGGTTCCTGCTGTTAAATCGTACTCCCGATCACGAGTGATACTGGTCACGCTGAAACGCTTGACGTAATAGGCTCCTTTGGGCCCATCTCGATAGATCATATTGTACACCGTCCGGGCGTCTTTCTTCTTCCAGACGGCCACGTGCAAGATGTCTTTTCCAACAAAGGTCTTCTTGTCTACGCGAGTCACCATCATCTTTCCGTCCTTCCGGAAGACGATAATGTCATCAATGTCTGAGCATTCGGTCACAAACTCATCCCGTCGCAAAGAGGTTCCAATAAACCCTTCTTCACGGTTCACATACAAGCGCTCGTTGGCAATAGCCACCTTGGTCGCAACGATATCGGCGAATACACGGATCTCTGTTTTCCGCTCCTTACCCTCCTTGTACTTCGCCTTGATGTTCTTGAAATAATCAATGGCAAAATCAACCAGGTTATCCAAATTGTGCTTGACTTGTTCAATCTTGCCTTCAAGGGCCTCAATTTGTTGTTGGGCTTTATCCAAGTCGAATTTTGAAATACGCTTGATTCGAATCTCGGTCAAACGAACAATGTCTTCCTCGGTTACCGCACGCTTCAAGTGCTTGGTGTGTGGCTTGAGTCCTTTATCAATGGCCTTGATGACCCCTTCCCAGGTTTCCTCTTCCTCAATATCCCGGTAGATTCGATTCTCAATAAAGATGCGCTCCAAATTGGCAAAGTGCCATTGCTCCTCGAGTTCGTCGAGCTCTACCTCCAATTCACGCTTGAGAATATCGAGGGTGTGTTCTGTACTCAAGCGAATCAAATCGCTTACGCCAGCAAAGAAGGGACGATCGTTTTCAATGACGCAGCACAGAGGGCTAATGGATACCTCACAATCCGTAAAGGCATATAGGGCATCTATAGTCTTGTCCGGAGATAAATTGGACGGTATATGAATAAGGATTTCTACGTGCTCTGCAGTATTGTCCTCAATGCGCTTGATTTTAATCTTACCTCGATCATTCGCCTTAAGAACAGAGTCGATCAATGAAGTCGTGGTGGTCCCAAAGGGAATCTCACTAATCTTCAGCAGGTTCTTGTCTTCTACGCTGATTCGCGCCCGGACCTTGATTCGTGATCCGCGCTTTCCATCGTCATACTGACTGAAATCGGCGATTCCGCCTGTCGGGAAATCCGGTAAGAGTTTTGGTTTCTTTCCGCGGAGCACATCCACACTGGCATCGATTAACTCGATGAAGTTGTGGGGCATAATTTTCGTCGACAATCCAACGGCTATACCCTCTACCCCCTGGGCTAATAGCAACGGGAACTTTACCGGCAGAAAGACGGGTTCCTTTCCTCGACCGTCGTAGGACGCTTGCCAAGTGGTCACCTTCGGTGAAAAGACTACATCCAGAGCAAACTTGGACAATCGCGCCTCAATGTATCGGGGAGCTGCAGCCCGATCACCAGTATAAATGTTACCCCAGTTTCCTTGGCAGTCAATCAAGAGGTCTTTCTGACCCAATTGGACCAAGGCATCAGCAATAGAAGCATCTCCATGTGGATGATACTTCATCGTGTGTCCGATCAGGTTCGCCACCTTGTGGTAGCGTCCATCTTCCATTTCCCGCATACTGTGCAACAAACGTCGCTGCACGGGTTTTAGCCCATCTTCAAGCGCAGGAACAGCCCGTTCCAAGATTACATAAGATGCGTAATCCAGAAACCAGTCCTTATACATGCCCGAAACCTTCGTGCTGGTCGCGGCGCCTTCTCCTCCTACTTCTTCGGGTTCAAGCTCTTCTGCCATCAATCTTTTTCTTTCCCGGCTCTATTTTGTCTCTTGATCTTGTCCAAGGACTTCTTCAAGTGCCGCTGCTTACTGCGTGACAAAAACGTGATGTTAAAGTGACGTACGGTAACGCCCTTCTTACTTTTTATCCTAATGGTGACGGTCCGACGAACAATTCCTCTGATCTTGTAATCAATGAGTTTTCGCTTGGGAAACTCAGCGGTCTTCGTTAGGCTAGGGAAAATCTTCTCGCCTAGGAAATATCGAGACTTGAATATCAACACTTCACCGTCACTGTCGTACTCGAAATAGGGTTTTCCCAGCAAAAACAAAAGAACCACAACACCCAAACTCCCAATGCTCAGCAAGTGGCTTTGGAAGTACTCGGTAATGGTACCGTCTACACCACTCACGAGCAAGTCAATGAGTATGCCCAAGGCCAAAATGGCGTAGAGCAGGACAAAGCGTTCCTTCAACTGTTCGTTGGTCAGTCTCATGAGGCCTCTTCTTCAACCAGGTCTTTTTCGACCCGTAGATTTTCAATAATAAATTCCTGACGCTGCGGTGTATTCTTACCCATGTAGAATTTGAGGAGGTCGTCAATGGTCGAATCCTTGCCGATCAAGACCGGGTCAAGGCGAATATCCTTTCCGATGAAGTGCTTGAACTCATCAGGAGAAATCTCACCAAGCCCCTTAAATCGGGTGATTTCAATCTTACCCTTTAATTCATTCATCGCAGATTGCTTCTCCCCTTCATCATAGCAGTAGATGGTCTTCTGCTTGTTCCGAACGCGGAATAACGGTGTCTGAAGGATATAAAGATGTCCTTCACGAATCAACTCAGGGAAGAACTGCAAGAAGAAGGTGATCAGTAGAAGGCGTATGTGCATTCCATCTACATCGGCATCCGTCGCGATCACCACATTGTTGTAGCGCAAACCTTCAAGGCCGTCCTCGATATTGAGTGCCGCCTGAAGAAGGTTGAATTCTTCATTTTCGTAGACCACTTTTTTGGTGAGTCCGTAGCTGTTGAGTGGTTTCCCTTTGAGACTGAAGACCGCCTGTGTCCGGACACTTCGCGCCTTTGTAATGGACCCAGAAGCAGAATCTCCCTCCGTAATGAACAGGGTTGTTTCTAAACGATCATCGTTTTTCTGGTTGTCGTAATGGGATCGACAATCTCGCAGCTTTTTGTTGTGCAGATTTGATTTCTTCTGACGCTCACGAGCCAACTTCTTAATTCCTTGAAGTTCCTTTCGCTCCCGCTCTGCTTGAAGAATTTGCTTCAACCAAATTTCAGCAACCTCTCCATTCTTGTGCAGATAGTTGTCGAGTTCGGTTTTAATAAAGTCATTGATAAAGGTCCTTACGGTAGGCCCATCGGGTCCCATGTCAGCAGATCCTAACTTGGTCTTGGTCTGACTTTCAAATACAGGCTCAATGACCTTGATGCTCACCGCAGCAACGATTCCCTGACGGATATCCGCCGCTTCAAATCCTTTGTTGAAAAATTCACGAGCCGTTTTCACAATGGCTTCACGGAAGGCCCCTTGATGCGTACCTCCTTGAGTGGTGTGTTGACCATTGACAAAACTGTAGTACTGCTCACCATACTGCTTACCACTCACGGTCATGGCCACTTCAATGTCCTCGCCGCGCAAGTGAATGACAGGGAACAAGACTTCCCCGTCAAGGTTGTTTTCCAAGAGATCCTTCAGGCCATTCTCGGAATACATCTTCTCGCCGTTGTAGAGAATGGTTAGCCCTGGATTCAAATAGACGTAATTCCAGAGCATCTTCTCAACGTACTCTGTGCGGTAGGCGTAGTTTCCAAAGATCTCTGGATCTGGCACAAAGAACACCTTGGTTCCCTTGCGCAAAGAAGATTCTCCGATTGGATCATCTACCGTTAGGGCACCGCGTTCAAACTCTGCAATCTTGGTTTGGTTGTCCCGAACACTTTGGATGCGGAACTGCTCAGAAAGGGCATTAACCGCTTTGGTTCCTACCCCATTCAGTCCAACGGACTTCTTAAAAACCTTGGAATCGTACTTGGCTCCGGTATTGATCTTAGATACCACGTCAACGACCTTTCCCAATGGAACACCGCGACCGTAGTCCCGAATAGTTACCGTATTGTTCTTGATGGAAACCTCAATGGTTTTCCCATTGCCCATGACAAACTCATCGATCGAGTTGTCCAAGACTTCCTTCAGGAGAATATAGATACCGTCGTCGTGCGCAGATCCATCTCCTAACTTCCCAATGTACATCCCTGGACGCAGCCGGATATGCTCCTTCCAGTCGAGTGACCGGATGCTGTCCTCATTATACTGATTCTCCGCCATACGGAGTAAAAATAGAGAATTGGGAGCGCCTCAGCGGCGCGATGCAACCTGAGTTTTTAACAGGTTTTTCAAAACTCTTAGACGTTGAAGCGGAAGTGCATGACATCACCGTCTTGAACGACGTATTCCTTCCCTTCAATATGGATTTTTCCTGCCTCACGGCACGATGCCTCGCTTCCGTACTGCACATAATCCTCGTAGTGAATCACTTCGGCCCGGATAAATCCCTTCTCAAAGTCCGTGTGGATAACCCCAGCAGATTGAGGAGCCGTTGCTCCGACAGGAATGGTCCAAGCGCGAACTTCCTTTTCTCCCGCTGTGAAATAGGTTTGGAGATGAAGCAAACGGTAAGCCGCACGAATCAGCTTATTCACGCCTGGCTCATCCAAGCCCAAATCATCCAAGAACATCTCGCGTTCTTCGAAGGTCTCTAATTCCGAGATGTCGGCTTCCGTTCCAGCGGCAATCACCAATACTTCGGCATTTTCTCCAGCTACCGCCTCACGAACCTTATCCACAAAGGCGTTGCCTTCTCGAATGGAATTTTCGTCGACATTGCAGACATACATAATCGGCTTATCGGTCAACAAGAACATGTCATCGACGAATTCTTCTCTTTCGCTTTCGGTCAATTCCACGGCACGAGCACTGACGCCGCTCAGCAAGGAAGACTTTACCTTCTCCAAGACCCCCATCCCCTTGACGGCATTCTTGTCGCCGATCTTGACCAGCTTTTGGAGCTTGTCCATCTTCTTTTCGACGGTCTCCAAATCTTTCAACTGAAGCTCAATGTCAATGGTTTCTTTGTCGCGCACCGGATCAATGCTTCCGTCAACGTGTACAATGTTATCGTTGTCAAAGCATCGAAGAACATGAAGGATGGCATTGGTCTCGCGGATATTACCCAAGAATTGGTTTCCGAGTCCTTCCCCTTTTGAAGCTCCTTTAACGAGACCTGCGATGTCCACAATTTCTACGGTGGCCGGAACTACACGCTCTGGGTTTACTAGGCTCTCGAGTTTGGCGATGCGGTCATCGGGAACGTTGATAACACCGACGTTTGGTTCAATGGTACAGAAGGGATAGTTGGCCGATTGAGCCTTGGCATTGCTCAAACAATTAAAGAGTGTTGACTTCCCCACATTCGGTAACCCGACAATTCCACATTTCATGCTCTCGTGATTTAGGCCGCAAAAATAGGAATTGCCGACATGTATTTATCAAAAGAAGTCAACATCACTTCCTCTTTACCAATGAATCAGATAATTTTGCACAAAATTTTTTCCATGGCCGATCTTGCTCAACTCAAAGACATCGTGACGCAGACCCGTCGCGACATCGTTCGTATGGTACACGCCAATAACTCTGGACACCCCGGAGGATCTCTAGGATGTGCCGAATATTTCGTGGCGCTCTACCACGAGATCATGAACTATAAGGAATCAGGTTTCGACATGGACGGGAAAGGCGAAGACTTGTTCTTCCTTTCCAACGGACACATTTCACCTGTCTACTACTCTACCCTCGCCCGACGAGGATTCTTCCCCGTGGACGAACTGGGTACCTTCCGCAAGATTGACTCCCGTCTTCAAGGACATCCCACAACACACGAAGGACTCCCAGGAGTGCGTATTGCTTCGGGATCATTGGGACAGGGAATGTCTGTAGCTATTGGCGCCGCGTTGACCAAGAAGCTCAACGGTGACGATTCAACAGTGTACAGTCTTCACGGTGACGGAGAATTGCAAGAGGGACAAATCTGGGAGGCCGCTATGTATGCTGCACACAACAAGGTGGACAATCTTATTGCTACCGTTGACTGGAACAGCAAGCAGATAGACGGAGATATTTCTGATGTCTTAGACCTCGGTGACCTTGAAGCCAAGTTTAAGGCCTTTGGATGGACGGTATTGGTGGAAACCAAGGGCAATGACCTCGAAAGTGTTATTGCTGCTCTAAATGCCGCTAAGGCAGAGACTGGAAAAGGTAAACCCATCGTTATTCTTATGAAGACCGAGATGGGACATGGTGTTGACTATATGATGGGAACACACGCATGGCACGGTGTTGCTCCTAACGACGAGCAGTTGGCCAGCGCCCTGGATCAAAACCCTGAAACGCTCGGAGACTACTAATTAATGCCGAAGCTTCGACTCATAGCGATCATCGCGTATCTCGCCGTAGGCGGTCCTTTCCTCCTTCAAGCGCAAGAGCCCGAAAAACCAAGACCTCCCAAGACGAGGATTCTTTTTGTTTTTGATGCTTCGCAGAGTATGTATGCGCAGTGGGAAAGCGGTACCAAGATTGATATTGCAGAGCGTTTGATGAATACCATGTTGGACAGTTTGGCCGAAGTGCCGGATCCCAACTTTGAGCTTGCCTTGCGCGTGTATGGTCATCAAAAACCAGTTCCTCCTCAAGATTGCTCTGATACGCGATTGGAAGTACCCTTTTCGGGCAACAACATTCGCCGTATCAAGCAGAAGCTGAGCGAGCTTCGTCCCAAAGGAACCACTCCAATTGCCCGCTCATTGGAGCGCGCGGCCTATGACTTCCCGAGCAACTGTTCCAATTGCCGCAATGTCATCATCTTGATTACTGACGGTGTTGAGGCCTGTGACGGAGATCCCTGTGCGGTGAGTCGGGCGCTGCAAAAGCAAGGGATTATTTTGAAACCCTTTGTTATTGGAATTGGTCTGGACGATCAGTTCAAGGAGAGCTTCGAATGCGTGGGGCAATACTACGACGCCTCCAATGAGCAGACCTTCAAGAACATCCTGGGGCTGGTTATATCTCAGGCGCTGAACAACACAACCGCCCAAGTGAACCTCTTGGATGAGCGCGGCTTGCCGACAGAGACCGATGTCAACATGAGCTTTTATGACATCACCTCAAGTCAGTTGAAGTACAACTACATCCACACCATCAACCACCGGGGTAATCCTGATACGGTTATCCTAGATCCACTCATCGAATACCGTATGGTCGTCCACACCATTCCCCCCGTGAGAAAGGACAGCATCAAGATCATTCCGGGAACACACAACGTCATTGCTGTAGACGCGCCACAAGGGTGGCTTCAATTGAGGGTAGGCGGAATAGGTGGTAACCGGAATTTCCAGTGCATTGTCCGACGAGCGGGCAGCATGCGGACATTGAATGTGCAGCAGTTCAACGAATCGGAGAAATATCTCACCGGTAAATACGACCTTGAAATTCTGACGGTTCCGCGGTACATGGAATACGGCGTACAGATCAATCAAAGCACGACGACCAAGATTGAGATCCCTGCCCCTGGCCTCGTCACTCTGAATGCTCCGTCCTACGGATCGGGAAGTATCTATGTTGAGGATGGGAATGAGTTGGTTTGGGTCTTGAATATGCCCAACAACAAAAGGCAAAACACCTATTACTTGCAGCCTGGAAGATACCGAGTGGTTTATCGTCCACAGAACGCAAAAGAGTCTATTTATACCATTGAAAAGAAATTCCGCATTGAGTCAGGTGGCTCAACCGTGGTGAATTTGAAATAACCCTACCCATGAAAGAGTATATCGACCAAGGAAAGAAAGACACCCGCTCAGGCTTCGGCGCTGGATTGAGTGAATTGGGCGAAAAGAACGAGAACGTTGTTGCGCTTTGTGCGGATTTGACCGGATCGTTGAAGATGAACGATTTTGCCGGACGCTGGCCAGAACGCTTCTTCCAAGTGGGTATTGCGGAAGCCAACATGATGGGCATCGCTGCTGGATTGACCATTGGAGGGAAAATTCCTTTCACCGGTACGTTTGCGAACTTCTCTACCGGTCGGGTTTACGATCAGATTCGTCAGTCCATTGCCTACAGTGGAAAGAACGTAAAGATCTGTGCTTCGCACGCGGGATTGACCTTGGGTGAAGATGGTGCGACGCACCAAATCCTAGAGGATGTAGGTATGATGCGTATGTTGCCAGGCATGACGGTGATTGTGCCGTGTGACTACAATCAAACCAAGGCGGCCACGCTTGCCATCGCCGATCACGAAGGACCGGTATACCTTCGATTTGGACGTCCCAAGGTGGCCAACTTTACGGAAGCAGATGCTCCATTTGAAATTGGAAAAGCACAACTCTTGCAAGAAGGTAGTGATGTGACCATCATTGCCAACGGACACTTGGTCTGGAAGGCCTTGGAAGCGGCTAAAGAATTGCACGGCAAAGGAATCTCTGCCGAAGTGATCAACATGCACACCGTTAAGCCACTGGATGAAGAAGCGATCTTGGCTTCAGCCCGCAAGACGGGTCGTGTGGTGACTGCTGAAGAGCATCAGCGCAATGGTGGTCTGGGTGATGCGGTGGCTCAAGTATTGGCGATGCACGCTCCTACTTCTATGGAAATGGTCGCGGTCAATGATTCATTTGGAGAGAGCGGCACCCCGGATCAGCTCTTGGAGAAATACGGTCTTGGGACCAAAGACGTGCTCTCTGCCGTTGATCGCATCATGCAGCGTTAAACTTCTGGCCAAAGACTGCATCTTTGTGTAAAACCGACCAGGTTGGACACAAAGGAATTCTTAAATCTTAGGAACGAACAAGGCGCGGAGCGCGCGTATACCGTATTGGTGCGCGAGCATTCGAAGGCGATCTATTTCCATATCCGTCATATGCTGTTTGACCACAGCGTAACGGATGACCTCGTTCAAGAAACCTTTTTGAAAGCTTGGAAAAACATTCATTCGTTCCGCGGACCCGGTTCCGTGGAAGGCTGGCTGCGCCGTATTGCAACAAATGAAGTGTTGCAGCATTTAAGGAAGAGTAAGTCTAGGATTTCGATGGTTTCGAATGAAGTTGAAGATGAGGAAGGCGTTTATTCTATCGAGCCGCAGGCTCCGACCTACTGGAACCCACAAGATGGAGAAGAGAAATTCCTTGCGGCGATCGAACGCCTACCGGAAAAGCAGCGACTGGTATTTAGCATGAAGTATTTTGAAGACATCACCTACGGTGAGATGGCCGAGCAACTTGGAGGATCCGTGGGGTCCTTAAAGGCCAGCTATCACCATGCGGTGCAAAAAATTAAAGCAGATCTAGGGGAAGATTAAACCCTTGGAGCGAACAAACATCTTGGTACATGATGAAGGACATGAACTCATATCAAAAGCCTGGATTTGAACCTGATGAGGCCTATTGGAAGCAGTTGGAGAACCGATTGCTCGACATTCCCTCAGAGGTAGCACCAGACCCTAAAGTGCGTCCGATGCGCAGGGCGCGATGGTGGGCAGCTGCAGCGGTGATCGCGCTGTTGTTGACGGCGGTTCCTTTTATCCCTCGGGATACAGAGGTAAGCTTAACCGCAGAAGATATTGAGCTGTACCTAGAGGGCGAAGGTGCGTGGATGATCGAGGACTTGGCGTTCTATGAAGAAGTTCAGGACGTAGACTTTGTCACGGATGCGCAAGAAGAGTCAAATGACTACGACCTCCTCTATTTAGAGGATGCCGATGAGTTCATGGACTTCATGGAAATGGATATTTAACAGACACACAAAACCACATTCAATATGAAAACGAAGATTTTAACCTTAGCACTGCTTGTAGGCGTTGTGGCTTGGGCCCAACCGGATCGAGAGCGCATGCGCATGAGCATGGAAAAGGTAGAAGCAAAGAAAATCGCTTTCATCACAGATCGCTTGGACTTGAGTCCCGAACAGGCGCAGACCTTTTGGCCCGTATACAATGAGTACAACGACAAGGTCAACGCTGCGCGCAAAGAGCAGTTAGAGTCTATTCGACCTAAAGGAGATGAAAAGAAGCGCCTTGAAGACTTGAGCGATAAGGAGATCGATGAGATGATGAAGATGCGCTTTCAAATGGAGCGCAAAGAGCTCGACCTCAAAATGGAGTACCACGAGCGTTTTAAAGACGTCTTGGAAATCCGTCAGGTGGCTGAATTGTACCGAGCCGAACACGAGTTTAAGCGGGTGTTGTTCGAAACCATGCGCAGCGAGCATCGGGGTTCCGGAAAGCCTCCAAAGACGACTAAACCGTTCAAGGAGGAGAAACCAATGAAGGATGACAAACCTTTTGAGGAATAAATAAGGCGAAAAAAAGCTGTTGGACTGTATCTTTACGGCATGAGCCAACGCGAGGACTTCCTCCAGTTTCAAGCACAGACTACAGATTACGCCTCGGGATTTGAGGTGGACCGCGCCGAAGGATGTTACATCTATGGGCGCGATGGAAAACGATACCTCGACCTTGTGGCCGGGGTATCGGCCTGTAATATGGGGCATGGTCATCCAAGCATAAACAAAGCCATCAAAGATCAGGTAGATCAATACCTGCACGTGATGGTCTATGGAGAATACGCACAGGACAAGCCTATTGAACTGTCCAAGCGACTGGCTTCTCTCCTTCCCGAACCCTTGCAGTCGGTGTACTTAGTGAACTCAGGTACGGAGGCCATTGAAGGGGCCTTGAAACTAGCCAAGCGATATACACGGAGATCCGAAATAGTAGCCGCTAAAGGGGCTTACCACGGTGCAACTCATGGGGCTTTGAGTGTGACGGGTAATGATGAGTGGACCCGATCCATGCGCCCCTTGCTGCCTGGAGTACGCTTCCTCGAATTCAACCGAGCGGAAGATTTAGAGCTGATTACGGACCAAACGGCAGCAGTAATCCTGGAGACGATTCAGGGAGCTAATGGATTCGTTACCCCTGAAAACGACTACCTCAAGCGCGTACGGGAACGGTGCAATGAAACGGGAGCGCTGCTCATCTTGGATGAAATTCAGCCCGGCTTTGGTCGTACAGGCAAGTTATTCGGCTTTCAGCAGTACGGTATTGTACCAGACATCCTGGTAGTGGGAAAAGCCATGGGCGGTGGTTTACCGATCGGTGCCTTTATCAGTTCACCAAAGATCATGGATGTCTTGAGGCGGAACCCGATGCTGGGGCACATCACCACCTTTGGAGGACACCCCGTGCCCGCAGCGGCAGCATTGGCACACTTGGATGCCTTGCATCACGAAGGAGTGATGGATCAAATCGAAAGGAAAGAAGCGCTTTTAAGATCGGAATTGGCGCATCGGGCCGTGAAGGCCCAAACCGGTAAAGGACTGATGCTTGCCCTGCACCTGGAAAGCGCAGAGCTGGTTCAAGCAGTGGCCAAACGCGCCATGGACAAGGGCGTGATTCTATTCTGGTTATTGTTTACGGGCAATGCGCTTCGGATAACACCACCTTTAACCATTTCGGAAGATCAGATTAAAGAAGGTTGTCGGGTGATCCGGGAATGCTTAGACGAGCTCAGCTAATTCGGTCAACTGCTCATTTAGCTCTGGCATCTTCATGTAGGCACCAAGGCGCTTTTGCTCCTCGCCGTTCACCATCAAAATAAGCGTCGGAACCCCCATGATATGCAGTGGGCCAGCGAGACTGGGTAGATGCATCAAGTTCACCCGAGCCACAGGAAGTTCGCGATTCTTAAAGACTTCCGTTACCTGGGGTTTGAGCACCTCACAAGTGTGGCACGTGGTGGTGGTGTAGTACATTCCACATAAGGCGTGATTCGCCAGGAATTCGTGATACTCCTCTACGGTGTGTATTTCAATCATCAGTATTGACCAGTGCTGAGGAGAACGAGTGTGCACGCGATCTCCGTTTCAATTCCATTTTCCCTTGCCAAGCGCATCAGCTCGGGATTTTCTGTTCCGGGGTTGAATATAATTCGCTTGGGCGCCAAGTCCATGAGGTAATCATAGTACTCCGGCTGTCTGGCGGGACCCACGTATAAGGTGACGGTCTCTACGTCATCGACAACGGGCTTTCCCTTTATGATGTCTTCTCCGCCGATTTGCCCATTTCGAATGCCCACAGGCACTACTGGAATATCGTTGGCCTGCAACATCGTTGTGGCTCGATAGGCGTATCGTCCCGAGTTTGGCGTAGCGCCCAAGACCAATGTTTTCCCTTGATTCATGCCTCTATTACTGTGGATCAACATCTACAACAACCCGAACACCCTTAAAATCGTCGTGCTCTTTCAATTGTTCGATGAGCTGACGAATGCGCTCCTTAGCCTGCTGTAGGTTGTCCCCTAACGCCAGTTTCAGTAAGATGTTCTTGTGGTACTGATTCCGAACACGTGCGATCGTCGGAAATTCTGGTCCAAGGACTTCTTTGGGGTATATTTTTCTGAGCGGTCTCGCCAGCGCCTCAGCGGCGCGATTCGTTCTATCTAAGTCTCTGTGTCTCACATTTAGTCGGATTAGACGGTAAAAGGGCGGGTAATGGAAGTGTTTTCGTTTTTCCAACTCCACTCCTGCTCGGTGTTCGTAGTCTCCCCTTTGTACATCGAGCAACAAGGGGTGCTCGGTCTTGTACGATTGCACGTATACATGTCCGCGTTCGCCTTTTCTCCCCGCTCGGCCTGCTACCTGGACCATCAGCTGAAAGGCGCGCTCAAAGGCCCTGAAATCCGGATACTGCATCATGGTGTCCGCAGCCAGAATGCCCACCATACGTACATGGTCAAAGTCTAGGCCTTTTGTTAGCATCTGGGTACCCACAAGGATGTCGATCTCGCGACGCGCAAAGCGGTCTATAATGTCTTGGTAGGCGTACTTCCTTCTTGTGGTATCCCAGTCCATACGGCCGACACGAGCTTCTGGGAACCTAATCCGCAATTCTTCCTCAATCCGCTCGGTGCCGAAACTCTTGGTTCGAAGGTCCGTATGGCCACAGGCTCCGCATTTCTTAGGGAACTGCTGGCTAAAGCCGCAGTAGTGGCATTTCAAGGTGTGAATGTGCTTGTGGTAAGTCAAACTCACATCGCAGTTTTGACATTGGGGAGCCCACCCACACCTCTGGCATTCTACAAAGGGTGCGAATCCTCTACGATTCTGAAATAGAATAACTTGACCGTCACTACTTAAAGTATCTTCAATCTTCTTTTTCATCACCTCAGTCAAGATAAGAGGTTGCCCTGCCTGCTTCTTTTCACGCTGTAAATCAATGAAGTGGATCTGGGGAAGTTGAAGGTCTCCATACCGTTCCGTAAGGGGGATGTAGTCGTACTTGCCTACTCGAGCATTGTGGTAGCTTTCGAGGCTCGGGGTTGCAGATCCCAGGATGCACGAAGCCTTGTGGACATGAGCCATGTATACGGCAGCGTCGCGTCCATTATACCGGGGAGCGGGATCAAACTGCTTGTAGCTCGATTCATGTTCTTCATCGACAATGACCAAGCCGAGCTTTTGAAATGGAAGAAAGACTGCTGAGCGTGCTCCTAATATAATGTCGTAGCTGTTCTCCTGGGGAAAACGAGCAACAGCCTGCCAGACCTCTGCCCGTTCATTTTGGCTGTAGTGGCTGTGGAAAACGCCAATTCGATCTCCAAAATATTTCTTGAGGCGTTGTATGATCTGCGTGGTCAAGGCTATCTCAGGGAGGAGATAGAGTACTTGCTCGCCCCTCTTGAGGGCCTCTTCCATAAGGTGGATGTAAATCTCGGTTTTCCCACTTCCTGTGACACCATGCAGCAATTGAACTCTGCCCTGCTCCAAACCGTGCTTAATCCCTTTTAGGGCTTCTTCTTGAGCAGGGTTGAGCGCTTTGGCTTCTTCGCTGGAGTCGTTACCAAAGGATAAACGGGAAACTTCATGCTCATAAGATTCGGCAATTCCCTTTTCTCTCATTCCCTGAAGTACGGCCCTACTTATTCGGAAGCGCTTTTGCCATTCTGTAGCAGTGCGCCCTGGATGTAAGGCTCGCGCATCATCAAGTAATTGAAAGAGCGCTGTTCTTTGTTTAGGAGCTCGGGCCACCGTGTTGAATGCTGTTTCCAACAATTCCTCATTATCCGGAAGGAAAGCCAAGCGCCAAAGAATTTCTTTTTTGGCCGTATATTTCTCTTCTACTCGCTCAACGATATCGATGAGCCCAGCATCAAGCATACGTTTGATTAGGGGCTGGACCGTCACTTTCCCAATAATGTCGGAGATTTCAGCTAGGCTTAATTCATCTTGATTCTCCAGAGCTTGAGCCACCAAAAACTGATCGTCTGGTAATTCGTCAGATGGGATAGGATCTGAGAGCGCCCACCGGACGCGTGTTTCGCTTTCGAGCTTCAGTCCCGCGGGCAGTGCGGCTGTCATAACCTCGCCTAAGCTGCATACGTAGTATTCGGACATCCAATCCCAGAAATCCAATTGCTTTTCGCTGATCAAGGGTGCTGGATCAAGAACCTCCATCACCTCCTTTGGCTTGTACTGGTCCGGTGCATTGTCGTGGACATAACGGACGACGCCGGTATAGATCTTGCGTCTGCCTAAGGGAACAAGCACCCGGCATCCAGCCGTAAGGCTGTCTCCTTCTGGGATTTTATACGTGAAGGTGCGCGGTAAAGGAACCGGAACGATGACATCGACATAGCGACTCATTGTTCTTTCTTCTTCCCTTTAAAGAGTTGATAGCCCAAGTAACGACAGTCAATAGACCCATTGACCATGGACACGCGCTTGTTTGGACGAAGTCCAATGTGTCGACTGGCATTGACTTCTCCGTCGGGTGCCAGAATAAAGGCATTCCATCCTGGGAAGTCGTGTTTTAGCCATCGGCCAATACTTCCGTAAAGCGGTTCGATATTGGCCGCAATACGCTTGTCGTAAGGTGGGTTGGTCACAATAAAGCCGAAGGGACTCGTTTTCTTCACGTCGCGAAAGTCGCAGGTATCGAGCTGAACGTAGTCGTCTACGAGGGCGTGCTCTAAGTTCTCTTGAGTCTCCCGAACGCTGCGGCCATTGCGATCTGATCCGTAAATGGTATAATCGAAATCCCGGATTCGATTCATAAGACCGTCCCAGATTTTGTCTTGAAGTGCCGCGTCAAAGACGGGCCAGTTCTGGTAGGAATACTTCGATCTGAAAACGTTGGCCGGTATGTTTTTCGCAATAAGGGCCGCTTCCGTGAGCAAGGTTCCCGACCCGCAAAAAGGATCAATGAAATCACCTTTGCCATCCCAATGGGTCATCATGACCATTCCAGCGGCAAGGACTTCATTCAGAGGAGCCATACCTTGATTCACCTTATATCCCCTTCTATGCAGTGAATCACCCGAACTGTCTAAGGAGATTTGAACTCGGTCACCGCTCCAAAGAACATGAATACTCCAGTCTGGATTCTTAGTGTCCACCGACGGACGCTTGCCTTTGTCCGCCTGAATGCGATCAACAATAGCATCCTTTACTTTAAGTGCGGCAAAATGAGAGTGCGTGACCGGAGCTTTTACCAATATAGCGTGAACCGCCAAGGTTTGGTCTAATCCAATCCACTCCGACCAAGGCATAGCCTTAACCGCATCGTAAAGTCCGGCTTCATTGGCCGCGTAGAACTTATTGATGGGTACCAAAATGCGCAGAGCTGTACGTAGGCTGCGATTCGCCTTGTAGATGAATCCCAAGTCACCTTGAAACTTAACTGCGCGTTTGAGGGGCTCTATTTTTTGGGCGCCAAGACGTAGCAATTCAGCAGCTAGCGTTTCTTCCAATCCCTGGAGGGTGGTGGCCACCATTTCCCTCAAATCATCATTCTGTGGTAACATCGTTCAAATGTAGCTAAATGTATAGTTTTGGGGTCATGCATTTATCGACCCTTGATTGGATACTTCTCTTCTCCTTTTTTGCCCTGTCCACGGGGATCGGACTCTACTTTAGACGTCGGGCCGGAAAAAACTTAGCGGAGTTCTTTCTGGGCGGAAGACAGTTCCCTTGGTACTTAGCCGGTGTATCCATGGTCGCTACGACGTTCGCAGCGGATACACCTTTAGCCGTGACTGAATTGGTTGGGCAATATGGGATAAGTGGAAACTGGTTGTGGTGGAGCTATTTGATGGGTGGAATGCTCACAACATTTTTCTTCGCCAGACTGTGGCGGAGAGCCAATATCCTCACAGAAGTAGAATTCATAGAGCTGCGTTACAGCGGAAAAGCCGCCGCCTTTCTTCGAGGATTCAAAGCTGTCTATTTAGGGCTATTCATGAATGTACTGGTCATCGGCTGGGTCAATCTGGCCTTGATGTCTCTTCTTCAGGTCTTCTTCGGCCTATCTGAATCTTCAGCGCTGTGGTATACTGCAGCCGCCATGTTGCTCGCGGCTTCGTACAGTTCACTATCCGGATTATGGGGCGTGGCCGTTACCGATGCGCTTCAGTTCGTTATCGCCATGACGGGCACCATAGTATTAGCAGTGCTCGTGCTAAACGCTCCAGAAATAGGCGGACTAGACGGTCTAACAGCTCAAGTTCCTGATTGGAGTCTCGAATTCTTCCCCCGCATTTCAGGAGCCACCGATGCAGTAGGTGCGCTTTCCATCTCTGTCGGTGCCTTTCTTGCATACGTTGGTGTTCAATGGTGGGCCAGTTGGTACCCTGGAATGGAGCCCGGAGGAGGCGGTTATGCCGCACAGCGCATGATGAGTGTTCGCAAAGAAGAAGGCGCATTATACGCGACGCTGTTTTTCCAGATTGCACACTACTGCCTTCGCCCCTGGCCATGGATTCTAGTCGCACTATCTGCTATGGTTCTTTATCCTGAGTTGAGCGATGGGGATCTAAAACTAGGCTATGTGATGGCCATGAAAGACTATTTACCAAACGGATGGCGAGGACTGCTATTGGTTGCCTTTTTTGCTGCATATATGAGCACGATAAGCACTCAGTTAAATTGGGGTGCAGGCTATTTAGTCAATGACGGGTATAAACGCTTTTTAAAACCCAATGGCACAGATAAAGAATATGTTCGAGTCAGTCGATTAACGACACTACTCCTTATGGCCGTAGCCCTATTCGCGACTACTCAAATGGACAGCATCAGCGGGGTATGGAGCTTCTTGATTGAATGCGGTGCCGGATTAGGTGGCGTACTAATTCTACGTTGGTACTGGTGGCGCATCAATGCTTGGAGTGAAATCAGCGCCACTATTGCACCCATAGTGTCTTATGCAATCGCACATTTCGTCTTTGACTGGGCCTTCCCGAATTCCTTCTTCTTCACTGTGGCCGTTACAACGGTTACGTGGCTCCTGACGACCCTTTTGACTGCCCCTGAAGACAAGGAACATTTGACTGCGTTTGTCAAGCAAGTGCGACCTGGAGGTTGGTGGCCTTCCACCTTCGGAACATATGAGAAGCCTCGGTTGGGACTTCTGATACTTGCTTGGTTTGGAGCCGTTGTGCTCACATATTCTGTACTATTTGCCACAGGTAAATGGTTGCTCTTTGGTTGGGGCGAGGCCTGGCCATTTGTGACATCCGCAATTATAGGCCTACTCTTGCTTCGATTCGGAATGAAAAAAACTACCTTTTCTTAATGGAATGGTTCGAATCCTGGTTTGATACGCCCTACTATCACCTCTTGTACCAACACAGGGATGATGAGGAAGCGCAAACGTTCATAGACCGATTGGTTCGCCATTTGAACATTAATGAAGATCAAAGGGTCTTGGACGTGGCTTGCGGAAGAGGGCGTCATGCGATTTACCTGAACCAAAAGGGTCTCCAGGTTACCGGAATTGACCTATCCGAGAAGAGCATTACCCACGCACAACAGTTCGCCAATGAACGACTCCGATTTTTTGTTCGGGATATGCGTGAGCCCTTGAAGCATGTGTACGATGTTATGCTGAACATGTTTACGAGTTTCGGATACTTCAAAACACAGGAAGAAAACCGTATTGCGATAGGTCATTTAGCCAATGCCCTTGCTCCTGAAGGAGTCTTGGTCATTGATTTCTTGAACAGTAAGAAAGCTCAATTGAACCTTGTGGAGGAAGAGGAAATACAAGCCGGAGGTATAGCGTTCAAGATTCATCGCAGTTTTGAAAATGGGTGTTTTATCAAAAAGATCGTCTTTGAGGACCAGGGAGAGCGCCACGAATACACCGAACACGTTCATGCTTTAACCCTTTCAGACTTTAATGATTGTTTTCGGGACGCAGGATTGCAAATTGTAGATACCTTTGGCGATTACAATTTGAATCCTTTTCACGCCGCTCAGTCGGATCGTTTGATTCTGATCGCACAAAAAACTGGCATATGACCTTTGCCTTACTTTTCTTATCTGTGGCCTTAGGTGTGGGAGGAGCTTTCCTGTTTCCTGCTGAAGGTAGAGGCATCAAGTATTTTACTGCTTTTTGCGGTGGTTTTCTGATGGCCATTAGTTTTCTAGAACTCATTCCACAGAGCTTTGCGGAAATGGGATCATCCATGGGCTTTTGGATTCTAGTCGGTTTTTTCATGCAAATTCTTCTCGACTTCCTATCCCGAGGTTTAGAGCACGGACATATACACTTGCATGACGAGAAGCACGGTCGCGTCCCTTATTTGCTTTTGGTTGGCTTGTATCTCCATGCTCTACTTGAAGGAATTCCTTTAGCTGGTGGAGGTGAAACACACGACCATTCACACAGTCTGCTTTGGGGAATAGTGGTCCACAAGATTCCAGTAGCATTGATTCTCTTTCAATTTCTCAGGATAAAAGGCGTAAAGCCCTTAGCACTGGTGCTGCTTATGGCCTTCTTTGCACTGATGAGCCCACTGGGCAGCTACTTGGCAGAAATCATTGAACCACTGCGCCTGGTGCTGCCTCAGCTGAGAGCCCTCGTCCTAGGGATCTTCCTACACATCGCTACAACCATCCTTTACGAGTCTACCGAGTCCCATCAATTCAACGCCCTGAAGTTGTTTGCCGTTGGCGTCGGAATAGCCGCTGGTGCCATGGCCATTTTCATTTGATGCTTTATAAGCGATAAAGACTATTTATCGAAGTTTTCCTTTCTCACAGGCCCTATTGGGCGTGCAGTTTCCTAATTTTGAATCGTTGAATTGAATAATCATTAAATCAGAATACAATGGGCGTTTTAGTAGGTAAAAAAGCTCCTTCATTCAAAGCTGCGGCTGTCATTAACGGAGAAGAAATCGTTGAAGACTTTTCATTGGACCAGTTCATTGGGAACAAGTACGTGATCTTGTTTTTCTATCCGAAAGACTTCACGTTTGTGTGCCCAACTGAGCTTCATGCTTTTCAAGCTCGTCTAGCAGATTTCCAAGCTAAAGGAGTTGAAGTGGTTGCCGTTTCTACGGATACAGAGCAGTCTCACTGGGGTTGGTTGCAAATGACCAAAGACCAAGGTGGAATTCAAGGTGTAACATACCCAGTTGTGGCGGACACCAACAAAACGATTGCTAGCAACTTCGATGTACTTGCAGGAGAATACTTCTACAACGAGAACAACGAACTGGAAGCAGATGGCGAATTGGTCGCGTACCGCGGATTGTTCTTGATTGACAAAGAAGGTATTGTTCAGCACCAGATTGTAAACAACATGCCTTTAGGTCGTAATGTAGACGAAGCTATGCGCATGGTGGATGCATTGCAGTTCTTTGAAGAGAAAGGTGAAGTTTGCCCAGCAAACTGGAGCGAAGGAAAAGAAGGTATGAAGGACACCCATGATGGTGTAGCCGATTACTTGGCCGCTCACTAAGCAACCTTAAACATTTCAAAAGCCCATGCGTTGAGCGTGGGCTTTTTCATTTCAAGCAACTCAAAAAACAAATCAAACATGGCCGAAATTAAATTGGGCGAAAACACCGTCCATACGACTGGAAATCTTCCTGCCGCAGGCAGTGATGCTCCTGATGCAACTTTAGTTGCCAACGACTTAAGCGAAGTGCAATTGAGCAGCCACGCTGGAAAACGCGTGATCCTCAACATCTTCCCTTCTATTGATACGGGAGTTTGCGCTGCCTCTGTGCGTAAGTTTAATGAGGAAGCAGCTGGCCTTGACAATACCGCTGTCTTAAACATTTCATTGGATCTCCCATTCGCCCAAAAGCGCTTCTGCGGAGCTGAGGGAATTGAAAATGCCCAGACGCTGAGCGCTTTCCGCAGTTCTTCTTTTGAAGAGGCTTATGGCGTAACAATGACTGATGGTGCTCTGAAAGGACTCTTTTCTAGAGCCGTAGTTGTGGTAAATGAAAATGGGGACGTTGTCCATTCAGAACAAGTCCCCAGTATTGGTCAAGAGCCGAACTACGAAGCAGCTTTAGCTTCGCTCAGCTAATTGAATTTCTCACCTTCTTGGTGAAGGCGCGGAGGGCTTCTTTTTCCTCTGCGCCTTTTTTTATCTCTTCTTTGATCCAAATGGCACCAAAGACATTGGTGAGTTGATCACCTTCATCCACCCCTCCTACTTCAATTTCGGGAGTCTCTCCTTCTTCGATGGCCTGTTCTGCCTTTCTCAGGGTATCCAAATCGTAGGCCAACAGAGCCTTTATTGCTGGGATCTTCATGATTATCGGTTTTCTTCGATGATTTTGCGCAAGTATTCCTCTTTGCTACTAGCGCTCCCAATCTTCAATTCTCCTCCCTTGAAGAAGGCCATGAAGGGCAAGTTATCTACCCCGGCCATCTTCCTTACTTCAGGATTCTCCTCCGCATTGACATCGAGAAATACGACATCCTGCATTTCGTCTTCGTTGCTGACCCGCTTGTATTTTGGCGCGAAGAGTCGACAGTTTCCACACCAATCGGCATAGAACTTTACGACGACATTCTCGTTCTCGCTCAAGTACGTTTTAAAATCTTGGTCAGTTGCTGTATGTACGGCCATGATGCTTTGTTTTATCTTTGAACAGTACAAAAATAAAGGAGTTCAATCGCCTGCAGAATTCTGGGCAGATGTTTCTCTCGATAATCTATAAGTTCACTTTATGCGCCGCATTATAGGCTTCACAGCCCTCCTACTCGTCTTTGCTCTAACGGCTTGCTCGCCTTCAACAGATTCAGATTCCTCGGGAGATGAATCACGTGAATTCAATCGGCCTACGGCCGGATTCTGGAGAGGCGTGCTTTCCTTGAGCGATACCGTACAGCGTGAATTACCCTTTCAATTTATCTTGGATGGAACGGGTGCGGAGCAGCGCATGGTTATTCAAAATGCCAGTGAGGCAATCGTGCTGAATCGTATGATTGAACGGGACGATAGCCTTGAAATCGTCTGGCCTGTTTTTGAAAGTGGCTTTGTCGTTTCCTTCACGGACTCTACCATGGAAGGATATTGGTATGATCTAAGCCGTGGAGATCAGTACAAGATTCCCTTTAGCGCTGTTTACGGTTCTACCATGCGCTTTTCTACAGACGAAGCTCCTTCAGAGGACTTTGCGGGGCGCTGGCGAACACATTTTGGAGAAGGCGAAGCGAATGCCCTCGGAATCTTCACGGTGAACCAGTACATCGCCATGGGAAGTTTTGCTACGGAGACGGGTGATTATCGCTTCCTCGAAGGGGTTATTGACGGTAGCACGTTCAAGCTATCCACTTTGGATGGCGCTCATGCCTTTTTGTTTGAAGGGACCATATACGGAGATAGCCTTTGGGGTATCTTCTACAGCGGGAATCACTACAGCAATACATTCTATGCAATCAGAGATGACGAATACTCTTTAACAGATGCTGATTCCTTAACCTTCTTGAATGAGGGCTACAGCGGCCTGTCCTTTGCCTTTCCTGATGTGAGCGGCGATACCGTTCGGTTAACGGATTCACAATTCGAGAATAAGGCTGTGATTGTGCAGCTATTCGGATCCTGGTGCCCGAACTGTATGGATGAGTCTAAGTACTTGGTCAAGTTGTATGAAGAAAAATACGATCAAGGATTACGCGTTGTTGGGCTCGGGTTCGAACGTCACAAAGAATTTGATCGCGCTGCTCAGGCCATTATTAAAATGCGTCAAGACTTATTGATTCCTTACCCCTTGTTGGTGGCCGGAAGAGCGAGCAAAACAGAGGCCGCTGAAAAACTCCCAATGCTCAATCACGTCTTGAGCTTTCCAACGGCAATTGTACTGAATCGTCAACATGAAGTCGTGGCCATTCATACGGGGTTCTACGGTCCTGGCACAGGCGATTACTACGATGAATTTGTCGAAGAGTTTGGCGCCGTGGTAGATAGAGCTTTAGCCCAGTAGGAAGCCCCTTTAAACGTCGAAACCACGGCTTACACCGTGGTTTCTATCGCGATCGATTAATAAGACAAAACATCAACGAGTAACCTTCATTCGCGGCGTTTTGAGGACATCGATTTCGTTCGGTAAACGAATTGAGAAAGTCATTGAAACACCATAAACCTTTCTCAAGCTGACCAAATATACAAATATTCCCTTATTATAAAAGTCATTGTCGGAAAAAAAAAGAAGTACTTTTGCGGCCCTAGTTTGAGTCGAATCTGATGGGTTTTAAAGAAGAAATAGAACGCCGTAGAACCTTCGCGGTTATTAGTCACCCGGATGCCGGGAAAACCACGCTCACGGAGAAACTTCTGCTCTTTGGAGGTGCTATTCAGGTAGCCGGAGCCGTGAAGTCGAACAAGATAAAAAAGAGCGCCACCTCTGACTTTATGGAGATAGAGCGTCAACGGGGTATTTCCGTAGCCACTTCTGTAATGGGATTCGAGTACCGCGGGAAGAAAATCAATATTCTAGATACTCCTGGTCACCAAGACTTTGCTGAGGACACCTACCGCACGTTAACAGCCGTTGATAGTGTTATTGTAGTAATCGACGTTGCCAAAGGTGTGGAGGCTCAAACAGAGAAACTGGTCAAGGTTTGCCGGATGCGCAATACACCGGTTATTGTGTTCATCAACAAGTTGGATCGCATGGGTAAGGATGCCTTTGATCTTCTCGATGAAATTGAAACGAAGTTGGGCCTAACGGTTTCACCCTTGAGTTGGCCTATAGGTATGGGACAGGAACTAAAGGGTGTTTACAGCCTATTCGAAAAGCAAGTTGTGCTCTTTTCCGCTCATGGAAAACAAGAAGAGGAGAGTTCAGTTGTCATCGACGATCTTGCTGACGAGCAATTGGATAATCTTGTCGATACTCATTTTGCCGATACGCTTAGAAACGAACTCGAGTTAGTCCAAGGGGTATATCCCGAATTTGACTTGGAGGAATATCGAAACGGGTTCATATCTCCTGTCTTCTTTGGGTCAGCCATCAACAATTTTGGCGTTCGAGAACTTCTCGACTGCTTTATAGACGTAGCCCCTCCTCCACAGCCCACCACGACTGAAGAGCGCGTGGTCGAACCTATGGAGGATAAATTTGCCGGATTTGTATTCAAGATTCACGCGAATATGGATCCCAAACACCGGGATCGCATTGCCTTCGTCAAGGTGTGTAGCGGAAACTTCAAGAGAAACACCAACTACCTTCATGTCCGGAACAACAAGCAATTGAAATTCAGCAATCCGACTTCGTTCATGGCCGAGAAGAAGGAAATCGTCGAATTATCCTATCCTGGCGATATTGTTGGACTTCACGACACAGGCAACTTCAAGATTGGCGATACGTTAACCGAAGGGGAAGCCCTTCACTTTACGGGTATTCCGAGCTTCTCTCCTGAGCAATTCAAAATCATTGAGAACGCTGACCCCATGAAGTACAAGCAATTGGCTAAAGGGATTGAACAGCTCATGGATGAAGGTGTGGCTCAGCTTTTCACACTCAAGCAGAACAACCGCAAGATCATTGGAACAGTAGGACAATTGCAGTTTGAAGTGATCCAGTATCGCTTGGAACATGAATATGGAGCCAAGTGCCGGTACGAACCCATCAATGTACACAAGGCCGTATGGATTTCCGGCTCAAAAGAGGACTTGGACGAATTTACCAAGCAGAAGTATCGGAATATGGCCATGGACAAAGATGACCGCTTGGTTTTCATGGCGGATACCTCTTTCGCTTTACAAATGGCCCAGGACAAATTCCCCGACGTCCAATTTCATTTCACTTCTGAATTCGAAACCGCTTAACAGCGTTCCTTTTTTTTCTACATTTCTTGGACTGAAGTCTAGGACATGGGAGAAAAGAACGTAAGACAGGAGTCAACGGCTGGTGAACTGAAGCAGTTCATGAAGCACTTGATCAAGGATATTCGAGCATTGGAGATCATGATTGATCGAGGAATGATCGAAGAAGGGATTCATCGAATTGGAGCAGAGCAAGAACTCTGCTTGATAGATAAAAGCTATCGACCAGCTCCGCGAGCCCTCGAAATGCTGGAAAAGTTGAATCACGATAAGTTTACTCATGAATTGAGTCGATTCAATTTAGAAGTGAATCTTGATCCAGCTGAATTCAAGGGCGGCTGCCTGAAGCAGATGGAGGATCAGCTTCGAAATTGTCTTGAATGCCTTCACAAAGAGCTTGAGCCGCACGAGCTCGATTATATTCTGGTCGGCATTCTCCCGAGTATTCGACTCTCGGATATGACCTTGGACAATTTGACTCCACTCCCCCGCTATTTTGCGTTGAACGATCGTTTATCCGATCTCCGAGGAGAAGCATATGAGTTTCGGATTGAAGGAACGGACGAACTCATCACCAAACATGATTCCCTGATGTTCGAAAGCTGCAATACGAGCTTTCAAATCCATTTTCAAGTAGGCGCAGAAGACTTCACTTCTTACTACAATTGGGCTCAAGCCATTACTGGTCCAGTACTAAGCGCATGTACCAACTCCCCTATTCTATTCGGACGTCGATTGTGGCGGGAGACCAGAATAGCCTTATTTCAACAGTCCACAGATACACGAAGTAATCACCAATATACCCGAGAAGACGCGCCTAGAGTGTTGTTGGGGAATTCTTGGCTGAATGGAAGTATCGTCGATTTGTACAAAGAAGATATAGCACGATACCGGGTATTGATTAGTTCTGAAATTGAAGAGGATTCCTTAGAGCAATTAAAGGAAGGCGCTATCCCAAATTTGTCCGCCCTTAAAATGCACAACGGTACCATTTATAAATGGAACCGGGCCTGCTTCGGTGCGACGAACGGGATTCCGCATTTGCGCATTGAGAACAGATACATCCCTTCTGGACCATCGGTGCTGGATGAGATGGCCAATATGGCATTCTGGTTAGGACTCATGCACGGAATGCCGGACGAGTACCGCAACCTCCATGAAACCCATGACTTCGATACGGTAAAAGCCAACTTTAACCGAGCTTGCCGCATGGGCATGGGTTCCATGTTCCGTTGGTTAGATGGCAAAGTCTACAGCGCTCATGATTTGATCTTACAAATCCTCATTCCATTGGCCAAGGATGGACTTCGCAAGGCTAAAATTCACGAAAAGGATATCACGCGTTATTTGAAGGTCATTGAAGGGCGCGTGGAAACGGGAATGTCCGGTAGTCAGTGGATTCTTGATTCTTTTGACAAGCTCAAGAATACAGGAACTAAAGATGAAATCATGTTGGCGATTACTGCTGGAATTGCGCGTCGTCAAAAAAAGAATACACCAATCCACAAATGGTCTTTGAGCAAAATTGACGAGGCCGGTAGTTGGATCAATAGGTATTGGCGAATTGATCAAATCATGTCCGTGAACTTGATTACGGTTAATGAAAATGATTTGTTGGACATTGTACCGAACATCATGAATTGGCGCCAAATAAGACACGTTCTCGTTGAAAACAACAAGAACGAGCTTGTAGGGCTGTTGACTTCTGGAAATCTGATTCACTACTACTCCACTCGACTGACCGATGAAACGCAAGAGGCGCTGGTCAAGGATGTAATGATCAAGAAACCCATTTGCGTCACACCGGATACGCTGACCAAGGATGCCATCTCTATTATGCGTAAGCACAAGATTGGATGCCTTCCTGTAGTCCGGAGTAAAAAAGAGCTTATCGGCATTGTTACAGAACATGATTTCGTTAATGTTGCAGACCATTTTCTACAGGAATTCTTGAAAGAATAAAGGTGCTCCAAACCGAACTGAAAACTACCTTGGTCGATCGCGTCATTCTCGAAATAGACAGTGGCATTCCTGGACCTACCCTTTTGGTCATAGGAGGAATACACGGAAACGAGCCTTCTGGTGTTGAAGCGCTCGAAAGAATACGCGAGGCCTTTAATCGTGGCACGATAAAGCTAAATCAGGGAAGAATTCTTGCATTACGAGGCAATCGCAGAGCACTCACTGAAGAAGTTCGCTATATCAAAAGAGATTTAAACCGCCTTTGGAAATGGGACTTTCAACATCAATGTCCTATTGATCCAACTTCGGAAGATCCAGATGATGAATACGACGAATACTGTGATCTTCAATACCGAATTCATCGGGCCATTGAAGAACGCGAAGGCCCTATCTGCTTCTTAGACCTACACACGACGTCTGCAGTCAGCCCTCCCTTCATCATGGTCGGAGATACTCTTAGAAATAGGGACTTGGTCGACGGGATTCCGGTTCCCATAGTCTTAGGCGTAGAAGAGCAGTTGGATGGCCCTCTCTTGAGCTATATCAATGAACTAGGGCATCTGTCGGTGGGATTTGAAGCTGGGCAGCATCAGGCTGAAGAATCAGCTGACGCCCATGAGGCCTTAGTCAAGGTCATTCTTTATCGACTAGGAATGCTCAACGAAGAGTACGTAGCTGTTGTGGATAGTGCTCTAGACCAATTGGCGGAACTGGGCGGTCATTTGTCTAATTTCTTTGAAGTTCGACATCGACATGGTATTACTGCGGAAGACGAATTTGTCATGAAGCCGGGCTATGCCAACTTCCAAAAGGTCGAACGCGGTCAAATACTTGCAAAGGATAAAGATGGAATGATTCAAATGCCAGAGGAAGGCCGTGTATTCATGCCGCTATATCAGAAGCAAGGAAATGACGGGTTCTTCCAGATCCGGCGGATCAAACGCTTCTGGCTCGGACTATCTAGAATTCTTCGAAGACTAGGTGTTTACAGGATTCTGCCCCTGCTGCCAGGAGTTCAGAGGGCTGACAAGAATCCTCTCCTCTTGACGATAAACACCAAGATTGCCGGCATTTATCCACGAGAAATATTCCATCTATTGGGATATCGAAAAATTCGGAAAAGCGAAGGTGTTTTGTCCATGCAAAAAAGGCCCTTCGATTTCGAAGAGCCTCCTTTACCTAATAGGTCATAAGCTTTTATTCGCAGACGGTGTCGAACACGGCGTTTAATTCAATTTTAACGTCGGGCCATAGCTTAGAAACGCCATCCGCACTCTTGTGAAGATCGTAGCAGGCTTCATTCAAGCGCTCTACGCCCATTTGGCCATTCCATTCGAAGATGTCAATGACCGCAGACATGTTCAATACGCCATCCTGGAAAGTATAGGGCATAATCACCTGAACCTCTTGATTATTCATGGTGATAATGACTTCCGCCTCTCCGCTTTGTTCCGTACCTGAAAGACCAGCTACACGACCGTAAATCACTTCCGTATTTATGCTCCCGAAAAAATAATCGATGATCTTCTTATTGCGATCCTCATTGTTGGACTCTACAGATGTAATCGGAATCTTAAACTCGGTGTTGGCCACTGCATCCATTATACTGGGTGCATTTTGGATATTGGCGGTAACTATCTCGGTAAACGTCCCGCTAACCCCTACTTTTTCCGTGAACTTATATCCAGTCCAAGTCATGCTTGTTGAATCTGCATTGAACACGTAGTAGCAGTTCTCACCTTTCGCTTCTTCCGTTTCCGAGGTTCCTTCGTTGCCTCCTGAGTTTGGTGCACATGAGGCTGCTAACAAGGCGATGCAAAGGGTGTAAATAAATCTTTTCATGAGGGAGGGTTATTGTTTAATCGCTTTTAAAGTATTCAACAGCAGTGCTGCTCTTGTCATGGGGCCCACTCCACCAGGAACGGGTGTCAGAGCGGAGGCCTTGGCCGAAACGCTAGAGAACTCCACATCGCCTTTGAGTCGATAGCCACTTTTGGTTTCTGTCGAAGGGACTCGCGTGGTCCCGACGTCAATGACAACAGCGCCTTCCTTGACCATATCCGCAGTGACGAACTCGGGTTTGCCGATGCCTACAATAAGTATATCTGCGGATTGCGTCAATTCTGTTAGGTTTTGTGTACGGCTGTGAGCCATGGTAACTGTAGCATTTCCAGGGTAGCTGTTTTGACCCATCAGAACAGCCATCGGCGCTCCGACAATGTGACTACGTCCAAGGACAACGCAATGTTTTCCTGAGGTTTCAATTTCGTAACGCTTCAATAGCTCGAGAATCCCCATAGGCGTAGCGGGCAAAAAGGCATCTAAGCCCAGAGCCATACGTCCGTAGTTCGAAGGGTGAAAACCGTCGACATCCTTCCGGGGGTCCACGGCCTCAATGACCTTCTGCTCATCAATATGTTTTGGAAGAGGTAGCTGAACAATAAAACCGTCAATGTCCTCATCGGCGTTTAGAGCGGCCACTTCATCGAGCAGTTGCTCTTCGGTGACCGAATCGTCCATGGTAATGAGCGTAGAGTTGAAACCAACTTGCTCGCAGTCGCGGATTTTCCCCGCGACATAGCTCTTAGAACCTCCGTCCTCTCCTACGAGTATGACGGCTAAATGCGGGATTTTGTGACCATCGGCCCGCAGGGCCTTTACTTCTTCGGCAATTTCTTCTTTAATGGCCGCCGCCGTGGCTTTTCCGTCAATCAGCTGCATAGTTTGCTTTTACATGCCGGGCATCTTCCCGCGCATGGCATTCATCATATTCATCATTTTGCGACCACCGCCGCCTTGCATCATCCGCATCATTTTGCTCATTTCGCTAAACTGCTTGAGCAAACGGTTCACCTCCTGAACACTGGTTCCAGAGCCCTTGGCAATACGCTTCTTGCGAGATCCATTGATGATTTTAGGGTCTTGGCGCTCCTTGGGGGTCATGGATTTAATGACCGCTTCAATGTGCTTAAAGGCATCGTCATCGATTTCCACGTCGCGCATTGCCTTCCCCATTCCGGGGATCATGCCCAACAAGTCCTTGGTGGAGCCCATCTTCTTGATCTGTTCGATTTGCTTCAGGAAGTCGTCGAAATCGAACTTGTTTTGAGCAATTTTCTTTTGGACACGACGCGCCTCTTCTTCGTCAAATTGCTCTTGAGCTTTTTCTACGAGGCTCACCACATCCCCCATTCCGAGGATTCGGTCCGCCATCCGTTCCGGATAGAAAATGTCCAAGGCGTCCATCTTCTCTCCCGTTCCGACAAATTTGATCGGCTTATTGACTACCGTTCGAATCGAAAGTGCGGCTCCACCTCGGGTATCACCATCTAATTTGGTAAGAACGACACCGTCGAAGTCCAGTAGATCGTTGAAGGCTTTGGCAGTATTCACGGCGTCCTGTCCCGTCATGGAATCTACCACGAATAGGATTTCATCAGGGTTCACCGCGTCTTTGATGTTCGAAATCTCGTTCATCATCTCCTGGTCCACAGCCAAACGACCTGCGGTATCCACGATGACAAGATTCTTACCATTTGCCTTGGCATAGGCCACCCCTTTTTGGGCTAGGTCAACTGGATTCTGGTTTCCTTCTTCAGAAAACACCTCTACGCCAATTTGCTCTCCGAGTACTTTAAGCTGATCAATCGCCGCTGGACGATAAACATCACCAGCCACCAATAGCGAGTGCTGTGCACGTTTGCTCTTCAAATACTTCGCAAACTTGGCACTGAAGGTGGTCTTACCTGAACCCTGGAGCCCAGCAATCAAAACGACTGTTGGCTTTCCAGAGAGATCAACTTCTTCGTGCTCGCCGCCCATCAATTCGGTCAATTCGTCTTTGACGATTTTGACCATCAATTGACTTGGCTTCAAACTGGTCAGCACCTTCTCTCCAATGGCCTTTTCCTTCACGCGGTTGGTGAAGTCTTTGGCGATCTTGAAGTTGACGTCAGCGTCCAACAAGGCGCGACGGACTTCTTTCAAAGTGTCCGCTACATTGACCTCCGTAATTTGCCCATGGCCCTTGAGGACCTGAAAGGCTTTCTCGAGCTTATCGTTAAGATTTTCAAACATCTCTTATCTGCTTACATCTGATCGGGAACCGTGATACCCAACGTCTTCATGGACGATTTGATCACGTGCCCCACAAATTTACTCAATTGGACCCTAAAGGCCACTTGTTCTGCTTCTTCCGCTCCAAAGATGGACACCTGCTGATAAAAGCCATTGTACGCCTTGACCAACTCATAGGTGTAGTTGGCCATTAAAGCCGGGCTCATCTCCGCAGCAGCTTGCTGCACCACTTGCGGGTATTCCGCCAATTGCTTGATCACATCCTTTTCCGAAGGGTGCAGCGTTTTGACCCTCACGGGTCGATGGTGCTCATCCCCTGCACGACGCAACAAGCTTTGGATTCGCGCGTGCGCATATTGGATGAAAGGGCCTGTATGTCCATTAAAATCAATCGATTCCTCTGGATTAAACATCATTCGCTTCTTGGGATCTACCTTGAGAATAAAGTACTTGAGCGCACCCATGCCGATGTTGTGAAACAATTCGGCCTGCGCTTCTTCACTCATGCCGTCCAACTTACCCAAATCCTCAGCGATTTCGCGAGCGCTATCGTCCATGCCCTTCATCAGATCATCCGCATCGACAACCGTGCCTTCTCTGGATTTCATTTTTCCTGAAGGAAGGTCGACCATACCATAACTCAGATGATGCAATTCCTTCGCCCAAGAATAACCCAGTTTACCCAAAATGAGGAAGAGGACCTTGAAGTGATAGTCCTGTTCGTTACCGACGGTGTAGATAAGTTGATCTATATTGTAGTCTTCAAAACGCTGCACTGCAGTACCCAAGTCTTGTGTCATGTACACAGCCGTTCCATCGGATCGAAGCAAGAGCTTTTCATCGAGTCCGTCTTCCCGCAGGTCGCACCAAACCGATCCATCTTCGCGCTGATAGAACACTCCTTTAGCCAAACCTTCATCCACCAAGGATTTCCCGAGTTTATAGGTGTCGCTTTCGTAGTAGTTTTGGTCAAAGTCTACCCCTAGGCGCTCATAAGTCTGATCAAAACCTGCATAAACCCAGGTATTCATCTGTTCCCAAAGGGCAGTTACCTCTGCATCACCAGACTCCCAAGCGCGAAGCATCTCTTGAGCTTCCAAAAGGAGGGGTGCTTGTTTTTTAGCTTCCTCCTCTTCCATTCCACTTTCGACTAGGTGGGCCACTTCCGCTCTGTATTCTTGATCGAAACGGACGTAGTACTTACCGACCAAATGATCTCCTTTCAGGCCTGAGGATTCGGGGGTCTCCCCTTCTCCAAACTTTTTCCAGGCCAACATGCTCTTGCAGATGTGAATTCCGCGATCGTTAATGATCTGGACCTTCAATACACGTTTTCCTGCGGCCTTGTACAGCTCGGAGACGGAATAACCAAGAAGGCAATTTCGGATGTGACCTAAATGAAGCGGTTTGTTGGTGTTTGGAGAACTGTACTCCACCATCACGGCAGGTGCTGATTCATCGGGTTCAACCAACCCAAAGGAATTATCCGCAGCATGATCGCTGAAAAAATCCAACCAAACAGAATCCTCCAATTCGAGGTTCAAGAATCCTTTAACCACATTAAATCCAGCTACCCAATCGTGATGCTCCACGAGGTAATTGCCGATCTCTTCTCCGGTTTCTTCCGGTTTCTTCTTGGATACTCGAAGCAAAGGAAAAGTCACCAGAGTGATTTCACCAGGAAACTCCTTCCGGGTCTTCTGAAAATTGAGTTGGGTTTCGGGCAACTCGGTCCCGTATAGTTTTGAAATGGCCTCAGCTACAGCTGGTCCCATTTGGACCTCTAGGTTCATCCTTTTAAACGGTTCTCGAGGGTTAATGCAGTTTTTTCTAGCAATTGAAAGGCAGTATCGGCCATCACATTGCCTTTGGTATCCAAACACGGATTGATCTCAACAAATTCCATGCAGCAGACCTTGTCATATGAAGCGAACTCGGTTAACAAGTCTTCCGCCTCGCTTTCCCAAATTCCATTGTGCACGGGTGTGCCTGTCCCCATGGAAATGGTCGCGTCCATGGAATCTACATCGAAACTGATGTAAACCCGATCACAATCAGACAGGCGCTCCATGATTTCACGTGCGATGGGACGTCCTCCGCGGTTATGAACCTCTCCAACTCGATAGTTCACGATGTTCTGATCCGCGATCAAGTTGTCTTCTGGCTCTTCAGTGTCTCGTACAGCAATAAAGAACAGGTCTTCTGGACGAACACGAGGTGCGTCTCCCTTCATTCGGTTCCAAGCTTCAAGGGTTTCCCCTCGGACGTCATTGATCTGATTGGCTTCATTATTCATGGCCAGTGCTGTAGCTAAAGGCATTCCGTGTACGTTCCCGCTCGGGGTCGTGTAGGGCGAATGAAGATCCGCATGGGCGTCGATCCAAACCACTCCTATTCTTTCGTTCGGATAGGCTTTGTGGATTCCCGCAAGTGTTCCGCCCGCTACACTGTGGTCTCCACCGATGATCAATGGAAGATCCCCTTCTCCGAGTACACGAGATACTACCGCTTCAATTCGATCGAACTGATCGGCAATAGCCGAGATGCGAATTCCGTTTGGTGTATCAACAGGATCTAATAGATGCTCGTTGGCTGTGGGAATGTCCTCCCATTTGTGACGCGCAAAAAACTTGCTTTCTGCATTGAATGCAGAAACTTTAAGCGCTTCAAAACCAAGGCTTGCCCCTCGTGTTCCCGCACCGAGTTCAGAAAGGGAAGTCAACAGCTTCAATCGGTTCATAAATTCCGTTAATTAGGAGCGCAAATCTACGGAATTCCCATGGCCTGTAGCGATGGGTTAACTTTTGTATTTTTGACGCTGACCGATACCTATGGCCCAAGCAAAAAAAACCAAGAAGACCTCCAAAAGAAAGAAGAAGATCAACGAGAACGCGTGGTATCGTCGAAAGAGTACGCATACCATCGTAGGTCTTGTTTTGCTCTTTGCAAGCGTCTTTATGTTCATATCCTTCGTTAGCTTTTTCTTCTATTGGAGTTACGACCAAAGCGAACTCGGGAAAGGAGTACTGGCCAGCGATGTACGTAATCTACTAGGCCAAGCTGGAGCCCTGGTAAGTCATTTCTTTGTTTGGCGATACTTCGGTGTCAGCGCTTTCTTTATTCCCTACTTCCTGTTGATTCTGAGCATTAAGGTGCTCTTCCAGTCCGAACGCGTGAAACCCCGGAAACTCCTTTGGAGAGGTCTACTAGCGATGGTCTGGTTTGTCGCTTTGACCGGTTTGCTCTTTAGCGAAACGCATCCCGTATGGGCCGGTGGAGCTGGAAATGCCATTTTCTTATGGATGCGTCAAGGAATAGGAACGGTAGGTACAGCACTGGTTTTGTTCTTTACCGTTTTGGTCGGAGTGGTTCGGTTCTTTAATATCTCTCCAGCACATGTCCAAGGCTGGTTCCGTCGTCCAAAGAAAGAAGAAGTTCGTGAAGAAGAGGCTGGATCAAATGCCGCTGAAGATGCGCTTCCTGAATTGGAACCGGAACCCGAAGCACAAAGCATAGACTTGAGTGCTGCTCCCCCAACTCCAGAACCCATTCCAGAGCCGGAGCCTGCTGTTGAGCTACCCGTTGAGGAGGAAATGACTCCCAAAGTTGAAGATCGTGCCGTTGAGGCACCAAAACCAGAAGCAGCAGATGACGTCGAGCTCAGCGTTGAGGAAACGGTTGAAGAAGAGGTCAGTGACGCGGATGCCAAGGCAAAGCGTAAAGTGGAGGATTACGGTGCGTATGATCCACGACTTGATCTTTCGAAATTCAAGTTTCCGACAATTGACCTTCTCAATGACTACGGCAAGGCCAACATCACCGTCGATCAGGATGAGCTGGAGGCGAATAAGAATCGGATTGTTGAGACACTTCGGAACTACAAGATTGAAATCGCCAAGATTAAGGCAACCATAGGTCCAACGATTACGCTCTATGAAATCGTCCCCGAAGCGGGTATTCGAATTTCGAAGATTAAGAACTTGGAAGATGATATTGCACTCAGTCTTTCTGCGCTTGGAATTCGAATCATTGCCCCTATTCCCGGTCGCGGAACCATAGGTATAGAAGTACCCAATACCAAGAAGAACATTGTTTCGATGCGTTCGGTGATTGCCTCGGAGAAGTTCCAAAATTCAGACATGGAACTACCAATTGCAATGGGTAAGACCATCTCGAACGAGACCTTTATTACGGACTTGGCCAAGTTGCCTCACCTTCTCATGGCTGGTGCCACTGGGCAAGGAAAATCGGTTGGACTCAATGCCATTCTCGTCTCTATACTTTACAAGAAGCATCCATCTCAGGTCAAGTTTGTATTGGTAGACCCGAAGAAGGTGGAACTCACGCTCTTCAATAAGATAGAGCGACACTTCTTGGCCAAACTGCCCGGTGCAGAGGAGCCCATCATAACAGACACGTCCAAAGTGGTTAATACCGTTAACTCACTCTGTATTGAAATGGATGAGCGCTATGAGCTATTAAAAGAAGCTCAATGCCGAAACATCAAGGAATACAATAAGAAGTTCATCGAGCGGCGGTTGAACCCGGAGAAAGGACATCGATTCCTACCATATATCGTGTTGGTGATTGATGAGTTTGCCGACTTGATCATGACCGCTGGCAAGGAGATTGAGACACCAATAGCCAGATTAGCCCAACTGGCCCGGGCGATTGGGATTCATTTGATTGTAGCCACACAAAGACCATCGGTCAATGTCATTACAGGCATCAATCAAGCCAACTTCCCGGCCAGGATTGCCTTCAGGGTTACATCCAAAATCGACTCCAGAACTATTCTTGACGCTGGGGTGCCGACCAATTGATCGGTCGGGGTGATATGCTGATGTCCACCGGAAACGATCTTATTCGTCTGCAATGTGCTTTTGTGGACACACCTGAGGTGGAGAAGATTACGGACTTTATTGGTGGCCAGCGCGCCTATCCCGAAGCCCACCTACTTCCAGAGTATGTAGGTGAAGAAGGCGGCGGTGTCGGGGACCTTGATTTGGACGATCGAGATAGCATGTTTGAAGATGCGGCACGCATTTTGGTTCAACATCAGCAGGGATCAGCCAGTCTCCTGCAACGAAAGTTAAAGCTTGGATACAACCGAGCTGGTCGTATCGTTGATCAACTCGAAGCTGCCGGCATCATTGGTCCTTTTGAAGGATCGAAGGCTCGGAAAGTATTGATCCCCGATGAAATGGCTCTAGAAGAGCATTTGAGAAAAGAAAAAGAATAGAATGAAACGAGTTATTGTAATTTTTGCGCTCTTGATGAGTTCTGTGGTTTACGGCCAACAGGATCCAGCTGCCAAAGCGCTCTTGGATGAAGTATCGGCTACAACCCGAGGGTATGAGAATATCGATTTGGACTTTTCCTTTTCATTGGTCAACACTTCGGCCAGTATACCTCCGGCAACGATGGAGGGATCGATCTTGATTCAAGGAGAATCCTATCACCTAGAATTAGAAGGAAACGAGCAAATCAGCGATGGAGAACGCATATGGCGCGTGCTTCCCGATGATGAAGTTGTAGAAACCATGGGCGTTGACGACATGGAAGAGGAAGGATTAACCCCTAGTCGCTTACTGACCATGTACGAATCCGGGTTCAAATACAAGCTCGGCGACAAAAAGGCGTTCCGTGATGGTGAGGTACAGTTGGTGTACTTGTTTCCAGAAAACCCAGAGGCCGTTCCCTACAGCAGTGTTGAACTGGCCATTGATGCGGACAAGAAACAGATCATGTACCTCATGGAGAACGGAAAAGATGGTACGGTCACTACGTACGAGATCTTGTCCTTTGAAACAGATGTGGAGGTTCCTGCAGGGTCCTTTACCTTTGATTCCAACAAGTACCCAGGCTTCGAAGTGATCGACGTCGGGTTCTAAAACCGGCGCGCCGATTTGAAAGTCATTTCCAAATTTACGCTCAAGGCTTTTGTTAGCCCTTTTGTGATCTCCTTTCTGGTGATCCTTTTCATCCTGCTCATGCAATTCGTGTGGAAGTACGTGGATGATCTCGTCGGAAAAGGACTCGAATGGTACGTCATTGCCGAGCTCCTGGTCTATACTTCCGCCAGCTTAGTGCCTCTTGCTCTACCCCTTGCCGTTTTACTAGCCAGCATCATGACCTTTGGGCGTATGGGTGAAAACTACGAGCTCGTGGCCTTTAAAAGCTCAGGAGTATCCTTTTTCAGGGTGATGCGCCCCTTGCTCATTGCCATGTTCTTCTTATCCATCGGCGCGTTTCTCTTCAGTAACTATGTCATACCCTATTCAAACCTGAAAAGCGGTGCTCTTCTCTGGGACATCACCCGAAGCAAGCCAGCCTTTAACCTGCGTGCCGGTGTTTTTTACAACGGCATTGAAGGATACAGTATTAAGGTGGCCTCAAAAGGCGGTGATAATGGCAACTTGCTCCAGGATGTCCTGATCTATGACCATACAGCCAATCGAGGTAATGTCAAGGTCATCAGCGCCAAAAGTGGTGAGATGCTCATTGATGAAGAGGCGAATACCATGACCTTGGAGCTCTATGAAGGCTTCAGTTATGAGGAGATGAACCCCGAGAATCGCCAGAAAAGAAAGAACTACCCCCTACTTCGCTCCCATTTCAGCAAAGAGGTCATTCGCTTTGACCTCAGTAATTTCAAGATGAAACGGACTGATGAAGGTCTGTTCAAAAACAACTACAAAATGTTGAAGTTCGACCAGTTGACTCAGGCTATTGACAGCTTGCAAGGTCAATTGGACGATGAAGAAGAGAACTTCAAGGAGCGTTTGGCTGTGCGGTACAACTACAACCCTCCCACCAAGGAAGGTGGTGTCAAGACCACCTCAAAAAAGAAGGTGTCCAATGACCCCGCAGTTCTGGACACTGTACCTGGGGACTTTCTGTTGGAGAACTACGGCATTCCCGAGCAACTGCGCATCATCCAAACCGCTACGGTCGCCGCACGAAACTCAAAGGCATACGTCTATTCCTACATCGGAGATTTTCGCAATAAGAATCGATGGATCGTCAAGCACAAACTGGAAACCCACAAGAAGTTTACCCTCAGTTTCGCAGTCATCTTTCTATTTCTCGTGGGCGCTCCACTCGGCAGCATTATTCGCAAAGGTGGAATGGGGCTTCCGGTCGTTGTAGCGGTCCTGATCTTCCTTTTCTACCACATTGTTTCCACTACGGCTGAAAAGCTCGGAAAAGACTTTGTCCTCACACCTTTCGGCGCGATGTGGCTCTCCAGCATGATCCTATTCCCCGTAGGAGTCTGGTTGACTTACAAATCCACTACGGACTCAGCCCTTTTCAACGCCGATCGCTATTGGCAACCCATTGAGAACTTTTTCCGCAGCATCTTCCAACGCAAAAAACGCCGCCGTGCGCATTCTTCAACTGACGCATAAACCGGCCTACCCACCCGTGGATGGTGGTTGCATTGCCATGCAAAAGGTAATGGAAGGATTTCTGCGCCTACGGCGCGATGTCGATGTCCTCACCCTGAGCACCTTCAAGCACCCCTACAGCCCCTCTGCCTACCCGTCGAAGGATGGATTGAGGGTCTTTTCCGCAGACATAGACTTGCGTATGAAGGCCTTGGACGCACTGAAGAACCTTGCCCGCCGTGAGAGTTATATCATGGAACGCTTTGAAGACAATCGCGTCCGGGAACAACTCAATAATCTTCTTTCCCAGAAGAATTACGAAGTCATATGGATTGAAAGTATTTTCTGGCTCCCCTACCTAGACCAACTGCAGGGAGCTGGAGTTCCATTGGTTCTTAGAAGCCACAATATTGAGCATCGAATTTGGCGGGAGTTGGCTTTCAAAGCTGGATTCCCAAGATCTGCCTATTTAAGGCTACTATCGCGCCGTTTGGGGCGTGAGGAGCGTATGATGTGGAATGGTGTAGAACAGATTTACTCCATTAGTCCTGAGGATCAAACCATCATCGAGCGCGAGACCAACACACCAGTATTCAATCTTCCCATGTCCGTTTCGGCCAATGACATCGCCGCACAACCTTCGAAGCCTTTTGAATGCCATCATCTAGGCGCTATGGACTGGATTCCTAACCAAGAAGGAATGCGTTGGTTCTTGGACGAGGTGTGGCCCTTGGTTCGGCGCAAAGAGGCTCAATCCATCTTCCACCTGGGAGGTCGAAGGATGACCCCAGAATTCCTGAACTGGAAAGCACCTGGCGTTCACGTTCACGGAGAAGTGGATGAACCCACAAAGTTTCGGGCGGATCATGGCGTCCTGGTTGTGCCGCTCTTCAGCGGTTCGGGGCTGCGCATCAAGATTCTCGAAGCTCTGAGTGAGGGCATTCCCGTTCTCGCAACACCGAAGGCGGTAGAGGGCCTTCCGAACCTGGAACAGAGTGGTATTATGGTCAGTGATGAGCCTCGTATGTGGGTGAAATACCTCGTAGAGCTCTGGCATCGGCCCGTGGAGGGCCAAAAAATCGCTCAAAAAGGAATGGACTACGTTCAACACCATTTCGGTGAGCCCGCAGTCGATGAACTTCTATCGCGTGGATTAGCGGTCTTAGATAAACCTTGAACCCCTCATTTTGGTTACTTTTGCGACGCTAATTTTGGGATATGTCGCATTTGCTCGATACGGTCGAAGAGGCCATTGAAGATATTCGGAACGGAAAGGTCATCATTGTCGTGGACGATGAGGATCGAGAAAACGAAGGTGATTTTGTTGCCGCTGCCGAAAAAGTTACACCAGAGATGATCAATTTCATGGCCGTTCATGGTCGTGGTTTGATCTGTACCCCTCTTCTCGAGGAGCGTTGTGAAGAGCTCGAATTGGAGCTTATGGTCGGAAAGAATACGGCCTTGCACGAGACGCCATTTACGGTTTCCGTGGATTTGAATGGACACGGGGTGACGACGGGCATTAGTGCATCGGACCGTGCGAAGACGATTCAAGCCTTGGTGGATCCCAATACAAAACCGGAAGACCTTGGACGTCCAGGGCATATTTTCCCCTTGAAAGCCAAGGCCGGTGGCGTACTGCGCCGCACGGGCCACACGGAAGCTTCCGTTGACTTGGCGCGGATGGCGGGATTGGAGCCTGCCGGGGTCATTGTGGAGATCATGAACGAGGACGGGACCATGGCTCGCTTGCCACAGCTGCGCGAAATTGCTGATAAATGGGACCTCAAACTCATCTCCATCGAAGACTTGATTGCCTATCGTCTCAACAACGAGTCTCTGATTAACAAGCGCGAGAGCTTCGAGATGGAGACCGCTCATGGGACATTTCAGTTGACCGCTTACGAGCAGCGCACCAACGGACAGATTCACATCGCGCTCTCCAAAGGAACCTGGACCGATGATGAAGCTGTATTGGTTCGCATGCACAGCTCCACCGTGAAAAACGATTTGCTCGAGGTATTGACCAAAGGCGGGCTTCCTGATTTGAACTCGTCTATGCAGCAAATCGCTGAAGCCGGAAAAGGGGTCATCGTTTACCTGAATATGGAGGGTCTAGGAGCCAACATCTTGGACACCCTTCGCAAAATGAAGGAAAGCACTTCCACTCCCCCACGACGCGATGCCCGGGACTTTGGGGTCGGTGCCCAAATACTTCGGTCCTTGGGCGTTTCCAAGATCAACTTGCTCACCAACCATCCGAGCAAACGCATTGGTCTAGTGGGTTACGGACTGGAGATTGTCGACAACACGGCTCTCTAAATAAAAAAGCCGACCCTGTATTGGATCGGCTTAATCACTTATTTACTTGGGTACTTTTTACTTGTACGCCTGCATTTGAACGTCGTAACGGTCGAGTTCCATGACCTTGGTCCAAGCAGCCACAAAGTCCTGTACAAACTTCTCTTTGGCATCATCACTGGCGTATACTTCCGCCAAGGCACGAAGCTCGGAGTTAGAACCGAAAATCAAGTCTGCGCGGGTTGCTGTATAGGTTTGCTTTCCAGAGCGACGACTCATACCGTTGAAGAGCTCGCGGCTTTCGTCTGCAGCGACCCATTCCGTTTCCATACTCAACAGATTCACAAACCAATCATTGGTCAAAGCCCCTGGCTTGTCCGTCATGATTCCCGTATCTGAACCATCCCAGTTGGCGCCAATGGTGCGCATACCACCCAAGAGCACGGTCATTTCTGGTGCTGTCAGGGTTAAGAGTTGCGCCTTGTCTACCAGCAACTGTTCCGTAGCGTAGGTATACTGTGCTTTAGAGTAGTTGCGGAATCCATCCGCCATGGGCTCCAATACAGCAAAGCTCTCAACGTCCGTTTCGGCTTGCGAAGCATCTGTACGCCCTACTGTGAAAGGCACTTCCACGTCATAGCCTGCATCTTTAGCTGCACGCTCCACTCCGGCATTTCCTGCCAATACGATGAGATCAGCCATGGAAACTTGCTTAGGGCTATTGCTCTCATTGAAGTCAAGCTTAATGCCTTCCAACACTTCAAGTACTTTATTCAGTTGCTCTGGATTGTTTACCTCCCAACTGCGCTGTGGCTCCAAGCGGATCCGGGCTCCGTTTGCTCCTCCTCGGAAGTCTGACCCGCGGAAGGTGGAAGCTGAAGCCCAAGCGGTAGAAACCAGTTCTGAAGTGCTCAAACCGCTTTTCAAGATTTGCTCCTTCAGGGAAGACGCGTCTTCAGCTGAGATCATATCATAGTCTGCCGCCGGCACGGGATCTTGCCAAACGAAGGTTTCTTCCGGTACTTCTGGCCCTAGGTAACGGGTATTTGGCCCCATGTCACGGTGCGTGAGCTTGAACCAAGCTCGAGCAAATGCCGCATCGAATTCCTCGGGGTTATCCCGGAAACGCTGAGAGATCTTATCATAGGCTGGATCAAAACGAAGACTCAAGTCCGTCGTCAGCATGGCTGGACGGTGCATTTTCTTTTTGTCGTAAGCGTCCGGCACGTTCTCTTTGGCGTCTTTGGCCACCCACTGTTTAGCGCCGGCCGGGCTTTCGACCAACTCCCATTCGTACAAATAGAGATTAGTGAAATACTGGTGGGACCATTCTGTTGGCGTTGTGGTCCAGATCACTTCCAATCCCGATGTAATGGCGTCTGGTCCTTTACCGCTCTTGTAGTCGCTGGTCCATCCAAATCCTTGCTCCTCGATGGAAGCGGCTTCCGGCTCGCTACCTACATGGGAGGCAGGACCAGCACCGTGTGTCTTACCCAAGGTATGACCTCCGGCAATCAAGGCTACGGTTTCTTCATCGTTCATACCCATACGACCAAAGGTCTCGCGAATATCTTTCGCTGCTGCTACCGGGTCGGGTTTCCCATTGGGTCCTTCTGGGTTGACGTAGATCAAACCCATTTGAACCGCCGCCAACGGGCGTTCGAGTTCTCGATCTCCAGAATAGCGCTCGTCAGCCAACCATTTAGTCTCTGGCCCCCAGTATACGTTGCTCGCAGGCTCCCAGACATCTTCTCGCCCTCCGGCAAAGCCCAGGGTTTCAAAGCCCATATCCTCCAAAGCCACATTTCCGGTCAGGATCATCAAATCCGCCCATGAAATAGCACTTCCATACTTCTGCTTGATCGGCCATAGCAAACGGCGAGCCTTGTCGAGGTTCGCATTGTCTGGCCAGCTATTGATGGGCGCAAAACGCTGCTGCCCTTCACGAGAACCTCCGCGTCCATCTCCTGTTCGGTACGTTCCTGCGCTGTGCCAGGCCATACGAATGAAGAGACCTCCATAATGTCCCCAGTCGGCGGGCCACCATTCTTGTGATTCGGTCATTAAGTCGCGCAGATCGGCTTTGAGCGCGTCGTAGTCCAATTCGTTGAATTCCTTGTAGTAATCGAAGTCCGAGCCCATCGGGTTGGAAAGTCCTGAATTCTGACGCAGAACGGTTAAGTCCAATTGATTGGGCCACCAGTCTCGGTTCGTAGGTCCTTCTACTCCTTCTGGTAGTGGAGTGGCTTGGGTGGATGCTGCTGCGTGTGGGTTAGCGGATGTGCCGTTCAAAACAGCCCCAGTGACGGGACACACACCACCTTCCATACTCATTCCAGCTTGTGCTTGGCCAAATGCGACAGTCGTCAGGAACATTCCGGCCACGAGTACTAGTCGTTTCATCTTGTGAAGTGATTGAGGGTTATTCTTATTTACAGGACGAAACTAGGACACCCTTATCATTAATCAAAAACGATAATCTCGATACAACAATTGATGATGTCTATAAAGATAGCTTTCATCAATACTTCCCTTCTTTACCTGAGTTTCGTGGGTACGCCTAAGTCAACTAGCTGGACTGCTGTATGTTCATGGCATTGAAGACCAGCGAAGGCCGGCCATTGCATCGGCCCGTAGGGCCAAAGACTATTCCTGATCCTTCTTATTTCCGGTTATGGCTCGCCAGAAATCTTCGAAGTTCTCGAAGTCCGCAGTATAAACGAAGCCTACCCCCTGCATATACTGATATTGCTGGGAAAGGGGGTCGTTCTGATCGGAACGGTTGAAGGCCTTCACGCGGAATCGCCCGTCTTTACTGACTTTTACTTCGACCTCTACATCTCCAACCAAGTTGGAGGTATTCTCTCCTCCTTCCAGGGGCACGCCAATGTTGCTGTTCAGCAATACCCGATCATTGAAGAGCTGGGTGGTCAAGGCCACCTCTACCTGCTCGCTGTTTAAGTCATTACCCGCTTCGTAATTCACTCCCACATCGACATTCTCATTGATTCCGGAGATCCAGCGCGAAAGCTGATTGGAGAGCATTTCTGTGGTATTGGCCGTCAGTCCTTGGTTCAGAAGATTGCCATTGTTGGCCGTGGTTGACGTTTCCGGGGTTATAAAGGATCCCATGACCAAAAGTGAGATCACCTGCCGGTTGAGCTCGTTGTCGTCCCGGGTCACCACCAATTGCACTTCCTCTTGAAGGGCAGAATTGGCGTTGGGCAAGCGAATACCAAAGTCAATGTTGGGCTTCATCAATCGGTTGGTCAATTCCATATCGACCTCTACAGGGCGCCTACGGCGCGATGAATCGCTTACTTCCAGTGGTTTCAAACTGGCCCGAGTTGGGTAGCTCGCGGTCAAGTTGATTTCTGCGTCATAGGGATCGCCGGTCCATTTCAGAGTGCCGCCTCTTTGGATGTTGAATCGCTTACTAAATAGGTTTTGCAGGGTGAAGAGGTAAGTACCGCTGTAGATGGTATAGTCTCCGGTCATCGTCATGCTGCCATCTTCAGCCAGTCGAATACTAAAAGCCCCTACACCGCTTCCCTTCAGGATATCCCCCACCGTTTCGTCGAAGATCAACTCCACTTCAACACCTTCTTTGATCTCGACATCAAAGTTCATTTCATAACCTGCCTCTCGACTTTTTCGTACTCCAGTCGCCTCAGCCTTGTACGAAGTCACGGACTTATCCACAAAACTGATGAAGCTGTGCTCGCTCACACTGCTGGCTCCTCCCAGAGGTAGGGCGAACTCTGTTCCGTCTTCAGCCGCAGCATCAATGTTGATTTTCATGCGATTCAGAGGGCCCAAAACGGCCAGCTCTCCAGTGCCGAAGGCCGTTCCGTAGTAATAGTCTCCAACCTCTGTGTCTAGGACGAGTGTTGAATCTACATTGACGTGCAAGTCAAAGGACCAATTGCGCAATCCGCGATGTAGGATGGCTCCACTGACCTCTCCCGGTGTTTGGTATTTATTATCCCTGAACTTGAAGTCTTTGAAATCTATACTGCGTTCATTGAATTCGACGCGCGGTACGCCATCAACGCTATAGTCTACCTGAGTTTGAGGCACAGTGAATCCTACCTTGCGCAAATCCGCCCAGCCCATAAGGGACATTTCGCGTCCTTCTATGATCAGTTCCAATTCGGCATCCAAGGCACCACGAAGGTTTGTCAAATAGGCCTCCGTGTATTGACTTGCAGCATCGACCCGCATCTTGTCCAGATTCATTCGGAGTTGAACACGATCATGCTCATTCCCTGGAAAATATGCTCCGCTCACATCGAGCGCATGGAGCTCACCTCGGTAGATATCCGCCTTGAGGGCAAAAGCATTCATTTCATCATCCCAATTCATACCCGCACTAAAGCGACCTACAAAATTGTCGTTCAAGGCCAGGCTGTCAATCGAGATATCCCCGACTACGTTGAATTCATCGTAGACGTCAAGCAAACGAACGGAACCGTCAATACCACCGTGAAGCTGGGTATTTTCGTCGTCAATGACTGGGTATAGATACTCAATGCGGAGTCCGTCAAAGGTCAAGTCTAATGATTTCCGAGAATCCTCGGACAGGAATCCCTCGATGCCCAAAGACTGATCCAAGTGTTCGAAACGAAGGTCTCGGAATTCAACCTCTTTCCCTCTAGCCACAATTCGATTTCCCTTGGGGATGACAATGGTATCTCCTAAATAAAGCAGTTCTGAGGTGTCAAATCCAGCAGCCCAAGCAGTAGAGTCGATATAGGTGAAATAAGGATGTAGGGAACCGGCAAAAGTACTACTGTCCTTGTATACCCAGTAAATATCAAAGAAGCTAGAATCCCTTCGCGTGTCATTGGTGACGAGCAAGGTGTCTATTTGCGAGCCATCCGCTAGCTCCAAATAATCCGCTTGAAGCTGACTGTTGAACTTCACGCCATTTCCTTCAATGGTCAAAAGAGGCTTTTGAATTCGATAGTCTTCATAGTCCAAACCTGGGGCATCCAAGTTTAAGGCGATACTGTTTTTCTGATCGTCATAGCTTCCGAAAATCTTGGTTCCGGTTTCAATGCTCAGTTCAGGAATAAAGAGCTCAGTTATGGGGAGTGTATTGTATAGAGTGAACTCGTAGGTCAGCCGTTGGTGATCTGTCGCAGGAACGGCATCAACACCTTCTATGTACTGTCGGAAGTGGTTTTGAAGACTTCCAATTAAAGAGCTTACGGTAAAGTCGCCTTCCGCATTTCCCTTCATTAGATCACTGTCTATGGATAAGGACCGGGCTCCATCTTCGAATTGGGAGGACACGTCCATGTACCCTACATAATAGACGCTTTGTTCCGTTTCATACAAGGTTTGGGCAATGTTGAGCGTACCGTCGGCATCGTCCAAGCCGACACCCGTAAACGCAGCCTCAATCTTAGTGCTCAAGTAGGCCACACTGTCCGACACAACGCCCAGCGCAAAGAGATCGGCTGTTTGCACGTCCAAATCAAAATATAAATCCGGACGCTCCTTTCGGATGTCTACAGATCCATCAAAATCGGCCGTAAGCTTCGGATCGCGAATTACAAACTCACCTTCAAAGAGGCCTTGAGTTAAGTGTCCTACGAGCTGGGCATCTTTATATGTATATCCACGGTACTCAAACGTATTGATGGTTCCAGAAGCATCGGTATTGAGAAGATTAGCGGTCAAGCCGCTTCCATCGACATTTAAATTGAAATCGACTACTCCAAGCTCGGGCGTGTTCAAAACCTTGCCTAGGTTCCAATCAATGGCCCTCAATTGACCTTTGTAGTTCATTTCTAGCGGCTGCCCCTTTGGGAAGTTGGCGTCTAAGTTGGCCCTCACTGCTCCGTGTGCGGTCCGAATGGTCATGTTCGTGGTAAAGTCGTTGAGATACCCTTCAATCGATCCACTTAAGGTGATAAACTCCAATGGTTCCAATTCTTCCGGTAAGACCAATTCCGGCACGAGCCGCTGTATTCGCTTGAGGTCGTTCCAAGAGGTCTTAGCATACAGCTCTCGAGAAGAGATATACAATTCATCCGTTTCCGGTAATCCAACAATCTCCGCATCGCCGTCAATCACGGTGCTGCCGCCGTAGGAGAAATAGAAGTTTTCCGTCTCAAAATCTCCTAAGCGGCCTTGTGTGCTTCCTCGAAGAACGGCTTTAGCCAATGAAGGTGGGAAGGCGTCTGGGAAATAAACGCGATACTCCGACGGGTCGAACTGAATATCTTGAACGTCCACCTCCCAATTCAGCCGCTCTTGCCAACCATAGACTTCTAATGAATCGTATTCCAATCTACCGCTCAATTCAGCGATGTTCTTCGCTGTGTGGATTTTAAACCCATCGAATGACCACGCTCCTGGAGCATGTTGAAGGTTTCCTTCGAGTTTCTTTAAAACAAAGCCCTTATCTTCTATCCCCGACCCACTTCTAAACTCAGCATTCATCCGCACTCCGTCCCACATAAGAGCTCCGAAATCCAAGTTCAAATCACGCAGATGAAAGCCATCGGCATACTGCTCGCTCTGTAAATCTTTGAATCGAATAGATGCGTTGGTCAAAAAGAAGTTGTCCAACTCTAATCGAAAAGGGTTCGATGCGCCTGTGACCGTATCTGAGTCCAACCTATCAATGAAGATCTCGTAGTCAAAACGCTCATCGTCCGTATATCGGTGAAGCTTGATGACAGGATCTTCAATGGTCAAGCGCTTTAGCGAAAAGTCTGCGCTCCCAAACCAAAGATGTCGTATTTGGGCTTGAATTCTGCTCGCGTACAACAAGGTATCCCCGTGAAAATCCTCAATGTAAATGCCTTTGATGTCCGCACTGTTCAAAAAACGCATGTGGATGCGATCAATCTCAACGACTAGTCCAAGCCGCTTTTCGACCATTCCAGTAAACACATGGGCCAGCCGAGTTTGCACCCATGGCGTATAGGCTAAAATTCCGCCCAGCAAGAAGAGCACGGCCAGTGCCGTGAGCAGTCCGATCAATATTTTACGCCACCTAGGTTTCAGTGCTTGTTGTACTTTTGCGCTATGTCAGAAAAGCCCATCACGCTGTTAGCTATTGAATCGAGTTGCGACGATACTTCCGCCGCCGTTATGATCAATCGCAAAGTCCATTCCAACGTGGTGGCCGACCAGAGCATTCACGAGAAATACGGTGGAGTGGTCCCGGAATTAGCTTCCAGAGCACACCAAGCCAACATTGTTCCGGTCGTGGACGCTGCCTTACGCAAAGCAAATATCGGAATTAACGACGTGGATGCCATTGCCTATACCCAAGGCCCTGGTTTAATGGGTTCTTTATTGGTCGGTAGCTCTTTTGCTAAGAGCTTGGCCCTCGCGGGCCGATGCCCCCTGATTCCCGTCCACCACATGCAGGCGCACATTATGGCGCACTTCATCGATGATCCTGAAATGACAACGCCGGAGGATCCCTTTTTATGCTTGACCGTTTCCGGTGGGCACACACAAATTGTCCGCGTCAATGGGCCGCTAGAGTTTGAACTTCTCGGCGAGACCATTGACGATGCGGCTGGTGAAGCCTTTGACAAAGCAGCTAAAATCTTAGAGCTTCCCTACCCAGGCGGCCCCCTCATAGATCGTTATGCTGCAGAAGGAAATGCCGACTTCCTGACTTTTGCCGAGCCCAAGATTGAGGCCCTCAACTTCAGTTTCAGTGGACTTAAGACCAGTATTCTATACACCCTTCGAGATGCAGAGAAAAAAGAGCCAGGATTTCGTCAAAAGCACATGAAGGATATCTGTGCGAGCATTCAGAAGAGCATCGTGGACATTCTAATGGAAAAGGTTCGAAAGGCGGTTGCGCAAACGGGAATAAATCAAGTCGCTATTGCTGGAGGAGTTTCAGCTAATTCGGGGCTCCGCAAGGCCTTAAACCGTGCTGCAGAAGAAGAAAACTGGAAGGTATTCATTCCCTCATTTCAATACTGCACTGACAATGCGGGCATGATTGCCATTGTTGGACATTACGCCTTTGAAAAGGGGGCTTTTGGTTCCCTGAACGAGCGCTCGCAAGCGCGAATGTCGCTTTAAAACTCCAAACGGAAAGTAGTTCCTTCCCCAGGAGCACTTTTTACTTGGATACTCCCGTTGTGCTGGCGCATGATTTGTCGGCTTAGACTCAAGCCAATTCCACTTCCCTGTTCCTTCGTGGTATAAAATGGAATGAACACGCGCTCTAAGGTTTCGGCATCCATTCCTGGACCGTTGTCCCCAATATATAAGCACAAGCGTCCAAATTCGCGCTGAAACAAGATGCTTATGGCCGGTTCTTCTGTGTCCTTAAGTGCTTCTTTCGCGTTCTTAAGCAGGTTGATCAATACCTGATCCATAAGGTTCGGATCCAAATTTTCTCGAAGATCATCGGTATTGGAATCAACTTGAACGCGAATCTGTTGTGCATCCAAATCACCGCGAAGAAGGTTCAAAACGCGTTGAACAAGCGCAAACAGGTCTGTAGACTCGAGAACTGGATCCGGCACTTTCGATAGGCTCCTATAGGTGTTGACAAATTTCAGCAATCCTTTTCCCCGGCTCTCAATGGTGCGAATACTCTGATTCACATCATCCGCGTCATCTGCGGGCAGGTGAAGCCCTTCGCTTTCTTCGTTGCGATGGTCCTCTAATATTTGTTCGACTACACCAGAGAGGGACACAATGGGAGTCACCGAATTCATGATTTCATGCGTCAAGATGCGGATTAGCTTTTGCCAGCTCTCAATTTCCTTTTGATCCAGCTCGTTCTGAATATCGCTTAGGGTGATGAGCTTGTAGTTGTCCCCCATGGTCACAAACTCCGTTGCACTGACGGCAATGTGTACCATACGTCCGTCGATCACCGGTCGTATCAATCGTCGCTCACCGTTTTTGAGATCTAGAATGGTCGAGTATAGAGATTCGTCTATATCCTTTATACCAACCAAGCTCCGCATGTAGGGTTTCTTAAGTAGATTCTTGGCAGCCGAATTGTACCAGCGCAGGTGTCCGTGTTCATCGCTTGCCACAACAGCCAAGTCCACGTGTTCCAACAAGGTCTGAAGGAACTGGTCTTTCTGTTCCCGTTCGGCCTTTACCTTTTGAAATTCCTTGATAATAGAATTATATGCCCGTTTTAATTCACCGTCTGAACGACCCGCAACTTCCGTTGAAAACGTGGCAGAAAAATCATTGTAGCGGATGCTGAGTAAGAAGCTTGCTAGCTCTTTGCGACTTCTGTTGATGTATTGGTAGAGGTTGTAGGTAGTGTAGAGCAAGGTGAGTATGGCCACTACGGTTATGACCACCCAATCTGTTCTCGTCAGCGCATAGTTGATGAGCCAGCACAACATGAAGATGGCCGATACCCGAAGGAAAAGCTGAACTCTAGTGCGCTTAAATACCATATTTGGCCATTTTGCGGTACAGTGTTGTTCGACCTAGGCCGAGCTCTTTGGCCACAGCACTCATATTGGAATCGTGTTTCTTTATGGCACTGATGATGGCCTTTTTCTCCACATCTTCTAGATTGAGTGACTCATTCTCTACGACCTTGACTTCACGCCCTTGAAGAGCGAAATCATCGGCCGTGAGTTCGTTTCCATCACTCATAATTACAGCCCGCTCCAGTACATGCTGAAGTTCTCTGATGTTCCCAGGCCACGAATAGCGGGTCAGCTTTCGAAGGCCGTCTTTGCTCAATTCAATTTTGTCCTTCTGATACTTCTTAGCATACATCTTTAGGAAGTGGTCACAGAGGACGGGAATATCGTCTTGGCGATCCCTTAACGGCGGCAGCGTAATCTCCACCGTGTTGATCCGATAGAGCAAGTCTTGACGGAACTCTGAGGTTTCCACCATATCGTACAAGGGCATATTGGTGGCCGCAATTAAGCGGATGTCCACTTTGCGAGGTTTGCTCTCTCCCACCCGATTAATGGTCCTGCTCTGCAAGGCGGTCAGAAGTTTAGCTTGCATGGGCATGCTCAGGTTTCCAATCTCGTCCAAAAAGAGGGTTCCTTGATTGGCCAATTCGAAACGTCCAGCGCGAGCTTCTTTGGCGTCGGTAAAGGCCCCTTTGGCGTGTCCAAACAATTCAGACTCAAAAAGCGATTCCGTTATGGCTCCTAGATCCACGTTCACAAAAATCTGGTCAGTTCTCAGCGAACTACGGTGCAAGGCGCGTGCCACGACTTCCTTACCTGTTCCATTTTCGCCGAGAATCAGAACATTCACGTCCGTCTTCGCCACCTTTCGAATGGTCGAAAAAACGTCCTTCATGGCCTCCGACTCACCAATCATATCACTAAAGGGTTGATCGAGATCCTTGGTGAGCTCTTTCGTCTTTCTTTTTAGGGTCTTGATCTCTTTTTCACTCTTCCCTAATTTAATGGCTGAAGCCACTGTTGCGCGAAGGCGTTCATTGTCCCAAGGCTTCACGACAAAGTCTGAGGCTCCTTCCTTCATGGCCCTGACGGCCAGATCGATATCCCCGTAGGCCGTCATTAAAATCACCTGGGTTTCCGGAGATAGTTCTTTGATTCTAGAGAGCCAATGAAAGCCCTCTTTACCCCCTATTGCACCGACCGTGAAATTCATGTCGAGCAGTATCGCATCATACTTTTCGTGGGAGAGGTAATCTTCAATATTGGATGGGTCGTTACTGGTTCTCAGGATGTCGACATTCCGCTTCAAGACCATCTTTGCTGAGAGCAAGACATCTTGATCATCATCTATGATGAGGAGTTTACTTTGTTCTTGGGCCATTTGGTCAATCGTTCTGTGTCGGAAGGTAGAAAGTGTTTCACTGTGGAACAAATTTTTGTTTCAGAACGAAACAGGGATACATCGTGCCGTAGGCACTTGAAATTGATTAACCACTGATTTAGTGGGGTTTATCATTTATGGCACGTTGATTGCCTAAGTAAAAGCGAAACGATGCAGAAACACTTGACACTTTACTTAACACTTGAAGTGTCGAAACATGACATACTCCAAAGCGCTTGTTACAGAAACACGCTTAACACGAGGTTCTTCCTGCATAGCGGGAAGAGCCTTTTTATGCATTGTCCTAACTTGAGCCCATGAAGCATCCGATCATTGAGATGAAAGGCCTGTCAAAAGTATTCCGCATGTTCGATGTGGAGACTACAGCTGTCGATCATCTGGATTTGGAAATTGAATCTGGTGACTTTCTCGCCATCATGGGTCCCTCAGGTTGTGGAAAATCTTCTCTACTCAATATGTTGGGACTTATTGACCGTCCGAGTGCAGGTAAACTGTACATCGACGGGCAAGACGTCTCAGCTTTGGACGACAAGACGGCGGCCAATTGGCGGAAACACCGTATTGGCTTTGTTTTCCAAAGCTTCAATTTGATCGATGAACTCAATGTCTATGAGAACATCGAACTTCCTTTGATCTATACGAAGCGAAGCAGCCAGGAGAAACAAGAACTGGTTGAAGAGCTTCTGGAAACGATGCGGCTACTACACAGAAAGCATCACTTTCCGTATCAACTATCGGGCGGGCAAAAGCAACGTGTTGCTATGGCCCGCGCGATGGTTAACCAACCGAATATCTTGTTGGCCGATGAGCCTACGGGAAATTTAGATTCACAGGCCGGAGAAGAGATCTTAGAATTGCTGACCGAACTCAACAGCCACGGTACAACCGTAATTCTGGTAACCCATTCTGATCGCGATGCATCCTATGCCAAGCGTATTATTCGAATGCGCGATGGCGCCATAGCACAAGAGGTTTGGTGAGATGACCATGTTGGAGAACTACATAAAGGTCGCTTGGCGAAATCTCAAGAAACACCGGGTTTACTCCCTGATCAACATCAGTGGTTTGGCTCTGGGCATGGCTTGCGGGTTGTTCATTATCCTCTACATCTTTGAAGAAACCAGCTACGATAAGTTCTGGGATGATTCAGATCGTATTTACCGCGTCTACATTGATGGGAATTTTCTGGGGCAGGAAATCAACTCCCCAACGACTCCTTCGGGTATGGCTCATTCCTTGAGAACCGAGTTTAGTCAAGTAGAATCTGCTACGCGCTTTCGTCCTATTCGTCAGGAAATCATGTTCCAACACCGGGATATGAAGATTTATATCGCGGATGTCGCCTATGCCGATTCCAACTTCTTTGATGTCTTTTCGATTCCGCTATTAATGGGCGATCCGAAGGAGGTGCTGGCGAGCACTGGATCATGTGTAATCTCTCAGCGCATCGCTCAAGCCTTTTTTGGGGAAGAGAACCCCATTGGTAAGATCCTGAACTACGACAATCGTTGGAATTATAGGGTAACGGGAGTCATGGCTCCCCTACCCGGAAAATCGCATTTCTCATACGACGTATATATGACGTCCAATGAGATTCGCGGAAACTGGATTGAGAACGGGCACTGCACCTATTTCAAAACTAAAGAGGGCGCAAATCCGGATGAAGTCATTGCTCAAATAAATGACTACGCCTACGCGCAATTGAGTACTATTCTTGAAGAGCAACTCGGATTGACTCCTGAAGAGTTTTTAGAGCAAGGAAATTCCTATGAGTATGGTTATCAAAATGTTGAGCGCATTCACCTACACTCAAATCTACAAGCAGAACTCAAGCCAAACAGCAAAGTTGAATACCTCTACATCTTGGGAGTCATTGGGATTCTAGTCCTTATGGTCGCTGGAATTAACTTCACCAATTTGGTGACCGCACGAAGTGCGAGCCGATCCAAAGAAGTAGGTGTTCGAAAGGTCGTCGGTGCATATCAACCTTTGATCGTGCGGCAATTCTTAACAGAAGCCATTATTCAAAGTGTCATTGCCCTAGTCATTGCCATGATGCTTCTAGAGCTAGCGCTACCCTCTCTGAGCCGGGTAATGGGTATATCGGGGATGCGTCTTTTTGGTGGTGGATACGGATGGGTTGCTGTGATCTTTGTGTTTTTGGCTTTGATCGTTGGTATCTTCTCTGGAAGTTATCCCGCACTTTACTTGAGTTCCTTTGATCCCTCTCAAATCATAAAGGGGCAATTCAAAAGCGGAAAAAAGGGCCTTCTCACGCGAAGAATTCTGGTGATTATTCAATTCAGCATCAGTTTGAGCTTGATTATTGGGCTGTCCGTCATGCTCAAACAGTTGAAGTTCATGCAGCAAAAAGACCTTGGCTTTCAGCCGGAGCAGGTTATTGTGGTTCCCATTCAAACAGACTTCGTTACCGAAAACTTCCATGAAATCAAGGATGGCATGCTGGCGACGGTTCCCGGCATTGAGAGCATTTCCAGAGGATCACATATTCCAGGCGTCATGGAAATGGTCCAGGGCATTTTCCGGGTTGGAACCTCTGACCTCACCTACCCCATGTGGTTTATGGGAGTCGACGACGATTTCTTGAATACCATGGAAATTGATTTACTCGAAGGAGTTGAACCGAGCTTTGACGTAGCCAAAACCGGAGGTGTGGTCATCAATAAAAAAGCTGTTGAGTTTTTGGGCTTAAAAAACCCAATTGGTACATCTATTGGATATTCGAATGACTTCGTTGAGCAAAGCATGCAAGTAGTCGGAGTCATTGAAAACTTCCACACAGAAAGCTTCGATCAGGAAATCAAACCGATGATTCTGTACTACGATCCAGAAACGTGGTTCAGCGTCATCAGAATTGATCCCGGACAATGGGAAGAAACCATTTCAGGTATTGAAGACTACTGGGAAAAGGTTGAGCCATCTCATCCCTTCCGGTATACCCTTCTTCAGGACGATTTTGCTCGACTTTATGAGGAGGAAAAGAACCTTAGCCAGCTTTTTCTGGTTTTCACCATTTTGAGCATTTGGATTGCCTGTATGGGATTGTTTGGATTGGCTCTGTATAATTCGGAATTGAGAACTAAGGAGATCGGGATTCGGAGAGCACTCGGTGCAACCACTGGCCAGACATGGCTACTACTCACCAAGGAATTCGGATACCTCACGGGAATTTCCATCCTCATCTCCTGGCCCATTAGCTACTTTGCAATGAATTTTTGGTTAGAGTCGTTTGTCTATCATATCGAAGTGCCCCTCCAGGTGTTCTTATCATCATCCATGATCGCCTTGTGCATTGCTTTGGTTACAGTCAGCGTACAAACCATACGAACCAGCATGGCAGACCCCATACAAGCTCTGCGATACGAATAAACCAAACTGATTCAAACGCCGTATACGGAATGAAAGAAATGATTCGCATTCGCGACCTAAATAAGTCCTACCAAATGGGACACAGTGCCCTTCATGTATTAAAAGGTATTGACCTCAATATTCATGAAGGAGAATTCGTATCCATTATGGGATCTTCGGGATCGGGAAAATCTACCCTCTTGAACATCTTAGGCCTCTTGGATGAGCACGATAACGGGAGTTACCATCTGAACGAGGTCTTGATGAAGGATCTATCAGAAAAGAAAGCCGCCTACTATCGGAATCAGTTTATCGGGTTTGTCTTTCAGTCTTTCAACCTCATTTCCTTCAAGAATGCGATGGAGAATGTTGCTCTTCCTCTCTACTATCAGAAGGTTCCGCGAAAGAAGCGCAATGAACTAGCCCTGGAATATTTGGATAAAGTAGGCCTGGCTGAATGGGCGGAGCATATGCCCAACGAACTTTCCGGGGGACAAAAACAGCGTGTAGCCATTGCACGGGCCTTGATTTCAAAGCCTAAGATCATCTTGGCAGATGAGCCCACGGGTGCGCTAGACTCCGTTACTTCACATGAAGTCATGGAGCTCTTTAAGGAAATCAATGGCGAGGGAATCACGGTCATTATTGTCACACACGAGAATGATATCTCGGCCATGACTCAGCGAATCATTCGCTTGAAGGATGGCGTAATTGAAGCCGCCTGAGATGTTTGACGTAGACAAGTGGCAAGAAATATTCACGACCATTCAGCAGAATAAGCTGAGAACTTTCCTCACGGGATTTAGTGTGGGTTGGGGAATCTTCATGCTCATCATCTTGCTCGGAGCGGGGCAAGGAATTTTCAATGGTGTGGAGTCCATGTTCAACGACGACGCCATTAACAGTATCTGGATTCGCCCGGGTCAAACGACCATGGAATACAAGGGTTTCAAATCCGGTCGCCGCGTAAAGATGTACAACGAGGACTACGATTACCTGCTATCTACATACAAGGGCATCGATGAAGCCACGGCTCGAGACTGGGTTTGGGGCGTCAATGTCAGCTATCGCAACGAGTACGGATCATACGGAGTCAGAGGTTGTCACCCAGGTCACAAGTACCTAGAGAAGACTGAAATGATCTCTGGCCGATACCTGAACGAAAAAGATATTCAAGAGGCACGTAAGGTTGCCGTTATTGGGAAACTCGTAGAACAAGACCTGTTTAAAAGAGAAAGCGCCATTGGGGCCTATATCAATATTTCGGGAATTCCATTTAAAGTCATTGGGGTATCTGATGACGTTGGTAGCCAATGGGAGCAACGCTCAATCTACATCCCGGTGAGTACTTCTCAAGGCGTCTTTGACGGAGGCAGTAATGAATTCGACATGATGATGGTGTCCACTGGTGATTTGACGCTTATGGAGACCATTGACCTGGCAGAAAACATTGAGCGCGATATGAAAGAGCGCTTAGTCGTGGATCCCCGTGATCAGCGCGGTCTGAATATCCGCAATAACAATGCGGAGTTTGCCAACATCGTGAACGTCATCAACGGTATGCGCATCTTCATCTGGGTAATCGGTATCTTCACCATCATCGCAGGTGTGGTTGGTGTCAGTAACATTATGATGATCATCGTTAAAGAGCGCACCAAAGAAATTGGGGTCCGAAAAGCACTAGGGGCCACCCCCTTCTCTATTGTATCCTTAATCCTTCAGGAATCTATTTTCATCACTACACTAAGTGGTTATATCGGACTGATGCTCGGTATTGGCCTTTTAGAACTGGTCAACAGTTTCATGCCCGAAGGCACACCTTTCTTCCGGAACCCTGAAGTGGATGTACAAGTCGCCGTTTACGCAACGCTCCTTTTGATTTTGGCCGGAACCTTGGCGGGATTCTTCCCAGCGAGAAAGGCAGCCGCCATTAAACCAATTGTAGCTTTAAGAGACGAATAAGATGTTTGATAGAGATCGCTGGCAAGAAATATGGGAAGTCCTCTCCAAGAACAAGCTCCGTTCGTTTCTAACGGCCTTCGGAGTCTTTTGGGGCATCTTTATGATGATTATCATGCTGGCCAGCGGGCGTGGATTGCAAAACGGTGTGAGTCAAGACTTTGGTGAAATGGCCACGAACAGTATGTTCATCTGGACCCAAGGCACAAGTATTCCATACAAAGGCCTTCCTCGAGGAAGGTGGTTTAGCCTACGGCTCGATGACGTTGACGCCATTTACAACAACATTCCCGAAGCAAAGCTCGTCTGCCCCCGTAATCAACTAGGCGGTTGGCAGGGAGCCAACAATGTGGTTCGCGGGCTTCAAACCGGTGCTTTTAGTGTCTACGGAGATGTGCCGGGATATGCCGACGTCGAAAAGAGGAACATGGCTGTCGGTCGCTTCATCAATGAGTCCGATATCCAAGAAAGACGCAAAGTCTGTGTCATTGGAGAAGCTGTTTATGACGCGCTCTACTTGCCAGGTGAGGAAGTCATAGGATCATACGTACGTATCAACGGAGTGTACTTTCAAGTAATAGGTCTCTTCAAGTCTGTCAAGGCAGGTGAAGACGCTCTGGAAGAGACACAGATGATCCACATCCCCTTCACCACCTTTGCTCAAGCCTTTAATCGCGGTGATCAAGTCGGATGGATGGCCTTGATGTCCGAGGATAAAGTGCCTGTTTCCGTCATGCAGGAAAAGGTGCTCGCGCTTTTGAAAGAACGACACACCGTGCACCCTGAAGATCAGCGTGCGTTCGGCTCCAACAACTTAGAAGAAGAGTTTCAGCGCATGACCAACCTTTTTACGGGAATCAAGGCGCTTTCCTTCTTTGTCGGTATTCTTACTCTTATTGCCGGGGTCATTGGTGTCAGTAACATCATGCTCGTCATCGTCAAAGAGCGGACAAAGGAAATTGGCGTTCGAAGAGCACTTGGGGCAACACCGTGGAAAATCATGGGGCAAATCATACAGGAGTCTGTTGTTTTAACTACTCTTGCCGGCGTTACTGGATTGGTCATAGGCGTGTGGCTCATGGAGGGCGTGAATCAGGCTCTTACCCAATTTGGAATGGACACCGGATCCTTTAGAAACCCGGAAGTAAAATTTGGAATCGTCTTTGTGTCATTAATCATCCTCATTGTCTCGGGAGCTCTGGCGGGTCTCATTCCCGCTCGACGAGCAGTGAAGATTAGACCAGTAGACGCTTTAAGATCAGAATAATTGAAACCCTGTAACCTGTTATGAAAAAAGTACTTCGCATCCTCCTTATCCTCATTGCTGTTGGATTGGTCGGCTACACCTTCTATTTTCTTTATCAGAAGTCTGTAGAGCCCGAAATGACCTACAATACTGCAGCTCCTGAGCAAGGTACCGTCATTAAGAAAACGGTAGCTACGGGTTCCATTATCCCCAGAAAGGAAATCGAGATTAAGCCCCAAGTATCCGGAATTATTGACGTTCTATACGTTGAAGCTGGTGATGAAGTCCAAAAGGGTGATTTGATTGCCCGTATCAAGGTGATCCCGGACATGGCCCAGCTCAACTCCGCGGAGAACAGAGTCAATAGAGCTCAAATTTCCCTGGATGCCGCCAAGTTGGATTACGATCGGAACAAAGAGCTTCACGAAAAGGGCATCATTGCCGATGCTACTTGGCAGGGTTTTGAAATTGCCTATCGGAATGCTCAAGAGGAATTGGCCGCTGCCGAAGCTAATTTAGAGATCATCAAAGAAGGTGCTGCAAAAAAAGCGGGTTCAACGGCCAATACGCTTGTCCGTAGTACTTCGAGCGGAACAATTTTAGACGTACCGGTAGAAGAAGGAAACTCTGTCATTGAAGCCAATACCTTCAATGACGGAACTACGATTGCCACGGTTGCAGACTTAGGCGAGATGATCTTTGAAGGAAAAGTTGACGAATCTGAAGTCGGTAAGATTCAAACCGGTATGGAGCTCATCCTCAATATTGGTGCGCTACAAGACCAGCAATTCAAGGCAGAGCTCGAGTATATTTCGCCTAAAGGGGTGGAAGAAAACGGAGCAATTCAATTTGAAATCAAAGCCGACATGCAACTCCAAGAAGGCATGTATATCCGTGCAGGGTACAGCGCCAATGCGGATATCGTTCTCGCACGAGCTGATTCAGTCTTGACCATCAAAGAATCCCTACTCCAATTTGAAGAAGGCAAAGCGTACGTTGAAGTAAAGGTCGGTGAAGATCAATACGAGCGTCGTGAAATCGAAACAGGTCTTTCGGACGGAATCATTGTCGAGATCAAGAGTGGTCTCGAAGAAGGAGATGAAATCAAAGTCTGGAATAGTCCTATTCGCTCTTAATTAGCTAATCGCTTTGAACACGAGTTCGCGGACGAACTCTTCGATGCGCTCCGTTTCATTCTTTTTGACTTCCGTCAAGCTTGGGAGATGCTGCGCGAAGAAATTTTGATCGTGAACCGATTCCACTACTGTGGAGATCAGCGCGTGAGAAAACCGATAGTCGGGATTGATCTCGTGAACGATCTGCGCTACGCGGTCTACAAACCTCTTGTAACTGGAGAATAGCCCCTCTTTGTTGTCCGCATCGACCTCCTTGTTTAGATACACCTTTGAGGATTCCGCAATAACAATGTTGTACAGTGATTTCTCATTAATGTGCTCAAAAGTCTGATCCAATTGAATCGGAGCGCTGAGCAATTTGATGCAATTGGTCAATCGATGCTCCGGCGACTCAATATTATTGGTTACAAAAATGATTTGGTAATCGATCCAATTCCAATACCAGGTCACAAGGTAGATCAACAGTTTGTGCTTGTTCTCAAAGTAGCGATAAACGGAAGCCTCAGTGCTTTGAATATGATCGGCTAACTTCTTGAAGGTGAACTGTTCAAATCCAATTCGATCAATCAGGTCGATTGAGCCTTCAATGATTTTCTTTCCCAGAACACTGCTTTCAGGATTCTTCAAAAAGACCTTTTCGTCGATTAAGATTTGAACTCTCGGATGGGTCATGGCTACTGTCTTCTACAGCTTAAAAGTAATACTATTACTTTAATTAATGTAACTTTCGGTACCTATTACCTAGTAGACCTTTATGAAATACTCTCTATCTCAGTTCGCCAAGGACGGACCTTCCGGCCTTGTGGTTTTTCTTGTTGCCCTTCCATTGTGTTTGGGAATTGCCTTAGCCTCGGGTGCTCCCCTTCTTTCTGGTCTGATTTCCGGTATTATTGCCGGTATCGTCGTGGGCTCATTAAGTGGCTCTCATTTAAGTGTTAGTGGACCTGCCGCAGGTCTTACAGTGATCGTTTTGGATGCCATTACTGAAATGGGAAGCTTTGAGAGCTTTCTTGTAGCTGTGATGCTCGCCGGTATCATTCAACTTTTAATGGGGGTTTTTAAGGCTGGAATCATCGGGCTCTTCTTCCCGGTTTCCGTCATTCGCGGAATGCTGGCAGCCATTGGGATCATTTTAATCCTGAAACAGATTCCGCACTTTTTCGGAATTGATACCGATGCATTCGGGGAAATGCGTTTTCTCGGAACTGACGGTCGCAATACCTTCGAAGAGGTAATCTACGCAACGAAACATATTGAACCGGGTGCATTTGTCATCGGAATCCTATCTCTATTGATTCTCGTCGTTTGGGATTTCGGCATCAAGAAGCGTATTACAAGCCTTTCCTTCGTGCCGGGTGCACTTTTGGCCGTGATTACCGGAGTTGTTTTGAATCAATACTACGCAGGAGGCCTTACCGAATGGCAGCTCAGTACTAATCATATGGTTCAAATCCCGAGTATAGGCTTGGATGAGGAGTCTTCTGAACTACTGTACTTTCCAAACTTTTCTGCCCTGAGCAATCCATCGACCTACAAGGTGGCTATGGTGATTGCCATTATTGCCAGTCTGGAAACCTTGCTTAGCATTGAAGCGGTAGATAAGTTAGACCCACACAAAAGACGAACGCCGAACAATCGAGAGTTAAGAGCTCAAGGTGTTGGTAACCTAATCGCTGGCGCCATTGGCGGACTGCCCATGACGGCGGTAATCATTCGCTCCTCAGCGAACGTAGACGCCGGAGCGGCAACCAAATTCTCAGCGGTCTTCCATGGAATTCTCTTGGCGGTATGCGTCCTTCTAATTCCACATATCCTGAATCTAATTCCTCTTGCTAGCCTAGCTGCTATCCTACTTGTTGTAGGCTTTAAGCTGAATAAACCAACCTTATACCATCAGCAATTTTACAATGGGTGGAAGCAGTTTATGCCCTTCATAATCACCATCATTGCCATCTTATTCAGTGACCTTTTGATTGGAATAATGATCGGGCTCTGTGTGGCCATCTTCTTTATTCTTCAAACGAACTACAACACGCCCTACTTCTATGTAGAAGATGAGCATCCTGAAGACAAAAAGGACAAGCAAATTACCATTCACTTGTCCGAACATGTTTCCTTCTTAAACAAAGGAAGACTTCAAAAGACTCTTGAAGCCTTGCCGTCAGACAGTGATGTGACTATCGATGGAGCAAAGACCTTGGATATTGATTTTGATGTACTCAACATTATATTTGATTTTAACAATACAGCGCACGAGCGTAACATACACGTGAACTTGGTGAATATTCCTGAGTTAAAGTAAATCTGGAATAGTCGTTCCATAACGGATACTTAACAGTCCCGAATTACCGTTAAATAAAAAAAGTGTACTTTTGACACTAAGTTAATTGCGCTGTGTATGCTTCTTTCAACAAATATGAAAGTCCTCGTTGTAGACGATGACGAGGTAAATCTCTTAATTACTGCTACTATGTTGACCCAAATGGGGTTAACGGCCGTAAAGGTGAGCAGTGGTGAAGCTGCGGTAGAGGCCGTGGATCACCAAGACTTCGATTTAATCTTGATGGACTTGGAAATGCCTGGTATTGATGGCACCAAGGCGGCTCGTGAGATTCGAAAAAAGGGATACAATATGCCCATTATGGCCATGACGGCTCATAATACAGTGAATGGTCATAGTCGTGCGCATCAGGCCGGTATACGTGTCTTTATCCGCAAACCCATTGACACCGACAAGCTTACCGAGGTCATAGAATTGGCAAGTGAAGGCGCATACTTGTTGGAAGACACTCCTACCCTCTCCGTCTAAGGCCACCAAAAGGCAATTCTCGTAATCAAAACTGCTGCGGTTATCAAAAGCCAGACAGCAATTTTTCTGGCTCTTAAAATGAGCCCCCAAGCAAATAGTCCGAATACCAACAATACGTGGAGTTCAAATTCTGCGTTGATTGAAGAAAATGGCCACTTCGCCACGTGGCTGAGGGCCCAATAGAGCGCGTCCGCGGATTCCCCCCACAACCACGTTAACCACCACAACACTGGTCCTGCAGGAAGAATTACCAAGGCCCATGCACCAAACAAGAGTATGGGGAGCAATGGTGTAAGCAAAACATTAGTTAGGAGGAAATAGGTAGGCCACTGTTTAAAGTAATACAAGGCAATTGGCCCTGTTCCAAGTTGAGCGAGAATAGGAACTTGAATGATCGCGTATCCCGCTTTATGCGTATCTGAAAATGAACGTTCTCTTGCCCAAGATTTAAGTCCAAGAATGATGGCCGCTACAGCCACATAGGACAAGTGAAAGCCCGCTGACAACAACCAACGCGGAACGCAAACAAGAGAGCAAAACGCCGCTAGCCACAGCCCGTTAAGGGAATAGCGATCTCGCTCCAGTTGCGTGGAACACTCCCAAAAAAAGAACATGAGACAAGCGCGTACAACGGAAGGAGAATGGCCCGTCCAACGTGCCAAAAAGAATAAACTTATACCCGAGAAAAATAGGAATAGAAGTCTTCGAGATCTCAGAGAAGCAATCGAGTAACTCAGCTGTTTTAGAAGTACATAGAACAGCCCAACATGAAGACCTGAAACAGCGAGAACATGGGCTGTCCCGGTTCGCGCAAAGGGCTCTCTATCCTTTTTCTCAAGGGCCCTTCCCTCTCCGAGGACAAGGGCACGAGCAAGCCTTTTTGAAAACCCGCTTATCCGAAGACTTGAAATTCGATCGTGAGCATGCTGCCACGTTATTCTTGTGCCAGATTGTGGCAAGGGAGAGAGATGGTGTAGGCGGATTAAAGACGCTTTCAGGGACCACCCTTCCCTTCGAAACCAAGCCTCTTGGTCAAAATTCGCGCTTGAATGGGTCTCCTTCTCTTGAATAAGACACGTAACTCTTACGGGAGGGTGAATCGTCACGTCTCTGGGCAACTCCACGAGAATTCTCTGATTTTCCAATTCTCCAGCTGGGGAGTTTTCTACCTTGAAAATGCCAAAATCACGTTTTCCTATCACCCGGACTTCAACGCATTTGGCTTGAACAATGGTTGGTTTCTCCAAGACAAGTTGTTGGGTTTCAAGTCGACTTGTTCGGAAGAAGCTAAGCGCCAAAATAAGCACGAGCATTACTCCATCCCGTCTAAAAACTACTACAAGACTGGCAGAAAGGACTACAAGCGCCACAATGACCCATGGGGCAGCAAAAAAAGCGGCGATAATGCCGAGCACCCAAAGAATGAATAAGCGAAATAGCACGTCAACTTATTACGCGCCTAAAACCTCAATTTTGAAAGTTCTTCGATTCGAGCCTCGCGGTAGTAATGTAGGAGGATTTCTCGATAACGATACCCCAGCTCAGCCATTTTCATAGCTCCTTCTTGACTAAGGCCAACTCCATGTCCAAAGCCGCGACCACTCAGGTACACGGTATTCCCTTTGGTGGACACGTCGAAAAAAGTGCTGTTTAGTCCAAAATGACTTCGAAGATCCTTCATTCGAATACTTTGATCCGAACACGGTAGTCGCAACCACCGCTCCTCTTGCTCAAAGTCCAAATAGGCATAAATAGAATCAGGGTGTAGGCTCGGACAGACTTCCTTGATGTATTTGGTCCACTCCACGCGATCAATTTCCGTAGTCCAAGCATAATGCGGCATATCTCTGCTGAAGGTGTCCTCTACTGCTCTCAAATACGGAAGAGCCGAACTCCATACGTCTTCAGAATTACAGGTCTCTCCGCCCGAATTGCTGTGGTAGGCTGCCGTTAAAAACTTGGACTGCTCATCAACCAATACTTCACCCTTGGTCATTAAAACAGCTTTGTAAATCCCATAGGCATTCTTGGCATATGCCATACTGTGGTACACTTGATGATCCACTCCATCGTTTAAGTCATAGCCCTGACGGGAATAGCTATTCAAATGCTTCAATGCATAAGTTCGAGCGATCAGCACTTGGGCCTTCAGGTATTCGGGATGAACTTCATGACCTCCTTCTGACTCTACAACTCCCGCGACATAGTCATCCAGCTCTACGATGTTGATTAGGTATAGACGCCCTTTCAAAACTTGCACTTTTACTGACCCTCGATAAAGGCGTTCATCCTCATTCACACGAATACGGATCACGGAATTCGGCAACTCCGTTTCGATGGTAAACGCCCCCGTCATTTCTCGCGCCTCACCGTTGGCCTTTACCTCTAAATAGCCCTTTGAAATACTCACGGTCATCAAAGACCGATGATCAACATCAACGACTTCTTTTCCTCCTTGATAAATACCGTATGACCCCTTCTCAACCTTGAGGATAGCAGTATTCACCGTTACGTCAGAATACAGGTTAACACGTACTTCCCTGCCTACGGCAAGATGCGTCATCACCACGAAAAGAAGGAGCAATATTCTATTCATTCGTCCGCATTTCTTTACAAATCTCCACAGCCGTCTTTTCCGATGCTCCACCGTCTCCCAACAGATGACGAAGTTCGTCGTACTGTCGGAGTAAGCGCTCTCTCCCATCGCCAGTGAGCAGGCGTTTTAATTCTTCCGTCAAGGCCTTGGCATTCATCTCATGCTGAATCAGCTCTCGAATAACTTCTTTGCCGTAGATCAGGTTCACCAGAGAGATAAACTTGATGTTGACGAGATTCTTAGCGATTTGATACGTAATCCAGCTTGTTTCATAGCAAACCACTTGAGGAACGTCGAATAATGCGGTTTCTAAGGTTGCCGTACCACTGGCTACGGCCGCAACCTCGCTGTTGTGGAGCACGTCATAGGTTTCGTCGAGAATGACGTGTACCTGCTCATCCGAAGTGTACGGTGCATAGAACTCTTCACCCAGGTTCTTCATGCCCGCAATCACAATTTGATACTCTGGAAACGACCGGGCCGATTCGAGCATGACCGGCAGAATTTTTGGAATTTCTTGAGTACGGGACCCAGGGAGGAGCGCAATAATGGGCTGTTCACTCAATCCATGACTTCGCCGCCATTCGCCTTGGTCACGGAGCTCAATTTGCGGCAGCGCGTCCAATAATGGATGCCCGACATAATCTACGCTGTAATGGTAGTCGGCATAGAAGTCTTTCTCAAAAGGAAGAATGACAAACATCCGGTCTACGTATCGTTTGATCTTATGTACCCGATTCTTTTTCCAAGCCCAGACCTGAGGAGAGATGTAGTAGAAGACCTTGATCCCGAGCTCGTGGCAGAATTTGGCCATCCTCAAGTTGAATCCCGGATAGTCGATGAGTATGACCGCATCGGGCCGTGAGGCCCTAATATCTTCTTTTGCGCGCTTTAATAATCCGAGAATGGTGCGCAGATTGGCCAGCACTTCAGCGAATCCCATGAAACTGATGTCTCGGTGATGCTTGACTAGATCCCCTCCTACAGCGGACATGCGATCGCCACCCCAAAAGCGAAAGGTCGCTTCCGTGTCGCAGCTTTTTAAAGCTTTCATGAGGTTTGAGGCGTGTAAGTCGCCCGAAGCCTCCCCGGCGATCAAGTAGTACTTCATTTACTTCCCTAAGAAGAAAAAGAAAAAGATGAATGCATAAACGAAGGTAGCGAAAAGCATGCCTTTGCCCGATTCCTCCATATCCCACTTGAGCATGTATTGCCTAAAGAGGATGACGTTTGCCGTAATGCTGATCACCATTAAGGTGTCGTGATTGAAACTGTCCTGTGGGCTAAACGTGGTTAAGAATACCATGAATCCGTAGAGCGCGGCAGGAATAATTAGGCCGAGGATCAGCCCCAGTACAAGGGAGTTTCGTTTTAAGAACTTCATACGTCAAAACTCCATTGGTTCAAACTTCCAATGACATGGTGGGCGGTAACGTCGTACTGAACGGGAACAATGCTCACAAAGCCATTAGCCAAGGCCCATTCGTCGGTGTCCTCTCCTCTATCGTAGTTTTCGAATTTACCGGTCAACCAGTAGTACTTTCGGCCTCGAGGATCAGTCCGCGAATCAAACTCTTCCACCCAATTGGCATCGGCTTGACGGCAGATTCGAACGCCTTTGATGGGGCCATTTTTAGGCCTAGGGAAATTTACGTTGAAACATGTTCCTTTAGCCATTCCATTGCGAAGCACTTCCTCAGCGATAGCGCGCACATAAGGTCTCACTGGAGAGAAGTCAGCGTCCCAGCTGTAGTCCAATAAGGAAAAGCCAATCGATGGTATCCCTTCTAGTGCGCCTTCTACCGCGGCAGACATGGTTCCGGAGTAAATGACGTTTATAGAGCTATTACTTCCGTGATTGATGCCCGAGACAATAAGGTCCGGTTTGCGATCGAGAATGACATTTACTGCCAGTTTGACACAATCTACAGGAGTACCAGAACAGGCATAATCTTCTTGAGGACCTTGGTCAATGTGCACTTGATCGCACCGCAAAGTGCTCTCAATGGTGATCGCATGCCCTTTTCCACTTTGTGGGCCATCGGGCGCAACAACCACAACATCACCGAGTTGCGTCATTTCCGCGACGAGGTTGCGAATACCTGGAGCGGTAATCCCGTCGTCATTGGTCACTAAGATCAGGGGGCGGTTTGAATCAGTCATGGAGCAAAGCTACTTTCTTTTTTAGTCCCTTAGGTATGGATTTTGTTAAATTGAAAACGCAAAAAGAAAACACTTATGGCACTTATACAGAAATCATCGAACCCAGCCTTAAATGATAAGATCATTCAAGGCCTCGGCGTTCAAGACCATACCATCGCTGCTGAGCCCATGACGGTTTCGGGAGCGGTCAATAAAAGTTTCATTCTCTTAGCCTTGGCTATGGTAACGGCAGGCTTCACCTGGTCGCAAACCTTGGCCACCGGCGTTATCAATCCATTGTTTGTATGGGGTGGCGGGATTGGAGGATTCATCACGGCGATGATTACGGTATTTAGACCGCAATCCTCGGGAATCACAGCGCCCTTATACGCCGTTCTTGAAGGGCTCTTCTTGGGAGCTATATCAGCCATGTACGCAAGTGCATACGACGGTATTGTCCTTCAGGCCGTGGGATTGACCTTTGGAACCTTCCTTACCCTACTCTTGGCGTACCGAAGCGGCTGGATTCAAGTCACCGATAAAATGCGTTGGGGAATTGTCGCGGCTACAGGCGGCGTATTCTTTCTTTATCTACTGAGCTGGATCATGAGTTTATTTAGTGTGGGAATTCCTGTGCTCCACAGCAGCGGTTGGGTAGGCATTGGCTTTAGTCTACTCGTCGTTGTGGTCGCAGCCTTGAATCTCATTTTAGATTTTGACTTTATCGACCGTGCAGCAGAGGCACGTGCACCAAAGTATATGGAGTGGTACTCGGCCTTTGGCCTCATGGTCACCTTGGTTTGGTTGTACCTCGAGTTCCTTCGTCTCTTGAGCAAGTTGCGCGATTGATGGATTGGTTTCTCGCCATACTCGGAGGAATCCTCATGGTTGTCGGGATTATTGGAGCCATCGTTCCCGTTCTCCCCGGTCCACCCATCAGTTATTTCGGGCTATTGCTTTTGCATTGGACCGGGTGGGTTGATTTCTCGACCCAATTTCTGGTCATGATGGCCGCGGTAGCGGCTGCGGTTACCGCTGTTGATTACGTGGTCCCGGTATGGGGAACAAAGAAGTTTGGAGGATCAAAAGCGGGAGTGCGCGGATCAACCATTGGACTGATTATCGGGGTATTCTTCTTTCCGCCCATCGGGATTATTGTTGGGCCATTCCTAGGAGCTGTAATTGCGGAATTGATGGTGAATGCGGATGACTTCAATAAAGCCCTGCGTTCTGGATTCGGTTCTTTAGTTGGCTTCCTCATGGGAACCGGGCTCAAGCTCGGCGCGAGCCTTTTAATGACCGTTTACTTCGTCAGGGCTCTGATCTAGTCCAAACCCAACATCATGAAAACAAAAAAACGGCCATCGCGAGATGACCGTTTTTTATTCTGGTGGCGCAGTTTGGACTTCTCCTCCCTACGCGGAAATTCGAACCTATACTCCTAACGTTTCGCTTTCCATATTCGCACCAGACAGAAACACTAAACATAAAAAGGCAAGCCAAACATACACTTTTCTTGTATGTACATCAAGTGATACTAGAAGTAAAAATCACAACTCAGGCTATGGGAAGATCTTGCCTGGGTTTAAAATATGCTGCGGATCAAAGAGGTCTTTGATTTTGCGTTGCAGCTCTAAGTTCGCCTCATCGAATACGATATCCATGTAGTCTTTCTGGACTAGACCTATCCCGTGTTCACCGCTAATAGTACCCCCAAGACTAAAACACAGCATAAATATTTCCGAAATGGCCAAGGGTATTTCTTGCTGCCACTGTTTGTCGGATAAATCACCCCTCAAGATATTCACGTGGAGGTTGCCATCCCCGGCATGACCGTAGCAAACACTCTTGAAGCCGTAGTGCTTTCCGATGTCCTTAACTCCTTTAAGAAGCTTAGGTAGTTCTGCTCTGGGAACCACCGTGTCTTCCTCTTTATAGATGGAATGAGCTTTGACCGCCTCCCCAACTTTGCGACGAACAGCCCATAAGCGGTCCTTTTCCGCCGAACTCTCTGCAAATCGAATCTCTCCGGCATCAAATCGTTCAACTACCTCCATAATGGCCTCGAGTTCCTTAAAAAGAACTTCAGGATCGTTCCCATCGACTTCAATCAGCAGATGCGCTTCGTCTTCTGGCCCCAATAAATCGGGAGCATCATCGATGACATCCAAAGTGAACTGAATAGCATCTCGTTCCATAAACTCCATGGCACTCGGGGTAATACCCGCTTGAAATACAGCACTGACTGCTGCACAGGCTTGTTCGGCTGATTTGAATGGAACCAAGATCAAGCGATTCTCCCTCGGATACGGCAACAACTTCACCACTCCTTTAGTGATCACTCCCAGGGTCCCTTCACTACCTGCAATGAGTTGCGTAAGGTTATATCCCGTAGCATTCTTGAGCACATTGGCCCCCGTCCAGATGATTTCACCGGAGGGAAGTACGACTTCCATATTGAGCAGGTACTCGTTAGTCACACCGTACTTGACTGCCTTTGGGCCACCCGCATTCTCTGCCCAATTTCCTCCAAGGCTACAACTCCCCTTGCTCGCTGGATCTGGCGGGTAAAACAATCCTCTTTCTTGAACCGCCTCCTGAAAAACTTGATTGATGACACCCGGCTCCACGGTCGCTTGGAGATTGCGCTCATCGATTTCCAAGATCTGATTGAAGCGCTTCATGCTCAGACTTATGCCCTTTTCTACGGGAAGGGCACCTCCACTGAGGCCAGTGCCAGCGCCTCTCGGCGCGATGGGAACCCTATGCGCATTACACCATTTGAGCAAAAGACTCACCTCCTCGGTATTGGCTGGCATAACCACGACGTCCGGTGTATACTGTAAATCCTCGGTATAATCCCGTCCGTGTTCTTCTCGTATTTCCTCGTCGACAAACACGTAGTCGGTTCCCAGTAATTCCCGAAGTTCTTCGACCCTTTCGTCGGTCATCTTGCTGTACGGCATGAAATATGTGTTACTCCTCAAAATTACTAAATTAGTCGGCCTTGATTCATCAGGCCATAACGGCCAACGACTACTCATTAACCTACACTGAATCTATGCATAAAGGATTACTCGCCGTGGCGATGTTTACCGCCACTACCCTCACTGCTCAAGACATTACCGTTGAAGACATATGGCGAAAAGGGACTTTTCGTTCAGAAGGTGTCTACGGTGTCCGTTCCATGAATGACGGTGAGCACTACACTTCTTTAAACTACGGACCAGAAGGTGTGCAGGTCGTTCAATACAGTTATGAAACCGGAGAAGCTGTGGACACCTTAGTAGGCGACGCACAGATTGACGGAGCGTCCATTCAAGGGTATAGTTTCAGTAGCGATGAGCAGAAAATGATGATCGCTACAGAAATGGAAGGCGTTTACCGATACTCCACACGCGATGTGAACTTCATCTTCGACCGATCTACCGGAGAAGCATCTTTATTGAGCACTGAAAAGCAAATGTTTGCCACCTTCAGTCCCAATGGAGATCGAGTAGCCTTTGTCCGCAGCAATAACCTTTTCGTTAAAGACTTAGATTCTGGTGAAGAGACACAGGTCACTTTTGACGGTGAATGGAACAAAGTGCTCAATGGAGGAACCGACTGGGTATACGAAGAGGAGTTTGCCTTTGACAAAGCCTTCTTTTGGTCTCCGGATGGAAGCAAGATCGCGTACTACCGCTTCGATGAAAGCGAGGTGCCGATGATGGACATGGACATGTTCAACAATCAATTGTATCCAGAGAACTACACGTTTAAGTACCCAAAGGCGGGTGAAGCGAATTCAAAAGTTGAGATCAAGGTCTATGACCTTCAAAGCGGATCTATTACCAATGTTGATTTGGGCCGAAGTGGTGACTTCTACGTTCCCCGCATTAAGTGGACGGCGAGCAGCGATGCCCTCTGCACCATGGTGATGAATCGGCTTCAAAATGAGTTAGAGCTTCGTTTGGTGAATCCAAGTGACGGGTCATCACGCTCATTAATGACTGAAAAGGCCGAATCCTACATTGAGATCTCAGATGATTTGACCTTCTTGAACGACAACAGTTTTCTGTGGACCAGCGAAACAGACGGATACAATCATATCTATCACTACAAGGCTGATGGAAGCCTGAAAAAGCAAATCACCGAAGGCCCTTGGGATGTGACCAACTTTTATGGGTACAACGCAAAGAGCGGATACCTGTATTTCCAGGCTTCGATGAACGAGCCGTATAACACCGAAGTGTATCGCGTTAAATTGAACGGAAAAAGTCTGAAGCAATTGAATCCTGCCGTAGGCAGTAACTCTGCACAATTCAGTTCTAGTTTCAAGTATTTCATTTTGACGCACAGCGATGCCAACACCCCGGCCAGCTATGCCCTCTACGCCTCCGACGGGAAGGAAGTGCGGTCGTTGAAGGACAACGCGGACCTGAAGGAGACGCTTGAAGGATATGGACTAGGAAGTAAGGAGTTCTTCTCTTTCGAAACCAGCGAAGGGGTGTCCTTGAATGGCTGGATGATGAAACCAGCAGATTTCGACGCATCCAAGAAATATCCTGTTTTGATGTACGTGTACGGTGGCCCAGGGTCTCAGACAGTGACCAACAGCTGGGGAGGATCCAACCATATGTGGTACCATATGCTGAATCAAAAAGGGTACATCGTTGTGAGTATCGATAACCGCGGTACCGGACATCGAGGAAGAGACTTTAGAACCGTGACGTATCAGCAGCTCGGGAAATACGAAATCGCCGATCAAATCGAAGGAGCTAAATACCTCGGAGGCCTGGATTACGTCGATGCCGATCGAATTGGTATTTGGGGATGGAGTTACGGAGGATATATGGCCAGCCTTGGGGTTTCCAAAGGTGCTGACGTATTCAAAATGGGTATTGCGGTTGCACCGGTCACTAACTGGCGTTATTACGACACCATTTACACGGAACGCTATATGCGCACTCCACAAGAAAATGCGGAAGGCTACGATGATAATTCCCCGATCAATCACGTCGAAAAGATCAAAGGATCGTATCTGCTGGTTCACGGATCGGCTGATGACAACGTACATTATCAAAACACCATGGAGATGATTCGCGCACTCGTCAATGCGAATGTGCAGTTTGACTTGTTTGTTTACCCAGACAAGAACCACGGTATATATGGTGGAAACACACGTAACCACCTCTACACCAAAATGACCAGTTTCATTTTGGAGAACCTCTAAGCTCAAAACCTAACTAAAAAGAAAGCTGAATGTCTGAAGTTCAAGTAAAACAAGGCCACCCGAGTGGATTATGGGTGCTCTTCATGTCAGAAATGTGGGAGCGTTTCTGCTACTATGGAATGCGTACCCTATTGACTTTGTACTTAGTCAAATCCTTGATGAAAGGTGATGCGGATGCCGCTTTGATCTATGGTGCCTACACAGCACTTGTCTATGCTGCTCCAGTTCTCGGAGGCCGTATGGCGGACCGATTCTTAGGATACCGCTATGCCATTATCCTGGGAGCCATCCTGATGTCCATCGGTGAATTCATGATCATAGTGCAGCCTACAGACTTCTGGTTGTTGGCCGGAATGGGAGGAATCATCATTGGTAATGGGTATTTCAAAGCCAATATCTCAACCATTGTAGGAAAGCTATACGAGGATGGAGATCCCCGCCGGGACTCTGGTTTTACGATTTTCTACATCGGTATCAACATCGGTGCACTTTTAGCAACAACCATCGTGGCCTATGTAGGAGAAACCTATGGCTTCCACTACGGATTCGGCTTAGCCGGTATCGGTATGCTTGTGGGTGGCTTGGTGTTCTATCTGGGGCGTGACCGCTACGCAGAAGCACCAGGTGTAGACATTCCTGAAGCGGGCTTGAAAAAGAGCTTTGCTGGACTGAGCAACGTTACGCTTATCACCATTGGGTCTATTTTGGCCATTCCGCTTTGTTTCTTCTTGATCAGCCAGAACCAGATCATGGATTACCTGCTGCTTGCCTTATTCGCCTATGTAGCCTACAGTTTGATTTCCACTGGGGCTAAGGACGGAAAGGTCTGGAGAGATCGTATGATTGCACTGGTCATCTTCATGTTGATCAACATTACCTTCTGGGCATGTTTTGAGCAAGCAGGAACATCTCTGACGCTTTATGCGGATCGAAATGTCGACCGTGTGATTTGGGGATGGACCATGCCGGCTTCCATGACGCAGTTCTTTAACCCATTCTTCATCGTGACCTTCGGATCCATCTTCTCCGTAATGTGGATCAAATTGTCTGAGATGGGTAAGAACCCGAGTATCCCAATGAAATTTGCTTTGGGAATTCTCCAATTAGGAGTTGGATTCTTGGTAACTCTAGTAGCCGTGAATTTTGCTGATGACTATAAAGTGCCTTTGTTAACACTTGTGTTGCTGTACATGCTGCACACCACTGGGGAACTCTTCCTCTCACCCATCGGTCTTTCCATGGTGACCAAATTGGCTCCGAAAGAAATTGCCGGTACCGCTATGGGTGGATGGTTCCTGAGTTTTGCCATTGCAAACTTCGTAGCGGGTAAAATTGCGGCCTTGACGGGAATTGAGCACGGAGGCGGCGGAGAAGCTGTTGACCTTGGCGCTCAGCTCGAGCAATACACGAGCATTTTCGGAAACATCGGATTTGTATTGGTTGGATTTGCCGTACTCATTATGTTGTTGCGCAAGCCACTCAATAAGCTCATGCACGGAGTAGTTTAAAATATGTCCGATGGGTTACACTTAGGTGCCCATCTGTTTTCGATCTTTGTAATCACAATAGTCAAAGAATCATGAAAAAGTACATACTAGCACTGTCCTTCATTGTCACGGCTTCCTTCTCTTTTAGCGCTTTTGCGCCTAAGGAGGACAAGATCAATTGGGTCTCTATGGAAGAAGCGGTTGCGATGACCGATAAGAAACCAAAGAAAATCCTGATTGACGTATACACCAATTGGTGTGGGCCGTGTAAGCGCATGGCGAGCACAACCTTTGTGCATCCATTCATTGTGAGCTACGTCAATGAGAATTACTACGCCGTTAAATTCAACGCTGAAGGAAACGACACCGTAGAGTTCAAAGGCAATGTCTATGTCAACAAGCAATTCAATCCAGCCAACGTCAATCGCCGAAATGGGACGCACGACTTTACACGAGCCATTGCGCCTGTGAATGGCCGCATCGCCTACCCTACGATTGTTTATTTGGACGAGGATTTGAACTATTTGACAGGGGTTCAAGGTGCCTATGGTGCCAAAGATATTGAGCCCATCCTCAAATGGTTTGCTACTGATACGCATGAAGAGAATCCGGACTTTAACTCCTATAAAGCGAGTTTTGTGTCGGAGATTCCAGATTAACTAGAATACCAAGACCCCCACTTTCCTGGGGGTTTTGTTTTGACCTATAATTAGATGTTTATCTAATTATCTTATATTTGAGTATGCAGGATGTATTCAAAGCTCTAGGTGACCCAACAAGGCGCGCCATTCTTGAAATGCTCAAGGTAAAAGATCTCAATGCCGGAGAAATTGCAGAGGCTTTTAACATGAGTAAGCCCAGCATCTCACACCATCTTGAATTGCTGCACCGAGCAAACTTAGTATCTCGCGAAAAACAGGGTCAATTCGTTGTTTACACCCTGAATACAACTGTATTTCAAGAACTTCTTCAATGGATTGTTGAATTAAAGAGCAGCAAATGAAAAAGCAAAACCTCCGCTTCGAATTACTCGCATTGTGCTTGGTCTTATTCCCTATCGTCTATGCCTTGTCGGTGTACGATCAGATTCCGGAGACCATGGTGACTCACTACAACATTAAAGGAGAACCGGACGGATTTCAGGAAAAGAACTTTGTCTATTTCCTGATCCTCCCAGGTGTTAGCTTTATGCTGAATTTAGTTTTGGCCTCAATACCGGCACTTATGCCAGAAGAGGATCAAAAAGCCAGTACGCTTCGAATGATCCAAGCGACGCGCATTGCTACGCTACTTCTACTGGGGGGTATCGCCATTTCTATGGTTCAAACTACGGATGGACGAAGCCCAGACTACCTGTTTCGCTGGCTTGGAGGCGGAATCTTCCTCTTGACTCTACTCTTGGGAAATTACATGAAAGAAATCAAGACTAATGAGTTTGCAGGAATGCGAAACCGGTTTACACTTAGCGATCCCGAGGTATGGAAAGTCACTCATCGCCGATCGTCTTATTGGTTCTTTTACTCTGGATTAGTGGGTTTAATTGCAACCGTTTTCATTGAAACACCCATCCTATTCGGTGCAAGCCTTTTCATACTCATAGGCCTTTGCCTTATGTCCTGGAAGATTTCCGCAAGTGAATTCCGAAAGCGCAACCCTGAACAATAGGCCTTCCATAAGGATTTACTATTTTCAGACCTCTTAAATTGACTCCATGAAAAGATTAGTTACCCTCTCCTTTATCCTTTGTACTGTTTTGGCCTACGGCCAGATGCTCGTTTCCGGCAATCAGATCGCCACGTATACAGCCGCAGATATTTCCAGCCAACTCGGAATCCCAGTACCCTACGGTGTAACCGCGTACAAGATTTTGTATACCACACCTGGTTCAGACGGAGTTACAGACACAGCTTCAGGGCTACTGTGCGTACCTGACGACGCTTCTCTCTCCTACCCTATCCTCAACTACAACCACGGAACCACCGACGGGAAGCAAGACTGCCCTTCCAATCTTCAAGGAGGAACCTTTCTTTCCCTAGGCTTTTCTAGTCAGGGTTACATTGTTGCTGCTCCAGATTACCTCGGAATGGGTGAATCCCGTGGGTTCCATCCCTATGTACACGCCGCTACTCACGGCCAAGCTTCTGTGGACATGCTTTTCGCTATTGAAACCTATTTAAACAATAATGGAATTGCCCATGAGGATCAGCTCTTCATCAGCGGATACTCGCAAGGTGGTCATGCAGGAATGGCTACTCAAAAGCTGATCGAAGCGCAATATATGTCTGATTTTAATCTGGCTGCTTCTGGACACATGTCCGGACCATATTCCATCTCCAAGGTCATGAAGGATGTCATTCTAGCCGATGTGAACTACGGAACTGTAGCATTCGTGCCTTACGTGGTCATGGGCTATCAAGAAGTCTATGGAAACTTGTACAATGACCTGACGGACATCTTCAAGGCTCCCTATGCACCTTTCTGCCAGCAGTTTTACAACGGCACCATTTCTCTAACCAATTTGAACATCCAGCTCTTAACTCAATTGTCCATTAACGAAGGGAACTCCTACCCCTACGGCATGTTCCAAGACTCTATCGTCAACTCCCTCCGAACCGACCCAAACCACCGACTGAACCTAGTACTTCAGGACAATGATGTGTGGAACTTCAACGCCACTACCCCTACCCGCATGTACTACTGTGATGCAGACGAGCAAGTCTCCTACATCAATGCTCTATTCGCAGACAGCGCAATGAATGCCAATGGGGCAACTGATGTGCAGGCCATACAGGTCGATCCCAATCAAAGTCATGGAGGATGTGCCCCACTGGCAACACTGGCCGCGATTCTCTATTTCGACCAGTATGCGACCATCGGACTTGAAGAACACAACACGCTTGAGGGTGTTCGCGTCTACCCGAACCCCGCGGCCGATCAAATCTCTATCGACCTCGAGGGAACGGAGAATGCTTCGGTTACTGTCGTCGACGGGGCTGGTCGTGTGGTCTTTAAGAAAGAAATTGTACCTTTTGGACCACAAACCATCCTAGTGAGCAGCTGGAGTTCAGGAGTTTATCTGCTTTCGATTGAGCAGAATGGCCTCCTGCATCAGCAGCGGCTCGTCATCGAATGATGAAAAGACGTGTCCTCTACCTAATAACCTTACTTTGCTTTGGCCACCTTTCGTTTGGCCAAATCAACTATCAACTTACATGGCAAAGGGAAGCTACTATTGCTTCGGCTAATTTGTTAATTCTGGCTACGGGCTTGCCCGCATACCAAGAAGTTCAGCCTTATGAGTGGTATCAGGTTTTTGATCTACCAGCGCCTGAACTCTACACCATTGATCGCGGGGCCATTGAAAATTGGAACCCTGAGATTGCTAAGAACAGTGATTATGTCCTCGGAGGACTGATGCTTCTTCCGTTTGCTTCTCTGGCTAGCCAAGAGGTTCAAGAACAAGCAGGAACGTACCTGTTCATGTATGGTGAAGTCCTCGTTTCAACAGGATTGATTACCGCGGCCATTAAAGGATGGACGGAGCGCGCACGCCCATACGTATACAACAATACCGTCCCGCTGGAAGAACGTATTTCACAGAGCTCAATGCGTTCGTTCGTGAGCGGACATACTGCCTTAGCATTTGGAGCCGCCAGCTTTATGAGTACGACCTACATGGACCTTCATCCAGATGATCCTTTTCGATGGGTAGTTCTCGCCGGAACATTTGGAGCCGCTGGTCTTGTTGGATATATGCGGGTTGAAAGTGGCCAGCATTTTCCTACGGACGTCATTGCCGGTGCCGCTATTGGAACGGCCATTGGTTGGGCTATTCCCGCTCTCCACCGTGAGGCCCGCTACCGCGGAATTCGCTGGAATGCCGGCTGGAACCAATTCCGACTTGTCTGGGATTTCTGATCTGCGTTTTTTTTGACGTAACTGCTCGCACTGCTTATTTCATTTCTTTATATTTGCCGTCCTGAAAAATGGTGGCTATAGCTCAGTTGGTTAGAGCGCCGGATTGTGGTTCCGGAGGTCGTGGGTTCGAACCCCATTAGCCACCCTAGAAAAAAGCTCGCATTCGCGGGCTTTTCTCTTTTACAATCACAACGGTTGCTCGGTCGTTATACCTTACGAATAATTAACTTTGTTTCATGGCCGATCAATCATCCCAAAAGCTCCAGATATCCGGCATGACCTGTGCTAATTGTGCCTTGGGCGTAAGAAAGCATATGGAAAAGGCAGGATTGGAAGCAGTGGATGTGAACTTTGTGAACGGAGAAGCGTACTTCGACAACCCTCAAAATCTTGACCTTCAGCCTATCGTATCGGGAATACGTCAACTGGGGTATCAAGTAGATTCAAATCAGACCTCGAAGAAACCAAGCAAGCCCGACTTAACTCTTGAGCGCTATTTCCTTTTTAGCCTACTCTTAACCTTGCCTTTAATGGGGCACATGTGGGTAGGTCCCGATTCCATTCTCAACAACCCGCTCTTTCAAATTGCACTTAGTTCACCTGTATATTGCTTGGGCTTTTGGTATTTCGGGCGATCTGCATGGGCCTCCATTAAAGTTGGTGTTCCCAATATGGACGTCCTCATATTTATTGGAGCAACATCAGCTTTCGGTTATTCGCTGTATGGTGTAATTAGACATTGGGGGTCACCCGAGTTGCATCAATATCTTTTCTTCGAGACGGCTGCAACCATAATCACCCTTGTCCTCCTGGGCAATGTGATCGAAAAACGCTCAGTTCGTCGAACCACAGACGCCATAAAAGGCCTTCAAGGTCTACAGAAAAAAACGGCTCTAACATTGCGTCACGAAAAATGGCAAGTCCTTTCCATTGAAGAGCTCGTGGTCAATGACTTGATTCGGATCCGAGAAGGAGAACAAATTCCCGTGGATGGTGAAATACAGTCTGGTTCCGGAAGGATTGATGAATCAATGCTCACTGGAGAATCACAGACTGTTGAAAAATCGACAGGATCCACTGTATTTGCGGGGACCTTGCTCCATGAAGGGGTTCTCGAAGTGAAAATGAGTAAAAAGAGCGACGAAACAGTTCTTTCAGGTATTGTACAGTTGGTCAAGGATGCCCAAAGAGATCAGCCGACGATTCAAAAGTTAGGTGATCGAGTCAGTGCGATTTTCGTACCCGTAGTAATGGCTATTTCACTGGCCACATTTGCCATTTCCTTTCGGATTCTTGGAGTTGGTCTTGAAGCGAGTTTAATGCGTTCTATCGCCGTCTTGGTCATTTCATGCCCCTGTGCCATGGGGCTTGCCACCCCAACGGCCGTCATGGTCGGCATCGGTCGAGCAGCTCGCAAGGGTATATTAATCAAAGGTGGCTCCACATTAGAAGAGCTCGCGCGGGCAGAAACGGTAGTTTTCGATAAAACCGGAACATTGACAACCGGTGAGTTTCGGGTTAAGAGAATAGAGTCCATTTCCATTGATTTAAAGGATTTGCAGAGTATTGTTCTTGGGTTAGAGCTGCACAGTGACCATCCCATTGCCACAAGCCTTGTTGAGGCCTGGAAAGATCAAGTTACTCCCTACCCCTTTGAAAATGTCAAAGAGCTAAAAGGGCGTGGAATTACCGGTCGTGACGACCACGGGCAAGAATTCTCTGTTCTGGCTGACGGACGGCAGGCAGATCTGCTCGTTCTTCGAAATAAAGAAGTCATTGGATACATCGATATCGAAGATGACTGGAAAACAGGAGTGCCAGAACTGATCGAATGGCTGAACCAGAATGAAATTCGATCCATCATGCTCAGTGGTGATTTGGAACACAAATGTCGTCGGCTTGCAGAACGGGTAGGGATTACCGAATTCTATGCTCGTCAAAGTCCCGAGGACAAAATTCGCCACATTCGAATGTGGTCGAAAAAGGAAAAAGTAGTCATGGTAGGTGACGGTATCAATGATGCTCCGGCCCTTACACAGGCAAATGTGGGTATTTCAATGGTAGAGGCCTCAGACATTGCTATTGATAGCTCGGAGGTTGTTCTGCTCCAGGATCGCGATTTGAACGCTGTTAAATCAGCTATTCAAATCAGTCGTCACACTTTATTGACCATTCAACAGAATCTATTCTGGGCATTTTTCTACAACGTTTTGGCTATTCCCATTGCAGCGGCCGGATTATTGAGCCCAATGATAGCTGCATTGAGTATGGCCTTCTCTGACGTCGTTGTCATTGGAAACAGTCTACGTCTACGCATTAAGCGAATTCAATAAGTGGATAGACCTCTTCATATCGTCTTTTTAACGCAATGGTATCCCCATCATGAAGATGTTCAAAACGGCATTTTCATCAAGCATCAAGCGGAAAGCTTGGCTCATAAGCATCGCGTAACCGTATTATGGGTGGGTCCTTCGAGCCAGCAGACCAGCATTACTGTATCCTCTAACACGAGTGCTTCCAGTCTACTTCGTGAAGTAAATGTGCGCTACCCAAAATCGCGCAAGACCCTCGGGAAAACCATGGGCTGGAAAAAGGCATTCGAGCAGATCAAGGACTCGGTTGATGTCGTCCATGCGCATATTCTCGATCGGGATTTTCCGGCATGGGAAGTTTGGCTACAAGCAAAACGCATCCCATTTGTGGTTCACGAACACGCTTCTTTCTATTTTGACAGGTACAAGAAAGACGTCGTTTGGCACGCTGCAAGAAAAAGAATGCTCAAACGAGCGTTCAAGGTATGCCCTGTAAGCGAGGGGCTGAAACAAGCGATGATAAAACAAGGCCTTGAAGGCCGATACGAGGTGGTCCCAAATATTTTAAACGTCCCCACTCCATCTTCTCGAAAGAAAAGGCCGGAACGACTAAAACTAATATCTGTCGGTGACTTGGTGAATACCGTGAAAAGGTTCGACGAAATTTTGGAAAGTCTTGTGAATCTTCAAGGACCTTGGGATTACGACATCATTGGTGACGGACCCAATCGAGATCAGTTGGAGAAACAAGCCATGGTCCTATTCGGTAATGACGATTCTAGAAACGTACGCTTCTTGGGGAGAATGGAACAAGAGGACGTTCAAAAAGTCCTCTCTGAATACACAATGTGCTTGGTCAACAGCAAATACGAAACCTTTGGCCTCATTGCGCTTGAAGCCTTAAATGCAGGAGTTCCAGTTCTGAGCCCACGCGTTGGTGTCATCGAGGAGTTCATCTCTCCAGGAGTTAATGGCCACTTTATCGAGTCAGCAGCTGATTTTCCTGAATTGATTCGGAAGACTTGGGATCAATACGACGAATTGGATCATGAGCTCCTCGATCAGCAAAAGAGGAGCGACTTATCCAGTGAAGCCTATCTCAATCGAATAACTCTTACTTACCGTCAGCTCGGTTTATTCGTAGATTAGCCCACATGATCAGGACCATCATAGCGACGACGTTCAGCAAATTCGGAGTCATCGTCCTCAGTTTCTTACTGCTGATCAGTACCACACAAACCCTTGGCGCTGACGGTAAGGGGTATATCAGCTTGTTCCTGCTAAACGTTACCCTCGTTCAGCTGATCAGTAGTTTCATTGGAGGTCCAGCCCTGGTCTATCTACTACCTCGATTTGGCATAGAACGACTACTCTTGCCTTCCTACGCTTGGGCCTTATTCGTTTCCATCGTTGTTCCGCTCATTCTCTTTGCCGCGGGATTACAGGATCGCGAATATCTGTATCACCTCATGTTCATTGGCGCTATTGATGCCATTGGCAAAATCCACCTACAATTCATCCTTGGCCGTGAAGACCTCAAGAGCCACAATTGGATCAGTTTTTTACAGGGTGCCGCATTGCTATTGAGTTTCTGGATTTTTTACGGCGTTTATGGCATTCACGACATCAGCGCCTACATTGGAGCGATCTATGTCGCCTATCTCTTTACGGTCATTTCGGGATTCCTTCGAATTTTCAGAGAGCTCGGTACAACGCCAAGTCAAGAACTTCAAGGTACTTGGCGCATTACAATCCGAGAAATGTCCCGCTATGGATTTTGGATTCAATTGGCCAACATTAGCCAATTACTGAATTACCGACTATCCTACTATCTTCTTCAGAAGCTCCTCCCAGAAAACAACTACGCTGGACTGGGTTATTATGCCACTGCAATAAACCTCGCTGAAGCTTCTTGGGTGGTCAGTAAATCCTTGGCCATGATTCAATACGCACGCATCAGCAATACCCAGAACCCCATTGAGATAAGGCGCCTAAGTACTCAAATGTGGAAAATTGCCTTTTATTCCGCCTTTGCCATCATCAGCGTCCTACTGCTCGTTCCGGGCGAAGTATGGAATTTCGTTTTTGGAGCCGAGGACAATTTCGCCCAAATTCGACCCCTTCTCGTAGTCTTGGCCCCTGGAATCTTCTTCATGGCCCTCAACAATACCATGAGTGCGCATTTGGCCGGACAAGGTCTGTACTCGTTAAATGCTCGAGTATCAGCTCTAGGTCTCGTCCTTACTGGGGTTTCAGCTCCTTTCCTGATCACGCGCTACGGAATGACTGGAGCGGCAGTTTCAACCTCTCTTTCCTACTCCTTGTCGACCATATACCAAACCCAACTCTTTCTCAAGACAAGTCGTATTCCTATGGCAGACCTTTGGCCCTCACGGGCCGATGGGCGATGGCTTCGACAACTCATCCGCAAAGGCTAGTGTCGTCTTCACGACGTTATGAAACTTTGGGGAATAAATAATTGTTGAAACATCAACATTCTGTTATATTTGGAACTCAATTATTAACCCAAACTAAAAGAGGATTATGAAAAAATCGTTACTCTTTGCTGCTGTAGCTGCGGGTTCACTTGCTTTTGGACAAAGCAATGTGACGGTTCATGAAGCTCATGGACTCAATATGCGTGCGAAAGCAGAATTAATGAAAACTGAAATTAATGGTGTGCATCAGGCTCCATATTTGCCAGGATCGCGTTCAGCGGTAGTGGATATGGGTCAAGCACAAAACGTATATACGGTGGCTTTCGGTCGTCGTGATGCGGTTTCTGTTCGTCCAGAATTGAATGCCATCACATTTATCCACCGTTCTGACGCTGCGACAAACGGCGATGCAGGAAGTGGATCTCTCCGTTATGACCACAGTTTGGATGGAGGAGCTACCTTCACCAACAACGTTGGACCAGTATATGACGGCGGAAACGCTCGTTATCCAGCGGCAGGTATGATCAATGACCCAAGCAACACGGACATTGCAAACGCTCAGTTCGTATACACTGCACCAATCCTTTCCGGTACTAACGGAGGTTCTTGGGGTGGTCAATTGGTTGGTTACGTAAGCCTCGGAGCTGTTGATAGCGTAAATGCCATCTTCGAATCTGACGATGCTGCTGGAGATTACAACCTGATTTCTGCTGGTCAGTGGAATGCAGGTCAAGTAATGCACCACGTAGACTCTGAAATTGATTTGATCAACACGAGTGACTACGTTGATACTATCATCTACCGTCGCGCTGATTTCAGCGGTGGTGGAGCACCAGTGATCAACGTAGAGGAGCTTTACGTACCTGTATACAACGATACCGGTATTGGAAAAGCCTTGGTTGACTCTTATATCGGTTTTGCTCCAGACGGACAAACTGGATACATCGCAATCATCGGACACGGTGGTGATGTAAACGTAGAGCCAGTAGGATCTTACCACTTGATTGTTTTGAAAACTACAGATGGGGGAACTACTTGGGGAGCTCCTGTAAATGTTGCTACCTCTAGTTGGGCAGATGGCCAATTGGCAAATGACGGAAGTAACTACACTATGGCTTTCGAAGGCGATATCGCAGTAGACAGCAACGGTGACATGCACTTCTCAGTAGCTGTAGGTCCTGCAACAGGAACTTGGAGTATCACAACTACACCAGGTGCTTGGGGAATCTTTGACGTACACGGTGACGGAACTACCTTCACTGGTGACCTCGTAGGTATTCCACAAACATTCCGTGGTGACCTTGGCGGTTTGAACGAGGATAGCCGTCCACAAGTATCTGCTTCTGCAGACGGAGACTTCATCACTGTAACTTGGTTCGATTCTGATACTTTGTTGGTGGGTAGCACAGACAACACATTCCCAGATGCATGGGTACGTGGATACCGTGTTCAAGACCAAACTTGGTTGAACGAAGTGAACGCGTCTACAGGTACAGCAGCCGATGCTCAGTGTACTTGGGGAACTGTTGGTGACTTGATGTTCAAAAACGGTGACCAAGCTACTGTAGCCATTGTATACGCTACATTGGTTAACGCGGACATCTTGAGTACTACTCAATTCCACTTCTTGGATGCACCTTACAGCTTCAGCGGTGTAGGTATTGAGGAAAACGACATCACTGAAATGCGCGTCTTCCCTAACCCAGCTTCTGACATGGTACGTGTAGCTTTCGAAATGAAAGATGCTACTGACGTGACCGTAAACGTTGTTAACACTGTAGGTCAAACGGTTATGACTTCTACTCATAACGCAGTAACGGGAGGTAACGTCGTTACTATGAACGTTGCTAACTTGGCTAACGGATTGTACTTCGTAGAAGTGAATTCAGCTAACGGAACTTCAACTCAGCGTTTGATTGTTCAATAAGCCTAAGAGCTTTAAGCATAGAAAAGCCGCCCTTCTGGGCGGCTTTTTTTATGCCTATATATTTCAATCAATGGAGAAACCTTACTTCAAATCAAAAACGCTATCGACGCTTAAAAGTCGATCGCAAGTAAAGCCTTCTCCGTACGACGCTCCAACCATGCGGCCTAAATCAGCCGCCCGATAACGTACGCTTTCTAAAAAGTTCTTACTGGATATCGCCGTTTCTGGCTCTTCGCTATTAGGGTCAAAGAATTGAGAGGAAAAGGCTTGTACCGCCTCCATTTTCTGTTCCATGACGGCTTCATCAAAAGTGATGATTACGTCAGGTTCTATAGGATTGAATTGCACATAGTTCAGTACAATCTTTGGCCTATAAGCTTCTTGGTCTTTACCATCGATCTCTGTATGGATTTTGGGAAGTCCTGAGAGGAATATGGCATTCCGAACAACATCTGCCCCTCTTCCATGATCGGGATGACGATCACTAATTGCATTTGCCAGTACTACTCGGGGTCGATATTTTCTGATCATTCGCACGACGGCCAGTTGATGTTCCTCGTCATTCACAAAGAAACCATCCCTGAATCCAAGATTCTCACGCGCGCTCAAGCCCATGATCTCAGATGATCGAGCGCTTTCTTGATCTCTCAAGTCTGCAGAACCTCTGGTACCGAGTTCTCCACGTGTTAAATCTACAATACCAGCTGTAGCTCCAGCCTTAATGTGCTTAATGACTGTTCCAGAAGCGCCCAACTCGACATCGTCAGGATGTGCGGCAAAAGCCAATAAATCGAGTTCCATTTGATTCAGTTTTCCCCAAAAGTAGGGAAATCAAGCCCTTACTTGGTCACCCATGCGACCACTTCATCCTCCATGGGGCTCACACCCGGCGCAAAGACTTCTTCGATTCGCCCTTCTTCGTTGATGCAGTATTTCTGAAAATTCCACTTCACCTTGCTGTCTTTAACTCCATTGAGTTCTTCAGACGTCAGCCAGGCATATACCGGAGCCTGATCATTACCTTTAACGGAGATCTTAGACATCATTGGAAACGTCACTTGATAATTCTCCTGGCAAAAAGACTTGATCTCCTTATTTGATCCAGGCTCCTGCCCCATAAAGTTGTTTGCGGGGAAAGCAACAATGACAAAATCGTCACCACCATACTTGCCGTACAACTCCTGAAGCTCCTCATACTGAGGCGTATAACCGCACTTAGAAGCAACGTTTACAATCATCACCTTTTTCCCTTTGAGTTCGGCAAAAGAAAATTCTTTCCCGTCAATATCCTCTACCTTGATATCGTAAAAAGATGATTGACCAGAGACAGAAATACTCAGTGATAATGCGAAGAATAATGATAAAACTACTTTCATTGTAAGGCCTTTTAAAGGGTGTTTAGACTCGATAACTAAGCATCAAAGCTATAGTTCACGACAATCTTATCTTTGTTCCATGATTCGGCAGGTCTTCACGGTTTTACGACACGAACTTCGCATGGAATGGAAGCAACGCTATGCCGTTTTTGGACTGCTGCTTTATGTCTTAAGCACGGTTTTCGTGACCTACTTGGCGTTTCAAGGCCAAATCACACCCCGATCTTGGAATGTACTCCTTTGGGTTGTTTTGATCTTTGCATCCATTAACGGTGCCACCGGGAGTTTTATGCGAGAAACCTCCGGTCGATACTGGCTGTACTATCAACTTGTGGATCCTCGAGTACTTATCTTGGGGAAGACCCTGTACAACATGGTACTCATGTGGCTCCTTTCCTTTTTAGCCTGGGGTTGTTTCAGGCTCTTCCTCAAGGATCCAGTAGCTCACGACGGCTTGTATTTCGCGGCACTTTTACTGGGCAGTAGTGGGTTTGCAGCGACGCTTTCTACCATGGCCGCTATATCGGCGAGAACACAGCAAAATACGGCCCTATTGGCCATTTTATCGCTTCCCATTCTTCTTCCTCTCATTCTCGTAGCCCTCCAGTTGAGCAATGCCGCTTTGCTTGGCTTGACCTCTGAACTTTGGTGGCGATCGGTACTGGTCATGATCCTCCTGAACCTCGTAACCATTTTACTCTCATACTTGTTATTTCCGTACCTTTGGCGCGATTAAAAGCGTTAGCTGCGGATGAAGTGGACTTGGTGGAAAATTGCAAGTATCGTCTTGGTCTTTTACGTCCTGATTGCCGGACTGTTGGGGGATGTCCCGCGCCTTCCAATCTTGAACGAAACCATTCGCAATCTCTATTTCCATGTGACCATGTGGTTCAGCATGATCATCCTTTTTCTCATCTCCCTTATCTACAGCATAAGATATTTACGAAGCAACGACATCGTTCATGATGACTGGGCCGTTGAATCAGCGATTTCCGGCTTGGTATTGGGCTTACTTGGATTAGTAACCGGCATGCTTTGGGCACGTTTTACTTGGGGGGCCTATTGGGTAAACGACCCTAAACTCAATGGAGCGGCAATCGCCATCCTGATCTACCTTGCCTATTTCATCCTCCGCCAAAGCTTTGATGACGAACGGAAACGAGCCCGCCTCAGCGCAGTCTACAATATTTTCGCCTTCATCTTTATGATCGTATTTATCGGCATCCTTCCGCGCTTGACGGATAGTCTGCATCCCGGAAACGGAGGCAATCCTGCCTTTAGTCAGTACGACTTAAACAGCGACATGCGCAAGGTCTTCTACCCCGCTGTAATTGGTTGGGCCCTCGTGGGTTACTGGATTGTACAAATCCGTTTGCGCATTCGCCGTATGGAACGCCAATGGTCCTGGAAAGAATTAAACTCATGAAAAGATTACTCCTTTTATTGATACTGAGTGCCTACGGCACGATGGCTCAAAACCCCAATAACGTCGAGATGGCAGATACCTTCAGACAGGAAGGTAAAATATACGTAGTTGTAGGCGTCATCGTAATCATTTTCATTGGACTGTTTGTTTATTTGATCAGTGTTGACCGCAAAGTCAGCAGACTTGAAAAGAAGATGGAAAAATGAAAAAGACGCACATCGTCATCATCGTCATCATTGCTCTTGGAATTGCTGCCATCATGAGCACCTTTACCGATGCAAGCACCTACGTGAGCTTTCCACTTGCTGAGAAAAACGAAGGAAAGCAGTTCACCGTTATCGGCTATCTAAATAAGGATGCAGCCATGGACTACAACCCAGAACGGAATCAATTCTCGTTTACGGCCATTGATAAAGAAGGTAATGAGCGACGCGTGGTATACTTTCAACCTAAGCCACAGGATTTCGAGCGTTCAGAAGAAATCACCATGAAGGGATTTGCCACCGACACGGCGTTCGTCGCTGAGCAAATCTTGATGAAATGCCCATCCAAGTACAACGAGACTAACGACGTCGAGAATACCTACGAATAATGGAGTACGTCAATGAACACACTGGGATCGGTTCCATCGGTCACTTTGCTGTAGTCCTATCTTTTGTATCCGCAATCATTTCCACTATTGCGTACTACTTCATGCATCGCTCCGATACACCGGAATGGAAGCGACTTGCGAGAACAAGCTTCTACGTCCACGCTCTGGGCGTCTTGGGCATTGTAGTGAGCCTGTACGTAATGATCTTCGGGCATTACTTCGAGTATCAATACGTCTGGCAGCACAGTTCACGCGAATTACCCATATACTACCTCATTTCGTGTATGTGGGAGGGTCAAGAAGGAAGTTTTCTTCTGTGGATCTTCTTCCAGGTCATTCTAGGACTCCTCTTCCTCAAGAAGGCGGGAAAATGGGAAGCAACCACCATGACCATTTACGGAAGCGTTCAGGTCTTTTTGACCAGTATGCTACTTGGTTCCTACATTTTCGGTGCCAAAATAGGTTCGTCACCATTTGTCCTGATCCGTGAGTTACCCGAGTATGCCGGTCTTCCTTTCCTTCAAAATCCGAACTACTTAGAAGCCCCTCAATTTCAGAATGGGACTGGGCTCAATCCACTTCTTCAAAACTACTGGATGGTTATACATCCTCCTACTCTATTCCTCGGATTTGCATCAGTTTTACCTCCTTTTGTCTTTGCGCTGGCAGGGCTTTGGCGTCGCAAGTACGACGAATGGCTAAAACCAGCTCTTTCTTGGACGTTCTTCTCTGTTATGATCCTCGGTACAGGAATTCTCATGGGAGGAGCTTGGGCTTACGAAGCACTGAGTTTTGGAGGATTCTGGGCTTGGGACCCTGTGGAAAATGCCATTTTGGTTCCTTGGTTGACCTTGGTTGGTGCGGCCCACCTGATGTTGATTCAGAAAAACAAAGGTGGAAACCTAATGTCCACCTATGTGCTCACCTTCATAACCTTCATCCTCATTTTATACTCGACTTTCTTGACTCGAAGCGGTGTCTTAGGAGACAGTTCCGTGCATGCATTCGTAGATCTAGGACTGAACGGTCAGCTACTGCTGTACCTCTTCTTTTACATCTTGCTTTCCTTTGGAGCCTTAGCCTACCACTGGCGCTGGCTGCCCAAAGCGACCACAGACGATCGCCTCTGGTCACGTGAGTTTTGGATGTTTATCGGGGCCTTGACCTTGACCATTTCGAGTTTCCAGATCACTTTTAGCACTTCTATTCCGGTGATCAACAAGCTCACCGAAATCATTGTGAATCCAGTGCTCGGAATCTTTGGAATTGCAGAGCGAGCTGCCTTGGCCCCTCCGATTGATGTCATCGAACACTACAACAGTTGGCAACTTCCCTTTGCCCTACTCATTACTTCCTTAATCGCGTTCACACAATTCTTGAAGTACAAGAAGACCGATTTTGGTAAATTCTTGAAGTCTATTGGCTTTAGCTTAGCTGCCTCTCTTGTATTGACCGTGGTTCTCGCATTGGCCTGGGGTTTTGACAACGCCCTCTACACAGCTATGCTCTTCACGTCCATTTTTGCCGTGGTGGCCAACTTCGACTACTGGACTCGTATCCTGAAAGGAAAGCTCGACTTTGCGGGTGCTTCAGTTGCCCACATTGGATTCGGTTTGGTCATGCTAGGTTCCTTGGTCTCCAATGCCCAGAAAGAGGTTATATCGGAGAACCCGACGTACATCGCAAAAGACTTTCCCGCCAATGAGAATATCCTCATGGAGCTCGGGGACACCATGCAAATGGGCAAATACTACGTGACATGGCGCAGTGAGCGAAAAGAAGGATTTAATCGAGTATTCGAAATTGATTACTACGAAAGTGACGGTGCGGGAAGTCTTGAAAAGGCGTTCACCTTAGAGCCCTTTATCCAGCTCAACGAGCAAATGGGCAACGTTGCTGAACCGAGCACAAGACATTTCTTGACCAAGGATATCTATACCCACATCACTTATGCAGAGCCCGAAGAGGTCCGAGCGGAGAAAATGGCTACGGGTTATGGACGCGAAGCGGATATTGAAATGGCGATGGGTGATTCGGCCATCTACAACCGTCACTTCGTTATCCTTGACAGCCTTGCGCTTGATCCGAATCGAGCTCAATTCGACAACGGTGAAGCCATGAACATCGCGTTGGTGACCTATCTTTCCGTGATCAACGTCCAAGGAACCCGTCGATATGCAAGACCTGCTTACGTCGTTACGGGGAACCAAGTCACACTGGAAGATGCGCTCATCGAAGATTTCGGCTTAAAATTCCGCTTCGAAGACGTAAATCCCGAGAACAACAAGGTGAAGCTCAAGGCCTTTACGGATGTGCGGGATGAAAAAGAATTCATTGTCATGAAGGCCATCATCTTCCCTTGGATCAATATTCTTTGGTTGGGAAGTATCTTGATGATCATTGGAACGGTAATGGCCATTAGACGACGAATTCTCCGCTCCTGATGGATCGCATTGTTCTCATCGGAGCTGGACGGTTGGCCTTTCATTTGGGCCAAGCTCTTCAAGCCGTAGGCTTTGATCTCATAGGGCTTTACAATCGTACTGCAGATAATGGCAAAGAACTAGCGGAAGCTTTAGGTGCAGAGCTCTATCTTTCCTACGATGAGATTCCCCGTGATGCGGACTGGTATCTGATTGCCGTCTCCGATTCGGCCATTCCCGAAGTATCTGAAAAATTAGAGGGTGTAAAAGGTTTGGTAACGCATACCTCGGGTTCTGTTGACTTAGATGTGCTGCAGGTACACGAGCGAAGAGGCGTTTTTTACCCGCTCCAAACGTTCTCGCGTCAAAAGGAAGTCGTATTCCACCAAATACCCATGCTCATCGAAGCAAATTCGTCGGATTCAGAAGAGCTCCTTCTGGGGGCCGCGGCTCGAATCAGTCACCGAGTGGAGCGTGTGGACAGCTATCAGCGCCAATACTTGCATCTTGCAGCGGTTTTCGCCTGTAACTTCAGCAACCATATGTACAGCATTGCCGAAAAGCTGATGAAACAACGCGGAATGAAGTTCGACTTGCTTCATCCATTGATCGCTGAGACCACACAAAAAGCTTTAGAACAGGGTCCAAGATCCTCTCAAACGGGCCCCGCAATCCGAAAAGATCAGGAGATCCTTAACAAGCACTTGACCTTGTTGGATGATCCCCTCTGGAAAGATCTTTATACCTTAATCAGCCAAAGTATCGTTGATAAGTAACTGTGAAGAATTACAAAGAACACCTTAAGAACATCACCACCTTCATCTTTGATGTAGACGGTGTCCTCACCGACGGGCGAGTATTCGTGACCACAGAAGGAGAACAGTACCGGAATATGAACATCAAAGATGGATACGCCCTTCAGCTGGCCGTCAAGAAAGGCTATCATGTGGCCATTATTTCAGGTGGTAATAACGAAGGGGTTCGAGTACGACTTAAAGGCCTCGGGCTTACCGATATTTACCTCGGCCAAAGGCACAAAATGGACGCCTTCGAGGATTTAAAGGCGATTTATGGACTTGAGGCAGATGAAATTCTGTACATGGGTGATGATATTCCGGATTTCGAGGTGATGAGTCAATGTGGATTGGCTACGTGTCCAGCAGATGCCGCACCGGAGATTCAAAAAATCAGCGATTACGTTTCTCCTCGCGGAGGCGGACAAGGTTGTGCACGAGACGTTCTTGAACAGGTGATGAAGGTTCAAGGTAAATGGATGAATGGCGATGGCTTTGAATGGTAAGCTCATCTGGTCCTTTTTGCGGCTCATTCGCGCTAAGAACCTACTAATTGTTGCTCTGACGCAATATCTGATTTATTGGAGTCTCATCTTGCCCTACGGAATTCCGATAGCCCTCTCCCCTCTTCAATTCTCCTTGCTGGTATTATCTACTGTTCTTGTTGCTGCAGGTGGCTATGTCATCAACGACTACATGGACGTCAAGACCGACGAAATCAATCATGGTGATGTCATTGTCGGAACGGTTATCAAACGAAGAGCTGCTATTGCTTGGCACGCCGGCCTTACATTTACAGGCGTCGTTCTAGGATTGTATCTGTCCTATCTCTTGAACATTTGGTATTTATATCTCATACATCCCTTTGCTGCCGTAGCTCTTTGGTACTATAGCATGACCTTGAAACGCGAATTCCTATTGGGAAACCTACTGGTTTCTGGAATGACCGCCTTAACGGTGCTTATCGTGCCTCTTTTTCTGATCTTACCGGCCTTGAGCGGACCCTTTCTTCAAAACCAACGAACACTCTTTTTGATTGTCTGCGGTTATGCCCTATTCGCTTTTCTCGCCAATTTGATCCGAGAAATCATCAAGGACCTTGAAGATGTTCCGGGAGATTCTGCCCAAGGCTTCAAAACCATGGCGATTCAAATTGGCCCTACGGGAACCAAAATTCTTTTGGGATCCTTGATAGCCGCTATGCTGGTTTTAGTCGGCATCGTAAGCTTTAAACTTCTAGCGGACAGCACTGGTCCCCTCATTTACACGATTGTCTTAGTCGTAGTACCTTCCGTACTACTCTTGTATCAAGTTCTTACTGCTGAATCGCCTAAAGACTATGGTCGAGCAAGTACCTTGACCAAGGTCATCATGCTGTTTGGAATTGTCTCCATGTGGGCCTTCAATCTGCTGTCTGGGATATGATACGGGAGGAATATCCACACCCCATAGTACTGGGTTCCGGATCGCCCCGCAGGAAGTCATTGCTTGCGGAACTAGGCTATACGTTTACCATTCGGACCAGTGATGTGGACGAAACACCGCCACCCCATTTGGATGGTCGTGGAATTGCCGAGTACCTGGCCAAGCACAAGGCGGATCACATTCAAACCTCCCCGGAAGAGGTCCTCATAACATCAGATACGGTGGTCTGGCAGAACGGAGAGAGTCTGGCTAAACCCGCTGACAAAGAGGAAGCTACAGAGATGCTGATCAAACTAAGCGGAAACACGCATGAGGTGATCACAGGGGTGTGCCTACGGCACGATGGACACCATCACGTCTTTTCAGACGTAACGACGGTTACGTTCAAAAAACTAGACGTGAATGACATCGAATACTACATCGACACCTTTAAGCCTTACGACAAAGCAGGCGCCTATGGAATCCAAGAATGGATTGGGATGATCGGCATAGAAAGCATCGAAGGATCGTACTTCAATGTTGTGGGTCTACCGGTCCAACGACTCGATGAAGCTCTGCGCTCCTTAGTCCACTAATCCAACGGCTTTAAAGCTCTCGAGCATCTTTTGGTACGTACGCTCAATGTCGTGGTCTAATCCTACGGACATGCGGACGAGTCCTCCGCTGAGTCCCATGGCTTTCATTTCTTCTTCTGTAAACTCAGAGCTGGTACTGCCTCCAGGATTACTGAACAAGGTCTTTGAAAAGCCTAAACTGACCGCTAAATAGCCAATATTGGCATTCTGCATGTGTTCCATTAAGCGATAGCTTAGCTCATGAGACTGTGCGTCAATCATCAGCATTCCACCAAAACCAAAGTCTTCATTGTAGAGCGCTTTCATCAAATCGTGCTGTGGATGAGAAGTCAAGCCCGGATAGTACACGCGTAGGCCAATTTGCTCAAATCGCTCCGCCAAGTAAAGTGCGTTCCGACTGTGCTGCTTCATACGGATGTGTAAGCTTCTCAAATTCTTTAACATGCTTGCAGAACGGAGTCCATCTAAAACAGGACCAAGAAGCATTGAAGATCCGGCATTCACATCCATCATGCCCGCTACTAGTTCCTTTGAGCCACAGGTGACACCACCTACAGCATCACTGGTACCGTTGATGAATTTAGTTAAGGAGTGAATCACCACATCAGCTCCATGGATAGCCGGGCTTAGCACCATAGGTGAGAAGGTGTTATCCACGACCAATTTTAAGTTGAACTCCTTTGCCAACTTCGCCAACGCTGGGATGTCCGCAACTTCGAGTAGCGGATTACTGATGGCTTCCGTGTAGATCACCTTTGTGTTTTCAGTTATTCTTGAACGAACAGCATCCAAGTCTGAAATGTCCACAAAATGAGTCTGAACGCCGAAGCGCGGCAAGAAATTCTTCATGAACGCATAGCTACCTCCGTAGACGGTTCTTGCGCTGATTATTTCATCGCCCTGTCCGCATAAATGCATGAGTACTGAGCTGATGGACCCCATCCCTGAAGCAGATGCATGAGCCGCTTCAGTTCCTTCCATAGCCGCCAAGGCGTCCGCTAAATACTTGTTACTAGGGTTCGTGTGGCGTGAATAGAGATAGCAACCCTCCTTTTCTATTTCAAAGAGTTCCTCCATGGTTTCGGCCTGAAGGAAGGTAAAGGTGCTGGAATCTGTAATGGAAGGATTTACGCCTCCAAATTCACCAAAGTTCTGTAGGTCAAGAACTTGATCTGCGGGGTTGAAGTGATTCATGTCTGAGTCTTTTGTGTAGTGAGGGCAAACTTAAGGTTTTCGTATGTTTGAAAACCTATGGAAAAGTCACCTTCGCTTGGGAAAGCGTTGATCCCAATCATCTTTCTTGTTGTCCTCCTCGCCTACAACGTAATTGTCGTTTACGGTGACAATGCCCTATCTGGAAGTAATCAGTTGATTTTATTGTTGGCAGCCGGAGTTGCCGCGGTGGTTGGCATTACCGAAGGCATCTCTTGGAAGGTCATGCGCGACGGTATCACCAAGAGCATTGCCAGCACCGTACCCAGCTTAATTCTTCTGCTCTTCATTGGAGCGCTTGCGGGGACATGGCTCGTAAGTGGCATCATACCGGCCATGATTTACTACGGTCTGGATTTACTAAATCCATCGATCTTCTTAGTGGCCTCCTGCATCATTTGTGCTATTGTGAGTTTGGCCACGGGAAGCTCTTGGAGCACCATCGCCACGGTAGGAATCGCCCTTCTTGGAATTGGTAAAGCACTTGGAATAAGTGAGGCCGTCATCGGCGGCGCGGTCATTTCTGGAGCCTATTTCGGTGACAAGATCAGTCCGATGTCTGATACGACGAATTTGGCACCTGCCATGGCGGGGACGGACTTGTTCACGCACATCCGATACATGTTGTACACAACCATCCCCAGCATTACCATTACCCTTCTTATTTTCTTGTTCATCGGGTTGAGACATTCTTCCAATGTGGCCATTGAAGACGCGGCCAGTATTCAGGCGGAGCTCGATTCAATTTTCAACATCAATGGATGGCTCTTCTTAGTGCCCATTGCCGTGATCATCATGATCGTTCGGAAGGTTCCTGCCATTCCGGCATTGGTTGCAGGAGTTCTGCTCGCAGGCTTGTTTGCCGTGGTCTTTCAAGCCAACCTGATCCATGATCTGGCAAACGGACTTAGTGGTGTGGAAGCCTTCTACACCGTCCTTATTGATGCCATGACGGTGGATACTAATATACCTGCACAAGACCCCATGCTCGCAGACTTACTCAGTGCAGGTGGTATGTCCGGTATGCTCAACACGGTTTGGCTCATTCTCTGTGCTATGACCTTCGGCGGAGTCATGGAAAGCGCAGGATTCCTTTCTACGCTGTCCGCAGCCCTCATCAAACGGGCCAAATCGACCACAGCCTTGGTGTCTACTACCGTTGGAACCTGTTTAACCTTGAACGTTACGGCGAGTGATCAATACCTAGCCATTGTTGTCCCTGGTAGAATGTATGCCGATGTATTTAAGAAGCGAGGACTAGCTCCACAAGTACTTAGTCGTACCCTTGAAGATTCTGGAACGGTCACGAGCGTGCTTGTTCCTTGGAACACCTGTGGTGCCACGCAAGCCGCCATCCTTGGGGTAGCTACCCTGAGTTATGCGCCCTTTACATTTTTCTGCATCATTAGTCCTTTGATGACTATTGCCTTTGCTGCGTTCAATATTAAGATTGCTCGATTACCAAAGGAAGAGATCGAAATGGCTTAAGGATTTACGTACCTTTCTACTTATGAAATATCTTCTACTCCTCTGTTTCATAAGCACCCTCTTTAATACCTCAGGTCAGGGATCCCTACTTCTTGTCGGCGGGGGCTCTGAGGATTACAATTCTTGGAGTGACGATCCATACGGTTGGGCCGTTCAGCAAGCGGACAGTGGTCGCGTAGCCATTATTGCACATGGTTCCGCCACTCAATGGCTTCCAGATTACTTTGAAAGTTTAGGTGCTTCACAAGCGGTAAATTTCAACATTTCAGACAGTTCGTCGGCGAATGCCCCTCACCTTTTAGACACGCTGAAGAGCTATGATATGATCTTCTTCAAAGGTGGTGACCAGTGGGATTATCTCAGAACGTTCAGAGGTACCCCCGTTCAATGGGCAGTGGATTCCGTTTTCGATAATGGTGGAGTGATCGCCGGAACCAGTGCCGGTTTGGCCATACTCAGTGATTGGGTCTACACCGCAGAGAATGGAACGGTCTACCCAGATGAAGCACTGAGCGACGTCTATCACCACAAGAGCACATTGGATACTGGAATGTGGTCTTTTTATAGTGGATATCTTTTCGATAGTCACTTCATTGAACGCGGGCGATTGGGAAGACTTCTTTCCTTCATAGCTCAATTGAACGCGGAAGGATCGAGTGTTTGGGGTGTTGGTGTTGATGATCGCACAGCGCTTTGTGTTGATGTAAATGGACTCGGGACTGTTATGGGAACGGGAACCGTGACATTCATAGACCCTGTGACGGACATTTCTGGCGCTTTAACCTACGGCTTCCAAGACAGTATTCTTTACGCAAAAGATGTCTTTTATCACGCACTTAAGGATGGAGAGCAATGGGATTTAGTTCAAGCTGCTCCTGTAAGTTCATCCGCGAGCTTTATTAATCCGCCTTATGCGGCGTATCGCGAAACTCAAGTCTTGGTTTCTGGAGGGTTGACTCCAACAGAGAATGATCCTTTTTTGAATCTACTGGCAAGCTACTGGAATGCGAATGACGTCGTGCAAATCATGTGTTCGGACTTAAACGATGGAGCCGCCTATAAGAATGCGCTCAACAACAAGGGATTTGCAAATGCGACTGTGCTTCAGATTACAGGCGGCAGTTCGGATCAATACTTAAGTTCCGTTAAGGACCTTTGGGTAGGCGTTGACCATCAAGACTACCAGGACTATGTACAGAACAACTCAAGCGGAGCGCTTCTCGATAGCATGTATGCTTTCTTTCAAGCATTCTATTGGTTTCCTAAGTCCTATGAATGTGCGTTTGTTGGCCCGGACATCCGATGGGTTGGAAAAACCTACGTGGAGGGCTTGGAAACGGATCCGTACAACGCCTATTACGGCGATCTCGAATTAAAACCCGGATTCAATATCATTCCAAACAGTGTTTTAATTCCATGGACTTATCAGAGTTCCAGTACCGCCTTATATGAAAACACCATAAGTTCTGGACCTTGGGCTATGGCCGAAGATACGTTGACCTATGCCTTGTGGTTTCAAGCCCAAGCGTATGCGGAGTATTTTTCGGCGCATCCAGTTCGTGACACAATAGACAACGCCCTATTCTCTATTCTGAGCACCTTAAATTCTCAAGGGCACAACAGTCTTCCACTCTTCTATATGGCTAACCCTGGTGCTTTTGCGGAGTCTTTAGATCAAACCCACGGAAGCGGATACACAAGACAGAATAGTTCAGCTAATCGCTTTTATCTAGGCTATGATCACTGGATTGAAATGGCCTATACTTCAGCAGGAGCAATTGCTGAAAACAGGCTTCGTAAAGTCCAGGTATTCCCAAATCCTTCGGCGGATTGGATCCAAGTAGAAACAGATCAGGTAACAGAGGCTACCCTGATCGACCTAAGTGGAAAGGCTATTCGCCAGTGGATGCTTCATCCAAATGATTTGATACCGATTCAAGGACTTGAGGCTGGCCGATATCAGATTCGATTGAAATACCGCAACGGTGAATTGGCGATGGGCACATTCATCAAGCCGTAGGCTTTTCATAAATTCGCAGCAAACACCAAACCTTCGATCATGGCACAACTCGTCATCGTACGTCACGGACAATCACAATGGAATCTTGAAAACCGCTTTACTGGATGGGTCGACGTGGACCTAGCACCAAAGGGAATCGAGGAAGCGCATGCCGCTGGTCAGAAGCTCAAGGATTTCAAATTTGACATGGCCTACACTTCGGCTTTGAAAAGAGCGCAAAGAACCTTGGACATCATCTTGGGCGAAATGGGCGTTGAATTGCCGATTACGCGTGATGAAGCGCTGAATGAGCGCATGTACGGAGATTTGCAGGGGATGAATAAGGACGAAGCCCGCAAGGAATTTGGCGAAGAGCAAGTGCATATTTGGCGTCGCAGTTATGACGTACCACCTCCAGGTGGTGAGTCTTTGGAGCTTACCGCTAAACGCGTACTCCCCTACTTCGAAGCGGAAATTGTCCCAAAACTCAAAGCTGGAAAGAACATCATCATCGCAGCACACGGAAACTCCTTACGCGCATTGGTGATGGCTTTGGAGAAGCTCACGCCAGAACAAATTCTGAAGACCGAAATTCCAACGGGAGCTCCTCGCTTGTATGAGTTGGACGAGAATCTCGAAGTTCAAAATGCCGAATACCTGTAATGGTCATTGCTGTAGATTTTGACGGAACCATTGTCGATGACCGCTATCCGGAAATTGGCAAACCCAAGCTATTTGCGTTTGAGACCCTTAAGGAACTTCAGAAGCGAAGACATCAGCTAGTCCTGTGGACCTACCGCAGCGGGCGTAGGCTGGATGAGGCCGTTGAATTCTGTAAGAAGAATGGAATTGAATTCTACGCCATAGGGATGAGTTATCCGGAAGAGCAATGGGATTCGAGGCAAAGCCGCAAGATCAATGCAGATCTCTTCATCGATGACCGAAATGTCGGAGGATTCCCCGGTTGGGGCGAAGTGCTTCAAATGATTGTCGGTGAAGAAATGAATCCCGAGTTCCAGAAGGCGATGAAGGGTAAAAAGGGCGGTTTACTCGGTGGCCTCTTTAAGCGCTAATCGCTCTGTACCTTATTGAATCTTAACCCGCTTCTACCAAGCGAAAACCCTCCCCGTGCACATTGATGATCTCCAGTTTGGGATCAGACTTCAAGTACTTGCGCAATTTGGCGATGTATACATCCATGGATCGCGATGTGAAGTAATTATCATCGTGCCAGATGGTTTTAAGGGCCTCTGAGCGACTCAATACCTCGTTCTTGCGCTGGGCTAGCATTTCAAGCAGACGAGCCTCCTTAGGCGATAATCGGGCCGATTCACCACCGCGCACCAAGTGACGCAATTCGGCATTAAAGGTAAAGCCGCCCAGGTCGTACTCTGTTTGACGCTCAACAGGTGCTGAGTTACGTCGACTCAGGATTGCTTGGATCTTCAGCAGCAATACCTCTGAATCAAAAGGCTTTGTCAAGTAATCATCAGCCCCTAGCTTAAATCCTCGGACCATATCTTCCTTCATGTTCTTAGCCGTGAGAAAGATGAAGGGAGTCTTGTTCTCGTTTAGCTCTTGAATCTCGCGAGCGAGCGAAAAGCCGTCTTTAACAGGCATCATGACGTCAAAGATGCAGAGGTCAAAGGACTCGCTCCGGAATTTTGCCAGGCCAACATTTCCGTCCTCGGCATGGACCACCTCATAATCGTTGAGTCGCAGATAGTCACTCAACACCGACCCAAAATTCGGGTCATCTTCCACCAACAGTATTCTCGTATTACTCATGTTCTAATGGTAGTTCAACGATAAAGGTACTTCCCTTGTCCAATTCGCTTCGAACGTCTACTTCGCCCCCATGGGCTTCCACAATCTCCCGAACGTAGGCGAGTCCTAGCCCATGGCCTTTCACGTCGTGGATATTGCCATTGGTCACGCGATAAAACTTATCGAAGACCTGTTTTTGCTGTTCTTTGGTCATTCCCTGACCATGGTCCTCCACCTCAATGACTAGGCGGTTTCCTCGATTGGAGGTTCGAATCGTCACTTCCGGAATTCCAGGGCTGTACTTGTTTGCATTATCCAAGAGGTTGAGCCAGACATGTGCCATCAGTTCTTCATCGACCCGAATGCGGCTGAACTCGGCCGCCCACTCTTGTTTGATTTGGCCCTCACGGGCCGAAAATTGAAGCTGCATTTGCTGACACGCTTTGTCCAAAAGCTCATGTCCATCAACGCTTTCAAGACCAAGCTCCATCTCCCGTCGCTCCATTTGCGACACCTGAAGTACGCTTTCCACTTGACGATGCATGCGGGCATTTTCCTCTCTAATGATGCGTGTAAAGTGTCGGACTTTTTCGGGGTCGGATATAATGCTCGAAGTGTTAATGCTATCCAGCGCCAAGCCAATCGTTGCAATAGGAGTTTTGAACTCGTGCGTCATGTTGTTGATGAAGTCCGTTTTGATCTGGCTCAGTCTTTTTTGATTGAGAATGGTTCGTATGGTTCGCTCAAAAACAAAGACGATTACGCCGGTGAATAACAGGCTCAGTAAAACTACGCCCCAGAGGCTTCTGATGTAGTAGTTGGTCTTGTCGGGAAAAATCACCAAAAGATCCGATCTTGGATTAAATAAGTCGTTGATAAACAATCCTGTACGATATACCTCTTGATCCTTTGGTTCAAATTGATTTGAGTGGAGTGGCGAGGGAAATCCACCTTCAATGACCGCGAACTGAAAAGGTAGATTTAAACCGTCTGAGGCGAGACGCTCGTGAAGGCGATCTTCAAAATCGAGCGGACTGAATTGAGCACTCAAACTCCGAGGCCCCGCCGTTATTTCGAAGAAGAATTCCTGCATGACCTGATCTACTTCCTGGTAGCTGGCTTCAATCTCTTCCGCCGTTATGGTCATGGTATCTTGATTCTCACTTCCGACAGAAATCACGAATCGATCTTCCTCCCCTGTCTCTGTATTGCTGTAGACCATGGTCGAGGTCTTCTTGCCATCTGCTTTGATGATGGTGTCCACCTTGACCACAATTCGATTGTTGGAATCACTGACGGCATGCTCAATGATGACGGCACTGTCCGTGGTGAGGATGGTCCGTCGCTCACCGCGCATGGTGGGCTTCATGGCCTTGGCCACCCGCCAATTGCGCTGCTCATTTTCGAGCTCCATGGAGAAGTCTTGAAGGACGGCACTCACGCGATTGCGGAATTGCGCTTCCTTGACTTGGACAGCGTTCTTCACCCAATAGATTTGAACACCGATGATTCCGACGAGTGCTATACTCATCAGTGCAATGATTCCCTGAAGTCTTTTCTTGTTCATATCCGAATACTCAACGGCAAAAGTAGGTGCCGAGCTCACTCAAAACCAGCCTTTTGGCAAAACTTTAACAGATTTTGTGAGTCCTTTAACGTAGCTTCGAAGAGCAAGCACCTAGGTTTGCACAGAACCACTAAACATACCAACATGAAAAACGTGAACTCCCTAAAACTATTGGCGATTGCGGTCGGACTGGCCGGAAGCTCGCATCTGGCCGTAGGCCAAGAAAAAGAAAAAAAGGTGGAACTCCACCTCGTTAAAGAAATCAATGGCGAAACGATCACGCTGGACACAACCTTTGTACTCGAAGAGGGTCAAAGCATGTCGGACGTTGAGCTCCCATCCCCGTGGAATGACATTGCTGTCGATAATGATGTTCACGTCGTGAAAGGGCACGGTGACACCGAATTTCACTCGATCCGCGTAGAGCAGGATGGCGACGGAGAAGTCAAAGAAATCAAGGTTTGGGTCGATGACGAGGGTTCTACCCATCACCTGCAAGGTGGGCAGACCTTCTTCATTGAAACGGATATGGATCAAGATGGTGAGCACAACTCAAAGAAGCATGTGATCATCATCGGCGAAGACAATGTTGAAATTCGCGGAGCGGATGATATGATCTTCGAAAAAGAAGGAAACACCCTCATCGAGGTTAAAAATGGCGACGAAAACGTATTTGTCGTAAGGGTTCGCCACGAAAAGATGGATGAAGACGAGCTAGAAGACCTGCGCAAGGCCATCGATGGAAGCTACGAGGTGGCCGAGGATGGACTTGAAGTAAGTGATTTCATGGTCTTCCCCAATCCATCAGACGGCGACATCAAAGTAGCCTTTGAGACCAGTCGTGAGACCAATATGAATTTGTACGTCTTTGATCAAGCCGGCAAGCGCGTTTACTCCGAGCGCTTGAAAAAGGTAGAAGGCGCACAAACCATTGAGGTAGATTTGACCAACCAACCGGCAGGCATCTACTACGTCAATTTGACCGATGGCAGCACAAGCTCTACACGTAAAATTGTCATCGACTGAGACAGAAACACTTAGTAACTGTAGCGAAGAACCCGTTCCCTTACCGGAGCGGGTTTTTTCGTGGGTTCGGTTGTCCATATGCGCAAGCGTTCTAGAAGCTCCTGATCGGAATCGTATAAATAGCTTGCGTCCGGCACATGCTCAGGAAAGGCGAGTCGGTTGGGCAAGAGCGGTACCACATTGCAGTACATCGCTTCCACAGCGCTGATGCCAAAGAAATCCTGTTTACTGGTCACGGGAAGAATATCCGCAGCGTGTAACCAAGAAGCATAGTCCCGAAACCGATCCACTGGTCCCCATTGCACTATATGGTCGGCAAGACGTTCCTTGGCTTCGTCAAAGATTACCGGCCAGCGCACCATTCTGGCACCGAGTACCGCTAACTGGAACGGAATCCCCTCTTCGGAAAGTTGAAAAAGTGCCTTAAAGAAGGCTCGAGGGTTTTTATCGTATTCCCAGCGATGATTCCAAAGGATAAGAGGCTCCTCTCCTTTCTGCATGGGATCGAATTCGTCGAGCCGAGACAAATTTAGTCTTAAAGAGACCGTCCGGCTTTTCTGGGCCAAGGACTCAATACGCCGCATTCCCCGACGATCCGGATAGGCCTTTAAAAAGGGGCGTAGCGCTTCTAAAAAGCTTGTACGGTGAAAATCGCTGTTGAACCAGACTTCGTCAGCAACCAAGGCACTGACGTAGTTGATCCAAGCATAATGCCTGTTCCCTCCCCTGTCCCGGTCGCGATCCTGCGCGCTCCATGGATAAGTCAACTGGTTCTCATGAAAATAAATCACGAAGGAGGTCTGTCCCTGCGGGCCGATGAAGGATTTGAAGGTGCTCAAATCCAGCATATCCGAAACAATGATCTGATCGTAGCTTTTCCCCGAGGCCTGGAATTCTTCGGCCAGCGAAAGGGCTGCCTCATGCATACGCCATTTCCAATGCCGTCCCGGCGCCGTGTACAGATCTACTTGATGTCCAGAAAAATCTCGGTAGTCTTCTGCCCAACGGCGATGACTTCCGGTAAAGAAGGGTTCAATGAGGGCAACCCTCAATCCTTGACCCGATTAAGAGCGAAGGCTTTCAAAAGCCAATTGGGCAGTGGCTTGTCGGCAGGTCGTTTCTTCAGGTTCAGGTACCATCCCACTTTCTTCATGATGGGCACTTTGTGGGTCTCCACAAACTCAATCAAGGTTCCGTCCGGATCCTCGATGTAGGTGAAATGTCCTGCGGCCTCTCCCATGTCAAAGCTTTCTGCGCTGTCCACGGTAAAGGGGTATCCAGCCGCCTCACACTTGGCCTTTAGTTCCGCCATCCCGTTGATATCGAAACACAGGTGAATGAATCCCAAGTCTCCCCAGAAACGATCTTTAAAGATGCGCTGTCCCTCGTAGTCCTTTGCTTGAACCAACTCCAATTCCCCAGGCCCCAACAAGGTACTGAAGGCTCCTTTTCGCTGTGTGGCTTTGAGCAACACTCGGCGGTAATTCTCATCTGATCCCGGAAGGCCTTTCCAATCGTTAAAGGTGCCTTCTTGATTGGCGATCATCTCGTCAAACTGAAGCACATCCTGATAAAGCGGCAATACACGGTCGATATCACTGGTGCCCACAACAGCTCCAAATACTCCACCGGTCAATTTCTTTTCGTCTTTAAACCATCCATACCCTTCGACCAATTCAAAGATGTTCCCGTAAGGATCAGCGACGTAGAAGTGTGGACGACCTGCCGGATCTTGAGCGACATCGGACCGTAAGTCCAAGCCCTCATTTTGATACCAAGAATAGGTGGCGGCAATGTCCTTACACTTGATCTTACAGATATACAGACCCAAATCACCTAGGCGAATCTCGAATTTGGCTGCTTCCGGTGTCCGACTGGTGTATTGCCAGATTTCGAACCCTCCACCACTCTGCAAATTGAGCGCTAGCGCGGCATGTCTGGAGCGCGGCTCACCTCCAGTATAGGGCAGCATAAGGCCCGCTTCCGCGGCTTCCTCAAAGACTTTAATGTCCATGCCGAAGTACTTCCGATACCAGCGCCACGCCTCGTGTACGTTGCTGACGCCAATTCCCATTTGCTGAATACCGCTAATGACCATGATTTTGGATTTGGTTGTGAGAGCAAACTTACCCAATTTTCGTATCTTTGCGCCTTTGAAGGAAGACCCCCTGTGCCGCCTCTGAACAACTTCCAATTTAGGGTTGTCTTCTTTCTTTTTCGACGAACCAAATCAAGGTTATGAAGGACATCTTTGAGAAGATTTCGAACAACCGAGGTCCCCTCGGGCAGTATTCAGAAGACGCACACGGCTATTTTACCTTCCCAAAACTCGAAGGTCAGCTGGCGCCGCGCATGAACTTCAACGGTAAAGAGAAGCTCGTATGGAGCTTGAACAACTACCTCGGATTGGGGAACCACCCAGAGGTACGTAAAGCTGATCTCGAGGCAACCGAGCGCTGGGGGTTGGCTTATCCGATGGGAGCGCGAATCATGTCGGGAAATACAGCTCAGCACGAGCGCTTGGAGCGCGAATTGAGCGATTTCGTCATGAAAGAGGACACCATCCTCTTGAACTACGGTTACCAAGGGATCATGTCCGCAATTGACGCTGTAGTGGACCGTAACGATGTGATCGTTTACGACAGCGAATCACACGCTTGTATCATTGACGGGCTTCGCATGCACATGGGACGCCGCTTTGTATACCCACACAACGATATTGAGAACTTGGAGAAGCAGCTTGAGCGTGCGACCAAGCTCGTGGAGAATACCGACGGAGGAATCCTCGTCATTACGGAAGGAGTATTCGGTATGGCCGGAGACCAAGGTAAGTTGAAGGAAATTGTTGAGCTCAAGAAGAAGTTTAGCTTCCGCTTGATGGTGGACGATGCTCACGGAATCGGCGTTATGGGTGAAACCGGTGCGGGTACTGGTGAAGAGCAAGGAGTTCAAGACGATATCGACATCTACTTCGGAACCTTCGCTAAATCCTTTGCTTTGATCGGTGCCTTTATTAGCGCCGACAAGCAAGTCATCGACTTCTTGCGCTACAACACGCGTTCACAGGTCTTCGCGAAAAGCTTGCCCATGCCACTCGTTGAGACGGCGTTGAAGCGTTTGGACATGATGCGAACTGATCCTAGCCACCGTGAAAACTTGTGGAAGATCGCTCGCGCACTTCAAAACGGGTTAGTTGAGGCTGGATTCAATATTGGAGCGACGAACTCACCGGTAACTCCTGTTTTCTTGAACGGAGCAGTTGCAGAGGCCACCAACCTAACCTTGGACCTCCGTGAGAATTTCGACCTGTTCTGTTCCATCGTAATCTACCCAGTAGTACCCAAAGGAGTCATCATGCTTCGCTTGATTCCTACTGCGGTTCACTCTTTGGAAGATGTGAAGTACACCATCGAGTGCTTCAGCAAAATCAAATCAAAGCTCGACGCAGGGGAATACTTCGGCGAGCGCATTGTGACGACTCAAGGGTAAGCTACCCTTTGCATATAAAAGAAAAGCCGGCTCTTACGAGTCGGCTTTTTTTATGGAGTTTTCTCAACTTCTTTAGAGAAACGGAATCTTCACCACCTCGGCCTTGATTTCCTTATTGCGGATTTGGATGTAGATCTCCGACCCAGGTGCCTTATGCGATACGGGCACGTAGCCCAGGCCAATGGCTTCACCCAAAGTCGGCGACTGTGTTCCAGAAGTCACGCGTCCAATCACGTTGCCGGATCCATCGGTAATGGGGTAATCGTGACGTGGAATCCCGCGCTCTTGCATTTTGAATCCAACGAGGCGATTCACCAATCCCGCTTCTTTTTGAGCAGCCAGGGCCTCGCTGTTCACGAAGTCCTTGGTAAACTTGGTGACCCACCCTAATCCAGCTTCCAAAGGCGATGTAGTATCGTCGATGTCGTTTCCGTACAGGCAAAACCCTTTCTCCAAACGAAGCGTATCCCTTGCGCCCAAACCAATGGGTTGAATATCCAGGTCAGCTCCTGCTTTAAAAACGGCCTCCCAAATGGCTTCAGCCTTGTCGTTATCGAAGTAGATTTCGAATCCTCCAGCACCTGTGTACCCGGTGGCGCTGACCAATACGCGATCAAATCCGGCAAACTCCCCTTTTTCAAAGGTGTAATAGGTCATATCCGCCAGATTCATTTCCGTTAGCGATTTCAGCGCTTCAGTTGCTTTGGGACCTTGAACTGCCAACAAACTGGTCTTGTCCGAAATGTTGATCATCTCTGCACCAAAAGTGTTGTGCTTCGAAATCCAATCCCAATCCTTTTCGATGTTCGAGGCATTCACCACAAGCATGTATTCTTCTTCACCCATGCGGTAGACCAACAGGTCATCCACAATACCGCCCGTATCATTGGGCATACAGGCATACTGTACCTTTCCGTCGAAAAGCTTGCTGGCGTCGTTGGAACACACTTTTTGAATGAGGGCCAAGGCTCCTTCCCCACGGATAATGAACTCACCCATGTGGCTGACGTCAAAAACCCCTACGCCTTCGCGGACGCATTGATGCTCTACTTTCAAGCCTTCATAACTGACCGGCATTTCGTAGCCAGCAAATTCCACCATCTTAGCCCCTAGGGCCTTGTGTACAGCGGTTAAAGCAGTCGTTTTCAATGTAATCTTCTTTTTGTGTGTAGTACTTATGCTTTGCGCCTACGGCGCGATGTCTCTTTATCCGTGGATCAGCTCCTTTGTTCCAAAGCCTTTCATCACCTCTGCCTCATACTCCAATAGGGCATTCCATTTCGGATCCACTTCGTCCTTTCCGCCAAATTCGCGAGCAAATTTCAAGAACATGGTGTAGTGATTGGCCTCACTGACCATGAGCTTGCGGTAGAACTGGGCCAGTTCTTGATCGACGATGTTTTCGCTCAAGACCTTAAAGCGTTCGCAGCTCCGCGCTTCAATCAAGGCCGCAATTAAAAGTCGGTGAATCAATCGCAGTTCGCGGTCACCAGTCTTCGGAAAGAATTCCATGAGCCGGTGGACATACTCATCCTTCCGCTCGCGCCCTAGTACGAGTCCCCGATCCACAATGTGCTTATGGACCATTTTGAAGTGGCTCATTTCCTCTTGCGCCAAGGCGCTCATCGCTTCAACGAGTTCACTTTTCTCCGGATAGCTGATGATCAGCGAAATAGCGGTACTCGCTGCCTTTTGCTCACAGTACGCGTGATCCGTTAGAATCTCTTCGATGTTCTTTTCGGCGATGTTGACCCAGCGCGGGTCCGTAGGTAATTTAAGTCCTAGCATGTCGGCTGAAATTGAGGCTCAAAAGTAAATAAAAAAGCCCTGCGGAACAGGGCTTTTGCATCGCGCCGTAGGCGCAGATAACAGTGTTATAGGACGAAGGTGGCCCCGAGCAAGGGGCCAATGACATTCACCTTGGTGTCTACCCCGTCATCGACGCGCTTGTATTGAAAGTTGCGGAAGCCAGCGGTGATCAAAAGCCAGTCGTTCATTTTGAAGGTATTGAGGTAATTCAGATTCCAACTGTACTTGGCAGAGTTTCCAATACCAAAGCCACCGTAATCGAAGCCTATGTTCATCTTAACGGCGGGGCTGAATACAAAGGAGGACTGCAGGCCCAGCATTAAATCGAACCATTCCTGTTTTTCCTGGAATCCATCGGTGATGGGATCACCAATGCCGATATCTAAAGTGTAGTCCAGGTTGACATCGTTCAGCCAGTACTTCGCCCCAACAGTCGCACTTAGGGTCCAAACATCCACAACCCTATTCTCATCGGTCAGTCGCTGTCCGGCAAATACGTATCCTACCTTGTTGTCCACAATCCACTGTCGGATACTGAAATCTACTTCGAGGAAATCGCCTTGATCTCCGCTACCCAACAGTGCGTACGTTCCGTCCACTGTCACAAACCACCTTTCGTATTGCGCCGTTGCAATGGCCTGAAATCCAAAATTGGTCAGACTGCTCAAATCTTTAAAGTTTTGCCGAATGGCTTCTCCTTCAACATCCGTGGATTGCGCCGCCAAGAAGGCGTAAGGGGAAATCGAAAAAGTCCATCCTTCGCGTTCCTGATAAGTCTCGAAGAAGGCTTCGGCATTCTGGGCATATCCTGCGCTTGCTGTGCACAGGAGTAAGAGAGTAAGGAGTTTCTTCATGTCCCTAAAATTAGAAAATGGAGAGGATTAGCAAGACGTCGAGAGGATTAGCTAGTGCTGATCCTTGAGGGAGAGGATGCAAGAGAATGAAAAAAGCAATGCTGTCGCATTGGATTCTTTTGAAGCCACTTCATTAAAGCATGCTTCAATCAGTGGCTTCAAAAAGAAAAACCCGCAATCCTCATTGCGGGCTTTTTCCATTCTCTTGTCGGGGTGAGAGGATTTGAACCTCCGATCTCACGCCCCCCAGACGTGCGCTTTAACCGGACTAAGCTACACCCCGATACTCAACAAGCATTGTGATATTTACGTTATCAAAATACCCGATCTTGAGGGGCCCCAAAATTAGGATTACTTTCGCAAAATCCAATGAAAAAGATAAGCTTCATCATAGCACTTCTCTGGTCCGCAGCCTTGTGGTCACAGGAGTCCTATACAGTGAGTGGGTACCTCACTGATGAGGCTTCTGGCGAGTCTTTAATTGGAGCGAACGTCTTTGAGCCGGCACAAGGATTGGGTACTTCCACGAATGCCTATGGATTTTACTCCCTGACCTTGAAAGAAGGCTTCGTGAACATTCGTGTTTCCTATCTGGGCTATAAAGAGGAGAGCTTTACCTTCAAGCTGGATGCTGACACGGTACTCTCCCTCCCACTGAGGGCCTCATCACTAATCACCGATGAAGTCATTGTCACTGCTGATTCTCCGGACAAGAACGTTCAAAGCGCGGATATGGGTCGGGTTGATTTGAAACTCGATATCATCCGGCAAATTCCCGTAGTTGGTGGAGAGGTCGATGTCTTGAAGTCCATTCAGCTGCTCCCGGGAGTTCAGAGTGCAGCAGAAGGCTCTAGCGGGTTCTTTGTCCGCGGTGGTGGAGCAGACCAAAACCTTATCCTTTTGGATGAAGCCGTCGTTTACAATGCCTCTCACCTACTTGGTTTTTTCAGCATCTTCAACGCGGATGCTTTAAAGAACGTGGAGCTCATCAAGGGCGGAATGCCGGCCAACTACGGTGGTCGCCTATCCTCTGTACTGGAAATAAGCCAAAGGGACGGGAACTATAAAAGACATCAACAGCAAGGCGGCATTGGCTTGATTGCCTCCCGAATAACCGCTGAAGGGCCTATCGTGGAAAACCGATCCAGCTATCTATTCTCGGCTCGTAGAACCTATGTGGATCTCTTTCTAGACCCCTTCATCAACGGGACTGAATTTGAAGGGAACAGTTACTTTTTCTATGACCTCAACTTGAAACTCAACCACCGGATCACCGATAAGGACCGGATTTTCTTTTCTGGCTATTTCGGACGTGACGATTTCGTTTTCCAAGATCCAAAAAGCGAGTTTGAAACGGCTATCCCTTGGGGCAATGCGACGGCGAGCTTACGTTGGAATCACCTTTTCTCCGATAAGCTCTTTGTCAATACAACGGCCGTATTTAGCGATTACTACTTCCAGTACGAAGCATCCAATTCGAGCTTCGACTACGAACTCTTCAGTGGTGTTCAGGACTGGACCTTGAAAACAGACTTCAGCTTCCATCCGAATCCTAAGAACCGCGTAAAATTTGGGGCAAATTACATACGGCACATCATAACGCCCAGCAATGTTGGAGGTCGACAACAGAACACCTCTTTTGGGGCTGAGGGTGTCAATCGACAACACGCTCATGAGGCGGCTGTGTACGCTCTAAATGACTTTGATGTGACCAACCGTTTGAGAATCAACGTGGGTATGCGCGTTTCATTTTTTAGCCAAGTAGGTCCGTTTGATCGGTACTTGAAAGACCCATCGGGCTCCATTGAAGACACGGTTAGCTACCGCACGGGAGAGACGGTTCAAAGCTACCTTGGATGGGAGCCGCGATTCAGTATGCGGTACCGGCTTCAAGAGAACAGCTCCATCAAGGTGGGAGCCGTTCGCAATTATCAGTACATCCACCTTGTGACCTTCTCAGCCCTTGGCTTGCCTTCAGACCTCTGGCTGCCTTCTTCGGACATCATTAAGCCTCAAATTGGTCATCAATACAGTATTGGTTACTTCCAGAACTTCCGAAACAACACCTTTGAATTCAGTGTGGAAGCTTACTATAAGGAGTTGGAGAATCTCGTTGCCTACAAGGAAGGTGTAACGCCTAATGAAAATGTAGCCGACAACCCAGACAACAACCTGACTTTTGGAACAGGTGAAGCCTATGGCGTCGAATTCTTCTTAAAAAAGAATACCGGAAAATTAACGGGCTGGATCGGGTACACCTGGAGCAGAAGTATTCGGTACTTCCCAGAGCTCAACGAGGGCAATACCTTCTTGGCCATTTACGACCGCCCCAACGATATTTCCGTGGCCTTGAACTATCGACTGAATGATCGATGGAGCTTTGGGAGCGTCTTTGTCTATGGAACCGGGGCCAATTACACTCCTCCGAAATCTCGATATATGATCGATGGACGGCTGTACACCGAATGGGGACCGCGAAACAGCAAGCGACTGCCAGCCTACCATCGGTTGGATCTCAGCGCCACGTGGATCGCCAAGAAAACAGAGCGGTTTGAAAGCTCCTTTGTCTTCAGCGTATACAACGCTTACAATCGACAGAACCCCTTCTTCATCTTCTTTGATGATCAAGGCTCTATACTAGAAGGCACCTACAGCCTTTCCGCACAGCAAGTCACCCTCTTCCCTATTCTCCCGAGCATCACCTGGAATTTCAAGTTTCTATGAAAAAGTTCATGCATCATATCTTAATGATTCTGGCTTTCGCCCTCACGGGCGGATGCGAGAGCGAGATCGATCTGGATATCGATGCTTTTGAGGATCGTATCGTTGTGGAAGGATACATTACTTCCGGACAATACGCTCGCGTTTCCCTGACCCGAAACGTCGGCTTTTTCGATCCTATTGACCTAACCAATGTTGAAGATTTCATCATTGAGGATGCCATTGTCGTCATAACAGACGGAACCATTCGGGACACCTGTATCTTTGATCTCAACGAAGGGTACTTACCGCCTGTCGCCTACTTTGGACAAGAAATCATTGGACAAGAAAATCGGCGTTACGATCTTGAGGTGTACGTCGATGGAAAGGTACTCACGGCGACCACCCTTATTCCGAGGGTTCAGCCCTTGGACTCTCTTTGGTGGTTCCCGGATGCGGTTCACCTGGAAACTGGAGATAGTATCGGTCCCATCTATTATCAATTCTCCGATCCGGACACCTTAGGCAATAACCATCGACTCGCCTATCAACGTATTGGGATAGATGATATCCCATACGCCACCTCTGGGGCCACTCGAACCGATCGCTTGGTCAATGGCCTTACCTATGAATCCACGGTGTATCGATCTCGAACCTATGCCGAGCGCTATGACTCATCCGTGAGTGAGGAAATTCCCGATCAATTCCGTTTTGTGCCGGGACAGACCGTAGCACTGTATTGGAACGCCATTGATCCAGTGACCTATGAATTTTGGCAAAGTACCCGAAACAACGAGGCGAGTGATGCCTTCAGCCCCTCTCAAAACTTGGCTTCTAATATTCAAGGAGAAGGCGGTATTGGAATCTGGGGTGGATATGCCGAGTCCATCGACACTGTTTATATTCCATAATAACTTTGTAACCCCTCTGACATTCTGGCCTTGCCAATCTTTGTAATTTTGTCTTGTAAATGATTAAGCTATGAGCAACACAATCGAAAAACTGGACACCGTCATCATTGGATCGGGTCCAGCAGGATATACCGCAGCCATCTATGCGGCCCGCGCAGACTTGAAGCCGGTGATGATTCAAGGAATGGAGCCTGGAGGTCAATTGACCACCACCACGGACGTGGAGAACTTCCCTGGATATCCAAAGGGAATTACTGGTCCTGCCATGATGGAGGAACTCAAAGAACAAGCCGAGCGCTTTGGAACTGAGGTACGTTGGGGTATGGTGACCAAAGTGGAGTTCAGCGATGAGCCGGGAGCTTACCACAAGCTTTGGGTCGACGGAAAAACAGAAATCCACGCGCGCACGGTGATCATTTCTACTGGTGCTACTGCTAAGTACCTAGGATTGGAGTCAGAGAAGACCTACGCCGGTTCTGGGGTAAGTGCTTGTGCTGTATGTGATGGATTCTTCTATAAAGGCATGGACGTAGCCATCGTTGGTGGTGGAGATACCGCTGCTGAAGAAGCAACTTACCTATCGAAGTTGGCCAAGCACGTTCACATGTTGGTGCGTCGTGATGAGTTGCGCGCATCTAAAGCGATGCAGCACCGCGTATTCAATACGCCAAACATTACCGTTCACTGGAACACGGAAGCCGAAGAAATCTTCGGAAGCAATGTGGTAGAAGGAGTTCGCGTGGTGAACAACCAAAGCGGTGAGAAAACTGAATTGGCCATCCAAGGATTCTTTGTGGCCATTGGACACAAACCAAATACGGACATCTTCGAAGGTCAATTGGATATGGATGATGTCGGTTACCTCAATGTACAGGCAGGTAGTACGCGCACGCGGAAACCTGGAGTATTTGCTTCAGGAGATGTGATGGACAGCGTCTACCGTCAAGCGGTGACTGCTGCCGGAACAGGTTGTATGGCTGCCTTGGACGCCGAACGCTACTTGGCAGAATTTGAGAATGTCGAAGAAGAAGTGGCTGCTGGATAAGCGCCACACTCTATAAAATGGCAAAGCCGCCCTCCTTTTAGGAAGGCGGCTTTGTTTTTGTCGGATAAAGGCGAACCTATAAGCCGGATTCTGTCCATCGCGCCGTAGGCGCAAAGTCTGTCATTTATCTAGCCGCACGCTCACGCGTACGATCGGCATCGACCTACCCCCCGGTTCGAGCGAGCAGCCCTCAATCCCGGTATACACGGTCTTTCAACCCATAGAGTTTACCCAGCTGCACCGGTTACCCGATGCACTGGTGGGCTCTTACCCCACCTTTTCACCCTTACCCCGCAAGCGAGGCGGTTCTTTTCTGCGGCACTGGTCGTACCCCCGTATCCGATCGGAGGCCCTTCCCGTTAGGAAGTATGGTGCTCTGAGTTGTCCGGACTTTCCTCCCCCAGGCTAAGCCTGGCAGCGACAGAACGGTTCGCAAAATCGTTTATAAAAGAACTTCTGTGGCTCCGAAGCCATATTTCTGGAAGGCCGCATCAAAGTGCTCCAGATGATAGACTTCATCCAACAGTCGACAAATTTCGTGTTTTAATACACCCGCTCCAACTCCGTGGATGAAAACCACCCGGTGTAAGTTGTTCTCCAAGGCATGTCGCATCTTGCGTTCAAAGTGCTCCATTTGAATGCGAAGCTTGTCGTGGGAGTTGAGTCCTCGCTCGGTATCAACCAGCTGGTGTATGTGCAAATCGACCTCCATATCCACCTTTCGGGTGCGTCGACTGTGCTTTTTGGAGCCTCTTTGGCCTTTAGGGCTTGGGCTTCCTTCCTTTTCCCTGATGAGCTTGGGTAACTCTTCTGCATCGGTTGCACGCGTGATGTCGTAGGTTTCACCGGCATCAATGACAAGCTCATGACTCCAGGCCTCTTCTTGAAAACCATCATCGGTAATAAAGGTGATTAGATTGCCACGGACCTCGCTCACCGTGCCTTCCAACACGTCGTCGACCATAACGACCCGCATACCGGTTTTAATTTCCATAGTGCAAAAATACAACCTACTTTTACGCCAAATGAAACGCTTGATGCGCCGAATCGTTCTATTTTCCCTCTTCGCATTTTTGGCCGGGTGTTCTTCTGAGCCCAGTCAGAAAGGTTCTACCCAGCCTCAAAAAGAGAAGCTGCCCACGGCTTTTCGTTTGAGTACCGAGACTACCGTTCCCTTGCTGCAGCAAGGCGATACGCTCGTTATTGACGTTGAGCGAGTCGATGAGAGCATTCTTTTTGACCAGTGGCAGTGGACGGTAAATGGACGGCCTACGGCCGGATCAGAAAGCGGACTACTCTGGTTCAGCACAGGAATGCGCTTAGGAGAGTATGCCTTCACCTTGACCGGGACTACATCAGATGGGCGCACTCAGAGCAAGACCATTATAAAGGAATTGGCGGCTTCCACAGAACCTGCTCAATACACCTATGAGCTCATTAAAGAGTACCCCCATGACCCAGATGCCTATACGCAGGGGTTCTTCTACCATGAAGGTGTCATGTATGAGGGAACAGGGCTCAAAGGTCAATCCAGCTTGAGAGAAGTTGACATTGAGACGGGGAAAATTTCGCGAAGCCACAATATTCCAGCGCGATTCTTCGGTGAGGGCATCACTATTTATGAAGATCGCCTATACCAGTTGACGTGGAAAGGACAAACCGGTTTTATATACGACCTTGAGACCTTCACCCCGGTTGAAGAGTTCTACTACAACACGGAGGGCTGGGGACTGACGCACAACGACACTGCTCTGTTCATGACCGATGGAAGTCATCGAATCTACGTGCTGGACCCGAAGACCATGACGCAAATCGACGTGATTCAGGTGTACAATGAACGAGCCCGGATGATCAACCTCAACGAATTGGAGTGGATCAACGGGGAACTCTGGGCCAACATCTATGGAACGCGGTATATCGCCCGTATCGATCCCAATTCAGGAGCAGTGACCGGCGTTATTGACTTCAACTCCATTTTTGATCGTCGGAGCTATCCACGCAGAACCGATGTCTTCAACGGCATAGCCTACAACGCCGAAACTGGGCACGTGTATGTGACGGGGAAACTTTGGCCAAGCGTGTATGAAGTGCGCATCGTGCCGCAGGCACCCTAATCAAATCCATGGCGCTTTCACGCGCAAAACGTACCTTTGGTAAGGACTTAAAGGAAAAGATTATGGATCACGTAGCCGTTGACAGTAAAGCCAATCAATATATAGAGCTCGAGAATGAGCATGGAGCACACAATTACCATCCCTTACCGGTGGTTTTGAGTCGCGGTGAAGGGGTTCACGTTTGGGATGTGGACGGCAAGAAGTATTATGACTTTTTGAGCAGTTATTCCGCTGTAAATCAGGGTCATTGCCATCCTCACATCATCAATGCCTTGAAGGATCAAGCGGATAGTCTTACCTTGACTTCTAGAGCCTTTTACAATGATGTACTCGGTGAGTACGAAAAGTATGCGACCGAGTACTTCGGGTTCGACAAATTGCTTCCTATGAATACGGGAGCTGAGGCTGTTGAAACGGCGATTAAGATAGCGCGGAAATGGGCTTATGAGAAAAAAGGCATTGAGCCCAATCAAGCCAAGATCATCGTGGCCGAGAACAACTTTCACGGACGCACCACAACCATCATCAGCTTCAGCAGTGATCCTGAAGCTCGAGGAAACTTCGGCCCCTATACCGGTGGATTCATCCGCATTCCCTACAACGACTTAGACGCACTCCGTGAAGCCTTGCAAGATGAGCATGTCGCAGGTTTCCTAGTAGAGCCCATTCAAGGCGAGGCGGGAGTTTTTGTTCCGACGCCTGGATATATGGCTACAGCAGCCAAGATGTGTCAAGACGCGAACGTGCTGTTGATCGACGATGAAATTCAAACGGGTATTGCCCGAACCGGAGCACTATTGGCCGTTTGCGGTGAATGTACGTGCGGTGCGCGTTGTGAGCAACAGTACGAGTACAAGCCAGACATCCTTATCCTCGGTAAAGCCATCAGCGGTGGGGTTTATCCGGTTTCTGCAGTATTGGCCGACAACGATGTGATGGAAGTGATTACTCCTGGAACCCACGGCTCTACCTTTGGAGGAAATCCTCTTGGAGCTAAAGTGGCGATCGCCGCCTTGGAAGTAGTGGAGAATGAAGAACTCAGTGGCAATGCACGACGCCTGGGCAAACTCTTCCGCGAAGAGATGAACAAGTTTATCGAAACGACTTCTCTGGTTCGTTTGGTGCGCGGTCGAGGTTTGTTAAACGCCATTGTCATCAACGACCACCAAGATTCTAGTACCGCCTGGGATATCTGCTTGAAACTGCGCGATAACGGTCTTTTGGCTAAGCCTACCCACGGTAACATCATCCGCTTTGCTCCTCCTCTAGTCATGAATGAAGAGCAGTTGATGGATTGCGTGGAAATCATCACTCGGACGATTCGGGAATACGAAGCGGAACACGCTTGAACTATCTAGCCCACCTTTATTTAAGCGGGGATGATGAGTTACTCGCAGTGGGCAATTTTTGCGGCGATGCGATTCGTCGCTCTCAACTTGATCAGTACCCTGAAGAAATGCAGCGCGGCGTGGAGCTGCACTGGCATATTGACGAGTTTACGGATCATCACCCCGTTGTTGAACGTTCCAAGGAGCGCATCAGGCCTGTATACCACAAGTATGCCTCGGTGCTGATGGATATCTATTACGACCACTTCTTGGCCTTACACTGGTCCAAGTACTCCTCCATCGACTTGCCCGTATACGCTCAATCAATGTACGATCTTATGTATGCGCACAAACCTATATTGCCGGAGCGCATACAGTTTATGCTACCCTATATGAAGCGTTACGATTGGTTGACAAACTATGCCAATTTTGAAGGAATCAACAGCGTGCTTCAAGGCATGGGCCGACGGGCCCGTTTCGAAAGCAGAATGGAAGAGGGTGTTCGAGAACTCAAGGCCTATCACGCCGAGCTAGAAGCCGATTTCTTTGAGTTTTTTCCGGACTTGGAAGCTGCTTGTCGCGACTTTTTATCCTAGTTGGCGTCATCAACTCCAACCCACCATGGCTCTTGAGGAAGATCTACGCCAAGTTGGAATCGTTCTCCGATAAACGGATGAATCATGGTTACTTCTGCTGTGTCTGCCGCTGCCTTGAATCGAACAATAGGGTCTGTCCATTCATGAACGGCTAGCGTAAACGCACCCCAATGAATCGGCATGAGTAGGCTTGCTCCTACCTCCTGACCGGCTTGCACGCTTTCCTCAGGCATCATGTGGATGGCATGCCATGCCTCATTGTATTGACCACATTCCATCATGGCCAGATCGAAAGGTCCCTCTTTCTCACCAATCTCTTTAAAGTGAGGACCATACCCACCGTCTCCACTGAAGTAGAGGTTTTGATGAGTTCCGCGGATCACCCAGCTGGCCCATTGTGTTTTATTTTGATCTCCAATTCCTCGCCCAGAGAAATGACGGGCTGGAGTTGCTTTAAAGCTCAAATCGCCCTGAGTAGCCGACTGCCACCAATCGAGCTCGGTGATCTTTTCTTCAGGCACTCCCCAAAGTTTCAGATGTGATCCCACCCCTAATGCAGTATAGAAATGCCCGACCCGATCCTTCAAGAGCTTGATGCTCGCATAATCCAAGTGGTCATAATGATCATGTGAGAGGATGACGGCATCAATCTGTGTGATGGACTCTAAGGGAATGGGTTGTTGATAGGGCCACCTTTTGGATCCAAAAGATACCGGTGCAGCTACTTTTCCGAGCATGGGGTCAATGAGAATACGCTGACCATCCATCTCGATCAAGAAAGCAGAATGCCCGTACCATGTGATGTAACATGCAGTGTCACTCTCTGGAGCCTCAGCAGTATCGAATTTCGTTGGGAGCGGGTTCTTAGGCGCCTTGTTCTTTCCAAAGATGAATTCGGGCATGGTTCCCATCATTTCTCCGAATGATCCCATTTTGGTTTCGATAAGATTGATGAACTGGCCGTCTCCGTAATTGGGAGATTCAGAAATACGTTCCAGATCAGCTCCTTTGGGCGATTGGCCGAATTGAGGAGCGGTTTTAATAAAGATGGCGATCCCTACCACCAAGAGGACGACGATGATCAACAGGATCCATCCCATTTTCTTCAAAATTTTCATGAATGTCTACGTTGCTGGTGCAAAGAACGTCAAAAGAAGGAAGACGATATATCCGTTTCTCCGAAGCGGACTTTTCCCGACCTTTGTCCTATGCCGAGAAGAAAACGTCCCAATCCCTTTTTTGAATCCGTCGAGGTACTTCGTGCAGGAGCACGTGGAAAGAGTATAGCTCAAGCCCCGGATGGAAAGACCATTATGCTTTCAGGCGCTGTACCTGGTGATGTCGTAGATGTGCAGGTCATCAAGAAAAAGCGCAGCTACTACGAGGGGCGAACCGCTGCCGTACATCAATATTCAGAAGCTCGCGTAGACGCGCCTTGTAAACACTTTGGTGTTTGCGGCGGGTGCAAATGGCAGAATGTAGATTACGCGAAGCAGATTGAATGGAAGGAGCGCGAGGTGCTCGATCATTTGACCCGTATAGGCCATTTGGATCTTCCGGAGAATCAAACCCATCCGATCCTGGGTTCCGGAGAGCAATTCTACTACCGAAATAAACTCGAATTTGGCTTTAGTTCGCAACGCTGGCTCAGTCCAGAGGAAATGGCCAGTGATGAAGTTTTTGAAGATCGCCGTGCCGTCGGTTTCCACATCCCCGGGATGTGGGATAAGATCCTGGACATCGATCATTGCCATTTGCAGCCTGAACCCAGCAATGAACTGCGTAACGCAATACGCGAATACGCCTTAAAGAACGATTTGAGTTTCTTCAATCCATATGAGCAAGTCGGACTTCTGAGAACCATGATGGTGCGCACCACTACGACCGGTGAAGTCATGCTGGCCATTCAGTTTGGAGATGATGACCAAAAACGTAGTGAAGCGCTGTTGGAGTACCTCAAAAGCACATTTCCGCAACTGACCAGTCTCATGTGGACCGTCAACACCAAAGGAAACGACGCTTGGTATGATTTAGACGTTCAGTGTTATTCTGGATCGCCCTACATCATGGAAGAAATGCCTCGATTCGAGGGAGACAGCGATCCACTGCGCTTCAAAATCGGTCCCAAGACTTTTTACCAGACCAACCCAAAGCAGGCTTATTTACTATATGAACGTGCCCGTCAAATGGCCGATCTAAAGGGAGATGAGCTGGTCTATGACTTATACACCGGAACGGGAACTATTGCCCAATTCGTAGCGCATAAAGCGAGACACGTTGTGGGGGTAGAAGCCGTGGAAGAAGCAATTCTGGCGGCACGGGAAAATGCAGAACGAAATGGACTGAGTAATGTCGAGTTTCACGTGGGTGATATGCGGAATGTTCTGACCTCTGAGTTTGTTGACACTCATGGCGTACCTGACGTGGTGATCACCGATCCTCCACGCGATGGTATGCATGCCAAAGTTGTAGAAACCCTACTTGCCGCACGCCCTGATCGTATCGTCTATGTCAGCTGTAATTCTGCAACACAGGCACGCGACCTGGCTTTGTTGAAAGAAGCATACGATATTGTAGAAGTACAGCCGGTCGATATGTTCCCGCACACCCATCACGTTGAAAACATTGTGTCCCTCAAAGCGAAGCCTCTATGAAAGCGGAAGACCTAAATGCGGAGTTCTGGAACGAACGCTACATCCACAATCAAATGGGATGGGATTTGGGCGGCCCAAGCCGTCCACTGGTTGAATTTCTAGACCGCTATCCTAAGAAGAATGCTAAGGTGCTGATCCCAGGAGCGGGAAACGCGTACGAGGCTGAGTATGCCTGGGAAAATGGGTACGAGCATATCCACGTATTGGATGTCAGCGAACAAGCACTGCGCGGGTTTCACAAACGCGTACCTGATTTTCCGACCGGGCACCTGATTGAGCAGGACTTTTTCATGCATCGCGATCAATACGACTTAATTATCGAACAGACCTTTTTTTGCGCCCTGCATCCAGAATTACGGGTCGATTACGTCAAACAAATGGCGAAGCTCTTGCCCAGTGGCGGGCACTTGGCGGGTGTTCTATTCAATATTCCACTCAACGAGGACCGCCCTCCCTTCGGTGGGCACGAAGCTGATTACAGGCCTCTTTTTGAAGAAGATTTCGAGTTCCTGGTCTGGGAGCCCTGTGGGAACAGTATACCGCCCAGAGCCGGTAGCGAATGGTTCATGCACCTTCGCAGGAAGTAAGTATCTTAGCTAGGAAATTAAGCACTATGTCCGCACAAGAACGCACCTTGATTCTCGACCACCTGCAAATTGAGCAGCGGATTATCCGCATGGCTTGGCAGATCTATGAAAATCATCACGGTGAATCGGAAATCATCATTGCGGGAATCGCCAAGCGCGGATACATGGTCGCCAAACGCGTGAGCGTATTATTGGCCAAGATCACGGACCTCAAGATTACCCTTGCCGAGCTCCATTTGGACAAGGACAACCCCATCGACAATCCCATCCAGCTCAGCTTGGACGTAGAAGACTATTCGGGCAAAACGGTCGTATTGGTAGACGACGTTCTGAATTCGGGGAAAACCTTGATTTATGGTGCAAAACACTTTTTGACCACCCCCTTGAAGGCCTTGGATATTTTGGTGCTTGTGGACAGAGGACACAACCGCTTCCCTATTCAAGCAACGTATGTAGGTCTCAAACTGAGCACGACACTTCAGGAACACGTCAGCGTGGAATTTGGAGAAACCGACGCCGTATATCTTGAATAGCCACCGATTCGTTCACGGGAAAAACTTCCCACCAGCAGGTGTATTTGCGGGTTATCTCCTTCTCGCGATGAGCGTGGTGAGCGTCTTTTTCAATCCCCTTGTGGCTCTTCTTCCCTTGGCCGGAGGAATTTTCCTAAGCTTTACTACCCTAGGTACCGAACTGGATCTCGAAAACGGAAGAATTCGAGAGTACACGCGGGTGTTCTGGATGGATCAAGGCACCTGGGAACCGTTGGAACATTTCCCGGATATGGCTGTGCTTCGAAAAACGCTCAGCCATACGATGTATTCGTACTACAGCAATCAGCGCATTGAGAATTCAGAGCGCGTTTTTGATGTATGTCTCTTGACGCCCAATCATCGGGAACGCCTGACCTTGTGCCGTTACCCGGATGTGGAACAGGCGCGTGAAGCCGCGGCTCATTGGGCCGAGGTCATCGGGAGTAACCTCACGTCGTTTAATCCTGAGGTCAGTGCTGCATCGCGCCGTAGGCGCTAACGGGCTAAAGCATGATGGCCCAACCGAATTGCAGGTCGGTTTTGTAGATGTTGTAGGCCTCGGGACTTCGATCGAAGAGCATGCTGTAATCCACTCCTATGAAGAGTCCAAGTGAAGACATGAGTCGTGCCGAGAGCAAGGCGCAATGCGGTTTCTCGTGATCGGGGTTTTCTACTCCATAGGTGAGCGGAACGGGATTGGCAAAATTGAAGGTGTAGTCGACTTGCGTTTCGAGCAGTAGCCAAGACGTCAGCAGAAGATCACAGGTTAATGTGGGTCCCGCGCCGATGTACCAGCCGTGTGGTGTCGGCGTGACTTCTTCCGGTACTCCATTTTCATTTTCCACGATATAGGTGCTCCCTACAGCAAAATCAGTCAGGTTAAAACCGGCACTTAGAGCGAGCCTATCTGTGGCAAACACGTACCAAGACGGAGCAAACGAGCCCATCAGGAAATTCGTGAAGACGCTCTCCTCTTCTCGGTAAATATTGACTCCGCCTTCCTCATCCGAGAGAAAGGAGAAAATCTCTCCAAGCACTTTATTGCGAAACATGATCTTCACTTTACCCGCTTGGGGACTCTCCGTACGATAGAGATAGAAGTCACCCGTCCAAAAGGAGCTCTCGTGGTTTTCTGGCCGTGGCGCTGTAGGATTTTTTGTGGTGGAAGATCGTACCGAAAGGCCCAGGTACAGTTCGCGATCAAAATACGACTCGCCTAGGTATTTGAAATCAGCGAGCTGACCTTGGGCCATTACGGGCGCTATGTACATTAGGAGTAAGAAGGCTACTCGTTTCATTACTTCGTCATCTTGACCAAGGTCATACCAATACCACCGCCGACGAAATAGCCCATATAAGGACGGTATCCGAATTCAAAGTTGTAGGAAAGGCCGAACTTCTTGTCTGTGCGGTCCTTCTTTTCGATTTGGTATCCGCTCAAGCCGATTCGAAAGCCCACCGGCAAGGCATCGCGGGTGTCCTTTACTTGGTCGGTTACATCGGGCTCTCCGTCAACTTGAGGATCCGTAAATGTAGCGTCGATCAGGAGTACATCCGCATAAAAATTACTGGCAATCGAATTAAACTGGTAGCCCCATCCATCCACACGGGTAAAGACGTTGGTGATGTTGCGCAGGTTAATCCCCGCGTACAGTCCATTGTAGTTGGCGCGACCCACATCCTCACTAAAAGCAGCAATGGTGTTTTCGTCTCCACCGTAAGCCAATAATCCTTCGGCGTCCATAGCAGAGCTAAAATGATAGTACCCTCCGCGAACCATGAATTCCGTGCGGCGCTGAGCGGGAATGACGATGTAGGTTGAAGTCGTCGTTCGCGTATTCCCATCATAGCTGTCTTGTTCATCTATATCCAGTACAATCTTGGTGTTCTTGGTCTTCACCTTGGAACTCAAAGTCAAGTAGCCCCCCACTTGAATATCGTTGAGTGTGGGGTTTCCATCGTAATTGAAGGATGCAAAAGACAGAATGCTTCGACGCAGTTTGTAGTCGATACCAATGCGATTTACCGGTTCCACAACACCCCAAAGACCAACGTTAAAGGTCAGTCCACTTAAGTTATCGGACATGACTTCCAAGTCGAGGAATTGTAGGTTGAGGATCCAGAACGGGTCGATGTCCGGATTGTCGTATTCGACGTTGTAGTTGAGTTGTTGCGCCCTGAGCGACGTTGAAGCGACGAAAAGGGCGAGTAAAAGAACAATTGTACGCTTCATAACTTATGTATTTGATTACAAAGGTGTTGTCAATGCCCTACTCCGACCATACGTCATTTGCCGTATTTTTTGTAATTTTGATGTAGATACATCTATTTTGGTTATGAGCGACGAAAAAAGCCGCAGAAGCTTTCTGCAAAAACTCGCTGCCTTAACGGCAGGAGGTGTCGTGGCCAGCCAGGGAGGCTTTGCCATGAACGCTAAAAAAGAAGAAGATATGCCACCAGTTGTAAAGAGTGTACGCGCCTTGGGATTCCAATGGCAGACACAAGATCCGTTCTTGTTTTGCGTGCATCACGAGGACTTTTTTCCTGAAGGTAATTCTGAAATGGGCCCGGAGAAAAGCCTGTTGCAGGGACGAAATATTGGATCGGATTTCTTGGTGAAAGACGGTTTCCGCATGTACCACGGCACTAGTGTTCCTGGATTCCCGGGACATCCCCATCGAGGATTTGAAACGGTTACTGTGGTCCGTGAGGGCTATGTAGATCACAGCGATTCCCAAGGAGCCGCTGGACGCTATGGAAATGGCGACGTTCAGTGGATGACCGCCGGCAGTGGACTCCAGCACGCCGAGATGTTTCCATTGATTCATCCGGACAAGAAAAACACCATGGAGCTCTTCCAAATCTGGCTGAACTTGCCACGCAAGGACAAGATGGTGGATCCGCACTTTAAGATGTTGTGGGCGGAGCAAATCCCAGACATTGACCACGTGGACAGTGCAGGCAAGAAAACGCGAATCGAAGTATTGGCAGGAGCCATAGGTCCCAATACAGCTCCTTCCCCACCCCCGAATAGCTGGGCTGCACAGCCGGAGCATGAAGTGGGCATCTGGAATATTCGCATGGAGCCCGGAGCGGAGTATTTGCTGCCTGCGGCAGGATCAGGCGTGAACCGCACCTTATACTTCTACAAAGGAGATGAACTATTGGTGCACGACACCACTGTTCCGCACTATCATGCCGTAGACGTTCAAGGAGACATGGCACTATCGCTTAAAGCAGGCGAAGGAAAAGAGACACGAATCTTAGTCTTGCAAGGACGGCCAATCAGCGAGCCTGTGGTGCAACACGGACCCTTCGTAATGAATACCCGTCAAGAAGTACAGCAGGCCTACAATGACTTCCAACGCACCCGTTTTGGCGGATGGCCATGGAATCGAATTGACCCGGTTCACGATCGCAACTTGGGACGATTCGCCAGACATGCGGACGGAAGAGAAGAATATCCGGGTTAATAGACCCGTGTTGATTTAGATGCAATAGAGCTCTGGCGCCTTCCCGTGGGCCAGGGCTCTTTTGTGTTTCCGAGGTAGAAGAACCCGAGAAGACGGTCATCGGGCCGTAGGCCAAAATCCTCTTTCATCTGATCTTCCAGCTTCAAGCCACCCGAATTCCAGTACCCTGCCACTCCAAAGGCGTTGGCGGCAAGCCACAAGTTCTGCACGGCGCAGGCGGTGGCCATCACTTCCTCCTCTGCCGGAATCTTGGGGTTGTCTCCGCGCTGCATCGCAATGGCAATAAGATGGCTGGTTCGAGCAAGCCGCTCACGGAGCTTTTGGGCCGATGGCTCGGGAACTTCCGCCCCGCTTTTTTCAGCCATCGCTTCGAGGATACGATCGCCAAACTCACGCAAACCTTCGCCCTTGAAGACGAAGAATCGCCAAGGCTCGGTATAGCCATGTGTCGGTGCCCAGTTGGCCGCTTCGAGGATTTGATCAATAATTTCTTCAGGGATGGTGGTGCCGTCAAACTGTTCCGGCTTAATGGTGCGTCGGTGGGCGATCAATTCAAGCGCCTGTAATCCGAGCTGTTCATTGTAAGACATGTTCTAATATGTGTTCTGCGGTTTCTTCACGCGTGGCCGAACCCGTTTCCAGGGTCCAGTCCGCTTGGGTGTAGTAACGCTCTCTTTCGCGCAAAAGATCACGAAAGCGAGATTCCCAGTCATCCCCTTTGGCAATCAAGGGTCTGGAAGCCCTTTGCTGCATCAATCGATCGATCAATACTTCGGGTTCCGCCTTTAAATAAATCGTGAAGAAATGCTCTTTGAGTATGGCCCACCGTTCTGGTGCGCAAGGTGCTCCACCTCCGAGAGACAGAATCAGTGGGCTTTGCTCGGTCCACAGCCGAATGTGTTCTTCTTCCAGGTGTCGGAAGTAGGCCTCACCTTTTTCGGCAAAGATCTCGCGAATACTCATGCCTTCGTGCTTTTCAATCCACAAGTCCAAATCCACCCAAGGCCAGCCGAGGCGTTCCGCCATCAAGTGACCGATGGTGCTCTTTCCGCAGCCCATAGGGCCAATCAAAGCAATTGGTTTGCGCTCTTCCATTCTTTAAAGTTAGTTTTTTTCCATGCCCATTAAACCATTGAACGCGAGGTGTATCTGAATAAAAAACCTGTAGTCATGAAAACGAAATCTTTTAAACTCCTTGTCTCCTCCTTTGCCCTACTCGCTTTTATAGCTTGTGATAAAGATGACGACAACACAGACAATACCGGCGACAACATGGAACTCCATGCCGCCTTCGCTGAATTTGACAGCGAGAACTTCAACATCTACATCAACGACGATGAAGTGGTACTGGAAACCACCGGATTACCCAACCACACTTCTCCATACTGGTCGGCCGGTCACCCTTTAGACATTGAACCTACGGTGACCTCCTACGCTCAGATGGCCCCAGGAGACATTGATCAATTCAACGGCTCCTACACCTTGCGGGTTCCCATCACCCCAGCATTGGCCAATAGTTCTTCGGCAACGGGACTGGGTGCCATTGGCTTTGCCGTCAGCGGTAGCGTGATCTACAACGACCAAGAAGGACCTAATGTTCCTTTGGACAATGCCGCACCATCTTTGGATTATACCGGAGCGCACACGGGACCTCAAAGCTATCACTACCACCTGGAGCCTAAGGCTTGGTCGGATGATGATGACGCGCTCATTGGAATCATTTCAGACGGTTTTTTCCTCTACGGAAGAAAATGTGCTTCTACCGGAGATTACCCTACCGATCTGGATGTTTCTGGAGGTCATATGGCGACCACGCAGCATACGGATGATGCGGAATACCACTACCACATCATGAATGAGCTGTACCTCAATCAGTACTACATTCTCTTCCCAGAGGATTACCAAGGAAGCCCTAATGCCATTCAGTAAACTCATAGTAGTCCTAATTTGTCTTTCGCTTTGGGCCTGCGGCCCGATGGAAGATCCATCCAGCTCCAAAAAGCAAGCAAGCGACATTCGACTACCCAAACATTCCATCTCTCTGATACCCGAACAAGGCCTGGTCTTCTTCGGGGATCAGATTTTCACGGGTACTGCCTATGAACGCTATCCCGATGGAATTCGGGCCGAAGAAGAGCAGTACGTTCACGGCGTTCGTCACGGGACCTGGAAGAAGTGGTTTCCTGACGGCACCTTGAGTTACGAGGCGCACTATGTTGACGGAAAGCTTCACGGAGAAGTCAAGTCCTGGTGGGCCAATGGAAATTTGCGTTCCCAAAGCCACTATAAAGACGGTATCCCCCATGGCACGCAGCTTCAATGGTACACCAGCGGAGCGCTCTTAAAGCGACGCACACTGAATGAAGGGCTTGAAGAAGGCCTTCAGCAGTCTTGGAGAGAAAATGGAAAGATCTACAACAACTACGAAGCAAAAAACGGAAGAATCTTTGGCCTGAAACGGGCCAATCTATGTTACGAACTCAAAGATGAGAAAGTCCAATTTGCATCTGAATAAGTCTTATTTACTAGGCCTAGGCTTCCTTTGGATCCTGAGCGCATGTGCGCCCTCTGGAGAAAAGACAAGTCGTGTGGATCAATTGCCCTTCTACAATGAAGCTACCTTCACCCCACACTGGTTGAGCCCTTCAAGCGCAGCCTTGGATACCTTTCATAAGATTGCTCCTTTTTCCTTTACGGATCAAAATGGTCTTGTGGTGAACGAAGAAACTGTCGAGGGAAAAATCTATGTAACCGATTTCTTCTTCACGACATGTCCGGGGATATGTCCAAAAATGACGGCCAACATGACCCTGGTTCAAGAGGCCTTCCTCGATGATCCCAACGTGCTTATCCTATCTCATTCGGTCACTCCGAATAAAGACAGCACTGAAGTCCTCGCCGCCTACGCGTCTGAACATGGCGTACAATCCAACAAGTGGCTCTTGTTGACCGGAGACCGTCAAGAGATTTACACCATGGGGCGCGAACAGTACTTCGTAGAAGAAGATTTAGGCCTCGAGCGCAGTCCAAACGAATTTCTTCACACGGAAAATTTTGTCCTTATCGATCAGAACAGACATATCCGAGGAATTTACAATGGCCTGAATAAAGGCTCTGTGCAACAGTTGATCGCTGACATCCGCACACTAAAGGCAAATGGTTGAGTCAAAAATCAGTCGTTTGATTCTTGCGAACAAAAAACTCAAAGCGCTCGTTTGTCACAAAGAATATTCGTTTTATATTTGCACTCCCAAATCGGGAATGACTCGGTAGCTCAGCTGGTAGAGCAACGCCCTTTTAAGGCGTGGGTCCTGGGTTCGAGCCCCAGCCGGGTCACAAAGAGGGTTGTCGTAGGCAGCCCTTTTTTGTTGAAGGTTTAATTACCTTTGAATTGCCAGCCCACGTGGTGGAATTGGTAGACACGCCATCTTGAGGGGGTGGTGTCCCTAGGACGTGCTGGTTCGAATCCAGTCGTGGGCACAAGAAGCTCTGAGCGCCGCTCGGGGCTTTTTTTTAGCTTAGTACTCTATGCGCATCGACATCATCACTGTATTGCCCGAGCTCTTGCACAGCCCTTTTGCGGCGAGCATCCTCAAGCGCGCTCAAGACAAAGGCCTGGTCGAAGTACACCTCCACGACCTCCGTCAATTCGGGCACGGCAAGCATCAACAAGTCGATGACTACCAGTACGGAGGAGGCGCTGGGATGGTACTGATGATCGAGCCCATTGCCGCTTGTATTGAGGCCCTACGGGCCGATCGTTCCTACGACGAGATCATTTACATGACTCCAGACGGCTCCACGCTCAATCAAGGAATCGCCAATGAGATCTCCCTTAAAAAGAACATCATTATCCTTTGCGGTCATTACAAAGGCGTGGATCAACGCGTCCGCGATCTCTTTGTGACGCGTGAAGTTTCCATTGGCGACTATGTACTTTCCGGCGGAGAATTGGCTGCTGCCGTCTTGGCTGACAGCATAATTCGCCTACTTCCAGGAGTGCTCAACGATGAAACCAGCGCGTTGAGCGACACTTTTCAAGACGACATGCTAGCCCCGCCTGTCTACACCAGACCCCCTGAATATCAAGGAAGTAAAGTGCCGGACATCCTCTTGAGCGGGGACCATAAAGGAGTGGATCGCTGGCGACAAGAGCAAGCCGAAGAGCGCACACAAAACCTCCGGCCGGATTTGTGGAAAAAAGGGCATAGCGAATAGCTCAATTCCTAAATATTTCGTAATATTGCGCCCTGTTTCAGGACACCATAAAAGAGTGACAGACATGGATTTAGTGCAGTACGTCAACGACGAATTAGTAGCCAAAAACGATATCCCTGATTTCGGTGCAGGAGATACCATTACCGTATATTACACCATCCGCGAGGGTAACAAAACACGTACACAGTTTTTCCGTGGTACTGTGATCCAGCGTCGTGGTGAGAAAGCAACCGAAACATTCACTATCCGCAAAATGAGCGGAAACGTGGGAGTTGAGCGTGTTATCCCAATCAATTCACCAGCGATTGAGAAAATCGAGGTAAACAAGCGTGGAGTTGTGCGTCGTGCGCGAATCTTCTACTTGCGTGAATTGACTGGTAAGAAAGCTCGTATCAAAGAGCGTCGTCGTTAAGCGACCGACCAAAAGGTTTGAAGAAGCCATCCGGAAACGGGTGGCTTTTTTTTGCGCTCAGAAATTCAGAATCCGGAATACCGTCCGACGATTCTGAGCCCGGCCATTCTCCGAATTATTGTCGGCAACGGGCCGCGTAGATCCAAAGCCTTTGTAGTCCAAGCGAACAGCGGGGATGCCTTGCTCGATGAGCTCTAAATAGACCGCCTCTGCCCTATTCTTGGACAAGACCATGTTGTCGGAGCTGTTTCCCACATTGTCCGTGTGTCCTTCAATACTGACGTGTACCGTTGGGTTTTCCTTGAGGAACTCGGCGAACTCATCGACTATGAGTCGACTGCGGTGGCCTAATTCGAAGCTACTGGTGGCAAAGGTGATGTCCTTGATCTCGTAGGTCCCGCCCACTTCAATCGGCTTGATGTCCATGTTGACTTCCTCAATCTCTTCGAGCTTTTCGTCGGAGGCGAGTAGCTCGCTTTGGAAGGCATAACCTTCCTTTTTCACGGTCATGATCAGATCTTCGTCTGCTGGTCTACGAACCACAGCGGCATAGCGCCCATCGGCATCGGTTTTGAACGTTTGGATTTCCTTCGTCTCAAGGTTCTTAATTTCAATTCGGGCCTCCCGTACGGGTTCGCTGAACTCATCACTGAGGTTTCCGCGGAGTAGAACGACTTTGTCCGGACGAGCTTCCCGAGGCATGTCAAAGCTGTAGATGTCCCAACCGCCCATGCTTTTAAGCTCGTTCGAGGCAAAATAGGCTGTTCCGCCATCCAGACTGACGAAAAGACCAACTTCGTCTCCTTCCGTATTAATGGGGTAGCCGATGTTTTTGGGTCTTCCCCAGCCCTCGGTCATTTCCTGACTGTAGAAAATGTCAAATCCACCAAATCCCAAATGACCTTCGGAAGCAAAGTAGAGGGTTCGGCTATCACTATGGATGAAAGGGGACTTTTCATCTCCAGGAGTATTGACATCAGAACCTACATTGACGGGTGACCCCCATGTTCCGTCTTCTTGCCGATTAGAGCGCCACAGGTCAAGTCCGCCTAGTCCTCCCCCGCGGCTACTGGTGAAATAAAGCACATCTCCGTTGGCGGAAACGCTCGGTTGAGAATCCCAGGCATCGGGTAGGTTGAGGTTCTCTACAGGTCTGATTTCGGTCCAGAAGCCATCGTCCCGTAGGGAATAATAAATATCACAATTGATTTGCCCTCGGCTGTTCGGCGCACATACAGTGAAGTACAATTCATTGTTGTTGGCCGTCACGGAAGGTCCGCCCTCATTGTCCCCTTGATTGAACGGGTAAGGCAGGGTTTCTCCCGGTTGCCAGCGGCCTCCATCATTGATAGCCCGCGTAAACTCCTCCACAAAGGTGGCCGTGAGCATGGTCTTTTCCTTCTTTTGATAGCGACGGGTATAGTAGGCCTGACTCCCATCCGGACTGATGATGGCCAAGTACTCGTCTCCGGTGGTACTCAATCCAGGTACGGATTGCGGGTTATAGGGAACCGGATTATTCATCAAGTGGGCCAAGGTCTTGGTGCTGCCAAGGAGCTCGACGGTTTCGTCGCGATCCGCTTTGTACTCGAAGTCGAGCTTGAGGGCCTTTTCAAAGTAGCGCTCCGCCAGCGGGTAGTCGTAATTCTGCAGGGCAAAGAGTCCTAAGTGATGGTAGGCCTCTCCTGCGATATCCGGGCAGTCTTCAATGGCCAGCTCAAGGTGTTGGCGGGAAATGTTGTATTTCTTTTGCCTCCAACTGATCTCGCCCAAGTAAAATCGCGCTTGCGGATAGAACTCTTCCTTTTGAAGGGCTTCCAAGAATAGTGTTTGCGCCGCCATAGGATGTCCTCCGATCAATTCGGCCAGTCCTTCTTCGAAGAGCTTCTCTGCCTTTTTGCTGACTTCGTAGTCACAATCCAGCTCTGGTTGCGCCCAAAGCGCGGCTGGAATCAAGAGCAACAGGATGGAAATTCGTTTCAACACGATAAATAAACGTTGTAGAATGGAAATTCTTCTGCTTAGGACAACTCGCCTTCCGTAGAAGCAATGATGGTGCTGACGGTAGCGTCACCGGTTACATTCACCACCGTTCGGCACATATCGAGGATACGGTCGACCGGGAAGATGATGGCAATCCAAGCTGGGTTCAGTCCTACGGACTCCAGCACAATGATGAGCATGACTAATCCGGCAGACGGTACAGCGGCAGATCCGATGGAAGCCAAGGTCGCCGTGAGCACAATGGTGAGCTGTTGGGCCACTGAGAGGTCCACCATGTGGAACTGAGCCAAGAAAATGACCGCAACGGCTTGATACAAGGAAGTACCGTCCATATTGACCGTAGCACCGATGGGCAATACAAAGCTGGTAATGCGCTCATTGACCCCTAAGTTATCCTGTACGCACTCCATGGTTACAGGAAGTGTTGCCGCACTCGAACTTGTGGAGAAGGCCAGCATTTGAGCAGCGCCTATGGCATTAAAGAATTCGCGGTAGCTCTTGCGCTTAACGATGACCACCATGATAAAGGGATAGACCACGAAGATCATAAGGGCCAAGCCCAGCACAACGGTCAGGCTGTACCAGCCCAAGCCTTTGAAGATTTCAATGACGCTACCAAGGTCGTCACCTGCCATTTCGCTCAAAGTCCCGGCGAGCAGAGCGAAGACGAAAAAGGGTGCTCCCTTCATGACGATGTCCACCATTTTCAGGAATACTTCATTGGTTCCATTGATGAAATCGATGACGGGTTTGGCCTGATGCGGTGGCACGTAAAGTAAGGTGACGCCAAAGAAAATGGCAAAAAAGATGACTTGGAGCATGAGTCCGTTGTCGTTCAGGGAAAAGAAAATGTTGTTGGGCACCATGTCGACAACGAACTGGAGAGGTCCGGCATCCTTGGTCTGTTTGGCACTTTCCATCTTACTTTGGACGGTGGCGTTATTGGCTAGGGCGAGCTCTTCGGCCCGTAGGGCCTCTTTCTCTTCCTCTCCGAGGTTAGCCAAAAGGTTGACGTCGTCCAGCTTTTCTACCCCGGGCGTTTCGGCGACCCAGAGCTCATAGCGAACGCGGTTACTGCGACGCTGGCTTTCATCGACCAGTGTACCGGGCTTGAAGGTATTGACCAAGGTGAGGCCAATGGAAATCGCAAAAACGGTTGTGATCAAATAGGCAACAAGGGTTTTGAAGCCCATTCGCCCTAAAGAGGAAGTATCGCTGAGTCCGCTGATCCCGCTGATGATGCTGAAAAGCACGAGGGGAACGGCTATTAATTTGAGCAGGTTGATGAAGATGACGCCAAAGGGGTCGATCCAGTTGAGGGTAAATTCACTCCACCCCAAGGTACTGGACAAAATGGCCCAGAGGATACCGGCCACCAGACCGATAATGATTTGCCAATGCAAGGCTAACTTGCTCATATTCTGCTGCTTCTATTCAATAAAAAATGATCGGCCACGGTCAACGCGGCCATAGCTTCAACGATGGGGACTGCACGAGGAACCACGCAGGCATCGTGCCGTCCTTTGCCTTTAACCGTCACCTCCTCTCCTTCGCTATTGATACTCGATTGATCGCGCATCAAAGTAGCCACTGGTTTAAAAGCCACACGGAAATAGATGTCCATTCCATTGCTGATGCCTCCCTGTACTCCTCCGGAGAAGTTGGTTTCCGTGGATCCGTCGGGATTAAAACGATCGTTGTGGGCACTTCCACGCATTTTGGCCGAAGCAAATCCGCTTCCGAATTCGAATCCCTTGACCGCATTGATGCTCATCATGGCTTTGGCCAAGTCCGCGTGAAGCTTGTCAAAGACAGGAGCTCCAAGGCCCACAGGTAGTCCGCGAATGACCCCAGTTACAATGCCACCAATGGTATCCCCTTCCTTGCGAACGGCCTTAATGTGCTGAGCCATTTGATCCGCCACAGCTTCATCTGGACAACGGACATCGTTGTCGAAGCGACGGTTTAGGTCGAGGTTTTCATACCCTGCTTCCAAGGAGATCTCGCCTGCCGCACTCACGTAGGCGGCAATTTCTACATCGGGGAGAATTTGAGCGGCCAATGCCCCTCCCACCACACGGCATGCTGTTTCTCGGGCCGAGGATCGTCCTCCTCCGCGATGATCGCGATGCCCATACTTCTCTTGGTAGGTAAAGTCTGCATGGGATGGGCGATATACTTCTTTGAGGTGGCTGTAGTCCTTGGACTTTGCATCTTCGTTGCGAATGATGAATCCTATGGGAGTCCCTGTAGAACGTCCATCGTAGATTCCGGACAAAAACTCTACAGTATCGCTTTCCTTGCGCTGAGTGGTCAGTGCCGATTGCCCGGGTCTGCGTCGATCTAGTGCCAATTGAACGGCGTCTAGATCCAATTCGACGCCTGCAGGGAAGTTGTCGATCACCCCGCCGATGGCTACGCCATGGCTTTCGCCAAATGTGGATAAACGCAGGTGATGTCCGTAGGAATTTCCAGCCATAGAGGGCAAAGATAACTATCTTCGCTGCAAACCTATTGATACATGAAAACCCTCTTCACCAACATCCAATCCCTCTTGTTGACGGAAGAAGAACCAACTCGCTGGGTCGCGGGCCCAGACATGGCTACCCTACCCCATTTGAACGACGCCTGGCTGCTGATTGAAGACGATAAGATTGTGAGCTTCGGCGGTATGGACACCACGCCGGAGGGCGCAGATGAAACGGTGGATTGCACGGGTAAGATTGTGATGCCCGCTTGGTGCGACAGCCATACTCACCTGGTCTATGCCGGCAGTCGCGAGGGCGAGTTCGTGGACAAAATCAATGGACTGAGCTACGAGGAGATTGCTCGGCGTGGTGGTGGAATCCTCAATTCCGCTGCGCGTTTGCGCGACACCTCTGAAGACGAACTTTACGAACAAAGTGCTCGGCGCATGCGCGAACTCATCACCTTAGGAACTGGCGCGGTGGAAATCAAAAGCGGTTACGGGTTGAGTACCGAAAGCGAACTGAAGATGCTCCGCGTGGCCCGTCGTCTTCAGGCAGACTTCCCGATGGCCGTAAAAACGACCTTTTTGGGAGCCCATGCTTTCCCTGCAGAGTATCGAGACAACCACGAAGGGTACGTAGACCTCGTGATCAATGAAATGATTCCGGCGGTCGCCGAAGAAGGACTGGCTGACTACATTGACGTATTCTGCGATCGAGGATTCTTTACTCCAAATCAAACCGAGCGCATCCTTGCTGCCGGAGCTGAAGTGGGACTAGCCCCGAAAATTCACGCCAACGAATTGGACTTTAGTGGAGGAATTCAAGCTGGGGTCAAGCACGCGGCGCGCTCCGTGGACCATTTGGAATGTACGGGTGATGCAGAGATCGACGCCCTACTGAGCAGCGACACCATGGGGACCCTTCTTCCCGGAACGGCATTCTTTCTAGGCATCGAATATCCCCCGGCCCGAAAAATGATCAGTGCCGGTCTTCCGGTAGCCTTGGCCAGCGATTACAATCCAGGGTCTAGCCCCTCCGGCCGTATGGCCTTCATCCTGTCCTTGGCCTGCATCAAAATGAAGATGTTGCCCGAAGAGGCCATCCAAGCCGCAACCCTCAACGGGGCTTACGCCATGGGGCTTGAGGCGACGCACGGGAGCATCTGTCCGGGCAAGCAAGCCAACCTAATTGTCACGAAAACCGTGAGTAGTTATAGTTTCCTGCCGTATGCCTTCGGCACGAATTGGATCGAAGCCACCTACATCAACGGGGAACGCAATTACCATGACCTGGACTGACCACTGGAGACCGTTTACATCTGAAGACTGCGCCCGTTTGACCCATACCCGTGAAGGGGAAGTCAAGCTGGGACAACGGGTGTCTTGTGCCGATCAGGGACTTTTGGAGTCCTTAGAGGCCAGCGATGCACGTTATGTGCTCATCGGCCTCCCGGAAGACGTGGGTGTCCGTGCGAACGGAGGACGACCCGGTGCGGCGAGCGCTTGGGAGGTAAGTCTCCCCCATTTTCTAAACGTACAGAGCAACGAGTACCTGGATGGTGCTCAGGTGCTTGTCCTTGGGGCCCTGCGGGCCGATGATTGGCAAGCCGAAGCCCAGTCTGCTTCCCTCCCGCGATTGCGAGAAATGACCGCTGAGATTGACGAGGCCCTATGGCCACTGATCGAACGCATTGCCGCATTGGGAAAAACGGCCTTGGTCATTGGCGGTGGACACAACAACAGCTACGGCTGCTTGCGTGGGGTTTCACAGGCCATCGGACGGCCCGTACACTGCGTCAATATCGATCCGCACGCGGATTACCGCAGCTTGGAAGGAAGACACAGTGGAAATGGCTTTCGGTATGCCCGCGAAGAGGGATACTTGGACCGATACGCCGTATTTGGTCTACATGAGGGGTACAATTCAGCAGAAATGCTGTCGTTGATGAAAGAACCTAGTCATACGTGGTACAAGTCTTTTGAGCATTTGTCCTTTGGACATTTGCCCTACATCGATCATTGGGATGAGATCTGGACGCGCTTTGGTCGCGAAAAGGTCGGATTGGAGATCGATATGGACGGGGTTACCAATTTCCCATCCAGCGCGGATACCCCGAGCGGATGGAGCTTGAATGAAGTGCGTCAAATGATCGTGGCCCTGGGTCATCTCAAGGCGCATGTACCGTACCTGCATATAGCCGAAGCGGCGCCTTCATTGGTGCCTGGTTCGGACCGAACAGTGGGCCGCGCTTTAGCGCTTCTGCTCTGCGATTTCATTAAAAGCGGCGCTGGCCGGCATTAAGACGAATAGATTATCTTTGCGAATCACGAAAAAGTGGATATGATCACCGAAAAGAATTTACGCAACCTACTCTCCTCCCTTTTCCTATTGTTTTCCGCGGCGTCACTCATCGTGCCGCAGGCACAAAACTTTGATTTTCGCGGTGCACAGTTCACCTTCACTTGGAACGGAGGTAATGCAAGCCCGGTCTGTGGAGACAACGCTTTGACCTTTGATTACACGGGTTCCGTAGTGGTTGATTCACTTTTCTGGGACTTCGATGATGCTTTGGCAGGAACGGCCAGCAACGGATCAGGAACACCCATCAGCTATCAGTTTTTGAATGCGGGTACCTACGACGTTTCGGTGACTGGATTTGACGTAGCTGGGGTTGCTGTGGGCAATACCTCTAACTCCATTGACGTCGCACTAACGCCACCCACTGCAGTTTCAGCCCCGACGATCTGTACCAACGGAACTTTAGTTCTCGACGCCACTCAGCCTTTCAGCACCTATTCTTGGACGCCTGGAGGAAGTGTAGCCCCGACTTATACCGCTACAGCGGCGGATACGGTGGTCACTTGTGTGGTCACCAATATTTGCGGTTCGGGCACCTTGACCTTCAACCTACAGCACATCGATTCAGTCTTCGTTGACATATTGGACTTTGTCATCTGCCCTGGGGACATCATTCCTATTTTGGACGCTATTCAGCCGGCCAGCGCACAGCCTGTGAGTTACTTGTGGAGTAGTGGTTCTACTGCCGCAACAGACACCATCATTACTCAGGGAACCTACTGGGTGAGCATGACCAACCCGTGTGGTAGCTACGTCGATACCTTTATCGCGACCACGCCTCCGCCGTTGACGGTGGACGTGGGACCGGACACCTTGATTTGCCAGGGACAATCCTACACCATTACGGCAACAACCAATCAGCCCAACGTTCAGTTCCAATGGATGGGGAACCCGAACAACGGAGGAACCACCTTTACTGTGAATTCGGGAGGAACGTACTGGGTAGCCGCAACCAACGACTGCGAGTTCGTATACGACACCATTGTCATTTCTCAACCACAGTCCTTCATTCTTGATCTCGGGAACGATACCATCATCTGTAATGGCGATCAAATCGTACTCGATCCAGGACTTGGTGGTGCTCCCTACATCTACGATTGGGACGACGGTTCGAACGATAGTATCCGCGTGGTGACCACTGCAGGAACCTATTTTGTGGAAGTTATGGACAGCTGCTCTACGCAGTACGATACCATTGTGATTTCCACTCCACCAGCATTCACTTTTGATTTAGGGAACGACACTACATTCTGTGCAGCAGACAACATAGTTTTGGATCCCGGTTTGGTTGGACCTCAGTACAACTACGTATGGCAAGACGGTTCCACAACGGCTACCTACACAGTAACAGATGTCGGAACGTACTCCGTAACCGTTACGGATGAATGTGTCAGTGTCTCCGATGCCATAACCTTTACACCGTTTACGGGCTTTGAAGTCACCCTTGGAAACGACACCACTATTTGTGACGGACAGAGCTTCCAGCTTCAAGTGAGCTTCCCGAATTCGACCTACCTCTGGCAAGATGGAACAACAACACCGACGTATACCGTAACTGATCCGGGTGACTATTATGTCACCATCTTCAACGTGTGTGATACCGTGATGTCGGATACTTTGACTACGGAAGTAGATCCGTGCTCGTGCAATATGTACGTTCCCAATGCCTTTACTCCAAACGTAGATGGCAAGAACGAAATCTTCAGACCCGTAACAGACTTTACCAGTTGTGTGGTTCTGGAGTTCGAAATGCGCATCTTCAACCGTTGGGGACAGGAACTCTTCGTTTCGACCAGCATTGCAGATGGTTGGGATGGAACGTTTAACGGCGAGTACCTCATGGACAATGTCTATTTCTATGAGATCATCTACAGCGTCCGAAATCAAGGGGATACCCGCGTCAAGCAAGACCGACTGACCGGAAACCTCTTCATGATCCGATAGGCATGCCTTCGCCTCTGCAGCTGCGCGTTCGCCCCGAAGTGGCGGGCACCCCTGAATTGCTGGATGAGGCAGTTTCCGAAGCTTTGGGCCTACGGCCCGATGCCCCTCTTCCCCCATACCGCATCGATCGCAGATCCATCGACGCTCGTGGTCGATCCGTTTGGATCAACCTGCGCCTGGACGTATTTGAGCCTTCCGAAGAAATTCCGCGTCGATACCACGAGCCTGTTGCTCGCGATGTCCAATACGCTCCAGAAGTCATCATCATCGGTGCTGGCCCTGCGGGACTTTTCGCGGCCCTCGAACTTATAGAACTGGGTTTAAGGCCAATCATCCTGGAGCGCGGAAAGAACGTTCGCGCCCGTCGCCGCGATCTCGCTGCCCTGAATAAGGAACACATCGTTGATCCCGACTCCAACTACTGTTTCGGAGAAGGTGGTGCTGGAACCTACAGCGATGGTAAGCTGTACACACGTTCCAAGAAACGCGGGCACATCTCCAAGGTCTTAGAACTCTTGGTAGCCTTTGGAGCCCCTGAGGACATCCTAGTCGATGCCCACCCTCATATTGGGACCAATAAGCTTCCGCAAGTAATCACGGCCATTCGCGAGTTCATCGAATCATGCGGTGGCGAAGTGCGTTTCGAAACCCGGGTCACAGAATTCCTGGTCAAGAACGGTGCGTGCACCGGTGTTCGCGATCAATCGGGCACATCACACACCGGGATCGCATCCATTCTCGCTACAGGCCACAGCGCTCGCGATATATTCAAGCAACTGCACCATCAAGGCATTCTGGTCGAATTAAAACCCTTTGCTCTTGGCGTACGGGTCGAGCACCCACAAGCACAAATCGACTCCATTCAATACCACTGCAAAACCCGCTCACCTTATCTTCCCCCATCTTCCTACGGACTGGTTCATCAAGTTCGCGAAAGAGGTGTTTACAGCTTCTGCATGTGCCCAGGAGGCATTATTGCGCCCTGCGCTACCGCGCCGGGAGAAGTAGTCACGAACGGTTGGTCCCCTTCCAAACGAAACAATCCCTATGCCAACAGCGGTATTGTCGTAGAGCTTCAAGCGTCGGATTTTGCCGCCTACGAATCTGAGGGTCCCCTCGCCGCCTTGGCTTTTCAGGCCTCTGTAGAGCAAAAATGCTGGGAAGCGGCCGGTCAAACCCAAGCTGTTCCAGCACAGCGACTCACCGACTTTGTTAACAAAAGGCGGTCTACGACCGTGGCGCCTTCCTCCTACCAACCGGGCGTTACACCGACAGAAATCAATGAATTATTGCCACCCGATGTCGCGGCCCGATTAAGGGGCGGATTCACGGCCTTTGGAAAAAAGATGCGCGGATACCTTACCGCCGATGCAGTCGTACACGCAACGGAGTCCCGCACCAGTTCCCCAGTCCGCATTCCGCGTGATCGTGAAACCTTGGAACACCCTCAGATTTCAGGGCTTTATCCTTGCGGTGAAGGAGGTGGATACGCTGGAGGAATTGTCTCAGCCGCCATGGACGGTCAAAAAGTGGCCACAGCCATCGCCGCCGCGGTAGTGAAATGATTATCTTGGAGTAAAATCTACTCCAATGAAGAAACTACTGCTCCTAGCACTCCTGCTCCCCATCTCCTTGTGGGCGCAAAAAGAAGAACACAAAGCCATTAAAGCCGTCATTGAGTCCGCATACCTCGAGGGTATCACTAACGAAGGGAATGCCGAGAAAATTGATGCGGGATTCCATCCTGGGTTCAATATTCTTGGTTACAACACGGATAATGGACGCATTTGGGAATATCCCATCTACTACTGGAAGCAATCGGCCCTTACGCGTGCCAATGATCCTGAACAGGCCGATCGTGAGCCCGTGCGCTTCGAATACCCCTACATCGATGTCACGGGACATGTAGGCATGGCCAAGATTGACTACTTCCGCGGAGACAAGCTCCTCTACACCGATTACCTAAGCCTTTACAAAGTAGAAGGCGAATGGAAAATTGTATCCAAAGTATTCTACCCTCACCCTGACGAAGACAGCGAAGAATGACACCAGAAGAAGGAAAAAACATCATCTCCAAAGGGATTGAGGGCCTAAGGTCCATTGACCCCAATACACCTCCCGCCTTCGGCGTCATGACTTCTGTGGACATGATCCGACACCTTATGGGGAGTCTGGCCCTCACCTTTTACGAAAAGCCCGTAGAACTTGAGATCCCGAAGGATAAGGTCGGCAAGGCTCAAGCCTTCTTGGCCGGACCCCACATGATTCGGCCCGGAGCCACCAAACCGGTGTTCTACGAAGAGTTAAGCCCATCCGTCGATGAAGGAGAATTCTCGGAATGGGTGGATCGATTAGAGGCCCAGTATGCTAGAACTCTGGACTACGTCTCGAGTGCTCCAGAGGATTGGCAACATGCCCATCCTAAGTTTGGCACCCTGGATAAAGACCAATGGTGGCTGTTTCAAGGCAAACATTTCTACCACCATTTAAGTCAGTTCGGTGTTTTTCCGCGTTTAACTATCTGGGAAGGTTTACCCGATTGATATGACGCAAAAGCCCCGCATACGGATTCAGTGGGGTCGTTTTTTTCCGATCCAGCTGCTGGCACTTCATTTCAAGAGAAGCCTTATTCTTCTCTTGTTCTGGATATTGCTGTTCGGTTTTGTCACAAAACTTTTCGCCCAGTCGTACGGCATTCCACTCCTGTTCCTTGCTCCAGAGTATATGGGAACAGTGGGCTGGTTGTCCTTTTTTCTGCTCGGCGTCTTTACGGGCCTGTTCTTTATGGCTTTCCATGTGAGCACGTATATCTACTACAGCCATAAATTCACTTTCCTAGCTACCCTTCAACAACCGCTGTACCGATTCAGCATCAACAATTCCCTGCTGCCCTTCTCCTTCTCTCTTGTGTATCTATACTTCAGCTACCAGTATCAGACAGGCGAGGAACAAATCGCGCCGTTGAAGGCGCTGCTCCATCTATTTGCTTGGATTTTCGGATCTGTGGTGAGTATTTCCATTACGTTCACCTACTTCTTCAACGCGAACCGAAACGTATTCCGCGGGCTTGAGCAGTCCTTGAACCGTCCGTTGAACCTTCTGGTCAAACGCGACCGAGATACCTCCAGTCTCTCCGAACACACCAAGACACAGTACTACCTCCGTAATTTCTTTACCCTGAGGATTGTGCGTTCCACAGACCACTACCCAAAGGGCACCCTCATACGGATCCTAGACAAGCATCACCGGAACGCCGCCTTGTTCATCTTGGTCATCTTTCTGGTCATTCTTGGCTTCGGCATCCTTCGTGAACAAGAATGGGCGAATATCCCAGCGGCGGGCAGCATTTTCCTACTTTTTACGATGTACCTCATGCTCACGGCAGTCTTACATTCCTGGTTTAGGAGCTGGTACGCCTTTGGTGTGGCCGTTGTGCTAATTTGTATACAGTGGTTATCACATTACCCGCTTTTCGAAAAAGTCAATCACGCTTTTGGCTTGGACTATAAAGCTGCCCCGGCTCCTTACCGATTCGAAGACTTAGTTCCCCTCACTACCGACAGTATCTACACCTATGATCGGAATCTAGAACTCCAAGCTCTTCAAGGCTGGCACGCTCAAACCAGGAAAACAAAGCCCAAACTCATCATTGTCAACACCTCAGGAGGAGGGCTTCGCTCAGCACTCTTCACCTTTGAGATGATGCATGTCCTAGACAGCGTAACGGAGGGTGCCTTTTTCAAACAAACAAGGCTTATTACCGGAGCATCGGGAGGAATGATGGGGGCTGCCTATTACCGGGGGCTCAAACACGAAGACTCCTTGGATTCCGTTTCCATAGATCTCCTTCAAGACTGCTTGAGCACGGACATGCTCAATCCAATTGTCTTTGGATTAGTCACCAACGACTTATTCTTCAATACGCTTCATTGGCGCACTGGCAATCAGCGCTACAACAAGGACCGCGGATATTCCTTCGAACAAGCCCTGCATCGCAATACCCTGGGCATTCTCGACGTGCCACTAAGCTATTACCGAAATCCGGAGCTAAGCGGTTCTATCCCTAAAATGGTCTTTTCACCCATTATCGTCAATGATGGTCGTCGCCTGAACATTTCGAGCAGCCCCACCTCCTATCTTTCTTTGGTGGGTCCGAACAACGAACGTCCTGAATACCATGACGGAATTGAGTTTAGCCGTTTCTTTGAGGCCCTACGGGCCGATAGCCTTCGCTTCTCAACAGCTATCCGCATGAGTGCTTCCTTTCCGTACATCACACCGCTCATCAACCTGCCAAGCAAGCCCGCTATGGAACTGATTGATGCAGGTGCTCGAGACAACAACGGATTTGAGCTTAGTATGCGGTACGCTTACCACTTCAACGAATGGCTCAATCGATTTACTTCAGGAATTGTCTTTGTGCGCCTACGGAGCGATGGCTTGAATGATGCCCGAATCCGGGATGAACATAAACGCGGTGTTTTCGAAAACCTCTTCAACCCTGTAAGCGGTGTGGTCAAAAGCTTCGACAACATGCAGGATTTCAATCAAAGTCAATTGTTGCTTCTTGCCGACGAATGGTGCAATGTCCCCATTGACGTCATTGAGTTCAATCTATTTGAGGAAGAAGAAGCGGTGAGCTTGAGTTGGCATCTTTCAACAAGTGAAAAAGCCCAAGTCCGATCCTCCATCTTCTCGGAAGCCAATTCAGCCAAAACGAAAGAGCTCATTCAACTATTGGATTGAACTGATACTCTATTTCTCAATTCGACAACAGGCTCAATAACGTAATGGACCTTTTTAAAAAGATCCAAACCTGACCAAGGGGAAAGCCCACCATTATAATCAATTCACCCATTCCCCCATGTTCAAAAAAAAAGCCGCTCCCTTTCGAGAGCGGCTTTCTTCATCTATTTCTAATCGATTACTTCTCGATCACAATTCGCTTAACGCTGCTGTGTCCTTCCGCAGTTACACGGATGAAGTAAACGCCGTTTTCAACATTCTCCAAGTTGTAGTTGCGCTCGAAGATTGCACCGTTCGTGTGCTCAACTTCTTCTTCCATGATCAATCGACCACGAGCATCGGTAATCGCCACCTCTACGTTGTCAGCACTCAACTGAGCAATGCTCAATTCGAAGCTTCCGCGGTTCGGGTTAGGATATACCTCAATGGTTTCGTTGGTCAACTCATCCTCCAAGCTCACGTAGCTCGCTACGAACTGCGCACTTGTAGAAGTACAACCTGTAACTGGATCTTCTACTTCAACGAAGTATACATTGAATCCAACACATGGAGTTGTAATGGTCGAACCAGATCCAACCACGTTTCCTTGATCATCCAACCAAGTGTAGACTGGGTTAGTCACACTAGACTGTACAATCAAATCACAACCGTTTTGCAAGATGATCGGAGCCGCTGGATCCGCATTCACATTTTGCTGTTGGCTAGCTGAGTTAGTACAACCTGTTGCTGGGTCTGTGTACGTATACGTGATGGTGTACGTTCCAGGAGCAACAATGGTAGGATCGAATGTATCTCCATTGACAATACCAGGTCCACTGAAGGTACCACCTGCAGGGCTACCGGTCATCGCCACTGGCGCTGCACTAGCACATACATCTCCAATACCGCTGAAGCTTACATTAGGCAAGGCGTCAACTGTAATGGTCGTCGTTGCCGTTCCAACACAACCTTCTGGATTCGTGTAGGTGTAGGTAATGGTATGTGTACCTGAACCCGCAGCAACTGGATCAAAGGTGTTACCCGATACTCCAGGACCACTGTAAACACCACCTCCAGGAGATGCTCCAGAAATCAAAACTGGACTTGCATCAGCACAAACATTTCCTTGAGCAGCCAAGCTCACCACAGGAGCTGGAGTAACTACGATGGTCGAAGTACTTGATGCAGGACATCCGTCCGCACTTGTATAGGTATAGGTCAATACATGCGTACCTGCACCGGCCGCGGCGGGATCAAAGTTTCCACCGCTAACTCCAGGACCGCTCCAGTTTCCACCTGCTGGTGTAGCACCAGAAAGAGCGAATGAAGCAGCACTAGCACAAGTGTTGGCCAAGGTCGGAGTACTTACAGATGGAACCGCATTAACTGTAATAGTCGCTTGGAATGCAATAGGACATCCAGAGACACTCAAGGTCTCGTAGTCAAGCGTATATGTTCCAGGTCCCACTTGAGCAGGATAGAACACTCCACCATTAACACCAGGACCGGTATACGTACCTCCCGGAGGAATTGCACCAGTCAATGTCACTGCACCTGCATCGGTACATACATCTGGAATTGGCAAGTGGAATCCAATCGACGCTTGATTTACGATGATCTGCGTACTTGCAGAGCTCGTACATCCATTCGCATCCGTATAGGTATACAAGATGTTGTGTGGTCCTTGACCAGCAGCAGCTGGATCAAAGATTCCATTAGATACCCCGTTACCACTATAGGTACCTCCTACTGGAGCACCAACAGTCAAAGCAAACGGTGCATCTGCAGCACATACATCTGCCAAAGCTCCCATCGTTACCGTAGGTATATCGGATACAATTAGGTCCGTAGTAGCTGAAGCCTCACAACCATTTGCATTTACGTAAGTATATGTCAAGGTGTGCGTTCCAACTCCAGCAGCAGCTGGGTCAAACATTGCTCCAGTTACACCAGCTCCAGAATAAGTTCCACCAGCTGGTGAACCTTGCGTAAGCATAACAGCTCCTCCATCCACACATTGGTTAGGTACAACACCGAATTGAACGTTTGGTAAATCATTCACATATACAGTGATATACTCTACTTTCTGAGAGAAGGTATCATCTACATAGAAAGAATAAGTAGTCGTCACGATAGGTGATGAGCTCGTATTCAACGTATTGATATCTGTTACATACGAACTTGGAGTCCACAAGAAACTATACGTCGTATCAGAACCTCCGGTTACAGAAGCTGACAATTGTACAGTCTCACCAACACAAATGGTGTCTTTATCAACAGACAAAAGGATCTCAATTGGTCCACCGAAGATGGTAACATTGACGGTATCGTATCCACGACATCCCGTTACATTGTCAATTGCTTCAACTACGAACTGCTGGTCAACGGTCAATGGTCCAGTAGTCACTTGATTACCAATTCCGGCACCTAAGATGCTATCTGCTGGAGACCAAGAATACGTGTAGTTTCCACTACCGCCAGTTGCGACCGCACTTAGTTGGGTACCCGTACCAAAGACAACGGTTACATCCGGAGAAGCAGTCACCGAAGGAATCTCGTTCACTGTCATCACCAATTGATCAAACGTTGCACAACTTCCAGACGTCACAGTATATCGCAAAGTGTGATTTCCAACACCAGCAATTGAAGGATCAAAAGTTCCATTCACTACACCCGGACCGCTGAATACTCCTCCTGCTGGAGAACCATTTAGGGCTACGATTGAGTCATTAACACCGCAGAATGAGGTTTGAGGTGCGTTCAATGTAACGTTAGGCGTTGGAATCAAATTCACTGAAGCTGAATCCATAGCGGTACATCCCGTGGCCGGATCGGTATACGTGTAGTACAAGGTATAGGTACCAGGTACTCCGATCTGCGCAGGAACAAAGTCAGTTCCTACAATTCCAGGACCAGTGAATACACCACCAGTAGGACTCGCTGTGGTAATGGTGAAACCATTCTGTCCATCACAGTATGATCCAAGGTCACCAAATACAACATTTGGGAATGGATTGACAGTGATGTCCACTGTACCTGGGCAAGATGTTCCGAAGGCATTAGTAACAGTATAGTTCAAGGTATAAGTACCTGGCTGTACAGATGTTGGGTCAAAAACGTTTCCAGTAAGACCAGGGCCAGAGAATACACCACCAGCTGGCATTCCTGTCAACGTAATGAGACTTCCATCAGGACAAGACATTGTCTCCGTTGCAGTCACAGAAGGACAATCAGTCGTAAAGGCAGCAGGCCCTGCGTTTTGAGACAATCCATCCCCAGTTCCATTACAGTCGTTCTGAACATAGAATTCGTAGTCTGCTCCTACTTCAAGTCCGGAAATACTGAGAGGGCTTCCTCCTGCAATAACTGAAGTTCCTGTTCCTGGTGCAAAACCAGCAGGACCGTATTCTACAATGAACGTATCTCCTGGGCCGTTCCAGCTCAAATCAGCTGAGGTTTGACCCGTGGCCACAGCACTTAACAAGAATGGCGTCGGACAATCTGCCTCTTTTACTTCAAAGTCATCGATGTACAAAGCAAACTGATCCGCATCAGAATAACCGTGCAATCCGATAAAGATGTTCTCGGCCGCAATAGTGGTGTAAGAAACCGTTACTGTCTTATAGAAGCTGTTCTGAAGGTTTGGAACATCGAACAGTTTCAAGTTCATACCAGCTGGATCCTGAGAATTACCAACGAATACTTCGAGTTTCTCAACATACTGGTTGGTACGAACACGATAGCTAAATGTGATATCCAAAGACGTGTTCGCCGGAACGATAAACTCTGGAGAGAAGATCCAGTCATCCATGTCCGTAGAGGTATTTCGCTCTATCTCCAATGCATTCGGGTTTGATTGAGAAAGGGATGAACGATCCTGACCTTCCCAAACAATTGCATCAACATTGGCATCGTCTACCAACCATCCACAAGGAATTCTAGGAGCTCCAAGTGCATCGAAGTTTTCATTGTATGGCAAAGCGCTAAATGGAATCGCCACTGGAGGTGGGCAATAACTCGTCGCTTGAGTAGCACTTGCACCTGCGCTTACACCAAACCCACAATCTTGATAGACGTAGATATCGTAAGAAGTTTCAGGAGTCAAACCTGATGCAGTGTAAGAGGTTCCGGAAACCGCAGTTCCTGATCCAGTTGGGGCAGTTCCTGAGGTAACAATTTCAACTTGATAGTTGCTTCCGGATCCTGTCCATGAAACATCAAATGAAGTATCGAATACATTGGATACAGAGACATTTGAAGGAGCTGGACATACATTATCCACTTTTACTTCGTCAATCGCCATATCACCAGTACAACATCCTCCTACAGTATGAATTCCAACAAATTGAATCTCGATATCTCCTGAATATCCACTCAGTGAAGCCGAAGCTGGGGCCCAAGCATCTGCCGAACTCGTCTGTTGTTGGCCGCTTAACGACCATATTGTATTCCAAGTTGCGGAACCTGCATTTCTTACTTGTACTTCAAGTGTACCAGTATTCGCTCCGAACATATGGTAGAAAAACTCAATACCTGGGTTCGACAACGCACTAATGTTAATTACAGGTAAAATCAGGTAAGTCTCATCACCAGCCGTTCCACCAGAGGTTTCGACATACGCATACTGCCCGGGGCCGCTAACATCATTATTCGGCCCGGTAGGAGAAGAACCCGTTGGTCCATCTTCAATTTGCCAATTCGGGTCGAATAAATCAGGAAGCACCTGCCAACAAGGGTCAAAGGTCGTTAGTGCACCCCAAGTTGGTCCATCAAAGTTCTCTGCAAATGGAGCAGTGAAACCTGCACACGGAGTAGAGAATGTTGGCCCTTGAACACGTCCAGTTCCATTTCCTGAACAATTTGAGGTGACATAGACATCGTAAGTCGTTTGAGCAGATAATCCTGAAACGGTTGCAGTAGTCCCTGAAACTCCCGTAAGTGTAGCAACAGCAGGATCCACATCAGGATCATCCCCTGAAGCCCAAACCCCTACGTCATAAGTAAGAGCCGCTGGAGAAGCTGTCCAGCTTAGGGAAACACTTGAAGACGTGGAGGCGTCAACTGTAACACCAGATGGAGCTGTACAAGGAGCTTCGCCAAAAGTAATTTCATCAAGAGCCATATCCGATCTAAAACTAGATCCAGTTGTTCCAATGAATCGAGCTCGAACATTATCCCCTGCGTATGCACTGAGGTCCACTGCAGCTTGGAACCAACTGTTTCCTTGATCCCCGGATAATGTCCAAACTTGGGTCCAGTTTGAAGAGGCTGAGGAAATTTCTAGTGACAAGGAACCCATGTTGCTTCCATACATATGGTAATAGAAACTTATCGATGGAGCCACAAGTCCGGATAAATCAACACATTCCGATACAAGAATTGCGGTGTTAAACGAGCAACTCGAGGATTCTAAGAAAATATAATTCCCCGTGCCGTCAAGGTCCCCCGGAGGACCGGTAAGGCTAGATCCTGTAGATGATGATCTTGCCGTCCATTCAATGTCATCATTGGATATGTTTGAAAACAATCCTGAGGAAATATTATCGGTCGTTATACAAGAGAAAATGCCCGCATTATTCGGTGTAAGAAGATCAAAATCCTCTGTCACCGGAGCCACAACGGGTGAGGCACATAAGAATACATCTGGAGTCGTAAAAGACGCTGATGATCCAAATGGCTGCATTGCTCCCGGTCCGGTGCAAAATTCCGCGACGTAAACGTCGTAGTTCGTATTCGAACTTAAGGTCAATCCTGTAAAGACGTAGCTCGTAGAAGTAACCCCATTAGCAGAAGCTACGGGGATAGTTGAATTTGGATCAGCTCCAGCGTCAACAATTACTAAGTCCCATGGCCCATTAGCATTTCCTCCAGGAGTCCATTGAACATCTACAGAAGCAGCTGATGCTGAGTTCACAGTCATCCCTGTCGCGTTGATACAATCACAAAAATCAGATTGGAAGTTTTCTGATGTCTCCAATTCGAAGTTGTTACCACCACCGGTTCCATTATTGGGAGTGGCTCCACCATTATTTGCCAAGATACTACCAGACGATTCACAAGTGACAGAGTATGTTCCTCCATTCCACCCGTCACCCCAAGAATCGTAGGCATTAAAGGTGTAAACCTCGCCATCCATGAGGCAGGCTTCCGCTGCGTAGTTTGTATTATTCACAGCGTATGGACCACCAGAGGCAACTACAGCACCTGCCGATGATCGTATATCCCAAGTGACTTCATTTGCAAAACTTCCCGAATTAATTGCAATTAAGACCTTACGAGTCCCAGGAGGACAAACTGGATTGGTTGTGAAGGAATAAGGACCATCCCAGTCCGAAGTACCATTAGCGCCGCAATCGTCACGTACATACCATTCGTAATTGGTACCTGGCATTAGGTTTCCAAGTGTGTATGGATTTGACGTCACACCAGATGTTACCGTTCCTTGACCTAAGATAAAGCCAGCGGGTCCGGACTGAATATCCCATGTTGAGCTACCTCCACTAATCCAACTTAAATCAGCGGAATTAGTTGTAACACCACTTGTTGACCCGTTGAACGGATCGGGACAAGCAATTGGAGTAGTGAAATTGAAAACTTGTGTAGTCGCTGTACCACCTGTGCTGCTACAGTAAGCTGTAATGGTCAATTCATAGCTAGTCTGCTCATCAAGACCAAAAATGGTAAAGCTTGAGCTAGTTAATCCACTAATGGTATCCCAAGTTGTTGCACCAGCCTCTCTGTAAGCCAATGCTACACTATCTGCGTTTAAGGTTGTCCAAGATACGTCAGCGAATAGTCCTTGTGGGTTAACAATAACATCGAAGGGAGTAACACAAAACTCGTCCTCTACAGAAAAATTGTCTACCGCCATATCCGAAGTGGTGGTTCCTCCTGGAACACCGTAAAAACGGAAGGCAACTGTCTGACCTGCAAAAGGAGTAAGAGGTACGATTGCCTCTCTCCATTGATTGTTTTGGTTTCCAATCTCGGACCAAACCAATGTCCAGTTTCCTGAACCAGCTGGGGATTCTACTTCCAAATCGAGTGAACCCATCTGAAATCCGTACATGTGATAATTGAAACGAACCGTTGGATTTGCTACCGATGACAAGTCAATGTCTGGACTTACAAAAATTCCTATTTCGCCGGAATTTCCAGAGGATTCTGTGTATGCGAATTGATTTCCATCGAATGCCGAAGATGGTCCAGTCGAACTACTTGGCGTAGTGGCTCCAAATGACCAGTCAAAATCATCTGATCCATCCTGCGTCCAACAAGGGTCTCCATCCCCCGGGTTTTCAAAACTCGTAAAGTAAGGAGCGGAGAAAGAAGTCGGACAAAGAGTAAATGCATTTGCCACGTCCGCGTAAAACGAATAATCACTACCTGATCCGCAATATTCTCGCACATAGGCTGCGTAACCCGTTCCAGGATTTAGGCCATTAATGGTAACCGGATTTGATCCTGTCGAAATAGTCTGACAAGCTCCTGATCCCAGCTCTTCAATAACAATCTCCCAAGATGTCGCACCTGGAGTTCCTTCCGTCCATGCCAAATCAAAGGAAGTCGCTGTTTCATTAGAAACGGTTACAGCACTCGGAATGGCACAAGGGGTTGGCTCACCGAAGAAAATATCATCAATGGATATATCATTGTAATAAGTGAAGCTTGTCATACCCGTAAAATCTACGGTAAATCGTACCTGGTGGCTATTTCCTGTCCAAGTAATACCTGCCAAACTGGGTGTAGCATTCTGCCAAGCTGCATTATCACCAGAAAGTGTAGCGACATTCACCCAAGTGCTACCATTGTAAACGTCTACAATTAAGAGTGCATTATCGCCAGGGACATTGGTATTGTTACTGTGCCACCAAAAATCCAATATTGGATTAGCCAATGTACTAGCATCTATAGCAGGTGAAATAAGAATACCTGTGGTTGAAGTTCCTGAGCCGTCAACCCAGGCAGCATTTCCGCCATTACCAGTATTCTCATCTGCCGTTCCAGCTCCCCATCCTTGGCCAGTGCTAAAGATCCAGTTTTCAGCACCGGTACTTTGATCCCAACCAGAGGGTAAAGATGAACCATCAAAAGATTCTTCGATAGCTCCTCCCCCGGACACACACTGTGCCGACACATTAGTCGTCCAAAGGAGAATTGTTAATAAGGACAAGATCCCAGAGTAGATCTTCTTCATAGTAGATTTAGTTTAGGTTACTCTCATTTCATTGACCGCAGCGACCTACCGCCACGCACAAAAAGTCCCCATTACGGGAACAACCGTAAAAATGCGACGCTTCCAGCGCCCCTACAATTACGGGAGGCGTAAGTTATGAACAAAAAATGAAACGCTGTGAATAAAATTGTGGATAAAATGTGTGAAACTCCTGATCAGTAGGCCAGTAGCTCCTCAACGCATTTTTTCAACTCGGAAAGCGGCAAAAAGCTTTCTTCCAAGGACTTGGCAAAAGGCACGGGAGTGTCCAAAGACCCGAGTCGGCGCACTGGGGCATCTAAGTTCATGAAGCAGTCCTCCGAAATTCGAGCAGCGATCTCCCCTCCTATCCCGCCGAAGAGGGTGTCTTCGTGCAAGACCAAGACCTTTCCTGTTGAACGAACCGAGCGGAAGACGTTGTCCCAGTCTAAAGGCACTAGGGTTTGAAGGTCTAGGACGGCGATTTGGCCCTGCCCGACTTCTTGAGCGACCTTTAGGGCCCAATGGACGCCTTGCCCGTAGGTGATGATCACGAGCTCATCGCCATCGGCCCGAAGGGCGGCCTCCCCTATATTATAGGTATAGTGACCCTCAGGAACCTCGCCGTACAACGATCGGTAAAGGGCTTTATGCTCAAAGAACATGACCGGGTTCGGATCTTCTACGCTGCGAAGCAGAAGTCCTTTGGCGGCATCTGGGAAAGCCGGGTACACAATCTTAAGGCCGGGAACATGGGTAAACCACGCCTCGTTGCTCTGACTGTGGAACGGACCTGCATTGACACCGGCACCCGTTGGCATACGTACCACCACATCGGCATTCTGCCCCCAACGGTAGTGCACCTTCGCCAGGTTGTTCACAATGTTGTTGAATCCGCTGCTGACGAAGTCGGCGAACTGCATTTCCACAATGGATTTCATTCCCGCTACGCTGAGTCCGAGCCCTGCCGCGAGGATGGCCGATTCACAAATGGGTGTGTTCCGCACGCGGTCGCGTCCAAATTCTTCAAGGAAACCCTCGGTTGCCTTAAAAACCCCTCCATATTCCGCAATATCCTGCCCCATGATGATGAGTTCGGGATAACGCGTCATCGCCTCGTGCAATCCTTCATGGACGGCATCAATGAGTCTCATTTCTCTTTTTGCGCCTTGCGGCGCGATGGTCGGTGCATCAAAAGCTCGATACACATCGGCGAGTTCGGCTTCCGGAGTACTGATGACCTCATCTTCGGCAAAGGCGATCTCCAAGGCCCGATCGATTTGTACTCGGAATTCATCGCGGAAACGCTCTCGGTCCTCAGGTGTAACCAATCCCTCAGAAATCAGGAAGTCTCGGTAGTTGTCCACGGGGTCCAGTTTCTCCCAGTGTTCCATGAGCTCTTTCGGAACGTACTTGGTACCTGATGCCTCTTCGTGGCCCCGGCGGCGGAAGGTCATGCATTCGAGCAGAACCGGTTTTGGGTTCTCGCGCATTTCAGCGGTCAGTCGTTTAATGGTCGAGTACACTTCAAGGACATTGTTTCCGTCAATGGTATAGCCTTCCATGCCGTAGCCCTTAGCTCGGTCGCTCAAACGCTCGGCCCGATACTGCTCATGGGTAGGCGTTGATAATCCATATCCGTTGTTCTCGATAATGAAGAGGACTGGTAAATCCCAAACGCTGGCCACGTTGAGTGCCTCGTGGAAATCTCCTTCACTAGTCCCTCCTTCTCCGGTGAAGACAGCGGTCACCTTTCCCGTGCCGCGGACCTTCTGCGCTAGGGCAATCCCATCCGCCAGGGCCAGTTGCGGCCCGAGGTGTGAGATCATACCCACAATGTGGTGTTCGTTGGATCCAAAGTGAAAGCTTCGATCTCGGCCTTTGGTAAAACCGCTCGATTTTCCTTGAAACTGACCGAAGAGTCGTTCGAGTGGAACGTTCCGCCCTGTGAACACACCGAGGTTACGGTGCATGGGGAGAATGTATTCATCGGCCCGTAGGGCATATGCAACAGAGGCAGCAATGGCTTCCTGACCAATTCCACTGAACCATTTGGAGATCCGACCCTGGCGCAATAGAATGAGCATCTTTTCCTCGATCATGCGCGGAAAGAGCATGGCTTTATAGAGGTCGATTAACTCGTCAGGGCTTAGGTCTTGGCGTCGATAGCTGATCTCCATGAAGGGGCATTTGGGCGCCTAAAGTAGGTATATTTTCGGTACTTTGTGCCCTGCAATTCAAGGGCTATGGGAAAGCGAAAAAACAAGAGAGACGAGGGCGGATTTATCTATTCCACCAACAACGATTTTGACTACGACCAGTACGATGAGGAAGAGGAACTTGAAACCCTAGAGCCCAGTGAGCAAGATCTGCGGATTTGGTTGGATCGCAAGGGTCGCGGGGGTAAAACCGCTTCCATTGTGAAGGGCTTTGTAGGTAGCGACGATGACCTTAAAGACCTTGGTAAAGCACTGAAGACCACATGCAGTGTTGGAGGTGCGGTAAAGGACGGAGAGATTATCCTTCAAGGCGATGTTCGCGATAAAGCGCTCGCTTATCTTCAGAAGAAAGGCTACGGGGTCAAGAAAGCTGGCGGCTGACCATCACTCTTTCATACAGTTCTTCGTACTGTGGAAGAATAGCGTCAATGTCGTACTTCCGCGCGGTTTCGAACGCGGCCTGTTTAAAGTGCTCCAGCTGGGTCGGATTGCAGAGCAGCTTGAGCGCATTGTTGGCCATATCGTCCACATCCCCTATTTCACTTACGTATCCACTCACACCGTGAATGTTGACTTCGGGAATCCCGCCGGCATTGGAGCTAATGACTGGGGTTCGCGCTGCCATAGCCTCAAGGGCAGCCAAACCGAAGCTTTCGTGTTCGGAAGGAAGGATGAACAGATCGGATAGGCAAAGGATGCGAATAACATCATTGCTCTTGCCCATGAAAACCACGTCATCTCGCAGACCTAAATCTTTGACGAGTTGTTCGGTCCTTATTCTTGCAGGCCCGTCTCCGACAAAGAGCAGTTTTGCCGGTTTTTCTTTCAATATTCTCGCGAAGACATGAACTACGTCTTCCGTTCTCTTAAGACGTCGAAAATTGGAGACATGGGTAACAATGGACTCATTGTTCGGCGCAATTCCCGCCCGAACGCAGGGCTTGTCGTCCACGTATTGATCAAAGTCGATGAAGTTTGGAACCACATCAATATCCTTGTGCACATCAAAGTACTCGTAGGTCTCTTCTTTTAGACTTTCCGAAACACAGGTGACAAGATCACTTTGGTTGATGCTAAAGGTGACCGCGGGGTTGTAGCTCGGATTCCGTCCAACGAGAGTGATATCTGTTCCGTGAAGGGTGGTGATAACACTAATGGAGATCCCTTCAGCAGCCAGTATCTGCTTGGCCATAAAGGCGGCGTAAGCATGTGGAATGGCGTAATGAACATGAAGAATATCGAGGCGCTCTTTCTTAACAACACTCACCAACTTCGAGGCCAAAGCCAATTCGTACGGAGCGTATTCAAAGAGCGGGTAGTCGACAACTTTGACTTCATGGTAATGAACGTTCTCGGCCAGAATGTCCAAACGAACGGGCATACTGTACGTGATGAAGTGGACTTGGTTCCCTTTGGATGCCAGCGCTTTTCCTAATTCCGTGGCGACCACGCCGCTTCCACCAAAGGTGGGATACAAGACCATTCCTATCTTCATTTCACTTCTCCGTTTTTGTACTTGACCGTTTCAGAAACTTGTCCCTCAGCATCGTACTTGATCCAGGACCCTTCCCTCTTTCCATTTTGGTAGGTTCCTTCTTCCTTGATACTTCCGTCCTCGTAGAAAATTCGATAATCTCCATTAAGTTCATTGTCCTTGAACTGACCAATGGTTTTAATGCCACCACTGCGATAATAGGTGGTCATGGTACCGTCGATTTCTCCGGCAACGTAGTCGTATTCAATACTCGGGTCCCCGCTGTCAAAGTACCACGTCGCCTTTCCCTCTTTCAACCCATGTACATAGACCGCCTCTTCTTGGATTTTGCCGCTATTGTAGAACTTGGTGTACTTCCCTTCTAGGATGCCCATGTTGTAGTTCTCCAACTTGCTGAGGCGACCATAATCAAAGTAATAACGCTGTTCGCCATCTTGAACCCCATTGGAGAATACGAGTTGTTGACGTACGCTTCCGCGCTCACTCACTTGAATCACAAGTCCGTGTTGATTCCCCGCTTTCCATTCGGTCATAGATTCGAGCAAACCATTCTTGTGGTAGCTCAACCACATACCTTCTTTCAAACCATTCTGATACTGGCCTGAAATCTGGAGACTGCTATCCGGATAATATTGCAAATATGGTCCGTCGGTGACGGTACTGTCGATTTCTTGAGCCGTTAAGCCTACGGCGCACAATAGAGCAAAAAGAAGAAGCTTAGTTTTCATAGAGCTCAGTAGATTCTGGATAGGTATAGAGCGATTGATAAATCTGTTCTTGAATATCGGTGCGAACATCCATGGAGATGAGCTTTCGATTGGTCTCGTCGGGATGTACGCGATTGCTTAGGAATATGTAAATAATCTGTTCATCGGGATCCGCCCACGCGAGCGTGCCCGTGAATCCAGTGTGTCCAAAACTGAGTAAGGATACGCAATTGCAGGTGGGGCCCCCATCACCGTCTGGTTTGGGCTTATCAAATCCAATACCTCTGCGGTTATCGTCTTCACAGAATTGACAACTGGTAAACAAATCAAGTGTTGTGGATTCAAAAAAACGATGTCCACCATACTCTCCTTTATTCAGAAACATCTGCATGAGCTTCGCAACATCCCTGGAACTTCCAAACACACCTGCGTGTCCATTGACCCCATCGGTCAAGGCTGCACCTGGATCGTGGACATATCCCCGAAGGAGTTGCCCTCTGAACATTTGATCATCTGAAGTCGGCGCAATCCGGTTTTCTTCGGCATAAGTTAAAGGGCGATAACCCAAGGTCGTGGCTCCTAGGGGTCGGTAGATAGAGTCCTTGACCCAAGAATCAAGGTCTTGACGCAAACCTTCCTCCACGATCTTTTTGATCATATAATACCCTAGGTCCGAATAGCGGTATTCGGACTTCGTGAGCAACTCCGATTCGTAGATGCGCCGGTAGACGGAATCTGGATAATCGTACCGTAGGTACAAATCCGCAGCCACCTGCCAGGGAAAGGTCTCGCTCTCGGTATCCGAAAAGAGCTCCGCTCTTCGTTGACCCTCCTCAATTAACGTCTCTTGATAGAAAGGAATCCACGGTTTCAAGCGCGCCTGATGCGCCAGAACCTCACGAAAGTGCAGATCCTCCTTATTGGTTCCTTTGGCTTCTTCAAGATAGTCGCCAAGCGCTCCATCGATATCGAGTTTATCCTTTTCGTACAGATGCATGACGGCTGGAACTGAAGCCGCAATTTTAGTGATGGAAGCCAAATCGTACATGGTACTTTGATCTACGGGCACTTTTTTGCTGTAGGTCTGATAACCAAACTGCTCGTCGTAGATGATTCTCCCGTTTTTGGCGATCAAAATTTGACCGCCAGGAGTAGCCCCGTCATCAATCGCTTCTTGCATGATCCAACCAACCCTTCCCAACTGGCGAGCGTCGATCCCCTCTTGCTCGGGCATACCGTAGCGCAGTCGCCCTAGCGCTCCTAGTGGAACACCCTGGCCCAACTCAAAGGCCTTGGAAGGACTAACGGGCAAAGTGCCTTCGGCCTTCTGAGCGCCGAAAATGATTTGAGCGCTGACATCTTGTGTCACGGGTGTATTTTGATAGCTCACGATCAGCGCATCGGCCATTAAGGCCTGGCCAAAATTGACCAACGCGTACGGGTTGACAAAAAGATCCAGAATAGTCTTGTGCTCTCGAGCAATGGCCTGGAAGATTTGTTGATCCCCCGCAGTCACTTTTGGGCTCGACCAAAATTTCGAAGTGTTCTTATGCACTCCTACGACGATCGGATCATAAACCTTGAGCTGCTCCAGTAAGGTGCGGATTTCTTGATCGGTAGCGTCGGCCTTGATTTCGTACGTAGGCATTTCCAAGTAGCTGTTGAGGCGCTTGGAAAAGGCCTCGTGTGCTCCTTCTCCGAGGGCCACATAGGCAGGCTTGACTTCGCTCAAATCTTTCAGGGGCAATACGTCCCCATCATTCAGCAGTATCGTGACAGAAGACTCAAAAATTTCCCGTTCCAGAAGTTGACCTTCCACCCTATTCACTTCGGGATAGATACGTTCCATGGATACCGGTTGGTAGTCATTCAAACCATAGTCATACTTGGCCTCGAGTACGCGGCGGACCTTTTCGTCGAGCTCTTCTTCACTGAGCGTTCCTTCCTTGACGGCTTGCAACACGGAACTAATGACCTTAGGAACATCTCCTGGCATTAGCAATACGTCTACTCCGGCAAGAAGTGCCTTGACTTCAAGATCACCAGTGCCGTAGCGTGCACTTACCCCTTTCATATTCAGAGCATCAGTAAAGATGAGCCCTTGAAAGTCAAGTTCTTCTCTGAGTAATTCAGAAATCACGGGTTCGCTCAAGGAAGTAGGTATACCTGAATGATCAAGGGCCGGGACATTGAGGTGAGCGGCCATGACCGATCCAATTCCTGCTTCAAACAAAGCCTTAAAGGGCCTCAGGTCCACCTCATCTAGTTCCTTGCGGTCGTGTGCTACCGTGGGAAGCGTTTTATGGGAGTCTTGGTCCGTATCGCCGTGCCCGGGAAAGTGCTTGGCGCAGGCCATTACGCCATGGTCTTGTTGACCTTTAGCGTAGAGAACGGCAAGGTTGGCGACATGCTCCGGAGATTCTCCAAAAGACCGATTTCCAATAATGGGGTTGTTTGGATTTACATTGACATCCGCTACCGGACCAAAGTTGATGTGGACTCCAACGCGTCTACATTGGTGGGCTATCTCAGCTCCCATGCGATATGCAAGCGAATCGTCGGAGGAGGCGCCGACCGTTAAAGGCCATGGCAATGCTCGAACACTATCCAATCGCATCGCCAAGCCCCACTCCGCGTCTTGCGCAATCAGCATTGGGATGTCAACTATTTCCTGGACTTCATTGGTCAACCGCGCTTGACGAACGGGACCACCTTGAAGAAACATAAGTCCACCGGGCTGATATCGGTCGATTGTGGATTTAAGTTCGTTGCGATACTTTTCATCCCTGTTGCTGTAGCCCTCAATCATAATGAGCTGAGCAATTTTGCGTTCAAGGGAGAGGGTGTCGAGAATGGACTGTACCCAAGCCTCTTTGGGATCTACTTGAGGTAAGCTTGAAGAAGTGAAAACAACTCCTGTAAGGAGTGAAATTAAAAGCAAAAAGGTTCTTTTCATACCGCCATCCGTCGAGGGTCCTAAATTAGAAAAAGCCCACTGAACAAATTCATAGCTTTGCAACTCATTAATTAACGGATATGAAAAAAGTAATGTTATTCGCCCTGGGGTTGGCCGCTCTCGGCGCGTGCACCAATCCAGCGGCCCAAGATGCCTCTGGTTATTCTATTGATGCGACCATTACAGGGGCAGATTCTGTACTGGTTCGCCAAATTGCCCTTGTGGATGGCGAGTACGAAGTCATCGACTCGACCTATTCTGACCATGATGGCCATTTTACCTTTAGTGGAGATCGTGAAGAAGCTCAGCTTTATTACATCGGCGTAGGCGGTGGTCGCAATATTATTGACCTCTTTATTGGTGGTGACCAAGTGAGTATTACGGGATCCATGGATTCTCTAGACGCCGTAGTGGTTTCAGGTTCTGAGACGTACGATACGTTCAAGTCCTTTACCGATGACATGAGCGCGTTTGACAAAGACAATCGCGAACTCTATATGCGCTATATGCAAGCGCAACAGGAAGGAGATAGCGCTCAAATGTCTGCCATTGATGATGAGTATGATGCCCTTATGGAGCGTCAGGATGCTTACCGTCAAGAATTCATTGCAAACAATGCCAGCAGTCCTGTGGCTCCTTACCTCATCTTCAGCAACCTATATGGAAAAGAAGCTTCTGAGCTCCAAGAGGAATTGGCCGTTGTGGATACTTCCCTTTCCGAAAGCTTGTACTACACGATGTTGACCGAACAAATTGCCTTACTCGAAAAGGTAGCCGTGGGAATGCCTGCCGTTGTTTTTACGCAGAATGATACTTCAGGACAACCCATTGCTTTGGATCAATTCAAAGGACAATACCTCTTGATCGATTTTTGGGCGAGCTGGTGTGGACCTTGCCGTCAGGAGAACCCGAATGTAGTGGCTATGTACGGAGAGTACCACGAGAAAGGATTTGAGATCCTCGGAGTAAGCTTTGACACCGATCGCGATAAATGGCTAGGTGCCATCGATCAAGATGGACTCATGTGGCCACAGGTTAGCGATTTGGCCGGATGGGATAATGCCGCCGGAAAACTATACGGTGTTCGCTCTATTCCTCATACGGTTCTTCTAGATCCAGAAGGGAACATCATTGCTAAAAATCTACGTGGAGAAGAATTGCGCGAAAAGCTGGATGAACTCTTTGCAGAGGCCTAAGCCTCTGCATAAATCCAGTGCATGAGCTTTCTCTTGAGCAGCTCGGGATCAAAAGGCTTGGTAATATAGTCGTTCATTCCAGCAGCCAGAACTTGATCTTCCACGCTTTGATTAGCGTTCGCGGTCAAAGCGATAATTGGAATTTCTCGCCACTCTTCTTGGGAAGCTCGAATCTGAAGCGCAGCCTCTAGCCCATCCATAACGGGCATCTGGAGGTCCATAAGCACTAAATCAAAAGAATGGTCCTGCATGTTTTGCAGGGCCATTTTTCCGTTTTCGGCAATGGTAACCACCATGCCGTGATTCATCAAGAATCGCTCGGCAACTTTCTGATTGAGAATATTGTCTTCTACCAAGAGGATCTTCTTTCCTTCTAAATCTCCTTCAGCAAATTCGGCCACCTCCGTAATTAACGGCTCCGCAGTTTCACTACCTCGAGCAAAGGTTAACTCAAAGTAGAATACGGATCCAGCGTCTTTATTACTCTCTAGGTGAATGTCACTGCCCATATGGAGCAAGAGGGTGCGGACAATGGCTAAACCTAAGCCCGTTCCCCCGTAATTCCGGGTAGTGCTTGAATCTTCCTGTACAAATCGTTCAAAAATCTCCGAATGCTTATCCGGGTGAATACCAATACCCGTATCTCTGACTTCAAACCGGATGGATACAGTCTTGTCCGTTTCCTCGAGATGTTTAGCTTCTACAACCACTTCTCCCTCATTGGTAAACTTAAATGCGTTTGAAATAAGATTTCCCAACACTTGAAGCAACCTGGTCGTATCTCCCATCAAAAATTCCGGAATACGCTCGTCACAGATAACCTCGTAATTCAAGCGCTTTTCTGTGGCTTTAGGTAAAAAGGCATTACGCAGGCTTGTGCCAAGTTCTTTCAAGGAGAAATTGCGAATCTCCAACTCTACTTTTCCAGATTCGATTTTGCTGAAATCCAGAATGTCATTGATCAGGTTCAATAAGTTGTCTGAACTGAACTTCACGACGTCCACCATTTCTTCCTGCTTACCGTCCAGCTCGGTTTTTTCCAGGAGGTGGGTCATCCCAATGATGGCATTCAGCGGCGTGCGAATCTCATGACTCATGGTAGACAAGAAGTTCTCCTTTGCGGTGCTTGCCTCAATCGCTTTCTCTCTGGATTCAATGAGCTTGATCTCCGATTCTTTCCTCAATAGTGCACTCGAAATCAAGCGAGAAGTAAACATGAAAAATTCAATCTCCTTCTGAGTGAATTGCTTCATGTCGTGCACTGCGTCGAATCCTACAAACCCGTACACGTGCCCCTGCTCCAGTAACGGAATATTGGCAAAACTCTTAGTCTTTAAGGCATATGTGATCTTTTGAACGAGCTCCGGATAGGTTTTTACGCGCTCTGGATCTATGGTCCGAATAACGTTCTCTCCCCGCTCCATTTTTTCACGGAACGAAACAAAAGGGCCGGCGACTGCTCGGGGAAGCACTTCACCCAAAGGACGAACGCCTGCTCGCGTCCATTCATAGGTCAAGTCAACATGTTCACCACTATCATCAAGCTGATAGACGTAGGTCCGATCAACACCTGTGAATTCGGCGACCGCCTCCAACACCTCGTTGATGTTCTCGTCAATTCGATCAATGGACACGCCAATGAGTTTCGAAGAAATCTCATTGATGCGCTCCACAAAATTCAACCGATTCTGAATCAAGCGTTCTTTGATGCGTGAATCAGTCACCTCGTTGATCACGACTATAATTTCGTCTACGGCACTACGAACTAAAGTAACTTCAAAGCTCCGAGGTTGCCCTTCAATGTTAAAATCAAACTCGGCAAACTCCTGATCACCCGTTTCTAATGCGCGTTTGAATTTGGTCTGGAATTCTTCAAGATACTTTGGAGGAAGCATCTCCATCACGTTCATTTTATGAAGATGCTCCTGACCAATTCTGGTCTTTGTTTTTGGGTTGTAGATGTCCAATTCCGTCTGACCGACCTTGAAATCAATCACCTTTCCTGTGGCAGAAATCCTAAATATGTGACTCGGAACTGATTCAATAAGTGCCCGGTTTCTCGCCTCAGTTTCAAAAATTCGACTCTCGCTTTCCTTTTGTTCTGTAATGTTCTCAAAGGAGTTTAATACCTGGGTAGGGATGCCCAATTCATCTCGATAGAAAACCGAACTTATTTTTCGAATCCACTTCCAGGTTCCCTCCTTGTCACGTACCCGGTAGATCAACTCCTTCTTTTCACCATCCGGCAGGTCAAGAATTTCTTCATAGTAGGTGTCAATAGCCAACAAATAATCGTCGTGGAAGAATTGGCTTCGGCCACCTCCTTTGCGCAAGGCCGCCTCAATGTCCTCATTGGTATAGCCCAAGGAGGCGAAGAGTGAACGACTCTGATAGGTGTTTCTCTTGAGGCGTAAATCATAAACCGTCAAGATAATGGGAGAACTTCGCGCAATATCGTTGAGCAACTGTGTGGTCCGATACGTTCTCGATTGACGGCGGTTATTCAGATCCAACAAGGTAACCTCGAGCTCTACGCTCCTGTCGTCACCAATCATTTTGGTACTGGCCAAGACTTGGATCTCCTTTCGAAGGGCACTTTGCACTCCCCATTGCATGGGTCGGCTTGAATGCGCGGGATTGGCTTGTTGATTTTGGCGATCAATCTGCTCCTGAAAATCCAATTTGGTTAAATCAGCAAAGTCAAGTCCACGCAACTCTTCGAGCGCATAGCCGGTTAATAGCAAAAACTCTCGGTTCCAGCGGATTACTTTACCGTTTTCGTCAAAGGTAACTTGAGAAGTAAGGTCATAGCCAGAACTACGTCGCAGCCAGCGAGCTTCAAACATGACCATGTTTCGATCCTCGAAGGGACTCAATACCACGTCGTCTGCACCTTCTGCGAAGGCCTCCTCTACTTCATCCGCATTAGAGGCGACAATGACCACCAAGTCTCCCGGATTGGCTTGAATGAGGAGCTCCTGAATTTCGGACAATGCACCGAACCAAACGACGTTTTTATTCAGAGTATCATTGGACCAGACATGAAGCTCACGATTCATGGTGCTCAGCACCTCTCGAAGTCTGGATTCAACAGGACTCAAGGGAAGTATGTAGTAATTAAATCCGGAAACGTTGGCCAGATTCTGTAACCCCGCCATTTGGTTTCCCTCTTCTGTCTCTTTCATGCAGCTGTTCCTTATGCCTGTTTCATGAGCGTAGAACCGTCCTGTCGAGGCCTAAAATACGAGAAAATTGGATAGTTTTGTAGCTATGGATGCACCCAGACTACCGTCTTTCATGAAAATCAATAGGATACGTCGGTTTGATTTTAAACCGAGGTATTACGATGAGCAGAAAGAACGTCTGGACAACCTCAAGAAAAAGTACCACGGCGAAGGAAAAGATACCCTTGAATTTCGGGATCGACTTCAAGAGAATTGGAGTCGTCGAAAACCAGCAGCTTCCGGTTATCCCTTTGGACGATTGGTCGCCATCATGGCCATCTTATTCTTCCTCGCCTACCTCCTACTGTTCCGATGACCGACATCATTCAGGTGCTGCCCGATCGGGTAGCGAATCAAATAGCTGCCGGTGAAGTGGTCCAACGACCCGCTTCCTTGGTGAAAGAGCTCCTGGAAAACAGCATTGATGCTGGCGCCACGGAAATCTCATTGATTGTGCGCGACGCGGGTCGAACCCTGGTCCAAGTCGTGGACAACGGAAAAGGCATGTCTACGGCTGATGCCCGACTATGTTTTGAAAGGCATGCCACCTCAAAAATCAAGGATGCAGAGGAACTCTTTCGAATCTGCACCAAAGGATTTCGAGGTGAAGCATTGGCATCCATCGCCGCTGTAGCACATGTGGAGCTCCGAACCAAAAGGACCGAAGATGAACTGGGCACAACGGTCACCATTTCGGGCTCAGAGGTGAGCTCGGAAGAACCCGCGCAGGCGCCTGATGGAACCAGTATTTCGGTCAAAAACCTATTCTACAACATACCCGCGCGTCGGAACTTTCTGAAGAGCGACAAGGTCGAACTCAAGCACATCATTGACGAATTCGAGCGCGTGGCTTTGGCCCATCCGGACATTGCTTTCGACCTTCACCACAATGATCATGAGCTTTTTCGCCTACGGCGCGATGTCCTCCGCAAACGAATCGTGGATGTCTTCGGCACAAAATTCAATGAGCGCCTCGTCCCGGTAGAAGAAGAAACCGACGTAGTTGTAGTTCAGGGTTTTGTCGGAAAACCGGAACACGCGCGGAAAACAAGAGGAGAACAATTCTTCTTTGTGAACAGCAGGTTCATTAAAAACCCCTACCTCAACCACGCCGTATCCTCTGCCTTTGAAGGACTCATACCAGAAGGACACCACGCATCGTACTTCCTGTATTTAGAAGTAGATCCACAGACCATTGATGTCAATATTCACCCGACCAAAACGGAGATTAAGTTTGAAGATGAACGAGCGATTTACGCCATTCTTCGATCGGCGATTCGGAAGTCCCTGGGTCAGTACAACATTGCGCCGAGCTTGGATTTTGAGCGCGAGACCAGTTTCGACGACATCCCATTAAAGCCCAGCGGTCCTGTTCGAATGCCTACGATTGAAGTGGATCCGGATTTCAATCCCTTTGATACAAGTGAGGAGCGCGGTGGCCAGGCGGGAGCATCGGGCCGTAGGCCCCAAACCCATCACAACCAATTCGACTGGACAGCCGCGTACGCACAGGACTCGGCGCCGCAGGTCGAAGAACAGCAGCTGTCACTCGAGGAATCCAAAAGCGTGATGGCCTACCAGCTTCACGGAAAGTACATCCTGACCCACATTAAATCGGGCTTTATGATCATCGATCAGAACAGAGCCCATCAACGCATTCTCTTTGAACAGTTTCAAAAGAGCCTCGGACGACAGAACTCTGTCACGCAGCAGCTGTTGTTTCAACAGACCATCGAGCTCGGAGCTGGCGATTTGTCACTTCTCGAAGAACACGAAGAGACACTGCGTCAGCTTGGATTTGACCTAGAACGCTTTGGAGGTCAATCCATTGTCGTTCGCGGAATCCCACCGGGAGTGCGGGAAGCAGACGTGCAAGGGCTCATCGAGACCCTTCTTGATGACCTAAAGAACCATCGCGATGATCTGGGTCGTGGAAACACGGATCGGGTTGCGGGCTTCATGGCACGGAATTTGGCCATTCGCAGCGGTGCATCACTGGAAAAAGAGGAGATGCATCAACTGGTTGATGAGCTATTTGCCTGTGAACAGCCATTCGTGGCGCCCAATGGAAAATCTGTGCTAATCACCCTGAGTCTCGATGAGCTCGATAAAAGGTTTCAGTAGATGAATTATCAACCCACGCGGTTTAGCATATTGCCTGAAGTGATCAAGAACCTCTTGATTATCAATGGTTTGTTCTTTTTTGGTTCTCTCGTCTTGGAGAGCACCTTTGGTATTGACCTCAATCGAATTTTGGGGCTTTACGTTCCCGGTTCAGAGCATTTTCGACCTTATCAGTTGATTACGCACATGTTCATGCACGGGAACCTCGGGCATATTTTCTTCAATATGTTCGCCCTTTGGATGTTCGGAAATATGCTTGAGAACGTCTGGGGAGGACGACGCTTTCTGGTGTACTACATGGTCACCGGATTGGGCGCTGCGGTCATCCACTTGGGCTGGAACTACTTTGAGCTCATGCAAGTGCTCCAAAGTGTATCGCCGGAACAGGTTCAGCGCATTGTGGAGGGAGGAACGGACGTGTTGATGCGCGGGCAAAACTACAGCGACCCCGCCTTAGCTAAATTGAACCTCATCTACAACATCCCTACTGTTGGGGCATCAGGAGCAGTGTTCGGCATTTTGCTGGCCTACGGTATGCTCTTCCCTGAAACCCGTATTTACTTGTATTTCGCCTTCCCGATTAAGGCCAAGTACTTTGTCATTGGGTACGGTTTACTCGAGCTCTTCAACGGTATTTCTAACGATCCATCCAGTAATGTTGCGCACTTCGCTCACTTGGGCGGAATGCTCTTCGGCTTCCTCTTGATCAAGTATTGGCAGAACAAAAACGGAACACGTTACTGACATGGCAAGCATCACGGACGAAATCAGAGAAAACTTCCGCCGCGGAGACATGATGACGCGGCTTATTTACATCAATATTGGCATCTTCTTGGTGATCAACATCTTGAAGGTACTGGGCTTCTTTTTTAATGCTGATTTTTCCATAGCGGAATATTTTACAGTGAAGGCAGCTCCCGGAGCCCTGCTCTTACAACCATGGGGGCTCATTACTTATATGTTTCTCCATGAGGGCTTCCTGCACATTCTCTTCAACATGATTTGGCTGTTCTTTGGAGGCCGGATCTTCTTGGAATACCTCAATGAGAAAAAACTCTTGAGCGTCTACCTCCTCGGGGGTCTAGCTGGTGCTGCCTTGTACATCCTGGCCTACAACCTCTTTCCGGTTTTCGCTGATCAACTCCCCTATTCTCAAGCTCTAGGGGCTAGCGCGTCTGTTATGGCCATCTTTGTGGCTATTGCCACCTTTGTTCCTGACTACACGGTCCGTTTGATGTTCGTTGGGAACGTGAAGCTCAAGCACATAGCCATTTTCTATCTTTTGCTGGACCTGTTGAGCATCCCGAGCGGAAATGCCGGCGGCCACATCGCTCACTTGGGTGGGGCGCTTTTTGGCTTCCTCTATGCCCGTCAACTTCAAAAAGGAAACAACATCGCTGCTGGATTCGAAAAATTCCTCGAGTCCTTCTTCACGTTTATCCGCCCTAGACCCAAGATGCGGACGGCTTACAAGGCCAAAACGAGAACGGAAACGCAGTACCACGAGCAAAAAGCTTCGCAAAAAGCAAAATTGGATGCTATCTTGGACAAGATTTCGGAGTCCGGATACGACAGTCTCTCCAAAGACGAGAAGGACTTCCTGTTTCAGATGAACAAGGAATAAACGAGTGAACAAGTACCGCTGGATCGACAAACTGCTTTTGCCCTTGACCTGGCTCAGTGTCGGTGCACTCGTCTTCTCCTACCTTGCATGGTATCTAAAGCCTTCTCAGTTTATCCTAGCCACTTTCGCTGGACTGGCCTACCCGGTGCTATTAATCACTGTCCTGGGCTGGCTTCTGTTTTGGCTGTTCCGCTTTAAACGTGTTTTACTCATCCCAATACTGGCCCTAGCCCTTGGATGGGGACAATTGTCCGCCTTTTTCCCTTGGGGAGGTGCGGCCGTCCTGACCCCAAACAAAGATGCCCTTAGAGTTATCTCTCTCAATAGCCGACATTTTGATCAGAGCTATTGGGATCCGGACTACGACCTATTGGGTACTATTGATGGCTTCTTTAGAGCAGAACAAGCCCACGTCATTGCCCTTCAAGAATTCAACAAAGGACGAGCAGTACGCATCCTGGAATCCGAGAGCTACTCACGACTAAATGGAAAAAGTAATTTGGCCTTATTCACGGACCTTCCGGTCGTTGAAACAGGCTCTCATCGTTTTGCGTCCCACATCAACTACGGCGCCAATGGTTTTCAATGGGCTGACCTTTTATACGAAGGAGACACTTTGAGGGTATACAATTGCCACATTAGTTCCAATCAATTAGAACGAAGCCAAGTAGAGTTGATCGAAAAGGTCGAAGATATTACCACCGAAAAGGTCAATTCTCGTTTTGGAGCCATGTATCGCCTTTTGAAAACGGGATTTCTTTTCCGTGAAAAACAGGTGGAAGTGCTCAAAGAGCACATTTCGGCATCACCCTACCCAGTCCTGGTTGTCGGGGACTTCAACGATACCCCTTTGAGCAACGCATACCGTGAAATGACTAGGGATCTGGTCGATGGGTATGGGGAGAACGGTCGCGGCTGGGGAAAAACATATCGAAAGAGTCTTATACCTCTGCGGATTGACTATCACTTCCACGACCCTATGCTCAAGGCTCAATTCGTACGTGTACGCAAAGTGGAAATCAGTGATCATTTCCCCCTAGTCGGTCACTACACCTGGAACTAGTCTGCAAGAACTTCTACCCGACGCAGGTCTAATAAATTGAGCGCATTGGGCGTCAATCCCCTCACCTCCTTTCGCGTAAAGCGCAGGACCTCATCGTAAAAAAGCGGAACCGCGGGTGCCTCATATACGATTAGAGAATCCATTTGCTGATACAAGGCATACCGAATCGAATCTTCGGTTTCTCGGCGAGCTTCTTCATACCAGGCATCGAATTGCGGATGGCTGAAGTGCGTGTAATTGGGACCGTTCGGGGCAGCATTTGCGCTGTAAAACAAGCTCAAGTAATTCTCAGCGTCTGCGTAATCTGCAATCCAGCTTCCACGGAAAAATGGCGTCTTACTGGTGGCCATCATTTGCCGTAGCGTCGATGGAGGCAATACTTCTACTTGAACGGGAATACCGAGTGCATTCCACTGCGCCTGCATATACTCACAAAGGTCTAAGTAACTCGCGTTTGTTTGAAGCCTAATTTCCGGAAGATTGGGGCCTACGGCCCGAAGAAGCTCTTCCACTTTACCAGGATCATAGCTGTACCCCTTCACCCGCTCTGGATCATAGCTGGGCAACCCCGAAGGCACAAATCCGGCTGTGGCCGGCTGACCGATGTTGTTGCGCAGGTAGCGCATCATTTCAGCCCGATCAAAGCCATAATTCAGTGCCTGTCTGAGGGCTCGTTTTTGAAGAGGTTTGATTTGTTGATTGGAATCCACCACAATACCCAGGTATTCGGTATTCAAATACGGTAGGGTCTGCAGTCGAAAGCGATCCGCGTATTTCTCTTGAAGCTCCCCTTCATAGGTTAATAGTTCATCCTTGTAGCTGGCATCCAGCCCGGACAAAAAGTCGAGGTTTCCTTTCACCAGCTCTAAAAATCCGGCCTGTTTGTCTGGAACAAAGGTGACGGCCACTGCCTCCAAATAAGGAAGCGCGCGGCCCGTATCGTCCGATTCGAAGTAAAAGGGGTTTCTTCGGAAGACCAGTTTTTCATTGGGCGCCCAGAGCTTGAAGTAAAAAGGCCCTGTACCAATCGGTGCATTCCGTAGATCAACCTCCGGATGATCTTCCAACGCGCGTGGAACAACGGAGCAGTACTTCATTGATAGCAGACCCAAGAAAGGCGGAAAGGGCTCGTTTAAGGAAATTTGAAGGGTGGAATCATCCAGAGCTGTGTACGACGCCACGTTTTCCATGACCCATGCGCCGGGTGCAGCCAGACTGGAAGAGCGCAGACGGTCAAAGCTGTACACGAAATCCTCTGCGGTCACTCGAGGTCCTTTCTGGTTTGAAGGATCACCGTGTTCCGGACCGAAAATGGGATGGGCGTGAAAGTGGACATCGCGCCGTAGGCGAAAAGTATATACCCGACGGGTAGAGTCAATGCTCCAGGAATGGGAAATGGCCGGCTGAGGACGCAGGTTGGAATCCAATTGAACCAGGCCGTTATACAGCTGATTTGTGGCCCAAATCAGGGCTTGATTGCGGGAAAATGCCGGATCAAGGGTGGTAATGCCACTGCTTTCATTGTAGCGAAAAACCATTCCGCGCTGGGGTTGTTCCTTCACCGAACAGGCTGTGAATCCGCTGAAAAACAGCACAAAAAGCAGTATCTTTGCCGCCCCATGACGCATACGCCAAAAGTAGCATTTTATACACTGGGCTGTAAGCTCAATTTCTCGGAGACCTCGACCATTGCGCGGGACTTTGAACAGAAGGGCTATGAGCGTGTGAATTTTGAGCAATCTGCGGATGTATATGTTATCAATACCTGTTCGGTAACGGACAATGCAGACAAGCGCTGTCGGCATACCGTACGGACTGCCCTGCGACAGAACCCCAAGGCCTTTGTGGTGGTCGTGGGTTGTTATGCACAGCTCAAGCCAGAGGAAATCGCAGCCATTGACGGTGTAGATTTGGTTCTTGGCGCTACTGAAAAGTTCAAGGTCACGGACTACATCAACGATTTCACCAAAAACGATATGGGCGAGGTCCACAGCTGCGAGATCAGCGAAGCGGACTTCTACGTTCCCGCCTACTCCGCTGGGGATCGGACCCGCGGCTTTCTGAAGGTCCAGGATGGATGTGACTACAAGTGCACCTACTGCACCATTCCTTTGGCGCGTGGGATATCGCGCAGTGCTCGGTTGGAAGACGTCGTATCTTCTGCCCATGAAATTGCGAAACAAGGCCGCAAAGAGGTGGTTCTAACGGGCGTCAATATTGGAGATTACGGAAAGGGAGAGTTCGGGAACAAGAAGCACGACAATACCTTCTTGGAACTCGTTCAAGCCCTCGATCTAGTGAAGCCCATTGATCGCTTTCGGATTTCGAGCATCGAGCCGAACCTACTTCGAAATGAGATCATCGATTTTGTGTCCACCTCACAGCGCTTCGTTCCTCACTTCCATGTCCCTCTTCAGAGCGGAAGCAATACCATCCTGAAAAAGATGAAGCGTCGCTACCTGCGCGAGCTCTACGTTGATCGAGTCAATCGCATACGCGAGGTCATGCCTGCAGCGTGTATCGGAGTCGACGTGATTGTGGGCTTCCCGGGCGAAACCGACGAGCTATTCTTGGAGACCTATAACTTCCTGAACGACCTCGACATCAACTACTTGCACGTGTTCACCTACAGTGAACGGGCGAATACGGAAGCCGCTGAAATGGAAGGGGTCGTCGACAAAGCCGTTCGGCACAAACGCTCCAAAATGCTTCGCGTATTGAGCGCTAAGAAGCGCCGTCAATTCTATGAATCTCAACTGGGCGGAACTTTTGATGTCCTATTCGAGGGCGAAAACAAGGAAGGATACATCCACGGCTTCACCGAGAACTACGTGAAGGTGAAAATGCCCTGGGATCCAGCCCTGGTCAATACACGCGCTCAAGTCCGATTGACCGATATCGACGAAGATGGCTTGGTCCGATTTGAGTATCTTGGGGCGAACGTACACGCCTAAGTCCATGAAGAATATTGCGGTTTTTTGCGGCGCGTCCACAGGACGTGATCCAAAGTATGTAGATGCGGCCAAAGTCGTTGGTCAACACCTCGCCAAATCCGGGATTGGACTGGTTTATGGAGGTGGCAGAGCCGGACTCATGGGTACAGTGGCCGATGCCGTCCTCGAAGGTGGCGGAGAAGTGTACGGAGTGATTCCCGACCGAATGGTGGCCGCCGAACGAGCGCATCACGGCGTGACCAAGCTCTACGTCGTGGAGTCCATGCATGCACGCAAGTCCCTTATGGCTCAACTGGCCGATGGGTTCATTGCCCTCCCAGGAGGATTGGGAACCCTGGACGAACTCTTCGAAATCTTAACCTGGAACCAACTTGGAATTATTGCGAAACCAGTAGGTTTGCTCAATGTCGACGGATATTTTGACCCCCTGCTAAACATGGTGGATCACATTTCCGAGCAAGGCTTTCTTCATGCCCTACGGGCCGATGAATTGCTCCGCTCAGACCGCATCGACACCTTGGTTGAATCCATGACAAAACAAAACGCATGATTACTATGCAATACACCTTCGCTGTCCCCGAAGGCCAAAAAGATGCCTTTGAGGAATCTTGGGCTCGCGTGACCGAAATCTACCTCCACTACTCCAACAGCGGTGGTAGTCGTCTTTGGTTCGAAAAGTCCACTGGTCTGTATGTCGCCCTTGCTCTTTGGCCTTCACGCGAAGCTTACGACAGCCGAGAGGAACATATTCCAGCAGATAATCCCGAATTAGAAAAATGGGGTAAGGCCATGACGGATACCGGGTATACACTAGTGGAGAAAAGAGAACTCATCGATCGAATCAACCTCTGGAAATGAGCGGAAAAGAACTTCAAGACTTCACCCTACAAGTTGCCGAACTGGCCAAGCGCGTGGGTCAATACATCGAAGATGAACGCGTTCGATTCAACGCCTTTGAGCACGTGGAACGCAAGAGTTTCAACTCACTGGTCAGTTACGTGGACAAGACCGCAGAGGAACAGTTGGTCGAAGCACTGGGAGCGCTTCTACCTGAAGCTGGCTTCGTAACCGAAGAAGGAACTGCTGGAGCCGAAGATCAAGACTACCTCTGGATCATCGACCCTTTAGACGGCACCACCAACTACATTCACGGTATTCCTTGCTATGCCGTAAGTATCGGGTTGACCTATCGGAACAAACTCTTGATTGGGGTGGTGTATGAAATCACCAAGGACGAGAACTTCTACGCCTGGAAAGATGGCGGTGCCTACTTGAATGGAAAGGCCATTCAGGTAAGTCCGCAAACCAGCTTTGCTGCCTCCTTGTACGCCACGGGCTTCCCGTATTACGATTTCGAAAAGATGCGGGGTTATTTAGACCTCTTAGCTCATCTCATGCAGCACTCTCGCGGTATACGCCGATTGGGCTCTGCCGCGACGGACTTAGCCTATGTGGCTTGTGGACGATTTGAGGGCTTTTACGAATACGGACTCAGTCCATGGGATGTTGCCGGCGGATCTCTTTTGGTTATGGAAGCCGGTGGTATTGTCACGGATTTCTCCGAAAGTGTAGACTTCATCTATGGCCGTGAAATCATTTCGGCCAATGCCCATACGGCTCAGCCCTTGACCGAAGCTCTTCAAAAGTTCCTTTGATGCGAGTGGTGGCACTTCTTGGACTGGGAATGGACGCTCGTGCGGTGAAGCAGCTGAGCTCACTGGTCAATATTGAAGTGCACCACCAGATTCCTCAGGAGCCCCAGGAAAGCCTTAGAGCCTACGCTTTACGATGGGGACATCACCTACAACTTCAAGCCGGTGATGTCGTTATCGGCATGAGCTTTGCCGGTCCCATGGCCCTGGAAATGACGGATCATTTTAAACTGGCAGGCTGTGTGCTTCTCTCCACTTTTGTTACGCCTGAGGAACTCCCTAAAATTCACCGTCGCGCCCTGCGGCTCGGTCTTCATCATTGGATCCCCTACCGACTGGGTTGGTGGTTGGGCAAGAGGTGGGCTCGTCGAAAGGCGATATTGGATCCTAAAAACGCCAGGGCCATTGCGGCCATTGAGCGCAAAACAGACCCCTCATTCTACCGCTGGGTGATTGATGCTTTGGGAAAATGGGAAGGAACAGAATCGTCTTACCCTCAACTTAGAATCCATGGTTTGGGAGATCGAGTACTCCCGTTGGACACCTCAACGACCGGGGTTGAATTCTTGGAAGGGAATCACTTTTTGCTCGCGGACTCATCGGCCCGTAGGGCCATGCAATTGAAGATTGACGCCTTCTTAGGCAATCTGGCATCCTAATTGTAGTTCTCTCTACAAATTCAATTCCTTTGTCATGAAACACCTACTCACCGCGGCTTTAGCCGTACTGCTATCCTTTTCCGTATCCGCTGAAGGCGAAATTATCTCCGAGGTGGATGAAGTCACGTTCTTCCTTTCAGGCGCACAAATAAAGCGCTCAGCCGATATTCAATTCAGCGCTGGTATACAGGAAGTTATTCTGCACGGTTTGGAACCCAGTATTAATCCGAGCAGCATCATACTTGCGGGAACCGGCCCTTATACCCTGCTCTCTTATCGCCACGAAATCCGAACCATTCAACCGGACAACGCCGAACCGACGGATCCCCGTGCACGGGAACTCCAGGCCAAGATCAAAGCTGCGGACGACAGCTTGAGTGATATGCGCTATTGGCAGCAAGACATGAGGTTTCGACTGGATGTACTCAAGAACGAAAAACGGCTTCTATTGGAAAATCCGATCAACCAAGGGCAAGCCATCGGGGATTCCCTTGAATTGTTGAAGAATGCCGTGGACTATCTAAGCAAACGCTTGACCATCGTCAATGATGCCCTTCTTGAATTGCAGCGCGAAGAAGCGCTTTATACGCAAACCGGTGGCCGATTGGGTCAACGACTGCAAGCGCTACGTCAAGAATACCAGAGTCTTTACCCTACAAAGAATCCGTATTACGACTATCGCTTGGTCCTTACAATTGACGCCGAGCGAGCGGGAAGCGGGAGCATGGATTTCAGCTACACCGTGCCTTCAGCGGGCTGGCAACCTGAAATCGAGTTTCGCTCGAACGGATATGGTGAACCCATGGAATTGCAGCAACGCGCTCTGCTGCATCAGAATACAGGAACAGATTGGAAGGGCATTGACCTCTTTGTATCGACCAGCAATCCAGCAGGATATCGGAATAAGCCCATGCTTCAGCCGTGGGTGTTGAATTTCATCCAACGCGGTGCTCGTAGAGATGCGGCCTTACTGGACGCCGTTCAGGTCTATGCGGCGGAAGAGGATGTGGCAGACGAAGAGGTCATGGATGCGGTTATAGTCCAATCCTTTGATGTGGCTCAAGCCAAATCATATCAACAACTGGCCTACAAGCGCTTTGAGTTTGATCGAAAGTTCACAGTGAAATCGGGGGCAGCCTATCCCGTCCGTGTAAAATTGGAGTCCGCGAAACTCGATTGCGAGTATCGCCTAGTTGCGGTGCCTAAGCTCGATTCGCGCGTGTATGTTCAGGCCCGATTTGCGGATTGGCAAGAATACATGCTCCCTGACGCAAAGGCCAAGTTATACTACCAAAACATGTTCCTAGGCGAGCTGGCGATTCATCAAAATATGTACGCCGATACTCTTGAGGTAAGCATGGGCTTCGACGATGGTATTCAAGTAACTCGCGAACTCCTCATGAGTGGTTCAAAGAACCGCATTATTGGGAAACGAATTGAGCAAGAGCGCGTATACAGTTACCGAGTACAGAACTTCAAGTCCAGTCCAGTCACCGTTTACATCGAGGATCATATCCCGCTTTCAAGGCAAGAAGGTCTAGAAATTGAGCGAATGGAATGTCGCAAGGGTTCGTATACCGAACACGATGGGAAATTAGAATGGAAGTTTGATTTAGATGGAAAGGCGACCGAAACGTACGAATGTGGTTTCCGGGTTAGCTATCCGAAGGATAAAGTAGTGCAAGGTCTTTGATCTCATCACTTTCCCACACATATTTATCGCGGGGATTCAATACCAATTCAATCATCGCCTTGGCGACATCTCGGGCTTGAATCCCCCGATATCTTTTCCACGAACCCATGAGGAATGGGCCGAACAGCTGGATGAAAAATTTCCCAATACTCTCCCCCGTTCTTTTCTCTCCTCTAGGGCCCAATAGAAAACTTGGGCGGAGCGCCCATTTGCGCCGAGGTCCGTGCTTGAGAACATCGAGCTCCATCTGTCCTTTCGTTCGCAAATAAAATGGCTGAGCACCGGCATTGGCTCCAATGGTGGATACGACCGCAAAGGCTTCCACCCCGTCTCTTCGCGCCTTACACGCTGCTGAGACTGGAATACCATAATCAATGGCTCGATATGTTTCCTCATCCGGCGTCTTGGCGTTAGTGGTACCAATGCAGCAGAAAACTCCATCTTCTAAAAAAGGAGTGTCGTGATGCTGAATATCAAATAGGTCGGCAACAATAACCTCCACTTTAGGGTGGCTAATGGCAAGAGGACGCCTAGACCAAACCTGAATCCTTTCGATCTCAGGATGCCCTATGAGTTCTTCCATTAGCATTCGTCCGACAAGACCTGTCGCCCCTAAAACACTTACTTGATGCATATCTTAATTACAGCTCAGCGAAGGTATTGTTTTCATTATTTTGGGGTAGAATCTTCGTATCTTCGCTCCTTATGAAAATTACCCCCTCCCATATAGACGGTCTGCTGGTCATCACTCCTCGAGTATTCCGCGATGACCGAGGTTATTTTGCCGAAACATACTCAGAAGAACGCTACCGAGAAGCCGGAATTATTGGGCCTTTCGTTCAAGATAATCAGAGCCTATCACAAAAGGGTGTCCTTAGAGGCCTTCATTTTCAAAAGCCTCCATTTGCCCAAGGCAAATTAGTACGTGTAATCAAAGGTTCCGTACTCGATGTTGCCGTGGACATTCGCAAAGGATCCCCAACTTACGGACAGTATCATGCCGAAATCCTGGACGAAGAGCTTCAGAATCAGTTTTGGATTCCCCCCGGTTTTGCACATGGTTTCTTAACACTTGAAGACAACACGATTTTCTCCTACAAGTGCACCCAGTACTACAACAAGGAAAGTGAGGACGCGATTCGCTGGAACGATCCGGACGTACACATTAATTGGGATGTGGAAAATCCAATTTTGAGCGAGAAGGACCAAGTTGCTGCCTTCTTGAAAGACTTTGAGAGTCCCTTTACCCTATGAAAAAGTTCCTTCAAGCTACCGGATTACTAGCTGTCCTCTTTGTCCTGACCCAGCTCTTCATCTATTCGGATAAGGATGTCGAAACCGATGATGTGACTTTTGAGGAAACCTTTGAGCGGAATTACAACGTCTACGCGCTCAACTTGCCGAACGAACCTCGTTTCATGGACGAGACCGTTCCCGTCAGTGACCCGGACGTGTTGGAACGCCTTGACCGCGAACTCTTGGTGAACACGTACTGGCAGTCGAATGGCCTTCTTCTTCTCAAGCGTTCCAATAAGTATTTCCCCATCATCGAGCCCATTCTAGCCGAAATGGGTGTTCCGGATGATTTCAAGTATTTGGCGGTTGCCGAGAGCGGCTTGCAAAACATTGTATCCCCCGCCGGTGCCGCTGGTTTCTGGCAAATCCTCAAGTCTACAGGCCCTGAATATGGTTTAGAGGTCAACAAAGAAATTGATGAGCGATATCATTTAGAGAAGGCGACCTATGCCGCCTGTGACTACCTCTTGGAGGCTAAAGAAAAGTTCGGAACCTGGTCCCTTGCCGCTGCGAGCTACAATATGGGGATGAATGGTCTAGAGCGTCAACTCGAGCGACAAAAAGTCAATTCCTATTGGAATTTATTGCTCAATCCCGAGACCAGTCGATATGTATTCCGCATCATGGCCATTAAAGAAGTCATGGAACATCCGGAGAAATACGGTTTTCACTACCGAGAGAAGGATTTGTATACCATGCCCGACTTGTACGATGCCGTTGTAGATTCGAGTGTGACGCATTGGAGTGATTTTGCTCAAGAGAAAGGAATATCCTACAAAACACTTAAGTACTATAACCCTTGGCTTCGCGAAAGCTATTTGCGGAATCCAAGTGAAAAGGAGTACGTGATTAAACTACCAACAGACACAAGCGTTTACTACAGAGAGAAGGCGGTAGAATGACCCAATTTGAAGAGAAGTTAGAGGTACTTGGTGCCCGTGTGCACAACCTCAAGGACATCGATATATCTATTCCTAGGGATGAGCTGGTTGTTATCACAGGTTTGAGTGGTAGCGGTAAAAGTTCATTGGCCTTTGACACCATCTACGCCGAAGGACAGCGTAGGTACATTGAGACATTTTCCGCGTATGCGCGGCAATTCCTGGGTGGCCTGGAGCGACCCGATGTCGACAAGATTAACGGGCTGAGCCCCGTCATCTCCATAGAACAGAAAACGACGAGCAAGAACCCGAGATCTACTGTAGGAACCATCACAGAAGTTTATGACTTTTTGCGCCTCCTCTACGCCAGGGCCGCAGATGCTTACAGTTATGTTTCGGGTGAGAAAATGATAAGCTATACAGACGAGCAAATTCGACAGCTCATCAAAGAAGACTTTGAGGGAGAGCGAATTCTACTGCTGGCTCCTGTCGTCCGAGCACGTAAAGGTCATTATCGGGAGCTTTTCGAAACCATCCTTAAGCAAGGCTTTGTCCGTGCCCGTGTTGACGGAGAATTAGTGGAGGTGACCCGTGGCATGAAGCTGGATCGTTATAAAACCCACGACATTGAAATTGTCATCGACCGCCTACAGGTGGATTCCTCCAGTGATCAAAGATTGAAGCAATCCATCGAGACGGCCATGAACCAGGGAAAGGGGATGCTGATGGTTCAGCGACATCAAAGCGATGAAGTCCGGTATTTCTCTCGTCAGCTCATGTGTCCGACAAGCGGTATTGCTTACGATCATCCCGAACCAAATACGTTTTCCTTCAACTCTCCCAAAGGGGCCTGCCCGAGCTGCAATGGAATTGGAAAGGTTTCTGTTGTGGACCGCGACAAGATTGCTCCGAATCCAAAGAAGTCCATTAAAAATGGAGGCATTGCGCCACTCGGCGAAATGAAGAACAACTGGATCTTTGGAGAGCTTAAAATGATCGGAGAGCGTTTTGGATTTGACCTCAATACGCCTGTCGGAGAGATTCCAGATGAAGGATGGAAGGCCATTCTCCATGGAGCCCATGAGACGTTTGAAGTCAAGAGCAAAACGCTGGGTGTGACTAAGACCTACTCTATCAATTTTGATGGACTCATCCCCTTCTTGGAGCAGCAACACAACAACGCAAAGAGTCGAAGCTTAAGACGTTGGGCCGGAGATTACATGATCAAAAAGAACTGCCCGGAATGCGGCGGTGCGCGACTTCGAAAAGAAAGCCTTCACTTCCGCATTGATCATCATAACATTTTCCAGCTCAGCAATATGAGCATTGGAGACCTTCGAACTTGGTTGGTTGGTGTAGAAGATCGCGTCAGTGAACGACAGCGAGTCATCGCATTGGAAATCCTAAAAGAAATCCGATCCCGACTCGGTTTTCTCAGCGATGTCGGTCTAGATTATCTGAGCTTAAACAGAGGTAGTAAGAGCCTTTCAGGTGGCGAAGCACAACGTATTCGTTTAGCGACTCAGATAGGGTCTCAACTGGTCGGTGTACTATACATCCTCGATGAGCCTAGTATTGGGCTCCATCAACGAGACAACATCAAGCTCATTCAAGCTTTAAAGGACCTGAGGGATGTGGGTAACAGCATCATTGTTGTGGAACACGACCGGGATATGATCGAACACGCGGATCATGTGATTGACATTGGCCCCGGAGCAGGTGTACACGGAGGTCATATCGTGGCCGAAGGGAAACCAAACCACGTACTTGAGCTCCCTACCCTGACCGCGGAATACCTCAAAGGAGTTAAACGGATTGACCTACCCGAAGGACGCAGAGAGACAGCTAATCAAACGATCAAACTTTTCGGCGCACGAGGGAACAACTTAAAGAACGTGGACATTGAGCTTCCTCTCGGCGTATTGACTTGTGTTACCGGTGTAAGTGGTAGCGGAAAATCAACGCTTATTAACGAGACCTTGTATCGTATTCTGAGCGCCCATTTCTACAACGCGGTCACCAAACCTATGGAGTACGATCGAATTGAAGGGGTCGAGCACATTGACAAAGTCATCGATATTGATCAAAGCCCCATTGGACGAACCCCGAGATCAAATCCCGCTACGTACACCAATGTGTGGGGCGATATTCGGGCCCTGTTCTCCAATCTTCCCGAAGCGAAAATCCGAGGGTACAAGCCTGGTCGATTTAGTTTTAACGTAAAGGGTGGGCGTTGTGAAACCTGCCAAGGAGCCGGTGTACAGGTGATCGAGATGAATTTCTTACCCGATGTACAAGTGCCATGCCCTACCTGTAGTGGGAAGCGATTCAATCGAGAAACCCTTGAGGTTCGCTACAAAGGGAAATCCATAGCCGAAGTTCTGGACATGACCGTTGAAGATGCTTCAGAGTTCTTCAAGAACATTCCTAAGATCTACAACAAAATCAAAACACTCAACGATGTAGGGCTAGGCTACGTCAAATTGGGTCAGCAGAGCACTACTCTATCGGGAGGTGAAGCACAACGGGTTAAACTGGCTACGGAACTCAGTAAAAGGGACACAGGAAAGACCCTGTATATTCTGGATGAACCCACTACCGGTCTACATTTTGAGGATATTCGCGTACTTCTGGACGTTCTGCAGCGTTTAATAGATCGGGGCAATTCTGTCCTTGTGATTGAGCACAATCTTGATGTCATCAAGGTCGCCGATCACATCATTGACCTTGGTCCTGAAGGTGGCGCAGAAGGTGGCACTATTTTGGGAACGGGTACTCCAGAAGAAATCGCGGAAATGGCGCACAGCTATACCGGTCAGTTCCTCAAGAAAGAACTCGAATGGACTCGTGCGGCAGCCGCTAAAACGGCAAGCTATGAACCAACGACTTAAGAGTAATCTACAGAGAGACTGGAATGAGATCAAGGCCAACGATAGTTGGGCCATCTTCAAGGTCATGTCTGAATTTGTTGAAGGCTTTGAGAAGCTCAGTAAAATAGGCCCCTGCGTCAGTATTTTTGGTTCCGCGCGCACTAAACCTGAGGACAAGTACTACCTGCTTGCAGAAGACATTGCCTTCCGGTTGTGCCAACGTGGATATGGTGTAATAAGCGGAGGTGGACCCGGTATCATGGAAGCGGCCAATAAAGGTGCCAAGCGTGCCGGAGGGAATTCGGTAGGCTTGAATATCGAGCTCCCCATGGAGCAAGGATCGAACCCTTATATCGACCCAGACAAAAACATTGATTTTGATTACTTCTTTGTTCGGAAGGTCATGTTTGTCAAGTATTCTCAAGCCTTTATTGCCATGCCTGGCGGTTTCGGAACCTTGGACGAGTTCTTCGAATCCTTGACCTTGATACAAACGAATAAAATAGAACGCTTCCCCATTATTCTGTACGGTTCTGAATTCTGGTCCCCACTGCTCGACTGGATTAAAACCACTGTGCTCAATGAATTTGCGAACGTCAGCCCTGAAGATCTGGATTTGATCACCATTTGCGATGAGCCAGACAACGTCGTTCAGACCATCGACAAGTTCTACATGAAGTACCTTCTTCGTCCGAATTTCTAATGGCCTCGAGAGTCTTTATGGTTCGCCCGGCCGCTTTTGGACCCAATCCGCAAACCGCGCAGAGCAACGCCTTTCAAAGTGAAGAAAAGCCCCCCGATAATCTTCCTGAACTCGCTCGATTAGAATTCGATGCCTTGGTCCACTCCTTGCGGAACGCCGGTGTACTTGTGGAGGTATTCGACGAGCCTTCCGAGACGGCTAATCCCGATGCGGTTTTCCCTAACAATTGGGTTAGCTTCCATCCAAAAAAAGGGCGCGTTTTCCTTTATCCTATGTTAGCGCCTACACGGCGCGATGAGCGGCGTCCTCAATGGGTAGATCAACTCGTCATTGACTGGCCGCAGACAAAAATCACGGATCTGAGCCCTCACGAGAAAGACGGTAGATTTCTTGAAGGCACGGGATCCCTCATATTCGACCCGCTTCAAGAATTAATCTTTGCAACGCGTTCACCTCGAACGGACGACGAATTGGTCCACCAAGTAGCTACAGACTTAGGATTGCGTGCCATGCTCTTCGACGCCTTCGATAAAAATGGCCAGGCGATCTACCACACCAATGTCGTTTTTGGCCTCGGCCAACATCTGGCTATGGGTTGTTGGGAAGCAATCCCTCAAGATCAACGCATTGAAGTTATTACCACTCTGAATTCGTCGAATCGTCCGGTGATGCATCTGAATCACGAGCAAATGGCCTCTTTCGCGGGGAATTGGATTGAGTTAGAAGGCCATTCCGGACCCGTTATGGCGTTAAGCAAAACAGCATGGCAATCACTACAGCCAAGCCAAAAAGCTGTTATTCAGGACATTTACGAAGTTGTGGTCGGTACTATACCCTTGATCGAAACATTTGGAGGTGGATCCGTGCGTTGCATGATTTGCTCTGTTGATGCCCGGTGACTTTTCGCTAAAATCACAATTCCGAAAGTCTGGATAAAATCACATATCCGATGCAAACTGGCTTCAAGCCCCTGATTTCCCTAAAATCACGCCTCTAATCGGGTAATCCGCTTTTCCTAATATCACACTTCTGATTTTCCTCCAAGCTAGAGCCCTTGTATTATGGGCTCTTGAATCCACTATATTGTACTCTGTTACTCTGTAACACACCAAACCTAATTACATGTCTAAGAAAACAAGCGAACATCTTCACGCTTTAGTGCATAGCTTGACACCGCATGAAAAGCGGTATTTCAAGATATATGCAACGCGACATGTGATCGAAAAGAACAACGTTCATATTCAAGTCTTTGACGCGGTAGACGAACAAGAGACCTACGACGAGCAGATCATTCTAGATCGTTTTAAAGGGGAAAAGTTTGTCAAGCGATTTGCAGTAACAAAATCACGTCTCTACGAACTAATTCTCAAGAGTCTTCACGCCTATCACGCTTCTAGCTCCGTTGATGCTGAGCTCAAGAAAATGCTGCATATGGCGGAAATCCTGTACAAGAAGACGCTTTACAGACAGTGCGACAAGTTGTTGAAAAAAGCCAAAAAGCTAGCGCTTGAACACGACAAGCACACCACCCTGTTGGAAATTAGACTTTGGGAAAAGCGGATTTTAGAAAAGGACAACTATTCGGGACAAGACGATCAGGCCATCAAGGACATTCTCGAAGAAGACTTACATACTATTGAGCTCATTAAGAACTACTACACCTTCTGGAACTTGAAGTCTCGTTTCTTCCTTCCGCTATACAAAGGTGGAAAAGTTCGAAACTTAGAGGAAAAAGAGAAATTCAATCAGATCCTCTTGGATCCGCATCTTCAAGATGAGGACATGGCGCTCACCGTTGAAGCGAAGTACTTGTTTCACCATATCTATTCAGCACACAACTTCTCCACCGGGGATTACGAGAAGAGCTATCAACATATGATTCTCAACCTGAGACTCATTGAAAAAAACTTCATCCTCTTCAAAGAAGAACCCAACACCTACTTCAGCATCTTGTCCAATGTAATCTACATCGGAAATCAACTGAAGAAACACAGCGAAATACGAGATCACTTTGACAAATTGGGTGAGTTCGTTGCTCGACTGGATCAAAAGGACAATGTGGACCTTCAGATGCGGATTTTCAGCATTCTTAAATCACTCGAGCTCACTATTCATGTGCAGAAAGGAGAATATGATAGGGCTCTTGATATCCTTCCCGAGGTGGAAGGTGGACTTAAAAAGTTCGACACAAAATTGAGTCCGCTGCGCAAGGCTGACTTCTTATTCAATATCGCTACGCTCTATTTCGGTTTAGAGCAGTACTCGGATAGCCTGAAGAATGTCAATAAAATTTTGAATGAGACGCGAATTGACGAGAATGAGGATTTATTCAGCTTCTCGAAATTCATGAGTCTGGTTCTCCATTATGAATTGGGACATTTCGAACTGGTGGTCTATCAGAGCGAAAGCACGTACCGATACCTTAAAAAGCGTAACCGCGTCTTCAAAACGGAACAAGCGCTCATTCGCTTCTTCAAGCGCCTTCATCAGTATGAACCTAAGGATACAAAGCCCTTTATTGAATTGCGCGATGAACTGATGAGCTTGATTGAAGAGCCCTTGGAAAAAGCACCCTTCGAATACTTTGATTTCATCTCTTGGTGCGACAGTAAAATCTCCGGGCAGTCGTTCGCTCATTTGGTTCGCGTAAAGCACGGAATTGAGCCTCTAGACAAGGCGGGGTAAAAAAAAGAAAACCCTTTTCAAAATCGTATGACTTCTCAAAGGGCTTTCCCCACCTAAAAACAACTGCTACAAGATATTCAAGCTTTGTGCCAAAAGTACCATAAGGCTTAAGTCTTGATAAACAGCCATTTAACAGAAATGGGGAATTGTATGTCTTCCCAATTTGAGAATAGGTAGACGCGAATGAGAAAATTTATCCCGCGCGTTTTGCTCGCTCCCATAGACTGCTCTGATTCCCTTTCAAGAACCTAAAGAGTCCCATGATGACAGCATAGTTCATCACGAAGAAATAATAGGGAACCCAGAAGACTTTGATCTGTGTTTTGCGATCGTTGAGAAGTCGTCCAATGAAAATCATCCCGTACACAACCACCATGGCCCAAAAGAAGAACCCAAATCCAGGCGTATTGGACAACCAAAGGAAAGTAACAAGCGGAACCAATAAAAAGAAGCTAATGGGACCAATACTCCACCGCAGCACTCGGTGAGAAACGTACTGAAACCAAAGTCTAAAATCAAAGAAAGGATTTCCCGCACGCTTGAGTCTAAATACACTTTGCCAACCTCCTGCAGCGATTCTGATCTTGCGCTTTAGTTCTTCTTCAACATTGGCACTCGCCGCTCTGCTCGCCTGCTCCGGCTCCAACGTAGACGACTCTGTAGCCCTTCTCGCAAACGCGCATACTTTGCATAAAGTCGTCAAGGATGGTGTCCTGAGGTAGCTCTTCATATAAATCTCTACGGTAACTCATGAGTTCTCCTGCCGCGCCTACCACCGTGTAGAATCGACTATCCCACTTCTTGAGGGTGGATTCGTACTTCCAATAGATTCCTTCACCCGCTCCACTGGCACTCTCAGCGTCGTTTTGTTTGATGGTTTTTACACCCGCAACTCCACCAATCTTTGGATTATGGTAATGTCGGGCGATACTCTTGATGGCTTCTGCATTCAGTTCCGTATTGGCGTCGCAGAAGATGAGGACCTCGGCTTGGGTCGCCTCTACGGCGCGATTCATAGCTGCCGCTTTCCCACGTCGCGCATCTTCGTGCATGGGTTTTACTTGCCCTTCATAGCGACGAACAATCTCAGGTGTATTGTCGGAGCTACCATCTGAAATGAAGATGAATTCGATTCGATCTCTGGGATAATCCAGTTCTAGGGAGTTCTTGATTTTGTCTTCGATATAGCTACCCTCATTAAAACAGGGGACAATTAAAGCTACTGAAGGCCACTCATTCGATTCAGGTACCTCTTCCTTGTTTCGGAATCCAAGCTTGATGAGGATGCCCAGAAGAATTCCGTATCCGAGATAGGAATAGAAGACGATAAACAACAAGACCCAAAAAATAGTCACCCACATAGTAGCTTACTTCAATTGATGATAGAGTTCAAGAACAGATTTCGCCGTATTGCGCCAAGAGAATTCACGGGCTCTTTCAACGCCTCGAGCAATTAAATCGGCCCGTAGGGCCTGATCCTCAAGAAGCCGCTTTAGACCATCAGAAATCTCTTTTTGCTCATTGGGATCTACCAGCAAGGCGGCCTCACCGGCGACCTCGGGCATGCTCGCAGCCCGTGACGTGAGTACTGGAGTTTCGCAAGCCATCCCTTCGAGAATGGGAATACCAAAGCTCTCGCGGAGGCTGGGATACAGGAGAACGTCTGCCATAGTGAGAATGGCTGGCATATCGGTGTTCAGGATGTAGCCGGGAAAAATGAACTGCCCCATAAGATCAGATGCCGAGTGCTCCTTCAAAAGATTCTCTACGAGCTCCCGGGCGTAATCCCCAATCACCAGAGGAAGCGGATGCTCATTCTCACGGCAATAATCTACGTAGGCCCGCAGCGTTCGAGGGGTGTTCTTCTTGGGGTCCGTATTCCCAAAAAAGAAAATGTACTGATCCGGCAATCCATACTTCTCTCGGACGCGCCGTTGCTCGTTTTCTTCACGAACAGGTTTAAAGTGATCGCCTACTCCATTGTAAACCGCCACGAGTTGGTTATCCTTCAAGCCCAACTGTCTGCCGATCCGGTCTTTTTCGAAATTGCTTACCGTGATCACTTTTTTTGCCTTCGGCAAGATGGCTGGAACCACCCAACGGCGGTAAACATTGCCGAGTTTCTGATACCAAGTAAATCCCTTGGTCATTAGGTTATTCTTTTCTAGAAAGATAATGTCGTGCAAGGTGACAATCAGCGGAACGGAGTTTCTCACAGGGGCTGTATTCGACGTGCAGTGAAGCACATCGAGCTTTAGTTCTTTGGCTTTTTTGGGAAGCTTGATCTGCTCCCAAACGGGATATGACCCCGTCAATTCTACCAAGTGAAAGTTCTCCGAAGGCTCCCAACAACGGTCTTCATCGGGCTTGACAAAAATGAAATACTCGTTCTCCGAGTCAATTTTTTGGAGTTGGCGGATCATTTCCAAGGCCACCATGTCCATTCCGTGTTTTTTGGGACGGAATATGCGTTGTGCTTCAATACCTATCCTCATGAGTCCTTAGAGTCTTCGCCGTGAGGCGTATGAATGAATTTCTTATTGGCCCCGCGAATTCGAAGGAGCGAGAGCAGCATGTTCAAAATGCCGATTGGCAAATACAAGACGGCACGGAGCGTTTTTGCATTGTAGAATTTTCGAGGAATGGAGAATAAAAAGGCCAACACCAGAAGCAAGAAGAGCAACTGCCATCCATTACTACTCGGAGGTATCGGGATGAAGAAGGACAACACGCCAAACAGCCCGACAAATCCGATCAACAAAGCACGAGGAACAAGGGCCATTTGAATCGCCTTGTCAAAGAAGTCCACGTTTCCTTTCGTCAGCAAATGCTTGAGTGCCGAACCGAAATACCGCTGGAGGTAAATGAACTGTGCGGAAAGCCAACGGCGTCGTTGATTCTGAAAGCTTTTTCCTTGACTGACCTTTTCATCATAAACTACAGCATCTATGGAATACGCTATTTTTATTCGATCTCTGAGCATCTCGAGCTCAGTTCTTTAATCGAACCCTCCTATGGCCTTAATTCGGGCCATGATATCCTTGAAAAATGCGTAATCAAAGGCCATTCCAGATCCAATGAGCGCGCTGCTCAAGCCAAATACGCGGTGTCCTTTCCTAAAGACACTGTTGTTTACTTCTTCAGAAATGGCGTCAAGCTGCGCCATGGCAGTGCCGGTATTTTTGGCGACGCGGTGTCCTTGGACAACCGTAAACCCGAGATCAAATTGAGCATCAATGCGCCGGAGGAAGTCTTCTTCCATCACGTTATCTGCATCTAGGATCACAGCAACATCGTAGTCGTCACCAACGACCTCCATAGCTTTGTTCAAGGCTTTGGATTTGGTACTTACCTCGAATTCAACTTCGACTACCTTAATAGGAAGCGCAGCTAATCGCTGAAGGGTTTCGGACTGAAAACTATCGGCAATGACTATGACGTCATACCACTCCTTACTTGCGTCCTGTTTCAACGCGGCTTCTGCTACGGATACGATGACGGCATCTTCCTTGTACCCGGGAATCAGTACGGCATATTTTCGCTTTAAGTCATCAACTGGAGATGGGTCCTTGAGTGGGAAAAGAGCGCCCCAAGAGAATAGGTGGAAATAGATCACGGAAAAACCGAGATAAATGAAAAGGGCCGTCCATAAGATAGAGATGACGATCATGCTCGATGACTTAAGTTCCAGGTGGCCGCTTGCCAAGTTGCTTTGAGGTGCTTGAACTCGCGGGATATGGTGAATTTCAGCAAATTCTTTGGAATGACCACAAGGTAGAAATACAACCCACTAAGGACCTTGGTGACTCCTGTTTGATTCCTTCGCGCCCACAAACGGCGGTTCCGAGTAAGGTAATAGGTTTTTAGAGGACTCGCTTTTCCTGTACTCAGAGATTCTTTGTGATAGATGGCCACACGTCCGTCAACGTATAGAGGATAACCGGCCCTTTTGATTCGCTCACACCAATCATATTCTTCGTAGTACAGAAAGAACACATCATCCATGGGCCCGACTTGCTTAATGACAGAACCCCGAATCATCATGGCTGCACCGTGCAAGAATTCCGTGGGAACAATTTTATGAAAGGACTCCGAGTCCTTTTCCATGTAGCCTAGGCTTTCATTTCCAATTTTTAGTGGGTGCATTTTGGTGGCTCCCGCATACTGCAACGTGTCCGGTGTATGGTGGTAAAGAATTCTCGGACTGACCCCTCCCCAATCCGGATGCTGCTCGAGATCCTCGACAAGTCTTTCGATGAGACCTTCAGTGACCTCTGTATCGTTGTTGATGAAAAAGTAGTAATCGGCTTCTGCTGCAGTTACCGCTAGATTATTTCCCCCTGCAAACCCTAGGTTCAGGTCGGAACGGATGTATTTAATTTCCGGGAATCGTTCGACCAGCTCAGATGGATTTTCACCGGATCCATTGTCCACCACCCAAATCTCTAGTTCAGTATATGGAAAGGCCCTCAAACTGCGAAGCAATTCTTCAGTTGCCTCCGTCTGATTGAAATTGACGGTGATTATCGCGACCTTAGGTGGTGTAGTTGGCAATTCTGCGTTACTTTACGTCAAGTTTACTAATTTTTACCCATGGGGAAGTTGAAATTGACCTTATATCTAGCGATGATTCTTTGTTCCAGCACCATGCTCGGACAGGGAAGAGAAAACCTACCCCAACCGGTATCAGAGGACAGCTCCTTAGCTCGGCTCGATGGTGAAGTCATCACAGGATGGACCTTTGGAGAAGATATGCGCTGGTATAGCCTACCCGGAGCTATTCCGGTTCGAACGACTAGTTTTCGTTGGGAGAACATCCAAGATGACCCTAATTATGCCTTGGGCGAGGACAATATTCGATTCATTGAGACTTTTCGACTGTATTACGGAACAAAGGCCTATTACGTAATGGTGAAGGCCTCTGAGGAAGGTGCTTACAAGTACCCGGCTCGCGAACGCGGATGGGAAACCGCTCCGCGCATTGACTACTTTATGTTGGAGGAAAGTGAAGTCGTGAAGATTCACGCCAAAGACAGTATCGGCACCTTTATGTATCAGCTGAAATTGGTGGATCACGGTATCGTCCGAAACATAAAACTGAAGAAAAGAGAGGACTGGGTCGAGGAAATCATGCGAAAGGCGATTCCCCGAGAGGACTATCCCTGGGAATTAGTTTTTCACGCCTCGCTATTTGGGGAACAGAATGTCGCCCGCTTTCAGTTCTATGCCATGCATCGGGCTTTCAAGGATATTGATGCTGTTCGGCACGTTCAAAAAATTCGAGGGAATCGCATTTACGGCAAACCCGAATTGATGGACTATTTCTACTACGAGATCCCTTTTGAATTGATGTTCACTTATTTGCGCACAAGAGACCGACTATGAGCCGTACGATCTCCACCTCTGTTGGGATTCTCTTTGGTTTAGTAGTGTGGGGATTACTCATCATGAAAAATGGCATGATGGGAATCTTGATGATTGGAATGCTTCCTTTCATTATCCTGGCGGTCGCAGGGTTCTTCCGATATCCTAAGATTGGGCTCTACGGGGTTTTGATTTTCAGCTTTTTCGTTGGGTTCTTGAATCGCTTGATTCCCGGCGTGCCCTTCGGTTTAATGGTTGACGCTATACTCGTATTAACCGGCATTGGCATTATTTTCTTTTTCTGGCAAAAAGCTCCCACGAAGTATTGGAAGTCTCCTGTGGTATGGGGTTTTGTAGGATGGATGGCCATGATCATCTTACAGCTTGCCAACCCCATTGCAAGTTCACGCGTAGCCTGGTTTTACGCCATGAGAGGTATGGCTCTCTATCCTGTTTTGACCATACTTTTAGGGATGCTGGTCTTGAGAAGCCCTAAGGATATAAGCCGCTTTCTCTTTATTTGGATGACGCTGAGCTTTCTGGGCGCTCTATACGGTGTTAAGCAGCAACTCTTCGGCGTATTTGGTTTTGAGCAACGCTGGTTGGACGCTGGTGCTGCCGTTCAACACGTGCTTTTTGGAAAGCTTCGGATCTTCTCGTTCTACAGCGATGCAGGGCAATTTGGACCAGCCATGGCTCAAGCATCACTGGTTGCTGGATTGCTTTTTTTGAGTTCCCACAGAAGGAAAATTCGCTGGATCATGCTGGTGGTTGCCTTAGCCGCATTTTACGGCATGCTCATATCAGGTACGCGAGGAGCGCTAGCGGTGCCCTTTTTCGGAGGAATCCTGTACCTCATCTTGATCAAAAACTTCCGCATTCTCGCATTGGGTATCGTAGTTGGCTTTTCGGCCTTCGCCTTTTTGAAATACACCACCATTGCCAATAGCAACTACGAAATCAATCGTCTTCGAACCGCTCTTGACCCGAACAATCCTAGTCTTTTGGTACGTCTCAACAACCAGGCTCGCCTTAAAGTATACCTGAGGGACAAACCCTTCGGTGGCGGAGTTGGAAGCGCAGGAAGTTGGGGCGAGCGATTTGCTCCAGGGACTTTTTTGGCCGAATTCCCTACAGACAGCCTTTATGTCGCCATTAGAGCTGAAACGGGAGTCGTTGGTCTGAACTTATTCTTCTTGTTCATATTTGGTCCGGCCATCTATGCTTTTGTAAGGATATACAGGATGCCGGAATCTCCTCGAAGGCCGGTCTTAGTAGCCCTTCTATCCGGATACGTCGGCATTCTTGGAGCGAGCTACGGGAATAGCGTCTTGACCCAAATGCCTACGAGTTTTGTATGCTATTTCAGCTTACTCGCCATTTTCACTTCCATTCAACGCTATGATCGAGAAGAGGAAATTGCCCAGCGCAAAATCGCAGTAGACGTCGACGACCCGGAAGACTAAATCTAATATTCCCCAGGGAACCACTCCCTCAGCAACGACTTAAACGTTTCTGCACGGGCGCTCCAAGAGTTTCCCTGAGCTACCTCGGCCCTTCTCCTTCTTTTCTCCGCGTCATCCTCCAACACAGCGCTCTGGACAGCTTGCACAAAGGTTTCGTGACCTTCGCATAGATCAACGGACGTCTCAAAGTCACTCAAATCGGCAAACCGAGTACTGATAACGGGTACCCCAGCAGCCAAATACTCATTAATTTTCAGAGGGTATATACCCTTCGTAAACTCGTTGCTCACAAAGGGAATGAGGGCAGCGGAAAACGTAGACAAAAATTCTGGGAGCTTTTCCAGTGGATGGGCTCCGTGGAAGACCACCCGATCTCGGTTTCGCCAAGAAGCTACGAGCCCTTCGTCCATCACCCTACCGACAAAATGGATTTCGGCCTGAGGCATGGCTTGATATAGGGCTTCGAGTAATTGATAGTCAATGCGGTCATCGATGGATCCGATGTAGCCCAAGATTGGCGCAGCGTTTTCATCGGCCCGTAGGGCCTGATCTCTAAAACCGGAGTGAAACAACTCGAAATCTACGCCATTCCGAACAAGACCTACCCGATTGTGGAGTGGCTCTTTCTCGCGCTGAATTCCGGGCGAGGTCGTCATCACGCCATCCGTAAGCGGAATGAACTCCTTCTCCAAATAAGTCCCGTGCTTCTTGAGCCATGGAGCCGCTGCAATGTTGTCATAACAGTAATAAATCCATCTCCCCTTGCCTAAAGAAGTTGTATTGTATCGGCCTACGGCCGGATTAAAGGCGTCGACGACCAAGGGGTCATTCATTCCGAGTTCGGCCATAGCCCAGCGAACGCGGCGGCGAATCCGTGCATTGTTCTGCTTCAGGAAGAAACGATACAAGGGTCCTGCCGGGAGCGGGTTTATCGGCCAGATGGCTGGAGGGGTTAAAACATGGATTTCCGTACCCCTCTTAGTTTCGAGGGCACGAAGCGATTGAGCCTTGTTTTTAATTCGTTCGAGAGGCAAATCCGGGTGGCCCTTGAGCACGTCTTTAAATGTAAAGGCATAGTCCACATATAGGATTCGAAAATCCTGGGACAACTCCGTCATGATCTCAACAATCGTTTTGGCGTAGTCTCCCTCCCAATTCGGTGTGGCCAAGCAAAGGAGGTCAGGCTTACTCATCGGATGTTCGAGAATTCGAAGGTAAGTATGGACTTGACGAGTCGCCGGATTCGTGTTCGACGCTTTGGAACTGTGCCCAGTACGCTGTCCAGATAGTCCACGTGGGTCTTGGTCAGTACGGCCGCAATTCGGTTGCGCTTGGTGTCTTTCATGGAATCGACCACCGCCATATCTGCCGATTTCCAGATTCTAGGCGCTCTGATACAGAACAAAATAAAGTGCATTTCACGAACGATCTGCATGGAATAACTGTGCTCTAGAAGTGCAGGAAATTCCATCAAGATGTAATCGAATTCCATCCAGTCATCACGTCCCAATTCCATTAAGAAGGACGGCATATTCTTCTGATGCGTGAAGTCAGTATCAATTCTGTATTTGAGGGTCGATGGTGCGTCTACATCATTTGGAGTAACGAGCAAGGCGGAACGTCCATTCTTCTGGATGGACAAAGCCAAATCTTTCATCACTTTGGTTTTGTCTTCTCCGTATTGCGCAGAAGCAAATCCGATAAATCGAGGTCCGATCAGACCACCGTAATGCTTCTCCCACTCCCATCGAATATTCTGCAGCAAGATCCTACTGGACTTATCATCCACTTGATCGTAATCAATATTTGAGAGCTTAACGGTTGGATCTGCGAACGCACCGAGAACGCGGAGCCTGGACAATCGTTCCGCTCGCTCCGGGAATTTAATGGTCTGATCTAAAAATTCGCGCAAGATGATAATACCGATGGGCAACATCAAGCCCATAATAAAGGCAACGATCACCAAAATCATGGTCTTACTCGGCAGTGGAGCAATGGGGAACCTAGGCTGATCAGTAACCTTGAGCGAATTCGACATTTCTATATTCTTCTGTCGAATCTTGGCCAAATTCAGCCCGTGCAGCAGCTCCAAAAAGGTGTCTTCTTCCAGATCTATTTTTCGCTCCAATCGCTTGAGTTGACTTCCAAGCGGCGCGAATTCATCATAGGTTCGATCGAAATATATTCTGCGCTGCTTTAGAACTTCAAGGCGTGCTTTTGCTTCGTCATAGGCAAGTGTAAACGTCAACCACTCGCGCAGTAAGTCCTCGATTTTCATCCCTTCGGTGGTCTTGCTATAAGCATAGCGCGTTTCCAAAGTGTTGCTCAAATCGGCCTTCAATAAATCAGCCTCCTTCTTTAATTGAGCCACTTTTTCTGGCTCATTGCTGTAGATCTCGAGTTGCGCGATTTTACCATTGAGCTCTGAAAGCTCACGACGTTTGGTCAGTACCTCAGAACTGAACTTAATCAACGCGCGATTTAAGGAGAGCTGCTCCTCCATTCGCTCTACCCCTGCTTGAGCACTGGCCAATCGACTCAGTTCTTCTAGATATTCCTTTTCTAGGTCCTCTTTCTGCGAGGCAATGAATTTTGTTTGCTCTTGATAGTTGAGAATCTTCTTTTCCGTTCTAAACGTCTTTAGGTCATTCTCGGCGATGAGGAGTCGCTCTTCAGCAAGTGCAACCTGGCGCATGAAATACGCAACTACATCTGAACTCTGAGAGCGCAGCATGTCGGTGTACTTATTCATAAATACCTCGGTCAGAATTCGGAGTGTATTTGCCGTAATTCCTGGATCGTGGTATTCATAGCGCAGCTTGATTACATCCGAAAATCCTTCGCGAGTGACACGTACTGACCGTATCTGATTATGACTGTAAGGACTTGACCCTGAATGAAATAAATCTTTAACCAATTGTCCACGGCTAAACTCTTGGCTGCTGACCAGAATATTTTGATAAGTTGCTTCTTCTGTCGAATCTTTGAGCAGTTCCCAAACATCCGCAGGTATCTTTTCTTTCAACCAATCCCAAGAATCTTGCGAAAGAACTTCATCCCTCGGCGCCTCCAAGACCAGGTGGCTCGCCAATAGTCGCATCCCAGTTTCTTCCAGTGTTTCTCTCGACTCAATGGTGAAAAGAACATTATCAAAGGCGTTTTTCACAGCATTGTAGTCGATCTTTGCCCCGTCAATACTTTCAATGCTAATTCCTGAGGCAATTCCGGTATAGATAGATGTCTCAGAAACGTAGATCGGCTTGGTGTTTCGGGTCAGGAAAAAAACCAGGATAGCCAGGGAAAGACCGGTAAACAGAATGAGCTTCCATTTACGCGCAAGGATCCGAATGAGTTGGATTAAATTCATTAGTACCTATCAAATCTACTGAATGGAAGTCCGACGAGTCTTTCTAGCCGGTGATACGAATTCTCGTAATCAGTGCGCACAACTTCGTATTCAGTAAGTATTTTACTCTTCAAATCTGTGGTTCGAGCTAGGTCACTCACTGATAAATCGCCGTCCTCAAATCCCTTTTCCGCCATCTCCATCAGAAGGATGGCCGTTTCCCGGGCATCGGCCTTGATGACCAGCAGCCGTTGCGATAGCTGCAGCTGATTGTACTCCTCTAGTACGTCTTCAATGATTTCCCTTTCAATATCATCGGCTCGGTATCGCGCACTTTCAAGTAGAGACTCTGCTGCTCCCACCTCATCAGGTCTACCAACTATAGAAGAAAGTGGAATTTGTACCCAAACGGCACCAATGTAACCCAAGTTAATGTCATTCAAGGCTTCAGACCCCAAATTACCGGCTTGTGCTTGTCCCCCTAAACGAATGCCGTGCATCCATTCTTTTTTGGCCACACCGACTTCAAATTCGCGTTGCTTGACAATAGCATTGTAGAACGCCAATTTTGGGCTGTGCTTCAAAGCCGTATCTAAAAGAATATCGACCGGAGGGATATAACTATTCAGGGTTACTTTAACCGTATCAATCCAACGCAACTCGAGTGCCGCGCTATCGATGGGCTCGTTGAATTGAGCCTGGGCGAACACAGAGAAAAACAGCGATATGATGACCAACAAACGCTTCATCAAACGTTTTCTTTCTGAAATAATGCTGGTATCGTTCTGAATATCAGCTTGATATCAAACCAAAGTGAGGCTTTCTTCGCATAAATATTGTCTAAGCCCTTTCTTTCTTTCTTCGCTCATTTCCCGCCTTTTCCGCGCTTTTCTACTTGCCAGAGACCCGTTATACCAGCGGGAGCTAAAAATCGCTCAGACCAGTCGTCATCTGTTAATAGCTCAGCTTCGTATAATGGAAGAGGTCGATTACCTACTATTGACATGTCTCCTTTGAGCACATTGATCAGTTGGGGCAGTTCGTCGATACTCGTATTTCGGATAAATCCTCCGACCTTGGTGATCCGCGGATCATTGGCAATCTTAACAAAAGCGGATCCGCCCTCTTCGGCCTTCTTCTTCAAGTATTCACCTTCACTGACTGACCCCGTATCTTGAAACAAGGTGGTCGATTCTTCTGTGTCGTGATTCAAGGCCGCCTGTTGCTCTCTATTCTCAGCCGTATACTTATTGCTGTACTGGTTCAAGTGCTTCATATCCTTCAAGCGCTTATCGGCGTCCATATACATGGAACGTAGCTTGTAGAAATCAAATACTTTATAACCTGTTCCAACCCTCTTGGAGATGTAGTAAATAGGTCCTTTGCTTTCAAGACGAATGGCAATGGCCACCGCAATCAGTAATGGGGACAAGACCAATAGCGCTCCTCCTGCTACGAGGATATCAAAAACACGCTTGGAGGGCGAGATTTTACGGTATTCGTACTTCGCAGAGAAGTTTGATTTTCCGCTTTTCTTGAACTCCATCATTTGGGTCCAAAACGGGATTCGGTCTACAATTTTTTGCGGATCAATGGGCCTGCGGTAGACATCGTCGATTCCCGCACGAATTAGGCGGGCTCTTGCATCTTGTGAAAATCGCTCATCCAGAAGCACATAGGGAATCCCCTTGGATCTAAGGTTCTTCTTGACCTTTGCGAAGGCCTCTTCACCGTTCATTCCAGTAAGCGCTCGTTCGGCAATAACGAGATCAGTTGTCAAGGCTCCACTTTCAATGGTGTGGACCAATAGCAGAGCATTTTTTACGACCTGAACCTCAACTCCATCAATTGCTTGAAAGGCGTCAATTGTCCCTTGGTCTTCTCCCACATAGGTGATCGTAGGCATGACTTCGTTATTTGGATTCAATAAGGGTCAAAAGGTTGTCAATTCGCAACATCAACTCTTCCGGGTTAAAGGGCTTAATGATATAGTCATTAGCTCCTAACTTCAAGCACTTTATACGTTCTGTACTGCTCTCCTCTCCAGATAGAATAATGATGGGAACAGACTCGAAATAATCACTTCCTCGAACCTTCTCCAAAAATTCAAATCCATTGATTTCTGGCATGTTCAAATCAGCTACGATTAAGTGAGGAATGTTTCCGCTATAGAGCCACTGTAAGGCGCTCTTCCCGTCGTCCATTTCCGTCACTTCGTACTTCTTGTTCAGGAACTGCTCCAGAAGCTTGCGCATTACTGGTTCATCATCGATCACCAAAACGGTTTTACTCATGATTGCTGTTTTAGGCGCTTGTCGTTAAAAATCTGCCCGAATCTGTTCAAAGACAGCCTCGGCCTTGGTGTTAAATTCGCTTACGAGCTCTTTTAAATCTCCCTGAGGATCATTGTCTTTGCCGTTGCGTTCTATTTGACGAACCAAGTCTCTCATGTTCTCAATTCCGAGGAGGTCAATAGAAGGCTTAATTTTGTGCGCTATTTGCCCAACCTGAACATGATCTTCCTGATTCAATGCCTCGTTCATTTCCGAGACGTGATTTGGGGTATGCTCTAGAAAGGTGTCAATCATACTCTTGACAAAATCCTCCATTCCACCGGAGAGTTCCTTGAGCTGATCTAAGTTGTACAGCTTATCCATAAGTCTGGTTAGTTGATTTCAAGTTCTTTTGTTTGAATCATACGGTAGATCGTGCTCTTTCCAATTTTGAGCTTATTTGCTACCGTATCTATATTGTTGTCGTACTTCTCCATGAAGTGGCGAATGATGCTCAATTGATAATCTCTCAACGTTTTTTCTTCCGTAAAGAGGTCACTCATCTTATTGGTAGAATTGAAGGAGATATCCTCGGGTTGAATGACACCCTCTGAAGCCATTACTGCTGAGAGCTCAATAGTAGCCTTCAATTCACGCACATTACCTGGATAGAGGTAATTCATCAATTTGGTTTGAGCCTCGTTGGAGATGACAACACTATCCATTCCATTGTCCCGTGTAAACTCATCCAAGAAGAACTTGGCCAGAAGAAGAATATCATTGCTGCGTTCTCTAAGCGGTGCAATTTCAATGGGCAATCCAAGCAAGCGGTAATACAAGTCTTCACGGAAGTTCCCTTTTCTCACCTCTTCAGCTAAATCTCGGTGTGTTGCAACAACTACCCGGGAATCAATCTTCTTGGAACCTGATCCACCAATCCGTGTGATCTCCTTTTCCTGCAATACGCGGAGTAGTTTGGCTTGGAGGTGCAAGTCCATTTCCCCAATCTCATCCAAAAATATGGTCCCGGTATGCGCTTCTTCGAACTTTCCAATCCTTCTCGAAATAGCATCGGTAAAGGCGCCTTTCTCGTGGCCGAAAAGTTCACTTTCAATAAGGTTTGACGGAATAGCCGCAATATTGACAGTTACAAACGGCTTTTTCTTTCTGGGCGAATTGTAGTGTATCGCCTTGGCAACCAACTCCTTACCTGTCCCCGTTTCCCCGGTAATGGAAACGGTGATGTTGGTTTTAATAGCCTTTTCAATCAGGTTGAAGACCCTCTTAATGGCTGCCGAATTACCCTTGATAATGTTGGAGTATTCGTATTTCGTCGTTACCTCCTTCTTGAGCTCATCCAGTTGCGATTGAAGATCGATGGTTTCGCGCAGGTTCTTGATCAGGTTCCAAAGCCGGTCCTTGGTGTCCTCATCTTTAACAACATAATCATAAGCTCCATTCTTTAAGAGCTCAACTGCGGTTGACACATCTTCCTGACCAGAAACAATGATCACAGGAATGTCCTTATTATACGCCTTGATTTTTTTTAGGACATCCGCTCCCGATAAATCGGGCAAAGAATAATCTAGACTAACTACATCGGGGCGTTCGTGAAGCTTGTCAATACCAAGCTTGCCCGGTGGGAATAAGTGTACGTCGTTATCTGGGTTAAGGGACAGAAAATGCTCCAGTACTTTACCGTACATCAAGTCATCTTCAACGACGAAAATCTTCAGTGCTTTCATAAGCTGCTTTTGGTCTCCACTGCAATATAGCGTGATTTTCTCGTTTCTAGAGTGCATTCTCACTGATTTATTAACGAGAAAATGTTCAGAACATGAAGGCGGAAACGAGGGCTTCAGGCAGAAAATCTTATTTTCAAGACATCAATCCTGAACTATGCACACCCAAGGCCCTACCTTTTTGATCATAGGCGCTGGAAAGTCCGGTACTACTGCACTGCACGCCTACCTGGATCAACACCCCGACGTCTATATGTCCTCTGTTAAGGAAACCAATTTCTTTGCTCTTGAAGGGGTAGATGTCAAACGAGAAGGAGATCAGAGTGAAGATCAAATGGAACACTACCCATGGGCTATAACGGATCGGGGTGAGTACTTGAAACTCTTCGAGGAAGCCGGGAAGGTCTCCGCAAAAGGCGAGACATCACCTATGTATTTGTACAATGAAAAGGCACCCGTTAACATCAAGGCCTGGAATCCGGAAATGAAGCTGATTGCGATCTTGCGTGAGCCAGTGGATCGGCTTTATTCAAGGTATATGCATCTGGTTCGAGAGCATCGAGCCCCATCAAAGGACTTCATGAACTGCCTAGACTCCAATAGCATTTGGTGGAAGCGAAATGATCTCGTTCGAGAAGGGTTCTACGGAACGTATATCGAGCGATATTTCAATCAATTCAACCCGGAACAAATCAAGGTTTTCCTGTATGAGGACCTACGGTCCGATGAGCTCCGCGTCATCAAAGAAATTTATGCATTTATAGGCGTAGACGCAGATTTTATTCCCGATACCGAACGTCAGCATAATGTCAGCGGCAAAATCAAGAATCCCGTTGTCGATGCACTCTTTGGTCAGCGCAGTATCCTAAAGCGAGCTATTCGTTCTTTAGCTCCAGGGCTTGTCGAAAAGCTACGTTCGAGCGAAGGTGCACAGAAAATGGTTCAAAACATCCGTTCCAAAAATCTCGAAAAAGCTCCCCTTTCTCCTGAAGATCGGAGAAGAATTCAAGAAGAGGTTTACGCCTCCGAAATGGAAAAATTAAGCCGCTTACTGAACCGAGATTTGGGTCATTGGGGATACTGAATCTCCTGCCCAACCTAGTCTTTAAGCACCCCTGCAGTAGGCTAAAAACACTCTGAAAAACTTTTCATTCCTTGGATTTCTTTCCCATTTTGGGAAGATTCTCTGAATTCTTGGCACGCTCTCAAAAAAAAGATATCCACGAAAAACAAGCGCATTTCTAAACATTCTTCTATCCACTAGAAGCTCTTATTCGCTTGTTTTTCAATGTTTTAAAGGCTTTTTGTTGGATTTACCAAAAGTCCGCTTCTCCTTTTGAGAACACCCTGCCTTCTTGTACCCCCCTATTATATGGCACATGGCCTAGACTTTGCGCATACGTGTGCGAGTTACAGCTATGAGTATTTACGGAGAAATAAACACACGCCTTACAAGCGCGTTCCAAACCATGGGAACGACCCTGAACAGCATCTTGCTGGTCATGGTCGTTTTCGTGTTTGTGGCTACTCCGAAACAAGCCGTAGCTCAGCAAGATCCTCTCTTCACTCAATACACCAACAACATGCTGCTCATCAACCCGGCTTACGCGGGTTCACGAGACGCCATGACGATGGTATTGCTGCACCGCGACCAGTGGGTAGGAATCGAAGGAGCCCCTGAAACTCAGACCCTCACCTTCCACTCTCCTTTCCGCAATCAAAACTTCGCATTCGGTACTTCACTGATGCACGACAAGATTGGACCTTCAACAACCACGAGCATTTTCGGAGACTTTACCGCTCGCGTTCAGCTCGATCGCAAATCACATCTCGCCTTTGGATTGAAAGCGGGCTTCAAGCACTACGTTGTTGACCTGACTCGTATGGCCGTAGCAGAAAGCGATCCTCTCTTCCAGGAGAACGTGAACAGCTGGCTTCCAAACATTGGGATGGGTGTTTACTATCACCGCCCTCGCTTCTACGCTGGGTTCAGTATCCCCAAATTCGTTGAGGACGATTTGGACGGTACCGACAACACTTACGGAATCGATACACGCCACATGTACTTCATCACCGGAGGAGTTGTGGACCTCTCCCCTTACGTGAAGTTCAAGCCTACCATGATGGTGCGCTATGCAGACGCAGCACCACTTAGCGGGGACTTCACCGCAAACTTATTGTTCTACGATCGCCTCTGGACTGGGGCGTTCTACCGCACTGATTTGATTAACCAAGAATTGCCAGCGAGCTGGGGTCTTATGGTGGCCTTCCAGATCAATCCGCAATTCAAAATTGGATACAGCTACGATCGCTCCTTGAGCGATTTGCAATATGTGAACGACGGTTCACACGAGATATCTGTGACGTTTGATTTCGTCTTCGAGAAAGACAAGATCAAGTCGCCACGATATTTCTGACATAGTGAAAGTATTTACCCAGGTGGGAAGCGGCCGATCTCTAACTCAATTACTAGCCGTAACTCAACTCAAAGGTCGCTTCCTGCTCCGGGTGAATTAGAGGACTTGTCTCATTTTGGGAAAAATTATGAACGCCCAATGTGAGTAGTCTGATGGAGTTATCAACAAGTTATCCTGCCGTGAGGCAGCAAAAACTTAAATGAATGTATGGAATGACGTTTAGTAAAATTTTGAAAACCAAAGCCTTAGAACTATGAGCTATAGTATTACCATTAAGAATGGTCTTCCTATCTTAGTCGAGAGGACCAACCACCCAGTATCTACAAGTGATTCAGAGCGCCCTGGCATTGCGTTTGGGCACTGCATTGTTGATGGAGATGGGTTTTTGTTCATTAACGCAAGTGCTACGGATCTGAATTAAGTGCTACTGTCGCTACGACATACCTTGCGCCTATTACTGGTAACCTTTGTGTTGCTTGGCTCTGCTATGGCCCTACGGGCCGAGGGAACGAAAGAGCTTCGTCCTCAGCAAGACACAACCATTGGCGGCACCACCTTCACGGTCGAAGGAGCTTTGGCCCCTTACGATTGGGGAGGCGACTTTGCGTCTTGGGAATCCAGCACCAATCCTGATGAGCGACTGAACATTCACATTTTTGACAATTCTCGAGAGTACATCTATTTCGGTTTCGCTCCACAGCGTACGGACGAAATCACCTATTGGCGCCTTCGAGACCCTAATGACAATATTGTTGCCTCCGGTACCATAGAACCCGGGAACCCTGGCTTCATTGACAGCTATGCTGAGGCCGTCGCTGGTCCAAATGATGCCGTGAACTTCCCAAATCCGGGCGGATACGATGCGATTCGATTCGATCCCTCAATGAACGGGGACTACTACATCGAGTTAAACTTCGAAAACAACGTAGCTCAAAATACTACACGCGCTTCTAGCGGAGGCGATTTCGCAAACCGATATGACTTTTTTGACATCACCGTTATTGATGAAACGGTGGATGAAGTAAAGCTCGGTCGCGTCTGGGCGACAAAATGGGCGTTAATCACCAATGGTTCCAACGTCGTATTCAAACCTTCCGTGTACGTATATCGCGAAGATGGAACACTCTACGAAGTCAAGTACAACGATATTCGTCCTTTTGGATTCGGAATTGTGGCGAATACATGGGGATTAGATACCGCCTTGAACCTCTTTGAATCCAGAAAAACCAGAGATGGTTCCGACCTGAACGGAACATTTACGGGATCCGGTGGGGCTCCAGCCTATGGAGAGGTCCCCTATCAGCCCGAACACAAGATTTTCTTGAATCCCCCCGACGATTCTGCCTTTCCATACGCCTCCACTGTTCCTTCTGCAGCGCTTACCTCGATTACCGGGATTTCATGTGTTGGAAGCAACTACTGTATTAACGTTACGGCGGATGCGGATGGTCAGGTCACTTTGGATATCGATGCCAATAACGATGGCGATACCGATGACCCTGAAGACCTTGTTCTTTTCGAATTGGTTCAGGCAGGAAGCAATTGTATCGAATGGGACGGATTGGATGGACTTGGAGTTGAAGTCGGGGATGGAGCCACAATTTCCATCGAATTCAAATACGAAGCGGGACTCGTTCACTTCCCTATCTACGATGCGGAGAACAACGACGGTGGATTTACTGTAAATCAGCTTGCGCCAAGTTCTATAAACAACGTAGCTCAGTTCTGGAATGATCTTCCCGTGGGTGGGAGTTCAGACACAACAACTGGCTGTACATCGACTGTGTGCCATACTTGGAGTGGAACAAATGAGATCTTCCACAACACATGGGTAGTTTCCAACGAATTCATCTCAACTTCGAGCTACATTTTTAACAGCTACTGTCCTCCAACGGCCATCAACGATACCGTCACAGTCAACGGATTCCAAGCCACCGGAGTAGACCCCATTCCAAATGATGACTTTCCCAAGTCTAATCCTGACTTCACAACAATCTCCATTGTTACGAGTCCTGTGAACGGGGTAGTGACCAACATCAACACCTCAGACGGAACGTTCACCTACACTCCAGGGCCAGGATTCTCTGGTTCAGACAGTTTGGAGTATGAAATTTGTGACGACCACACCACGCCAACTTGTGTCACCGCTTGGGTATATATCAACGGAAACATTGTAGCAGGACCTTGTACACCTGAAACAGGTAAAATTAAAGTGGCCGGAACCGTATGGGAAGACGAAGACAGAGATCAATCCATTGACGGCTCTGAGAATGAGTATCAAGGAGCTCTCATTAGGGTTTGGAATGACGTTGACGGAGATGGAACTCTAAGTTCTGGTGATACACGATTCGATTCCACTTTCACGGACGCAAATGGGGAGTACTCTCTTTCCATAGATGTGAGTGGCGGATCTGGAGGAAGTGGCGCCACCGATGGATTCGAGAGCAATAATCTCATTGGAGGAACTGGGTGGGCTGCCGGTTGGACCGAAACAGACAACGGAGGTGTCGGTACATCTACCGGAAATATTCAGATCTCTACAGCACAAACGAATAGCGGGACCTACGCCATTCGATTCGATGATATTGGAGACGACACAGACAATGCTACGGCCACCAACAATATTGAGGACGGAGACGGTATTCAAAGAACAATTGACCTTACCGGTTATATTAGTCCAGAACTACAGTTTTCAGAGCGTAATGATAATGGAGAATCGGGAGATAATGTATTGGTTCGAATCAGTACCAACGGAGGTTCTAGTTACACGACCTTACTTACGCTCGTCGGAAATAACAACCAGACGTGGACAGACCAAACCATTGACTTATCCGCCTATGTTGGTCAAACTGTAATCATTGACTTTTCGGCATTTAATGGGACCACTTCTGCGTGGTGGCCAGATGCTGGAAATGACGTATGGTACCTGGATGACGTTGCTATTGTAGAAGCCGGCAGCAATTGTACCACTCCTACATTCACCGTACGAGACGAATTTTCGACCATCGCCTACGACAACAATGATGGCACAGCTAATTGGTTCAATAATTGGGAAGACGATGAAAATGGCTCTCCTGTCGTCGCATCACCATTCCAAAATCGATCAAATGGACAATCGATCTATATCGGTACCGATGTAGACGGTCCAAACGGTCCTGATGATCAGTGTTTGATTTTCGATGATGTCAACAACAACGACACCATTAGTAGACAGGTCGATTTGAGAAACGCATGCGGCACAGCAACATTCTCATTTGTCTACACCGAAAACGCTGGTGGTAGTAATGATCTTTTACAAGTCTCCGTAAACGGCACACAAGAGCTTACCTTGCCGAATAATGTTGGTAGCACTCCAACCAATGAGTCGATTGATCTCACCCCTTTTATTGGTCAAATTGTGACTATTGGATTCTATCCCACAGGCGGATGGGGAGGTGGAGATGAGTACTTCGTAGATGACGTTCAGGTCCAATACGAGGAAGCTGTTCCAGAAAAATTCATTGTTGAAGTTGATAGCACAACGATTCCATTCCCGTTCCTCTACACAACGCTAAGCGAAATCCCTGTGGAGGGTTCATGCTGTTCGGCACCTACTTATTGCGACTCAGACTTTGGATTTGACGCCTTTATACCACCTGTTGTGGGGGATGATGACGTTACGTTAGAGCAGTGTGAATCCGTTACCTTTAATGTTCTTTCTAACGATTTCGGACCGGACCCTGATCGAAATCTTGATACAGCCTCATTAGTTATTATCACGAACCCACTGAACGGTGTATTGTCCAATATCAATCCTGGTAATACAGGGGATATCACATACACCCCTAATACAAACTTTAATGGCTCCGACCAGTTCACCTATGCCATCTACGACGATGGATCCCCATCTTTAGGAGATACAGCGACTGTGACCATCACTGTAACGCCACCGGGTCAACAAATTTTCGTTTTAGATACTGTCATCAACGTTTCTTGCAACGGCTTGAATGACGGATCAATCGACCTGACAACTGGGGGTGGCTTTTTCCCTCTTAGTTATGATTGGTCTACAGGTGCTTCAACTGAAGATATTAGCAGCCTTTCAGCTGGGACCTACTTCTTGACCATTACAGATGCCAACGGTTGTACACTTATTCGAAGTTTTGTCGTCAGTCAACCCGACTCACTTGAAGTTCAATTAGTTACCGCCGACCTAAACTGTAATGGTGATTCGGATGGGGCGGTTACCAGCTTCGTTTCGGGCGGTACTCCTCCGTACTCCTACGCATGGAACACCGGTCCAGTAACTCCAAATTTGAATAGTCTACCGGCTGGAACTTATTCCGTAGTTGTAACGGATGCCAATGGTTGTACCGATAATGCACAAGTGACGATTAACGAACCGGACGTCCTGGTATTGGCTAATACCGTTTCTTCTGATGCTTGCGCTAGCTCAATCGACCTGACGGTAAGTGGTGGAACATTGCCATATGCCTATGCTTGGAGCAACGGTGCTGGATCTCAAGATGTTTCTGGTTTAGATGCGGGGACATACACCGTTACTGTAACCGACGGGAATGGATGTAAGGAGACCAGCACTGGTATCATTGTTCAGTCTGCTCAACTAAGCTTAGGTGTAACAAATACCGATGTTTCCTGTAACGGAGGAAGCGATGGAACGATTGATCTTACCATTACCGGAAATAATGGACCCTTCACCATTTCATGGACCAACGGTGCAAGTACAGAAGACTTAAGCGGCGTACCTGCTGGAACGTATCTCGTCACTGTAGACGACGCAGCCAATTGTTCAGCACAAATTACCGTAGTTGTCGACGAGCCCGACGCTATTGATCCAGGGGAAACCATTCAAAATGTTCTTTGCTTCGGTGATGCAAATGGTTCCATCACTTTGGTTCCTGTAGGCGGTACTTCCCCTTACTCTTTTGCTTGGAGTAATGGAGCCGGTAATGTAAGTAGTCAAACGAGCCTTTCCGCTGGAAACTATACGGTATCCATTACTGATGCAAATGGATGCTTATATACTGAAACCTTAGTAGTTGGTGGGCCTAGCAATGCCCTTTCCTCTGGAATAGTCCAAGCAAATGTTACATGTAGCGGTGAAAATGACGGTGTACTGACCGCCAACGTTTCAGGAGGAACATCGCCTTACGCATACAATTGGTCTACTGGAGGCGCAACAAATTCTATTTCTTCGTTGAGTCCCGGGACCTACTTTGTTACCATTACAGATGATAATAGCTGTCAAGTAACAGAAAGCTATACCATCACGGAGCCTGATGAACTTACATTGTCCTATGTTCTTACGCAAAACCCATGTAATGGAAACGCACTTGGAGAAATAGACATTACTGTCATTGGTGGTACTGGCCCTTACACTTATGGGTGGTCTGACGGACCAAATACTCAAGACCGAACGGGGCTTACCGAAGGAAGCTATACGCTGAATGTTTTTGACGCAAATGGATGCTCTGTTGACACAACGATTTCACTTAGCGATCCAAATGTCATATCTACTTCTACGGTAATTACAAATGCCTCTTCAGTATCCGCATCAGATGGTGCCATTGACTTGAACGTCTCAGGAGGAACATCACCATTTACCTACCTCTGGTCTAACGGGGCTGTAGTTCAAGATCCGAGTGGCTTGGCGGTAGGAACCTATTGTGTCACTATTACCGATGATAATGGTTGTACGTTGATTGTATGTAAGACCGTTATCGCTGATATACCTGCCGCCGATTGTGGTAGTGGTATAGTCGCAGATAACTTTAGCACTCCAGACGTCTGGACGAATCAGGACGGAAGCATTAATTGGAGTACGGATTGGACAGAAGAAGGAGAAGGTCAAGATGCGAGCGCTGGAAGAAACCGAAATGAAGCCAATGCAAACTGCCCAAATGGAAATTGTCTTGTCTTCGGAGCTGGAGGAGTTGTGGCGCAAACCAATGATGCCGTTTATCGTGAAGTCGATTTAACGAATGCGACAACTGCTACCTTGACTTTTGATTGGTTTACATTCGAGACGGAAAGTAGCGCGAGTGAAAATGTTATTGTAGAAATAGACACCACAGGTACAGGATCTTCATACACAACTGTCTACACTATTCTATCGGCAGCGGGGACCAACCAAAGCGGTTCAGGATCTGCAAACGAAAATCTGAACTCCTATGTGGGCAAAGTGGCCAGACTTCGGTTTAGAATTCAAAATGGATTTAGTATTGCCTCGGAAGAAATTCTTGTTGATAACATACAAATCAGTATTACCTCTACCACGGATCTTCAAGTCACTATTACGGAGACCGATGCTCTTTGTAATGGAAGCGCCGATGGAGAGGCAGTAGCGAGTGTTTCAGGGGGTACTGGGCCGTATACATACGCATGGAGCAGCGGAGGCAATGGAATTACTGAAACAGGACTTGGACAAGGTGTTTACACCGTAACGGTTACCGATGACGAAGGTTGTACGGTACAAGGGATCGCTATCATTGACGAACCTACCTCCATTTCTCTTAGTGGCTCAACTACGGACAATTTCTGTGTCGGAGACTCTCAAGGATCGATTGACTTAGATGTAAATGGTGGAACACCTCCATACGCTTATGCCTGGACCAATGGTGCTGGAAGTGCTCAAGATCCAACCGGCTTGTCAGCAGGATCATACACGGTTGATGTCACAGACGATAACGGGTGTAATGCTCAAATCAGTTTTACCATCAACGAACCATCCAACGCACTCTCTGCTTCTGCCTCTCCAACAGATGTTTCGTGTAATGGGGATTCAGATGGTTCGATAGATCTTACTGTGACCTTTGGAACTCCACCATATAGCTACGTCTGGGACAACGGCGCTGGCTCAAGTCAAGACCCAAGTGGATTGAGCGCAGGAACGTACAACGTGACGGTTACTGACGCAAATGGTTGTACCACTACTGCATCAGCCGTTGTTTCCGAGCCAAGTGCTCTAGTAGCAACAGCGGTCGACGGTACCGTACCATGTTTTGGAGACACAGAGGGTTCCGCAAGTGTTAATCCTTCAGGAGGAACTCCCCCATACATGTACCAATGGAATGCCCCTGCCGGTAACCAAACTACCCAGACCGCCACTGGGCTTGTAGCGGGAACCTATAATGTCGTAATTACAGACGCTAATGGATGTACGGCGAACGTGGACGTTGATGTTACCGAACCAAGTCTTTTATCCGTGACCATTGGAAGTGTCGTGAATGTTGATTGCAATGGCAATGCAACTGGGAGCGCTACGGCAAATCCGACTGGAGGAACCCCTCCTTATACCTACAGCTGGAGTGCATCCGCTGGAAATCAGACAACGCAAACAGCCAGCAATGTTGCTGCTGGGACAATTATAGTCGTTGTGACAGATGCCAACGGCTGTACCGCCCAAAACAACGTCACGCTCACAGAACCTTCACCTCTGATCACAGGATTTACTATTAACACTGCCTTAAGCTGCAATGGTGATAATAGCGCTCAGGCTACAATTACGGCGAGCGGTGGGACCCCGCCCTATTCTTACCAGTGGCCTGCTTCAGCTGGAAGTTCAACTTCCGCGACCGTTTCATCCTTGAGTGGAGGAACATACATAGCAACGGTTACGGACGATAATGGTTGTACCTCAGAAGTTAGTGTAGTTATTTCGGAACCGGATGTAATAACTGTTGATGTCATTTTGGCGAGTGGAGTATCATGCACCGGTGAATCCGACGCAACAGCCACTGCTTCATCTTCAGGTGGTACTGGCTCTTTCACTTACTTATGGTCCGATGGACAATCTACACAAACGGCAACCGGCCTTGGTTCAGGGACCTACAGCGTTACCGTTACAGATCAAAACGGTTGTACTGAAACTGGTTCAATTGTTATCGCAAACCCTCCTGTTTTAACCGTAGTTGCATCTCAAGTCCAAGGTGTTACTTGTAATGGAGATGGAGATGGAGAAGCAACTGTAGTTCCTTCAGGAGGAACACCTCCTTATTCTTATCAATGGGACGGAAATGCAGGAGCACAGGTTACTCAGAACGCTACAAACTTGATTGGTGGTGTCTTTAACGTAATCGTAACAGATGCAAACGGATGTATCGCAAACGACTGGGTTACCATTACAGAGCCTGATGTCCTTACAGTCGTGGGAAGCGAAAATTCAGCCGTTACATGTAATGGCTTGTCAGATGGAACAGCTACAGCAACGCCTACTGGAGGAACTGGGCCTTATAGCTATCAATGGGGAGCTTCAGCAGGTAACCAAACCACTCAGACAGCAACGGGGCTTGCGGCGGGAACATATAGTGTCGTGATTACTGATGCCAATGGATGTACGGCTTCTGACAATACTGTCGTCATTAGTCAACCGAATGCTATTGTAGTCAACGCCATTGAATCAAGTGCGGTTTCATGTAATGGACTAAATGACGGACAAGCTCTCATTAACTCTACTACTGGAGGAAATGGTGGCTTTACATATGAATGGAGTACCGGGGGAATTGGTACAAGTGTTAGTGGCCTTTCTGCAGGAACCTATGGAGTTACCGCAACGGATGCACTTGGTTGTACAGGTAAAACAACTGTCGTCATTACTGAGCCTGAGGCCTTGACACTTAATGTTGTCCTCGTTCAAGACGTTCAGTGTAATGGTGACGCGGATGGATCAGCCACTGCAAGCGTTTCCGGTGGTACTCCTCCGTACTCATTTGCCTGGGACAATCTTGAAAGCACTCAAACTGCAGTAGCACTATCTGCCGGTAGCCAGGGAGTAGTTGTAACGGACGCAAATGGCTGTTCTGTATCGGGTTCGATTACGATAAACGAACCTGTCGCCTTGTTTGCGTTTGCCCCTGCTGGTCGAGTTAGTTGCCTTGGAGATTCTGATGGTGCCTTTAATATGGTCGTATCAGGTGGAACATCTCCTTACACATATGCATGGAGCAATGGAGACATTACTGAAGATGTAGAAAACCTTGCGGCCGGTACATACTCGGTGACCATTACTGATACCAACGGATGTATAACAGAACTAGAATCCCTATTGATTACTTCTCCGGATGGCATATCTGGATCATCAACTAACATTACGGACGTAGACTGTTTCGGAGCGTCTACTGGCTCAATCACCGTTTCTGCATCTGGCGGCTCTGGATCATTGACTTTCCAATGGTCCAATGGTGCTAGTAGCTCAGGATCTTCATATTCGCCAACCTATCTTCAAGATATGGAGGCAGGAAGTACGGCTAATGTGGAGGCTGAATGCTGGCAGTTAGTGGGAGGATCCATCAATGCAACGAACGTAATAGAGGGTGCTGTAAGCTTCCGTTCTGGAAACATGAATAACTCAACTTCTGAGCGGTCTATTACTAGCCCATGGACCTCATTAACCTCAAGCGCTCCGATTTCATTTATTTACGATAAGAATAACACAAATACGGGCAACGTAACCCTGAAGGTTGTTGCCATCGATGAAAGCAACAATGAATCGACGATTTGGGGTCCTAACTTAGTACCATCTATTCCTGAAGCTGTTACCTTCCCGTCTGGTGTAACCGGCAACTATCAGTTAAAATTTGAGTTCAACAGTACCGGGGGCGGGAATACTAGAGCCATCCTAGACAGCATTGTAATAGCTGGAAGAATTGTTGGTGATACGGCAAACGTACCTGGAAATGGAAATTGCAACCTACTTGTAAGTCCTCCTGATGGAAATCCAGCCTCCAATTTCGCCACCTCCTCGATTAGTGATTTGGCCGCTGGTACATATTCGGTTTCTGTTACCGATGAGAATGGCTGTAAGCAAGTCATCTCAGGTCTTGTTGTTGGAGAGCCAGCATCTGCGCTTGTCGCAGATGCCGATCTTGTTTCTGATGCCTCTTGCCCAAGCTCATCTGATGGATCCGCCACGGCTAGTGCTTCTGGTGGTACTGCTCCATATTCGTATCTCTGGAGTTCGGGTGCCAACACCAACACCGCGAGTGGTCTTTCTGCAGGGTCCTACGACGTGACTGTTACCGACGTCAATGGATGTAAGAGCATTGCTTCGGTTGCAGTTGCCGGTGTTGACAACATCGATCCGACAGCCATCTGTCAAGACATCACCATCCAACTCGACGCTTCCGGTAACGCCTCCATCTCCACTTCCGATATCGACAACGGGTCGGCCGATAACTGTGGCATCGACAACATCTCCTCGATATCACCACATTCGATTGTACCAACGTCGGACCAAACACCGTGACCCTTACCGTCACCGATGAGAATGGCAATACCGATCAGTGTACCGCTACGGTGACCGTCGAAGACAACATCGATCCGACAGCCATCTGTCAAGACATCACCATCCAACTCGACGCTTCCGGTAACGCCTCCATCTCCACTTCCGATATCGACAACGGGTCGGCCGATAACTGTGGCATCGACAACATCTCCCTCGATATCACCACATTCGATTGTACCAACGTCGGACCAAACACCGTGACCCTTACCGTCACCGATGAGAATGGCAATACCGATCAGTGTACCGCTACGGTGACCGTCGAAGACAACATCGATCCGACAGCCATCTGTCAAGACATCACCATCCAACTCGACGCTTCCGGTAACGCCTCCATCTCCACTTCCGATATCGACAACGGGTCGGCCGATAACTGTGGCATCGACAACATCTCCTCGATATCACCACATTCGATTGTACCAACGTCGGACCAAACACCGTGACCCTTACCGTCACCGATGAGAATGGCAATACCGATCAGTGTACCGCTACGGTGACCGTCGAAGACAACATCGATCCGACAGCCATCTGTCAAGACATCACCATCCAACTCGACGCTTCCGGTAACGCCTCCATCTCCACTTCCGATATCGACAACGGGTCGGCCGATAACTGTGGCATCGACAACATCTCCCTCGATATCACCACATTCGATTGTACCAACGTCGGACCAAACACCGTGACCCTTACCGTCACCGATGAGAATGGCAATACCGATCAGTGTACCGCTACGGTGACCGTCGAAGACAACATCGATCCGACAGCCATCTGTCAAGACATCACCATCCAACTCGACGCTTCCGGTAACGCCTCCATCTCCACTTCCGATATCGACAACGGGTCGGCCGATAACTGTGGCATCGACAACATCTCCTCGATATCACCACATTCGATTGTACCAACGTCGGACCAAACACCGTGACCCTTACCGTCACCGATGAGAATGGCAATACCGATCAGTGTACCGCTACGGTGACCGTCGAAGACAACATCGATCCGACAGCCATCTGTCAAGACATCACCATCCAACTCGACGCTTCCGGTAACGCCTCCATCTCCACTTCCGATATCGACAACGGGTCGGCCGATAACTGTGGCATCGACAACATCTCCCTCGATATCACCACATTCGATTGTACCAACGTCGGACCAAACACCGTGACCCTTACCGTCACCGATGAGAATGGCAATACCGATCAGTGTACCGCTACGGTGACCGTCGAAGACAACATCGATCCGACAGCCATCTGTCAAGACATCACCATCCAACTCGACGCTTCCGGTAACGCCTCCATCTCCACTTCCGATATCGACAACGGGTCGGCCGATAACTGTGGCATCGACAACATCTCCCTCGATATCACCACATTCGATTGTACCAACGTCGGACCAAACACCGTGACCCTTACCGTCACCGATGAGAATGGCAATACCGATCAGTGTACCGCTACGGTGACCGTCGAAGACAACATCGATCCGACAGCCATCTGTCAAGACATCACCATCCAACTCGACGCTTCCGGTAACGCCTCCATCTCCACTTCCGATATCGACAACGGGTCGGCCGATAACTGTGGCATCGACAACATCTCCTCGATATCACCACATTCGATTGTACCAACGTCGGACCAAACACCGTGACCCTTACCGTCACCGATGAGAATGGCAATACCGATCAGTGTACCGCTACGGTGACCGTCGAAGACAACATCGATCCGACAGCCATCTGTCAAGACATCACCATCCAACTCGACGCTTCCGGTAACGCCTCCATCTCCACTTCCGATATCGACAACGGGTCGGCCGATAACTGTGGCATCGACAACATCTCCTCGATATCACCACATTCGATTGTACCAACGTCGGACCAAACACCGTGACCCTTACCGTCACCGATGAGAATGGCAATACCGATCAGTGTACCGCTACGGTGACCGTCGAAGACAACATCGATCCGACAGCCATCTGTCAAGACATCACCATCCAACTCGACGCTTCCGGTAACGCCTCCATCTCCACTTCCGATATCGACAACGGGTCGGCCGATAACTGTGGCATCGACAACATCTCCCTCGATATCACCACATTCGATTGTACCAACGTCGGACCAAACACCGTGACCCTTACCGTCACCGATGAGAATGGCAATACCGATCAGTGTACCGCTACGGTGACCGTCGAAGACAACATCGATCCGACAGCCATCTGTCAAGACATCACCATCCAACTCGACGCTTCCGGTAACGCCTCCATCTCCACTTCCGATATCGACAACGGGTCGGCCGATAACTGTGGCATCGACAACATCTCCTCGATATCACCACATTCGATTGTACCAACGTCGGACCAAACACCGTGACCCTTACCGTCACCGATGAGAATGGCAATACCGATCAGTGTACCGCTACGGTGACCGTCGAAGACAACATCGATCCGACAGCCATCTGTCAAGACATCACCATCCAACTCGACGCTTCCGGTAACGCCTCCATCTCCACTTCCGATATCGACAACGGGTCGGCCGATAACTGTGGCATCGACAACATCTCCCTCGATATCACCACATTCGATTGTACCAACGTCGGACCAAACACCGTGACCCTTACCGTCACCGATGAGAATGGCAATACCGATCAGTGTACCGCTACGGTGACCGTCGAAGACAACATCGATCCGACAGCCATCTGTCAAGACATCACCATCCAACTCGACGCTTCCGGTAACGCCTCCATCTCCACTTCCGATATCGACAACGGGTCGGCCGATAACTGTGGCATCGACAACATCTCCCTCGATATCACCACATTCGATTGTACCAACGTCGGACCAAACACCGTGACCCTTACCGTCACCGATGAGAATGGCAATACCGATCAGTGTACCGCTACGGTGACCGTCGAAGACAACATCGATCCGACAGCCATCTGTCAAGACATCACCATCCAACTCGACGCTTCCGGTAACGCCTCCATCTCCACTTCCGATATCGACAACGGGTCGGCCGATAACTGTGGCATCGACAACATCTCCCTCGATATCACCACATTCGATTGTACCAACGTCGGACCAAACACCGTGACCCTTACCGTCACCGATGAGAATGGCAATACCGATCAGTGTACCGCTACGGTGACCGTCGAAGACAACATCGATCCGACAGCCATCTGTCAAGACATCACCATCCAACTCGACGCTTCCGGTAACGCCTCCATCTCCACTTCCGATATCGACAACGGGTCGGCCGATAACTGTGGCATCGACAACATCTCCCTCGATATCACCACATTCGATTGTACCAACGTCGGACCAAACACCGTGACCCTTACCGTCACCGATGAGAATGGCAATACCGATCAGTGTACCGCTACGGTGACCGTCGAAGACAACATCGATCCGACAGCCATCTGTCAAGACATCACCATCCAACTCGACGCTTCCGGTAACGCCTCCATCTCCACTTCCGATATCGACAACGGGTCGGCCGATAACTGTGGCATCGACAACATCTCCCTCGATATCACCACATTCGATTGTACCAACGTCGGACCAAACACCGTGACCCTTACCGTCACCGATGAGAATGGCAATACCGATCAGTGTACCGCTACGGTGACCGTCGAAGACAACATCGATCCGACAGCCATCTGTCAAGACATCACCATCCAACTCGACGCTTCCGGTAACGCCTCCATCTCCACTTCCGATATCGACAACGGGTCGGCCGATAACTGTGGCATCGACAACATCTCCTCGATATCACCACATTCGATTGTACCAACGTCGGACCAAACACCGTGACCCTTACCGTCACCGATGAGAATGGCAATACCGATCAGTGTACCGCTACGGTGACCGTCGAAGACAACATCGATCCGACAGCCATCTGTCAAGACATCACCATCCAACTCGACGCTTCCGGTAACGCCTCCATCTCCACTTCCGATATCGACAACGGGTCGGCCGATAACTGTGGCATCGACAACATCTCCCTCGATATCACCACATTCGATTGTACCAACGTCGGACCAAACACCGTGACCCTTACCGTCACCGATGAGAATGGCAATACCGATCAGTGTACCGCTACGGTGACCGTCGAAGACAACATCGATCCGACAGCCATCTGTCAAGACATCACCATCCAACTCGACGCTTCCGGTAACGCCTCCATCTCCACTTCCGATATCGACAACGGGTCGGCCGATAACTGTGGCATCGACAACATCTCCTCGATATCACCACATTCGATTGTACCAACGTCGGACCAAACACCGTGACCCTTACCGTCACCGATGAGAATGGCAATACCGATCAGTGTACCGCTACGGTGACCGTCGAAGACAACATCGATCCGACAGCCATCTGTCAAGACATCACCATCCAACTCGACGCTTCCGGTAACGCCTCCATCTCCACTTCCGATATCGACAACGGGTCGGCCGATAACTGTGGCATCGACAACATCTCCTCGATATCACCACATTCGATTGTACCAACGTCGGACCAAACACCGTGACCCTTACCGTCACCGATGAGAATGGCAATACCGATCAGTGTACCGCTACGGTGACCGTCGAAGACAACATCGATCCGACAGCCATCTGTCAAGACATCACCATCCAACTCGACGCTTCCGGTAACGCCTCCATCTCCACTTCCGATATCGACAACGGGTCGGCCGATAACTGTGGCATCGACAACATCTCCTCGATATCACCACATTCGATTGTACCAACGTCGGACCAAACACCGTGACCCTTACCGTCACCGATGAGAATGGCAATACCGATCAGTGTACCGCTACGGTGACCGTCGAAGACAACATCGATCCGACAGCCATCTGTCAAGACATCACCATCCAACTCGACGCTTCCGGTAACGCCTCCATCTCCACTTCCGATATCGACAACGGGTCGGCCGATAACTGTGGCATCGACAACATCTCCCTCGATATCACCACATTCGATTGTACCAACGTCGGACCAAACACCGTGACCCTTACCGTCACCGATGAGAATGGCAATACCGATCAGTGTACCGCTACGGTGACCGTCGAAGACAACATCGATCCGACAGCCATCTGTCAAGACATCACCATCCAACTCGACGCTTCCGGTAACGCCTCCATCTCCACTTCCGATATCGACAACGGGTCGGCCGATAACTGTGGCATCGACAACATCTCCTCGATATCACCACATTCGATTGTACCAACGTCGGACCAAACACCGTGACCCTTACCGTCACCGATGAGAATGGCAATACCGATCAGTGTACCGCTACGGTGACCGTCGAAGACAACATCGATCCGACAGCCATCTGTCAAGACATCACCATCCAACTCGACGCTTCCGGTAACGCCTCCATCTCCACTTCCGATATCGACAACGGGTCGGCCGATAACTGTGGCATCGACAACATCTCCTCGATATCACCACATTCGATTGTACCAACGTCGGACCAAACACCGTGACCCTTACCGTCACCGATGAGAATGGCAATACCGATCAGTGTACCGCTACGGTGACCGTCGAAGACAACATCGATCCGACAGCCATCTGTCAAGACATCACCATCCAACTCGACGCTTCCGGTAACGCCTCCATCTCCACTTCCGATATCGACAACGGGTCGGCCGATAACTGTGGCATCGACAACATCTCCTCGATATCACCACATTCGATTGTACCAACGTCGGACCAAACACCGTGACCCTTACCGTCACCGATGAGAATGGCAATACCGATCAGTGTACCGCTACGGTGACCGTCGAAGACAACATCGATCCGACAGCCATCTGTCAAGACATCACCATCCAACTCGACGCTTCCGGTAACGCCTCCATCTCCACTTCCGATATCGACAACGGGTCGGCCGATAACTGTGGCATCGACAACATCTCCCTCGATATCACCACATTCGATTGTACCAACGTCGGACCAAACACCGTGACCCTTACCGTCACCGATGAGAATGGCAATACCGATCTGTACCGCTACGGTGACCGTCGAAGACAACATCGATCCGACAGCCATCTGTCAAGACATCACCATCCAACTCGACGCTTCCGGTAACGCCTCCATCTCCACTTCCGATATCGACAACGGGTCGGCCGATAACTGTGGCATCGACAACATCTCCTCGATATCACCACATTCGATTGTACCAACGTCGGACCAAACACCGTGACCCTTACCGTCACCGATGAGAATGGCAATACCGATCAGTGTACCGCTACGGTGACCGTCGAAGACAACATCGATCCGACAGCCATCTGTCAAGACATCACCATCCAACTCGACGCTTCCGGTAACGCCTCCATCTCCACTTCCGATATCGACAACGGGTCGGCCGATAACTGTGGCATCGACAACATCTCCCTCGATATCACCACATTCGATTGTACCAACGTCGGACCAAACACCGTGACCCTTACCGTCACCGATGAGAATGGCAATACCGATCAGTGTACCGCTACGGTGACCGTCGAAGACAACATCGATCCGACAGCCATCTGTCAAGACATCACCATCCAACTCGACGCTTCCGGTAACGCCTCCATCTCCACTTCCGATATCGACAACGGGTCGGCCGATAACTGTGGCATCGACAACATCTCCCTCGATATCACCACATTCGATTGTACCAACGTCGGACCAAACACCGTGACCCTTACCGTCACCGATGAGAATGGCAATACCGATCAGTGTACCGCTACGGTGACCGTCGAAGACAACATCGATCCGACAGCCATCTGTCAAGACATCACCATCCAACTCGACGCTTCCGGTAACGCCTCCATCTCCACTTCCGATATCGACAACGGGTCGGCCGATAACTGTGGCATCGACAACATCTCCTCGATATCACCACATTCGATTGTACCAACGTCGGACCAAACACCGTGACCCTTACCGTCACCGATGAGAATGGCAATACCGATCAGTGTACCGCTACGGTGACCGTCGAAGACAACATCGATCCGACAGCCATCTGTCAAGACATCACCATCCAACTCGACGCTTCCGGTAACGCCTCCATCTCCACTTCCGATATCGACAACGGGTCGGCCGATAACTGTGGCATCGACAACATCTCCTCGATATCACCACATTCGATTGTACCAACGTCGGACCAAACACCGTGACCCTTACCGTCACCGATGAGAATGGCAATACCGATCAGTGTACCGCTACGGTGACCGTCGAAGACAACATCGATCCGACAGCCATCTGTCAAGACATCACCATCCAACTCGACGCTTCCGGTAACGCCTCCATCTCCACTTCCGATATCGACAACGGGTCGGCCGATAACTGTGGCATCGACAACATCTCCTCGATATCACCACATTCGATTGTACCAACGTCGGACCAAACACCGTGACCCTTACCGTCACCGATGAGAATGGCAATACCGATCAGTGTACCGCTACGGTGACCGTCGAAGACAACATCGATCCGACAGCCATCTGTCAAGACATCACCATCCAACTCGACGCTTCCGGTAACGCCTCCATCTCCACTTCCGATATCGACAACGGGTCGGCCGATAACTGTGGCATCGACAACATCTCCTCGATATCACCACATTCGATTGTACCAACGTCGGACCAAACACCGTGACCCTTACCGTCACCGATGAGAATGGCAATACCGATCAGTGTACCGCTACGGTGACCGTCGAAGACAACATCGATCCGACAGCCATCTGTCAAGACATCACCATCCAACTCGACGCTTCCGGTAACGCCTCCATCTCCACTTCCGATATCGACAACGGGTCGGCCGATAACTGTGGCATCGACAACATCTCCCTCGATATCACCACATTCGATTGTACCAACGTCGGACCAAAACACCGTGACCCTTACCGTCACCGATGAGAATGGCAATACCGATCAGTGTACCGCTACGGTGACCGTCGAAGACAACATCGATCCGACAGCCATCTGTCAAGACATCACCATCAACTCGACGCTTCCGGTAACGCCTCCATCTCCACTTCCGATATCGACAACGGGTCGGCCGATAACTGTGGCATCGACAACATCTCCTCGATATCACCACATTCGATTGTACCAACGTCGGACCAAACACCGTGACCCTTACCGTCACCGATGAGAATGGCAATACCGATCAGTGTACCGCTACGGTGACCGTCGAAGACAACATCGATCCGACAGCCATCTGTCAAGACATCACCATCCAACTCGACGCTTCCGGTAACGCCTCCATCTCCCACTTCCGATATCGACAACGGGTCGGCCGATAACTGTGGCATCGACAACATCTCCCTCGATATCACCACATTCGATTGTACCAACGTCGGACCAAACACCGTGACCCTTACCGTCACCGATGAGAATGGCAATACCGATCAGTGTACCGCTACGGTGACCGTCGAAGACAACATCGATCCGACAGCCATCTGTCAAGACATCACCATCCAACTCGACGCTTCCGGTAACGCCTCCATCTCCACTTCCGATATCGACAACGGGTCGGCCGATAACTGTGGCATCGACAACATCTCCCTCGATATCACCACATTCGATTGTACCAACGTCGGACCAAACACCGTGACCCCTTACCGTCACCGATGAGAATGGCAATACCGATCAGTGTACCGCTACGGTGACCGTCGAAGACAACATCGATCCGACAGCCATCTGTCAAGACATCACCATCCAACTCGACGCTTCCGGTAACGCCTCCATCTCCACTTCCGATATCGACAACGGGTCGGCCGATAACTGTGGCATCGACAACATCTCCCTCGATATCACCACATTCGATTGTACCAACGTCGGACCAAACACCGTGACCCTTACCGTCACCGATGAGAATGGCAATACCGATCAGTGTACCGCTACGGTGACCGTCGAAGACAACATCGATCCGACAGCCATCTGTCAAGACATCACCATCCAACTCGACGCTTCCGGTAACGCCTCCATCTCCACTTCCGATATCGACAACGGGTCGGCCGATAACTGTGGCATCGACAACATCTCCCTCGATATCACCACATTCGATTGTACCAACGTCGGACCAAACACCGTGACCCTTACCGTCACCGATGAGAATGGCAATACCGATCAGTGTACCGCTACGGTGACCGTCGAAGACAACATCGATCCGACAGCCATCTGTCAAGACATCACCATCCAACTCGACGCTTCCGGTAACGCCTCCATCTCCACTTCCGATATCGACAACGGGTCGGCCGATAACTGTGGCATCGACAACATCTCCCTCGATATCACCACATTCGATTGTACCAACGTCGGACCAAAACACCGTGACCCTTACCGTCACCGATGAGAATGGCAATACCGATCAGTGTACCGCTACGGTGACCGTCGAAGACAACATCGATCCGACAGCCATCTGTCAAGACATCACCATCCAACTCGACGCTTCCGGTAACGCCTCCATCTCCACTTCCGATATCGACAACGGGTCGGCCGATAACTGTGGCATCGACAACATCTCCCTCGATATCACCACATTCGATTGTACCAACGTCGGACCAAACACCGTGACCCTTACCGTCACCGATGAGAATGGCAATACCGATCAGTGTACCGCTACGGTGACCGTCGAAGACAACATCGATCCGACAGCCATCTGTCAAGACATCACCATCCAACTCGACGCTTCCGGTAACGCCTCCATCTCCACTTCCGATATCGACAACGGGTCGGCCGATAACTGTGGCATCGACAACATCTCCCTCGATATCACCACATTCGATTGTACCAACGTCGGACCAAACACCGTGACCCTTACCGTCACCGATGAGAATGGCAATACCGATCAGTGTACCGCTACGGTGACCGTCGAAGACAACATCGATCCGACAGCCATCTGTCAAGACATCACCATCCAACTCGACGCTTCCGGTAACGCCTCCATCTCCACTTCCGATATCGACAACGGGTCGGCCGATAACTGTGGCATCGACAACATCTCCCTCGATATCACCACATTCGATTGTACCAACGTCGGACCAAACACCGTGACCCTTACCGTCACCGATGAGAATGGCAATACCGATCAGTGTACCGCTACGGTGACCGTCGAAGACAACATCGATCCGACAGCCATCTGTCAAGACATCACCATCAACTCGACGCTTCCGGTAACGCCTCCATCTCCACTTCCGATATCGACAACGGGTCGGCCGATAACTGTGGCATCGACAACATCTCCCTCGATATCACCACATTCGATTGTACCAACGTCGGACCAAAACACCGTGACCCTTACCGTCACCGATGAGAATGGCAATACCGATCAGTGTACCGCTACGGTGACCGTCGAAGACAACATCGATCCGACAGCCATCTGTCAAGACATCACCATCCAACTCGACGCTTCCGGTAACGCCTCCATCTCCACTTCCGATATCGACAACGGGTCGGCCGATAACTGTGGCATCGACAACATCTCCCTCGATATCACCACATTCGATTGTACCAACGTCGGACCAAACACCGTGACCCTTACCGTCACCGATGAGAATGGCAATACCGATCAGTGTACCGCTACGGTGACCGTCGAAGACAACATCGATCCGACAGCCATCTGTCAAGACATCACCATCCAACTCGACGCTTCCGGTAACGCCTCCATCTCCACTTCCGATATCGACAACGGGTCGGCCGATAACTGTGGCATCGACAACATCTCCCTCGATATCACCACATTCGATTGTACCAACGTCGGACCAAACACCGTGACCCTTACCGTCACCGATGAGAATGGCAATACCGATCAGTGTACCGCTACGGTGACCGTCGAAGACAACATCGATCCGACAGCCATCTGTCAAGACATCACCATCCAACTCGACGCTTCCGGTAACGCCTCCATCTCCACTTCCGATATCGACAACGGGTCGGCCGATAACTGTGGCATCGACAACATCTCCCTCGATATCACCACATTCGATTGTACCAACGTCGGACCAAACACCGTGACCCTTACCGTCACCGATGAGAATGGCAATACCGATCAGTGTACCGCTACGGTGACCGTCGAAGACAACATCGATCCGACAGCCATCTGTCAAGACATCACCATCCAACTCGACGCTTCCGGTAACGCCTCCATCTCCACTTCCGATATCGACAACGGGTCGGCCGATAACTGTGGCATCGACAACATCTCCCTCGATATCACCACATTCGATTGTACCAACGTCGGACCAAACACCGTGACCCTTACCGTCACCGATGAGAATGGCAATACCGATCAGTGTACCGCTACGGTGACCGTCGAAGACAACATCGATCCGACAGCCATCTGTCAAGACATCACCATCCAACTCGACGCTTCCGGTAACGCCTCCATCTCCACTTCCGATATCGACAACGGGTCGGCCGATAACTGTGGCATCGACAACATCTCCCTCGATATCACCACATTCGATTGTACCAACGTCGGACCAAACACCGTGACCCTTACCGTCACCGATGAGAATGGCAATACCGATCAGTGTACCGCTACGGTGACCGTCGAAGACAACATCGATCCGACAGCCATCTGTCAAGACATCACCATCCAACTCGACGCTTCCGGTAACGCCTCCATCTCCACTTCCGATATCGACAACGGGTCGGCCGATAACTGTGGCATCGACAACATCTCCCTCGATATCACCACATTCGATTGTACCAACGTCGGACCAAACACCGTGACCCTTACCGTCACCGATGAGAATGGCAATACCGATCAGTGTACCGCTACGGTGACCGTCGAAGACAACATCGATCCGACAGCCATCTGTCAAGACATCACCATCCAACTCGACGCTTCCGGTAACGCCTCCATCTCCACTTCCGATATCGACAACGGGTCGGCCGATAACTGTGGCATCGACAACATCTCCCTCGATATCACCACATTCGATTGTACCAACGTCGGACCAAACACCGTGACCCTTACCGTCACCGATGAGAATGGCAATACCGATCAGTGTACCGCTACGGTGACCGTCGAAGACAACATCGATCCGACAGCCATCTGTCAAGACATCACCATCCAACTCGACGCTTCCGGTAACGCCTCCATCTCCACTTCCGATATCGACAACGGGTCGGCCGATAACTGTGGCATCGACAACATCTCCCTCGATATCACCACATTCGATTGTACCAACGTCGGACCAAACACCGTGACCCTTACCGTCACCGATGAGAATGGCAATACCGATCAGTGTACCGCTACGGTGACCGTCGAAGACAACATCGATCCGACAGCCATCTGTCAAGACATCACCATCCAACTCGACGCTTCCGGTAACGCCTCCATCTCCACTTCCGATATCGACAACGGGTCGGCCGATAACTGTGGCATCGACAACATCTCCCTCGATATCACCACATTCGATTGTACCAACGTCGGACCAAACACCGTGACCCTTACCGTCACCGATGAGAATGGCAATACCGATCAGTGTACCGCTACGGTGACCGTCGAAGACAACATCGATCCGACAGCCATCTGTCAAGACATCACCATCCAACTCGACGCTTCCGGTAACGCCTCCATCTCCACTTCCGATATCGACAACGGGTCGGCCGATAACTGTGGCATCGACAACATCTCCCTCGATATCACCACATTCGATTGTACCAACGTCGGACCAAACACCGTGACCCTTACCGTCACCGATGAGAATGGCAATACCGATCAGTGTACCGCTACGGTGACCGTCGAAGACAACATCGATCCGACAGCCATCTGTCAAGACATCACCATCCAACTCGACGCTTCCGGTAACGCCTCCATCTCCACTTCCGATATCGACAACGGGTCGGCCGATAACTGTGGCATCGACAACATCTCCCTCGATATCACCACATTCGATTGTACCAACGTCGGACCAAACACCGTGACCCTTACCGTCACCGATGAGAATGGCAATACCGATCAGTGTACCGCTACGGTGACCGTCGAAGACAACATCGATCCGACAGCCATCTGTCAAGACATCACCATCCAACTCGACGCTTCCGGTAACGCCTCCATCTCCACTTCCGATATCGACAACGGGTCGGCCGATAACTGTGGCATCGACAACATCTCCCTCGATATCACCACATTCGATTGTACCAACGTCGGACCAAACACCGTGACCCTTACCGTCACCGATGAGAATGGCAATACCGATCAGTGTACCGCTACGGTGACCGTCGAAGACAACATCGATCCGACAGCCATCTGTCAAGACATCACCATCCAACTCGACGCTTCCGGTAACGCCTCCATCTCCACTTCCGATATCGACAACGGGTCGGCCGATAACTGTGGCATCGACAACATCTCCCTCGATATCACCACATTCGATTGTACCAACGTCGGACCAAACACCGTGACCCTTACCGTCACCGATGAGAATGGCAATACCGATCAGTGTACCGCTACGGTGACCGTCGAAGACAACATCGATCCGACAGCCATCTGTCAAGACATCACCATCCAACTCGACGCTTCCGGTAACGCCTCCATCTCCACTTCCGATATCGACAACGGGTCGGCCGATAACTGTGGCATCGACAACATCTCCCTCGATATCACCACATTCGATTGTACCAACGTCGGACCAAACACCGTGACCCTTACCGTCACCGATGAGAATGGCAATACCGATCAGTGTACCGCTACGGTGACCGTCGAAGACAACATCGATCCGACAGCCATCTGTCAAGACATCACCATCCAACTCGACGCTTCCGGTAACGCCTCCATCTCCACTTCCGATATCGACAACGGGTCGGCCGATAACTGTGGCATCGACAACATCTCCCTCGATATCACCACATTCGATTGTACCAACGTCGGACCAAACACCGTGACCCTTACCGTCACCGATGAGAATGGCAATACCGATCAGTGTACCGCTACGGTGACCGTCGAAGACAACATCGATCCGACAGCCATCTGTCAAGACATCACCATCCAACTCGACGCTTCCGGTAACGCCTCCATCTCCACTTCCGATATCGACAACGGGTCGGCCGATAACTGTGGCATCGACAACATCTCCCTCGATATCACCACATTCGATTGTACCAACGTCGGACCAAACACCGTGACCCTTACCGTCACCGATGAGAATGGCAATACCGATCAGTGTACCGCTACGGTGACCGTCGAAGACAACATCGATCCGACAGCCATCTGTCAAGACATCACCATCCAACTCGACGCTTCCGGTAACGCCTCCATCTCCACTTCCGATATCGACAACGGGTCGGCCGATAACTGTGGCATCGACAACATCTCCCTCGATATCACCACATTCGATTGTACCAACGTCGGACCAAACACCGTGACCCTTACCGTCACCGATGAGAATGGCAATACCGATCAGTGTACCGCTACGGTGACCGTCGAAGACAACATCGATCCGACAGCCATCTGTCAAGACATCACCATCCAACTCGACGCTTCCGGTAACGCCTCCATCTCCACTTCCGATATCGACAACGGGTCGGCCGATAACTGTGGCATCGACAACATCTCCCCTCGATATCACCACATTCGATTGTACCAACGTCGGACCAAACACCGTGACCCTTACCGTCACCGATGAGAATGGCAATACCGATCAGTGTACCGCTACGGTGACCGTCGAAGACAACATCGATCCGACAGCCATCTGTCAAGACATCACCATCCAACTCGACGCTTCCGGTAACGCCTCCATCTCCACTTCCGATATCGACAACGGGTCGGCCGATAACTGCAGCATCGACAACATCTCCTCGATATCACCACATTCGATCGTACCAACGTCGGACCAAACACCGTGACCCTTACCGTCACCGATGAGAATGGCAATACCGATCAGTGTACCGCTACGGTGACCGTCGAAGACAACATCGATCCGACAGCCATCTGTCAAGACATCACCATCCAACTCGACGCTTCCGGTAACGCCTCCATCTCCACTTCCGATATCGACAACGGGTCGGCCGATAACTGTGGCATCGACAACATCTCCCTCGATATCACCACATTCGATTGTACCAACGTCGGACCAAACACCGTGACCCTTACCGTCACCGATGAGAATGGCAATACCGATCAGTGTACCGCTACGGTGACCGTCGAAGACAACATCGATCCGACAGCCATCTGTCAAGACATCACCATCCAACTCGACGCTTCCGGTAACGCCTCCATCTCCACTTCCGATATCGACAACGGGTCGGCCGATAACTGTGGCATCGACAACATCTCCTCGATATCACCACATTCGATTGTACCAACGTCGGACCAAACACCGTGACCCTTACCGTCACCGATGAGAATGGCAATACCGATCAGTGTACCGCTACGGTGACCGTCGAAGACAACATCGATCCGACAGCCATCTGTCAAGACATCACCATCCAACTCGACGCTTCCGGTAACGCCTCCATCTCCACTTCCGATATCGACAACGGGTCGGCCGATAACTGTGGCATCGACAACATCTCCCTCGATATCACCACATTCGATTGTACCAACGTCGGACCAAACACCGTGACCCTTACCGTCACCGATGAGAATGGCAATACCGATCAGTGTACCGCTACGGTGACCGTCGAAGACAACATCGATCCGACAGCCATCTGTCAAGACATCACCATCCAACTCGACGCTTCCGGTAACGCCTCCATCTCCACTTCCGATATCGACAACGGGTCGGCCGATAACTGTGGCATCGACAACATCTCCCTCGATATCACCACATTCGATTGTACCAACGTCGGACCAAACACCGTGACCCTTACCGTCACCGATGAGAATGGCAATACCGATCAGTGTACCGCTACGGTGACCGTCGAAGACAACATCGATCCGACAGCCATCTGTCAAGACATCACCATCCAACTCGACGCTTCCGGTAACGCCTCCATCTCCACTTCCGATATCGACAACGGGTCGGCCGATAACTGTGGCATCGACAACATCTCCTCGATATCACCACATTCGATTGTACCAACGTCGGACCAAACACCGTGACCCTTACCGTCACCGATGAGAATGGCAATACCGATCAGTGTACCGCTACGGTGACCGTCGAAGACAACATCGATCCGACAGCCATCTGTCAAGACATCACCATCCAACTCGACGCTTCCGGTAACGCCTCCATCTCCACTTCCGATATCGACAACGGGTCGGCCGATAACTGTGGCATCGACAACATACATCTCCTCGATATCACCACATTCGATTGTACCAACGTCGGACCAAACACCGTGACCCTTACCGTCACCGATGAGAATGGCAATACCGATCAGTGTACCGCTACGGTGACCGTCGACGACAACATCGATCCGACAGCCATCTGTCAAGACATCACCATCCAACTCGACGCTTCCGGTAACGCCTCCATCTCCACTTCCGATATCGACAACGGGTCGGCCGATAACTGTGGCATCGACAACATCTCCCTCGATATCACCACATTCGATTGTACCAACGTCGGACCAAACACCGTGACCCCTTACCGTCACCGATGAGAATGGCAATACCGATCAGTGTACCGCTACGGTGACCGTCGAAGACAACATCGATCCGACAGCCATCTGTCAAGACATCACCATCCAACTCGACGCTTCCGGTAACGCCTCCATCTCCACTTCCGATATCGACAACGGGTCGGCCGATAACTGTGGCATCGACAACATCTCCTCGATATCACCACATTCGATTGTACCAACGTCGGACCAAACACCGTGACCCTTACCGTCACCGATGAGAATGGCAATACCGATCAGTGTACCGCTACGGTGACCGTCGAAGACAACATCGATCCGACAGCCATCTGTCAAGACATCACCATCCAACTCGACGCTTCCGGTAACGCCTCCATCTCCACTTCCGATATCGACAACGGGTCGGCCGATAACTGTGGCATCGACAACATCTCCTCGATATCACCACATTCGATTGTACCAACGTCGGACCAAACACCGTGACCCCTTACCGTCACCGATGAGAATGGCAATACCGATCAGTGTACCGCTACGGTGACCGTCGAAGACAACATCGATCCGACAGCCATCTGTCAAGACATCACCATCCAACCTCGACGCTTCCGGTAACGCCTCCATCTCCACTTCCGATATCGACAACGGGTCGGCCGATAACTGTGGCATCGACAACATCTCCTCGATATCACCACATTCGATTGTACCAACGTCGGACCAAACACCGTGACCCTTACCGTCACCGATGAGAATGGCAATACCGATCAGTGTACCGCTACGGTGACCGTCGAAGACAACATCGATCCGACAGCCATCTGTCAAGACATCACCATCCAACTCGACGCTTCCGGTAACGCCTCCATCTCCACTTCCGATATCGACAACGGGTCGGCCGATAACTGTGGCATCGACAACATCTCCTCGATATCACCACATTCGATTGTACCAACGTCGGACCAAACACCGTGACCCTTACCGTCACCGATGAGAATGGCAATACCGATCAGTGTACCGCTACGGTGACCGTCGAAGACAACATCGATCCGACAGCCATCTGTCAAGACATCACCATCCAACTCGACGCTTCCGGTAACGCCTCCATCTCCACTTCCGATATCGACAACGGGTCGGCCGATAACTGTGGCATCGACAACATCTCCCTCGATATCACCACATTCGATTGATTGTACCAACGTCGGACACCAAACACCGTGACCCTTACCGTCACCGATGAGAATGGCAATACCGATCAGTGTACCGCTACGGTGACCGTCGAAGACAACATCGATCCGACAGCCATCTGTCAAGACATCACCATCCAACTCGACGCTTCCGGTAACGCCTCCATCTCCACTTCCGATATCGACAACGGGTCGGCCGATAACTGTGGCATCGACAACATCTCCCTCGATATCACCACATTCGATTGTACCAACGTCGGACCAAACACCGTGACCCTTACCGTCACCGATGAGAATGGCAATACCGATCAGTGTACCGCTACGGTGACCGTCGAAGACAACATCGATCCGACAGCCATCTGTCAAGACATCACCATCCAACTCGACGCTTCCGGTAACGCCTCCATCTCCACTTCCGATATCGACAACGGGTCGGCCGATAACTGTGGCATCGACAACATCTCCTCGATATCACCACATTCGATTGTACCAACGTCGGACCAAACACCGTGACCCTTACCGTCACCGATGAGAATGGCAATACCGATCAGTGTACCGCTACGGTGACCGTCGAAGACAACATCGATCCGACAGCCATCTGTCAAGACATCACCATCCAACTCGACGCTTCCGGTAACGCCTCCATCTCCACTTCCGATATCGACAACGGGTCGGCCGATAACTGTGGCATCGACAACATCTCCCTCGATATCACCACATTCGATTGTACCAACGTCGGACCAAACACCGTGACCCTTACCGTCACCGATGAGAATGGCAATACCGATCAGTGTACCGCTACGGTGACCGTCGAAGACAACATCGATCCGACAGCCATCTGTCAAGACATCACCATCCAACTCGACGCTTCCGGTAACGCCTCCATCTCCACTTCCGATATCGACAACGGGTCGGCCGATAACTGTGGCATCGACAACATCTCCTCGATATCACCACATTCGATTGTACCAACGTCGGACCAAACACCGTGACCCTTACCGTCACCGATGAGAATGGCAATACCGATCAGTGTACCGCTACGGTGACCGTCGAAGACAACATCGATCCGACAGCCATCTGTCAAGACATCACCATCCAACTCGACGCTTCCGGTAACGCCTCCATCTCCACTTCCGATATCGACAACGGGTCGGCCGATAACTGTGGCATCGACAACATCTCCCTCGATATCACCACATTCGATTGTACCAACGTCGGACCAAACACCGTGACCCTTACCGTCACCGATGAGAATGGCAATACCGATCAGTGTACCGCTACGGTGACCGTCGAAGACAACATCGATCCGACAGCCATCTGTCAAGACATCACCATCCAACTCGACGCTTCCGGTAACGCCTCCATCTCCACTTCCGATATCGACAACGGGTCGGCCGATAACTGTGGCATCGACAACATCTCCCTCGATATCACCACATTCGATTGTACCAACGTCGGACCAAACACCGTGACCCTTACCGTCACCGATGAGAATGGCAATACCGATCAGTGTACCGCTACGGTGACCGTCGAAGACAACATCGATCCGACAGCCATCTGTCAAGACATCACCATCCAACTCGACGCTTCCGGTAACGCCTCCATCTCCACTTCCGATATCGACAACGGGTCGGCCGATAACTGTGGCATCGACAACATCTCCTCGATATCACCACATTCGATTGTACCAACGTCGGACCAAACACCGTGACCCTTACCGTCACCGATGAGAATGGCAATACCGATCAGTGTACCGCTACGGTGACCGTCGAAGACAACATCGATCCGACAGCCATCTGTCAAGACATCACCATCCAACTCGACGCTTCCGGTAACGCCTCCATCTCCACTTCCGATATCGACAACGGGTCGGCCGATAACTGTGGCATCGACAACATCTCCTCGATATCACCACATTCGATTGTACCAACGTCGGACCAAACACCGTGACCCTTACCGTCACCGATGAGAATGGCAATACCGATCAGTGTACCGCTACGGTGACCGTCGAAGACAACATCGATCCGACAGCCATCTGTCAAGACATCACCATCCAACTCGACGCTTCCGGTAACGCCTCCATCTCCACTTCCGATATCGACAACGGGTCGGCCGATAACTGTGGCATCGACAACATCTCCCTCGATATCACCACATTCGATTGTACCAACGTCGGACCAAACACCGTGACCCTTACCGTCACCGATGAGAATGGCAATACCGATCAGTGTACCGCTACGGTGACCGTCGAAGACAACATCGATCCGACAGCCATCTGTCAAGACATCACCATCCAACTCGACGCTTCCGGTAACGCCTCCATCTCCACTTCCGATATCGACAACGGGTCGGCCGATAACTGTGGCATCGACAACATCTCCCTCGATATCACCACATTCGATTGTACCAACGTCGGACCAAACACCGTGACCCTTACCGTCACCGATGAGAATGGCAATACCGATCAGTGTACCGCTACGGTGACCGTCGAAGACAACATCGATCCGACAGCCATCTGTCAAGACATCACCATCCAACTCGACGCTTCCGGTAACGCCTCCATCTCCACTTCCGATATCGACAACGGGTCGGCCGATAACTGTGGCATCGACAACATCTCCTCGATATCACCACATTCGATTGTACCAACGTCGGACCAAACACCGTGACCCTTACCGTCACCGATGAGAATGGCAATACCGATCAGTGTACCGCTACGGTGACCGTCGAAGACAACATCGATCCGACAGCCATCTGTCAAGACATCACCATCCAACTCGACGCTTCCGGTAACGCCTCCATCTCCACTTCCGATATCGACAACGGGTCGGCCGATAACTGTGGCATCGACAACATCTCCCTCGATATCACCACATTCGATTGTACCAACGTCGGACCAAACACCGTGACCCTTACCGTCACCGATGAGAATGGCAATACCGATCAGTGTACCGCTACGGTGACCGTCGAAGACAACATCGATCCGACAGCCATCTGTCAAGACATCACCATCCAACTCGACGCTTCCGGTAACGCCTCCATCTCCACTTCCGATATCGACAACGGGTCGGCCGATAACTGTGGCATCGACAACATCTCCTCGATATCACCACATTCGATTGTACCAACGTCGGACCAAACACCGTGACCCTTACCGTCACCGATGAGAATGGCAATACCGATCAGTGTACCGCTACGGTGACCGTCGAAGACAACATCGATCCGACAGCCATCTGTCAAGACATCACCATCCAACTCGACGCTTCCGGTAACGCCTCCATCTCCACTTCCGATATCGACAACGGGTCGGCCGATAACTGTGGCATCGACAACATCTCCCTCGATATCACCACATTCGATTGTACCAACGTCGGACCAAACACCGTGACCCTTACCGTCACCGATGAGAATGGCAATACCGATCAGTGTACCGCTACGGTGACCGTCGAAGACAACATCGATCCGACAGCCATCTGTCAAGACATCACCATCCAACTCGACGCTTCCGGTAACGCCTCCATCTCCACTTCCGATATCGACAACGGGTCGGCCGATAACTGTGGCATCGACAACATCTCCTCGATATCACCACATTCGATTGTACCAACGTCGGACCAAACACCGTGACCCTTACCGTCACCGATGAGAATGGCAATACCGATCAGTGTACCGCTACGGTGACCGTCGAAGACAACATCGATCCGACAGCCATCTGTCAAGACATCACCATCCAACTCGACGCTTCCGGTAACGCCTCCATCTCCACTTCCGATATCGACAACGGGTCGGCCGATAACTGTGGCATCGACAACATCTCCCTCGATATCACCACATTCGATTGTACCAACGTCGGACCAAACACCGTGACCCTTACCGTCACCGATGAGAATGGCAATACCGATCAGTGTACCGCTACGGTGACCGTCGAAGACAACATCGATCCGACAGCCATCTGTCAAGACATCACCATCCAACTCGACGCTTCCGGTAACGCCTCCATCTCCACTTCCGATATCGACAACGGGTCGGCCGATAACTGTGGCATCGACAACATCTCCTCGATATCACCACATTCGATTGTACCAACGTCGGACCAAACACCGTGACCCTTACCGTCACCGATGAGAATGGCAATACCGATCAGTGTACCGCTACGGTGACCGTCGAAGACAACATCGATCCGACAGCCATCTGTCAAGACATCACCATCCAACTCGACGCTTCCGGTAACGCCTCCATCTCCACTTCCGATATCGACAACGGGTCGGCCGATAACTGTGGCATCGACAACATCTCCCTCGATATCACCACATTCGATTGTACCAACGTCGGACCAAACACCGTGACCCTTACCGTCACCGATGAGAATGGCAATACCGATCAGTGTACCGCTACGGTGACCGTCGAAGACAACATCGATCCGACAGCCATCTGTCAAGACATCACCATCCAACTCGACGCTTCCGGTAACGCCTCCATCTCCACTTCCGATATCGACAACGGGTCGGCCGATAACTGTGGCATCGACAACATCTCCTCGATATCACCACATTCGATTGTACCAACGTCGGACCAAACACCGTGACCCTTACCGTCACCGATGAGAATGGCAATACCGATCAGTGTACCGCTACGGTGACCGTCGAAGACAACATCGATCCGACAGCCATCTGTCAAGACATCACCATCCAACTCGACGCTTCCGGTAACGCCTCCATCTCCACTTCCGATATCGACAACGGGTCGGCCGATAACTGTGGCATCGACAACATCTCCTCGATATCACCACATTCGATTGTACCAACGTCGGACCAAACACCGTGACCCTTACCGTCACCGATGAGAATGGCAATACCGATCAGTGTACCGCTACGGTGACCGTCGAAGACAACATCGATCCGACAGCCATCTGTCAAGACATCACCATCCAACTCGACGCTTCCGGTAACGCCTCCATCTCCACTTCCGATATCGACAACGGGTCGGCCGATAACTGTGGCATCGACAACATCTCCTCGATATCACCACATTCGATTGTACCAACGTCGGACCAAACACCGTGACCCTTACCGTCACCGATGAGAATGGCAATACCGATCAGTGTACCGCTACGGTGACCGTCGAAGACAACATCGATCCGACAGCCATCTGTCAAGACATCACCATCCAACTCGACGCTTCCGGTAACGCCTCCATCTCCACTTCCGATATCGACAACGGGTCGGCCGATAACTGTGGCATCGACAACATCTCCCTCGATATCACCACATTCGATTGTACCAACGTCGGACCAAACACCGTGACCCTTACCGTCACCGATGAGAATGGCAATACCGATCAGTGTACCGCTACGGTGACCGTCGAAGACAACATCGATCCGACAGCCATCTGTCAAGACATCACCATCCAACTCGACGCTTCCGGTAACGCCTCCATCTCCACTTCCGATATCGACAACGGGTCGGCCGATAACTGTGGCATCGACAACATCTCCTCGATATCACCACATTCGATTGTACCAACGTCGGACCAAACACCGTGACCCTTACCGTCACCGATGAGAATGGCAATACCGATCAGTGTACCGCTACGGTGACCGTCGAAGACAACATCGATCCGACAGCCATCTGTCAAGACATCACCATCCAACTCGACGCTTCCGGTAACGCCTCCATCTCCACTTCCGATATCGACAACGGGTCGGCCGATAACTGTGGCATCGACAACATCTCCTCGATATCACCACATTCGATTGTACCAACGTCGGACCAAACACCGTGACCCTTACCGTCACCGATGAGAATGGCAATACCGATCAGTGTACCGCTACGGTGACCGTCGAAGACAACATCGATCCGACAGCCATCTGTCAAGACATCACCATCCAACTCGACGCTTCCGGTAACGCCTCCATCTCCACTTCCGATATCGACAACGGGTCGGCCGATAACTGTGGCATCGACAACATCTCCTCGATATAACCACATTCGATTGTACCAACGTCGGACCAAACACCGTGACCCTTACCGTCACCGATGAGAATGGCAATACCGATCAGTGTACCGCTACGGTGACCGTCGAAGACAACATCGATCCGACAGCCATCTGTCAAGACATCACCATCCAACTCGACGCTTCCGGTAACGCCTCCATCTCCACTTCCGATATCGACAACGGGTCGGCCGATAACTGTGCGATCACATCAGTGTCCCTAAGTCAAACCAGCTTTAACTGTGCTCATGTTGGCGTGAATAGCGTGACCTTAACCGTTACCGACTCCAACGGCAATACCGATCAGTGTATCGCCACGGTAACCGTACAAGACATCACTCCTCCTACCGCACTCTGTCAAGACTTCACCGTTACACTCGATGCTAATGGTCAGGCTACCATCGCAGTAAGCGACATCGACAACGGATCCAACGACGCTTGCGGTATTAGCTCTACTGTACTCAGCACCACTACATTCGACTGTAGCGATGTCGGTACCAATACCGTAACGCTCACCGTCACCGATAACAACGGTAACTCTAGCTCTTGTACCGCTACAGTGACCGTTATTGAACCAACTATTACTGCTGCTTCCATTACCGTCAATGATAACGTCAGCTGCTTCGGAGGTAACGACGGATCAGCTACCGTTTCCGTATCCGGTAATGTCGGTGGATACAGCTACTTGTGGGATAGCGGTGAAACAACCGCAACCGCTATCGCCTTGAACGCTGGTGCACACAACGTAACCGTAACTACAGGCGCTTGCTCTTCCGATACCATCCTGAGTGTAACCATCACCCAGCCAACTCAGATTACAGCCGGTACCGATAACATCACCGATGTCTCCTGCTTCGGACAAAATGATGGCGCTATTGATATCACCGTATCCGGCGGTACCGCTCCGTACTCATTCCTATGGTCTAATGGCGACAATACACAGAACATCTCAGGGCTTGACATAGGTAACTATACCGTCACCATTACCGATGACAACGGATGTACCTCCACCGCTTCTGGATTCGTCCATGGCCCAACTCAAGCTCTTAGCGCTGGTGTCGATAACCTCTCTAATATATCCTGCGTTGGAGGTAGCGATGGGGCTATCGATATCTCCGTATCCGGGGGTACCGCTCCGTACACCTACACTTGGTCCAATGGGGAAAGTACTCAAGACATCTCCGCATTGACCGTCGGTACATACAGCCTCACCGTAACCGATGATAATGGTTGTACGGCCGTAATTAGTAATATATTGGTTGATGAGCCTGCAAATGGACTGACTGCAGGAATCAATAATCTATTGAATGTGGATTGCTTCGGAGACAGTAATGGAGCTATCGACATTTCCGTCTCTGGTGGAACCGCACCTTACACGTACAGCTGGTCCACTGGTGCAAGCACTCAAGATATCTCGGGACTTGTTGTAGGACTCTATTCGGTGACTGTTACCGATGCAAATGGATGTACAACGAATATCCCAACGATTACCGTCGATGGGCCCGCCCAAGCGCTCACCGCTAGTATTTTGAGCTTCACAGATGCTAACTGTCCAGGAGGTTCTGATGGTTCGGCCACTGCCACGGCTAGCGGAGGAACGGCACCGTACGCCTACTTATGGTCTGCTTCGGCTGGAAACCAAATCACTTCAACCGCGACGGGATTGGCAGCGGGAGTGTATGAAGTGACTGTAACGGATGTGAATGGATGTGACGCAACGACGAGCGTGACAATTTCAGGTACGGACTTGACACCACCTACTGCCCTTTGCAATAGTTTCAGCTTGCCATTGGATGCTACTGGAAATGCAACTATTTCTGTTGTAGACATTGACGGAGGATCAAGCGATAACTGTGGTATTTCCGCTATGTCTATTGATTTGACGGACTTCGATTGCTCGGATATCGGACCGCAGGTCGTAACCTTGACGGTAATTGACGTGAGTGGATTGTCGAGCCAGTGTACGACGACCATTACCGTTGTGGATACCATCACCCCGGTCATTGCGACATGTCCTGCGGATACCACATTTGAGGTAGATGCAAGCTGTGATGCCTTTGCTCCGGATTACCTAACCAGCTTGAGTGTAACCGATAACTGTAGCATTACGAGTGCGGTTCAGAATCCTGCCGTAGGCAGTCCTCTACCAATCGGTACCACAACCGTGACCATTACGGTTACAGATGCAGGAGGAAATATAGCGACCTGTAGCGTGGATGTAACCGTTACCGATCCTGGAATTAATGCCAGTACAAGTCAATTGAGTCCAGTGACATGCTTCGGAGATAGCGATGGATCCGCGCTAGTCAGCGTTTCAGGAGGTTCAGGATCATACATGTACTTATGGGATAATGGTGAGACCACGGCTACGGCTACGGCATTGTCAGGAGGCACTCACTTCGTTACTGTTACGGGAGTTGGATGTGGTGGATCAGCAACCTTGAATGTAGTTATTGCCGAACCTACTCAATTGAATGTTAGTGTAGGAAGTCAAACCAATGTTAGCTGCAATGGAATTGCTGATGGTGAAGCTACCTTGAGCCTTGTAGGTGGAACGACTCCATATAGTTACATCTGGCCTGCATCTGCAGCGAATCAGACCACTGTGACTGGAAGCAATTTGGCAGCAGGGTCCTACGGTGTTACAGTGATCGACGCCAATGGATGTACAGCGACTACAACGGTCACTATTACAGAGCCTGCGCCACTTGTAGTCGTTGGATCAGGAACGGATGTGGATTGCTTCGGAGCTAATACGGGTAGTGTGAGTCTGACCGTTTCGGGTGGAACTGGTGTCTACTCATTTGATTGGTCGAACGGTTCAACTACGCAGAACATCACAAGCCTTGCTGCAGGAACTTATGATGTTACCGTAACCGATGCCAATGGGTGTGAGAACGTTCAGAGTTATTCTTTGAGCCAGCCAGCAACTGCTGTGTCGGTTGTTGGAACCGTGGTGAACACCACAACATTGAATAATGGCAGTATAGATATTACACCATCTGGAGGAACGGGATCATACACTTATGCATGGAGCAATGGTGCCAATACTCAAGATATCAGCGGATTGACTTCTGGACCTTATAGTGTTACCGTAACAGATGCGAATGGTTGTACGGCTGTCGCAATCTTCAATGTTCTTGATGATAACTTGCCTCCAGTGGCCGTCGACGATACTGCAAGTACGCCTATCGGAACACCAGTGACTTTGGGTTGCACGGTGAACGACAGTGATCCGGATGGAAACTTGGATACCCTTTCTGTTGCCATTATTATTCCACCACTTAATGGAACGGCAGTAGTTAACCCATTGACCGGTGAGATTACCTACACACCGAATCCAGGATTTACGGGGGTAGATACATTGACCTATCAAGTGTGTGATAGCCTAGGATTGTGTTCTACAGCTTACAACATCATTACCGTAGTGGGTTCGAATGTTCCTCCTATAGCTGTGACAGATTCTGTAACTACTGATGAGGATGTGACTGTAGTTATCGATCCGTTGACCAACGATAGTGATCCTGACGCGTCCATTGATCCTACCACTGTATCCATCATTACAGGGCCGCAGAACGGTACCACCACAGTGGATCCTATTACTGGTGAGATAACATACACGCCGAATCCAGATTACTATGGTCCAGATAGCTTGATCTATCAAGTCTGTGATACAGGTACTCCGCTACCTGCACTTTGTGATACTGCTTGGATTTACGTGAACGTGATTCCTCAGCCGGATACAATTTATCCAGGAACGGTTGGTCCAATGGGTAACTTGAGTGTCTTTGAAGACTCTGTGCTCAATCACTGTAATCCAGTGACAACATCACTGCTATACGTTGCGGACAGCCTTGGCTCCTTCATGGTAGCGAACAATGGTACCATTACTGGTATCGGAGACGGCGATGGTTGTGCTACTTATACCCCTGATCCAAACTACAACGGAATAGATACGGTAACGACGATCATTTGTGATGCAAGCGGCGACTGTCAAGTAGTGTACAGCACTATTACGGTGATTCCTGTCAACGATCCCCCAGTAGCTGTCAACGACACTGTAGGTACAATGGAAGCGACACCTGTGACTATTGACATAGCAAATAACGACTACGCGCCAATTGATGGAAATATTGATCCAACCAGTGTCGTGGTTACGGTATCGCCAAGTAATGGTTCCGTTACGGTTGATCCAATAACAGGTGCTTTGACCTATACGCCAAACGCTGGGTTTACAGGAACAGACAGCATTCAGTATGCAATTTGTGACGATGGATTCCCATTGCCAGCAGAATGCGATACAGCTTGGGTATTCATCGATGTAGATGCCGTGAACGATCCACCGATCGCGATTAATGATTTTGACACCACAAGTTCTGGTACACCAGTGTCTATCGACGTAACCGCAAACGATAGCGACACAGATGGGAACATTGATCCGACTACGGTTACGATTATCGGTGGTCCAAACAACGGTACAGCTACGGTTGATCCAGTTACTGGAGTCATCACCTATACCCCGGACAGTACGTTCGTGGGCAGCGATACCATTACCTACGTCGTTTGTGATGACGGTACTCCATTGCCAAGTGAGTGCGATACAGCACAAGTTATAGTTGAAGTTGAGGAGCGTGAATTTGCCTTCGGGTTTGTTGTTCCTGAATGTGATAATGATGTAGCTAAGCTCTCTTGGGACATCAACTTATTGAACTTCCCATCACCTGGGCCAACCCCATTGACCATTACTTGGGCAGACAGCTTAGGTAATGTGATTCACGTGGACAGTAACTTGGCCTTGACGGGAACCGTCTTGTGGCCGGGTATGGTAGTCGACAACAACGGTAATCCACTTGACTGGCCGGGTTGGATCCTACAGAATGGTATTTGGGTGCCTGGTGCCGATGGATTTGAAGGATTGCGTCCTGAAGCTGTGGTAACCTTCTCGATTAACCCAAGCGCTACGGTAACCTTGACGTATCCTCCGGCAACCCCTGCTTGTGGTGCAGAGCCGCCGTCCAATCCTATCGCGGTCAATGACACCGTGAGTACGCCTCAAGACGTGGGCATTAGTATTGCGGTCTTGAACAACGATCTCCCATCGGACACGACATTGAATCCAGGAACAGTGGCTGTATTGACTGGTCCTCACAACGGAACAGTTGTCGTGAATCCAAATGGTACAGTTTCTTATCAGCCTACGGCTGGATATGCGGGTCCGGACAGCTTGAGCTATGTAGTCTGCGATAACAACGCACAGCCACTATGTGATACCGCATGGGTCTACATCGATGTTATTAGTGTGCTTCAGCCTCCAGTAGCGGTAGATGATGTGACGGGTACTCAAGAAGATCAGCCTGTACTCATCAGCTTGCTCGTGAACGATTTCGATACCGATGGAACTATTGATACCTCAAGTGTCACTATTCTAAGTGGACCTTCGAATGGAACCGTGAGCTATGATCCGGTTACTGGACAATTACTGTATTCTCCGAACCCAGGCTTCTCTGGAGTAGATTCTGTACAGTATCAAGTCTGCGACAACGACGGATTGTGCGATACTGCATGGATCACAATTACAGTATCTCCAGAAAATGATCCACCTGTCGCCGTTAATGACACTACGAATACCCTTGAGGAGACTGGAGTCGTCATTGACGTGACCAACAATGATTTCGATACAGATGCGAGCATCGATCCGACAACCGTGAATGTGATTACACCTCCACAAAACGGTAGCTATAACGTTGATCCAGTAACCGGTCAGGTTACATATGTTCCAAACATCGACTTTGTCGGTACAGATAGTCTGACCTATATCGTTTGCGACACGGGTACTCCATTGCCGAGCTTGTGTGACACTGCAGTTGTTTACATTGATGTACTTCCAGTGAACGATCCACCAATCGCCGTTGACGATGTTGTGGGCACTTTGGAGGATACTCCCGTGACCATAGCAGCACCAGGAAACGACAGTGATATTGATGGAAACATTGATCCAACGACTTTGACCATCATTTCAGGACCTTCGAATGGTACAGCAACTGTTGATCCTGTGACCGGCGAAGTGACCTATACCCCTGACACCAACTTTGTAGGCGTAGATACCTTAACCTATGTCATTTGTGATGATGGTACTCCGCTGCCAAGTCTTTGTGATACGGCTCAGATCTTTGTCCAAGTAGGCAGCATTAATGATGCCCCAGTAGCATTAGTAGATTCTAGCAGTACTCTGGAAGACACTCCAGTAGTTATCGATGTGGTCTTGAATGACTTTGACACCGATGCTACAATAGATCCAACGACTGTTACCATCGTTCAACCCGCAACTAACGGTTCGGTGAATATTGACCCTGTGACAGGAGAGGTGACCTATACCCCACTTCCAGGATTCTTTGGAACCGATTCCTTGATCTACCAGGTCTGTGACACAGGTACCCCACTTCCTGCTCTTTGTGACACAGCATGGGTTTATATTGAAGTATTGCCGGTGAATGATCCACCAATCGCTGTATACGATTCAACGGGTACACCAGAGGACACACCAGTTACTGTCGATGTTGTGAGCAACGACAGCGATACCGATGGAAACATTGATCCGACAACCGTGACTATAGTTGGCGGACCTACTAACGGAACCGCCACTGTCGATCCAGTCACAGGTGAAATTACCTATACACCGAATCCAGGATACACTGGAGTTGATTCTGTATTGTACAGCGTATGCGACGATGGCACGCCATTACCTGCAGAATGTGATACGGCTTGGTTGGCCATTGGCGTAATACCAACGCTTATCCCACCAGTAGCGATCAATGATACGGTCAATACCCCGGTGAATACTCCGGTTCTTATCGACGTGCTTGTCAATGACTCAGATGCTGATGGATTCTTGGTGCCTTCTACGGTTACCGTTTCAACACCACCAGCAAATGGCTCGATTAGTATTGATCCGGTTACTGGAGCCATCACGTACACGCCAAACGCCGGATTCACAGGTACGGACGTCTTTACGTACACAGTATGCGACAATGACGGACTTTGCGCTAGTGCAGAAGTAATTGTTGAGATTGAGGATACTAATGAACCACCTGTTGCTGTGAACGATACCTTGACTGGGTTGAGTGGCTCAGGTGTGACGACCGATCCAACAGCGAATGACTACGATCTAGATGGAAATATTGATCCAACTACTGTGGTTATCATCAGTGGTCCTCAAAATGGTACTACCGGGCCAATCAATGGAAACGGAATGTTCGACTACATTCCTAACCCAGGATTTACAGGCGTAGATTCCTTGGTATATGCCGTTTGTGATGACGGAACACCACTTCCAAGTGAGTGTGACACGGCTGTTGTCTACTACTACATCAACCAGAATAATCCACCAGTCGCTAATTGTACAGGAACTGTAGATGCTCAAGGTAATTGCGTCTTCCAGACATACGAGGACAGCACCATCACGATTTGCTTTGATATTACAGATCCAGATGGTCACAACGTAAGCGTAGGGGCTGCCTTGAATGGTCCTTCAAATGGTACCGTAGGAAGTGCCATTGGAAACGACAGTTGTTTCGTCTACACGCCAGATCCAAACTGGTACGGTTGGGATACAGTAACTGTCGAAATCTGTGACGACTTCACACCGGCAGCCTGCACAAGTATTACCGTGGCCATTGAAGTGTTGCCTATAAATGATCCACCAATTGCGATCAATGACACAGCTTCTGTGGATCAGGATATGACCGTCATTGTTGATGTTCTCAATAACGACAACGACTCCATTGATGGGTTGCCATTGGATACCTCATCCGTAATGATTCTCAATGGACCATTCAACGGGCTCGCAACTGTGAACCCAGATGGAACCATTACTTATGATCCAAACAACAGCTTCACCGGCACGGATAGCTTGATCTATGTCGTTTGCGACAACGGATTCCCATTGCCGAGTATCTGTGATACAGCGGTCGTTTACTTCGATGTCGTAGATGTCAACAACCCACCAGTGGCGGTAGTGGATACGATTCCAGTTACGACTCCAGAAGATATTCCAATTCAGGTCTGCGTTCCATTCTTTGACCCAGATGCAGATCCAATTAGTTGGGGTAGTATTCTGACGCTACCACAAAATGGTGGATTGAGCGGATTGAGTGCGAACGACAGCTGCTTTACATATACTCCTGATCCGAATTATGTTGGAAACGATACCGTCGTTCTTGTTGCTTGCGACCCAGGTGGATTGTGCGATACCGTTACGGTCATTATTGATGTAACACCAGTGAATGATGGCGTCGTAGCCAACGGTGATTCAGGAACATTGTGGGAAGATAGCACGGCTATCATTGATCCGTTGAATAACGACTTTGATCCTGACGGTCCTCAAAACATCGACAGCACTAGCTTCGCGATTACTACCATGCCAGTGAACGGTACTGTGATTATCAACCCTGATGGAACCATTACATACACACCAGATCCGGATTACTATGGTCTCGATTCATTGATGTACGTCATTTGTGACAACTTTGGTGCTTGTGACAGCGCTTGGGTGATGTTGAACGTATTGCCGCGGAATGATGCGCCAATTGCGCAGAATGATACTTTGTGTACAGTCGAAGATCAAGCCACTGTTTCTTACAATATTCTAGCGAACGACACCGACTCCATCGACTTAGCCTTCTTGGATCCAGCCAATGGGTTCACTGTATTGTCTGGCCCAAGTAATGGAACGTACAGCTTGGATGTGAACAACAACATTATCTATAATCCGAATACGGATTTCACAGGTATCGACTCCATACAGTATGCCGTTTGTGATACTGGATACGGTCTACCTCCATTTGACCTCACGCTGTGCGATACCGCTTGGATCTACATTACCGTAGTACCGGTCAATGACCCAATCACCTTCAACAATGGAGCGACGATTGATACAGCTGCTTCGGATACATCTATGACTTATACCATTGCCGACTTCGTTTCTGACAGCACAGATACACAGTATGGCACTGGCGGATTGGATCTTGACAGCGTCACCATCCAGCAAAACGTGAGTAACGGATTTGTCGTGTACGACAGTCTTACTGGAGTCTTCACATACACACCTGATCCATGTTTCAATGGAATTGACACGCTCATCTATACTGTTTGTGACGTAATCATTCCTGGTGATCCGAATCTCCCATGTAACAACAATGTAGGTGCTACATGTGCAACCGTGACGGCATACTTCGATGCAAGCGCCGTAGGTGCGCCTGATACCTCTATTATTGCGAATCAGGATTCGATCCTCACGCCAGGAACACAAAGCGCAGTCATCGACATCTTTGACAATGACGACTTGGCTGGAGACTCTCTATACGTAGCGGGAATCGTAGACACTGCTCAATTCCTCTACGGTACGTATACCCTAGTGGACAGTGTATTGACCTACATCCCAGACTCTACACTCGGATGTTACACGGATAGTGCCATGTATTTCGTGACCGGAGCAGATAACAGCTGTATTGGAGATACGGCATGGATCTACGTTACCGTACAACCATACGATTCTGACAACGACGGTCTACCCGACTTCTATGAAGGATTCACATTGGATACGGACAACGACGGAGTTCCAAACTACCTAGATCCAGATAGCGATAATGATGGAATTGGTGATTACCTCGAGGCCGGTCCACCAATTGATCCTTGTGATCCGCAGCCATTCGACAATGATGGAGACGGAGTACCAGATCACCTAGATCTTGACTCGGATAACGACGGAATTGCCGACTTCCTTGAGCGCAGCAATGGCTCATTGGTTGGACCACCTTCAGGAGTGGATAGCGATGGCGACGGTATCGACGATGCTTACGATCCAGATCAAGGCGGTACGCTCATCAACGACTTTGCTTGGGATGAAGACGGAGATGGTATTCCAGATTACTTGGATATCGATTCCGATGGAGACGGTATTCCAGACTGGGTAGAGAATATCTTGAGCGTTGTACCGCCTACGGGAATTGACAGCGATGGAGACGGTATTGATGATGCCTACGATCCTGACCACACCAATATTCCGAGTTCCGAATGGACCTTCGGTCAAGAGCCGAACGATCAAGATCAAGATGGCATTCCTGACTTCCGCGATCTCGACTCCGACAATGATAGCTTGCCAGATGAGGATGAGAAGGGTGACAACGGAGATAATCCACGAAATACTGATAACGATAAGTTGGCTGACTTCCGTGATGTCGATTCCGATGACGACGGTGTACCCGATGAAATCGATTCACCTACGGGCGACTGTGACGGCGATGGATTACCTGACCTTCTTGATCCGGACCTCTGTGTCCTAACTCAATTACCAGACGGAATCTCACCAAATGGTGATGGAATCAACGAGTTCTTTGAGATCAAAGGAATTGAAGATTATCCTCTGAATACACTCAAGATCTACAACCGTTGGGGTAATCTAGTCTATCAAGCCGCTCCGTACTTGAACCAATTCGACGGTCGCGCTAATGTGACTGTACCGACAGGTCAAGGCCAGTTGCTGCCAGAAGGAACGTACTTCTACGTACTCGATTTAGGAATTGAAGGAGTCGATCCTGTCTCCGGTTATATCTATATCCGATACTAAAAGTGAAGAAGAGACTTTACATAGCGATTTTGTGGATCTGCGCCTGCGGCGCGATGCAAGCTCAGCCGTTGGATTTGCGCATCGCACAAAACAACTTTGAGCTCTTCAACTACGCTGAAGCCATTCGCTATTATGAGGAGTTCATGGTGCGCAAGGACACTTCCATCAAATACATCAACGCCATCCATGAATTGGCGACGGCGTATCGCGTAAATGATCAAACTTTCAAAGCGGCTGAATGGTATGAGATCTACTTGGATCGTCAAGACACCTTGAAGATTGATCCCCTAGATTATTTCCATACAGCGCGTATGTATCAGGCCAATGGGGAAATTGGAAAGGCCAAAGAGTACATGAGTATGTTCCTGGAACGGAACATCAACGATACACGGACTCGAGACTACACCGGTTTTGAACGGGACAAACTTGAATCCTTGATGGTGCAGTCCACAGACTATGAAATTGCGCCATTGAGCATCAATACGAATCTCGATGAGTTCAGCCCATACGTGTTCCAAGACAGCTTGGTCTTTGTCTCCAACCGAGCCAAAAGCTGGTCCGTCAAGCGCTCGTACCAATGGAACGAAACGCCGTATTTGGATCTATTCAACGCGGTTAAAAACGAAACTGGTCAATGGTCAGAAGTTGGGCCTTGGGACAAACGATTGAACACAAAGTATCATGAAGGTCCACTAAGCGTAACGGGAGACTATAAAGAACTCTACTTCACACGAAACAACTACGTCGACAACAAGTACCAAACCGGGGATGATGGCACCAATCACTTAAAGGTTCTGTACACTAAATGGGAAGATGATAAATGGGGTGAACCGGTTGAGCTTTTCTTCAATTCTGATGAATTTAGCTGTGGACACCCATCCATCTCGGAACAGGGCGATAGACTTTTCTTCGCATCGGATATGCCCGGCGGCTTCGGTGGAACGGATATCTACTACATGGTTCGCTTTGCGAACCTCTGGAGTGAGCCGATTAATTGCGGACCCAAGATCAATACCTCTGGAAACGAGATGTTCCCGTACCTCCACCCGAGCGGAACACTTTATTTTGCTAGCGATGGATTCTTCGGCCTTGGAGGCTTAGACCTCTTTGCAGCCAAGGAAACTAAGGGCCAATATGGAGAGGCCGTCAATATGGGTGCGCCCATTAATTCGAACCGCGATGATTTTGGTATTTGGGTAGATGAAAGTGGTTCAGAAGGCTATTTCAGCACAAATCGGGACACCAGTATGCGGGATGATATTTACCGATTCCGGCTCAAGCCTACCCTACTACTCAAAGTCCAAGTACGTGATCTCGAAACGGATTCATTGATTGAAAATGCCGACCTGACTCTGGCACCAGATCTCTCAATGGCCGATTCTACTGTAGCTCTGGATAGCCTAATTCAATGGCCGAATTACGCCAATGAATTGAGGGTAATGCCTCCGGGAATTCCACTGGCCTTTAGCGCCAGCTTGGAGGGGTATTTCGACACCACAGAAGTGGCTGAGCTCGTTTACAGGGGTATTCCTCGCGAAGAACAGGTCATGGTGGTCTACCTGCGTCCTATCCCGGAACCGGAGCCCATTCCTGAACCAGAGCCGCCCAAAGAAGTCATTATTCTGGCTCCTGAATTGGACAAAATTTACGCGGTTGGTGTGAAGATTGACATCAACCCGATTTACTTCGATTTTGATCGATCTAATATACGTCCGGATGCAGCCGAAGAACTGGACAAGATCGTTCAAGTCATGAAAAAATATCCCGACATGGTGGTCGAATGTGGTTCACACACCGATAGCCGGGGAAGAGACGCCTACAACCAACGCCTATCACAACGTCGCGCTGAATCCAGCGTGAATTACATCATCTCTCAGGGGATAGAAGCTGAGCGGATCTACGGAACCGGGTATGGAGAAACCAAACTCGTGAACCGCTGCTCCAACGGAGTCCCTTGTAGCGATGCTGAACACCAACTCAATAGAAGAACCGAATTCATTGTCGTCCAAATGGGCGAAGGCTATGAATTGGAGGAAGAAGGAGACGAACAAGAAGAAGTTGACGAATGATCTTTGTAATTGACGACGATTTAGGGTTTCAAATGGTTTTCAAGCGCCAATTCGAGCGTTTGGAATGGAATGAACCTGTGGAGACCTTCCAATACGCACATCAGGCTCTTGAGCGGTTGTGTGCAGAAGAACACAAGTGCGATAAAATGCCCACGCGCATTTTTCTGGATTTGGAAATGCCTGGCATGAATGGTTGGGCATTCTTGGAAGAGTTTCGAAAACTACCCTGTGATTGTCGTGAGGACATCGAACTTTTTATCCTCAGTTCCAATAAGGATTTGAAAAGCATTGATCGTGCGGGGGAGATAAAAGAAGTGAAAGATTACCTGGTCAAGCCACTTCGAATGGACACACTTCATCGTATATTAAATAACGGTTATACCGCTCAGAGTCCCTCCCTTTTCTAAAGCACTCGCATACTCTTTCCCTCTTAAAGAAAGTGTGTATTTCAATGGAATAAATGGAGATTAGAACGTGAAATCCCTTAAGGACAATACTTTTGGCCACAAACCAACAAAGTGGCTCATCAAGAATATTGGATTTCTTCGATTTATCCATTTTTGGAATTACCTATTTTTTAGCAAACACATTGTTTTCGAACGCCAACTAAGAAGAGAAATTAAGCTTTTAGAGGGGCGCAGCACAATTGTTGATATTGGATGTGGAGATGGTCAAAACCTCCTGTCCCTGGCTCGGACATTTCCGGACCATCAATTTATTGGACTTGATAAATCTAAATCTTCATTAGACTTGGTCCAGAAGTACTGCGAGTATGCTAAAATAAAGAATGTGTCTACTCAATACGTTGACTTGGAGCAAGAACTGGACCTTCCACCGGGGCAGATCTATTATTCTAACGCGGTATTTCCTTACGTACGAAACCCAAAACTTTACGATGGACTTCGGATGAACATTAAAAAAGGATGCCTTCTTTGTCTTCATCAACCCGTAAATGGTATTCATGAACTATCATTTCTTAAATGGTTAAAGAGTAGATATATCACGTACGATGACCAGAATTCCGGAATTGTTGAATCCTATTCTGAGTTCTTTTTGAAAATTGATAGAGCCGGATTTAATGTCCAAAAGCAAATTACCTCTAAGGGAAAGGCTGGTCGAATTGGATTCGAACTATATTTTGTTCCACTCATAGTTCTAGTGAATCAAAAGATGATTCTCTCCATATTTTTTTGGTCCATAATCGTACTTCTTCTTTGCCCATTATCTCTCCTTCTCCAGTTAGTTGATTTCTTGCATAAGCCTTCTCCCGAAAAAGCCAATGCAATATTTCTGGTACTTAATTAGTCATTTGGCAATTAATACCAACGGCTTGTTATTCAATTGTGAATTTCGCTTCCAAGAGGTATACCAGCTCATATTGAAATATCTAATTTGCTATTTTAGAGCAAATTAAAAGGAAATGAGTCGCGAGCACCACCACCTTTTGCTCAGTAATCTCGCCTCCAAAAATCAGCGAGGTGAGCGTCGAATCAATCCGAAAAAGGCTGCTGAAAATGGCGCCTTGAGTTTTGGTCGCCCCCAGTTGGAATACAAGTATTCCGAGCGTTCCTTTGGACCGATGAATCCTTTGCGCGTGAGGCGATTCATTGGTCAGTTGGATGAGACGATTTCCCGAAAGAAACACCGAGATAAACCCGTCGTCTTCTACATTCCTGGATGGAATCACAAAGCTTTAGTTACCCTAGACCTTTTTCGTGAGCTGAGTCATCGGTACTCCGGAGGTGCGCATCCTGCCGTAGGCAGCTTCATATTCTTTCAATGGATGACCGGAGAATTCAGCGACATCATCAATAAAAGGCACCAAATCGATGATGGCGCCTGGGATCAGGCTCAGGAATGCGGCCAGATGTTGGAGCATTTGCTCATTGAAGTTTCGGATCATTTGAAGAGAAAGGGCATTCCCTTTTACTTGATGACGCACAGCTATGCGCATCAGTTTCTGAATAGTCTACTTCAGGTTTGGGGCGAAAACGATGAGTACGAGACCATATTCGACAAGGCCTTTCTTTTTGCTCCGGATATCACGTGGAAGTCCATGCATCAGAGCCCTGGGGGTAAAGGAGGCGTAAAACTGGTGAATCCCAATCAAGACCTGGGCGATGATTATCGGCATTTCGACCTTACTCCACTCCAATACGTTGCAAAGCAAACTCATGTATTATCCTGCTCATGGGACTATCTGCTGCATCACTCGCAAAGCATGAACTTGATGGAGGTGATGGATTATGCGGAAAAGAAAGACCTTCAAATCAAACCTGTGGATTACGTAGGGCTCGGAGTGAGCGCCTCTCTTTGGAAGAATCCCGGGGTTCATTTACCCGAAGGCATTCAAGTGCACGAAGTATTTAATTTGCTCGAACCGGTTTATCAGAAAGTGGTACGCGATCAGGATCGGGTCGTGATGGAGTCCTTTTTTGAAGGCTCTGTCCCTAAGAACTTCCAATCGGCCCTTAAGGTCGCTTTGCGCGCTGGACGATGGGCGGATTTACACCGGTATGTCTTTCTCAGTGATGGGGTGCATCAATTTTTGAGGGAGGAGCTCAAACTCTAGCTTGATTTTTGGGCACAAAAAAAGCCCGCTTTCTGTGAAAGCAGGCTTCCGTGTTGGCGGTCTGGACGGGACTACCGCGCCTTCGGCGCCGTGGACCCAAGGTGGGGCGGTTCAATTCAATGACCCATCGCTACGCTCTTTGTTTTTATTTCGAAAACCTGAATCAAGCTTCGGTTTTCTCCATAAAAAAACCCATCCAATTTCTTGGATGGGTCATTGTGTTGGCGGTCTGGACGGGACTCGAACCCGCGACCCCATGCGTGACAGGCATGTATTCTAACCAACTGAACTACCAGACCGTGTTCTAAAGAACGTTGCAAGCTTATCGCTTGCGGAGCGCAAATATAAAACCTTTTTCTGAAGGTAAAAGCACGCGCTTTAAGTTTTTTGTGTCCCTGAGTGCCTGCGGCACGATGCCTCTTAACAGCCCGTAGGGCCTATCGCATCAAGGAGTCAGCATTTCGTAGCTGACAAAGTCAATTCCATTGAGTCGATCCGCGTAATGCTGATGGCTGATTCTCAGAAAGTAACGCCCCTTTTCCGTCAAGGTCCATTCGGGAATGTAGACGCGTAATAACCGATCGGTTTTACCGAGCTCATCGGCGTCCGCCACCCGGACTTCCTTTTCAACTTCCTTGACTCCTTCCGTGGGGTGAATCAGCTTGACTTTTAAAAACAGGCGGTCGAGGTCGAATCCTCGCTGTAAGCCCACGACGATATTCATTTTCTCCGGGTAGTCTCGTGTTTTTTCGATGCGCAAGAGCGCTACGTCTTTGTAGTACCAAATATCTCCGGTGAACTCCCGGAAATCTTCATTTTGCACCACGGGCTCAATCCCTTCCCTTCTGAAGGACCACTCTGCGTCAATCGTTGAATCCAACAATGAAGCACAAAGCGTATCATCCGCCAATAAGGGAAAATTCTTGACCAACATCCATCCGGTGTCCGACACTGTTACCAAATCAAAAAGCGTATCTCGACCGATGCTGTACTGAACAACTACGTCTTGAGCTTCCTGAGTTTTGGAACAGCGCAAATAAATAGAACGCTCTTCAGGGCCAAAGGCCGCATGACAGTTCGGAGAAAAGGGTTCAGTAGGCAAAGAGTCCAAAACGGCAAGAAATACATTGACGGTTGAATCCACGGGTCGAATCAAAAGCGTATCTCCCTCTTGTGCAGATATCAAGGTAGATAGAAGTACTCCGAACAAGAGGAAAAGGCGTCTCATCAGTACAGGCGTTGTCTTTTGAGCAAATATGGAAGGAGGACCTGTTGAAAGCCCAAGTTGATATCGGCGGGGATGAAATCGATGTGGTATTGGGCACAGCGCAATTCCAATTCCTTTTCCAAAGCCGTGATTTTCTTCACGTATTCCTCTTGAATTTCTCCGGCCTGAACCTTGATCTCTTCCCCACTCTCCATATCGACGAACTTGTAGGGTCGGTTCTCAAAGTCAAATTCGATTTCAGCAGCCCGGTCCACCACGTGGAAGAGCAGTACTTCGTGCTTGTTGTACTTGAGGTGTTGCAGGGCCTGAAAGAGTTCGTCCTGCCCTTCGGGAGAGGTGTCAAACATGTCACTAAACAGCACAATCATCGAGCGCTGATGGACTTTCTCTGCAATTTCATGTAGGGCCTGTACGGCAAAGGTTTCACGTCGCTGGGAAGCGTCGAAAGCGGTCAGTTGCTGCTCCAATTCGTGGTACAAAAGCTTGTGGTGGCGTGTGGTGGTTCGCGCTGGGGTGATGGTCCGAAGTTCGCTGTCGAAGAGTGCCAAGCCCACAGCGTCGCGCTGTCGCTTGAGAATATTCATCAAAGCGGCGGCCGCATATATGCTGAACTGCATTTTATTGGGCTCTTCAATGTTGTGCTTCTTTCGGACCGGGAAGAACATGGATGAGCTTTGATCGAGGACCAAGTAGCATCGAAGGTTGGTTTCTTCTTCGTAGCGCTTAACAAAGAGCTTATCCGTTCGGGCGTAGAGCTTCCAATCAATGTGACGTGTGGATTCACCTGTGTTGTACAAGCGGTGTTCGGCAAACTCAACACTGAAGCCGTGGTACGGGCTTTTGTGCAAGCCGGTGATAAATCCCTCCACCACTTGTCGTGCCAAGAGCTCTAAGGAGCCAAAGTCACGCAAATACTCTTCTTTGATTTCTTCCGCCATTCAAACGAATATAAAAAAAGGGCTAATGTCGCCATTAGCCCTTCTTCCTTAATTTTCCCTATTATAACTGAGCATCCAATTTCCCTGCCAGTACTTCTTTCGGGGCCACTCCTACTTGCTTATCAACGACTTCACCGTTTTTGAAGACGAGAAGCGTAGGAATGTTGCGAATTCCGTACTTCATGGAAATCTCGCTGTTGTTATCCACATTTACTTTACCGACGACCGCTTTGTCCGCGTAGTCGTTGGCCAATTCTTCGACGATGGGTCCTACCATGCGACATGGTCCGCACCATTCTGCCCAGAAATCCACCAATACTGGTTTGTCCGAATTGATGATGGTATCGAAGTTGCTTTGATCTAATTCCAGTGCCATGCTTTTAAACTTTTTAGGTGGCTCGTGAGCCGCTCAAAATTAACTCAATTAAACTAATCCGCAAGGTCGCACTTTGTTCACTTTAACGTGAACTCCAGACCTTTTATTTCTTCTAATTCCGATAGAAGTTCTTTATTGACATCGACCCGAAATTTGCGCGCCGGCATCTCTACCGAAAGCTCTTCTTCCGCATCTACTATCCGCATTTTCACACTCTGTTTGCCGTGGTGGCGCTTCAAAACTGCTTCCAGCTGATCGTTGAATGTCGGTGCTAAATTACTCAATGGTATGGTGAGGAAAAGTCCTTTATCTGACTGTTCCATGACTTCTTGCAACAAACCGATGTGAGCGATCTTCTCTTCCAAGCGCACGGTCCGATCTCCCGTTTGCTTGTTCACCCACTCCCGCTGTACAATTCGAATGCGCGCATAAACAAAACTACCGGGCACCAGCATATGCCGCAGTTTGAGGTAATCCTCAGAGAATACACGGAATTCATGGCTATCGTGGTAATCCTCAAGAGTGAATTTACCCCAAGGCTTACCCGTCTTGGTCGTTAAATGCTCCACGGAAGTAATGATGGCCGCAACGCGCATTTCTTTGCCAACATTCTTCTCCGGAAACTTAAAGTAGCCCAAATGGGAATTGCAGAAGTACTCCATCTCCACCTTGAAATCATCTAAAGGATGACCCGTTATGAAGATACCGACCACTTCTTTTTCCTTTCGAAGCGCCTCAATTTTATCCCAGGGTTCTGCCTGCGGCAGGATGGGCTCTGGAATCTCCATATCATCCGTTCCGCCGAACAAGCTCGCTTGAGCACTTGCTGCTTGCTGTTGTACCGCATTTCCAAAGCGCATAGCTCTTTCCAAGAATGATCGTCCGTCTCCATCCTCATAGAAGAATAAGGCTCTGTGGTGTCCTTCAAAACCATCAAAAGCGCCGGCCAAGGCCAATCCTTCCAAGGTCTTCTTGTTCACCGTACGGAGATCTAAGCGCTTGCACAGGTCAAAAATACTTGAATAGGAGCCGTTTTCTTCACGGTCGGCAACCAGGGCCTCTACTGCACCACCCCCTACTCCTTTAATAGCCCCCAATCCGAATCGAATGGCTCCTTCATCATTTACGGTGAAATAATAATCGGATTCGTTGACGTGCGGCCCCAGGACCGGGATTTGCATGCGCTTACACTCCTCCATAAAGAAGGTCACATCGCTGATGTTGTTCAAGTTGTTGGACAGCACCGCCGCCATGAACTCGGCCGGGTAGTTTGCCTTGAGGTAGGCCGTTTGATAGGCCACATAGGCATAGCAGGTACTGTGCGATTTATTAAAGGCATAGGCCGCAAACGCTTCCCAATCCTTCCATACCTTCTCGGCCACTTCGGTATCGTGACCTCGTTCGGCGCACCCGTTTAGGAACTTGGGTTTGAGCTTTTCTAGGAGGGCAAAGATTTTCTTACCCATGGCTTTACGAAGGACGTCTGCCTCACCCTTGGTAAATCCCGCGAGCTTTTGGCTCAGTAGCATCACTTGCTCCTGGTAGACCGTAATTCCATAGGTCTCTTCCAAGTACTCCTTCATGTCCTCGAGGTCGTAGGTAATGGGCTCACGACCGTGCTTTCGAGCAATGAAATTCGGAATGTATTCCAGCGGTCCTGGACGGTACAGGGCATTCATCGCAATGAGGTCACTGAACTGAGTAGGGACCAGCTCCTTCATGTACTTCTGCATTCCTCGACTCTCGTACTGGAAAATCCCCACCGTTTCGCCACGCTGGAAAAGCTCGTAGGTCTTTTCATCGTCTAGTGGAATTTCGTCTGGATCAATCTCTACCCCGTGGCGCTGCTTCACTAGTGCAATGGCGTCCTTGATCAGGGTCAGGGTTTTCAGTCCCAAGAAATCCATCTTGAGCAGACCGGCATTTTCTACGACCGAGTTGTCGAATTGAGTCACCAATAGATCGGCATCCTTGGCCGTGGTCATGGGCACGTGCTCGGTCAAAGGAGATGGAGTAATGATGACCCCGCAGGCGTGAATTCCCGTATTCCGCACCGATCCTTCCAAGATGCGCGCTTGATTCAAGGTATCGGACATGAGGTCAGATCCTTCTGAAATTTTCAGGAGCTCTTGAGCCATGCCTATTTGCTCACTGCGCAGCTTATCCTTCATTTCCTTATCGGTCCAGCCGAAGAGCTTGCGCAGCTTAGTGTCGGGAACAAGCTTGGCCAAACGGTCCGCATCCGGTAAGGGCAAGTCGAGTACGCGCGCGGCATCGCGAATGGCGGATTTAGCGGCCATCGTACCGTAGGTAATGATCTGGGCGACCTGATGATATCCGTATTTGTCGACCACCCATTCAATAATCTTGTCTCGACCTCGATCGTCGAAATCAATATCAATATCCGGCAGGGATACCCGATCCGGATTCAAGAATCGCTCAAAAAGCAGGTCGTACTTGATGGGGTCTACATTGGTAATCCCCACACAATAGGCCACGGCAGAGCCGGCAGCGGAGCCTCGACCGGGCCCTACGCTCACACCCATTTTCCGAGCCTGCCCCGTAAAATCTTGGACAATCAAGAAGTACCCCGGATAGCCCGTATTCTCAATCGTTGCGAGTTCGAAATCCAGTCGTTCGCGGATTTCATCGTTGAGTTCTTCTCCCCAGCGCTCCTTGGCCCCTTCATAGGTCAAATGACGTAGGTAGGCATTTTCCCCGCGCTTGCCCCCGTCTTGTTCGTCCAAGGGATCGCGAAACTCCTCGGGAATGTCAAAAGCGGGAAGCAAGACGTCTTGGGCGAGAGTGAAGTTCTCCACCTTGCCCAGAATTTCATTGGTGTTTTCGATGGCCTCAGGGAGGTTCGAAAACAAGGCTTTCATTTCATCCTGCGATTTGAAGTAATACTCCTGATTGGGCAGTCCGTATCGGAATCCGCGCCCCTTTCCGATCGGGTCGCTCTGCTTGGCACCGTCCCGGACGCAAAGCAAAATGTCCTGTGCATTCGCGTCTTTCTGTGCCCCGTAGAACACATCGTTTGCGGCGACCACCTTGACACCGTAGTCCTTAGACCAGCGCAACATGACCTCATTGATTCGTTTCTCCTCCTCTAGTCCGTGGTTACAGAGCTCGAGGTAGAAATCCTCGCCAAACTGTTCCCGCCACCAGTGAAACTCTTCTTCGGCCTGTTTTTCACCAACGTTAAGGAGCAAGGAGGGCAATAGACCGTATTGACTCCCGGTCAAGATCATCAAGCCTTCCTTATACTTCTCGACCAACGCTCGATCGATACGCGGAACGTAGTAGAAGCCATCGATGTGGGCATGAGAACTGAGCTTAGCCAAATTGAGGTATCCCGCTCGATCCTTGGCCAAGAAAACCATGGGCGAACCATTGTCTTTTACCTCTTTGTTTGTGTGGTCTTTACAGACGTTTAACTCGCATCCAACTACACCTTTTAAGAGGGGCTTCTCCCCTTCCGCTTCACCAGCGGCCACTTTCTCATTGTGTTCTGCAATGGTCTTGTTGTGGGCGGCGACTTGCGCTGTAAAGTGATAAGCACCCATTAGGTTGCCGTTGTCGGTCATCCCCACACCGGGCATACCTTGCTCAGCCGCCATGGTGACCAATTCCTGCGTTTTAATGGTGCTTTGAAGGACACTGAAACTCGTATGATTGTGCAGATGACTGTACGGAACCTCAATTCCATGGTCATCTCCTGAAGACGAGGAGGACAGTCCTCCGTCCGTGTCCGCGGCCGATCGCTTGTCGACCGTTTTCAGGATTTCCTTAGCCTTTTTGGCCAAGTGCTCCATCAAGTCACTAGCCAAGGGCTTCTCTAATGGAATGACGCGAAGTTCACCGAGGCGGAAAAAGGATCGGGCCGTCGCTTCCACGTCCGCCGCCGCATTGTGGGCTTCATCAAAAGGTTTGTCGAAGAGCTTATTGTGCAGTTCAGAAAGCGTGGGCCACTTGAACTTACCACTTTTTCCACCCGGAATGGCACAGTACTCAGTAGTTGCATCATTCTTGGTGTCTATGGGCGGTAAAGCCATAAAGGTCTCGGCATCATCATGGCGATCCATCCGCCACAATTCAGCTCCAACGATGTTGTAGTCGAATTCGATGTTATGGCCGACTCCATGGGAGGCCTGAGCTACATCGGCATAGAATTCGTCGAGGACGTCTTTTAAGGGCCGCCCTTCCGCACGGGCCTTCGCTGTTGAAATTCCGTGAATCTTCTCCGAGTTGAACGGAATGTCGAATCCATCCGGATACACGATTTCATTGCGCGCATGAATGAGGTATCCCTGATCATCGTGGAGTTGCCAAGCCAATTGAACCAAGCGAGGCCAATTGTCTGAATCTGAGATCGGTGCGTTAAAATTCTGGGGTAAACCGGTGGTTTCGGTGTCGAAGACTAGATACATCTTACTAAAGTACTACGACCGAAAACGATGTACTAGTGGTGTTGATAAAAATTGAAAAGCGCTTGAGGGAAGGGAAACATCGTGCTGCAGGCACTGAAATACAGGAAAATAAATAAAGTCTAAAGTCTTCTGATTCAGGAATATTATTCAGATATTTGCACGCTCAAAAATTTAGTAACCGAGGACGTGTTCCTCAAAATCTAACACATATGTCTGCAAGAATTCGTTTGCAACGTCACGGCCGTAAAGGCGCTCCCATCTTCCACATCGTAGTAGCTGACAAACGCGCAAAGCGCGACGGTCGCTTTATTGAAAAACTCGGTGTGTACAATCCAAACACCAATCCTGCGTCTATCGATTTGAACGATGATCGTGCATTGGACTGGATGATGAAGGGTGCTCAACCAAGTGACACTGCCCGCGCGATCCTTTCATACAAGGGTATCTTGCTTCGCAAGCACCTGTTGGAAGGCGTGAAAAAGGGCGCTTTGACTGAAGAGCAAGCGCAAGAGCGCTTTGAAGCTTGGAAGGCAGAGAAAGAAGGAAAGATTACTGCTAAGGCTGATGCACACCGCAAAGCTAAGCAGGACGCAATCCAAGCGCAACGCGATGCTGAGAAAGCTAAGCGTGAAGAAGAAGCTGCTGAAGTAGCTAAAGCAGAGGCGGAAGCGAAAGCTGCTGCTGAAGCGGAAGCTGCCGCTGCTGAAGCTGAGGCTGCTGCTGAAGAGGCGCCAGCTGAAGAAGCTGCTGCTGAAGAAGCGCCAGCTGAAGAAGCTGCTGCTGAAGAAGCGCCAGCTGAGGAAGCTGTTGCTGAAGAGGCACCTGCTGCTGAAGAAGCGCCAGCTGAGAAAGCGGCTGCTGAAGAAGCACCTGCTGCTGAAGAGGCGCCAGCTGAGGAAGCTGCTGCTGAAGAAGCACCTGCTGCTGAAGAAGCGCCAGCTGAGGAAGCTGCTGCTGAAGAAGCACCTGCTGCAGAAGCAGAAGGTGATGACGCTGAAGCTAAAAAAGAAGATGCGTAAGGAAGACTGCTTCTACCTCGGTAGAGTCGTCAAAAAGCACGGATACAAAGGCGACCTCAAACTTCGGTTTGATGTTGACTATCCGGAAGAGTATCAAGAATTGGAATCAGTACTGGTCGAAACAAAGACCGGACTGGTTCCTTTCTTTTTTGAGGCCTATTCCATGGAGGATAAAGGCTTTGTACGGGTACACTTTGAGGGCGTGGATTCTGAGCAGGACGCAGAGCGCTTGGTTGGATCCGATTTGTGGTTGCCTCTGGCCCTCTTACCCGATCTGGAGGGAACAGATTTCTACTACCACGAAGTTGTCGGATTCGAGGTAATCGATAGCCAATACGGCTCGGTCGGAACCATCCGCGATGTTCGCGAAGGCAACGCCCAAGATTTACTCGTGATTGATCACAGTGGGACGGAGGTTCTGATCCCTGTACTCGATGAATTGATCCGCGAGGTGGATCGTGAAGCCAAGACCTTACGGGTCGATGCCCCAGAGGGCCTCATCGCCCTATACGTTGGTCCATCTGAAGATGAAGATCGCGACCTCGACTGATGTCCGATATATTCCGTTTTAAACAGTTTTCTGTTCGTCATCGCGACTCTGCCATGAAGGTGGGCACGGACGGCGTTTTACTTGGCGCTTGGGTTCGTATTCCGGAGCAAACAGCCGTCATCCACGATGTAGGAAGCGGCACCGGACTCATTGGACTGATGTTGGCGCAAAGAGTTCCTGCCGCACGAGTGATTGGCTTTGAGCTGGATGCCGCATCGGCCCGTGAGGGCCAAGAGAATATGGCCATGAGTCCCTTTGCGGACCGCTGTTCCATGATTCCAGGACGATGGCAGGACGCCGGTGATGTTGAGCTCGCGGACTTGATGGTTAGCAATCCGCCCTTTTACCACATTCATGCGGGGATGCCCGATGGAGCGCGAAAACAAGCGCGTCAAGAGACTGAACTTGGGCCCGAGAACTTGTTTAAGCTCTCCTATGAGCGCAGCACAGAAAAGGCTTCGATGGCCATTGTTTGGCCCTCAGACCGGTTGGATGAGGCGCTGCATTGGAGTTCAGCTAGTGGGTGGAAGTTGTGGCGCCAAACGCTAGTAAAGGGGCGCAAATCGACTAATCGGGCCCTTTTGCAATGGAGTAAGGAGCCACGGGAATTGGAACAAAACACCATGGCCATTCATGAAGGCAATAGCCACAGTCCCGAACATCGGGAACTCACGAAGGACTTTTACCTCTAGTAGCCTCGGTACTCGACTTCTTCCTCGAGGAATTCAATCCCGTACTCGGCCAGTTCTTGCAGCATCGGTTCATAGATTTCCGGGGTAATCGGAATCTGTACGCCTGGAGTTGTGATGTTTCCCTCGCAGATATGACGCACCGCAATAGCTACGGGTAGGCCAACCGTCTTGGCCATGGCCGTGCGCTGTGCATCGTCTCCTTTACAGACCATATGGCTGTTGATTTGGACTTCCAGTCCATTAAGTCGATACCCGAGCTTGTGCACCATGATGACCATATCCTTGTCTTCAGGAGCCAAGGTCCATTTTCGCTCGAGGATGAGCTGCAACACTTGAGCCGGAGTCAAATCGGGTTTGCCAATGGTGATATCCTCAAATAAATCCAACCAACGAAGCTTATCCATCAAGGTGTCGTCCTGGTCTAGTTTGAGGTAATGCATAAGCTTGAGCTCTACAGAGTCATTGGGGTTGTAGGCCAAGAAGGTATTGGTGAACTGGCGAAAGGTCATGGTTTCCGTTCCTTCCAGCACATAGGAATCATCAGTCATGCCCAACTTGACAAAAGTGTCCCAAGCGCGGCAAAATCCCGGTCGGCGCATGGTGCCTCGATACAGGGTAGGCACATCTTCCAACCCGTAAACGGACCGATATTTCAGTGAATCACGATTCGCGTATGCTTCAAATCGCCCCCACTCCCCGACTTCCATGAATTCCGTTCTGCGGAAAAGGCGGTGGTACGGAATGTACTTGTACTTGCCTTCTTGCTTGAACTTAACCGCTCCACCTCCACCGGCCAAAACGACGTTACGCGGATTCCAGGTAAATTTATAGTTCCATGGATTATTGTCCGATTCCGGTGCAACAAGTCCGCCCGTGAAGCTTTCAAAGAGCAAAATTTCTGCTCCTGCGTTTCTCGCTCGGTCGATCAATTGCATGGCGCTCAAATGGTCAATCCCTGGATCTACGCCTATCTCGTTAATTAAAATGGATCCCGACGCCTTGGCCTTTTCATCCAAGGCCTTCATTTCTTCCGATATATAGCTGGCCGTCACCATGTGTGTCCCCGTTTCAATACAGTCCTCCGCTACAGGCACGTGCATGTGCGCCGGAAGCATACTGACCACTACATAGCTTTCTTCGATTAAGGCCCTGCGGGCCGATCCGTCGCCAACGTCAAATGCCCTTGCCTCTCCGCGAGGATGATCACCTACTTTTTCACGGCATAAGGCGACGTCCCGATCGACCACACATACGTGCCAATCGTGACGTTCCGCTTTGCTCAACAAGTATTCTATCAAGCTAATGGTCGAGCGACCTGCTCCGATGACGGTAATTTGCTTCATGACAGCGAATATATTTAAGTTGAGATGTTTTGTAGATGATAATCGCTTCTTAGTTTCGAACAGTAATTCCACAATTCATGAAAAAGTACCTCATTGGAGCCGCCCTATTCGGAGCCACAGGCGTTTTACTCGGAGCATTAGGCGCTCACGCATTGGAAGAAGTTTTAAGTTCTGAATCGCTCGAAAGCTTTAAGACCGGCGTTCGTTATCAAATGTTCCATGCCCTCGCCATTCTCGCTTGGATAGCCGTTTCAGACCACATACATGAACGAATGCTTCGACTGGGTCTTCAGCTCATAAGTTGGGGGACGGTTCTGTTTAGCGTGAGTATCTATTTGCTGGCCACTCGATCGGCTACAGGACTCAGCGGTTTGTCCTGGTTGGGGCCTATCACACCTTTGGGCGGGCTATTGCTGATCACAGCGTGGGTGGTGCTCCTCATAGGGGCCTGGAAAGGCCGTGCTTAGTGTGAAAAGTACACATTTTGAATGTGAAAAACTAGGACAAAAAGCTTCGGAATCCGGTCAATATTCGCCTACATTTGTTCTTTAATCAAGTGTAACCAACCTTACTGATTATGACGGAAAAGGGCACAAAAGCGGCACATGCGACCGTCGCAGATTACGGTATTAAAGATGCCACCGCTCACTGGAACCTCGACCCGAAAACCCTAGCTCAAATCACAGTAGACAAAGGCATGGGCCAATACACCTCTACTGGAGCAATCACCATTGACACCGGCGAATTCACCGGACGTTCACCTAAAGACCGCTTCCTCGTTAAAGACGACATCACAAAAGATGCTGTTTGGTGGGGAGATATCAACATCCCTTTTGAGCCCGATCACTTTGATGCGCTCTACAACAAGGTCGTTGATTATCTCTCGGGAAAGGAGCTTTATGTGCGCGATGCCTTTGCTTGTGCCGATCCAAATTACAAAATGGGACTTCGCGTCATCAACGAGTACCCTTGGTCGAATAAGTTCGTGTACAACATGTTCATTCGCCCAACGGAAGATGAAATTGCAAACTTCGATCCTGAGTGGGTCGTCATCAATGCTCCGGGATTCATGGCGGATCCTGAAGTAGATCATACACGCCAACACAATTTCGCCATCCTCAACTTCACCAAGAAAATTGCCTTGGTCGGAGGGACGGGATATACTGGGGAAATCAAGAAAGGAATCTTCTCCGCCCTGAACTTCATTCTTCCTCATATGAAGAATACGCTCAGCATGCACTGTTCAGCGAACGTAGGCAAGGATGGAGATACCGCAATCTTTTTCGGTCTATCAGGAACGGGTAAAACAACCCTGAGTGCCGATCCCAATCGTCAATTGATTGGTGACGATGAGCACGGTTGGAGCAATGAGAACACGGTCTTCAATTTCGAAGGCGGTTGCTACGCAAAAGCCATTGACCTAACCGAAGAGAACGAGCCGGAAATTTTCCACGCTGTGAAAGAAGGCGCTTTGCTGGAGAACATTCGCTTTAAGCCGGGAACCAATGAAGTGGATTACCACAACACGGAAATCACGGAAAACACGCGTGTGAGCTATCCGCTGGACAACATTGACAACATCATTGTTCCCAGTATTGGCCACAATCCGAAGAACATTTTCTTCTTGACCTGTGACGCCTTTGGAGTCCTGCCTCCGATTGCGCGTTTGAGTCCAGAGCAAGCGGCCTATCACTTCATCAGTGGCTATACAGCCAAGGTGGCGGGTACTGAAGCTGGGATTACCGATCCGGTGACCGCGTTTAGCGCCTGCTTCGGAGCTCCATTCATGCCTTTGCATCCAACAAAGTATGCAGAGATGTTGAGCAAGAAGATGCAAGAAGCGGGAGTGAACGTATGGCTTGTCAATACCGGGTGGTCTGGTGGAGGATTTGGCGTTGGAGAACGCATGAGTCTCAAGATCACTCGAGCTTTGATTACGGCAGCCATGGAAGGCGACTTGGACAATGTGGAATACGAAACGCACAATGTATTCGGATTGCACATGCCAAAGACCTGCCCAAATGTTCCAGACGAAGTTCTGAATCCGCGCAACACGTGGAGCGATAAAGGAGCTTATGATCAAAAAGCGAATGTTCTTGCCGAGAAATTCTTGAAGAACTTTGAGCAATTTGAAGAAGGATGTAGCGCAGCCATTTTAAGCGCTTCACCAAAATTGAATGTGAACGCCTAAACCGAAGGCTTCTCAATAAAGCAGCACCCCTCTACGTTGGTAGAGGGGTGTTTTTTATTTGCACCTTTGTGGAATGAACCGATTGGGTTTCTTTACGGATACGAGATGGCTCATCGCCGGATTGATGCTGATTCTGGTCTGCGCGGCGAATCATCGGGCCGTAGGCCAAACCAAATTAGAGATTGTTCAAGCAGGAACACTGGCTGGTGATCGCACGGGCGGTAAGAACTGGCAGTACTTGACGGACAATGTGATCCTCAAGCAAGAAAGCACGCTCTTGTACTGCGATTCAGCTATGCTGGATAAGACAAGGAACGATACGCGGATGTACGGCAATGTTCGCATTGTCGGAGACTCGGCAGATCTGCGCTGCGATAGTTTGTACTACCAAGGAAACACGAAGCGCGCGATGGCCTACTCAAACGTCATCTTGGACAATGGGGGGCTCACCTTGCGGACGCAGAGGCTCGATTGGGATCGAAACAGAAACCTCGCCTACTACCTTACTGAAGGTTTCATCAAGGATGGGGATAAAGACTTGTATAGTCGTCGCGGGCGGTACGATATGGACCGAGATGAGTTCTTTTTAGGGACAGCGTTTCGCCTCGAGCACCCGAGTTACCTGATGGAGAGTGATACTCTTTTCTATAATTCAGCAACTGAAGTGGCCTACTTCTACGGCCCAACGTATATCTACAATGATGAGTCGACCATTTACTGCGAGAATGGTTGGTACGACACTCGTCAAGATCAGGCACAGTTTCAAGAGAATGCAGTGATGACTAATGAAACGGCAGAACTGAGTGGTGATTCTCTGTTTTATGATCGAATTGCGGGTCTGGGTCGAGGATTCTGTTCGGTAGAGCTGCTAGACACAGCCGAGGGTGTCCGAATTATTGGCGACTACGGGGTATACTTCGAGGCCAACAAGTCAGGGAAGCTATGGGGACTGCCTACAGCCGTATTGGACTTTGGCGGAGATTCCATGTACCTCCATGCCGATACCTTGCTGTGGTCTACGGATACCACCAATGCATCTCGACTTTCGAGCTATCCTTTTACCCGGTTCTTTCAAAACAGTATGCAAGGTCAGTGTGATTCACTCCATTATACGGAACGAGACAGCCTGATTCATCTTTATCGTGACCCCATCATGTGGTCGGACCGCAATCAAATCACAGGAGACAGCATACGTGTGAAAATGCGGGCCTCGCGTTTGGATTCCATGTTCATAGATCGAGAGGCCTTTATTGTGGCTCAAGAGGACAGCTTGAAGTATCAGCAGATCAAGGGAAAAAGGATGATTGGCCTGTTCAACGAAAAAGAGTTGTACCGTTTGAACGTAAAGGGCAATGGACAATCCATATATTTCGTTCTGGAAGACGACGGGGATTTCATCGGAATCAACAAGACGGAATGCTCGGATATGCATATCTATTTGCGCGACAATGACATTCACAGTATCTCCTTCATCAACAAACCCTCGTCGGACCTCATTCCGCCGCAAGAGCTTGAACCCTCGTCTTGGTATTTGGAGGGGTTTGCCTGGAAAGGCGCTTGGCGTCCATTGGATCGTTATGGGATTTACGTGGATCCTCGTGAGCAGTTGGTCCCTCCCCCACCTCTGGAATCCGTCGAAGGAGGATCGGTTGAGCCCGAAGAGTTGGGAGAGCCGAGCGAGATCGACCTTGCTGAAGATTGATCAGCTTGATCAGGAGCTCCTAGATCGCTCTTTCCAAGAAGCACTAAATCAAATACGCATGAAGCGGGGTCTCCAAAAATTGGAGTACTCTAAAAACTTGGATTTCACGGCCACAGGTTACGCCGGAGAAATGGCCAGCTTTGATTTCTTTGGGCATGTTCATCCGCACAATGAGTCGCTTCGGACACCCGTTGATCGGATAAAAGCCCAATGGCCAGAAGTGCAATATACCGGTGAAAACCTGGCTGAATTCTCCCCCTATCGCATCAGCAAGATGAGAGCGAAGTACTTTATCCAGGAGAACGACGATGGAACTTATGATTGGCTCGACAGTCAAAAGAAGCCTCTAGAGCTGCACACCTACTACTCCTTTGCGGAGTTCGTCACAGACAAATGGATGGGTTCTAAAGGTCACCGACAAAACCTGCTGAACCCCAATTACGAATACCTCGGTATGGGTTATGCCCTTGATCAAAGGCAGTTTCCTGATGAAATTCCAATGGTCTACATTGTACAGAACTTTGCCTCGCCCTGATCAAATTTTTATCTTTAGTGCAAGCACTTAGAAACTATGGCAGAAAGAGTCTACAAGTCCTTCAAGGAATTTTACCCGTACTACCTGACAGAACACAGTAAGCGAGGGACCCGAATCACCCATTTTATCGGTACCTCGCTGTTCATTCTCTTGGTGCTTTACAGCCTAGTCATGGGTAATGGATGGCTGTTCCTCATGGGTGTAGTCCTGGCCTATGGCTGGGCTTGGATTGGTCACTTCTTCATCGAGAAAAACAAACCAGCCACCTTCCAATACCCACTGTGGAGTTTGGCTTCCGATTTTAAACTATACTTTCAGATTCTCGGCGGAAAAGAAGGCTTTACGGCGAAGTAAAGTCCGTTTTTAAGCCATGAGCTGGCTGTGCCAGCTGTGTTTGACTGGAACTTCCCAGTTCTGGTTCAAATCTCCTACACTTTCAACCATGTTGTTGAAGACTATGGTCTCGTCGGTCACCTGACCATTGGCCAAGGCTTCTTGAAAGGCGGATAAATTCATGGTCCCAATTCCTTCACCATCTCGATAATGGATGATGGTACGGTCGAATAAACTCAGATTCAACTCCTTTTCTATTCCTTGAATGGCTCGGACGGAGGAGTCAATACTACATCCTGAAGCACCTGCTTGACGCTCATCAACCGTCAAAATGATAAAACGATCGTACAGGACGGTAAAGGACGCTTTTAGATCGTTCTGGTGAGCAGTCCATTGTTCCGTGAAATTGAGGAGAAAGGCACTGATGACTTCAATTTCCTCAACAGTCATGGCTCGATCACATTGGTAGAACCAAACGCGAGCATGATCGGGCATTTCAGAAAAGGGCACGTACATGTTACAGGTCTTTTGCAGTAGCTAGTATTTCTGCAATATCGTAAACTTTAATACTTTCTTCTTTCTCTGCGTTCTTCACACCATCGGTCATCATGGTGTTGCAGAAAGGACATCCCGCCGCAATGATGTCCGGCTTGGTCTCCAGAGCTTCTTCCGTACGCTCAATATTGACATCCTTATTGCCCTTCTCTGGCTCTTTAAACATCTGAGCACCACCAGCGCCGCAACAGAAACCGTTCGACTTACAGCGACGCATTTCTACGAGCTCAGCATCCAACTTGCGAATCAACTCCCGTGGAGCTTCGTAGACGTCATTCGCCCGACCTAAATAGCACGGGTCATGGAAAGTGATTCGTCTACCCTTAAATTCACCGCCTTCAATGGTCAAGCGACCATCATTGAGTAACTTTTGGAGGAACTGGCTGTGGTGTTGAACGTCGTAGTTGCCACCCAGCTCCGGGTATTCATTTTTTAAGGTGTTGAAGCAATGAGGACATGTGGTCACGATGTTCTTGATCTCGTACATGTTCAAGACCTCGATGTTCATCATGGCCTGCATTTGGAAAAGAAATTCATTTCCAGCGCGCTTGGCCGGATCTCCCGTACAATTCTCCTCGGTTCCGAGGACGGCAAAAGAAACTCCAGCATTATTCAAGAGCTTGACAAATGCCCGCGTGATCTTCTTAGCTCGATCATCAAAACTTCCGGCGCATCCTACCCAAAACAGGACTTCCGGTGTTTCACCTGCGGCCATCATTTCGGCCATCGTCCGTACGTTCAATCCTTCACTCATGATCTCCTTTGAATACTTGTATCGTAACTTCTTTATCCACTAAGTCCGTAAAACGGCCTTTATAACGGGTCGCGCGTACCAAATGATTGTCGACCCAATGATAATTTCCCCCACGCGGTTTACCCATCAACAATCCATGGTACTTGAATCCATGTCGGTCTAGCCAATCTGTGGTTACCTCGCGATGATCCTCGGTTCGTGAGGTGAAGAACGTGATGATGTGTCCTTCGTCATACCATTTGTTTAAGGTGGCCAGGGCATCTGGATATACCTCCGCCGTCGCCATCCGTTCTGGTTCTTCATTGGGAATATCGTCACAAATGGTTCCATCGATATCAATAAGGTAGTTCTTTACCTTATTGGGCAAGGTTGGACTTAGGTGATTTCCCAGCTCGTCTTCTAAAGGAATTAATTCCTGATCACTCATCTTTCCAGTTTAATCGGTCCGCAGCGGAAAAGGCCCAAGGCGCTCCATTATTCTCCACATTGGTCATCATTACATTCAATTGACTCGGAGCTGCTGATTCTTCCATCACCAAGTATCGGCGCATATCCACAATAATGGAGAGTGGGTCAATATTGATGGGGCAGGCATCCACACAAGCGTTACAGCTCGTACATGCCCACAATTCTTCTCGGCTAATGTGACCGTCCAATAAAGAAGAACCGTCGTCTTGGAAGGTTCCTCCGTTGGCGTCAATATTCTTTCCAACAATCTCTAAGCGATCGCGGGTGTCCATCATGATCTTTCTCGGTGAAAGCTCCTTCCCCGTTTGATTGGCCGGGCAGGCACTGGTACATCGTCCGCACTCCGTACAGCTGTAAGCGTTCATCAACTGAACCCAGTTCAGGTCCATCACATCCTTGGCACCAAATCGACCGGGCTGCTCTGCTCCTTCTGCTGGAGCAGCAAATGGATCTGCATTGGGGTCCATCATCATTTTGACTTCCTTGGTCACCTCCGGCATATTCGTGAATCGCCCTTTTGCTTTTAGGTTGGAGAACCAAACATTGGGGAACGCCAGGATAATGTGGAAGTGCTTAGAAACGACTAGGTAGTTCAAAAAGGCCAGGATTCCGATGATGTGGAACCACCATGCACCGCGCTCCACCATGATCAACCAACTGTCCGAGAAGCCCGAAAGAATGGGAGCCATCATCCATGAACTAATGGGATACCATCCCGCAGCGGTGTAGTGCTCTACTCCACGGCTTTGAAGAACGAGGTCTGCCCCATTCATTTTTAAGAAGGCCAGCATCAAGAGAATCTCGGCAACCAAAATGATCGTCGCATCCTTCGTTGGCCACCCCTTCATTTCCTTATTCCAAAATCGAGGAATCTGAGAAATGTAGCGGCGGGTCAGGAATACCACGCAAGCCAGTAATACGCCCAGGGCAAGGATTTCAAAAGCCCCGATCAAGAAGTCGTAAAGAGGACCGAGGAAGGCGAATACTCGATGCGTTCCCAATACACCGTCAATGATAATTTCAAGAACTTCAATATTGATGATGACAAATCCGGCGTAAATCACAATGTGAAGAAAACCGGCAACGGGTCTTCGTACCATCTTACTTTGCCCAAGGGCCACTCGAGTCATCTCAGCCCAACGGGCACTAGGATTATCGGTGCGATCGACGTCCTTTCCCAGTTTAATGTTTCGTCTAATCCGCCCCACATTTCGGGCAAACAAAAAGATTGCGGCACCCAAAAAGGCGATAAAAATGATGTTGGCTAGTCCAAAGTGCATTACTCCTCTTCTTTATCTTCTTCAACCGGCTCTTGATAACCTTTGTTCCCGCCAAAAACCGAGAATCGAACGTATCGAGAAGGATTCATTTTCAAATCATACAAGAGTTCCGAAAGCTCTTCGGTACTCTGAGCCAAGTTGTCGTAGAGTGCTTCGTCTTGGGACAGTTTTCCCAATGTTCCCTCTCCCGCTTCAATTCGGGCCGTAAGCGAATCTATCCGCGCCATAACAGAATTTAAGTTTTCCATGGTAGAAATGAAGTCCACCTGCGCTAGAGAGTCAGAAACATTCGCCAAGTTCGACATCAGACGAGCGTAGTCCTCTTCAGACCCTTCAAGAGTTTCTGTTATGCTGTCCAAATGGACAATGATGTTGTTAAAACTTTGCTCATTCCCGGTAACTACCCGGTTGATGGACAGAATGGTTTGCTGAAGAGCCGTAAAGGTCGCCTCGACCTCCGCAAAGGTATTTTCAAACTGACTACGCGATTCCTTGTCAAAAAAGGCCTGTACGTAGACCAATACACTGTCCAAGCTATTCAAAAGGTCTTCCGCCTTCGCCTTGATTGGAGCCACTTCCTGATTCACCGCATCCTGCAAGGAAAGCTCCGTCGCTCCGGTCAATGTATCTCCCGTGGCCGCAATGGGTCCTTCGGCTAGATTGATTTTAATTGCTTTGGTTCCGAGCAGATCCAGGGCATAAATCTCAGCAACGGCATTTTGCGAGATGGGAAAATCATCCTGCATGGACCAAGACACCAAGAGCTTTCCACTTCCATCTGGATGAAAACCCACTTCCTTCACATACCCCACCTGAAAGCCATTGAGGGTAACCGGACGGTCTTTAATGAGCCCATCGACAGTCTCATAAACGGAGTAAAAAACACGCTCATCCGAAAACACATCGTTTTTCTTGAGCCAATTGAATCCCCACACGGCAAGCGCAATGGTGGCCACGGCAATCAACCCGATATAAGTCTCTCTAGAAATCTTCAAACTGGGGGTATTAAGCGTTTACGCAATAATAGCGATTAATGGGCGAACAACCTTAGGGTTTAGACTCGTAGGCACGGGCTTCTTCGATGGAAATTCGGTCCCCTTTGTAATAGGCAATCACAAAGGCAGAAGAAAAGCCTCGCTCTATTGCTTCTGACTTCAATTTCTGTGCCTCTTCCATAGTTCCACACGCTCCATAAGCGTATTTGTAGTACCCGTTGGACTCCATCATGACCAGAGGCCACAAGCCCTGAAAACGCGAATCTCTGAGCGGAACTTGAGACGAAAGCGTGGCCAATTGAATTCGGTAAATCAAATCTCGCTCGACGGGTTCCTCATTTTCCATTTCTTTAATTTCAGAAGCCACTGGTGTTGCGCCTTGCGGCGCGATATTCTCTGGCTCCCGCTTCTGTCCCGGCTCTACTCCGGATTCCCGATCCAGCTTATACTGCTTAAAAGCCCGATAGATGGCGGACGCCATGTAATCCTGACCCGCTTCAGACTTGAGGAAGTCCTTCTCTTTGGGATTACTCAAAAAACCGAGCTCCACCAAGACCGATGGCATAACGGTGCGGGAAATGACGTAAAACCCGGCTTGCTTAACCCCTCGATCACGCCGCTTAACCCGCTCCCGGAATTGGTATTGAATATTGCTGGCTAATTCCAGGCTTTGGTCAATAAAGTTTCGCTGATTCAAGCTCAATGCAATGTAGCTCTCAGGAGCACTAGGGTCAAACCCTGCGTATTTGTCTTGATAATCCTCCTCCAAGAGAATGACCGAATTTTCTCTTTTGGCGACTTCAAGCTGTGCATTGGTTTTGTGCATTCCAATGGTCCAGGTTTCGGTTCCGTAGGCATCGGTGCGCGAAACTCCGTTACAGTGAATGGAAATAAAGATGTCTCCTTGGACTCTATTGGCGAGTTGTGTGCGCTCCCAAAGCTCGAGGAACACATCGGTTCGACGCGTGTAGATCACTTCTACATCAGGGAGGTTTTCCTCAATATAAGCCCCGAGTTTTAGGGCAACCGACAAGGACACATCCTTCTCGTATGTTTTGGGACCGCTTAGATTGTGCGTTCCAGAATCTTTTCCTCCGTGACCAGCATCAATCACGACACGCTCGATCTTGTCGGGATCATTCGCGGGTTCCATGAAACTCAACAAAGGAACCGCCAGGGTCACAAGAATCAGCAGCAATAGGCGTTTCACTATCGGACTATTTTTAATACGTACCTTTGACGGCACCGCGGTTTGATACAAACTTACGACACTTGCCCGTGCGCTTTTGGCCCACAATACTCCAGTTTTCCATAGTCCTATGTTTATTTCTCCTGCCGTATTCCGACGTATCGGCACAGGTGAATGAAACGAATGGACCGGACTCTACGAGCACTTTTGTGGACTCACTTTTCGCGGTGGATGACTCGCTGTATGCCTACAGCGACTCTCTTCGCGCCTACACGGATTCACTGACTTTAGCGGATACCGCCACTGCAGTTCCTACTGGTTTTCTGCAATCCCGTGTAGAATACGACGCACTGGACTCCAACTATCTTAACGTTGCCGAGAACAAAATCTATATGTACAACCAAGGGGTTGTGGTTTACGGGGACATCAAATTAGAAGCTGGATACATAGAATTCGACTTGTCCAATAACCTCTTATATGCCCGTGGAATACCGGACAGTACTGGGGAAATAACCCAGCTACCCATATTTACACAGGCCGGAAAGACCTATGATGCGGCCGAAATGACCTACAACTTTGAAACCCAAAAAGGGAGAATCAAGGATGTCGTTACCATGGAAGGCGAAGGCTACCTGTACGGTGATAAAGTCAAAAAGGTCAATGAGGACATTCTCTATGTTCGGGATGGAAAATTCACGACAGACGATCGAAACCCACCCGATTACTACATACAAGCCGATAAGATCAAGGTGGTCACGGACGACAAGATCATCACTGGGCCCGCCTACATGGTCATCGCAGATGTACCCACCCCTTTGGCTGTTCCTTTTGGCGTTTTCCCAGGTCAAAGTGGGCGTGCCAGTGGTATTTTGATGCCCACTTATGGAGAAAACAACCGACGAGGATTCTACTTGCGCGGAGGAGGGTACTATTGGGCCATGAATGACTACATGGACTTATCCTTGACCGGGGACATCTACTCTCGCGGGGGTTGGGCATTGTACGCCAATTCCAATTACCGAAAACGCTACGCCTATAATGGAAACTTCCGCTTGAGTTATACGGTCATCAAAGAAGGAGATATCGACATTCCATCTACCTACAGCCGATCCAACGAATTCAACATCAACTGGACCCATAACCAAGACCCTAAGGCTCGACCCAATTCCCGCTTTACGGCCTCTGTGAACCTAGGTTCTAGCCAGTACTTCCAGCAAAACACAACCAATCCCGGGGACTTCTTGACCAACCAGATGACCTCGAGTATTAGCTACACCTACAACAATCCGAATCAGCCTTGGTCACTGACGGCATCTGCCCGACATAATCAGAACACCAAAACTCGAGCCTTTAGCGTAACGCTGCCGGACGTCAGCTTCAACGTACAACGCTTCTACCCTTTCGAACGCCGCAGTCCTGTAGGGGGTAAGAAATGGTACGAGAAGATCGGTGTTCAGTATCGACTCGATGCACGAAACCAACTCGACACTTACGATTCCCTTCTGTTCCGCCCCCAAACCTTGAATGAGTTCGAGTACGGGATGCGTCACAATATTCCCATTGCGACCAATTTCAAGGTATTGAACCACTTCACCGTGAGTCCTTCGGCAACCTACAACGAACGCTGGTACTTCAGTCAAATCCGTCGAAGCTACAACACGGATAGCGCAAGGGTTGAAACGGATACCATTCAGGAGTTCGGTGCCGCAAGAGATTTCAATGTATCTGCGGGCATTACCACCAAACTATACGGCATGTGGCAATACCGCGGAGGATGGCTCCGGGCGATGCGCCATGTCATTACCCCATCGGTTCGTTTCAGCTACCGCCCTGATTTCTCCGAGCCCAATTGGAACATGTACGATTTCTACATCGACGGGGATGGAGATACGGTCACCTACTCTTACTATGAACAGGGAATCTTCGGAACGGCGCCATCCGGGCGTTCGGGAACCGTCAGCTTTCAGATCATCAACAACCTGGACGCCAAGGTGATGTCCAAACGCGACACCACCGGAGAGCTCCAAAAGATCAACCTCATCGAAAGCTTCCAATTCGGAACCAGCTACAACATGGCCGCGGATAGCTTGAAGTGGGCGCCCTTCTCGTTCAATGGTCGAACACGGATATTGAAAAACAAAGTGACCATACGGCTCGATGGTGCCTTCGACTTTTATGACCTAGACGCCGAGGGAAAGAAGGTGGATCGCTTTATGTGGGAGACCCAACGCAAACTCATGCGCCTTACCTCGATCAACCTGGCCTTTGGTTTTCGATTCCAGAGCAAGAAACGCGTGGAGGGCAAGGAAAGTCGATTCCCTTCCGAAATGTTGCAGCAACAGGCCTCGGGCGAATTTGTGGCCCTACCCCCCGATGGCTATGTGGACTTCAGTATTCCCTGGAAATTCGGCGCCAACTACAAACTCAGCTACAGCAAACCCACCACTACGGAGACCATTACTCAGGCCCTTAGCTTCAATGGTGATTTCAGCTTAACTCCGAATTGGAAGATTGGCTTTACCTCGGGATTTGACTTTGAATCGGGCCAATTGACCTACACCACCCTCGATATCTATCGCGACTTGCACAGCTGGGAAATGCGCTTTAGCTGGGTGCCTTTCGGAATCCAGCAGAGCTACAACTTCCACGTAGGTGTCAAAGCACCTATTCTTCAAGACTTAAAGGTGACCCACCGAAAAGGATTCGGAGACTTCTAACCAAGCCTTCAAAAGCTCCTTCCCGTGGTCCGTCATGATGGACTCTGGATGAAACTGCACGCCCCAGGTCGGTTCTGAGGTGTGTTCCCAAGCCATCAGAACGCCGCGATCATCCTCGGCCAACACCTTGATGGATTCAGGAAGGTTTGATCGATCAATTGCCCAAGAATGATAAAGACCGCCTACGGCGGGATGAACCTCCATGCATTCCGATAATCGCCCGTCTTTGGACCAACTTAAAGAAATGGGCTGACCGTGTTGAATGTCCGGTAGATTGTACAGCTCTGCACCATAGAGTTCAGCCAATCCTTGACAGCCCAAGCAAACTCCGAGTATTGGTTTTCTACCGGCGTAAGTGGTTATAATCTCGGGCATCAGTCCCGCATCTTTCGGCAGTCCGGGACCGGGACTCAGTACCAAATAGTCGTATTCGTCCACTTCAGAAACGGAGAGTTCGTCGTTTCTTCGAACGTAGACATCGGCCCGTAGGGCCTCGAGAGAATGGGCCAAGTTATAGGTAAAGGAATCGTAATTGTCGAGCAACAATAACTTTTTGGACATGTGGCAAATTTGCGCTTAAATTGGCGGGGAACAAAGCTGAACCTCATGAAAAAGATTATTCAAAGCGAACGTGTGCCCGCCCCTATTGGACCTTATAGTCAGGCCGTTATGGTTGGTAACACCATGTATGCTTCTGGGCAAATTGCCTTGGACGCCGAGAGCGGCGCTATGCACAATGCTGATGTGGAGGAGGAAACCAAGAAGGTGATGTCCAATATTAAGTCGCTTTTATCCGAAGCGGGAATGGAATTCGCCAACGTGGTGAAGGTGAGTATCTTCCTGAAAGACCTGAATGACTTTGAAGTGGTCAACCGTATTTACGGCGGATATTTCATCAATAATTATCCAGCGCGCGAAACCGTCGAAGTAGCTCGATTACCTAAAGATGCGCGGGTCGAGATCTCGATCACCGCAGTAAAATAGAAATTTATGCGTCTATCAAAAGTCCTTTTTCTGGGGTTGGCTTCGGCCTTTTTATATGTCGGATGTAAAACGGTGCCCCTAACGGGGCGACGACAGGTAGCTGCTATTCCCAACAGTGAACTTGTAGCTATGGCCTCGCAGCAATACGCGCAGGTTATTGCAACTGGCCCTCTTTCACAGAATCAGTCGAGTGTTAATCAAGTCCGTCGGGTTGGGAATAGGATTAAAACGGCTACGGAGAAGTTCTTATACGACAATGGACATTCTGAATTGCTTGAAGGTTTTGAATGGGAATTCAATGTGATTGCAGAACCCACTGTCAATGCATGGGCTATGCCCGGAGGAAAAGTCGCCTTCTACGAGGGAATCTTACCGGTCTGCAAGGACGACGCAGGTGTTGCTGTTGTAATGGGGCATGAGATCGCCCATGCGATCGCAAGCCATGGAAACGAACGGATGACACAGGGTTTAGCTCAGCAACTCGGGGCCGTTGCCTTATCAGAGGCGCTAAGCACCAAGCCAGAGGAGACGCAGGCGCTATTTCTTCAGGCCTATGGCTTGGGATCCCAAGTGGGCGCAATTCTTCCTTTTAGCCGTTTACAGGAGTCTGAAGCCGATAAAATGGGGCTTGTCTTTATGGCCATGGCGGGATACGATCCTCGAGTTGCACCCGAATTCTGGGAACGCATGAGTGCGTTGAGCACTGGAGAAGCTCCGGATGAATTGCTGAGCACGCATCCTTCCGATGAACGTCGGATCCGCGAGCTCAATGAGTATATGCCTGAAGCCCTGAAGTACTACAAGAACTAATTCAGGCGGTTCTCGTTTGGTGTACATGAATTCTTCTTTCCTCTTCCGATCTCTAGTCTTTGTACTGACCGTAGGTCTTTTCAGCTCATGCCAATTGGGCCGATTTGTTTTTTACAATTTTGCCGACGTTAAGGATCACAAGAAGTTTAAATCTCGTCCTCTAGAAGCGCCTGAAGAGGCCTTTACTTTTTATGAGACGGATTCTGGTCGTGTTCCCAAGGCCATCAGTGGGATTCCATTTGACACCTACTTGGAGCAGAACAAGACAGTGGCCTTCATGATCATCCAAAACGACACCATATTGTACGAGAACTACTTCAGGAAGTATGACTCTACCAGTATTGTTCCCTCCTTCTCTATGGCAAAGTCCGTGACTTCGATTTTAATCGGTTGCGCCATTGACGATGGATTTATTGACTCCATTCAAGAACCGATTACAAAGTATATTCCAGAACTGGCCAGTAAAGGATTCGACGATGTCACCATAGAGCATCTGCTTCAAATGACTTCGGGAATTGATTACAACGAAAGCTATGTCAATCCCTTCGGGGATGCCGCGGCTTTCTACTACGGGCTGAATCTGCGAAAGCAAATCGAGAAAATGGAACTCGCCTACCCGCCTGGAGAGCGGTTCAAGTACACCAGCGGAACCACGCAGCTACTCGGACTCGTCTTGGAGCGATCTCTAGACGGTCCTACCATCACCTCTTATTTACAAGAAAAGATTTGGACGCCTTTGGGCATGGAACACGACGCCTCCTGGAGCATCGATCGGAAAAAGGACGGATTGGAAAAAACCTTCTGTTGCCTTAACGCCACGGCGCGAGATTTCGCGAAGCTGGGCCGGCTTTACCTAAACGAAGGTGATTGGAACGGTCAACGCATCATATCTGCGGATTGGGTGGCTCAATCGACCAAGGTCGATACCTCCATGGGCAGTAGAGATTACTATCAATACCAGTGGTGGATGCCCACTCCAGGGGTAGACTTCATGGCCGAAGGGATTCTCGGTCAATTCGTCTACGTACATCCCGAAAAGAATCTAATCATTGTTCGCTTAGGTCGTAAATACGGAGACACGTATTGGGACGCCGTATTCACGGGGATTGCCGACGTGTACTAGAATTTCAATCCGCACCAAGCCTCGAACAGCGCTTTTTGCTCATCGCTGGCTTCTTCATTTTTTCGAAGCTTCTGCTTGGGGAAGAATCGTCGCTCATCAGCCTTCATCTTCAAGATTTTAGTACGCATAGGTGTTTGGACCGTCAGATCAATGATTTGATCAAGGTGCTTGTCCAACACATCAGACAGCGAATCTTGAAGTTCTTCACCATTCACATGCGTTAGGAATGACTCTGGTTCCAGTCCAGCTTCATGCGCTATGGACCCTGGCCAAATCTCGGTGGGCATAATTCCGTTTGAACGTTTGAAGGCCCTAATCCCGAAGCGGTTCATCGCCGTAGTCTCATGCTCTTCTTCGATCCGTTGAAGCCCCACTTCCATGAGCAACGGATCAAGCGAGTCCCAATAATACCCAAAGCCATGGACGTGCCGAGCAAAAATCGTATCGACCAGTGCACCTCCCTCCTGTCGACAGAGGTTTCGATATATTTCGGTGGTGTACCCCTTCCCTTTCTTTGCGTAATCGTGGTACAAGGTTTTCATCACCTGCTCCAGCCCCCTTTCTCCGTTGGTGTTTTTTCGAATTATCAAGTCCAGCATGAGGGAAATCAAAGCGCCTTCCGAATAGATGGACACTTTGCGATTTGGCGCTCCGAGAGCATATCCATCAAGCCATAAGTCGAAACTGCTTTCAGCAACGCTCGAATAGAGATTTCCAGAGGTATCGCTGTGGCGCTGAAGGTTTTGTTCTTGTGTTTTTACGAATTGCTCCCAACTGAAAACACCGCTCTTGATCAGCCATAGATCACCCTTGTAGGTAGTCACCCCTTCAGCCACGTACCCCGTGTCAAAATACTGCTCCCGACTCAAATCATAGGGAAGCATTTCCGCGGGCCGGATACTCTTGATGTTCCAGGTATGATAGAGTTCATGGGACGAAACGCCCAAAAAGTTCTCCCACAGCTCCTCGCCTTCCATATTCTTTTCAGGCCCCAATACAATCACCGTGGAATTCAGATGCTCTACACCGTGGTATTTCTTGGTTGGCGCGATTTGAAAGAGAAAGTGATACTCCGGCACGGTCATGGCCCCGAAGGCCTCAACCTGAGCCTTGGTGAAGGATCTGAAGGCCGATAATATTTTATCCCAGGGAATCTCCTTCCAGCCCATGAACCAGAGGTGGAAGCGATGACCATTTACTTCGTAATCCTGATGTTGCAGGGCATTCGATGCGATAAATGGACTATCGGCCAGCGTATCGAAATTGGGCGTCTTAAAACTATTAGACCCCGTATGTTCCCAAGCCCCAGCCAATTGATAGTCTTCGGGAACTTCAAGTTGCACGTGATGTTCCCTGCTCTCCCCACCTTCAAGGCTCAGGCAACAGGTGCACGGATTGACGTACCATTGGTCCTCGTCAACATAAGTGCCCCCGGCGTCAAACTGGTTGGCGTAGTACTGGTAGTGAATGGTGATTTCTTTTTCCGCCTGCGGCGCGATACGCCATCGATCCTTGCTGACCTTTCGAATCTCTAGGGGTGAACCATCGGCCCGTAGGGCCCGTACACTACGCACATTCTTGGCAAAATTTTGAAGCTCATACCGGCCTGGGCGCCAAGCGGGAAGCTGCAAAAACACCTCTCCCTCCGGCGGATTATCGATGTGGAGTTCGATGTGCAAATAATGATCGGTGAGGTTGGGACAACGGAAGGTGTACTGCATGGCTCTAAATTGCTAAATTCGCAGCAGCATTGAAAACAATTAAAGCATACATCCATGGATTTTGATTTGATCGTATTGGGTAGCGGACCAGGCGGCTATGTGGCAGCCATTCGCGCCTCGCAGTTGGGCCTAAAAACGGCCATTATTGAGAAGGAGAATTTGGGCGGAGTTTGTCTGAATTGGGGATGTATTCCAACCAAAGCGCTCATCAAGAGTGCGAATGTTTTCGAATACCTCAACCACGCCGAGGACTACGGTCTGAAGGCGACAGGGGTGGATAAAGATTTCAGCGCCGTGATTGGCCGCAGCCGAGAAGTGGCGAACGGAATGAGCAATGGCGTTCAGTTCTTGATGAAGAAGAACAAGATTGAGGTCATCAATGGAATGGGAACCGTAAAGCCGGGTAAGAAGGTAGCGGTTACGGCAGAAGACGGATCAGTCCGTGAGGTTTCAGCCAACAACATTATTATTGCCACCGGAGCCCGTTCGCGTGAATTGCCTTCTCTTCCGCAAGACGGTAAAAAGATCATCGGATACCGCGAGGCGATGACCCTCGAAAAGCAGCCTTCTAAATTGGTGGTTGTCGGATCTGGAGCCATTGGCGTGGAGTTCGCCTACGTATACGCCGCAATGGGCACCGAGGTAACCATCGTGGAGTACATGCCGAACATCGTTCCCGTCGAAGACGAAGAAGTATCGAAGCAATTGGCCCGCTCCTTCAAGAAAATGGGCATGAAGATCATGACTGGCTCCGAGGTGACATCAGTCGACACTTCAGGCAAAGGCTGTAAGGTCAATGTCAAAACCAAGAAGGGCGAGGAAGTTCTGGAGGCAGATGTAGTCTTGAGCGCTGTCGGAGTTGCCGCCAACATCGAGAATATTGGACTTGAGGAAGTGGGTATTGCAACCGATCGCGGTAAGATCATGGTCAACGACTACTACGAGACCAACATGCCGGGTTACTACGCCATTGGGGATTGCGTTCCAGGACAGGCCTTGGCGCACGTTGCTTCAGCGGAAGGTATTATCTGCGTGGAGAAAATTGCCGGCGAGAATCCACAACCTTTGGACTACGGAAACATTCCTGGATGTACCTACTGCGCGCCTGAAATCGCGAGCGTAGGCCTTACCGAAAAGGCCGCCAAAGATGCGGGCTACGAAATCAAAGTGGGCAAGTTCCCCTTCAGTGCTTCGGGTAAAGCAAAAGCCGCTGGTCACTCCGACGGATTCGTCAAAGTCATCTTCGACGCGAAATACGGAGAGTGGTTAGGTTGCCACATGATTGGTGCTAACGTGACTGAGATGATCGCTGAGGCTGTTGCCGCGCGAAAGCTCGAAACCACAGGACATGAAATCGTGAAAACGGTTCACCCTCACCCAACGATGAGTGAAGCCGTAATGGAAGCTGCTGCAGCTGCCTACGGCGAGGTGATCCACTTGTAAATTACTGGTCTTCCTGAGAGGCCTCTTCAGAAAGCCCTTCCGTTGGAGGGGCTTTTTCTTTTTCTAAATTTTGAATATTCACCTGTTCTTGAGCACTCTCGTAGATAGCAACAATGGAAGGGTAATCCTTATAGGAAGTGCCGTCCAACAATTCCAATACCTTAGCGTACTCCTCTCTGTAATATTCGTTGATGGCGTAGTTCAATCTAAGGGATTGGCTGAGTGGAGTTGATTGAAATGCGATTTCATAATATGGTGCAGCTTTCTCGAAATCATTTATCTCCGTATACACAGATGCCATCATATTATTCATTCGAGGAGACCTTGGGTAATACTTCAACCCTCTTTCTAATGCTTCAATTGCTTCGTCGAATCGATCTAAGTTCTTGAGCGCAATCCCTTCATAAAGTTCCATTGTGTTGCACGTCTCATCCATGGAGATCCAGGCACTCTTCCCGGCTTGTGCCTCCTCGAGTGAATTAGTCCAGTATTGCGCTGACTGGCCCGCTGCATTCTTAAAGGCAATCGTTCTTCCCATCTTAACATTGAATTGATCAATTTCCCTACCCACGAAGCCAACGAAGAAAAATGACAGTATGACTACAGCTAAGATGGATTTATTAGACTCTGAAAGTACGCGACTGGCCGAATTGTCCGAATGTGGAACAATGATCATTCCTATCAGACTGGCAAGGACTACGGGATGCACCACTCGCTCCAAAGGAAAACTGAAGAGCATATCCACCCCAAAGCTCAACAGTCCAAGAAGTCCTATGAATGACATATGTCCCCATTTATAATCCGATTTTCTAATTCTCTTAACGGCCAACCACACCGCTATAGTTGCAAGACAAAGAAATAAGAACAATCCAATGATTCCCCTTTCCGCTCCCATCTGCAAGTAATCGTTGTGCAATCTTGCTCGAGTTGCAGTGCCTTTTTGATTAGGACCACTTCCAAGATTATAATCAGAAATATATAGTCTCCACAAACCAGGTCCTACCCCAGTAACTGGGTAATCCCCTATCATTTCTAAAGTGGCCAAATTCCAATCCAATCTAGCACTTGCACTTCCATCGGACTGAACTTTCCCAGATACTACATTAGCCATTCGACTACCTCTATCACGAACGCTTTTATCCGGTGCCACCTGGGTCAAAAGAATGAAGACTAGCAAAGGCGTCCCTGTCGCATATACTATGGCCTTGATCCAACTCTTCCTTTCCTTGGCTTCAAAGAGTCGCCACTTCGATATCAGAAATACAAGACAAGCTATGGCTATTACCGCGACGGACAACCATGCGGACCTAGTCTTGGCAATAATCAGCGCCCAAGAGAGTAAGATAAATATTGAAACGTTCAACAAATCAATAACCCTATTTCTGGTAGACGAAAGTGCGGCAGCAATTGCAAATGGAAACATGAGCGCAATAAAGCTTCCTTGCATATTTCGATTCACCATATATCCCGCGCTTGGGTGAACAGCTTTTATTAAAGTTGGAGCAATTTCGTAGTAATTCAAAATGGCAGCGCCTGCATGAATAGCCCCTAAGAAGGATATTCCACGAACAAATATTTCCCACGATGACTTTTGCTGATAGACGACATAGGCAAGTAGATAGGTCCATCCGCCCAGACTCATTAATTTAACCGTTCGCTGAGTACCTTCTGTAGAATTAATGGACATCATGGAAGTTACCACCGTCCAGACCAACAAACCTGCGAAGACCATCCAAAACAACCTTTCCCCCTTATCCGAAACACTGGCCATCTTTGGCTTGAATGCAAAGATCAAAACCGCAATAGCCCCACCTGTCAATCCGGAATAAAAGAGCCGTATACCTGTTAGCTGATCCCTTGCCTCGGAATTGAAAGCGAAGCTAATGACCGTCAATGCACCTACAGCAAGTATAGGCCACAAAACTCCAGAAACCTCATTATTTCCTGGTTTGGATTTCTTTGATGCGCGTTTTGCCATAAAACTTTTAACCCTTATTCTTTTCTAATCAGCAGGGTTGGTTTGCTCCCCCTTCTCTTCATCTGATCTTTTAAACCGATACACAATCCTCACGGGTTGCGTCTGATGTGCATGCTCCTCCCAATACTTCGCGCCGTAGGCGTCTGGGCTGGGAAACTGCATGGCCTGTTGCTCCAAGTACACATCCCTTTCGGTCGTTAGGTGTTGAACCTCCAAAGGCTTTGGCGGCGCTTGAGGTCCAACTTTCCGGAAAAGAACTGCCACTAAAAGCCCGGCGATAGCTCCACCAAGATGACCTTCCCAACTGATGGTCGGTTCTATGGGCAATACACCCCAGACCATACTTCCGTAGGCGAAAACTACAAAAAATGATACGGCCATCAAGGGCCGGTGCAAGCGGAACGCGCCGGAAAAAAACAAGAAGCTTGCCAGGGCATAGACCAAACCCGAAGCTCCGATATGAAAAGCCTCCCGGGCCATGATCCAAGTGATTAGGCCCGTGAGAATCCAAGTGACCCCAATTACCCTCCAAAACAGTTCCTTGTAGAAGTACCTCAAGACAGATCCGAGAATGATCAGAGGTATAGAGTTATTGATCAAATGCGTCATGTCAGCGTGAAGTACGGGCATGGTCACGACTCCTATGAGTCCGTTCAGCGTTCTGGGATAAAGTCCCCAGGAACTCCATGAAGAACCACTTCTCCACTCCAAATAAAAGACGATCCACGCTGCGAGCATCAAATAGAAGGCAGGCAATAGATGAATAAGACCCGGTCGTTCAACGCGCATATTGGGGGCTGCAGACATAAGCGTAAAGTAGGAATTAATGGCTATTTTCGGCGGTATGCCATTGGATTCAAAAACCGTGCAAATTCCGGACACGCCATTAGCGGAGAGGCTTCGCCCTAAGTCTCTAGATCAGTATATGGGACAATCGGCGCTGGTCGGTCCAGACGGCGTACTCCGCAAGATGATTGAATCAGGCAACATTGCGAGTTTCATTCTTTGGGGACCGCCAGGTGTTGGAAAAACAACTTTAGCCGAAATAATCGCACACGAATTGGACCGACCTTTTTACCGATTAAGTGCCATTTCGGCAGGTGTGAAGGACGTGCGAGAAGTGATCAGCAAGGCGGGAGACCAAGGCATGTTCTCGAGCGGCCGGCCCATTGTCTTCATCGATGAGATTCATCGCTTCAGTAAATCCCAACAAGACTCCCTTTTGGGCGCAGTCGAAAAGGGAGTCATTACCTTAATCGGTGCTACCACAGAAAACCCCAGTTTTGAGGTTATCCCGGCCCTACTCTCTCGCTGTCAGGTCTACACCTTGCTCCCCTTCTCTGCAGAAGAGCTCAGAAGCCTATTGGATAGTGCCTTACGGCACGATGCTTGGCTATCCCAGCGCAAAATCTCCCTTGCAGAAGACCAGGCACTCTTGCGAATTTCGGGAGGAGACGCTCGGAAGCTTTTGAACACCCTAGAATTGGTAGCCGCCTCTGCGGAAGTCGGCCAGTCCATTTCGGATGAATTTGTTCTGGGTCAAAGCCAAGAGAAACTCGCCCTTTATGACAAGACTGGTGAACAGCATTACGATATAATATCAGCGTTTATTAAGAGTATTCGCGGATCTGATCCCAATGCAGGAATCTATTGGTTGGCCAGAATGATTGAGGGTGGTGAAGATTTAAAGTTCATTGCCCGACGCTTAATCATATTGGCTTCAGAGGATATTGGCAACGCTAATCCGACAGCCTTGATCATGGCCAACAATTGTTTTCAAGCAGTCAACACCATTGGCTACCCAGAATCTCGAATTATTCTGGCCCAATGCGTCACCTACTTAGCAAGCTCTCCGAAGAGTAACGCCTCCTATTCCGCTATCGGTCAAGCCCAAGCCGAAGTTCAAAAAAGTGGCGCACTCCCGGTCCCCTTACATTTACGCAACGCTCCAACAAACCTCATGAAGGACCTGAACTACGGCAAAGGATACCAGTACAGCCATGACTACGCACAGGGCTTTTCTGATCAAGAGTACTTGCCCGAGACTATTTCTGGGACGAAGTTCTACGAGCCCGGAAACAACCAAAGAGAAAAAGCGCTCCGTACATTTCTGCAGGAGCGCTGGAAAGATAAATATGGTTATTAAGCCTTAGTCGAAGTAGTAGACTAAACCGCCACCACCACCTTCTTCAGGCGACTCTTCTGGAGCCTGTTCCGGTGCATTCTCAAGCGGAGTTTCAACGGGTGATTCAGCCGGAACGTCTACTGATTTATCCTTTGTCCCAAAGTTCAAGGCAAATCCCGTTCGGAAGTTAAATTCGTTCAGGTTTTCAATATTGGTTGCCCCTTGCAGATAATCCGCCATGAAATGCCATTGGAACGTCCGCCCCAGCGCGAATCCAGCACCAAAATTATCAAAGCCTTGGTTGTAGGCAGTGTACTGTACCTTAACCTGGAACCAATTGGTTAAATCACCGTAATAGGAAAGACCAAAGGCCTGAATCCCAATGCCAAAGGCATCTTCATTGTAGTACTGAAGGCCAACTTCATGTTTGGGGTGGAACCTCCATTGAACACCTAGATTGATTTTGCGATTCAAGGAAGTTGTAAACTCATTGAACGTCGTATCTGGATTCAAGAGCTCACCAATAGAGTCAAAGTATGAGGACAATTTATCACCAAAGCTTGTTGTGTCTTCGTCATTGAAAAGGTCATCCGTAATTCCTGTAATGTCGATGGTTTGATTGGTGATGACCCAGTTTTCTGCTTCAGTAGCCCATGTTACATTTCCTAGGTCTTGCACACTGGCTGTCACGCTCCACTCATCATTGATTTGATACTGTGCCCCAAAGTCTAATCCGAAACCGAAATTCGAGAAATCATATCCGAAGCGAATTAAGTCCCCAGAAGTCAAGTCATCGTCAGGTATTCCAGCAGCATTGATGGTACCACCTGCCGTTAACTGCACTGTATACGGATTCGGTGTAGTAGCCTGCGTGACAACGAGCCAGTCATCAATATTGGTTTGAATTGCTCCAAGTCCACTCACCAACTTTACGCGAGCGCCAAGACGAAGTTTATCCTCAAGCAAGGAATGGCTATACCCCACGTGGTAAAAAGCGTAATGGTGGCCTGTCGTGGATGTTGGCGACCAATCCAATTGCTCATCGATGTACGGAGCATTTCCATTGACCAAGAACTTCATCATATCAGGGGCCAACTTGGCCGTCTGCGCCATACGATAAGAAGCACCAAGACTTAAATAGCCCTTCTCTCCTAAACCGAAGCCCACAAACAGAAGGTCATAATCAACACTCGTTTGAAAATAATCGTCCACAGTAAGATCGCCCACTTGGGACTCGAGCTCTTGTTGAAAATCCGTGTCCGGGCTAAAAAGTGATAGGCTGAAAAGCGTCTGATTAAAGTATGCTCCTACGCTTGATAATCCAGGCAAACCGATATGAAGGTCTCCTTCAGGACGCAAAGCAGGATTAATCAAAGTTGACTGCGGAACAGTATAAAAATTAGTTAAGGTCTGATTCGGCTGAGCCAACGTCAAAAGTCCGACGAAAAGGGCTGCAGCTAGCGATAGTCTTTTCTTAGTTTCCATTGATGAGGACATTTACTTTTGACTGAATAGCAAGGTACATGGTCAAGCCGTCTGTGGTGCGCATGACGTAGTTGTCATTCCCATTGTTCGGCGTGCTCAAGGAGGTTCGTACAAGTATTTGAGCCGCGTCAAAGAAGGCATCTGTTTGCCCTTCATCGAGCTCTACAACGTTCTCAACAAATGTAATACCCGTGGCATATCCGTTGGCGTCCGTTGGTGCTGCTTGAAGCAATTGTGTCTGAACAGAATCAAGTCCCGCTCCATTTTCGTCTTGCATTACCAGCGTAACTACGGCGTCAAGTCCAATTCCATTATCCACATTGATGAACAGAGTCACGGTCTCGGGGTCTACACTTTCATCTTCAAGTTCGAAACTGGCTTCTATCGTATCGGTTAGGGCTAAATTACTAGCACTGATATTTAGGTTTACATCCACTTCAAGACCTACTTTGAGGAGAGATTCTCTAAACACAAAATTCGGATCCGTATTTCCGTCTGGATTAATATCGACTGTCCCATTGATGTCAATCGTCGATGGAACATTTGCCAAAAAATCGACTACATTACTATTGGTATTATCGATGATTATCTCTCCTTCAATATTTTGCCCCTCCTGACCTGGGCCAGGGTATGCAATATCCGAGGCGGGCATGTTGAGGGCGACTTCCGTACCATCCTCATTTCGTCCAAGCATGTCAAAATTTGTCCGGATAGGTGCTCCAACACCGTTAGTCGTTAACAATTTAAGGACCGGTGTATTAAATTGGAAGTCACCGCCGAAGTCATTCAAGAAATCGATGTCCAAATCGACACTGGTTCCAGTCAAATCTTCTTGAATGGTCCCGAAATAACCTTCGATATATTCAAAATCGAGATCATTGAAAATCAAATCACCCTCAACGGTTTGTGCGGTATCGATGAATACAATAGAGCCATCCGAAGAAGCTATTCGGAATTGAAAGCCCAAGCTCAGTCGGTTATAGGGTTGGTTGGCGTCCTCATCGAGACGAAGGGTCGCCCCGCTCAAGTCAATACTTCCCGTGTTCGCCTGGTTAGGAAGGACAGGAATCACAGCTTCAAGAGGATCACCATTAACGTCTGTTCCACCTATAAACTGAACCACGACCTCTGTAGGTCGCTCCATACTGCTCACGAGATCGTAGTCTAGGTTCCCGGAAAAGAGTTCGAGAATCTCAATTTCTTCGCCATTTGAAAACTCAAAATCTACTTCAGCCGTACTGTCCAAGAGCGTCTGAGGAATAACATCCCCATTTCCCGAGAAGACGAAAACGTCTTCAGTCTCTAACAACCAACCCAATTGATCATTCAGATCAATGGCCACTGGACTTAATGAACCGGGTGTAGAAATAGAAACAATGTCAATTTCAAATGCATTGGTCATAACTGAAGGGACCGTTAGAATCTCGGTAACGTTCCCTCCGGCAGGGACCAAAGTAAAAGTGAAATTCGCTACGACACTTCCCCCGCTCTTTAAGTTGACAATCACATTATCAATGTCCACAGGCCAAGAATTACTTAGCGTCAGTTTATAGGTAACGGACGTGGCGTCTGCATTTAAAAAGTTTGGAGGCGTCGTCAATGTATATCCTGAACCTCCTGAAGAAGCAACGATCGCTGGAAATGCAGCGTTAGTCCCGTCGGCTGCGACGAGCGCTGCGCGATCTGCAGGTGGGAAGTTGGTCGAAACTTGATTTAATGTGGTATTTGCATTGATCAAAAATCCGGCGACTTCCGGGTTGAACAAAGGAAAATAAGCACTGTCGTATCCTTCACCATCAGGAATGTCTATATAGTCAGCAATGACTATGGGGTCAATCACCGAGGTGTCCGAATAAACAACTTTTAAAACGCCGGATGAATCCGCTTCGATGTCTTCACCAGCCCAGTCCTCTAAGGACATGTTCAAGGTTGCAATGGGAAGAACCAGCTCCGGTGACAGCGTCAGATCCTTATCGAAATCGAGATTGTTTGAACAACTCGAAAGGATCAGCACCGCCAACAGGGGCACTAAATACTTCTTCATGAGTAAGGGAGATTAGGGTTGTGGTTTGTTCATGACACGACCAATTTAGTAAAATATCGTGTTTGGCCCTATCGTTGAACTTGATGATATCGTATTCTTAAAGAACGCATTTTGTACTTTCGTCCGTAATGAAGAAACTCCATCTTTTACCTCTTTTCGCAATACTTCTCGGAATACTGTCATGCAGAAATGATCTCGAGACTGCGGATTGGGATGTTGATTTGCTTGCTCCAATTCTGATTTCTGAGTTGGATATGGGCGATATCGTCGGTGACACCAATCTTGTGGTCAATCCAGATTCCTCTCTTATTCTGGTTTATTCAACCCCTTTGGTCGAATACGGGCTTGGCGATTTGATGGAGCCCTTCTCGTACACACACTATGAATTCTTGAGTCTCGATTCCCTTGAGCTCGACGATATCGTAATTCCGTCCAGTATCAGTCTTGGTCAAATTGCCAATAGCGCAGGCTTTGTAGGCGCTATTATCATTGCCAACAATGGCAACAACATGGTCGTTCCAGATTTGGGTAGCGTTCCGGGAACAAGTGCTCCAATTGATGCCAGCGAGTACTTTGAATCAATCGAACTTATTGATGGAACCTTGGAGATCAGTATAGAGAATGAACTACCCATTGATGTCGAAGATTTCGGTTTCGGAATTCAAAACAACATTTCTAACGACTACTTGATTCAGGACACCTTGGATATTATTCCAGCTGGAGCCACGGTCACCAGCACTAATTCCCTTGCTGGAAAGACCATCGACAGCGATTTATTAGCCGAGATTTATGGCCTGTCTTCGCCAGGATCAAATGGTCAAAGCGTATTAATCGATACGTCCGATGCCTTGCGAATCACATTGACTATTAGAGATCTACGCCCATTAAGCGCAACCACAATCTGGCCAGCACAAAACATTATAAATGATACCTCAGAAGTCTTTCTTTCCGGTTCCGAAGGACTTGAACTCACCTATGGGGAGATCAAGACAGGTGAAATTCAAATGTCAATCGAATCCACGATTAAGGATAGCGTGGAGTTTGAATACCTCATCCCGGAATCTGAATTGAACGGCAGTCCATTTGGGTTTGTTGAAGCTGTTCCTGCCGCTCCTCCAAATGGAGTTTCGACCTTGGTGAAGGACTACGATTTCACAGGGCTCAGCATGGATCTCACCGGCAAAAAGAATAACCGGTTTAATACGTTTTATCACATTATTCTCGGGCGAATTGACTCCACAGGCTTGATCGTTGAACTGTCGTTAGAGGATAGTCTGGTCGTTGAGTTAGCCATGAATGACCTGGTCATAGACTATGCACTGGGCGATCTCGGACAAGACAGTGCTGGTATTGGTCCTGAGTATTCCGAGCTACAAGGAATGAACAGCCTTGTATCGGGCATGGTAAATCTCGATCAAGCTCTTGGAAGTCTAGAACTGTACAATCCCATTGGAGCAAGTGCTCGGTTCCAGTTGGATGAAATTGTTGGAGAAAACAGAAGAACGAACAATCAAGTCACACTTGATATATCTCAAACGGGAAGTAGCCTTCAAGTTGGGCCAGCAACTGAATCGGGAGGTTCCATCAACGCAGCGCAAAGTACTCTTGATTTAACAGAAAGCAATTCGAACATCAACGAATTCCTTGCGAATCTGCCTGATCGAATCAAATTTTCGGGAAAGGTTATCATGAATCCTGACGGCCCGTACTCCGGTTTTATTTACTACGATCACCCTTTCGAAGCCCGCCTAAACCTGGAGGTTCCCCTAGGACTGTCAGCGGAAAACCTCACTCTCGTCGATACGAGTGATTTTGATTTGGGTACGGCCCCAGAATGGGATCAAATCCGCGGAGGCGAGATTCGTCTCTTAGTTGCCAATGGTTTCCCTTTCGAGGCCGTAACCACGATGACCTTGTTGGATATAAATGGAGATGTACTGGAAGACATACTATTGAATGATGTAGTCCAATCCCCTGATTTAGATGCAAACCTCAAGGTCATTGAACCTAAGTCTTCGACGTTGACTATTCCCCTTTCGCCAGAGCGTATACAGCGATTCAAAGAAGCGACAAACGTTCGTTATGAGATCGTATTTAACACGGCTCAGCTTCCTAGTTCGGTTAAAATCTACTCGACGTATAAGATGGACATCAAAATGATTGGTGACTTTACCTACCGCCTCAATAATTGATGAAAAGAGCACTACTCCTCCTTTTGATCGCCCCTTTTTCGGGCTATAGCCAAGCCCTTCAAAGTGGGCCTTGGGAACGAAATCCGGACGCACAGCGCTTTGTGGATTTGAGCTATGTATACGCTTTGGGGTCGGCCTCCATACCTTTTGCCGCCCAACAGAGCATTCTCTATGATGATTTTCTCGATGAAAGTGACAAAGAGCTCTTTTTGTCCAGTGTTAAGGACAATAACCAAAGTGCCCTGAACGACCTTTTTGAGTTTAACTATGGGTATCGATTGGACGATGCGAAGGCTCAACGCAGAACCTTTGGTATTCACTACAACAGCATCCGCGCGGTCAACTACAGTGAAAACCTATTGAAATTGGCCTTGTACGGAAACGCCCCATATGCGGGAGAGACTCTTGATTTAACTCCAACGGCATGGTGGAGAGTCCGTTATTTTGAAGGGTTCTATTCGTGGGGCTTTGATAAAGACAAATGGTCCTATGACATTAGCGCTTCGATTCTCGTGGGTCTTGAAGAGCAACGTTTCGGAGCAGATCGTCTAGACTGGTTCACACCCGAATCAGGCGAGTATATCGATCTAAGCGCTAAAGCCGTGGGAAGCTTGACGGATACCTCTTCAGGTCGTAGCGCAATCAATGGCCTAGGATTGGGGGTTGGTCTTTCGGGGACATACTATGAAGGTGATTGGACCTTTCACGGAGCACTTGAAGACTTTGGCTTTATTCGATGGAATGACCAAAGCTATTCTATTGATGTAGACACCAACTACCGATACGAAGGGCTTTACATCGATAATCTATTCGATATTCAAGATAACTTCTTTGAAGAGTCCATTGATAGTCTCGGTCGCGCATATTTTGACGGTGAGCAAGGTTCTCGAATCGGCGTTACGCCTTTCCTGGTACGATTTGAAGCGCACAGAAAAATAAGCGAAACTCAAGCCTTAAGAGCCGGTCTGCAATACCGGTACCGGGTTTTCAACTTGCCGCTCCTCTATGCAGCTTATGACATGAAACTGGGCGAGAATCATGAATTGAGTCCAACCGTGCATTATGGCGGATACAACCGGTTTGGGCTTTCAGTCGATTACCGATGGAATATCTCAGGAACAGACCTACTTTTGCAATTGGGTAATCTGAACTCATGGGTTGCCCCTAAACAGAGCTACGGGATTCACCTGGGCATTGGCTTAAGAAAAACCTGGTAAAATGATCGAGCAACTCCCTAGAATTAAACATGCCGACTCAAAGGCATTCTTTTTACTGGCTGGCCCATGCGCGATAGAGGGTGAAGATGTGGCCTTAAGAATTGCTGAGCGAGTTGTGGACATTACCGACCGTCTGGGTATTCCCTACGTCTTCAAAGGGTCTTATCGAAAAGCCAACCGATCTCGAATTGACTCCTTCACTGGAATCGGAGATGAAAAGGCACTCAGAATACTGCGGAAGGTCAGTGAGACTTTTGAGGTGCCAACCGTTACCGACTATCATACCGCAGAAGAAGCTGAAATGGCGGCAGAGTATGTAGATGTTCTGCAGATTCCGGCATTTTTATGCCGACAGACCGATATCGTTGTAGCGGGGGCCAAGACTGGAAAATTCTTAAACATCAAGAAGGGACAATTCCTTTCACCTGAAGCCATGCAATTTGCCGCACAAAAAGCTGTAGACTCAGGTAACGACAAAGTCATGCTTACAGACCGTGGCACCTCCTTCGGTTATCAGGACCTAGTTGTGGATCCAAGGGCCATTCCGCAAATGCAGGCATTGGGATTTCCTGTGGTCATGGATATTACCCATAGTCTACAACAGCCCAATCAAAGTTCCGGAGTTACTGGAGGGCGACCTCAACTGATAGAAACCATTGGGAAATCCGCTATTGCCGCGGGGGCGGATGGAATCTTCATTGAAACCCACGATGATCTGGCGAACGCTAAAAGCGATGCCGCCAATATGCTGCCCATTGATCAGCTCGAAGAGCTTCTGACCAAGTTACTGCGCGTCCGCGAGGCTATTCTCTAAACCACAAACGAGCCTTTACGCGTCGTCGTAGTCAATACGTGCGGTGGAGCTTGAGCACGTGGTGCTGCACGTCAGAATAAATCCTTCCTCAATATCACTTTGGCCTAAGGAAATATTCTTAGAGGTATCAAACTCGCCTTCTGTTTGTTTCGCAATACACGTAGCGCAAATACCACTCGTACAGCTGTAAGGAGCGTCCAATCCGGCATCTGTGACAGCGTCCAAAACAGTGGTTCCTGCCGGTATGGAAATGGAATGCTCCTCACCGTTTAGGATGACTGTTGCACGACAGTCGACTGCTTCAGCGGTCGATACCCCAGGAGCAGGAGCTGCTGCCGTGAAGAACTCAGAATGTACGTTCAACCGAGGAACAAGGATTTCATAGAGGTACTCCTGTAAATCCTCGATCATTTCTCCAGGCCCGCAAAGCAAGTATACAGGAACCACGGGATGTCCAGGGAACCCCAAGTGCTTTTTGACCACATCGTATAGGTTGTCCCTAGAAATGCGGCCTTCTTCCCAGTGCTTACAGTTTTGCGGTTGTCTATCTCTAGAAAGAAAATGCACCACCTTGAAGGCATCGTAGTGCTCCTCCATCCCATCTAGCTCTTCCTTAAAGATAATGTCGGATACGGACCGGTTGCCATAAAGAAGAAGTACTTCTGTTTTGGGCTCTTCCTTCAGGAGTGTCTTTAAATGTGACATTAGTGGAGTGATTCCGCTTCCGGCACCCACTAGAACTACTTTACGAGCCAGATCTGGGCGTGTTTCCAAGGTGAAACGCCCTTCGGGCGGATGAACAAGCAGCGTATCCCCCACGGAGACTTCACGGTTTAAGAAACGGGACATTGTTCCATCTGGCATTTCCTTTACGGTAATGGTCCATTTCTTCTCTCCTGGCGAACTGCTGAAAGAATAATTCCGACGAACCTCTTGACCGTCTATCACGGCTTTAATGGTCAAGTATTGACCAGCGCGATAGCGGAAATCCTTTTTGCGAAAGAGCGGTATTTTAAAGCTTATTGAAACGGCATCTGCGGTTTCGCGATGCACATCGGTTACCTTGAGGGAAAGAAAATCCATCTAGTTCTGAATGATTTTAAGTTCGGTTCGTCTATTCTCCTGACGACCCAATTCTGTTTCATTTGAAGCAACGGGATCCGTTGCACCGTACCCCACTGCTTTCAGCCGCTCGCGGGGCACCCCACGATTGACTAGGTAGTTTACAACGGCAATAGCTCGTTGTTCACTCAACGATTGATTTGATTCTTGTGAACCCACATTGTCCGTATGTCCTGATATTTCCACAACCAGTGACGGGTTTAAGGCAAGAAACTCCGCCGTTCGGTCCAGTTCTGGTGAGCTTGAACCGCGCAGTTCAGAACTTCCTGAGTCGAAAAACACATTCCGCAAGGTGAGGGAAGCACCGGTCTCAATAGCGTGTAGTGAGACAGGAAGGTCTCGAGCCGAGTTCTCGGTCGATTCTTCCAAAGTGAATCTTTCGCTGTGAAAGAGGTAGCCCGGATGTCGAACATTCAATGCGTAATTTCTATTCCCGGGTAAGCAAGCAAAGTAGTAACCAGCCGAACCCGTGTTCATTTCCAGATAGGTTTCACCGGTGGAAACGTCGACAAACTCGACGGTAGCGCTGAGGGCGCTACCCGATTGATGATCGGTTATAAAGCCTTTGACGTAAGCGATGGGGGCCGCCCGGACGTCTTCTGGTAAGTCAAAGTTGTACAGGTCCAGCATTCCCCTCGAGTCCTCATAACCTTCACGGCTGTAGTAGGCTGTTCGTCCATCTGGAGCAACGATGAGCCCGTTTTCTTCCCGCACGGAGTTGATGGGGTATCCGAGGTTTTGAGGTGTGGACCAAAGATTGTTATCGAGCCGTAGGCTCAAGTACATATCGAAATCGCCAATGCCCGGATGTCCGGTGCTCGCAAAATACAAGGACTGGCCATCCCAGTGCATGAAGGGCGTGATTTCGTCGCCGCGGGTATTGATGGAATCCCCGAGGTTGATGGGTTCACCCCATTCTCCGCCCCCTTCGAAGGTTGACTTCCAAAGGTCTTTTCCGCCTTTTCCGCCGCGGCGATTTGAAGTGAAGTAAATGGTTCGTCCATCTGGGCTAAGGCTTGGCTGGCTCTCCCAGGCTTCGGTGTTGATTGGATATCCCAAGTTAAAGGGTTTCCCCCATGTTCCATTTTCTCGGATGGTCATGTAGAGGTCGCAGCTCCCGGCGCCATCTTCCCGTCCGCAGGCTGTAAACACGGCAACATTTCCATCTGCACTAATGCACAAGGCACCTTCGTTACCGTCCGAGTTCACTTGACGGTCAAGGGCTTCGGCCAGGGACCACTGCCCCTGTCCTCCCCGACTGACGTAGAAGTCTTCTTTCAAGGCGCGGGGACTTGGCTGATTGCGCGTGAAAATCAATTCCTTTCCATCAGCCGTTACTGCGGGAAAGTACTCCATATAGGGCCCATTGACGGAATCGCCTAGGTTGATGGGGTCAAAGGGTACGGGATTAGCCTTGGCATCAAGGCCAAAGCGAGCCCAAGCCAAGTATTTTTCGGCTTCTTCCTTTCCGCGGTCCGATGCACCTTCTGACTTCATGTACGCCTCGTAATCGTCAATGGCCCGCTCGAAGTCTTCCATTCGATAGTAGGCCAGACCGCGTCGATACAGTCCTAGGAAATAGCCCGGTGAAAGATCCAGCACGCGGTCGAAACTGGCCAAGGCCTTATCGAATTGCTCTTGCCGCAATTGCAGCTCACCGAGCATGAGGTGAGCATCTCGATAGTCTGGATCGCGTTCAATGGCCTTGTTCAGGTAATTCACGGCCTCCCCTACTTTATTCTGCCCCATGGCTTGGCGCGCGTATTCCACGTCCCGGATGGATTGTCGCGATTGCGCCACAAGAGATGGTGCAAGCAAGAGGAATAGGGCAAGAAGGAGGTTACGCATTAGGGAATGTCCAGGTATTTGTGCGTCTGAAGCGATATACGCCAGCGCGGATGAGCCTTTACATAATCAACGATCAGCGGCATCATTTCGTGCCGACGGTCCCATTCTGGCTGGAGGAAAAGAAGACAGTCGTCCGAAACACGGGCTGCATGCTCTTCGGCCCATTTAAAATCGTGCTTGTTGAAAACCACAACCTTCAATTCATGTGCGGAAGGGTAAAAATCCTCCAGAGGTGCTTTGAATTTCTTCGGTGAAAAGGTGATCCAGTCCCACTGGCCGGTCAACGGATGAGCGCCAGAGGTTTCCACATGGGTTCTCAGTCCTTTGGCCTTAAGGGTCTGAGTGAGGAACTCGAGGTCATACATGAGGGGCTCTCCGCCCGTAACCACCGCAATTTCTGCTTGTGAAGACCGAGCCATATCGGCCATTTTTTCTGCCTCCACGGCAGGATGCGCGGCCGCATCCCAACTATCCTTGACATCGCACCAAACGCAGCCAACATCACACCCTCCTAAACGCAGGAAGTAGGCCGCCGTTCCCGAATGAGCTCCCTCACCCTGGACGGTGTAAAAATGTTCCATTAAAGGCAGGTTCTGCGCCATGGCGCAAAGATACTATTCGTACCGTAGACTCTTCACTGGATCTGTTCGTGTAACCTTCCAAGCGTGATAACTAATCGTAAGGGCAGATATTGCTATGGACAACAGTCCTGCAACGGCTACTGCACCCCAACTGAAGTCTATCCGATAAGCGAATCCATTGAGCCAGTTGTTCAGTGCCCAATAAGCAAACGGGATAGCAATGACGAAGGCGATCAAGACCAGTGAAAGGAATTCTCTAGCGATCAAGCGAATCAAAGAACCCGCTTCTGCTCCTAGAATTTTGCGAATTCCAATTTCCTTGGTACGCTGCTCCACACTTAAGGAGGTTAAAGCAAAGAGACCAATACAGGAAATAACGATAGCCACAAGGCTAAAGAGTGCCACCAATACGCGTAGGGTATTCTGTCCTTGATAAAGGCTGTCCAGGCGGTCTTCAAGGTAGAAGTACTCAAAGGGGAACTGAGAGCCAAATTTCCCCCAGACCTCCTCAAGGTGGTCAATGGCGCGCTGATCCATTCCCGGTTTGACGCGCACCGCAAATTCCTGAACCCAAAACCCCTGGGTTTTGATCATATCCAAAACAAAAGGTCGAATGGGCTCATTTAAGGAGACGTAGTGAAAGTCTTTAAGCACACCGACGACACGCTCCTGACCCCTAGGAGTGGTCATTCGCTGGCCCAGGGCCTCCTCGGGAGTACCCCAACCCATTTCACGGACTAGGGTCTCATTGACCAGTACTGCGGCGGTGTCGTCCGACTTGATATCCTCGTTAAAGTCACGTCCCGCAACGATTTCCAGCCCCATAGTGGATACGAAGTGCTCATCGACGATCAATGAGGGTAAATACTGCCACTTGTCCGGCTGCATGCCTTCGTAGTTGTACTCGAATACGTTGTGGTCCTCGCCGAGAATATCGTTCATGATGGTAAACTTCTCGATACTCTCATCGGCCAGCACCTCCGTGCGAAACGCTTCAAATTGCTGCAGAATCTGTTGCTTGGTCGACATGACAATCACATTGGATTCGTTGAATCCCGGATCCTGACTCTGCATGAACTGAAATTGTCGATTGACCATAAGGGTTCCGACAATTAGTGCAGCGGAAAGGGTGAATTGTAAAACCACAAGCACTCTCCTGAAGGCTTGTTTTCCTTTTCCAGGGGTTCCGCCTTTCAGCACCTTAACGGGCTGAAATCCGCTTAAAAAGACGGCAGGATACAGCCCTGCGACCACTCCCAAAAAGAGCGCACTGGCCAGAATGAAAATGAGGTTCAGAGGTTCGAACAGAGTTGCAAAGGCCAATTCCTTGGAAGCCATTCCATTGAATCCAGGCAAAAGAATCTGAATTAGGGCCAGGCTGAGTATGACCGCAATCAAGGTTAAAAGAATCGATTCGGAAAGAAACTGACCTACGAGCTGTTGCCGCTCTGCGCCAAGGACTTTCCGCACGCCTACCTCTCGGGCCCGACGAGAACTCCTTGCCGTTGCCAAGTTGGTGAAATTCGTTGCCGCGATAAGGAGTATGATAAACCCAATAGCACCGAGAATATACAAGTAGGAACGCTCGTGATTTGGTCGGATCTCGTACTCCAAGTGCGATTCCAAGTGAATATCAGCCAGCGGCATCAGGTAGAACGAGGTCTGACCAGCCATGAATTCAGGGTAGTATTTCTCAATGAAAGAGGGGAATTGACCTTCAAGTTCTTCAGGAGTGACTCCTTCTTGAAGCATGACGTAGGTCCAGCACGGATTCCATACCCAATTATTCCCTCCAATGGGGTTACCCATAAAGTTCCTGAGGGTAATAAAACTAATGAGGGCTTTGGGACGGAAATGCGATTGCGCAGGAACATCTTTCATGACGCCACCGACCTTCAACTGAATACCCCCCTCAATGATTACATCCTTTCCTATAGGGTCTTCGTCTCCGAAGTATTTTTCCGCCAATTCCTCGTTGATCACTACCATATTCGGTTGCCCCATAACCTTGGGGTCCCCGCCGATGAGTGGCCAGTCAAAAACTCGGAAAACTCCGGAATCCGCAAAGAAAATACCTTCCTCGTTGAACTTGAGATCTTCGACCTGCATGGTAAAAACGGGCCGCTGAAAATTGAAGAATCGAACGACATCATCGATGAGATGAGGGTAGTCATTGAGGAGTGCTGGAGTCACTGGAAACTGCATGCTGGAGCTCTCTTCTCCGGCTCCTTCAAAGTCTAGAATTTCCCAAAGACGGTAGGTGCGATCTGCCTGGCTGTGGTATCGGTCATAGCTCAACTCATCGCTGATGTACAGCGCGATGAACACGAAACTGATGAGCCCAACCGTGAGCCCGACTAAATTGATAATCGTGTAGAGCCTATCGCGAAGAAGGCTTCGCCAGGCCGTCTTGAGGTAATTCCGCCACATAGCTTATCCCTTTTTATCCTTCAACCAGTGATCTCTAATTCTTTGTTGTTCGGGCGTGGGTTCCGTAACGAATTGCACTACGTGATCATCACTGGTTTCGACCTCCATAGCCTTACCCTTAAGCACGACATTTTCGAACTCCTCACCGCTTTTTCGAGCGACCACGATCTTGACCTTATCCCCTTCTGAGGTGGACGCTCGCCAAGCATCTATTTGGCTTCCTACCATCTGCACATTGGTCAAATCGAATTCGTTAATACTGATGAATTCGTCTCCAACCTGGTATCCCATGTTGGCCGCGAAGTCGTTGGCATCGTCCAAACTAGCGATGAATAGACGTCCTGTATTTGGGTTGTAGCCCAGAGGGATTTTCCCAAACGTGATGGTCGTGCTAGGTACAGATGCCTGGTAGCTCACTCCAGCATAATTCAGCACTTCTTCAAATGGCAGCGCCTCGTAGCTCTCCAAATGGCGGGTAAAGAATTCACGGATCTCGGGGTACGTCAACTCGGCTATAGCGTCAAATAGCTCCTCATCCTTGAAGGCTTTTTCAGCTCCGTATCGGTCCTGAAGATCCTTGATCAAGGATTGCAGGCCATATGCTCCTTCACTCCAATGAAGTAATTGGAGATCCAAGGCCATTCCGATCAGCGCACCCTTTTGATATACATTCCCGTATTCACCTGCATATACATCCAAACAGTGGGCACTCATCGTGGTAAAGGGAACCTGATCATCATAGGCAGTGGTGCTTTGCGTCATTTTTTCCTGCATCGTCTCCAAGAACTCTTGCTCGGAAATCAAACCGGCCTTTACCTGCATATGATGGGCGGAATACTCGGTAACTCCTTCATAGAGCCACAAGTGCTCAGACATTTGAGGTTCAATCCAGTTGTAATCGTGGATCTCTTCAGAATGAATCGTCAAAGGAGTTACGATGTGGAAGAATTCATGCGCGGTGACGTCTTGAATTTCTTGGCCCATCACGGAATCCGGTAGATCCGGTAATGAGAAAACCGTGGAGTAACTGTGCTCTAAAGCACCCATGCCACCTGAATTGGTAGGACCGTCCCATAGATAGATCAATTGAGCATAGCGGTCTACAGGTAGAGTTCCGCCCAGATATTCCGCTGCCGCAGCAAAGAGGTCTTTGTTGCGGTCCATGACTTCGCGGGCATTCAACTGTCCGTTTGGAGAATAGACCATCACCTCAATTCGGGCATTGGCCACTTGAACAGAGGCCGTGTCGGGAGCCGAATACATAATTGGGGAGTCATGCATAGTAAAGTAATCACTGGCCATGAACCGATCACGGTCGGCACTTCGGTCCACGACCTCTAAGGCCGTGACTCCATATAATTCCGATGGATGCGCAATGGTCAACTCAAAAGGTCGGTCCTCAATACCTTCCAGGTATCCGACCATAGCAAAGAGGTTCAGCACAAAATTGGTATCCGCTTGAAAATTGGAACCACCTGGTTCAAAGACCGTTTTGCCCGGCTCACCATCAAAGGTGTCGTCGATTTGGTAGGAAAGGGTGCCGAGTCCTTGCGCACCTGATATTCCCCAGCGATTGGTTCCGATTTGCTTCACGGGAAGGGGCTGACCATTGGTGTCCAAGGCAGAGAAAGACGAAACAAAACGTCCAAAGTCGCTGATTCCGTAGGTTCCAGGGACAATCTTCGGCATTTGAAACTCGATTTCATCGGTATGGACCTGGGGTGTTTCCATGGTTATGGTGAGGCGGTCTTCGACCAAGTGATTGAGGTCAAAGGAAACCTTGTAACCAACGGGCTCTGCGGTTTTGGCTATCGTGCCGTAGGCACTAAAAACACATAGAAAAAGGAGTAATAGGACTGATCTATTCATAACGTAGGGCATTGACCGGATTGGCCCGTGCGGCCCGGAAACTGTGGTAACCCACTGTCAGAAACGCGAGTAAAAAGGCCAGTCCGGCTGAGATTAGGAGTATAAAAATGGAAAGTTCAATACGGTAGGCGAAGTCTTGAAGCCAACGCTGCAGCAACACGTAGGAAACGGGTAAACTGATGAGGACGGCTATAGCGACCAGGAGCATGAAGTCCTTAGAGATCAAACGAATGATTTGCGCCACAGAGGCTCCGAGGATTTTTCGGATGCCGATCTCCTTGATTCGCTGCTCAATGGTAAAGGAGGACAGGGCAAATAAGCCTAGGATGGCGATGAAGATGCTGATAAAACTGAAGTATCCGAAAATGGTCAACATTCGCTCTTCACTCCGGTAGAGCGCATCGAATTCTTCGTCGACAAATTCATAATCGAAGGGATAACCCCCACTCATGTTGTCCCAGACCTTTTCGACCGATTTCATGCCGGAGGCCAGGTCATCCGATTGAATCTTCACCGCTAAGAGCCTACTGTTTCCGGGGTGATAGCGAAAAACCATGGGCTCGATGGGGTTGTGTAAGGAAGCAAAATGGAAGTCTTCGACTATTCCAACCACCCGGCCGTCATTGGCTGCGGAATCATTGGCCATTAGGCCCCATTGCATACGTTTCCCTATGGCTTCTTGATTCCAGCCAAATCGCTCCGCCGCTGTTTGATTGATGATGAAAGCTTGGGTGGCATCTGTTCCCCCTTCGCGCCGAAAATTTCGTCCTTCAAGGAGCTCAATGCCATAGGTATCCAAGAAATGCTCATCGACGGCCATAAACTTGATGCCTCGTTCTTTAAGGGCGCCTTCTTGCTCTATTCGAAACAAGAGTTCACCTACAGTTCGGCCCGGAAAATTTGTCGACAAGGTGGCTTCTTGAACTTGGGGCAGCTGCTCGAGTTCCAATCTTAGTGAAGCTCCTCGATTGGTCACCGCAGTGTCCCGGGGCAATTGAAGAACGAGGACTTGATCCCCGTCAAAACCGAGGTTTCGATTCCGCATGAAGTTCATTTGCTGAAAGACCACGATGGTCCCGACGATCATCAAAAGGCTGAAGACAAACTGTACAACAACCAAAGAACGACGCAGGGCTCCTATTCGACCGAATTGAGGAAGATGCCCCTTGAGCACGCGAACCGGGTCAAATCGAGACAAAACTAAGGCCGGGTAGGCACCGCTCAATAGTCCGACGACCAGCCATAAGGCGAGTATCGACACCAATAGCTCCATTTGAAATAGGCTGCCAAAGGTGAATTCTTTATTCGCGAGGTTGTTGAAGGTTGGAATCATAACCTCGACTAGGGCAAGTCCGAGCAAGGTAGCCAAGAAGGCAACCAAGAGGCTTTCTCCCAAGAATTGACGTCGAATTTCGTCCTTGCTTCCGCCTAGCGTCTTACGAATCCCCACTTCTCGAGAGCGTTTCCCACTTTGTGCCAGAGAGAGGTTGACAAAGTTGATGCTGGCAATGGTGACGATGAAAAGTCCCACGATTCCGAAGATATAGAGGTAGCTCAGGTTCCCTTTGGGATGGTCGTACTCAGCTGCACGATAAAAGTGCAGACCTTCCAAGGGTTTCAAGAAATATTGCGCGTCCTGCTCAAGACCGTTGGTCTCCTGGAAGGGAACCACGTACCGCTCCTTGAAGTCGGCCATGATGCGGTCTCTTTCATCGGCCCGAAGGGCCTGATGGGTTTTAAAATAGGTGTATGAAATCAACCAATACCAGTCACCGGAAGCCTGTTCTACCGTTTGCTGGGGCCACGTACTGAGGGAAAGGAGCGTGTGAAAATAGACTTCCGTTTGTGCGGGGGGATCTTCTGCGATCCCAGTCACCGTATAAAAGTTGTTATTGATGCGTATGGTGGTGTCCAGAACGTCCAAGTCCCCGAAAAGCTTGAGGGCCGTAGATCGAGTTAGAACGGCAGAATTAGGCGCCACCAAGGCCTTTTTGGGATCTCCAGCAATTAGGTCAAAGGAGAAGATTTGGAAAAAGGAGCTGTCCGCGAACCAGAAATGCTCTTCTGTGAAAATCTGATCTTCTACGCGAACGGTCACTTCGTTCCCGGCGGAAATGAAGCGCGAGAAGGTTTCAAATTCCGGATAATCAGCGACAAGAGTTGGCCCTAATGCCATGGGACTGACACCTGCATGAAGAATTTCCTCCATTTCTAAGTCCACATACCCCCGGTATATTCGCCCTACGTCTTCATGCATGGACTCATAGCTCAGCTCGTCCGACACATATAGTGCAATCAAAATCGCACAAGAAACGCCTAGACCTAAACCCAAAATACTCACGAGGGCGTAGACCCGGTTACGCACCAAGGATCGAATGGTCGTTTTGAGGTAATTCTGCCACATGACTATTCGTATTTCAGCGCTTTAACGGCGTCAATGCGTTCCGCCCGGAGGGCCTGAGTCAAAATTGTGACCAGAGCAACCATGAAAGAGGCCACCACCGCCACTAGGAAAGGCCAAAAGTTGAGATCGATGCGATAAACGAATTCACTGAGCCATCGACTCATGTAGTAGTAGGAAATTGGAATGGCAATGATATTGGCGACCAATAGCATCCACCAGAATTCTCTACTGAGGACCAAAAGCATTTGGAACATACTAGCGCCGAGGACCTTCCGAACCCCCAGCTCTTTGGTTTTCTGCTGCACCGTGTAGGCCGTTAAGCCCAACAACCCGAGGCAGGCAATGAGAATGGCCAACCAATTGAAACTGGAAAGCACCTGGGCAAATCGCTCGTCATCGGTAAAGAGTTGCTGGAATTCCTCGTCGAAAAACTCGTATTCAAAGGGATCCGACGGATTGACCTCTTTCCATACTTCTCCTATGGAAGCAATGGCTGCTGAGGCTTGATCCGCTTTCAATTTAACCGCAATGGTTCCTCCAGCATTTTGAAGAGGAGCCAGCATCAAGGGTTCAATGGGATATCTCAAGCCCACGTAGTGGAAGTTCTTGATTACTCCAATCACTGTTCGAGGTCGACCTCCCAGTTCAATGGTCTTGCCGATTGGATCATCCCAGCCGATGGCTTCCACCGCAGCCTCGTTCAAAACAATGGCTTCCCATGCATCGGTAGCATGTTCTTCATCGAAGAACCGACCTTTCAGCAGGTCGAGACCGAGAACTTCGGCAAAGCGATAACCCACGCCGGTAATACTGAAAATCCAGGTTTCTTCGCCGGTATAGCCCTCAGGAGTAATGGAGGTTCTGCCATACCCTGTTCCGGGGAGAGCATTGGTAAACGCAACCCCTTCCACTCCCTTTACCTCGGTGAGTTCATCCCGCAAGGTCTGGGCGTTTTCAAAGGCCGATTGAGAATTTAGGTTCAAGGTGAGCACATAGTCTTTGTCAAAACCCATATCCTTGGCATTCATGTAAGCCACTTGCTGTCGGACAATCAGCATACCGATGATCACAGCAACCGAAACCGTGAACTGCAAGGTCACGAGGATGCGACGCAACCACTTACCCGAAGATTGACTCTGCACATTGCCCTTTAAAGTGTGAACGGGATCAAATCGAGATAGAACAAAGGCGGGGTACAGTCCACTGAGCAGGCCGAGGATGAGAATTAAGGACAGACTGTATCCCCAAAGCTCTCTATGCCCCATGAAGTAGTTTACGAAACCCGAAGGCACGTTGATGCCCACGTACTCGCCGAGCAATTCCAATATGGCCAGAGCCACCAGGAATCCAAAGAAAACGAGCAGGACGGACTCCAAAAGGAATTGCCCGACAAGTTGACTGCGTTGGGCACCCAGCACTTTACGCACGCCGATTTCTCGAGCGCGTTTACCGCTTCGTGCCGTACTGAGATTCATAAAATTAAAGGCGGCTATGAGTAAAAGGAAAATAGCCACCAATAACAGATTCCGAATTTGACCGAAATCTGTTTTTCGGTTGTTGTGGTTGTCGAAAAGAAGCTCTGTCGAGTACATATGAGTCTCGAGTAGAGGTTGCATGGTTAAGTCAAAATTATCTCCCTCATTGCCGTAGTCGTTCTCTCGGCCAATTTCTTTTAGGTCTGCCAACACGCGTTCCCAGTCCGAGGCGTCCGCTAAGCGCACATAGGTCGGTGCGGCGATAGAGGTCCAGGTCTGTAAAAACTGAGCGGTGTTGGTGTCCGAGGCTACCGGCAGAATACTCACCACCATATCAAAGTCCAAGTGGCTGTTGGCGGGAGGGTCCTCGAAGATTCCTTGAATTTGAACCGGATCTGCGGTATGAGCGGCTTCAATCTGTTGCCCTATTGGGTCCGTATCGGGAAAGAGCTTTGCAGCCAAAGACTCGGAGAGCAAAACCTTGTTGGGCTCTCGAAGAACCGTCTCCGGATTTCCCTGTACCAGAGGGAAGTTGAAGAAGCTGAAGAAATTGCTATCGACAAAGGCAAAATTATCGGCGAAAAAGGTTTGATCCCCTGCGCGCAGCAAGTTCTGACCTTGTTGCATAAAGCGCACTTGTGCTTCAACTCCACTGACGCGTTCAAAGGCCGCAGGGCCAGCGGCTGGAGTGGTTATACCCACTGCGGAGGAGCTAACCCCAAGTGCCCGATCAATAGTAAGCACTCGGAAGATTCGATCAGAGCCTTCGTGAAAACGATCGAAACTGAAATGGTAGCCCGCATAGATGAAAATGGCCAAAGACGCTGCCAATCCAATGGCTAGACCAAAGATGTTGATGCTCGTAAAGCCCAGTTCCTTCCACAAATGACGGAAGGCCAATTTGATGCGACTCCCAAACATCAGAGGATCTCTTCAGCTTTTTTACCGCTGTTTTCGGCGATCACTTCACCGTCCAAGAGACGAATGATGCGCGATGCATAGCCCGCGTCGTGAGCCGAGTGCGTTACCATGACAATAGTGGTTCCCCCCTGATTCAATTCACTCAGCAAGTCCATGACCTCGTTACCGTGCGCTGAATCGAGATTTCCAGTCGGCTCATCGGCCAATATGATTTTGGGATCTGCAATCAATGCTCGAGCCACGGCGACGCGCTGCTGCTGACCTCCCGAGAGCTGTTGAGGATAATGTTTGGCTCGGTGGGCAATTCCCATTCGTTCCAAGATGCGATCCACACGTTCTTTACGCTCAGACGCCGAGACCTTCAAGTAAATCAACGGCAATTCAATATTCTCGAAGACGCTCAACTCATCGATCAGGTTAAAACTCTGAAAGACGAATCCAATATTGTTCTTCCGAACCACGGAACGTTGGCGTTCACTGAGTTGGGTCATTTCCTGCCCGTTAAACGTATAGGTTCCCCCATCGGGCGTATCTAGTAGACCGAGCACGTTTAGAAAGGTGGACTTTCCGCATCCGGAAGGGCCCATAATAGCAACAAATTCACCCTCTTCTATTCCAACATTGATGGAATTGAGCGCAGTCGTCTCAATTTCGTCGGTTCGGTACTTCTTCTGTAGGTTTTTAACATCAATCAACATATGCGAATACTTAGTTCTGAGTTATGTGGTTTTCTTCTATTCTAATACTCTGTGCCTACGGCACGATGCAAGGTCAATCCCTTCTTTATTTAAACACGAGTTGCTGAGCCTCTCCGTAATTGGCGTAGGAATTGGTGATGACCTGCTCACCGGGCTCCAAGCCGCTGAGCACCTCGATGTAATCGGTGTTTTGGCGGCCGAGTTCGACATCGCGCCGTGAGGCGCTCTCTCCTTCCAATACAAAGACCCATTGCCCGCCTGTGCTCTGATAAAACCCTCCGCGCTCCACCATCACCGCTTCCACTTCGGTGCTCAGTGAAAGACGAATTTGAAGGGTTTGCCCTCTTCGGATTCCGGAAGGCATTGAATCCGGAAAGTTCATTTCGATCTGGAACTGTCCATTGGAGACTTGAGGCAATACTTTGGTGACCACCAGTTCGTGCGTTTTACCGCCAAAGGGGAAGGTGCCCGTTTGACCCGTCCGAACCCGATTCAAGTAGTATTCATCGATATTACAGCGAACCAAAAATCCATCGGTCACATCCACCTGGCCTAGGGACTCGCCTCGTTGCTTGGTTTCGCCGAGGTAGTGATTAAACCCTGTCAGTTGACCGTCGAGCGGAGCTTTAATGGTCAAATTCTCTAAGTTTTGACGGATGGCGTCGAGATTCCGCTCCATCAACTCAATACTCTGATCGATGCGCGTCAATTGGGATTCTTGAATGGCCTCTTCTCGGTCGATGTTACGCTTGGTAAAGGCCCTTTTCTGCCTGAGGTATTGGATGTTGTTTCGCGAGGCTTCGAATTGATTTCCAGCGATGACCGAATCGCGGTATAGCGTGCTGTCCATTCGGAACTGACGTTCCGCCTCCTTGAGTTGGTAATCAATATCAATGAGCTGATCGTTTAGCGTACGCTTGTTCTGTTCAATGGTGAGCCGGGTCGTTCTCAGGTTGTTGATTTGCTCAATGATTTGCGTTTCGCGATTCATGAAGTCGAGCATCAGGTTAGCATTGCTCAACCTCATCAATGGAGTCCCTCGGGTGACCATGGCACCGTCTTCGACAAAGATTTCCTCGACATTACCGCCTTCTGCCGCAGTGATGAAGATGGACTTTAGGGGTTCCACATTCCCACTGATGGGAATGTTGTCAAAGAATAAGCCGCGTTCGACGGTAGCTACGGAAGTCCTGTCCCGGTCAATCGTAAGTGTTCTGTCATTGGTGCTGATGATCAGTAAGTAGACCAGTAACAAGGCTCCCGATGCTATGCCGATATAAAGCAGCACGCGTTTCATCGGCCACTTTTTCTTTTCAATTACTTTATCCATAGGTTCGATTCAGCCCAATAACGGCAATACGCATGCCACGAACCCTATACACCTGTAAATGTGATCGTTAACAATTTTTAACAGCGCTTTAACGAATGAATTGTGTACGTTTTCGTACACTTGACTGTTCAAAATAGGACAATGGAATGAAGAAAACAGACGCTCGTATTTTGGTGGTCGACGACGACCCCGATGTATTGACCTCATTGAAGTTGTTTTTAAAGCAGCACTTCAAAACGGTCATCTGTGAAGACACACCAACCCGTATTACCGAGCACCTAAACACGGATGAAGTCGATCTGATTCTGCTCGACATGAACTTCAGGGCCGGAGAAGATGACGGTCGAGAAGGAATGTACTGGCTCAACCGAATTGTAGAGGTTCGACCTTCGAGCGTGGTTATCCTAATGACGGCCTATGGAGAAGTTGAGCTCGCCGTGAAAGCGATCAAACACGGAGCCTTTGACTTCATTCTGAAGCCCTTCAAAAACGAAAAACTGCTCGGCACTCTACTCGCAGGCTTGCGTATGAACCGTACCCAGAAGGAGGTCGATCAGCTCAAAACCACCAATCAAGCCTTTAGTGAAGCTCAAGTAGCCGACCAAAATGACTTCTTGGGCGAATCCCTGCCCATGCAAAAGGTGTTCGAAACCATCAAGAAGGTGGCGGAGACGGATGCCAACGTGCTCCTTCTGGGTGAAAACGGCACGGGTAAAGAAATGGCTGCTCGTGCGGTACATGCACACTCGAATAGAAAGGATCAGCCTTTCGTCTCTGTGGATTTAGGCTCACTTCCCGAGTCCTTATTCGAGAGCGAGCTCTTTGGGCATGTCAAAGGCGCTTTTACGGACGCCAAAGAAGATAAAATAGGCCGGTTTGAATTGGCTCATGGAGGCACTTTGTTCCTAGATGAAATTGGAAACCTCGCTCCCGCCCTACAGGCTAAGTTGCTCAGTGCCTTGCAAAACAGAGAAATCACACGTGTGGGCAGCTCAAAGCCCGTCAAAGTTGACATACGATTAGTATCTGCCACGAATATGCCATTGTACGAGATGGCCGGCAAAGATGAGTTTCGTCAGGACCTCCTGTATCGAATCAACACGGTTGAAGTGCGGATGCCCGCTTTGAGGGAACGGGCGGAAGACCTAGGGCTACTGGTTGATCACTTTATGGATCGATTCTCTAAGCGCTATCACAAGAAGGCTCCCAAGATCAGCAAAGAGGCCTGGGAACGACTTAAATCGTACCGTTGGCCAGGCAATGTTCGCGAACTAGAGCACACCATAGAGCGCGCATTAATCCTACATGAAGGGGATCGGCTCGAAACGCGAGATTTATCGCTGTCGAACCGGACGGATAACGCTCCCGAACACGAAGAACTCAACCTCTTGGCGGCCGAAGGAAAGCTTATTGAACGAGCCCTTGAAAAACACCAGGGAAACATCAGTAAGGCCGCTCAAGATCTAGGAATCACAAGGGCTGCCTTGTACAGAAGAATGGAAAAACATGACCTTCAATAAACACTATTTGGGCATCGTATTTCGAATTGTCTTGCTCATGCTGGCCAGTTGGGGAGCCGTTTACTTTTATTCTGTCCGCGGATTATACATGACCGCACTTCTCCTTTTGGTTGTCGTGATTTTCCAGGTCCTTGAACTCTTTCGACTGGTTCGCAGAACCAATAGAGAATTAACCCGGCTCTTTGAGAGCATTCGAAACAACGACTTCAGTTTGCACTTCAGCGAAAAAAACGAAGGAAGTGGATTTCAAGAACTACATAGTTCGCTCAATACCATCATTGATGCCTACAAGAGAGTGAAGGTTCAGAAGGAACAGCATTACCAGCAACTCGCCCAGGTTGTGGAGTACCTGAACTCCGGCGTTTTGAGCTATGACGAATTGGGTCATATTCATCTGATGAATAGTGCGGCGCGGGACATCCTCGACATTCCGGCGCTAAAGGATTGGAGCATGATTTCAGAAAGAAGACCGCGATGGACCAAGGCCATGGAAGAAATCCCCTTTAACGAACAACGAGCCGTTGAGATCGAGGGAAGCGTGGTCAACAGCCCTCAGCTTGCTTTTAAAGGAAAGATTCGCCTTGGCGATTCGGAACACACCATAATCAGCTTTCAAGGAATCAAAGACGAAGTTGAACGGCAAGAGATTCAGGCCTACCACAAGCTCATCAGAATCTTAACGCATGAGATCATGAACTCGGTTACACCCATCTCATCCTTGAGCGAGACTCTCGACAGCATGCTTAGAGACGAGGAGAACGGCAATCGTAAAAGAATTCAAGACCTCGATGACGAACAGCTCGAGGATCTATCTCAAGGTCTAAGAACCATTTCCAAAAGGTCAGAAGGTCTCCTACACTTCGTTGACGACTATCGAAAACTGACCCGAATTCCGAGACCGGAACCAGAACACAATGATCTCGCTTTGTGGTGGAAGGAAATTGAGCCCATTCTTCAAGAGCTCTGCCAACGAAACGGCAACCAGCTAAATACACAACTCATCACGCGGAACAAGACCGCCTTCTATGACCCACATTTACTCGAGCAGGTCCTTATAAACTTGGTGAAAAACGCCAACGAAGCTTTAACCGGTCAGCAGGATGGAGAGATTGACATCCATTTGGAAGCTCATGGTGAGCAATGGTCCATTCAAGTGGATGATAATGGTTCCGGGATTGATATCGACAAGCGGAGTCAAATATTCATCCCCTTCTATTCGACGAAAGACCAGGGCTCAGGAATTGGGCTTTCCCTGAGCAAGAGCATACTACAATCGCATCGGGGTAAGCTGATTTACACGCCTTTAGAAAGAGGAACGCGATTCACATGCCAACTTCCGATTAATCCAACGCTTTAATCTAGAAATTATGCCTCAATTCAGCCTTGTATAATTTATAAATCTGCGTTAAGTTAAGGTTAATACTTTTGGTTTATTTAACCATAAGCGGAGTCTATTTTGAATAGTCTTTACATATACGTCTATTTATCAATTACTTAGGGAATTTTTGAATGAAAAGTGATATTTTCACTCAAAGTCTTGTTTATTGTAATTTTACCCTTATATTTGCACCGAATTTCAGAGCAGTTAGCCAAGCACTCTGATTCGATTTAACAAATCGTTCTTTTTAAGGCTAATTACGGGTGACAAATACAGAAGATATTTGTCCTGTAGAAAGTCGAGCTTGGCCCCAACAAAGGAGTAGTTTTCTTTTCATAGTAGATTCAGTTTAGGTTAATGTCACGAACGGCGGGTTTTTACCCGCCGTTTGTGTTTTCATCCACTATGATTTTATGCTGATCGTTGCGCTCCTTCGCCTTACTTCTTCGCGGCTTCCCAATAAACATCCATTTCCGATAGGGTCATGTCTGCGAGGGATTTGCCATCGGCCCGTAGGGCCTCTTCCATATGCTGAAAACGCTGTATAAACTTCTTATTGGTGCGCTCTAATGCATCTTCGGGATTCACATCAATGAAGCGGGCGTAGTTTATCAGGGAAAAGAGCAGATCGCCAAATTCCCCTTCCATGCGCGTGGCATCTCCTGCATCTACCTCAGCTTTGAATTCGCCAATCTCTTCTTGGACCTTATCCCAGACTTGCTCCCTATTGTCCCAATCGAAACCGACTCCGCGCGCCTTATCCTGAATTCGTGAGGCTTTGACTAGAGCGGGCAAGCTTTTGGGAACTCCCTCTAGGACACTCTTCTTGCCTTCTTTGAGCTTGATCTTTTCCCAGTTCTGCTTGACTTCTTCTTCGTCTTGCACATCAATATCTCCATAGATGTGGGGATGGCGCTCGACGAGTTTGTCGCAAACGGAATGGAGGACGTCCGCAACGTCAAATGAGCCTTTTTCATCGCCGATCTTGGAATAGAAAACCATATGGAGCATGAGGTCGCCCAACTCCTTTTTTACTTCCTCTAAATCCGCATCAAGAATAGCGTCGGCCAACTCATAGGTCTCTTCAATAGTGAGATGACGCAGACTTTCCATTGTTTGCTTTCGATCCCATGGGCACTGCTCGCGTAATTCGTCCATAATGGTCAAAAGGCGCTCAAAGGCATCGAGTTTTTGCTCTACGGAATGGTTCGGCATATTATAGGTTTTTCCACTCGTTAAAGACGAAATCGGCTAATTCACGCACATACTCCGAACTGAAGTCAAATCGGATTCCCGCGCGCTGGTAAATCTCGCCAATGCTCTTGGTATATCCCAGCTCAAGTGCTGCTTTGTAGTCCGCTAGTGCCGATTCAGGATCTTCCTTATACCGTCTCCAAAGGGCAATAGCTCCTAATTGAGCCATACCGTATTCGATATAATAGAATGGAACTTCGAACAGGTGTAATTGAGATTGCCACTGGTAAGCGAGCTCTTCATCAAGACCCGCCCAGTTCACGATGCCGGCACTCTGCTCTCCTTTAATGCGGAGCCATGCGGCTCTCCGGGCTGATTCGTCGTGTTCGTTGGTGTAGATCCAATGCTGGAAATGATCAATGGTGGCGATCCAAGGGAGTACTTCCAGCACTTTCTCAAGGTGTTCTTTTTTAGCCCTTTTGGTGGCCTCCTCATTTTCGAAAATCAGATGCCAATGTTCCATGCTGATGAGCTCCATGGACATTGAGGCTAATTCAGCCACTTCGGATGGGGTGCGCTGAAATTCCTTCAACTCATAATCGCGTGTGAGAAAGCTGTGGACCGCGTGGCCTCCTTCGTGCACCAGAGTAACGAAGTCTCGCAGCACCCCAGCGGCATTCATAAAGATGAAGGGAACGCCCGTCTCATACAGGGGATAATTATAACCTCCCGGTGCTTTACCCTTTCGGGAAGCCAAGTCCAGGTGACCCATTTCCTTCATTTTCAAAAGACAGGCGGCGAAATAAGGGTCAACAGCCTCAAAGACCTGGACCGTCTTGGCCAAAAGATCCTCTTCGGTTCCGTCAAATACCTTCAGGGGTTCGCGGCCTTCAGGGTCTACTTGTGTGTCCCAAGGCCGAAGTTCCTCGAGGCCCATTCGTTTCTTGCGGTCCTCGTCAAAGACTTTGGCAATGGGAACAATAGCTTCTGATATACTTCGATGAAAATCGAAACAATCGTCCGGGCCGTAATCGAAGCGTCCGAGTTCGCGAAACTTGTAATCCCTGTAGTTGTCAAAACCGGCATTCACAGCTACCTCTGCACGCTTGGCAATCAGGCGATCGAAGAGCTGGTTCAACTCGTCTTTTTTGCCCAAGCGCACTCCTTGAATGAGGCGATATACTTCTTCGCGAAGTTCACGGTCGTTTTCCCGCAGCATGACGCCCGCCTGCTGAAGAGTGATGGACTCCCCTTTCCACTTGATGGACATGGCGCCCGTAATGGCCCCATATTCCTGGGCCAATTCGGCCAGTTCTGTTTGAAGGGGAATATTCTCTTCGCGAAAAAGTTCGATTTGATTGACGACACCTCGGGTGTAGATGCGGTAGGTCTCGTGATCCAAGTCCTTGAAAAAAGGACTCTCGACCAGCTTGAGGTTCAGCGCATGTTCTTCAGGAGCCACCTTTGGGAGTACCTCAGCAATCATTTTGCGGTAGGCACCACCGGCTTCCTCACTCCCCGTATCGCGACTCATGTGAATGTAGCGCCAGCCAAGCTCTTCGGCCAGAGCGCTCTCGAGTTCACTTCGGTCGCGCATCCACTGCTCCAAGTCCTCCAATGAAGAGAGATCTCGCTCCGACAATGCGCGATAATAAGGTTGTATTTGATTCCAATCGTCTAGCGCAACACCCTCTTTTAGAAAGTGGCGCTCAGCAGGGCTTAATTCCAGCATTTATTCTTCTTCGTCCTTAGACGTCGAATCACTGGCACCTTCGGCAGACTCAGCAGCTTCTTCCTCGGTTGCCTCCAAGAGGCCTTTTTCTTCCAAGAGGTTATACCATTGAATCACTTTCTTGATGTCCGAAGCATAGACACGATCTGTATCGTAATCGGGCAGCACTTCTGCAAAGTACGCCTCTAACTTCGCCCCAGACTCTTTGTGTCCAACAGGCGTAGGTCCGTTTTCCTTCTCCTTGATGGTGGCGAATACTTCGCGAAGAGGTTTTTCCTCGTTGTAGGTGAAAATCGCAATGTCACTCAGGGCAGAAATATTCTGCGCTTGACTTACAGGCATTCTCTTCCCATCCATCAGGGACTCAACGATTAGACCTCCACGGCTTTGCGCCACGAGTTTGTGTAGTCCAGGCTTTCCAGCAATCGACAAGATTCCTTCTAAATTCATTCGTTCTCGGTGTCTCGGTTTTGATTTTCTTCCCATTCGTTCACCACATCCTCCATTGGACGGTCCATAACCGCCATCATATTGCGAATGTCCTCAGCGCGCTCTCCTTCAGGGTACTTGAGAAGATACTCCCCGTAGGTCTTGCGCGCATAGTCGAGCAATTGAACATGGTTTTCGAAAATAAATCCTTGGTAGAACAACGCCTCACGCGCTAAATAATGATTGGGGTACGCGTCTTTAAGACGATTAAACAACTGAATGGCCTTCCAGTACTCTTCGATACCCATAGACACCTCTGCGGCCTTAAATAAGTAGTCCGAAGTTCTGGCCGTATCGCTCAAATTACTGTCGGCATAAGCCAAGTAAAGTTCAATCATTTTTGTGCCTGCGGCACGATCCACATCTCCCGTCGTATCGGAATAAAGGATCGCTTCTTGAGCTTCAATGGCTCGAATGGCTTCTGGCTGCTGCGATTGGCATGACCAGGAGCAAACAATCAGCGTGCTGAGTAGAATCAATCGGATCATACGATGGTGGTTCCTTTTGCTGAGTAGAGGCGCATCTTGTAGTCTGCACGCATTTTCCCCTTGGCGATATTGGTCATCTTCCCTTTGAGCATACGTCGACGAATAGGGCTCACGCGGTCCGTGAAGACAACTCCGTACACGTGGTCATATTCATGCTGAATGACGCGGGCGGCGAGACCGGTATATTCCTCTTCGTACTCCACAAAGTTCTCGTCTTGATAACGGATTCGAATCTTTTCTTGGCGATCTATGTCAATGCGCAGGTCGGGAAAGCTCAAGCATCCTTCATTAAAGGACCACTCCTCCCCTTCTTCGTTCAGGATAACCGGATTGATGAAGACCTTTTTGAAGTTCTCAAGTTCTGGCTCGTCTTCGGCAAAAGGCCGAGCGTCAATGACGAAGAGTTTCAAGCTCTGGCCTACTTGAGGAGCCGCCAAACCTACACCTTGCGCGGCGTACATGGTCTCGTACATGTTCTCGATCAATTCAGCCAAACCTGGATGATCCGGAGTCAACTCCGAACCTTCCTGCTGAAGAACGGGATCGCCATAGGCAACAATCGGAAGTATCATAAGCGCTATACCTGTTGGTCCAGCCAAGACTGTAAGATCAATACGGCACTGATCTCGTCGACGTTGGCTTTCTTTTTTCTCTCACTCTTTTTCATGCCCATCTCTAACATCGCCCGCGATGCCAAAACAGAGGTAAAACGTTCATCGACCCGCATCACGGGAATTTCGGGATGACGCTTTTTCAAGGAAGCTTCGAACTGATCCACAAGCGGCATACTTTCCGCGGCAGTGTTGTCTAAATTCCTCGGGTCTCCTAGAACAAAAACACCCACCTTTTCACGGGTGATGTATTCTTTGACAAAAGCGAATACCTCGTTGGGGGCAACCGTCTTTAAACCCGAAGCGATGAGCTGAAGTTCATCGGTCTCGGCGATTCCAATACGCTTTTTCCCCACATCAAAGGCTAGTGCTCTGGGCATGAGCGCAAAAGTACTAAAACGACTACAATCCCGCGGTGAGCCATTCCATCAAGTTCAAGAGCAATTTATAGTTCTCTTTGGCCCGTTCGCTGTTCATTCCAGCCTTAAAGGTTCCCTCTTCGGTTTCGACGATTTGAGCGGTGAACATGGCGGCCTCTCCCCAAAGGACCACACGTCCTTTTCCAAACGTACGAACAGCGCCTTGAGACCATCCCTCAGCGGCAAACCGCGGGGTGGAGTCATTGAATTGCCAAGCCGTGTCCGGCTCCAAGCTCCACCATTGTCCGGTAAGGGGCATGATGTTCTCGAAATTTGAGTCAATCTCAAAAGCCTGACCCGTAAAGGAGTAAACGGAATCCACATATCGCTGATCTTGGGACCCATTGGTCACGGAACCCTCTGATAGAGTGCTGTTGGCGCGGCACATGAGTGTTACTCCTCCTTGTGCCGTATCATAAGCAAATCCATCGTGAAATCGAGCATCGAAAGCCGCTGCCAGTTCTGCTGCCGCTCCGGCCATGGGCATATGGTCGGCGGTCAACCACAACCTTCCGCCATTTCGAACCCACTCTTGTACCGCTTCAACCTCCTTTGGTGTGAAAGCCGAGTAAATGGGCTTCCACCACCGGCCTTGATTGTCCGGGTGAATGGCATTGACGATCACCAAGACTTCCATATTTCGGAGTGATTTGCTCGAAAAGTCTTTGTCCCAAGCAGCGGTTTGGTATCCGTCTTGCTCGAGCAACTTCGCAAACGCAGCATAGCCACCGTCCCGTTGATGCATGTTCTGGTGAGCTCCATCAATGTAGATCAGTGGACCCTCCCCTTGTGCGTACATAGGCGATCCTATGCTTGGAGTGTAGGTGGTATCCGGGTATTGCTGTGCTCTGGTTACGGCAGAAGCCAGAAGGGTGCCTAAAAGTAGAAAGAGATGAATACGCATGGCCCTAGGTTTGAAGCAATGTAGTGATTTCGCATCGCGCCGTAGGCGCATAGACCTTTTACTATCTTTGGCCCCATGGAAGTACTGAAGCAAAAGATTGAGGCGGCGTGGGAGGATCGGAGCCTCTTGGAGCAGGCGGAATACATCGAGGCTGTTGAGGCCGTAGTAGCGCATATTGATGCCGGTACCCTTCGCTGTGCGGAGCCGACTTCTGACGGCTGGCAGGTGAACGAATGGGTCAAAAAAGGTGTCGTTTTGTACTTCCCGATTAAGAAAATGGAGCGCATCGAAGTCGGAATCTTCGAGTACCACGACAAGATTCCCTTGAAGAAAGACTACAACAAACTCGGTGTTCGAGTTGTACCGCACGCCATTGCCCGTCACGGTTCTTTTGTGGCACCCGGGGTCATTATGATGCCTTCCTATGTGAACATCGGCGCCTACGTAGACACGGGAACTATGGTGGATACTTGGGCTACGGTGGGTTCTTGCGCTCAAATCGGCAAGAATGTCCACCTCAGCGGAGGCGTTGGCATTGGTGGGGTACTGGAGCCGCTTCAAGCCGCACCTGTTATTATTGAGGACAATTGCTTTATCGGATCGAGGTGCATTGTTGTAGAAGGTGTTCACGTGGAGGCCGAAGCGGTATTGGGCGCCAACGTGGTACTGACGGCCAGCACTCGAATTATAGACGTCACTGGAGATGAACCCGTTGAATTGCGCGGTCGTGTTCCAAAAGGATCGGTCGTTATTCCGGGAAGTGTTCCCAAAGAATTCCCGGCTGGTTCCTTCCAAGTTCCTTGCGCTCTTATTATTGGGAAGCGGAAAGAGAGCACCGATAAAAAAACGAGTCTAAACCAGGTATTACGCGATTACAACGTAGCCGTATAATGAAGATTGGATTCGACGGAAAACGCGCCGAGCACAACACCTCGGGCTTGGGAAACTACAGCCGCGACGTGATTCGAGGTCTATGCATGAATGCGCCCGAGCATGAATATGTGCTTTATTCCCCGAAGAAAGGAACCGAATTCGACTTTGGGGATGAGCGTCTTGTTCGTCGCTACCCCACTCGATGGAAGGATCGGTTAACACCGGCACTTTGGCGCAGAAAGGGTATTGTCGATGACCTTAAAAACGAAGGGATTGACCTGTATCACGGCCTTTCGAACGAATTACCCTCGGGTATTGAAGCCATTAGAGCGCGATCTATCGTCACCGTTCACGACCTGATCTTTGAGCGATTCCCGGACTACTACAAGGGCATAGATCGTATGATCTATCGAAGTAAGACCAAGGAAGCGTGTTCATCCGCTGATCACATCATTGCCATCAGTGAACAGACCAAGCAGGACCTTATCGAGTTCTATTCCGTATCGCCAGATAAGATTAGCGTGGTCTACCAGACGTGTCATCCCGGCTTCCAAAAGGAGGTCAAGGACGAAACGGTAGAGCAAGTCCGTACCGGCTACCAACTGCCGCAAAGCTATGTCCTGCAAGTGGGAACCCTTGAACCACGTAAAAATGTGCTGCGCAGCTTGGAAGCTGTGAGTCAAATAAACGATCTGCACATTGCCTTTGTGGGCCGCCAAACAGACCATCAGAAGCTGATTGAACGGCGCGTGGAATCACTGGGTATTGGAAGTCGTGTTCACTTTTTGCAAGACGTGCCTGTAGCCTTTCTTCCCGCCTTGTTCAAAGGTGCGGCGGCAAGCCTCTACCCTAGCCTATTCGAAGGATTTGGACTTCCGATTATCGAATCGCTCTTTCAGGGCACACCGGTGGTGACAAATGAAAAAGGTTGCTTCAAAGAAGCGGGAGGCTCTTTTGGCTATTACGCCAATGTGGAAGATCCTACGAGTATTGCTCATGCACTCAAGCGAGTTCTGACTGACGGCTTGTCAACGGAAGGCCTAGAAGGTCATTTGGGGCAGTTCACGCTCAAAGAAACGACCCGTCGACTGCTCGATGTCTATCAGCAGGTAGTCAAAAACAGCTAACTTTCAGTCGTGGAGAAGATTACGGCCATAATTCCCTGTTACAACGAAGAACGCACACTTGATGCGGCTCTGAAATCCGTGGCCTTTGCCGATGAAATTCTCGTAGTTGATTCTTTCAGCACAGATAAGAGCTTGGATATTGCACAATCTCATGGTGCTCGAATTATCCAACGGGAATACGAAAACAGTGCCTCCCAGAAGAATTGGGCCATTCCCCAGGCCACTCATGAGTGGATCGTTCTCTTGGATGCCGACGAAGAAGTGCCTGATGCCCTACGGGCCGAAATTATTGAAACCATCAACAGAGCCCCTTCAGAGGTTGCTTTTTGGATTCCTAGGCGCAATAAATTCATGGGGCGATGGATCAAGCACTCCGGTTGGCAAGGGGATCGAGTCATTCGACTCTTCCGAAAGAGCAAGAGTCGTTATGAAGAAAAGCACGTGCATGCTGAGGTCCTGGCAGATGGGCCAGTAGGACAGTTAAAGAACAGTCTAGACCACGACACCTATCGAGGACTTGACGAGTATATTCGAAAACTGGATCGCTACGCGGACTGGCAAGCCCGTGATTACCACAGCAAAACGGGTACTATTGGCTTTTATGAATTATGGCTCAAGCCCGGATTTCGCTTTTTCAAGCACTACTGGCTACAAGGAGGTTTTCGGGACGGAGTTCCTGGCCTCACTATATCGTACCTACAAGCTTATGCGGTTCGCATGCGCTACCTGAAGATGTGGGACCTTCGACGAAGTGGAAAGCTATAGCTTTTCGTACCTTTGCACCCCGCAAAAAGTCCAGGATGAAGTCCTTCTTAGAACCCGAAATTTTCACCTATATCCAGCGCGCCGCTGAGGCCCAGAACGTAGAAACCTACGTAATTGGTGGATATGTGCGCGATTGCCTTTTGGGACGTGGACGTCCAAAGGATGTGGATATTGTTTGCGTCGGGAGCGGCATTGAGCTCGCACAGGCAGTGGCCCATGAGCTTCCCCACCAGCCCAAGGTTCAGGTATTTAAAAATTTTGGTACCGCCATGCTGCGCCATGGAGACTGGGAGGTTGAATTTGTCGGTGCTCGAAAAGAGAGTTACCGCGCGGATTCTCGGAAGCCCATTGTGGAGAATGGCACCTTAGAAGATGACCAACAACGGCGCGATTTCACCATCAACGCCCTGGCCCTTGGCCTCAACGAACAAAACTTTGGCGAACTACTGGATCCCTTTGGAGGGATTCAAGACTTGAACGAAGGGATTATTCGAACACCTTTGGATCCAGACCGTACCTATAGTGACGATCCCTTGCGCATGATGCGAGCCATTCGTTTTGCCACGCAATTGGGCTTCGACATCGAGCACGAGAGCTATGAGGCCCTTGGCCGAAATGCCGATCGTCTGAAAATCATCTCCCAAGAGCGTATCACGGACGAAGTGAATAAAATCATGCAGGCTCAGCGCCCTTCCGTAGGTTGGAGACTTCTGGAAGAAACGGGTTTGTTGGCGGAATTTTTTCCAGTGCTTTTGACCTTGAAAGGCGTGGAAGATGTCGATGGTCAGACCCATAAAGACAACTTCTACCACACCCTTCAAGTCACGGATAACCTAGCGCAAACCTCAGATAAACTCTGGTTGCGTTGGGCTGCCCTACTCCACGATATCGGAAAGCCCGTCGTGAAGCGCTACGACAAAAAGCTCGGCTGGACTTTTCATTCTCATGAGTTCGTCGGGTCTAAAATGGTCCCAAAGATTTTTCGAAAGCTCAAGCTGCCGATGAACGAAAAGATGAAGTACGTTCAGAAACTCGTTCGCATGAGCAGCAGGCCAACAGCGCTTTCGGGCAAAGAGGTCACCGACTCCGCGGTGAGAAGACTCTTATTCGATGCGGGAGAAGACGTTGAAGACTTGATGTTGCTTTGTGAAGCGGACATGACCACTCAATACGAGTGGAAGAAAAAGAAATTTCTCAAGAATTATCAGGTAGTGCGCCAAAAGCTCAAGGAAGTAGAGGAGCGCGACCGCATTGTCAATTTTGAACCGCCGATCAGCGGACAGGACATTATGCAAACTTTTGGCGTGCCCCCAGGCCGAATTATTGGGGACATTAAAAGCGCTATCAAAGAGGCCATACTCGAAGGAACTATAAAGAACGACCGCGAAGAAGCTTGGAATATGATGATTGAGCTCGCGGCAAAACAAGGGCTAAGCCCAAAAAAGGAGAACACATGATCTATCGATTCCGTGTCATACTCGACAGCAATGACGATATCTTCAGAGATATCGAGATTCAATACGACGCCAGCTTTGAAGACTTGCACAACAGCATCCAACAAGCTTTTGGATTCGATGGTACACAAATGGCTTCCTTTTACGACAGCAATGACGACTGGGAACAAGGGGATGAATTGCTCTTGTTTGCCATGGGTGATGATCAGCCCGGAATGGCTGATTTGGCCATCCATCAGAAGTTGGAAAAGAAGAACGAACGAATGCTCTATGTCTATGACTTCTTGAGCATGTGGACCTTCTTTGTCGAAGTGATGGACATCTACGAGCCAGAAAGTGGTGTGGACTATCCCAACCTTGCCCTTTCCGTTGGGAACACACCAGATGAAGCTCCCGATAAAGATTGGGACGGCGCAGGAGAAGAAGGAAGCTCAGGCAGTGGGTCTGGAGATATCTTTGACGGCGATGATTCCTTTGATCAATTTGGGTACGACGACAGCGACGGATCGGCGTACTATTAAGGCCTGGCACAAGGGCACATCGTGCCGTAGGCACAAAATGTAAGGTCTTTGTAATATTTTGTTCCTTGGGACGTCTACTACAAAACCTCTTCCTTTGAGCACCATTCTCAACATCTCCCAACTTTCCAAATCATATGGAAAGGTGAAAGCCCTGCAATCGCTCGATATGACTATTGAGCGCGGGCAAGTTCACGGAATTCTGGGTCCGAACGGGTCCGGTAAAACCACCACTCTAGGTATTCTACTCGGCGTTCTGAAGTCGGACAGCGGATCTTTCGACTGGTTCGGAAATCCCGTTCTGTACCGAAGTCTTCAGCGTATCGGGGCCATCTTAGAGACTCCAAACTTCTACCCCTACCTCAGTGCGGTAAAGAATCTGGAAATCGTTCGCCTGATCAAAGGTGTGGAACGCCACCGGATCGATGAAGTCTTGGAACAGGTAAATCTGGCAGAACGCAAGCACGATAAATTCTCGACGTACAGCTTAGGGATGAAGCAGCGCCTAGCCATTGCCTCTGCCCTGCTCAATGAGCCCGAAATCTTGGTGCTCGATGAGCCGACCAATGGCTTAGATCCTCAGGGAATCGCCGAGGTGCGGGAATTGATCATGACTATTGCCGGGCAGGGAACCACCATCTTGATTGCGAGTCATCTATTGGACGAAATTGAAAAGGTGTGTTCACACGTGACCATTTTAAAACAGGGCAAACGCCTGTTCTCAGGCCCTGTCGATGAAGTCTTCGCTACAGCAGGTATGATAGAAATCGGCGCGGAAGACCGAGATGCCCTTGAAAAAGCCTGTGCGTCCTTCCCCGGCGTAAAAGCTGTGAATCACAACGCACGTCAACTTCATTTGAATTTGGAGGAACACATTGATCCCGCTCGCTTGAATGCCTACTTACAAGAGCAGGGTATTGTGGTGAATCACCTCGTCTATCGTAAATCCAGTCTGGAACAGCAGTTCCTCGAACTTGTAAGCCAAAGCAAATGATCAGATTACTTCGCATTGAATGGCTGAAGCTCCGGAACAGCCGCGCCTTTATCATTATCGGAGGGTTTTACATCATTCTTATGGCCCTGGTGGCCTACGGAATGGGATCCTTTGAAGTGACCACCGGAAGTGAGGATGGAATTCAAACCACCTTAAACCTGGGTAAACTGGGAGTCTTTGACTTTCCGTACATCTGGCAGAACATCACGTACATCGCGGGATTCTTTAAGTACATCCTAGCCATTATTGTGGTGATTTTCATCTGCAATGAATACAGCTATAGGACCGTACGTCAAAATGTGATTGACGGACTCTCTCGCCGTGAATTCATCACTTCCAAACTCTTGATGATTCTAGTCTACTCAGTGGTGAGCACCGTTGTTGTGGTCTTGATCACCTCTGTTTTGGGATTGATATTCTCGAACAACCGAGCGATGGATGTGATCTTCTTGAAGCTGGACTTCGTCCTGGCCTATTTCCTCGAAGTATTCGTGTACCTAATCTTTGCCTTCTTTGTGGCCTATATGATCAAGCGCACCGGATTTGTCATCATCACGCTCATTCTGTACACCTTTGTCATTGAGCCCATCGCCGTCTGGCAAATCGGAGAACCAATCGGCTCCTTCTTCCCGGTTCAGAGTATTCGGGATATGAGCGAGATCCCATTCAAACGCTATGTGAAGGACATCGTTGAACTGGACATCATGGAGCACGCGGGTATTGGTGCTATGTTCCGCACGATTCTTTGGGGAACCGGTATTGCCGCACTGACCTACTATCTCTTTGGAAAACGAGATATCCTGAGTTAAGCGCTTTGCTATCTTTGGGGAATGGAGGAGGTAAAACCACCGAAGCAGCAATCGCTTAAACGCAAAATCCACGAGATTATATTCGAGGCGGATACGCCTGCCGGAAAGATCTTTGACGTTGCCTTGTTCATTTCCATTATTCTGAGCCTAATCGCCGTTATGCTGGAGACCGTCCCCGGAATTCGCGAGGAGTACGGCGATGAGATGCGCATTGTGGAATGGGTGTTTACGGTGTTGTTCACGATCGAATACCTACTGCGCATCTACAGTGTCACCCGACCTGGACACTACATCCGGAGTTTCTACGGAGTCATTGATCTCCTGTCGATTTTACCGACGTATATCGGTCTTTTCTTCGCGGGAAGCCAGGCACTCATGGTCATTCGAGGTGTTCGCCTTTTAAGGGTCTTCCGGGTACTGAAACTGAGTCGCTACCTCTTTGAAGCTGAGATGCTGGGAAAAGCCTTGCGCAACAGCCGTCGGAAAATTACGGTCTTTCTTTTGGCTGTTGTGACCATTGTTATGATCGCTGGAGCCGTTATGTATGTTGTTGAGGGAGGTGAGAATGGCTTTGACAGTATTCCAAAGAGCATATACTGGGCCATCGTCACCCTGACTACCGTAGGCTACGGGGATATTTCTCCGGGAACCACACTGGGCCAATTTATAGCCTCTTTCATTATGATCCTCGGTTACGGGATCTTAGCAGTGCCCACGGGCATTGTCACCTCAGAATTGACACGGCACCAAGATGGGGATCGACATACGAATAACGCTTGTCCGCACTGCGGAGAAGAAGGACATCGGCACGATGCCGAGTTCTGTTACAACTGCGGAGGAAGACTGGATTGATGGAGCACGAAAAGTATCTCATTGTTTTGACTGGGCCGACCAGTGTGGGGAAGACCGCCTTGAGTGTTCAATTGGCACTGAAACTGCAAACCGAAATCATATCATTTGATTCTAGGCAGTTCTACAGGGAAATGAAAATTGGAACTGCTCCGCCGAGCGAAAAGGCACTTAGTCTCGTCCCTCACCATTTTATTTTCCACAAATCTATTCACGACGACTACTCGGTGGGCGCTTATGAAAACGATGCCCTCAAAAAGCTCGGAGAATTATTTCACGAACGGGATGTGGTCATTGCGGTAGGTGGCTCTGGATTGTACATGGATGCTTTGACCAAGGGGCTTGATGAATTCCCGAAAGTGGCTCCAGGCGTTCGATTGAAACTGAACCAGGAGTTTCGAAAATTCGGCATTGAGCATCTTCAAAAGGAGTTGGCCAGTGTTGATCCCGAATATTATGCGGAAGTAGACCTAAAGAATCCAGCTCGCTTGATTCGCGCTCTCGAAATCTCAAGAGAAACCGGAAAGCCCTATTCTGGATTCCGAAAACAAGCTCCCAAACAGCGCTTCTTTAAGAGCATCACCATTGCCCTCAACCTAGATCGAACCAAGGTCTATGAGCGCATTAATCAACGGGTCGACGAAATGATGATGCAAGGACTCATGGAAGAAGCGAAGACCCTGTACCCGTATCGAGAAAAGAATGCCTTGCAGACGGTGGGGTACCAAGAACTCTTCTCCTACCTCGGAGGAAAATGGAATCTAGAAACCGCCGTCGAAGAGATTAAAAAGAATACGCGGCGCTATGCAAAACGTCAGTTGACGTATTTGCGTCGGGATGAGAGCATCCATTGGTTCGGTCCAAATGATTTAAACGCCGTCTTGGAGACCATTGAAAGCATACGGAATGAAGGCCATTAGTACCTGGATATTCCTGATTCTTGTGATTTCCGTGAAAGCGCAAATCGCGATCGGAGGCTCCGTAGGCTATGGAGGTCACCAAGTCTTCTTTGACCCATCGGTGAAGCAAACCGCAACAGCACATACCGAGTTTCGCGTTGGTCTACAATATTTAAACAAAAAGAACTCCGGCGTATCCCTGGAGCTAGCACAAACCAGCTTGGGTTGGACCCTAGACAGTGAAGACTCCACTTTCAGTATATCTTGGCCGCAAACGGAGTTGAGGTTTTTCTCCCATTTCAATATCGGCAAGGGAGTCCATAGGATGCCCATACAATTAGGGCCGTTTGTCGGATACGCCTCAGGGGATTATCCGACCAATGATAAACTTCGTTTTGGATTGAGCCTAGGAACCGGATATGCACTTCAAACCGGGAAGAATATCTTTCAGGTTATGGCGCACTTTCGCCAAGAGTTGATTCCCATCTATCCCGTGGATGTATATCTCTACAGCCTCCCGCAGTCGATGACCCTGAGTGTAGGGTACTACCGATTACTCTAAAGGATATACCTTCCTCCTTCTTGGCCAGCCACCGTTTCTTCAAAGATGGTTTTAGCCTCTCGGACCAGGGGCTCTGCAGAATCATAACGCGCGGAAAAGTGACCGATGATCAGCTTCTTTGCTTTGGCCTTTAAGGCCATGGTTGCCGCTTGCAAGGTTGTGCTGTGCTGGGTCTTATGCGCTTTATCCGCATCCTCTGCCGCAAAGGTGGCCTCGTGATACATCAAATCAACCCCTGCAACCTTCTGGGCATTCTCTTCAACGTAGGCCGTATCGGAAAAGAAGGCGTAGGACTTTATGGGTGGTGGATCGGTCGTTAACTCATGGTTCGGAATCACGGTCCCGTCCCCTCGGTCCCAATCCGAGCCTTGCTTGATTTGATCACGGACGTAACGAGGAATACTCAGTTCTTCCAATTTCGACTTGATGAGATTGCGCAACTTGGGCTTTTCAGTGAATACAAAGCCCCAAGTATCAATGCTGTGGTCCATTTTCAGCGTGCGCACCTCTACTTTCTTGGTCTCGAGGATCAGCTCCTCTGAATTTGGATTTAAGGGCGTGAATTCAATGGGATAGCGCAGTCGGGTTCCGCTACTTCGAAATTGTAATTCCAAGATTTCCACCAGCCCTGGTGGGCCATAGAGGTAAAGTGTCTTCTTGCGATCCAACAAGTGAAGACTACTGAGAAAGCCGACCAGACCGAAAAAGTGATCTCCGTGGAGGTGACTGATGAAGACATGATCGATTTGGCCGAACCGAACACCGTTTCGACGCATTTGAATCTGGGCTCCTTCTCCGCAGTCGATAAGGAAGAGCTCGTCCCGCATGCGCAGGACTTGACTCGTCGGAAAACGACTAGATGTGGGCGTAGCACTTCCGCAGCCCAGAATCAGCAGTTCGTTTTCGTTAGTCATGCAGCGTTAGCCGGCGTGTCAAGGTTCCACGATCGGTAGCCAACTTCAGCAAGTAGATTCCGTTCGCGGAAGGATTCAATTCCAAGCGATTAACGTTTCCCGGTACGTGTACGAACTCGCCTTCCTGAACCGTACGACCACTCAAGTCGATCACAACCCATTCAACGTCTTGTCCGGATAGATTGCCGAGCTCCACTTGAACATAGTCTGATGCTGGATTCGGGAATAATCGTACAGTAACATCTTGACGCTCCGCAAGGGAAACGGCATTGTTGATCTGAATCTTGAACCGATTTTCAGACTGAATGGTATCGATAGGAATAGCAAGGACCTTCAGGAATGCACGAATGTCTACACCCAATGGATAGGTCTGAACGGGTCCAGTTGGCGTACCGAAGATGCGCACGCAACCATTGGTCCCTCCGGCCCAATTACAACTGGGATTGTCACAGCTATACGACAAACCAGGAGGAATATTATTGATGGTTTCCAATCGGAAGCTATCGACCGTTGCCGTAACGGTACTTCCGAGGAATGTGATGGACGTGTCCGAAGGAATCACCACTTGGATTACCTGGTCGTAGAATGAATCAATGGCCCCATCGGGCAAATTTACGGTGCTATCAGCGTTCACCGTACTCCCTGCGGGAGGATAAATATCAGGGACCGTTAAAGAGCCATCGGGCGTGCATTGCGCCATCGCGCCGTAGGCGCTAAAGAATAAAGTGAAGAGGAGTACACGTTTTTTCATAGTTCGTATTGTCTTTCGAGTTCGTCGAAATTAAAATAGTCCACCGCTTCATGCTCGGTGGGTACAAGAGCTAGGTTGTCGTCGAAGGCTTGGACGACCTCAGCGCTGTTGTTGATCAGCACATAGGTTTTCTGGGCTTCCATTTGCTTTTCGGCCCGGTCCAACAAAGCGTCCACCGCTTCAGAGGTGATGGACTTCGCCGGGAGAAAGTCAATCAGCAAGTGGTCGCCTGCCGCATAATAATCCTTGAGCTCCTCTTCCATTTGTCCAAAGAGCATGCCATCAATTTCGGTCGCCGCGCAGCGCACAATCTTGTACTTATCCTCTGTTTCTATGGTAAAGCTCATGAGGCGGATCGATCAATTTTCGACGCCAAGAGATAAAGGACCGCCATCCGAATGGCCACACCGTTCTCTACTTGGTTCAGAATAATGCTGTGTTCACTATCCGCCACATCTGAGGTGATTTCGACACCGCGGTTAATCGGACCCGGGTGCATGATGGTGATGGGGCTATCAAGTCGATTCAGGCGTTCCATGTTCACCTGATACTGGGCGCTGTATTCGCGCAAGGAGGGGAAAAACTTCGTGTCTTGTCTTTCGAGTTGAATGCGAAGCATATTGGCCACATCACACCATTCAAGGGCTTCGTCCAAGTTGGACTCCACTTCGATGCCCAAGGCCTCAATGTGTTTGGGAATCAAGGTAGCCGGTCCGCAGACTTTTACCTCAGCTCCTAGCTTCTGAAGGGCAAAGATGTTGCTCAAAGCAACACGCGAATGCAGAATATCTCCAACGATGACTACTTTTTTGCCTTCAACACCTCCTGTTCGTTCACGGATCGAATAGGCATCCAAGAGTGCTTGAGTCGGGTGCTCGTGCGCACCGTCTCCGGCATTCACGATGCGCGAGTCGACGTTTTTGCTCAAGAAAACGGCCGCTCCCGGGTTGGGGTGGCGCATAACGACCATATCCACCTTCATCGCCAGAATATTGTTGACGGTATCGATTAGGGTCTCCCCTTTGGACACCGAAGATCCGCTCGCGGAGAAATTCACTACGTCTGCAGATAGTCGTTTTTCCGCCAGTTCGAAACTGAGCTTGGTCCTAGTCGAGTTTTCAAAAAAGAGGTTGGCGATAGTGATGTCTCGCAAAGAAGGCACCTTTTTGATCGGGCGATTGATGACTTCTTTGAACTGATCCGCGGTTTTGAAAATGAGCTCGAGATCTTCGCGTTGAAGGTCTTTGATACCGAGCAAGTGGTTCACGGATAATTCACTCATGATTGGGCACTGGTCAATTCAACTTTATCTTCTCCGTCAGACTCTTTCCACAATACATTGACGCGTTCACTGGCGAGGGAATCGACCGATCGGCCCGTATAATTGGGCTCAATAGGCAAATGTCGACTGAAGCGGCGATCGATCAAGACCAGTAGCTCCACCTGCGCGGGGCGACCGAAGCTCTGTAGGGCATCCATAGCCGAGCGAACCGAACGGCCCGTGTAGAGCACATCGTCCACAAAGACCACCTTCTTTCCTTCGACCAAGAAGTCAATCTTGGTTTGGTTGGCCTTTAGCGGCTCATCACGACGACGAAAGTCATCCCGGAAAAATGTGGTGTCTAGATATCCCAATTGCACTTCTTCAACAATGTCAAAGCGTTCAACGAGCGCTTTGAGTCGATCCGCAAGGCGTGTCCCGCGGGGTTGAAGGGCAATGATAACGGTATCAGAAAAATCTTGATGCTGCTCGATCAGCTGAGCGCTGAGCCGGTTTAAGGTGATGTCCACCTCCTTCGCGTTGAGTAGCGTGCGTTGAGTCATCGCACAAAAATAGCAAATAAAAAAACCGCCCCGGTTGCTCGGAGCGGCTTTTACTTGAAATATGGTGTTGGGGAAGAATTACTTCTTCTCTCCTTTTTCCATTTCTTCCTTCAACTTGCTGAGGACATCCAAGTCACCCAAAGTAGACTTCTCTACTTTCGACTGGATTTTCTTCACGTTGCGTGTAGCTTCTTCCGCTTCCGCTTTACGTGCAGCTGAACGCTGTTTCTTATCCTCATCTGCCATGTCGCGGTGGATCTGCGTGTGCGATACCACGATGCGGCGAGAATCTTTGTTGAATTCGATCACTTTGAACTTCGCTTCGTCTCCTTTCACCAAGTTTCCACCTTCTTCTTTGGCAGTGTGGCGTGTTGGAGCAAAGGCTTCCAATCCTTCTGTTTCAAACAGAACTTGAGCTCCTTTGTCTACGATGTCCGTGACTTTACCTACGTGGATAGAACCTTCAAAGAAGATGCCTTCGTAAGTATCCCATGGATTGTCTTCAACTTGCTTGTGACCCAAGCTCAAACGGCGGTTCTCTACGTCGAGATCGAGAACAACTACTTCGAGGTCTGCTCCAATCTTGGTGAAGTCCGCTGGGTGCTTCACTTTCTTGGTCCAGCTCAAGTCGCTGATGTGGATCAATCCGTCGATTCCTTCTTCCAACTCTACGAATACGCCGAAGTTGGTGAAGTTGCGAACCAAACCTGTGTGCTTAGATCCGAGTGGGTATTTGCTGGTGATATCCGTCCATGGATCTGGCGTCAATTGCTTGATACCCAAGCTCATTTTGCGCTCGTCGCGATCCAAGGTCAAGACAATCGCCTCTACCTCATCTCCAACTTTCATGAAGTCTTGAGCACTGCGCAAGTGTGTTGACCAGCTCATTTCACTTACGTGAATAAGACCTTCAACACCTGGCTGGATTTCAACAAAGGCACCGTAATCAGCAAGTACAACGACTTTACCTTTCACTTTATCACCTTCTTTGATCTCCTGGCTCAAGCTATCCCATGGATGCTCGTTAAGCTGCTTGAGACCCAACTGGATACGTGTCTTGTCTTCGTCGAAGTCCAAGATAACCACGTTGATCTTCTCGTCGAGCTCTACCACCTCGCTTGGGTGGTTGATGCGGCTCCAAGACAAATCCGTGATGTGTACCAATCCGTCTACACCTCCCAAGTCTACGAATACTCCGTAGCTGGTGATGTTCTTCACAGTACCTTCCAATACTTGTCCTTTCTCGAGCTTTCCGATGATCTCTTTCTTCTGAGCTTCGATGTCGGCCTCGATCAATGCTTTGTGTGAAACAACAACATTCTTGAATTCGTGGTTGATCTTGACCACTTTGAATTCCATGTTCTTCTCCACATACTGATCGTAGTCGCGAATTGGCTTCACATCGATTTGAGATCCTGGCAAGAAGGCCTCGATTCCGAATACATCGACAATCATACCTCCTTTGGTACGACACTTCACGAAACCAGTAATGACTTCTTCGTTGTCGTGAGCGGCGTTCACGCGGTCCCAAGCTTTGATGCTACGTGCCATGCGGTGAGACAACACCAACTGACCGTTTTTATCTTCTTGCTTGTCCACGAGTACCTCAACGGTATCGCCCTCTTTCAATTCTGGGTTATAACGAAACTCGTTCAAAGAGATAACTCCTTCCGACTTCGCACCGATGTCGATGATCACTTCGCGATCCGTCATCGTCACAACCTCACCGTCTACCACTTCGTTTTCGATAACGCTGCTCAGCGTACCGAGGTACATGGTTTCCATTTGGTCGTGCTCCTCAGTCGTGTAGGAGATTCCGCTGTCGTCTAAGTTGTCCCAATCGACAGGCTCTTCAGCAACCGGCTCTTCAGCTGGAGCTTCAACGTGAGCAACCTCAGCAGCTTCTTCCGCAGCTGGCTCCTCAACAGCCTCCTCAACAGCTGGTTCCTCAGCAGCTTCTTCTGCAGCAGGTGCTTCTTCAGCAACAGGCTCTTCAGCAGCAGCTTCCTCAGCGGCAGGCTCTTCGACTTGTTCTTCTGTAGTTTCTGGAGTCTCGGAAGTGGCTTCTTCCGCAGTAGTTTCTGCCTCAGCGGCAGCGTTTTCAGTAGCGTCGGCTTTCACCTCTTCTACTTCTTTGTTTTTGTTTTCCTCTGACATATTCAGGGTCCACTTTGTATCTATACATGTGGGGTGATCTAGCGCGCACGTACAGAGACGTTTAACTTCATTGAATTCCCTTTCGATTCACCCATGCGCTCAAAAGGGCTGCAAAGGTAGGGATTCCTTTTTAATGTATTGATATACAAGGATGAGTATTTGGCCCTACGGGCCGATGCGCGGATCTACCGCACAAATCTACACCATTCTGGAGGCTTCAACATCGTGCCGTAGGCACTTTGAACCACTCACCGGCGAAAGCTTACCACTCACCGGACTCTATCATAATGGAGTACCGGGGGTGCTGCACCTTTGAAGCGTACAATGACAGAAACACTTAACACATCACACACTAATTCTTTGTCACACATGAAAACAGTCCTCCTTACCATCGCACTCGGCCTCGCCACACTTGGCGCTAACGCTCAGGCCGCACCAGCTCCACCGGCTTCACTGCTTCAAGTTGCTGTTGAAACACAAGACGAAGTCGTTGACGTCCAATTCAACAACCCTTTAGAACAAGACCTCTATATGGTCCTGCTCGGACAAGACGGCCACGTGGTCTTCCGCAAGAAGTGGAAGAAGACGGACCAGTACCACGGGCAGTTCTTGCTGGCCGATTTCCCAGAAGGGCAGTACACCTTGGAAATGCGCCAAGCGGACACTACGCTGACGCGCGACCTGGTACAGATCGGAAGCACCGCACAGCCTGAGGCAACTTTAGCGAATAAGCCTTAATTTCCCGCTGTGCTGACACGACTCGTAATCTTCTTTCGATGGATCGGATTTGCCGCGCTCATCGCGGTCACCTTCCGGTTCATCGTTTTTTTGGTGAAGCTGGTGTACAATCCGTACACCGTAGAGCTGCGTGAAGATCACTTCTTCATCGACGCCCTTTGCGCCTTGGCGATCATGGGCATCGACTACCTCTACCGCGAGCGCTTCCGCCAGGCCAATCCAAACATCAGCTTAGGTTCACGCTTTTTCCGCCATTTCGCGGTCTTGGCCTTTTGGGTAGGTGGATTCATCGTCTTAGCAAGCTATGCCCAGCTTTGGGAAACCGAAGGAGCCTATTACCTCAGCCTTCACTACCTCCAAATCGAAGTCGTTACGGGTTGGTTGCTTTCCAGCCTATACGTAGCCGGGGTAACCGGAGCATTTATCCTTGATCGCTGGCGTTCTTCCCTTGCTGAAGTGGAGCGCTACAAGAAGGAAAACCTCCAGGTTCGATTGGAAACCTTGCGCGCCCAAATCAACCCCCATTTCTTGTTCAATTCCCTCAACACCTTGAGCTCCCTGATTCACGAGGACCAGGAGCGGGCGACCACGTTTTTGCGTCGCATCTCTCAAGTATATCGGCACGTGTTGGAGATTCGCGATCGGGAAACCGTGCAATTGAGGGAAGAGTGGCAACTCATGGAGGCCTATAGAGACCTCATAGAGACGCGATTTGAAGACCGCGTGAAGTTCACTACCGAGGTTCCAGACATAGCCTTGGACATGCAGCTCCCACCTCTTTGTTTGCAGCTCCTCATCGAGAATGCGCTCAAGCACAACGAGGTTTCCCTAAAGCGTCCCCTACATATTGAATTGCGCTACAATGAAATGCGACGAAGCCTTGAAGTCCGAAACAATTTTCAGCCCAAGCAAACGCTCGAAGAATCGACCCGTGTCGGTCTCAAGAACATCAAGAGTCGGTATGCCGCCCTCACTACTCGTGAAGTTTTGATTGTACAGAACACTGAATTCTTTTCCGTTGAACTCCCTTTATTATGGCCCAAGAAGAACAATTCTTAATCATTGAAGACGAGCCTCACGCGCAACGCGAACTCATGCGCCTCATAGGTGACCTTGAGTCCAATGTGAGCATGACGGCCGGTTTGGAATCTGTAGAAGACGCTGTGGAGTATTTACAAAACAACCCAGCTCCAGACCTTATCTTCATGGACATTCAACTGTCCGACGGTCTGAGTTTTGAAATCTTTGACCAAGTGGAGGTCAAGTCACCGGTCATTTTCACCACGGCCTACGACCAGTTCGCCCTTCAGGCTTTCGGGGTGTACAGCGTGGACTATTTGCTGAAGCCCGTGGAAAAGGACAAGTTGGCGCACGCCATTGAGAAGTACCGCATGTACTTTGAGGCTCCTGCCCACTCTACTCCAATGTACAAGGAGCTGGTTCATGCCTTGCGTCATAAAGAAGTGCCCTACAAGAAGAGAATGGTAGGCAAAGTGGGGCAACGCCTACGGCACTATAAGGTCGAGGATATCGCCTATTTCTATGCAGAGGACGACACTGTCTTTCTTCGAGATTACGAAGGGCGAAACAGTATTGTGGAATACAATCTGGAAAAGCTCACCGAAATTCTAGATCCCGAGCTCTTCTTCCGAATCAGTAGAAAGATTATTGTCTCCATGACTGCAATGGAAAAAATTGAACGCTACGGAGCAGGACAATATATGCTGGAGTTAAATCCAGCTTTTGACGAACGTGTTTTGGTGAGTCGGAGCCGAACGAAAGAGTTTTTGCAATGGATGGATCAATGAAAAAGTTCGGCCTACTCTTCGCAGGTTTCCTCTTCCTGGTCGGCTGCAACAACGCCGAAATTGAGCTGGTGGATGTTCCAGAGAATACTCCGCCTCAAGCCGACATCTATATTTCAGGGAATTTCAATCAGTGGAATCCTGGAGATGAACGCTACCGGATGACCTATCGGCCCGAAACCAAGAGCTACTTCGTTCAACTGGGACCGGGTGTCGGAGACATCGAATACAAGTTCACCCGTGGAGACTGGACTTCCGTTGAAGCCGACAGTTGCGGATATGAAATTGAAAACCGAACACTCTCCGTTCGCGAAGATGCCTTTGCCCGGGTACGCATTGAAAACTGGTCAGACCTCAACCCGAACTTTTGCAATTTCGTGACCCTTCGGGTCGATGACATTCCATCCTCAACCGAGGATTCCATCTACATCGTCGGTGATTTCAACGACTGGAACCTAGAAGATTCGCAATTCGGCTTCTTGCCTGCCGGCCCAGGACCCTGGCACATTGTCGTACCCAAAACACAGTTTGGAACGCACTACAAATTTCACAGAGGTTCGTGGAAGAGCGGAGAAATTGACGCAGAAGGCTACCCCCGAATCAACAGGTACATCGATCCGGAGGATCACGACACCATTCCCGTGCGCATTGAAGGATGGTGGGACCAATTAGCGGAAGAGCATAATTCGCTGACCTTCGTCGTCACAGATGTCCCCATGAGTACTCCGGATCAAGAGGACCTATACCTCGCCAGTAGTCAGTTCAATTGGGAAGTCAATAAAGAAGAGTTGCGCTTCGATCGAACGGAGATTGGCTATGTGTTGACCATCCCTCGTGTCAACTATCGATTTAGCTACAAAATCAACAGAGGCAGTTGGGCAACGGTCGAAACCAAGGGAAATGGAGAGGACATTCCCAACAGAAGTTACCTGCAGGGATCTCAGGACACCGTCTTTTTGAAAATCCGGGGCTGGCACGACAAGGATCGATGATTTCTCGGCCGAAGGCCGTAACTTTTCCCCATGAACAGAAAGATCGTCGTGCGCTCCGCAATCGGGGCCATTATCCTCTATTTTATTCTCTTTTCGGCCATCGGCTATTACTTCTCTGAAGTCGCTTTGCGTCCGGACAATTGGCGAGGAACAAGTCAATATCAACGCATTGTTGATTTGGGCTGGTTGGACACCACTGCCTATCGCGCAATGTCAGTGAATTCGGACACCTTCCGACTTCAAGGCGCTTTTGACTATGAACTCGAAGGCACGTGGATCCCCGTGGATTCGGCTATTGGGTCTGTGGTCCTCTGCCACGGCTATCGCATGGACCGCTGGTCCATGGTGAAATACGCCGTTATTTGGCATGACTTAGGATTCAACGTACTTATCTATGACCACCGATTCCACGGAATGAGCGGAGGACCCTTCTTGAGCTACGGCCTGCTGGAGCGCGAAGACTTAGACCACATGGTGGCCGAGGTCCGCGAACGAGCACCTGGTTTGCCTGTAGGAGTCCACGGAGAATCCATGGGCGCTGGAACCGTGATGATGTACACCGGATGGTCGAAGCGTCAACAGCCCATCAATTTTGCGGTTGAAGACTGTGGCTATTCCAGCACACGTGATGTACTGTCCTACAAGCTGACCGACGACTACGGGTTACCGGACTGGGGCATTACCCGCTGGGCCAATCGAGTCAGTGGCTGGCGCTTTGGATTCGACTTCAACGATGTGGTCCCGCGGGCGGAAATCGCCGATGGAGAGGTGCCCATGCTGTTCATCCACGGAGACAGCGACACCTTTGTACCCACCTACATGATTCACGAGAACTTCGAAGCTTACCCTGGCCCTAAGCAACAATGGCTGGCACCGGGGTCTGAGCACGCCAAGTCCGTATTGGATCACCCCGAAGAATACCGAGATGTTCTCGTACAATTCCTTTCAACGCTATGAAACGACTGCTGATCGCCCTTGCACTGATTCCTCTTTTGAGCTCAGGACAGAATGATTTTCAAACCCTGTACTACGCCTTGTTAGCGAATCAGGGAAACTCGACGGTCCAAGAAGCCCTTATAGACAGCTTCTTCCTAGTACACCCCGAAACCCCCTACGTCAGCGGTGATTCAGCGGTCTTCTTACATCGAGGAAGTGCCACCTCCGTACAAGTCGCGGGTGATTTCAACAGCTGGAACCCCAGTGGAAACGACCTCTTTCCCATTGGAGGTTCAACCTTAAAGTATCGAAGTCTGAGTTTTGAGCCTACGGCTCGATTAGACTACAAACTCATTGTCAGCGGCAATTGGGTTTTGGATCCCTTAAACCCACATACAGCTCCCGGAGGCTTTGGCGCCAACAGTGAGCTGGCCATGCCTCAATACGTTCAGCCCTGGGAGATTGTCGTCGACCCTTCCGTCCCATCCGGAACGATCATTACCCACAGCATCAACAGCACCAATACCAATAAAACCTACCCTGTTCACGTCTATTTACCACCGAACTACGACAGTACGCAGAACTATCCGACGGTGTATTTTCAAGACGGTACGGAATACCGACTTCTCGGAAGTTCGACCACCGTTCTGGACAACCTCATTGCCGCAGACTCCATTCAGCCCGTTATCGGCGTCTTTGTAACGCCCACTAATCGCAACGACGAATACGCCTTTGCTCTCCGCGATGCCTACACCGCATTCTTTGCGCAAGAATTGGTGCCCTACATTGACGGCATGTACTCCACAATTAATGGACCGTGGGGCCGCATGGTGCTCGGGGATTCCTTTGGTGGGAATATCTCTGCGCTGATTGCCTTTCAGCACGAAGAAGTCTTCGGAAATGTCGGGTTTCACAGTGGCGCTTTTTGGCCCGATGATTTCCACACACTCGATGTCATTGCCCAGAGTGATGCTGACAATATCCGGGTCGCCATGGTTTGGGGAACCTATGAGTCGGTTAAATACTACAACCGCACCTTGAGAGACTCGCTCATTCAAGAGGGATTCCCGGTGCATTGGGGAGAATATTATGAAGGGCATAGTTGGGGGCTATGGCGTGCCACTTTGGACGAGCTCATCGACTTCGCTTTCCCTCTCGATGAGTTGTCCACACCAGAAGAGGTTTTAGTACCAGAGGTCACCACTTTTCCAAATCCTTTTGCCGATAGTGTTCGTTTCCGAGTAGAACACGCTTCTGATCGGCCTACATCCATCAGGCTTTACTCGACCAAAGGCAAACTGGCCATGATGGTTAATCTATCGCGATCAGCTTGGTCCCTCGGGGAATACGAACTATCCACGGGCGCGCTTCCGGCGGGAATGTACTTCGCCGAGTTCACATGGCCGAATGGAGAAAAACGAACCGTGCGAATCTTAAAGCAAGCTTTATGAGTGAACCAAGACTCATTTTAGGGACCATGCGCTGGGGCGCTTGGGGTGCGGGCTGGTCTCCACAAGAACAGGGTGATCGGATTGCGGAAGCCGTAGAGATGGGCATTGATCATTTCGATCTGGCCGATATCTACGGTGAAGGAAAAGGAGAAGCTGAATTCGGCACTGCCCTTCAAGACAGTGGCGCGGATCGTTCAAGGCTTACGCTCATCACCAAGTGCGGGATCGTTCGAGGAGAAGTCAAGCACTACAATACGACCTTCGAGTACATCCGTACTGCGGCGCAACGCAGTTTGGAGCACCTTCAAACCGACTATCTGGACATGCTCCTCATCCATCGGCCCGATCCCCTCATGGTCTACGAAGAAATCGCCCATGCCTTTCAAAGTCTTCAAGAGGAAGGGCTGCTCGAGGCAGCGGGCACATCGAACTTCCTACCCCACCAATGGGATTTGTTGAATAAGCACATAGCGCTGGAGACGAACCAGATCGAATGGAGTTTAACGCATCTCGATCCCATTTGGAATGGACAACTCGACCAATTGGCTCACCGAAAGAAACGACCACAGATTTGGGGACCTCTGGGTGGTGGAAAACTCACGGACATTGCCGAACCCGGTGAAGTTTTACAGTGGATGCGTCGACACCCTTCCAATCCCCTTCCGATTGTTGGCTCCACCAAGCCAGAGCGCTGGAAGGCCTTCATGACCGAGCACTCGGAAGAAATGAGCCGAGAGCGCTGGTTCGAAATCCTTGAAAAGGCCCGGGGTCACCGCATCGAGTAATGAAGAGCACAAGAGAATCCACCTTTGTCGTCCGCCCCTCGGAAAGCGATATCCATCAAAAAATGACTCCCGCGGGAGTCATGGAACGCATGGAAGAGATTGCGTGGTTCCATGCTGAAGAACTGGGTTATGGAGTACAAGCTTTGAGGGAGCAGGGAGTTTTCTGGGTGGTTACCCGCATGCAAGTGGAATTTGATCGCCTTCCTCGTTCCGGAGAAGAAGTGCGCTTGCAAACCTGGCCAAAAGGAAAGGATGGTTTCTTTGCCCGGCGGGATTGGCTGTGGAAAGATTCAGAGGGACAAACCTTTGGACGGGCTACGTCTAGCTACGTGCTGCTGGACGCATCGACCCGTAGGGTCAGTCCTCTGGAGAATTTAGCACCTATTCTCACGGAACGCGCGCATATTCATGCCATTGAGGAGATGCCACTCAAAGTGGAACCCGTAGAGAGGGCAGATCGAGAGCGTTCTTTTATCGTGCCCTTCAGCGACATTGACTTGAATCGACACGTGAACAACACCAAGTACCTCCGTTGGCTATTGGACACCTTCGAAAGTGCTGAATGGGAACGTCCCTGGAATAGAATAGTCACGAATTACCTCGCGGAAACGACGGAAGGGGAAGAAATTTTATCCAAGCGTTCGGTCGAGGGTACCGATCACACCATGGAGGCCTATAGTACCCCGAGAGACAAAGCCGTATTCCGGGCGATGATCAGTTTTACTTAGGCAGTGGCGGCAAGCCGTCCAACTTGGTCAAAAAGAGTTGGAGTGCTTGAGCTTCTTTGGTCCCCCATTCGTATTTAATCGAATCCGTAAGGTAGCCCCGTAGGTCGCCGGGGTCATCATTTTCCCGAAGGTATTGATCAATCGCCTCTTGCCGATGCTCCATGCCAAAGCGCAAAAGGTCGTTGAAGGCCCGAGTAAATTCGGGAGTAACCACGGCGTGCGCTACCCAAGCGGCAAAGACAAAGGGCAAGCCGGTCATATTCTTCCAAACCTCACTCAAATCATAGGTGTAGGCGTACTCTTTTTCCATCCGAAAGGTGCGGTCGCCAATGACCACAGCGGCTTCTCGATCACCAAAGCCCTGCTCAAAACCAGGAGTCGTGGCCTTGAATTCCGGATTGACCTTCCAGAATTCAGCGCAGAGGATGCGGCAGAGGTTCACACTGGTTCTGCTTTGATAATCGAGCCAAATGGTCTCCACTTGGTGAATGGGTACATCGCTGTACAAGAGGACGGTTCGTACGGGACCATCGGCAGCAATGCAGTAGTCCGTGATGATGCTGAATTCAGGCAACTCAGGGAGTGTCGCCACTGGAATGAGCCCAACCTCTGCCTGTCCATCGATGAGCTTTTGAGCGCATTCTGAAGGAATATCCAAACTCAGGTCCATAGCGATCTTGGGGCCGTGGACAAAGCCGTATTGAAAAGGCAGGGTGTTGAGGTATGAAACTGCGCTGACGCGAACCAAATCCATAGGACTGAACTAGGCTGCAATGATACCATTTTCTGTGCCTTTTTACTACCTTTGCCGCCTAATAAGAGACCCATGAAGCTCAACGCTTTAACCGCCATTTCTCCCGTCGACGGTCGCTACCGAAGCAAAGTGGAAGAACTGGCGCCTTTCTTTTCCGAATTTGGCCTGATTCAATACCGCGTTCGTGTTGAAATTGAATACTTCATTGCCTTGTGTGGTTCTGGAGTTCCAGAATTGGCTGATGTACCGAGTTCAACCTTTGACGATTTGCGTGCACTTTACACGGAGTTTTCTGAGGAAGACGCTCAAGAAATCAAGGAAACGGAAAAGACGACAAATCACGACGTTAAGGCGGTAGAGTACTTCATCAAGAAGCGTTTCCCAGCTCTGGGCTTGGAATCGTACGTTGAGTTTGTGCACTTCGGTCTGACTTCTCAAGACGTCAACAATACAGCCATTCCGCTCAGCCTCAAAGAAGGTTACCGACGAGCCTATTTGCCAGCACTTGAGGAATTAATTGAGCGCTTGAATGAGCTGAGCCAAGAATGGGCTCATATTCCCATGTTAGCGCGCACCCATGGCCAACCAGCCTCCCCTACCCGTTTGGGAAAAGAAATTGCGGTCTTCGTTGAACGCCTGAAGCTTCAGATGGCCGAGATTGAGCGCATCCCATTCGCCGCGAAGTTTGGTGGAGCAACCGGGAATTTCAACGCCCATCAGGTAACCTACCCAAATCAGGATTGGAAGTCCTTTGGAACTCAATTTGTGGAGGAAGTACTCGGTTTAAAGCACAGTTGGCCCACCACACAAATTGAGCACTACGACTACTTTGCCGCATTCTGCGATGGGATGAAGCGCGTCCACAACATCATCATGGATCTGGACCGAGACATTTGGACCTACATCTCCATGGACTACTTCAAACAGAAGATTAAGGCCGGGGAAGTAGGTAGTTCCGCCATGCCCCATAAGGTGAATCCCATCGACTTTGAGAATTCAGAAGGAAACTTGGGAATTGCAAACGCCCTTTTGGAGCACTTGGCAGCGAAGCTCCCGATTTCGCGCCTACAGCGCGATTTGACGGACTCCACTGTACTGAGAAATGCCGGGATGCCATTGGCACACGGAATACTCGCCATTAAAAGCACGTTAAAAGGATTGGGTAAATTACTGCTCAACGAAGAACGAATTGCCTCTGAATTGGAAGCGAATTGGGCCGTTGTGGCTGAGGCCATTCAAAACATTCTTCGACGTGAGGGCTACCCCAAACCCTACGAAGCCCTAAAAGCACTAACCCGGACCAACGAGCACATCACTCAGGAATCTCTGGCAGTCTTCATCGGCCAGTTGGAGGTCCGCGAAGAAGTTAAACAGGAGATGATAAAAATCACTCCACACAATTATACGGGCATCTAATTTTGCCCAGGAGAAGGAGACAGACCTATGCCGATTGATTTTAGTGCACCCATAGACCGTTACGAAGTTGGAGAGATCACTGCCGAGCAGTTCCGCAAAAAATACGTCCTCCCAAATAAACCCGTGGTCATTCGAGGCTTGTTGAAGGATGAGCCAGCGTATACGAAGTGGACCATGGATTTCTTTCGGGAAAACCTAGGGGACCTTGAAGTGGGAATTTTTGATGAAATCCCCGAAAAGGTAGACCGCTCCTTTAAGGCTCCTGATGAATACATGCGTTTTGGAGATTACTTAGATCTCATCGAACGCGAGCCGACCAACAAACGAATTTTTCTCTTCAACATCTTCAAGCACATGCCGGAGTTGAAGAATGACTTTAAGTTTCCAGACATCAATTCGGGTTGGGTTAAACAACTTCCATTTACCTTCTTTGGAGGAGCCAATAGTATTGTTCGCATTCATCAGGATATGGATATGTCCAATGTCTTTTTAACCCAATTCCACGGAAGAAAGCGCGTAGTCTTGTTCCCTCCTGATCAGAGCGAATTACTCTACCGTTTTCCTTTTGGCGTCCACAGCCAAGTTGACGTGGACCATCCGGATTACGAGAAATTCCCAGCTCTAGAACACGTGCGCGGGGTAAGCACAATTATGGAGATGGGTGATACGCTCTTTATTCCCAGTGCTTGGTGGCACCACATTGAGTATCTGGAGGGTGGATTTGCCATGAGCTTGCGTTCATTGAGCCCTCGTTGGAGCACACGCTTTTTAGGACTTTGGAAAGTAGGTATCGCTACGCACGTTGACGATTTGCTGCGCAAAACGATAGGTAATAGCTGGTTCAAGTGGAAGAATAAGACCGCTTTTGCACGTGCAGACAAAGCAGTATCCGAGATCAAGCAACACTGAACTAGGTCCTAGTCATTAAAGCTGTACTGCAGCCCAACCTCGGCCGTGAAGCCCGGGTACGTCACCCCCATATCGAAGTCAAAAGAGGTGTAGAACTCAAATTGATTGATGGCGGCATATCCCACCTGCAAAATGAGCCAGTTCTGACCATCTAATTCTGCGGCTCTCCAATGAGCCCCTATGAGCATCGCATCCCGAATCCAGAGATGGGCTCCAAAATCATTCGCATTGCTTTGTTCGTTGAGTCGAAAGGTCACTACCGGCTCCAGGTCTAAGTCCTCCTGCAGCTCAAATCGATAAGAAACATAGACTCGGCTCACGTCGTATTCCGTAAAGTCCTTCTCCGTATGTACCGCATTGAAAAAGGACACACCAGCATGCAAACCCCTATACTCCATGGCGGCTCCAAAGTGGGCTCCGAAATTCCAGATCCACTCGTTTTCAGCCGGAAATCCCCCCGGAGTATCGATGGGTGGACCGCCTGGATCAGTTCCGTAGTAGCTTAAATGCGCATAAGGAGTAGCTCCTACGGACCAATGAAATTCATCCCCGAAATCAATAGCTAGAGGAACGCCAAACTGGAATCTATTCAAGGCTAGGCCATCTAAATCGTAATAGAAAGAAATTCCGGTATTGAACCACTCATTGATTCGATTTTCATTGGTCACCCAGTAGCTTTGATAGGGTACTCCCGGCACACCGGAGAAACGCTGAAGTCGAGTGTTTAATCTCAACCCTCCGATGGTCTGAAACCCTGTTTCCGCAGGGTTTGACCAAACCCGGTTCAGAGACTCTTGACTGGAATACAGAGCTTGACCCTCAGCAGAATGAACTCCGAAAGCCAGTAACAGTGCGCATAGTGCACCCGAAAGTCGTGCGTTTTTCATGATTGGAAGGTAGTAAAACAACGGTGAAAGGAAGGGGATGTTACTCGGAAGTCAAATAGAGGAATAATTCCGCAGTCATATAGGCGTCACCTAATGCCGTATGTGCACCGTGATGTTCGAGACCGAGCTTTTGGCAAACTTTAGATAAGGCCCAGGATTTTTGACCTCGCTCTACACCATCGGGAAATTTCCGACGAGCAACCTCCAAGGTGTCGTAGGTTTTATTCTCTAAAAGCGGCATACTGGACCTCTTCAAGGACTCTTGAATCAAGGCCACGTCAAAATCGATAAAATGACCAACGAGCAGGTCCGTTCCGACGAAGTCGACAAATCGTTTAACAGCCTCTTCTTCTTCCAACCCACTAATCAAATCTCTTCCGGTAAACTCGTGTATTTCTGCCCCTCCACCATCAAAGGATGATCGCTTTAGTCGCCATTCAAAAGAGCTCTCTAATTGAATTTTTCGATCCACAATTTCAACGGCTCCCAACGAAAGAATCCTGTTCTTTTGGGGATCAAGGCCGTCCGTTTCACAATCAAAAACAACTTGACGCCTTCCGAATCCATCGCGCGGTGACAAGCGTGTGCCAGTGGAACCTCGCTTAGAAAACCAGCCCCACATCAGCTTCTAAAATAATTGAGTTGAAAACGAACCTTAAGCATGGACTGCAGGCTCTGAATGATCTCGAATATACTCCGCAAAGACTGACGTTCCATTTTACTCAAGTCGGAAAGCGGAATATATCGGCCCGACGTCTCATTCCTCATGCCGACACTTCCTCGCAGTTTAAGGGCATAGTCAAAAGCCTCCGCGGCATCTCGGAACAACTTGGCATTGGTTGGTTCAACCTGTGCTGCCTTCAGGTAGCGTTCTCGTGTATTGTTGATGTCCATGATTTGATGCTGGAGCGCTAGGATGCGTGCAACATCCACGAGCGGCAACAACACTCGGAGCTTTAAATCAAATTCATCTCTGTGCTCCCCGGACTTTTCGACTATAAACTGTCGGAAAAAGCTCAAAGGCGGAGGAGTTTCAGCACCGTCCCGTGCCAAAAACGAAGCAAAGCGTTCATGAAGGTCGCATTCGGCATAAATATGTTCAGCCAGCGCTCTGGAGCGCTCATCTGGCCCGTCAATAGGTCGAAAATCAAAGAATATGGTCGTTTGTAGAACGTGTTCTTCATCCGGAACGCGAATCCATGATGAAAAACGCTCTTTCCATTCGGCAATGGAACTTCTCCACTTCCTTTCCGTAGGCATGATCTCCGCGGCGTCCGGTTCAAAACCAAAGGCGGTGAGGCCAGCACAGACACGCTCCGCCCATTCCTTGAAATAGGCATCAATGGTCTCGTTTTGATCTTCAAGCACTAAAGCGTGATCCTGGTCCGTGCGAATCAATTGTTCTCTTCGCCCTAAAGACCCCAGCATCAACCAAGTATAATCACAGGGTGGCGGACCCAACTCCTGCTCTACCTCCCGAGCCACTCGTCGATAAACCGATTCATTCATAGCGGCAGAAAGCGCACTGATGGTAGACGCTTGTACGTCTTGTTCCAAGTAACGCTCAATAAGGCGATCACCTTTATCTCTCCATTTCATGGCTTTCTCCCGCGTGCTTGCGGATCGGATTTCGCGGATGATCAAAGCGGGATGATCACCCTGCGCGGCGAGAATATCGTGCTCGCTAACCATGCCTACTACAGCGGAGTTGCTTGTCCCATCCTCTGTAATCACCAAGTGATGGATTTTTCGCTCCACCATTTGAATCAAGTAAGCCGCATGACTTTGATCTGGAGCCATTGTGCGGACGGGTGAACTCATGATGGCCGTCACTGGATCTTCCAAAGGCACCTTACCCGTAGCCACCTGCACCCGCAGATCCCGGTCAGTGACAATCCCTACAGGACGTCTGAGATCATCGACAACCACATAGCTCCCGACGCCTCGTTCGCTCATATCTAATGCGGCATGGCGAATCAGCACCTCATCAGTCCCGCACAGAACATCTTTCCGAACATCAGCGAGTGTTATCGCCTCAAGCCCTTGAGTTCTAAGTCCCTTACGGGACGATGCAAAATCCCGTGCAAAGTACATCGCCACCCGAGCGTTTCCCTCCAAGATCCTTTTACCAGAAGCCAAGGGCAAGAAGTAGATGATTCCCTCTTCACGAACAACGGAAGACCCTCGATAAGTATCATTAGCTAAAAGCGGCCGGATTCCGAAAAGATCTCCCTCGTCAAAGACATCGATCATTTCATCTCCTTCCACGAGGTCCACGGCTCCAGATCGGACCATATAAAAGTACTCACCCGGCTTGTGGTCTTTCTGAAAAATCACCTCACCTGGTCGGACATAGGTGACCTGGGTCCTGGTGGCCAAATACAGCGTTTCCTCCTCGGACATTAGGTCAAAAGGAGGAAACGACTTGAAAAAGTCGGCTACGCGCTGAACGATGGCATTAGAGGGCACCTTCTTTGATAATTTCGACTACATCTGGATCCAACAGCGTGGAGGTATCTCCCAAGTTAGAGGTATCTCCCTCCGCTACCTTCCTCAAAATCCGCCGCATAATTTTTCCGGAACGGGTCTTAGGCAGACCAGGAACGAACTGAATCTTCTCCGGCTTGGCAATCTTCCCGATTTCAGCCACCACGGTTTCGACGATTTCTGCGCGCAGAACATCTTGATTGGCTACCTCATCACGGGTAATAACATAGGCGTAGATACTCTGTCCTTTGATGGGATGAGGATAGCCCACTACTGCGCTTTCGGCAACCTTGTCGTTCGCGTTGATGGCGTTTTCAATTTCGGCCGTTCCGAAGCGGTGACCGGAAACATTGATCACATCGTCTACACGGCCAATTATACGGTACATGCCATTCTTGTCTCGCTTAGCACCGTCTCCCGTGAAGTAATAGCCATCATAATGGGAGAAATACGTCACACGGCAGCGCTCGTGATCTCCATAAGTCGTGCGAAGCATAGAAGGCCAAGGGTGCTTAATACACAGATACCCTTCCACCTCGTTTTCTTCAATCTCATTTCCATCGCTATCCAATAGAACGGGTTGAATTCCCGGAAGCGGATACCCGGCGTGTGACGGATTCATCGGTGAAAGATCTCCCAAGCCGGAAATCATGATTCCGCCGGTCTCCGTTTGCCACCATGTATCCACAATCGGGCACTTCTCTTTTCCAACGTGGATGTGGTACCACTCCCATGCCTCTTCATTTATAGGCTCACCCACACTTCCCAAAACCTTTAGCGAGTACAATCCATAAGAAAGTACATGATCTTCTCCATGCGCCATCAACGCGCGAATTGCCGTTGGAGCGGTATAAAACTGGTTTACCCCGTGCTTATCACAAACTTGCCAAAAGCGTCCTGGAGATGGATAGGTCGGAACGCCCTCAAACATGACGGTCGTAGCTCCGTTCAAGAGCGGACCATATACGATGTACGTATGTCCAGTAATCCAACCCACGTCAGCGGTACACCAGTATACGTCCGACTCCCCTACCTGGAAGACATTGGCAAAACTATATCCCGCGTACACCATATACCCTCCACAGGTGTGCACCACTCCTTTCGGCTTACCCGTAGAACCACTGGTGTACAAGATGAACAGCATGTCCTCGGAATCCATTTCTTCTGCAGGACATTCCTTATCGGCTTCCTCCATTTCCTTGTAGAGCCAATAATCACGACCGTCCACCATATTCACGGCCCATTGTGTACGTTCTGCAACAAGAACCGTTTCTACCGATGGGCATTCTTGAAGCGCTTCATCCACAACAGCTTTGACAGGAATCTCCTTGGCACCTCGGTACAATCCATCCGAAGTCAAGACCATTTTACACTGTGCATCATTGATCCGGTCCGCCAAGGCAGAAGCTGAAAATCCCGCAAAAACAACACTGTGTACGGCACCGATTCGTGCACATGCCAAAGTCGCTACGGCCAAATCGGGAATCATGGGCATGTAAATGGCAACGCGATCTCCTTTGACCACACCGTGCTTCTTCAAGACATTGGCAAATTGATTCACCCGTTCATACAGCTCTCGGTACGTCCATCGTATGAAGCGCTCCTTAGGATCATTGGGCTCCCATATCACCGCTAGTTTGTTACCGCGATCCTCTAAATGGCGATCCAGACAATTCTCGGTGATGTTCATTTTGGCATTGGTAAACCACCGCACATCTGGTTTCGAAAAGTCCGATTCAAAAGTGCTGTCCCAGGGTTTGCGCCATTGGAATTCACCAGCTATTTCGTCCCAGAATCCCGATGGATCCTCAACACTTTGCTTGTATTTCTCTTGATATTCCTCGAATGATTTAATCTGATAATTCATGGGTTCGGTTTAGTGGTTCACGTTTTTCTTTTGTTCGTTTTGTTTTTGGGCCTGCGGCCCGATAATCGAAGCGATCGATTCAATAATCGTCGGATCGTCAATTGTAGATGGAATGCTGTAGGGCTTTCCATCGGCAATGGCCCGAAGTAGTTTTCTCAAGGTCTTACCCGACCGAGTCTTCGGCAATCGCTCCACAACATGGATTTCTTTAAGCGCGGCTACAGGGCCTATTTCCGCCCGAACGGAAGCGACCAATTCCATAGCCAACTCATGCTCCGATACAGGAACATCTGGTTTCAGTACGACTAAGGCCACTGGTCGTTGACCTTTGAGCTCGCACTGAACTCCAATGACTGCGCACTCTGCTACGTTTTGATTTCCGGAAACGACTTCTTCCATCTCCGCCGTAGACAGACGATGTCCCGCGACATTGATGATATCGTCCACGCGGCCCGTGATGAAATAATACCCGTCATCATCAATGTAACCACCGTCACCAGAGAAGTAATAGTTCGGGAACTTGTCCAAGTATCCCCTTCGGAATCGCTCGTTATCTCCCCAAAGCGTTGGTAGGCAACCCGGTGGTAAGGGTAGTCGAACGGCCACATAACCCTCCTCGTTTCGTTCTGCTAAAGATCCGTCTTCGCGCAATATGTCGATGCCGTACCCCGGTACCGGGCGTGTAGCCGAACCGGCTTTGACCGGTAAAGCGTCTAGTCCCATCATGTTCGCCAGCATTGGCCAGCCGGATTCCGTTTGCCACCAGTGATCAATGACCGGTACACGAAGCATGTCTTCTAACCAATGCAAGGTAGCCGCATCGCAACGCTCTCCGGCGAGAAACTGATACCGCAAGCAACTCAAATCATACTTCTTCATCAAGGCCCCTTCCTCATCTTCTTTTCGAATGGCTCTAATAGCCGTTGGAGCGGTAAACATGACGGATACTCGGTGTTCTGCAATCACCCTCCAGAAAGTGGATGCATCAGGCGTACGAATGGGTTTACCTTCGAACAGAACGGTGGTAGCCCCATAAATGAGCGGAGCGTAAACAATGTAGCTGTGTCCTACAACCCAGCCTACATCCGAAGCAGCCCAAAAGACTTCTCCGGGGCGAAGCCCGTAGATATACTTCATGCTGTAGTTCAGGGCCACTGCGTGTCCGCCATTTTCACGAATGATGCCCTTTGGCTTTCCGGTCGTACCTGAAGTATAGAGAATATAGAGCGGATCTTGAGCGTCCACAGGGGTGCATCCTACAGGCTCGGCCGAAGCGACCAACTCATTCCAGTCTATATCCCGGTTTTGCACAGGTGCAGGAGCTCCTAGATTTCGACGAAATACCACGACGCGATCCACCTTGTGTTCCGCCTTTTCTATGGCTTGATCTACCATGGGTTTGTAGGGAATGATCTTGTCCACCTCAATCCCCGATGTTGCCGTCATGATGAGCTTAGGCTTCGCGTCATCAATGCGAATAGCCAGTTCGTGTGGGGCAAAACCACCAAAGACTACGCTGTGAATGGCTCCAATTCGAGCGCAGGCCAGCATGGCCATCGCTGCCTCTGGAATCATTGGCATGTAGATGACCACCGTATCTCCCTTTTCAATTCCAAGGGCTTTTAAGCCTCCGGCCAAGGCACTCACCTTATCTCGAAGCTGGCGATACGTGTACTTTTCCACCGTCTGGGTGACGGGGGAATCATAGATCAGTGCGTTTTGCTCTGCCCTTCCATTCTCGACGTGATAATCCAAGGCCAAATAAGCCGTATTCATCATACCACCTTTAAACCATCGAAAGAAGTCGTTTTGGTCCTTGGAAAGCACTTGATCTGCTGGCCGAAACCAGTCTAATTCATTAGCCTGCTCTTGCCAAAAGGCAGCAGGATCGGTCAGGCTTTTTGCGTAGTGTTCTTTGTAACTCATCAGTTGCAGGTTAAAGGTTTGTCAGGAGAGTTGATTCTTGATTTCTTTGAGGAGTTCACGTGTGGAGAAAGGCTTGAGCATGTAGGCATCGGCCCCCAGGGCCAGGCCTTTCTCCAAATCGGCCCGTTTGCTCTTGGCCGAGAGGAAAATCACTTTAGTCTGATCAAAAGTCTTTGTCGATTTGATGTATTCGCATATTTCATATCCATTTACATCCGGCATCATGATGTCCAGTACCACTAGGTCCGGGACTTCCGTTTGAAGCAGATCCATGGCTTCTGTACCGTTGCGGGCAATGAGTGTATCATACCGCTCTTTGCGGAGCATGTAGTCCAAACTCATCAGGATATTGGGTTCGTCGTCGACGATCATAATCTTAGACATGAGATTCTTGTTTTTGCTGGTGGTGACGGGAAATGGGAAGGGTAAATGAGGCCCGAGTCCCGCCTTTCTTTTCTGGACGGAGGTATATGACTCCTCCGTGTGATTGAATGATATTCTTGCAAATGGCTAGACCTAGCCCCGTTCCTTTGGGTTTATTCGTCAGTTGATGACGAACTTGATAGAATTTATCAAAGACGCGTTCCGCATCTTCTTGACTAATTCCCGGGCCGTTGTCAATGATGTTGACCTTAACCTCTCCGTCAATTTCGTAGGCCGAAATGCGGATGTGACCATCTGCCGGGTTGGCAAATTTCATGGCGTTGGACAGCAGGTTGACAATTACCTGTGTGATACGGTCCTGGTCAATAAATACCGGTCTCATTCCTCGGGCAAGGTCCATCTTGACCTGAATATTATGATGTTCTCCAAGGGTGTGCATGGAGGAGATGGAACGATCGAGGAGCTCGGCGATGTCCGCTACTCGTTGATCGAGTTGTAGGTTGCCCGATTCAAACTTCTCCAAGTCCAGGACATTGGTGATCAGTCTCGTCAAGCGTTCACAATCCTCGACTATGTTGTTGAGAAACATTTCTTGATCACTTCGGAGCATCTCGGGCTCATCGTGTAGAATTTCAGCTTGAGCACGAATACTCGTCAGTGGGGTGCGTAACTCGTGTGTTACAGTATAGAGGAAGTCGTCCTTCAATCCCCCGAGCTCCTTCATTTGCTCGTTCGCAAGCCTCAACTCCTCTGAGGCGAGTATGAGTTGATCAGATTGCGTTTTGAGTTTCTTGTTGAGTTGGAGGACTTCTCGACTTTCGTTGAGGATATTCACCACCTCGCCAATTCCAATGCGCTCCTCTTTGACCACGCTGGAAATCATGATTCGGGCCGATGCAGGACCAATGGCTTCGGCCAACAGTCGTTCGGCATAGCTGATCATTTTAGCATCCGCATGAGGAGCTGATCGCCAATCAACGCCCTGAATCCGGGCATATCGATCCAAGACCTCCTCGGCTCTTTGATCTCCCAAAAACTGGTTCAACAGCGCCTGGATATTGGGGAAGCTTGCGCTGCCCTGCCAAACGAGTCGGTCTTCATAGCTGCGCGCATACTTGTCCGCATCAACAAAGAGCTCTGCTTGTTGTATGTCGCGTGCAGTTTCCTTCGTGAAAGACGAGACCACCACATAGACCATCGCATTGAGGAGTAGCGTGAGGTAAACCACGGTAGATGTGGTGCTCACACCCAGCCAAGTCGATAAGGCCGTTACTTCCCAAACACTCCAAGCCGGGTTGAGGTCGGGTAAAATCAACAGGACAAACCACAGAATCAACCCGAAGAGCATTCCCGCAAAGGCCCCATGGCGGTTTCCCTTCTTCCAAAAAAGCCCTCCAAGGTAAGCAGGTGCCAGTTGTGCAACGCCAATGAAGGAGGTAATTCCAATCGAAACCAAAGTGGTGCGTTCCCCTACGCCTCGGAAATAGGCCCAGGACAATAGCATAATGACTAGAATGCTGAATCGGCGGATCCAAAGCAGCTTTTTGGAGAAATCGATCGACGGCATCAAGCGAATCAAGGCCGGTACAATAAGATTGTTGCTGACCATTGTTCCCATGGCGATGGTCGAGACAATGATCATGGAACTGGCTGCTGAAAATCCTCCGATGAAGACTAGGCTACTGAGCCAAGGCTGATCCATGGTCAGCCAGCTCATATAGAAATCTGGATCAATCTCCGCGGGAAAAGCCAATCGGCCCGTGAGGGCCACTGGAAAAACAAGAAGATTAATGACCAAGAAGTACAGCGGCAATAGCCACAAGGCATGCCGGAGGTGGGATTCACTTCGGTTCTCAACTACAGCCACTTGGAACTGACGCGGCAGCAAGAGAAAGGCTAGACTGCTGATCAAAATCAGGGAAACCCAAGAGCTCTGGCCTTTTTCTGGGATGGCCGTCAATTGCGCAAAGTCAGACAAGATATGCGCATCTGAAAAGAGTTGACCTAGGCCTCCTTTATACTGAGCGAGTATCATGACGCTAGCGAGGAGAAAGACAAAAATTTTGATTCCGCTTTCGAAGGCGACCACGGCGATCATTCCGCGTTTTGGTCGGCTGGCCTCAAGGTATCGAGTTCCGAAAGCAAGGGTGAAAATGGTGAGGATGAGCGTTGCGACAAATCCGCTATCGATGCCTGCAACCGCCGACCCCATTTCGTGGGTAGTTAGAAGGCTGTAGCTCTCGGAGATGGCCTTGATCTGAAGGGCGATGTAGGGAATAATCGCCATGAGAAGTACCGTAGAAACCAAGGTGGCCATGCGCTGGAATTGTCCATAACGCGCGCTGAAGAAATCGGCCAAGGTACCAATACGATGGGTTCGAGCAATTCGAATGGACTTACGGGTAATCAGATACCAGAGGGGCATGGCCAATACTGGTCCCAAATAAATCGCGAGGAAGTCCAATCCTGAAGTTGCCGCCCGACCTATACTCCCGTAAAAGGTCCAAGCCGTACAGTAAACGGCCAACGATAGCACATAGGCCGCCGATCCGTTGGCCCATTTTTTCACAAGTGAATGACCCCGTTCGGAATAATAGCCAATGGCAAATAATACACCGAGGTAGAGCAGCGTCAATATGGCCAGGAGCGCACCACTCATTCAGACTCGGTCTTTGTTCTCTTCACTATCAAAGCCAGAGCGACGATGGCTCCAGCCCAAACAACAAAGAGATAAAAATAGAGCGCGGGAATTCCCCAGACCGTACTCGCACCTTTGAACAACACCGGTAATGGGAAGCAAAGAATGGCGAAGAAGACCAGAAAGAGAGAAAACAGCTTGGCTCGATTCATTTGTGCAACAATTTAGAAATGAGTGAAGCCATAAAATATGACTTCACTCATGTAAGGGTCGCTCGATTAGTGTGCTACGGCAGAACCTGCTCCGCTCGGGATCCGGATGTCCTCAACCAGATCCTGAACATCCTGAGGAGGTTCTGGGGTAAACAAGGCTACGATCCACGCGACCGCGAAATTGATCACCATCCCGATGGTACCAAATCCTTCTGGAGAGATACCAAACCACCAGTGGTCTTTGGTTGCTGTAGCTGGATCTCCGATCCAACCCAACTTAAATCGGGCGATGTAGTAAATGGTAATTCCCAAACCGACAATCATACCGGCAATGGCGCCTTGACGATTCATGCGTTTGGAGAAAATTCCCATGACAATGGCAGGGAAAAAGGAAGCCGCAGCCAACCCAAAGGCCAAAGCCACCACCGAGGCCACAAAACCTGGAGGATTGATACCGAAGTATCCAGCCACGGTCACCGCCACTACTGCACTTAATCGAGCAGCGATGAGTTCCCCTTTCTCTGAAATATCTGGAGCAATCTGCTTCTTGATCAAATCATGCGCGATCGAGGTAGAGATGACCAAGAGCAATCCAGCCGCTGTAGATAGTGCCGCAGCTAGACCTCCCGCCGCAACGAGGGCAATCACCCAATTGGGCAGGTTGGCAATCTCTGGATTGGCCAGTACCATGATGTCTCGATCCACAAAAAGCTCATTGGGAGAATCCAAGTTCGCATTCTCTACCATACGCTGACCATAAGGTCCTGTCTCACCCGAGAAAACGGGCTTTTTACCGTTCACTGCACTTCCGGGCAGGTAGTTGATCTTACCGTCTTCGTTCTTATCCACCCAGGCCAATAGACCTGTTTTTTCCCAGTTTGGCACCCATTCAGGCATCTCACTGTACTCCTTGTCGCTCACCGTTTCAATGAGGTTGGTTCGCGCAAATACAGCAATGGCTGGAGCAGTGGTATAGAGAATGGCAATGAACAGCAGTGCGTATCCCGCTGAACGTCGGGCGTCGCGTACTTTGGGTACCGTAAAGAAACGGACAATCACGTGCGGTAATCCCGCCGTTCCCACCATCAAAGCTGCGGTAATGAAGAACATGTCGAGCATACTTTTGCTCCCGTTGGTGTACTCGGCAAATCCGAGTTCCGCGTGAAGTCCGTCAAGCTTGTCTAAGAGATAAGATCCATCCGCCGCAGTTCCTCCGAATCCGAGTTGCGGAATAGGGTTTCCGGTCATTTGAATGGAGATGAAAATAGCGGGCACCATAAAGGCGAAGATCAAAACGCAATACTGTGCTACTTGGGTATAGGTAATCCCCTTCATTCCACCGAGCACCGCGTAGAAGAACACGATAGCCATACCGATGTACACTCCCGTGTTGATGTCTACTTCCAGGAAGCGGGCAAAAACAACCCCAACTCCGCGCATCTGCCCCGCCACGTAAGTGAAGGAGACAAAGAGTGCGGCAATTACGGCAACCGTGCGCGCAACGTTGCTGTAGTAGCGGTCCCCGATGAAATCAGGAACTGTGAATTTTCCAAACTTCCGAAGATACGGAGCCAGCAAAAGAGCGAGAAGTACGTATCCTCCTGTCCAGCCCATCAGATATACCGAGCCATCGTAGCCCGAGAAGCTGATGATTCCCGCCATGGAAATAAAGGAAGCTGCAGACATCCAGTCCGCCGCTGTAGCCAAACCATTGGCTAGAGGAGAAACACCCCCACCGGCAACATAGAAGTCTTTTGTAGAGCCGGCACGAGACCAAATTGCGATTCCGATGTAGAGCGCAAAGGTGATACCAACAATGATATAGGTCCAAATTTGAATATCCATTTTTTCGTCTTTTAATAGGTGATTATTCTTCCACGTCGAATTCGCGATCCAGACCGTTCATGAGCCGAACGTAGACGAAGATCAAAATGACGAAGGTGTAGATGGAGCCCTGTTGGGCGAACCAGAAACCGAGCTTGAAGCCCCCCACGCGAATGGCGTTGAGCTGATCGACCAGCAAGATTCCAAAGACATAGGAAACCACGAACCAGATGGCCAGGAGAATCCCCAGATAGCCCAAGTTCTTTTTCCAATACTGTTGTAAAGATTTGTTACTCATGGTTTTGATTTTATAAGAAGATCATGGCTTGCATTACCCACTGACTGGTGTTCTCACCGGCAACAGGTGAAGCATTTCGGTACTCCAGTGAAACTTTAGCATTGTGTCCGCTGATGAAGTAGTTGGCTCCCAATCCCATATGGTTGTAGTTACCGTCAAGAGCATCCACTCCGCGAGACAAATACGTGACATAAGGCTGCCAACGACCAATCTTGGTAAAAGCAGGAAGGAGAAGACCGACCTGACCATAGAAACCGTTACCCGAAGCGATGACTTGGCTAGAGCCGGCCAATTGATAATTGGGACCATAGTCCATAAGGTAATAGGCCGCTAGGGCCGAAATCGCCATTTCATTTCCTATAGGCGCATCGTAGAAGGCGTCGAATCCAAAGTGGCTCACATTGTGGCCAATGGTATCGCCCATCGCATCTTGAGTCACACTTCCGTTGGTGTGGGTGTAGAATCCAGCTCCGATGTTGAAGACCGTCTTTTTCCCAAGGTAGGTACCCACTAGGTAGGGAAGCTTATTCGATTCTTGATCCAAGAATTGATACATGAAATATCCTTGATAGATATTCCCGGCATCCTTACCTCCGAAAAGTGCAGCTCCTCTGTATACCGCCTGATCGCCGGTAATGGCCAAACCAGCCTGCTGGTCTAAGCTATTGACCGCGGCCTTATTCCAAGCCACTCGATAATCGAGCTTGCCTACTTTACCTTTGGCGTATACCCCGAGGTGACGGGCAAACTGATCCGTCGTTCCAATCGTTGCCCAAGCCATCCGCGTATTGTCCAGCGGCATGATGTTCAGGGTACTCTGGTTGGTCAATCGGCTAATTCCGTTCCAATAATGGAGACCAGAACCCAGGTAGATATTGTCGGTCACTTTGAATTCCACCCAAGCATCGTGCATAAACAGCTGCGCTTGAGAACTGAATCCAACGGGATCCAATCCAGCAGGAGTTAAGTTATTCAGTCCAAAGTGGGTCAGAATCAAAAAACGATCGCTCAGTTGTGCGAACATGAGCAATCGCGAACGGCGCAGCCGCGGTGTAATTTGAAATTCGTCGTTGGAGTTCTGGGCCCCGGTTAGCCAAGCTTGGTGCCAAGTGATGAGTCTAAAGTACTTTTGACCATCATCGCTCAAGTCGACCTTAAGACCGCTTCCGTATTCGGTTGGGACATTTTGTGCGGAGGACGTGTAGTGTAGACATAGGCCGACCACCGCGAAGAGTAGCATCGCTTTTCTCATAGTTAAAGGTTTAGAGTTGGTGGACTTCGGCCGAAATCTCAGGATCGAAACTCACTGAAAACCTAGAGAAAAACGAATATGATATATACAAATGCTAATTTGCTATATCTTTTGCGCCTCACGGCGCGATGGGACTAGCGGAAACGCTCCCATTTAATGAGCATAAATTTATCGCCGAGCTCTGTTACGATCATCCCAGCTCCGGATATATTGTCTCGATCCCGATAAAAATCCATCAATTCATCGTGGGTCAAGATTTTATAGGTAGGATGATAATCACCAGTGGTCGGGCGCTTGATCTTATGGGCCCGTACCCAGTTCATGACACTGACATGACTGACGCCCAAAAGTCGTTCAATTTCTCGGAAGCTGACCCCCTCAACGTAGAGCTGTAGCGCTTTAACGACATAATAGTCATCGATCTTCTTACCCAACTTACTCACCGTGAAGTGGTAACCACAATTCTTACAGCGGAATCGTTGTCGCCCGCCGACGACACCACTTTTTACATTGCGCTCACTTTGACAACGGGGGCAGATTTTCATGGTTTTAAGTGTCCCGAGGACACCTGTATATATTTATTTAGCATAAATATAGAAAATTAGCCATAAAAAAACCCCGCACAAGGCGGGGCTTTCTATTCGGATGAGGTATATACCTTATTCTCCAGCCACTTCGAAGCTAACGTTCGCGCGTACTTCGCGGTGCAAGCGGATTACCGCTTCGTAGTTACCAAGTGCTTTTGCAGCACCACCGGTGATCGCAATGTACTTGCGGTCGATGTTGTGCCCCATCTCTTCCAATTTGGCAGAGAGGTCTGAAGCGGTAACAGAACCAAACAACTTGGTTCCACCTTTGGCTACTTTTGCTTTCATTACGATTTCAGCTTCCGCCAATGCAGCAGCAGTCTTGTTCGCGTCTTCAATCAACTTCGCTTCTTTATGAGCGCGCTGACGAAGCGTTTCTTCCAACATTTTGACTGCAGAAGGAGTCGCCATAATACCGATCCCTTGTGGAATCAAGTAGTTACGAGCGTATCCTGGCTTAACTGTTACGATATCGTCTTTGAACCCTAGGTTCTCAACGTCTTGTTTCAGAATGATATCCATGGTGCTCCTTATTTAAGCATGTCACCCACGTATGGCATCAGTGCTAAGTGACGAGCACGTTTGATAGCCGTGGCAACTTTACGTTGATACTTCAATGAGGTACCGGTCAATCGGCGAGGCAAGATTTTTCCTTGCTCGTTCACCAACTTCAACAAGAAATCTGGATCCTTGTAGTCGATGAATTTGATGCCTGCTTTTTTGAAGCGGCAGTATTTTTCTTTTTTACCGGTGTCGATACTTAGAGGCGTCAAGTAACGAATGTCTCCTTGACCTCCGCCCTTCGATTGGGCTTCTTTCATCAATCCTTCAGCCATGATTATGCCTCCTGTTTTTTGTTCGACAAACGCTTACGACGCTTTTCAGCGTACTCTACGTGGTACTTGTCCATACGTACGGTCAAGAAACGCATGATGCGCTCATCACGGCGCAATTCGGTTTCAATACCGTCAATAAGGGTACCAGGTGCTTTGAATTCGAAAAGGTGGTAGAATCCACTTTTCTTCTTTTGGATGGGATAGGCCAACTTGCGCAGCCCCCAGTCTTCCACGGATACAAACTCAGCGCCTCCGGCTTTGAGTAAATCCTGGAATTTCTTTACCGTCTCCTTTATCTGGTCTTCAGATAAAACGGGATGTAAGATGAAGACGGTCTCGTACTGATTCGACATCTCAGAATCGTTTAATTGATAATCAATGAATTAACTAGTCCGTAAAAACGGACGGCAAAGATAAAAAATACCCTTCACCCGAACAACCACGTGCGAGTCTTTATATTCTGTTCATAACTCCTGTGTTTTGGGGAAGTGGAAAAAGAAACGCCCTTCTATATTTGTCCTATGGAGAATTTCATTGTTTCAGCGCGGAAATACCGTCCGCAGAATTTTGAGAGCGTGGTGGGCCAACAGTCCATTACACGCACCCTCCAAAATGCCATTAAAAGCAACCACCTCGCGCAAGCCCTCTTGTTTTGTGGCCCTCGAGGAGTGGGAAAAACCACCTGTGCGCGAATTCTGGCTAAAGCCATTAACCTGGACGATGCCGGAGTTGAGTTGACGGGTGGAGACGATGATTTCTCCTTCAACATTTTTGAACTGGATGCCGCATCGAATAACTCGGTAGACGACATTCGAAACCTCATCGACCAAGTACGCTTTGCTCCCCAACGCGGGAAATTCAAAGTCTACATCATCGATGAGGTCCACATGCTCAGCCAAGCGGCCTTCAACGCTTTTCTGAAAACGTTGGAAGAGCCACCCGCTCACGCCATCTTCATTTTGGCCACCACGGAGAAGCACAAGATCATTCCAACCATCTTGAGCCGATGCCAAATCTTTGACTTCAACCGCATTGGAGTGGAAGACATTGTGGGGCACCTTCAATACGTTGCCGAGCAAGAAGGTGTGCAAGCGGAACAAGACGCTCTGCACATCATTGCCCAAAAGGCGGATGGTGCCATGAGAGATGCCCTTTCCATCTTTGATCGGATGGTGAGCTTCTCCGGAAACGAATTGACCTATCAAGCGGTCATCGACAACCTCAACATCCTAGACTACGAGTACTATTTCAAGCTCGTGGATCACCTCTTGGCGCAGGACATCAGTTCTAGCCTGTTGTTGTTTGACGAAATTTTACAGCGTGGATTTGACGGACATCACTTCATCGGTGGTTTGGCAGAGCATCTGCGGAACCTACTGGTCTGCCAAGACGAAGTAACCCTTCAGCTTCTTCAAGTGGGTGAACGCATCAAGGCGCGGTACCGAGAGCAATCCCAGTCTTGTTCCATGGTTTGGCTGGTCCGAGCCCTTGAACTGACCAATGGCGCGGATGTCAAGTACAAGACCAGCAACAACCAACGCCTCTTGGTCGAGATTACGCTGATGCAATTGAGCTCCCTGGATGCGGAGGTAAAAAAAAAAGTAGTTGAAGAAGCGGGAATCCTCGCTCCTGCTCAGGCCAAAACGCGCTATCAGAGCAGCGCCTCCACTCCACCTCAAGCGGAATCTCAAGAAAGCCCAGCTCCAGTTCAAACTGCAGCGCCGGCTTCCAAGCCCGCGCCCACTCCAACTCCCGAACCTACGCCCGTTCCGGAACCTGCTCCCGTTGCCGTGACTCCTCCTGAGCCCGAGGTGGAAAAGGCGTCAACTCCTGAACCGGTGGCGAATGCTCCGGTGACGGTACCATCGGCCCGTAGGGCCACAGCCAAAAGAGGACGCGGCGCAACCATTTCCATCAATGACCTGATGGATGAGCAGGAGAAAAAAGCTCAGGAAAAGCCTGTTGTTGAGAGTGATTCTCCGAAAGGACCGGCGGATCCTTTTGATCAGGAGCGCCTTCAGTACTATTGGGACCTCTATTGCGATAAGCTCAAAGAAGAGCAGAAATGGAGCTTGATGAGTACACTGAACAAGCACAAGCCAAATCTTGGTGCCGAGTATCATGTGACCTTTGAAGTGGAGAACAACATCCAGCGGAACGAGATCGAGAAGGAGAAACCCGAGCTCATGGAGTTCCTGCGCACGCGACTCAACAACTTCCACATGCAACTCGAGGTCATTGTGCTGGATCACGAGCAAGTCAAGCAACTCTACACGCCCCAGGAGAAGTTCAAGCACATGGCCGAAAAGAACCCCGCCTTACTCGATTTGCGCCAGCGCCTAGACCTCGACGTCGATTTTTAAGTGTCTTTGTGACCCTTTATGCGCTAGGGTTTTACGGGCATTTTTACCCTTAATTTCTTAAATTCGCGACTCTTCAAAACGAGTTTGACGTTTTAACCTATACCTATTATGAGTTTCGAAAAAATTAAAGTTGCCAATCCTGTGGTCGAAATGGATGGCGATGAAATGACGCGGATCATTTGGCAATTCATCAAGGACAAATTGATCCTTCCTTACCTCGATATCCAACTGGAATACTACGATTTGGGAGTTGAAAAGCGCGACGAAACGGATGATCAAATCACCGTGGACGCTGCTGAAGCTGTCAAAAAGCACAAGGTGGGTATCAAATGTGCGACCATCACACCAGATGAAGCGCGCGTTGAAGAATTTGACCTGAAGAAAATGTGGCGTTCTCCAAACGGAACCATCCGTAACATCATTGGAGGAACCGTTTTCCGCGAGCCGATCATCATGAGCAATGTACCTCGATTGGTTCCAGGATGGACACAGCCCATCTGCATCGGGCGTCACGCTTTCGGCGACCAGTACCGCGCTACAGACACCGTCATTAAAGGACGCGGAAAATTGACCATGAGCTTCATTCCTGAAGGTGGTGGTGAAGAGCAAACTTGGGAAGTGTACAACTTCGAAGGCGATGGTGGCGTTGCCATGAGCATGTACAACACCGACGAATCGATCTACGGATTTGCGCGCAGCTGTATGAATCAAGCCTTGGCTAAGAAGTGGCCGCTGTACTTGAGTACCAAGAACACCATTTTGAAGGCGTACGACGGACGATTCAAGGATATCTTCCAAGAAGTGTTTGACAGCGAGTTCGCTGAGAAGTTCGCCGCTGCTGGGATCACGTACGAGCACCGTTTGATCGACGACATGGTTGCTGCTGCCCTCAAGTGGGAAGGTGGATTTGTTTGGGCGTGTAAGAACTACGACGGAGACGTTCAGTCCGATACCGTTGCTCAAGGATTCGGTTCCTTAGGCTTGATGACCTCTACCCTTTTAACTCCAGATGGAGAAGTAATGGAGGCAGAAGCGGCTCACGGGACGGTAACCCGTCACTACCGTCAGCACCAACAAGGAAAGAAAACCTCGACCAACCCGATTGCCTCTATTTTCGCTTGGACGCGAGGACTGGCACACCGTGGGAAACTCGACGGCAATCAAGCCTTGATCGATTTCGCCAATTCACTGGAAGCGGTATGTATCGAGACCGTTGAAAGCGGGCGCATGACCAAAGACCTCGCCCTCTTGATTCACGGTAAAGACATGACCGACGAGCACTGGCTCACAACAGAGGAATTCTTGGCTGCCCTCGACGAAGGCTTGCAAGCCAAGTTGGGTGCCTAACGGCACGATAAAACTCATCGAAGCCCTGCCTTATGGCGGGGCTTTTTTATTTGACCCATTGCGGTCCCCTCCTCCGTAGTGCATGGCGCCTTTTTTAGTATTTTGGGCTTCCTGAAAATTCGACTGATGAAAAAATACTACACTTTACTACTCGCTTTTTGTACCCTACTTGCCTCAGCACAATCCGATGATGGCTATTGGCTGAAGTCGGGTGACTTAGGCACCTTCTCTTTTCGAAACCTCGGACCTGCACTGACCTCTGGTCGTATTGCAGACTTCGCCGTCAATCCTGAAGATCGAGCCGAATACTACGTGGCTGTGGCTTCCGGAGGAGTTTGGAAAACAACGAATGCCGGGTCGACGTACAAGCCCATATTCGACAGCCAAGGCTCCTATTCCATCGGCTGTGTCACCATGGATCCGAACAACTCCAATGTTATTTGGGTGGGAACCGGTGAAAACAACAACCAACGCTCTGTCGCATACGGTGACGGTGTGTACAGAAGCCGCGATGGCGGAAAGTCCTGGAAGAACATGGGACTGAAGACCTCCGAGCACATCGGGATGATCACCGTGGACCCACGCAACAGCAATGTGGTCTACGTGGCCGCCTACGGACCACTATGGAGTGCCGGTGGCGAGCGCGGAGTGTACAAGACCACCGACGGTGGTGAGAACTGGGAGCTCATTTTGGAAGTTTCTGAGCACACCGGCTTCAATGAAATTCACCTAGATCCGCGCAATCCGGATATTCTTTACGCTACTGCGCACCAAAGACGACGTCATGTCTGGACGTATATCTCCGGTGGACCGGAATCGGCTATCTACAAATCCGAAGACGGTGGAGCGAACTGGCGCAAGCTAAAGTCCGGGCTTCCATCTGGCGATGTCGGTCGAATTGGAATGGCGGTGAGTCCTGCGGATCCGGACGTGCTTTACGCCATCATTGAAGCTGCATCTGAATCAGGAGGTTTTTTCCGCTCAACGGACCGCGGTGAGAGCTGGAGCAAGATGAACTCCTTAAGTACCAGCGGAAACTACTACCAAGAGCTCGTACCTCATCCCAATGATGTGAACACGGTTTATGTCATGAACACCTACGGGTATGTGACCCGCGATGGCGGAGCCAACTTTGACGATACCGGAGAGCGAAACAAGCACGTAGACAACCACTGCCTGTGGATTGATCCGAATGACGAAGACTATTTACTCGCCGGTTGTGACGGTGGGGTATACGAGAGTTTTGACCGTGCGGCGACCTGGAAGTACCATCCAAACCTACCCGTAACTCAGTTCTACAAGGTGAGCTTGGACCGCGCAAAACCCTTCTACAACGTGTACGGTGGAACCCAAGATAACTTCAGCATGGGCGGCCCTTCACAGACCATCGACGACGCGGGTATTCCCAACGAAAAGTGGTTCCTCACCAAGGGAGGAGATGGGTTTGAAACCCAAGTCGACCCCACTGATCCCAACATCATTTACGCTCAGAGCCAATATGGTTTCTTGGTACGTTATGATCGTCAATCTGGAGAGCGCGTGGACATCAAGCCCATGCCCAAACCGGGTGAAGATGCCCTCGTATACAACTGGGATGCTCCACTCATCATCAGCCCACACAGCCACACTCGACTTTACTTTGGGGCAAACCGCCTTTATAAAAGCGACGACCGCGGACAGAGTTGGGAAGCCATTAGCGAAGATATGACGCGCGGATTAGACCGAAACGCACTGCCTGTCATGGACCGCGTTTGGAGTGTGGATGCCGTGATGAAAAACAAAAGCACCAGTATTTATGGGGCCTTGGTGGCCCTGCATGAAAGTGCCGTCAAGCCAGGTCTGCTTTACGCCGGATCCGATGATGGTCTCATCCACGTTACTGACAACGACGGCGGCGAGTGGAAAACCTATGATGATTTCCCCGGAGTTCCAGAGCGCACCTATGTCAATTATCTGTTGGCCTCTCAGCACGATGAGGGAACGGTTTACGCCGTCTTCAACAACCACAAGAACGGAGACTTCAAGCCTTATATCTTGAAATCCACGAATAAAGGCGCAAGCTGGAGTTCTATTGCATCAAATCTGCCGGAGCGCGGTTCCGTTTACTGTATTGCCGAAGATCATGAGAACCCCAACATCCTGTTCTGCGGAACGGAGTTTGGTGCCTTTGTCAGTATAGATGGCGGAGACCACTGGGTTCAGCTAAAGTCGGGATTGCCTACGATTGCCGTTCGAGACATGGAGATTCAGCCCGAGCACAACGACTTGGTCCTTGCGAGTTTTGGTCGAGGGTTTTATGTGCTAGACGATTACTCCCCTCTTCGCGAAATGAGCGACGAATTGATGGAAAATGAAGCGCATATCTTCGAGATCCCCGATGCGCTGATGTATCGTGAAGCATCGCCGAACATTTATGGCAAAAACGGCTTCAAGGGCGAGACCTATTGGTCCGCTGAGAACCCTTCCTTTGGGGCCACCATTACCTATTATCTGAAGGAGAGCTTATCCACCCGTAAGGGTGCTCGAAAAAAAGCTGAAGCGAAATTGGCCAAGAACGGGAACGACACCCCCTATCCGAGCTATGAAGAACTCCTTGCAGAGGATACTGAAGAAAAGCCCTACGTCTATTTCGACATCACCGATGCCGATGGAAATCTGGTGCGCCGGATGAAGGCCTCAGCCAGCAAGGGTATTCACCAAATCACCTGGGATTTTGAGTATCAGAGCTTAGATCCGATCTCAACCAAGGCGAAGAATGTATTTTACGACGCTGGAGGAAGTTTCCCGGCCGTTCCGGGAACCTATTACATCAGTCTTCACCAGGTGGATACTTCTGGAATACGTACCCTTGTTGAAGCTCAGGAATTCAATTGTGTCCCTCTGAATAATGTGTCCCTTCCTGCCTCGGATGAAGCGGCTCTATTGGCCTTTTTCAATGATTTGCGAGATCTGAATCGAATTGTATATGGTGCTCGTGATGCTCGTTCAGAATTGGTTTCGCAGTGGGCGCACCTCAGGGGACTGATGCAACAAACGAACGCCTTTAATAGCACCAATGCGGCGGCAATGAATGATCTCAAAGACCGATTGCATCAATTGAAGATCACCTTGGACGGTGATGCAACATTGAGCAGTCGAGAGTTTGCCACCGTACCGAGCATCAGCAATCGATTGGGCATGACGGCTTACTACGCGTGGAGTGTGCGTTCCGAGCCGACCGAACAGCAGCTGGAAAATGCCGCTTACATTCGCGAAGCCATTGGGCCGGTCTTGGATGAATTACGAAGCATTGATGGAGCATTGACAGAACTATACAGCCAAATGGACGGGACTGGATTGCCCTATTTGCCTGGTCAAATTCCTTCATTGGACGATTGAGACGAAGTAGACCCATACGACGACTAAGGGCCATATTGAGGGAGCCTTACACCCTCATGCTCTCTACGACCTTATTTGGCCTTTTCGCTATGGCGGTTGCCGATCATACGCAGGCGGAGAACTGGGTGTTCAGTGGCATTTTGTTGGTCATTCTTTTGACCGCTGTATACAGCCTTGATCCCGATCATCCCCAAGGCAGATGGTGGATCGCCTTAGGCTTGAGTGCAGCCGTGGCACAGGTGACCACTTTTTTTGTGCTACCTCCACGTTTAAGGATCATTCTGGGTTTTGTGGTCATTATCTTCTTCGGATTGCTCACAGTTCGCATGATGATGCAAATTGCGAGATCCAAACGGGTCAATCTTCATGTCATCTTGGGGGCTATTAGTGTTTATCTGCTGGTAGGAATGTCCGCTGGGCTCGTTTTTATCGCCGTGGAGTCCTTTAACCCTGAAGCACTCTACTTCGCCTATACGGGAGATCCGAACCTGCACGATTTCTTCTATTACTCCTTCGTCACCATGTCGACCCTGGGTTACGGAGACGTCACCCCGAAAGCACCCGTAGCGCAATTCTTAGCCTATACTCTGTCTTTAGTTGGACAGGTGTATATGACCGTTTTGGTAGCTTTCCTTGTCGGAAAATTCATCAGCAAGCAGTAATGCCGGAATTCTACGCCCCAGACTTTGATGTCTCCCGTCCGGAACTACCACCGGATGAAAGCAAGCACGCCGTCCGAGTCCTTAGGTTAAGCGAAGGAGACCAAGTAGAAGTTGTCAATGGCAGAGGTCAGCGCTTTCAGTGCATCATTAGCACTGCCGACCCGAAAGGAACAACCCTGGAAGTTCAAGACACATTTGAAGAAGCTCCGCGCGCCATCACTTTTCACCTCGCCATAGCCCCGACCAAGAATCGGGATCGAATCGAATGGCTGGTTGAAAAAGCGGTTGAACTCGGCGTGGAACGCATTACTTTACTCGAAGGAGACCACAGTGAAAGAGCAAAGGTCAACTTTGATCGACTTGAGCGCATCATGGTTTCCGCGATGAAACAAAGCAAGCGAAGTTGGCTTCCCGAACTCAAAGGTCTGATTAAAACTTCGAGTTTCTGGCCGAACGTACAGGAAGAAGAAAAGTACATTGCACATTGCGAAAAGCGAGATAAGGTTTCGATCCAATCCATCACCGGAAATTCTTGTGTCATCGCCATAGGTCCAGAGGGAGATTTTTCCTCATCCGAAATAGAACTCGCTCAATCTCATGGATGGATGGGACTCGATTTAGGCGATATGCGGCTTCGTACGGAGACGGCAGGCCTACTTTCTTGCTCAGTCTTGGCACTTAAGTCTATGGAATTGCGTTAAGGTTCCATACGTTTGCGCTATGAAGAAATCCATCTTTTTCATCTTATTCTTAGGCACTTTAGGACTCCATGCCCAGAGCTTCAAGTTGGCCGTGGCTAAATACCGTGGAGGCGGTGATTGGTATTCGAATCCAAGCAGCATCACAAACCTTATTTCTTATTGTAATGATCAACTCGGAACGGATATAGATCCCGACTACGATATCGTTGAAGTGGGTAGTCCTGAACTGTACAATTACCCCTTTGTGCATATGACGGGGCATGGCAATGTCGTCTTTGATGCTCAAGAAGCAGAGAACATTCGCCAATACCTGATTGCCGGTGGATTTCTCCATATTGATGATAACTACGGAATGGACCCCTATATCCGTCCGGAGTTGAAAAAGGTCTTTCCCGAGTTAGAATTGGTTGAGCTTCCCTTTGATCACCCCATTTACCACAGTCGTTTCAACTTCGATAATGGACTTCCCAAGGTGCACGAGCACGATGACCTTCCACCCCAGGGTTTAGGCCTTATTTACGAAGGTCGACTAGTGGTCTTCTACTCCTATGAAAGTGATCTCGGCGACGGGTGGGAAGACGCCGAAGTTCATAACGACAGTCCCCAAATTCGTGAGCAAGCACTTCAAATGGGAGCTAACTTGATCCAATTCGTATTTTTAGGCGAAGAAAACCCATAGCATGAATCAACGCACACGGCAAATCATCGGTGGAATTAGTGTTATCCTATTCATGATCCTCCTTTGGTATGTGCGTTCCCTTGTAGTCTATTTTATCTGCAGCGCCGTACTCGCTTTAGTCGGGAGACCGCTCATGAATCTTTTCCATAAAATTCAAATTAAGGGAAAACACATCCCTTCTTGGCTGAGAGCGTTGATGGTCTTGGCCACCTTTATCGTTTTTCTCGTAGGCCTTTTTAGCCTGCTGACCCCACTGATTGCTCAAGGCGTGGAGATCATATCCAATATCGAAGTCAAAAAAGTTTGGGAAGGGTTGGAGCCCTTACGGGCCGATGCGGTAGCTTTCTTGGAGCGCTATAACCTCGAGGCGGAAGCGCTCAACAATCGCGCAGCGCTTGAAGCTCCATTATCCGAGCTCCTACAGGTTACCGACATATCTTCATTCATGGGTGGAATTCTAGGAACCTTTAGTGGGATTGTCGTGGCCATTTTCTCCATCTCCTTCATTACATTTTTCCTCTTGAAGGACGATTACATCCTTACCCAGATGGTTTACTCTCTGACTCCCGAAAAGCACATGGAGTCCATGAAGCGCGTACTCTCTAACTCTCAGCGCCTCTTGTCTCGCTATTTCATTGGGCTTTTGATTCAGATAAGTGTGGTCACTTTATTGTTGACGATTGGCCTTTCCATATTTGGTGTCAAATATGCCTTGACTATTGGCTTCTTCGCCGGAATTTTCAACCTCATCCCGTATATCGGGCCCATTATCGGAGGAACCTTTGCCTTATTGATCAGCCTCTTGCTGAATGTCGAACTTGGTTTTGCTGATAATACCGGCATACTAGCCGCTCAGGTCCTCGGAACGTTCATCGCCGTGCAGCTTTTTGACAACATTGTTTCTCAGCCCGTAATTTTCAGCAATTCTGTTTTAGCCCACCCCCTAGAGATCTTTTTGGTGATTTCTGTGGCCGGAACCATTGGCGGAGTTGTCGGAATGATCATTGCCATTCCACTGTACACACTTATTCGGATTGTCGCGAAAGAATTCTTGACCGGATTTAAAGTCGTTCGCAGTCTGACGACTAAGCTCTAGCTTATTGGCCAACGCTCATGGTCCGCTCTACACGGTCCAAACCTTCTCGAGCAGGCTGATAATCTACTTTCATATTGACAGCGCGCTCATAGTCCTCTTTAGCTCGCTTCACATCACCGAGCATCTCAAAACAGTACGCCCTGCCGTAAAACGCTTGGTAATAGTCATTTTTCGCATTGATAGCATCCGTAAAATGGACCGCTCCCTGATTCCATACACTCAACAAAACGTGTATGTATCCCATGTTGTAATGGCTATTAAAATGCTTAGGGTCTACTTGAACCGCTGAAGAATATGCCTCCAGAGCCCTATTCCATTGCTCTTGAGCTTGATGATACACACCTAGGTTATAATAGATATTGGGCTCATTTGGACGCAGCTCAATGGCCTTTTGGTAATAAACTACAGCTAAGGAATCTCCTTGAGCTGCGTACAGTACTCCGAGTTGCTCATAGGCGTCATAGAATTCCGGATTTGCATCGATGGCTGCCTGAATGAAGGTAGCTGCGTTCGCCGTATCCCCCATCTCTTTGTACACGTTGCCTTTCAAAAACAGTGCGTTAGGGTTTCGTCCTTCAATGAGGAGGACTTCATTTAACCGTTCCAATGCCTCCGAATAACTGCGAACAGCAAAATATAGCTCGGCAAGTTTGAGTCTGCAGGCCACGTTCTCCTCATCAAGTCGTGCACATCGCGTCCAACTGTCTCTTGATTTTCGCGTTTGATTGAGCACGAAATACACATCTCCAAAAGACTCCAGCACATACAAGTCATTTGAATCTAAGCGAATAGCCGTATTAGCAGCTAATTGAGCTGCTTTTAAATCACGGCCTTGAAGTTCCAAAATCGCCAAGCGTGCATAAGCTTGTGCATTGCTTGAGTCTTGAGCAACCAAGGCGCGAACGCTATCTATGGGCGCAGCGACGACGGACTCTTCCGCCTCTTCTACCTTCGGCTCAGAAGAACAAGCCCATACAAGTATGGGCGCTAATAGGATAAGAAGCCGACGCAAAATCATTCAGCTCCATTAATCAGTTCTCGGATTTTACCTTCGATCTCCTCGGAGAGCTCCGGATTGTCCTGAAGAAGATTCTTTACTGCGTCTCTACCTTGTCCGAGTTTGGTGTCGCCATAGGCATACCACGAACCACTCTTTTGTAGGACATTGTGGTCCACACCTAAATCCACGATTTCACCGGATTTAGAGATTCCTTCACCATACATGATATCGAATTCGGCTTGGCGGAAAGGAGGAGCTACCTTATTCTTAACCACTTTAACTCTGGCTCGATTCCCTTTCACACTGTCGGTATCTTTAATTTGACCGATGCGACGGATATCCAAACGTACCGAAGAATAGAACTTAAGAGCATTTCCTCCAGTTGTGGTCTCTGGGTTACCGAACATCACTCCAATCTTTTCACGGAGCTGATTAATGAAGATGCAGCAGCATCCCGTTTTATTAATGGTCCCCGTAAGCTTTCGAAGAGCTTGAGACATCAAGCGCGCCTGAAGCCCCACTTTGGAGTCACCCATTTCACCTTCAATCTCACTTTTAGGTGTTAGTGCTGCAACAGAGTCGATGACAATGATGTCAATAGCTCCTGAACGAATTAGGTTATCCGCAATTTCCAAGGCTTGTTCTCCATTATCTGGTTGCGCGACGTACAGGTTCTCAATGTCGACACCCAATTTCTCCGCATAGAAGCGATCAAAAGCGTGCTCTGCGTCAATGAAAGCCGCAATTCCTCCTTGACGTTGAGCCTCTGCGATGGCGTGCAAAGTGAGTGTTGTCTTACCTGATGATTCCGGTCCGTAGATCTCTACTACACGTCCTCGTGGATACCCTCCAATTCCGAGTGCGATATCAAGGCTCAATGAGCCGGAAGGAATAGCGTCAACATTCTCTACTGCAGAATCACCCATCTTCATGACTGCTCCTTTGCCGTAGGTCTTGTCAAGCTTATCCATTGTGAGCCTGAGCGCCTTTAATTTCGCTGCTTTTTCTTTTTCATCCATAGTCGTACTATCCTAATTCAGTTCCTTCAATTCGAACCAAATATAGACCTTGTCGAGGCCATCGACAACGCGTTTGTATGTCCTTTTATGAATTATTTATTCACGAAGCATAAGACTCCAGAATCTGCTCCGCATGTGCCTTGGTTTTCACTTTGTCAAAGACGCGTTCAATAACTCCTGATTCGTCAATCACAAAGGTCTTGCGAATGATCCCTTCGTATTCATGCCCCATGAATTTCTTGAGGCCCCAGGCTCCATATGCGTTGATAACCTCTTTTTCTGTATCCGCGATTAAGCGAAAAGGTAGATCGTATTTCTCGACGAACTTGGCGTGCTTCTTCTCATTGTCGGCACTTACTCCTATCACTTCAAAACCCTTTTCTTTGAGTTCAGAATAATAGTCTCGCAAGCTGCAGGCCTCTGCTGTACAGCCAGGCGTATCATCCTTGGGATAGAAATAGAGGATCACTTTTTTACCACTCAAATCGGCAAGACTAACAGAGGCTCCATTTTGGTCTACTCCATTAAATTCCGGGGCCGCCGTACCTTCTTTCAATTCACTCATGACTAATATTTTGAATAATGACAAGGGCAATGCATTAATGTTCGCGTGCTGTGGGGAATAATCCTTTGGTTTAATTTTTCCTAATTTAACATCAAATACACAAGGTCATGAAAGGTATAGTGTTCTCAGAGTTTATGGAGTTGGTCGAAGAGAAATTCGGCCTAGAAACGGTAGATCATCTCATTGAGACTACAGAATTGGCCAGCGGAGGAGCCTACACAGCGGTGGGGACGTATCCGCATTCCGAGATGGTTTCTTTAGTTGTCGCCCTAAGTCAAAAATCCGGAATTCCTGTTCCCGATCTGTTGAAGGTCTTTGGTCATCACCTATTCAACACCTTCAATAAGAATTACTCTGTCTTCTTTGAAGGCGTGGAACATCCCTATGACCTCCTTGAAAAAATTGACAACCACATTCATGTAGAAGTCAAGAAACTCTATCCAGATGCAGAACTTCCTCGTTTCGAAACAGAGCGAAATGGGAAAGAGTTACTCATGACCTATACATCGGAACGAAAGATGTCTGATTTGGCCCTCGGTTTGATTGAAGCAGCTGCCCAGCATTATGAAAGCGATATTAGCATGGAGACCGAGAATCTCACTGAAGACGGTTCTAAAGTTCTGATTCGCTTGACGGACAACGCTTGAGTAAAGAAATTGACATATTAAAAAAGGCTCTGGAGCGAGAACGCAGGGCTAGAAAAGAAGCAGAGAACTTTCTTGAAGAACGATCTCTACAACTCTATCGGACGAATGTTGAATTGACCGAACTCAACAAAAGTCTAGAGGAAAAGGTAGCCTCTCGTACTCAAGAACTCGAGAAACAGCGCAACTTCTACGAAGCAATCCTGAACAACATTCCGGCGGATGTAGTGGTCGCCGATGGTAATCATCGGTATATGTTCATCAACCCAAAGGCAGTAGCGAACAAAGAAGTCCGTGACTGGATGATCGGAAAAGACGACTTCGAGTATGTCGAGTACCGGAATAAGCCTCGCAAAATAGCGGAAGAACGTCGAGAATTCTTCAACAGGGTCAAGTCAGCGCGGAAAACATTGGAATGGACTGAAGAACTTGAAGGTCCTAAAGGAAAAGAGTATCACCTAAGGCGCTGGTATCCCGTTATTGAGGATGACGAAATTGTCATGTATATCGGATATGCCATTGAGATTACCGAGACGGTTGAGTCTAGGCTGGAGCTCATGGATGCGAGGGATATTGCCGAAAAGGCAACGCTAGCTAAAAGCGAATTCCTATCCAAGATGAGTCATGAGATTCGAACTCCATTGAATGCTATCGTTGGCCTTACGGACATTCTCATGCAAGAGGATTTGGAAGAGGAACAAGAACACTACGTTCATTCCATGAAGTACTCGGCGGACAATCTTCTTGGAATCGTCAATGAAATACTGGACTTCAGTAAGATTGAAGCAGGAAAGCTCACCTTTGAGACCATACCGTTCGATCTTCGTCATTCCTTCAAAGGGATTCGACAGACCTTTGAATTCCGCTTGAACGAACTGGGGATTGACTTTATCTCTGAAATCGACGAAGACATTCCGTCCTTGATTAGTGGAGATCGCGTTAAATTGAATCAGATTTTCTTGAATCTAGTCGGAAATGCCGTGAAGTTCACAGAGAGAGGATTCATCCGTACTACTGCCTTTCTAACCAAGGAAGAGAAAGATCGTATTTGGTTAGAGTTCAAGGTTCAAGACAGCGGAATCGGCATTAGTCCAGATAGAATTGACCACGTTTTTGATGGTTTCGAGCAAGAAGGAGTAGACACTACTCGCAAGTATGGAGGAACTGGTTTAGGCTTGACCATCACCAAAAAGTTCATCGAAGGCCAAGGGGGAAGCATTCGGATTGAGAGCGAAAAAGGCAAAGGCTCCACCTTCATTTTTGAAATGCCCTTTGGACGGGTTTCTCAAGATGTGATAGAGGCCTCAGAGCCCGTTTCTATCGAGGCGAAGTTGATTCGTCCTTTCCGTTTGTTGGTGGCTGAAGACAACATCATGAATCAGCTTGTTCTTAAAAAAGTCCTTGAGGCTTGGAACCCTGAGGTTACCATTGTCAGCAATGGTGAGCAAGCCCTGGAAGAGATGAAGTCCAATGACTATGACTTGGTCTTTATGGATATTCAAATGCCTGTAAAAGGAGGTATTGAAACAATACAGGAATGGCGGAAGATTGAGAAGGAAGAGGATCGAAACCACTTGGCTGTCGTCGCTTTAACAGCGGACGCTTTTCAAGAATCCAAACTACAAGCACTGAGTGCAGGGATGGATGACTTCCTTTCTAAACCGATTGATTTGACCGAATTGAGACGAATTATTTCAACCTACATCGGACGTGCTGATGACCAAGGCTGAAAAAGTGAAGTACGTCATGGATGAGCTCGAAAAGCTCTTTCCTGAGACTCCTGTACCCCTAGATCACCAAGACCCCTATACTCTATTGGTCGCTGTATTGTTGAGTGCCCAATGCACCGATGAACGTGTCAATAAGATCACGCCATTGCTCTTTGATCGTGCCGACAACCCCTACGATATGGCCAAGGTCCCTGTAGAGGAAATCAAAGAAATCATACGGCCTTGTGGACTGAGTCCGGCAAAATCGAAAGCCATCAGCGGACTATCTCAAATATTAACCGAGCAGTACCTAGGAGAGGTGCCAGCGGACCTAGAAAAACTAGAAGCCTTGCCCGGAGTGGGCCACAAAACCGCACAAGTAGTTATGGCTCAAAGTTTTGGGGTACCCAGCTTCCCTGTAGACACCCACATACACCGATTGATGTGGAGGTGGGGTTTTTCTAACGGCAAGAGCATCGCACAGACCGAAAAAGATGCCAAGCGACTCTTCCCTAAAGAAAAATGGAACAAGCTTCACTTGCAGATCATATTCTACGGAAGGCAGTACAGCCCTGCGAGGGGATTCAAGCCTGAGCGGGATTACATCACGAGAACAATCGGTCGAAAGGAGTTCCTCAAGAAGAACGGCTACGAATAAAAAAAAGCGGCCACAGTGGGCCGCTTAACTTCTTTACTTCGGATCGAAATTAGTTCAAAATCATTTCCGCATGACGCCCACGAGAAAGCTTGTCCACATGATACGCTTTACTGAATGAAAGGATGTTTTGAACTGTACGCTCTTTTGGGCGTAATTCGATTTCGTTCAACAGAGCTTTACTTTCGTTGATCATTTCCAACTCGTCTCTCAAGTAGGGATCTTGAATGCAGAGCGCTTCTACCTCTTTGCGGTCGCGCTCATTGAGCTCTCCGTACGAATATTGCAGCAAAAAATCGGGAGTAAAAGTTTTGGCCATATAAGGTCTATTGGGTTAAACTTCCCCAAAATAACGGACCTGTGATGCCAATATTTTACGTCACTGAATTTTTTTCGCAATTCCTCGGGAATCACCCCATGGTCATGTTCATATGATGCTCTGCAATCAGCTTTCTCAAGTTGATCAATGCATAGCGCATACGACCAAGGGCGGTGTTAATACTCACATCCGTTTGAGCCGCAATGTCCTTGAAACTCATCTCGGCATAGTGGCGCATAATCAACACCTCTTTTTGCTCAGGGGGAAGTTTCTGGATCAATTTGCGCACGTCTTGAATGATCTGATCTTTGATGATCTGATTCTCCGCGCTCAATCCTGAATCGGCGATGACGTCGAATATGTCGAAGTCTTCCGTGGTCTCCATCATCGGCATCCGCTTGTTGCGTCGGAAATGGTCGATAATGAGGTTGTGCGATATCCGCAACACCCAGGGAAGAAACTTACCTTCCTCGTTGTACTTTCCTTTCTTCAAGGTCTTAATCACCTTGATGAAGGCATCTTGAAATAAATCCTCGGCTAAATCTTGGTCGTGGACCCGAGTCAAAATGTACGCGTAGATACGCTGTCTGTGGCGTACGACCAATTCTTCTAGCGCTTGCTCATTTCCGCCTTGGTACATCTTTACCAATGCAGAATCCTCACACTGCTTCAAGTGCATAGTTTACCTAGTTTTGGTTCTTCTCAAAATCTGCTTCAAAAAGCTCTATCAGCTCCCAAAAACAAAAAGTAAACGTGTGGTATAAGCGACTAAAAAGTTAGAATTAAACAAGTACTGATCTCGGAGTCTAAGCATCAAATATAGAATAATTTGGATACAACACAACTTTTATTCCTCTAATTTTGCGCTTCGACTTTCGAAAGAACTCTTCCGAATTACCCGTGTTAGTGCTAAAACCGTACCACTTTTTATGACCGCGGACATCGAATCCTACAACCCCAAAGAGAACATTCTCATTAAAGGGGCTCGGCTACACAACCTCAAGAATATTGACGTGGTCATTCCGCGTAACCGCTTGGTCGTAGTGACGGGACTTTCAGGTTCTGGCAAGTCTTCTCTGGCCTTTGACACCCTGTATGCGGAAGGGCAGCGCCGATACGTAGAAAGTCTCTCGAGCTACGCCCGTCAATTCTTAGGGCGACTCAATAAGCCGGAAGTTGAATACATTAAAGGTATTGCTCCGGCCATCGCTATTGAACAGAAGGTCAATACCCGGAACCCGCGTTCTACGGTAGGCACCAGCACGGAGATTTACGACTACCTCAAACTCCTATACGCGCGCATTGGACGCACCTTCTCCCCTATTAGCGGTCAGGAAGTTCAGCGACACAGCGTCACGGATGTGGTCAATGCCGTGGCTCAAATGAAGGATGGGACGCGGATCATGGTGCTCGCTCCAGTCCAGCTCCATGCTGAGCGGAACACGGAACAACAGTTAAAGGTACTGCAGCAGCAGGGTTTTGCGCGCCTACGGCGCGATAGCGGTGTCGACCGCATTGACGATCTCCTCGAACAAAAGGTGGACATCGACTGGAATTCAACCTACCTCGTCGTGGACCGTTTGGCCGCCCGGGCCGATGACGAAGACACTCAGACCCGCCTCGCGGATTCTGTTCAAACCGCCTTTTACGAAGGAAAAGGCATTTGCATCATTGAAGAAGCCGATGAGCAGAAAAGAACCGAATACAGCAATCGATTCGAACTCGACGGAATGGAGTTCGACGAACCATCCGAACATCTTTTCAGCTTCAACAACCCCTACGGAGCATGTCCCAAGTGCGAGGGTTATGGAAGCATTATAGGTATTGATGAAGATCTCGTAGTCCCAAATAAGGGCCTGAGTATATACGAGGATGCCATCGTGTGTTGGAAAGGAGAGAAAATGCAGGAATACAAGAACGATCTCATCCTGAATGCGGAGCGTTTTGACTTTCCGATTCACCGTCCATACTACGAACTCACTGATGCGCAACGCGAACTGCTCTGGGAAGGCAATGGGCATTTCATGGGCATCAACGCCTTCTTTGAATACTTAGAATCCAAGAGCTACAAGATCCAATACCGCGTCATGCTATCGCGTTATCGCGGCAAAACGCGCTGTACATCGTGTAAGGGAAGACGACTTCGTAAGGAAGCAGGATACGTCCAAGTCGATGGCCACAAAATCACGGACTTGGTCGAGCTACCTATTGGGGAGCTTCAGCCATTGATGGAAAACCTACAGCTCAATGAATACGAGCAAGGCGTGAGTAAGCGAATTCTGATTGAAATCACGAGTCGCCTTCGATTTCTCAATCAAGTGGGCTTGGACTACTTGACCCTGAATCGCCGCTCTTCTACCCTGTCGGGAGGAGAGTCTCAACGAATCAACCTAGCTACATCCTTGGGTTCTTCACTAGTCGGATCCATGTACATCTTGGACGAACCTTCTATTGGTTTGCACAGCAAGGATACCGAGCGCTTGATTGAAGTACTTCAGAGTCTGAGGGATTTGGGCAACACGGTCATTGTGGTGGAGCACGATGAGGACATTATGAAGGCCGCGGACTTGCTTATTGACATCGGCCCGATGGCGGGTACCCTGGGTGGTGAGCTTATTTTCTGGGGAACCCATGAGGAGCTGCTTACAGACCAAATCAGTCTGACGGGACAATACCTCACCGGCAAGCTGGAAATCCCCGTACCAGATGTTCGTCGAAAAGGACGCAATTGGGTGGAGCTCCATGGTGCCCGAGAGAATAACCTTCGAAACATCAATACGAAATTCCCACTTGAAGCACTCACAGTGGTTTCCGGGGTAAGCGGATCGGGAAAAAGTACTTTGATCAAAGACATTCTATACCCGGCTTTGAAGAAGCGCTTAGGGGGATATGCAGGGCGTACGGGCGAATTCGACGGGCTTGGAGGCAGTGTCGATCAATTGAAGGAAATCGAGTTTGTGGATCAGAATCCGATTGGAAAATCGAGCCGGTCCAACCCCGTGACCTATGTCAAGGCTTACGACGAAATCCGCGCACTATATGCCAGTCAGAAGCTGAGCAAGAACCGCGGCTATAAGGCCAAGCACTTCAGCTTCAACGTAGAAGGTGGCCGATGCGACAACTGTGAAGGTGAAGGTGAAGTGCAGATCGAAATGCAGTTCATGGCCGACGTTCACCTCACCTGCGAGGTTTGCAAAGGGCAACGCTTCAAGGATGAGATTCTAGAAGTGAAAGTGGACGGCAAGAATATCTACCAGGTCTTGGAAATGACCATCGATGAAGCCATCGACTTCTTTACCGCCAACAAGCATCAAAAGATTGCTGATAAATTACAGCCGCTTCAAGACGTCGGATTGGGTTATATCCATCTAGGACAAAGCTCTTCGACGCTATCGGGTGGTGAAGCTCAGCGGGTAAAGCTGGCGAGTTTCTTGAGCCGAGGCGGCAACCAAGGACATACCCTCTTCATTTTTGACGAGCCTACCACGGGTTTGCATTTCCACGACATCCTCAAGCTCTTGGATAGCTTCAATGCGCTGATCGCCAAAGGACACAGCATCTTGATCATCGAGCACAATCTAGACATCATTAAATGTGCTGATTGGGTGATTGATCTAGGACCAGAAGGCGGAGTCCGCGGTGGAAACATACTCTTTGAAGGCACCCCCGAAGGATTGGTTGAAAGCGGTGTTGGATTTACCTCCGGGTACCTAGCCGAAAAGCTGTAATTCCGAGCGAGAATCTACTTCTTCAAGTATTTAGAAATTCCCGAAACGTAGGTATCAAAGGCCTTGATGCCTTTTTTGGTCATCGCACATTCCGTTTTCGGGTAATTGTTGACAAAGGACTTAGTCACTTCGATATAGCCCGCCTCACTCAGCTTTTTGATTTGAACGCTGAGGTTTCCCTTGGAGGCCTTCGTTTCCTCCAGAAGGAAATTAAAGTCCGCCTTCTCCACCCCAATCAACAAAGAGATGATGGAGAGCCGAAGCTGATTGTGCAATAAAGGGTCGAGATCAGGCAGCATCGCGCTTGACCTTTAGCTTGAGCATATAACCGGGGATTAAATAGGTGGCCACCATAGACGTAGCAATCAAAAGCAGCTGCACGTCGAAGGGCTGATAAAAGGCAAAGATACCCATCGCCCAGTTGTAAATACCACCCAAAATGAGTGGGGTAAAGCGGATCATACCACCCGAGATAAAGAGCGCCCAGCCCCACAAAAGCATCAAAATGGGATAGACCACTTGCCACCCCAGGCTGGCTCCTTGAATCAGGAGAGCGAACATGACAATGACCATACCGCCCCAGACAAAGCCGGCAACGCGATCCGTATAGGTCGTCACCTGAGCCTTCTTACTGCTTCGATAACCCATGATTCCGGCGATAATGCCACCGGCGGTCATCAAAATCGGCCAAGGGACCCACGCCAGTTCCTCGAGACCAAAGCGAATCAGGACGTAGTGAATGACCGAAGCCAGGGCCACTAAATATCCCCAGAGGAGGTAATGCGAGCTGTTGTCCGTAAATTTGTTTTGAGCGGTTTGGATCATCCCGCCAATTAGACGGAGACTCTCCTCATGTGTTAAGTTATTCTGTTCCATTGGATGTGTTTATTTCTGTTGGTTTCTGTTTTTCACTCCAGACCCCGTGCGCGTAACACAGCGGCCCTAAAATTCCGTAAATCCACCCCGGTGTGGCGATTCGAGCCCCTACTCCACTGACGGCAAAGAGGATGCTGATGAAACCCACTCCGACGAATATGAAGTAGTGGCGCCCCAGGGTAAAGCCTTCATGAGCAAGCAAGGCTTCGCCTTGTGCTTTGGCCCTACGGGCCGATGCGAAGTACATCATCGAGACACACAAAAAGAGTGCGGAGAATCCGATTCCGTACCAGACAAAGACTTCCATGAGCTGATCCATGGTCATTCGCGCGGAGTGCGCGCGGTCGACCCCTAAAAAGCCGTTGATAAAGCTGTTGGCCAGAAACTTCATGGGGTATACATAGTAGAGCACCACAAAGAGCAGGATGAAGTTCCACACCTTGACGGCCGGAATGACTTCGGGAAAACGATCAAAGTATGCGCGGTGCACGTCCCAGATGAGCAGGAGCGCCATGAAACTGACCCCAAAGGCCATGAATCCGCGGAGATTTCCAATAAGGGCGTCGAAGCTCTCGGGCACCTCGAGCGAGACCACGAGTAAGGTGGCCGAGAAGGCGAAGACGGCGTCGCTGAAGGCTTCGAGCCGTGAGGCTCCTGTCTTAATCAGTGGTTTCATCGCGAACAACGGTCATGTCAAACATAGGGTACTCTTGCGGCATGCCTTTCGGACGGAAGTAGCCTTTCTCCACCCAATCGCCGGACGTGGCATTGATTCGGTAGATTACACTGCCGCCCGGAACGTCAAAACCCCATTCGGCCTGGCGGTCACCCGTCACTTTAAAATCGGCAATAACACCCCCTTGGTCAGCCGTAAAGCTGTGCATATGGTAGGCTTGCTCTCGAATGTCGTAATAGATCATACCGACTGCTTCAAAAACTGTTTCGCCGCTTTCGGGATCGGTCCCCTCGCCCTGAATGACGAGCACCGTTTCCCCGGCACCCCAGATGATGTGCTCCTTTTGATTGAAGTTCACTTTAGAGCCAGGACCTTGGCTGGCCCAGCCTGAGCCGTTCCAGTCCCCCACCATCCAAGCGAGGTTCTCTTTGACAGGGTTCTGCGCGGAAGCGCTTATCGCGCCGCAGGCGCACATGAGGATCAACAATATTTTTTTCATGATGGGAAGTATTGATGAAGCAAACATAAACTAGTTTACTTTATAAACCTAATGTTCTTCGAAGAAAATTGTGCAGATTTGGAGCCACACTACGCAACTATGAAGAGAATTTGTCTTTGGTCGGGGCCGCGTAATGTCAGCACAGCTCTGATGTACAGCTTTGCGCAACGGCCCGATACCCAGGTCATTGACGAGCCCTTGTACGGGCCCTATCTGGTCCGCACGGGCGTCGACCATCCCGGGCGTGAAGAGCTTCTGGAAGAACTGGACCTCGAAGTAGACTCCTGCCTGAATCGATTTGTCTCTACCCGATACGACCGGCCCGTGCTCTTTGTCAAGAACATGGCGCATCATCTGGAGGGCATCGAAGATCACGGTTTTCTGCGCGAGCTGCAGAACATCTTTTTGATCCGCGATCCAGAACAGATGCTACCCACGCTTATCAAGCAGATCCCCCACCCTACGCTATTGGACACGGCCTATGAACGGCAGCATCAACTGTACTCGGAATTGGTAAGGGAGGGACATGATCCCTTGGTCATAGATTCGCGAGAGCTGCTGGTCAATCCAGAAGCCATACTTGAACAGGTCTGTGAACGTCTCGGCATTCCCTATACTGCGCGCATGCTTCAATGGCCTGCTGGACCTCGGCCCGAAGATGGGGCTTGGGCACCTCATTGGTACCACAATCTGCACACGAGCACCGGTTTTCAACCCTATAAGCACAAGACGGAACCCTTTCCCGAATTCTTGCATGCCCTATTGCACGAATGTCAACCTCATTACGACGCACTCTACAAACACGCACTAAAAGCTCCGAATCATGACTGATCACATTGCACTCCCCGATGAACGTAACCGAGAACTCCTCATTTGGATTGACGGTATGCTTTACCCTCGTGACGAAGCCAAAATCTCTGTCTTTGACAGCGTGGTACAAGGAGGTGATGCCGTTTGGGAAGGTCTGCGCGTGTACAATGGCCGCATCTTCAAGCTGGAAGAGCATTTGGACCGCATGATGAACAGTGCACACACTTTGGCTTTTGAAGGCATTCCGAGTAAAGATGAGATTCGGAAAGCGGTACGTGAGACCCTGAAGGCCAATGGTATGACGGATGAAACGCATATTCGCCTGACCCTTACGCGCGGCCGCAAGGTGACCAGCGGGATGAGTCCCCATTGGAATAAGTACGGTTGCTCACTCATCGTCCTGGCGGAATGGAAGAAAAAGATCTTTGACGGCAAGATGCTGCGACTCATCACTTCGAGCATTCGCCGAAACCCACCGATGTGCGTGGATTCAAAGATTCACCACAACAACCTCATCAACAACATACTCGCCAAAATCGAGGCGAATGTGGCTGGTGTAGACGACGCCGTTATGCTGGACCTCTACGGCTTTGCTTCAGAGACCAACGCCATGAATCTCTTTGTGGTCAAGAACGGTGAACTGCTCACTCCCTTTGCCGACGCCTGCTTGCCCGGCATTACCCGCGCAACGCTCTTGCGCATTGCTGCCGAAAGAGGGTTTCCGCACCGAGAGAAAAATTTGAGCATTACGGAATTGTATACGGCCGATGAGTGCTTTACCACCGGCTCCATGGGAGAGCTAAGCCCCGTTGGAGAAATTGATGGTCGCATCATTGGCAATGGTGAACGAGGGCCCGTTACGGTTCAGTTTCAAGAGTGGTACACCGAACTCACCGCCCGTGAAGGGGTATCTATAGAAGCTTAATCTACTGTCGGGGCCTCATTCTCGAACTGAAGCTCATAGAGCTCCTTGTACTTGCCGTCGAGCTTGAGGAGTTCTTGGTGGTTTCCGCGTTCCACAATCTGACCTTTTTCTAGAACCAAGATTTGATCGGCCTTCTGAATGGTCGCCAAACGGTGGGCAATGACAATGCTTGTTCGGTTCTCCGTTAGCTTGTCGATGGCGTTCTGGATGAGCTGTTCGGTATGCGTATCTACAGAGCTTGTCGCTTCATCCAGGATTAGGATGCTGGGCTCGCTGACATAGGCCCGGAGGAAGGAGATCAATTGGCGTTGGCCCGCAGAGAGCATTCCCCCACGCTCCCGGACATTATAATCGTATCGGCCGGGAAGGCTGTCGATGAATTCATCCACGCCGATGATTCGTGCTGCTTCTTCTATCTTTTCAAGAGGAATGTCCTCGTTGAGCGTAATGTTGTTGTAGATGGAATCGCTGAAGAGAAAGACGTCCTGAAGAACTACGGCGATGTGCGAACGCAGATTTTCCAGCTCCACCTCGTGAATATTGGTTCCATCCACCGTGATGCTACCGCCTTGGATTTCATAGAAACGACTGAGCAGGTTGATGATGGAGGTCTTTCCGGCACCGGTAGCACCGACTAAGGCCAAAGTCTGCCCTTCCTTGACTTCAAAGGAAATGCCCTTGAGCACGGGCTCGTCTTCGTTGTAGCCAAAAACCACATTCTGGAAGTCGATGTTGCCGCGAACATCATCGAGCCGCAGGCTCCCCTCATTAGGAATCTGAAAATCGGTGTCCAATACTTTAAAGACGCGGTCGCTTGAAACCATCCCCATTTGCAGGGTGTTGAAGCGGTCGGCGAGTTGGCGGATGGGTCGGAACATCATGCTTACGAAGAGGATGAAGGCAATCAAGTCCCCGAGGGTCACGCCGTCCTCTAGGGCCGCGTGCAGTCCACCCCACCAGACGATCAATCCGATGGAAATGGCGGAGCTGATTTCGACCACGGGCAAGAAAATACTGAAGTGCCAGATGGAGCGGATGTTGGCCTTCATGTGCTCGCGGTTGATGTCTTGGAATTTCTCGAATTCCTGGTCCTCTCGTCCGAAGATCTGGACGATTTTCATGCCGGTTAGATGCTCTTGGACAAAGGCATTCAATTTGGCGACTTGTGTTCGGACATCGCTAAAGGCCTTTTTGATGGCCTTCTGGAAAAGTCGGGCCGCAAAGATCAACAGAGGCATTACCGCCAATGCCAACAGGGCCAGACGCCAATTGTAGACGAACATAGTGATCAAGACCACGGTCAACTTGAAGAGGTCTCCGAAAATGACAATGATCCCCTGAGAAAAGATATTCGCAATGGTCTCGATATCGCTAACCGCTCGGGTCACTAGGGTTCCGATCGGGGTCTGATCAAAGTACTTCATCTTGAATTGCAGGATGTGGCGGTAGAGCTGCATCCTCATGTCCTTAATGATGTTTTGACCGAGCCAATTGGTGATGAAGATGGAACTGAACTGCACCAGACTTTCCACAATCAGAATGCCGATCATGATCAGGATCATGTACAGCAGCCATTGCGGATCGGGTTCGCCTTCCGTGGGAGCCACATAGTGGTCAATGGTATATTGAATCAGAATAGGCCGCGAAGTCGAAAGGACCGAGATGAATAGGGTCAGGAACAAACCGAGGTAAAAGCGACCACGGTAGGGAGCTGCGTAGCTTAAAATACGTCTCAAAAGCCCGAGGTCAAAGGCTTTTCCGGTTACTTGAGAATCACTCATGTGGGGCGGCAAATTCGGGCGGGTACGCCACGTCAATTAAGTATAAACCCGATGCAGGGGCAGATGTTCCGGCCGCGGTTCGATCCTTCTTTTCGATGGTTTCCCGAAGCTGGTCCAAGGTACGTTTTCCCTGGCCGACTTCCACAAGCGTCCCGACCACCGCACGGACCATATTGCGCAAGAAGCGATCAGCCCTAATGGTGAAGACCAAGAGGTTTTCGCGCTGTTCAAAATACGCTTCATCGATGCGGCAATTGAAGGTATGGACATCACTATTGGTCCGCGAAAAGCTTTCGAAATCCGTGTACTCCTTGAGGATGTCGGCTCCGGCTTGCATTGCGTCAATGTCCAGAGGACCGTGCCAGTACCATGCCCGATCAGTTAGAAAAGGATCTTTTCGCGAGGTCATCCAATACTCATATGCCCTTGAGGTGGCGTCAAAGCGCGCATGAGCACCTCGGCCCTCTCGGCCAATCTCCGGCCCTAAGGGCCAGATCTTCTGGATGGCGATGCTGTCAGGTAAAAATCGGTTCCAACGGTAGACTAAGTTTTCCGGTAGTTCCTCCGCATCGAAATGAGCCATCATCATTCGAGCGTGCACTCCCGTATCCGTTCTCCCCGCCCCTACGATTTCCACTTGTGTGCCGAGCAACTGCGTCAGACTCTCGGTCAATTGACCCTGAACAGTCTTGGCATTAGGTTGAACCTGCCATCCGTGAAAGGCGCTGCCGTGGTAGCTGAGTTGAACGAAGTAACGCAAAGGAGGGTTGTTTTGAGTACGTTTGCAAAGGTATCAATCCCCTATGAAAAGAATCGGACTCCTATCGGACACCCATGGACATGTTGATGATCGCATGCTTGAACTGCTGGGTGAGTGCGATGAAATCTGGCACGCCGGTGATATCGGTCCCATTCGCGTTACCGATGAGTTGGAAAAGGTCGCTCCAGTGCGCGCCGTGTTTGGCAATATCGATGATCAAATCGTTCGGCGCACCTGGCCCCTGCACGATCGCTTTCACTGCGAAGATGTAGAGGTGTGGATGACGCATATCGGAGGATATCCCAAACGGTACAGCAGAGAGGTACGAGATGAAATCCGGGCCAATCCGCCCAAGCTATTCATAACTGGTCACAGCCACATTCTAAAAGTGATGTACGATAAAGACTTGGAGCTTCTTCACATGAATCCCGGCGCAGCGGGAATACACGGTTTCCACAAAATAAGAACCATGCTCCGCTTTACCATTGACGGTGCGGACATTAAAGACTTGGAGGTGATTGAGCTTGGGAAACGCGGCTCTGGGAAGGCTTAACGCAATCGGTCTAGAGAGCGAACCAGTTCCTCATCGGCCATGATCCCTCGATTTGCCAAAAAGAGCAATATCACGTTCAGGATGGGAATGGTTGCTCCCCAGTACATATGAGCATTACCGTCCTGGATCTGAGGAATGTGGAAATAGGCGAAGTAAGCCGCTCCACCAAAGAGCAACAGGTTATAAAAGGTATTGATTCGGTTGATGTTGACTTGTGCCTTACGGTTTTGGTACATGGCAATTCCCACCATATACAAAACCACGACAACTATTAATAAGGTCGTAATGATTGGGTTCTGTGCCAATTTAACAGGCTCTCCATCAACTTCGAAAAAGGTTCCAAGGAAACCCACAGAGATGGTCCAGAGAATTCCGGCAATCAAGTATATCGTTTGTACGCGTTGTAACATTCTAGGTTGTTTGGAGTCGCAAAAATAGGACATTTTAAGGGGCTAGTCGCCGATTCTTTTATTGAGAACTTCGCTCATATCGAGGAAATCTTTGTATACTTGCAACATCTACGAAGCATTCTGCTTCACACTACTTCCTGTTTTACACTAGATCAGTACGATTGAAACGAGCGAATCCACCCGGATTCCCATATTACTTAACAAACATTCCATGTACGACATTCTGGAATTAAAGGAGATGAAACTCCCTGAATTGCAAGACATTGCAAAAGAACTTAACGTCAAAGGCCTTTCCAAGCTCAAAAAAATGGATCTCATCTATGAGATACTGGATGTTCAAGCGGAAAGCCCAGCTAAAGTGAAGGCTGCTGCGAGCGATGCCAAAGCGGAAGCGCCAAAAGCTGAAGAAAAAGGCAGTGACGACAAGCCGAAAAACGAACGCCAAAACAACCGAGGTCGCCGCCACAACAACGGCCAAGACCAAAAAGGCGAAGGCGAAGGCAACGACAAACAAGACAACAACCGCCGCGGACGCAATCAAAAGCAGAACGACGGAGACAAACGCGAGAAAGGCGAAGGCCGCGACAATAAGCGACAAAAGCGCGACAACAACCGCGATGAAAAGCGCGACAACAATCGCGATGAAAAGCGTGACAACAATCGCGATGAAAAGCGCGACAACAATCGCCAAAACAACAACCGCAACCGCAACAACGGGAACGGAAACGGAAACGGAAACGGAAACGATCGCGGAAACAACAATCCGAACCAACGTCAACAGCAGCAAAAGAAGAAAGAAGAAGAAATCGAATTCGACGGTATCATTAGCGCCGAAGGCGTATTGGAAATGATGCCTGATGGCTATGGTTTCTTGCGCTCTTCCGATTACAACTACTTGAGCTCACCGGACGATATCTACTTGTCGCAAAGCCAAATTAAACTCTTCGGCCTCAAGACTGGAGACACCGTAGTCGGACAAGTTCGCCCGCCGAAAGAAGGAGAGAAATTCTTCCCCTTGGTGAAGATCGAGAAGATCAACGGACGCGATCCAAGCTATGTGCGTGATCGTGTGGCCTTTGAGCATTTGACTCCCCTCTTCCCAGATGAAAAGTTCAACTTGACCGGAGGTCACAAACCATCTGTCAGCAACCGAATTATTGATCTGTTCAGCCCAATCGGAAAGGGACAGCGTGGCTTGATCGTGGCTCAACCGAAAACAGGTAAGACCATGTTGATGAAGGAAATCGCCAATGCGATTGCCGACAATCATCCAGAAGTTTACCAATTGGTTTTGCTGATCGACGAGCGCCCTGAAGAAGTCACCGATATGGCCCGCAGCGTAAAAGGAGAAGTTATTGCTTCGACCTTCGATGAGCCTGCAGACCGCCATGTACGTGTAGCCAACATCGTTCTACAAAAAGCAAAAGCACTTGTGGAGTGTGGACACGACGTAGTCATCCTCTTGGATTCCATTACGCGATTGGCCCGCGCTTATAACACCGTTCAGCCGGCCTCAGGAAAGGTTCTTTCCGGTGGTGTGGACGCGAACGCCCTGCACAAGCCAAAACGCTTCTTTGGAGCGGCCCGGAATATTGAAGGTGGCGGTTCCTTGACCATCATTGCGACAGCGTTGATTGACACCGGCTCCAAAATGGACGAGGTCATCTTCGAAGAGTTCAAGGGTACCGGTAACATGGAAATGCAACTCGACCGCAAGATTGCGAACAAGCGCGTCTTCCCAGCCATCGACTTGGTGGCCTCGAGCACGCGTCGCGAAGACTTGCTTTTGGACGATGCCGTACTCCAGCGTTTGTGGATCCTCCGCAAGCACTTGAGCGACATGAACCCAGTCGAAGCCATGGAATTCCTACGCGATCGCTTGGTTCGCACCGAGTCGAACGAAGAGTTCTTGATCTCGATGAACGGCTAAGCCGAATCAGAAAAACATCGCGCCGTAGGCGCATAGAAAAGAAAATCCCGCCTCATGTGAAGCGGGATTTTTTTGTGGCCCTACGGGCCGATGTATGTCTTCAAGGGTCAGCTCACGACCTCGCCATAGAGATCGAAGTCCAAAGCCTCTGTGATACGTACCTGAGCGAAATCGCCGATACGCACGTAATGCTCGCGGGCGTCGACCAGTACTTCATTGTCAACGTCGGGTGAATCAAACTCGGTGCGGCCAATGAACCAGTCGCCTTCCTTGCGGTCAAAAAGCACGCGGAAGGTCTGCCCCACCAAGGCGGCATTCTTCTCTGCCGAAATTTGCTGCTGCACCTCCATGATCTGGGCTGCGCGATCTTCCTTGACCTCTTGGGGAACATCGTCCTCGAGCAAGAAAGCATGCGTGTTTTCTTCATGGCTGTAGGTGAAAACTCCAAGGCGCTCGAATCGCTGATCGGCGACCCACTGCTTCATGATTTCAAAATCTTCCTCTGTCTCGCCCGGATATCCACAAATGAGGGTGGTGCGGATCGCCATACCCGGCACCTTGGCTCGGAATGCATCCAAAAGACGATTCGTTTTTTCCATGGTGGTTCCACGGCGCATGGACTTCAAGACGGGATCGCTGATGTGCTGAAGAGGAATATCGATGTAGTTGCAGACCTTCGGTTCTTCGCGAATAACGTCGAGCACATCCTCAGGAAATCCGGTTGGGAAGGCGTAGTGCAAGCGAATCCACTCGACACCTTCAACTCCAGCTAGCGCCTTGAGCAATTCGGCCAAGCGACGCTCTTTGTAGAGGTCTAAGCCGTAATACGTCAGATCCTGGGCAATCAAGATCAATTCTTTTACCCCTCCAGCCGCCAAGTGCTCGGCTTCTTTGACCAAGTCTTCAATGGGCTTGCTCACATGCTTTCCGCGCATCAAGGGAATGGCGCAGAATGAGCAGGGACGGTCGCAACCTTCGGCAATCTTCAAATAGGCAAAATGGGTCGGGGTGGTCGTCAGGCGCTCGCCAACGAGCTCGTGCTTGTAATCTGCTCCAAGGGCCTTGAGCAATCGGGGCAGATCGCGTGTTCCGAAGTACTCGTCCACATTGGGGATTTCTTTCTCGAGGTCCGGCTTATACCGCTCGCTGAGACAGCCCGTCACAAAAACCTTATCGATCAGTCCTTCTTCCTTGCGCTTGGCGTGGTGGAGAATGGTGTTGACCGATTCTTCCTTAGCGTTGTCGATGAAGCCGCAGGTATTGATCACCACAATGTTCCCTTCTTCCTTAGGATCCTCATGGCGAACATCCATTTCGTTGGCTTTGAGTTGCCCCATCAGGACTTCACTGTCGTAGAGGTTCTTGGAGCAACCAAGAGTTACAACATTGATGGTGTTTTTATGAAGTTGCTTGGTACGCATCTTATTGCTTGAAGAATGAATCGACGAATTCAAACTTGTTGAAGACCTGTAGGTCTTCGACCTTCTCTCCTACACCGATGTACTTAACGGGAATCTTGAATTCATCACTGATACCAATGACAACTCCGCCTTTTGCTGTTCCGTCCAGCTTGGTAATGGCCAGGGCATTGACTTCCGTCGCCTTGGTAAACTGACGTGCCTGTTCTACGGCGTTCTGCCCTGTAGAACCATCGAGCACTAAGAGTACTTCGTGAGGCGCATCCGGAATGAGCTTTTGCATCACATTGCGGACTTTAGAAAGCTCGTTCATCAGACCAATTTTGTTGTGCAGGCGCCCGGCGGTATCAATGAGGGCCACATCGGCCTCTTGAGAGAGGGCGGACTGTAAGGTATCGTAGGCTACTGAAGCGGGATCTGAACCCATCTTTTGCTTGACAATCGGAACATCAACACGATCGGCCCAAACATTGAGCTGATCAATGGCCGCAGCACGAAAGGTATCTCCTGCTCCCAGAACCACTTTCAAGCCTTTGTCTTTAAACTGCTTGGCCAATTTCCCAATGGTCGTAGTCTTGCCCACGCCATTGACCCCTACGACCATAATGACAAAAGGCTTGACTCCTTCCGGAACCGCAATTTCGGTGTACTCTTCCCCTTCACTTTCTGCCAACAAACCTGCAATCTCCTCTCGGAGGATTTGATTCAGCTCATCGGTGCCGAGGTATTTGTCTTTGGCCACGCGTTCCTCGATGCGTTCGATGACTTTTAAGGTGGTGGTGACTCCAACGTCTGAGGTTACCAGGACTTCCTCCAAGTTGTCGAGTACTTCATCGTCGACCTTGGATTTTCCAGCAACAGCTCGCGAAAGCTTTGAAAAGACACTCTCTTTGGACTTTTCCAGTCCCTTGTCAAGGGTTTCTTTCTTTTCGTTGGAGAAAATGCGTTTGAATAAACTCATAGCGATTGAAATTCAGGCAAATATCCCAAAAAAAAAGCCACCTACGGAAGTAGATGGCTCTGATCGTTCATGGCTTCAACTTACTTGTTGAAGAAGTCGTTTACTTGGTCCTTAGTTACCATTTCCTCTTGGAAGGAATACGTTCCTTTATCGGACTTCACCATCTTCACTACTTTGGTGTAGTTTTTAGAGGCGCCACTCTGCAGGGTTGCAACGGTTTTCTTAGCCATAGTTCTTTATTATTTGATTTCGCGGTGAACAGTCATCCGCTTCAAAATCGGGTTGTATTTCTTCAACTCCAAACGATCTGGAGTGTTCTTCTTATTCTTGGTAGAGATGTAGCGTGACGTTCCTGGCATACCACTCTCTTTGTGCTCTGTGCACTCGAGAATTACTTGAACGCGATTTCCTTTCTTCGCCATGATCCTTTCTTTTTGAGGAGTGCAAAGATAGACATTTAATAAAAACTACACCAAGTAGTTAGAAGTTTTTCTCGTACAATTCAAGCAACAAGGAAAAGCCCGGAACCTGCAGCTCCTGCTTGACAATCCCGTCATTTTCATTGATGTACACGTAGCTCGAATCTGTTGTGCCTATTTCCGCAGAAGCCACAACATCCACCACAAACGTACCGGCGGGAACGGTAACCTCCACATCCACTTGACTTACCACGTTCACTACCGTGTCATTTTCAATGACCTCTTGCCATGTATCGCCTATGGCTGCATCCTTTTTATACACCTTGGACGCGTCCAACTCCGAACCTTGTAGGCCGTATTCATACAGCCAGGTGCCGTCTGTATACAAGGTGCTGGGCTGCGTTATCCCAGCGGCTTGAAGAACCATCTGATAGCGATCGTTCGCTTCACTGGTGATCTTTAACGTGGAAGACGTGTCCAGGACCGTACCGTCAAAAGTGGTTACATATCGACTTTCGTGACCCACGGCCACAAAAGGGAAGGCTTCCATCTGACTATTTCCGGAGTCTGGTTGCTCCTTGGAACAGGCTAAAAGACTTATGCCTGCCAAAGCAAAGATTAGGTGTCGTTTCATGATTGTGTGGCAATAAAAAAAGGCCGTTCCGGTTGGGAACGACCTAAATGTAAGCAATTTAGCGAAGGGTTACTTGGTCAAGTAACCTTTTTCGCGTGCTTCTTTAACCACGGCAGTGATGCCCTTTTTGTTGATGTTTTTCAACGCTGATGTTGAAACACGAAGGGTCAACCACTTGTCCTCTTCTGGCAAGTAAAAACGCTTGCGTACCAAATTCACTTTGAATTGGCGCTTAGTCTTCTTATTGGAGAAGGAAACGTGGTTTCCTGATAATGCTTTCTTTCCGGTCAGTTCACAAACTCTAGACATGATCCTCGAATATTAAAATTCCCTTTCGAAAATTGGAGTGCAAATTACGGGATAATTTCACAGATTTTCAAGCCGACTCTAAAATTTCTCGACGCAAGCTGGCCAAGCCTGCATTGACGCTCAAGTGGACGTTAAGCTTACGCTTGGTACCAAATAAGAATTGCTTGCTCCACGTGCGCTGAGGGCCCGCGACCGCAATCCAAACAGTCCCGACAGGTTTCTCCTCTGATCCCCCGTCCGGGCCAGCAATTCCACTGGTGGCAATTCCATAATCCGTTCCCATTCGATCCCGTACACCACGAGCCATTTGTTCCACAACCTCTTCACTGACCGCTCCGTGCTCCTCAATCGAGACCGAATCAACCCCTAGCTGCGCAATCTTCACGGCATTGCTATAGGCCACTACACCGCCAATCACATAGGCGGAGCTGCCGGGAATACTCGTCAAGGCAGCTGCAATAGCGCCTCCGGTACAACTTTCAGCTGTAGCCACGGTCTGATCGCGTTTGATCAGTTCTAGCCCCACTACTTCTTCCAGGGTCTGCGTTCCCTCACCGAAGATGTACTTTCCAACGACTTCTTGTAATCCTTGAACCTGCTCGTCAATTAATGCTGCCAACTGATCCCGGTCTGTACCGCGAGCGCTCAGGCGCAGTCGGACGCGGCCCGCATTGGGCAAGTAAGCTAACTTGATCGCCTCGGGCAACGCCGATTCCCATGTTTCGAGCTTGGCGGCCAAGATACTCTCCGGTAAACCGGCAGTCAATATGGTTCGATGGACAATTTCCGGGGTATTAAAGCGCTCAACCGTCCAAGGCAGCACACTGTGTGTAAACATGGCCTTCATTTCATACGGAACACCAGGCATACTGACGACCACGTAGTCCTCACGATCAAACCACATGCCCGGTGCCGTTCCTTCGTGATTGCGGATCACTTGAGCCGCCTCAGGCACATTGGCCTGAGCCCGGTTCAATTCGGTAATCTCCCTTCCTTTGGCCCGAAACAGTTTGTTGATATCCTCAAATACTTCCTCTCGGAACGTCTCTGGACTCTCAAAATATTCACCGAGCGTATTCTTGGTCAGATCATCATTCGTCGGGCCTAACCCTCCCGTAATCAGAATCAACTGAGCACGCGTTCTCGCCTCGTCGACGGCGTGTTTGATGGCCTCGGGAGCATCCGAAATAGAAGTGACTTGAACGACGTCAACGCCAATTTCATTGAGTCGTTGTGCCATCCAAGCACTGTTTGTATCCACAATTTGGCCGATGAGAATTTCATCTCCAATCGTAATGATTTCGGATTTCATAGCGTTTACTTACTTTCGACAAATCTACAGATTGTTCACGCTATGAAACTCCTCTCCTCCTCCTTTGTTCTCAGCGTCACGCTGAGCCTATTAACCTCGTGCGAAGGCACTGCTCAGCTTCCGGACTTCAACAACCCCATCGGTGGGCCCAGCAGTCAAATCATTACCCAATCGGATATGGTAGACGGCCTCAAGGAAGCCCTGAATGTGGGCATCCAAAACGCCGTAACCGAAGCTTCAAAAACCAACGGTTTTCTTAACGACAGTAAGCTGCGCATCCCCTTCCCGCCGGAAGCGACTAAAGTGGAAAATAAAATGCGCCAACTCGGGTTGAGCACCCAGGCCGATCAGTTTGTGGAAACGCTGAACGCGGCGGCAAGTGAAGCGAGCAAGAAGGCCGCGCCCATTTTTGTGGATGCCATCACACGAATGACCATTCAGGATGCCCAAGGTATTTTGACCAGTGACAACCATGAGGCCGCTACCGAGTATTTGGAGCAGCAAACGCGTAGTCAACTCTACAACGCTTTTAAGCCCGATGTACACGAGGCCATCGAATCTGTCGGTGTAACTTCAGCTTGGGAGCCCATCGTAACGAAGTACAATGCGCTGCCCTTGACGGAAGACGTCAATCCGGATTTGGATGACTACGTCACACAGAAAACCTTAGACGGACTCTTTCTCTTGGTCGCTCAGGAAGAAAAAAAGATCCGTGAAAACCCCGAAGCGAGGGTCACGGATCTCTTGAAAAAAGTTTTCGGCAATATTTAAACGCCCATGCCCCCAGGCCCTAAGGTGTGTGTCAGTTGCTTGGGTCGAATGGACAAAACCGGCACAGGGCTGAAGTAGATAATTTTCTGTGCCAATGACCCCACGAAGAACTCTGATACCTTAGTTTCTTCTTGCGTCATAATCACAAACAGGTCTCCTTTCTTTTCCACCGCATAGTGAATCAATGCGGAAGCGAAGGACTCATCTCCAATTCGCTTGATAAAGTCCGAATTCACCTGAACGCCCTCCTTTTCGATAAAATCATGCACTTGGCGCATGTTGGCTTTTAAGTGCTTGACTACAAAATCATCATTAGTGTCCACAACTGAAACGGCGTGAATGGTAGAGCCGTACAGCTTTGCTAGACTGATGGCGTGCCCGACTTTTTGTTTGGTCTCCTTGGTCAAATCCAGGGGCAAAATGATGTTCTTGATGCCAATCTCGTGGTCCCCTCCTTTGATGGTGATCACCGGACGTTGTGCACTGGAAACTACACGCAATGCATTGGATCCAATGAAGCGCTTGCGTATCCCTTTTGGAGCACCGTTGGTTCCCATAATGATGATGTCCGCACTCTCTTCTTCTGCCACGGTACGGACCATTTCATAGGGAGTCCCTTCTTCGATGCGCGTTTCAATCTCCACACCACGACCGCTGTACTGCGCAGCTAAAGAGCTTAATTTTTCCTCAATTTTCTGGCGCACGAGTTGATTCTCGCCATCCTGATCCAAAAAATTGCTCCACAAACTGGTCGGTTCCGTTACGGTCAACAGCAGGATACGCCCTCCCGTATGCTTGGCAAAACTGACCGCCTGATCAACAGCGGAAAGCGATTGAGGAGAGAAGCCCGTCGGAACAATGATCAAAGGATTTTCGTAGGTCATACTTTCTGCAGAATTTTAAGCTAAATTAGAATTCTTCGTTCACATACGAATCAATCCAACGGCAATATGTCACTCGCCCCTTCTGAACTCGTCTTGAATCCCGATCACAGCGTATACCATCTGGGCTTGCACCCGGAAGACATCGCCGGTACGATACTCCTGGTTGGTGACCCTGGCCGGGTTCGTTTGGTCTCCGATAAGTTTGACAAAGTGACTCTTCGCCAGCAAAAAAGAGAATTCATTACCCATACGGGGGAGTTGAACGGCAAGCGATTGACTGTGATGGCCACGGGTATTGGTACGGACAATATTGACATTGTGCTCAACGAGCTTGACGCCCTGGTCAACATCGATCTCAAGCGCCGGGAGTTTCTCGATCAAAAAACTTCCCTGCGCCTGGTGCGTATGGGAACTTCAGGATCGCTCCAGTCGGATATTCCCGTGGACAGTATCCTTTTGAGTGAGGCGGCCCTTGGCTTCGATGGACTGATGCACTTCTACGATGCCCGCCACGTGATGGACCACGATTTCTCAAAAGCCTTCCGAAAAGAACTGAACTGGCCCGAGGCGGCAGCACATCCCTACGTGGTGCGTGCCGATCACGAAACCCTTGATCTTCTAAAAGGCCCCAACACCCACGTTGGAGTGACCATTACCGCCCACGGATTCTATGGCCCTCAGGGCCGGGAGCTTCGAATTCCGATTGCCCTACCCGACCTCAACGATCGTCTCGAAAGCTTCCGTTTCGGAGATGAGCGCATCACCAACTATGAAATGGAGACCTCCGCCCTATATGGCCTTGGGAAAATGATGGGACACCGCTGCACCACCGCTTGTGTGATTATAGCCAACCGCCCCAACAACGATTTTTCGGCGAACTACCACGCCTCTGTGGAACAGATGATTGACCATGTATTGGAGCGCCTCACGGCGCGATGAAAACCTATTTAAACCGCTATTGACCATGCCTGCATTAACCACAACCACCCCCGAACACGACAAACGCATAGCTGAGATGATCTTCGCAGACATCTATCCGCTCTACGTGAATAAGATTGAAAAGAAGGGCCGGACCGTTGAAGAGCTGAATCAGGTCCTGTGCTGGATCCTCGGATTTTGCGAAGCCGAATTACAGGAACAAATCGATAAACGCTCCTCGTATGCTGAGCTTTTTGAGGCCGCTACCTTGCACCCCAACGCCCATATGATTAAAGGAGTGGTCTGCGGATATCGCATTGAGGAGCTTCAAACCAAGCTCACCCGAGAAGCCCGTCAGATGGAAAAACTGATCGACGAGCTGGCCAAGGGCCGAAAAATGGAGAAGATTCTGCGCAGCGAATAAGACTACCGCGCGTAGTTCACCGCCCGTGTTTCGCGGATCACCGTCACCTTGACCTGACCTGGATAGGTCATTTCACTTTGGATCTTTTGACTGATGTCGTAGCTGAGTTGCGTAGCACTGTTGTCGTCGACCTTGTCGCAATCGACCACTACACGTAGTTCACGACCCGCTTGAATCGCATAGGACTTGCTCACGCCCGGGTACTGCAGAGCCAACTCCTCCAATTCCTTCAGACGCTTGATGTAGCTGTCTACGATCTGGCGACGAGCTCCCGGACGAGCTCCTGAGATTCCATCACAGACTTGAATGATCGGCGCAATGAGGGTATTCATTTCCACTTCATCGTGGTGAGCTCCTACGGCATTACAGACATCGGGCTTCTCTCCGTACTTTTCACAGAGCTTCATCCCAAGGATAGCGTGCGGCAACTCACTCTCTTCATCGGGCACTTTTCCAATATCGTGCAAGAGTCCAGCCCGTTTGGCCGCCTTGGGGTTGAGCCCCAATTCACTGGCCATAATGGAACAGAGGTTCGCTACTTCACGGCTGTGCTGCAACAGGTTCTGTCCGTACGAAGAACGGTACTTCATACGTCCTACCATGCGTACTAGCTCCGGATGTAAATTGTGAATTCCAAGGTCGATGGCGGTGCGCTTGCCGGTCTCGGCTATTTCTTCTTCGAGTTCTTTAATGGTCTTCTTGACCACTTCCTCAATTCGCGCCGGATGGATACGTCCATCTGTCACCAACTTATGCAAGGACAGTCGCGCCACCTCACGACGAACCGGATCAAAGCAACTCAAGATGATGGCCTCAGGTGTATCGTCTACAATGATCTCTACCCCCGTAGCGGCTTCTAAGGCACGGATGTTTCGACCTTCACGGCCAATGATACGTCCCTTGACATCATCGCTTTCGATATTGAACACCGATACGCTGTTCTCAATGCTGTGCTCTACGCCCACCCGTTGGATGGTTTGAAGAATGATCTTCTTGGCTTCTTTGTTGGCGGCCAACTTCGCCTCTTCGACTTGCTCCTGAACCAAGGCCAAGGCCTGTGCTTTCGCCTCGTCTTTGAGGGCATCCACGAGCTGCTTCTTGGCTTCCTCAGCGGACAATCCGGAAATGACCTCGAGCTGCTCTACCTGCTTGCGGTGCATTTGCTCTACTTCCTTACTTCTGCGCTCCAAGACGTCGAAGCGCTTATCCAATTTGGATTGCTTGTCCTTGAGCTCCTTGTAGTTTCGGCTGTTTTCTTCGATTCGGGTGCGGAGCTTGTCGTCCTTTTCTTTGAACTTCTTCTCCTTCGCCTCCATGCGTTGATTGCGTTCGTGAATCACGCCTTCATGCTCGGTCTTGAGCTCAAGAAATTTCTCCTTGGCTTGAAGGATTTTGTCCTTCTTGATTTGTTCCCCCTCTTTCTCGGCTTCGGCCAGCATTTTGGCGACCTTACCGTCTCCTTGTTTTCTCAGGATGATCACGGCAAGCCCAAATCCGGCCAGCACACTGATCAATCCTTCGACGATCATAACGACTGTATTGTCCATATGTCGGTATAAAATAAGCCCACACTACTTCACGGTTCTATTAAACCCCATAATGTCATGGGTGGAGTCGCCGACAGCATCAAACTTCCACCGGTCCGGATTGGACTCACCGTCACCAGGACGGCTACAAGGCCTGTTTTTAACTGTCTGAATCGTTGAACTCCAATAGAATAACTGTTGAGTTTAACAAACATGTGAAATAATGCGGGCTATGCGATTATTTTTTATGTAAAGAACTAGTCAGCAAGAGCGTCGGACAACTGCTTCCCCAGGGCTTCCAACCGGTCGGTCACCTCTTGGTCGACCACGACGGCATCACTTTGCGTTCGCTCCACCTTAGTAGCGAGCTGCAAGGCGCACATGGCGAGCAGGTCTTGCTGGTCCTGCACCGCGTAGTTACGCTGGAAGTCTTTCAGCATTGACTCAATGGTCTTTGCCGCTTTTCGCACCGACTCTTCATCGGCCCGTTTTATGGTGAGCGGATACGTTCTGTTTCCGATGCTCACCTTTATTTTAAGCATATTCGGATCCATCCTTTATCCATTCAGTTGTGCTACGCACTTATCGATTTCCCGCACCAATTCGCTGATTTTGGATTTTGTGGCCTCACGGCCCGATGGGTCATTTCCCCCCAAAGTGCCAGCCATCCGAATCAGTTCATTTTCCCGTTCCATCTGCGCCACCACTTCGCGCGCTTGATCCACACGCTCTTCGGCCTGGATCAATTCTTCTTTGAGTTCACGGTGTTCGCTTTCCAGCCTCTTGTACTTCTTTATAAACAAGTTCAAATCGGCCTCTAATCGCTCCACCGTTCGCGCTAAATCGCTCATGCAGTTTAGAATCTAGGTTAAAACAAATGTAGCGTTTCGGCGTATTGGGCGCAAATGGCCAGCATCTTATATTTGCGGACTATGCGCATCCTGCTTTTTCTCCTTGTCTCGACCTTATCCCTAAACGCCCAAAACTGGCATCCTCCGATGGACCCTCCCATGATCCTCAGTGGTTCCTTTGGCGAACTCCGGAGCAATCACTTCCACAGCGGTATCGACATCAAAACAGGCGGGGTGGTTGGAAAGTCCGTTTACGCGGTGGAACGCGGAACGGTGGTACGTATTCGCGTGGGCCCCACTGGCTTTGGAAAAGCACTTTATCTGAGACACCCCAATGGAAAGACCAGTGTATACGCCCACTTGAACGCCTTTGATCCGGCCATTGCTGAATATGTCAAAAAGGCCCAATACCGTCAACAGCGCTTTGCAGTGGACCTCTACCCCGAAGCGGGAACCTTTACTTTTGAACGCGGTGAAGAGATCGCCAAATCCGGGAACAGCGGATCTTCTGGAGGGCCTCACCTTCATTTCGAGATCAGGAATACGGCCAACGAGCATCCCCTCGACCCTTTGAATCAAGGATTCTCGGTTGAGGATCATCGCGCCCCCTTGCTTGAACGGTTGGTGTTGATTCCTATCAGTGCCGATGCCCGCTGTAATGGAATACGCGAGAATGTCATTCTTCCCACCACCCGATCCGGCGTGGGACAATACCGCGTTTCAGACAACCGCAGTATTCAGCTTACCGGTACTTGGGGCTTTGCTGTTCAGACCGTAGATCAACAAGATGGCGGCAGCAATCGCAACGGTACGGTGATGCTCAAAATGTGGTTGGACGACAGCCTGCGCTACGTGCACGACATTGACGAATTCAGCTTCTCCGAAACGCGCTACATGAACAGTCTGATCACCTATGATCAGTACAAGTGCTGCCGCTGGAGGGGCACTAAACTGTACGTGGAACCCAACAACCAATTGAGCTTTGTCCAAGGCAATCCCGCCGGATATGAATTTGAGGCCGTCGGGAAGCATACGATTCGCATCGAAGCAGAAGACCGTCGCGGGAACAAGAGCGTTTTGACCTACAGCTTTGGCACTCTGGAACCCGCTCAACACGACTCCGCTGTGGAAGACCCCGTGGTGCTGCAAAACAAGCCGTGGCTGGTGCATCACGAGGCCCATCGGATTACGGTGGGCGATGCGCGCTGCATCATTCCGGCGGGCGTGCTGTACACAGACACCTATTTCCCAAAAGGGCAAGCCGCATACGACAACACCTTTTACACCCCCTTGTACCGATTCGGACACCAAGAGATTCCGGCACACACCTATTTTACCCTAGACCTTCCCCTTGCGGCGATTCCCAAAGGCCTCAGAGCAGAACAATTATGCTTTGTCGAAGTGGAAGAAAGCGGTCGCAAAGAATGGTGGCCGGGAGAATGGAAATCGGGCCGATTTATCGGCCGTAGCCGCGAATTTGGGCGCTATGCGATAGGTGCCGATACGGTTGCCCCTGTCATTGACCCCGTCAACATCTACGCCCGGAAGAACATGAGTCGGAACGAGTCCTTGATGGTTCGTATCAAAGACGATTTCAGTGGTATTGACGCCATCAAAGGAACAATTGACGGTCAGTGGGTCTTAATGGAATGGGATCCGAAGACACGGCGATTGTGGTACACATTCGATGAACGTTGCCCCGCAGGAGAGCACACCTTTGCTTTGGAAGTCACGGACAACTGCGGAAATACAGCCGAATACGTGGTCTTCTTTACACGATGACCTGAGTGGTTCGAGCGATTAATCGGTAATCACCAGGCGCTTGAGGAAGCGACCATAATCGGTATCCAGCTCGATTAAATAGGAACCCGCGGCCCAGTTTTCCGTGGACCATTCCCGACGAAATAGCCCAGCCGAACGCTGGTAGGCCTCCGAAGCCACAATCTGGCCCTGAGTGGAGTAAATGGTGATGCGCAGATCGGTTCGGTATTTCAGAACCACGTCCATGGTGAAGTAATCCGTGGCAGGGTTCGGGAACACGGAGCGCCACTCCACCGCTTCAGTCACGGGACCAATCTCAGGATCGGTCAATCCATCCGACTTGTTGATGGTTGCGCTGTAGATATCGAGGTTCCCGTTGTTGGATCGGCCGTCAGACCAGAAGGGAATAACCGAGCCCGGGGAGCCCAAGACTTGGGTGTATTCCCCAATACCAAAGCCGTTGTTGTTGTTTCCAACAGTAGAGAATAAGGTCGGCGTTAGGTTTGCCTTAATGTTGCTGAAGGTGATTCCACCATCCGTGGATATACCGATGTAGTAGTCGGTGGCGATGTTGGCAACATCGTCCCGTCGATCGTACCAACCGAGCATGACATCTCCTTCGGAATCGACAAAGATGCTGGAATAGAACTGATGCTGCTGTGGGTCACCGTCATTGTTGACAATCATGGGCGTGGACCAGGTGTCTCCTCCATCACGTGAACGGGAAAGCCAAATATCGAGCCCATAGCTCTCCGTGGTGTCTACACCGTTGGCGGTCCAGGTCAAATAGAGCGATCCGTCGTTCGGCCCACCTGAGTTGTCCGAAGCCAAATAGCAGGAGGGATAAAAACGCTGGAGCGAAACTCCCGTGAGGTTAGGATCGGGATCCCAAGCCGTAAAGGAGGGCACGTTGGCCTGAGTTACTTCGGCCGGAGCACTAAAGGTCAATCCACCGTCCGTACTGCTGCAGTGATACATGTGGTAGGTCTGGCTATTTGGACTGGCAAAGAAGGTGACGTGCACCACCCCATCGCTCGTAACCGCTACATTCCCAAACTGGACAAAGACCCAATTAAAACCACTTACGTTGATGGTGCTCTGCGTGAATTCTACGTCATTGGCCCGCTTGTACCGCAGCCCGATGTAAGACGACCCTGTGAGTGGGTTTCCTTCGAGGAAGGTGCAGTAGACGGAATTGTAATGAGGTGAGGAGGGATTGACGTCCGCCGCCATCCACTGCTTATCGCGCACGACAAGGCTGTTGATGTTGGGCAGACCTCCGTCATTCTTGCTCAGGCCGATGGCCTTTTTAGGACTCTGCTGCCAAGTGATGCCGTGATCATCGGAATAGGCCCAATAAAGGGCCCAAAAAATACTGTCGCTGATGGAGCTCTTTTGAAAGAGGTTAATCCAGCTGTAGTAGAGGCGTCCGTTGCCGTCGTAGACAAAGTTGGGATCCCCACCACCGTAGACCACGGCGTTGCTGAACTGAGGAGATGGGCTAAAGGAGCTCAGGTTCCAAGAGCTGCCGAAGTCGGCCGAAGTCCAGATGGGCATGGCCAGGCCATTTTGTTGGCGCATGGCACTGGTGACCAGGATGTTGGTGTCTCCAGGAAAGATGGCCGCGTGGACTTCTGATTCCGGGGCGTTGACCGCGCTGACGACGTGTTCGTCTGGGACGGAGCGGGTCCATCGCGCCGTAGGCGCAGACAAATCTGTAATGACTGGAGCGCCCTCTGGGAATCGAATCTTTTCCTCGATGATTTCGCGGAGGTATTCGCGGCGAATTTCGGTGTATTCCTGAGCGGCTGAAAGCAGCGGCAACAGGGCGATTCCGAGAAGCAATTGTAGTTTTCTTTTCATGGTGACAAAGTGCAGGTTACCAAAGATACCAAAATGCAGAGGATTCCGTTACTTTGTGGTATGAAGCACTTTACCAGTTGGGCAGGTGTATGGGTGATCGCGATGCTTCTGATTTCGGCCCCTGCGCAGGCGCAAGACGACGACTTGATCCAGCTTTCGGGCGTGGTGGCTACCGGTGATACGGTGCGGCCCATCCCCTACGCCACCATTTACATCCCCAATAGAGCCATGGGTACCGTGACCGACTATGACGGGTTTTTCTCCATGGTGGTGCACAAAGGCGATACGCTTCAATTCAGCAGTATGGGATTCAAAACCGGTGAGTTTTGGGTGCCCGATACGCTTAAAAAATCACACTACAGCCTGGTGATGACCTTGCTCCAAGATACCATTATTCTTGCCGAGCAAACGCTCTACCCTTGGCCTTCCAAAGAACAATTCAAGCAGTTCTTCTTGGCTATGGAGCCGCCCACGGACGATCTGCAACGCGCCAAGCGAAACATGGCCCTGGAAACGATCCGTCGCCAAGCCGAACAGGTGGGCTACGACCCCCAAGCTATGGCGGCTTACATGAACAATTACAACCACCAACAGCTGTACAACGCCGGTCGCTACTACGGCGAAAACGGAGGGCAAGCCGTGCTCGGAGCCCTCACCAACCCCTTTGCCTGGGCGGAGTTTTTCCGGGCCCTCAAACGGGGTGATTTTTCCAGTGACCGATACAAATAACCTGACGAATTGCGACTACTGCCGATGCGCCTGATCGGAATACTGCTCCTTACAATTGCTACCCTGCCTGCCTTCGCCCAAGACGTGACGGTCACAGGGACCGTGCGTGACGCTCAAGGCCAGCCCATTTCGGAGGCGAACGTGGTGTCCGGAGCGCTCGGAGTGAGCACGGGTGTGGAAGGTCAGTACAGTTTGCGCCTACGGCGCGATGCTCCGTTCTACGTCTATTTCACCCACATCAGTTACCGACCAGACTCCGTTCTGGTCGACCCCTCCAAAGGCCGCAAACAGGAATTCGACATCACCCTCCAACTCATGGCCAACCTCATCCCCGAGGTGGACGTGGAGGACGAAACCGAGCGCTACGACGAAATCATCCGGCTGGACGCCAAGGACGTGACCGCCCTTCCCGGTCCTGCTCAAACCGTTGAAGGCCTCATCAAGACCCTGCCCGGAGTAAGCTCCAACAACGAATTCAGTTCCCAATACAGCGTGCGTGGAGGAAACTTCGACGAGAACCTGGTCTACGTGAACGACATCGAAATCTACCGCCCCTTCTTGGTCCGCGCCGGACAGCAGGAAGGATTGAGCTTCATCAACCCGGACATGGTCGCCAATATTGAATTTTCGGCCGGTGGGTTTGAGGCGCGCTACGGGGATAAGATGTCTTCCGTCTTGGACATTACCTATAAGCGCCCAACTGAATACGGCGTGAACGCCATGATCAGCCTCTTGGGGGGATCCATTGCCATTGGGGGACGGACCGATGATCGGAAGTTCAGCTTCATCACCAGTGCCCGGTACCGCACCAACCAGATCCTCGTGGGCTCCTTGGACACCGAAGCCGACTACCGCCCGCGCTACACCGATGCGCAGGCCTACCTCACTTATGAGATCAAGCCGCGCTGGAACCTCGGCCTTTTGACCACCTATTCGCGTAACCTCTTCCAAACCGTGCCTGAAACGCGCGAAACAGACTTTGGAACCATCACCGAGGCGCTGCGCTTGACGGTCTTCTTCGATGGACAAGAAATCACCCAATACGAAACCTTCCTCGGCGCGCTTTCTTTGGAACACGAACTCACCGATCAAACCCGCCTGCGCTTCATCGTTAGTGGATTTTTGACAGACGAGCAGGAGTACTTTGATATTCTGGGGCAGTACAGACTCAGTGAGCTCGACAACGACTTGGGATCCGAGGACTTCGGTGAAGAGAAGTTTGAACGCGGAGTGGGTGGTTACCTGGACCACGCGCGGAACCTCTTGCAGGCGCGGGTATTCACTTTGACCCACAAGGGCGATCACCGCAGTCAGGACGGAAATTCGACCCTTTATTGGGGAATCAAAGCGCAGAACGAATACATCGACGACGTCCTGAAAGAATGGAACCTCATCGACTCTGCGGGCTACAGCATCCCTCAATTTCCGGGCGACAGTGTGGTCCTCTTTGAAACCATTGATGCGGCCAACATCGTCGAAAGTTGGCGTTATCAGACCTACGGACAATACACCACCCGTTGGCGCAATGCCCAGAACGAAACTTGGAGCTTGAGCGCCGGAGCACGCCTCCACTACTGGACGGTCAACAAGCAACTGCTTTTCAGCCCTCGGGCTTCCATCTCATGGGAGCCCAACTGGGAAAAGGACATGGTCTTCCGATTCTCGACAGGAGTCTATTATCAATCCCCATTTTACCGGGAGATTCGGGACGATTTCGGAAACGTCAACCGCAACGTCCGTGCCCAGCGGTCCATCCACTTCGTGCTCGGAAACGACTACCAGTTTGAAGCCTTCGGCCGTCCCTTTAAGTTCACCACTGAGCTGTACTACAAGTACATGGACGACCTCATCCCCTACTACATCGACAATGTTCGGATTCGCTACTCCGCGGAGAACAACGCCGTGGGTTATGCCCTCGGGGCTGATTTCCGCATCAACGGAGAGTTTGTCCCGGGCATCGAGAGTTGGGCCTCCATGAGCGTTATGACCATTCAAGAAGACATCCTCGATGACTTCTTCATCGACGAAAATGGTCAGCGCCAAGAACCGGGCTACATCCCTCGCCCCACCGATCAGCGCGTGACCTTCAACATCTTCTTCCAAGACTACCTGCCCAACGACCCCACCCTCAAGGTCAATCTCAACCTCGTCTATGGATCGGGCTTGCCCTTCGGCGCTCCACAAAGCGAACGCTACCAGCAAACGGCTCGTATCCCGGCCTACCGCCGCGTGGACATCGGGTTCACCAAGATCTTGGTCAGCGCCGACAAACAGTACGAAAGCGGCATCTTCTCGCCCTTCAAAAACCTCTGGGTAGGCGTTGAAGTCTTCAACCTCTTGGGGATTCGCAACACGGTCAGCTATCTTTGGGTCCAAGACGTTCAAGGACGACCCTACGCCGTTCCCAACTACCTGACCAACCGCCTGCTGAACGTTAAAATCGTGGCCGAGCTATGAGATGGATCGAGAACATCCCGAATAAGAACTTCACCATCAACCTGTACCACCATCAGGAGCGCTACATCCTGAAGTTTGAGGCGGGTCCCATGGAGCAGACCTATAAGATTCCTCAGGGCCTACGGCCCGATGCTGAGGCCGTCAAGAAGCTCCTCACACCGGAATTCCTCGAAGAAGTCCGTCAACAGTTCAACGCCATGTATGTGGCCCTGAAAAAACAACTGGACGCCAAATGAAAGCGTCTGCTGCACTCCCCGATCGTCGCCTGCTGCTGGGGGTGCTCCTCGTTCTTCTGGTTGCCCTGCTGGGGTGGCAAAACGTCCTGAATCTTCGGGCCGAAGAACCCCGCCGCGCCCTTGTCAGCCTGGAGATGTGGCTCACCGGCGATTACCTCGTTCCCCACATCAACGGCTATCCCTACTACAACAAACCGCCCCTGTTCAACTGGATCATGGCGGGATTTTACCAGCTCACCGGCAGCGCCGAACCCTGGGTGGTGCGCCTCCCAAGCTTGCTCGGACTTCTCGGATTGTCCTACACCCATTTCCGCGTCAGCCGCCGCTACCTCGGCCGTGACCGCGCCCTCTGGAGCGCCCTGGCCCTGTTGACCACGATGGACATCCTCTTCTACGCCTCAGTCAACTCCGGCGAAATTGATCTGCTCTACGCTTGGGTGGTCTACCTCCAAGCCATCACCGTTTTCCACTACCAACAACGAGGCGACTTCTGGCGCATGTATCTCATCAGCTACGTGCTCACCTTTGTCGGTTTCATGCTCAAGGGCCTCCCATCCCTCGCCTTCCAAGCCCTCACCATTCTAGCTTGGCTCCTGGCCAACCGCCAGTGGAAAAAGCTCTTCCACCCGGCCCACTTCGTGGGCATTGCCCTGTTGGCCGCCCTATTCGCCAGTTATTTTGTCCCCTACGGACAGCGCGAAGACTGGCTCGGCTTCCTAGTACGTCAGTACAAAGAGGCCTCCCAACGAACGGGACTCGAAGCCCACTGGACCGATACCCTGCTCCAGACCCTGCTCAACCCCCTCCGCTTTGCCCAGCTACTGCTGCCCTGGTCCCTACTCCTCATTCCCCTGTTTCGCCTCAAGGAAATGCGCCAACAAATCTCTAGTGCCTGGCGCGAGAACGCCTTTATTCGTTTTTCCGTCCTTTTCGTGGCCGCCAATGTCTGGCTCTACTGGCTCACGCCCGATTTCAAGGCCCGCTACCAGTACATGTTTTTCCCCTTTGTGCTTTCCCTGCTCTTTTTCCCTCAGGGCCTCACGGCCCGATGGTGGAGTGTACGAGTATTCCTCTTTGCCGCACTCCTCTTGGCCCCTGCGGTCCTCTTGCTCGACTACTTCGCCGAACTCCCCCACCTGGCCCTCAGGGCCACTCTGGTGTTCTTAGGGCTTATTGGTGTCCTTGTGGGCTACTTCCGCGGGGGACGAAGTGTCCTTTGGATTGTGCTCTTTATGGCTGTGGCGCGCATCGGCTATAACGAATTGTACCTCCGGGCCTGGAGGGCCGATGCCTCGGTCAACCGCAATGCCCAAATTGGGGCCGACCTGGTTCGACTGACCGATGGTGCTCCGATCCACCTCTACGGAACGCCCTACACCTTTAAGAGCGATGCCTCCCTAGGGCCTTTGAACTTCGGTGAGGTCGAGTTGACCACGGCACCACTCATCCCCTACGCCCTACCGTACACAGTGACGCGAGGTACGGGAGCGGTGATGCAGTTTGAAACGGAATTGCGTTCAGGTGTGTACTATGTGGCCGATGTGGCGGTGACCGATACGGTGGCCTATCCACCCTTGTACCGCTTCGAAGATCGTTGGCAGGGACGGTGGTATGTGCTCATCGAGCCGTAGGCTCAATCCTCTTTTGCTTCTTCGCCGATGTTGAGTCGGAATCCGACCTCTTCACCCACCGCTTTGGGATTGAAGATGAAGTAGGTGCCCAAGAGGGAGTTGAAGGCGAGGCTTAGGTAGAAGAGCAAGCCGATGGCAAGGCTGACTTCCATGCTGAGGCCCAAGGCGTCGGCCCCAAAGACAAAGGCCATTTCGCGTGCTCCAATCAGCGGAACAATATAGGCGAAGGTGGCGAGCATGAAGACGAAGATGTAGTCTAAGACCGCGGTATCGATCCCGAGGGAAAGCATGACCATGTAAGCCGTCACGGCTTGAAGGAATTGAACGGGGAGGCTCAGCAGTTGGGTGATGCCCCATGCGGGTAGGAAGCTCCTGAAGAAGATGCGCGTTACGGCCCAGTTGCCGATGTAGGCCAAGGGGATGAGCAGATAGAAGAGCGCCCTATTGGGTGGAGCAAAGCTGCTGAAGTAGAAGAACACTCCGGTGACCAATACAAGGGCGGTGAGGCCCGATCCGCGGTCGATGAGCGCACTCCAGACGAGGGACTTCAAGGGGACAACGGACCGTTTTTTGATCCAATAGGCCTTGTAACCTTCCCCGCCCACGAAGGGGATGAAAAGGTTGTAAAACATGGACAGCCAAGACAGCTTCAGGATTTGAAGGTCCTTGAATTGAATGCCCTGGGTACGGTAGAAGTAGTTCAAGCGGTAAACGGCAATCACCTTGCTCAGGAAGAAGGCCAAGACGGCCGCCAACAAGAACGGAATGCGGGCCTCTTTAAGGTATTCCCAAGCCTGCTCCAAGTCCACCTTGCGCAGAACCATGAAGATGGCCGCACCGCTAAGGATGATGCGCAGAAGTAATTTTATAGTTTTGTTGACCTTCAAAAACGTCGAATTTGCCGCAAGGTACAAAATCGACTTTCCGACCAAACCTATGCGCTTAGAAGACATCGCTCAAAACATCTCTCCTTCCGAATCGGGCATTTACGAGGCGCGCTCCGCTTCGGCCATCTCGTATCCGGATGAGGGCAATCAGCGCTGCATGCAGGTTGAAGAGCACAGCTTCTGGTTCAAGCATCGAAACAATGTCATCTCGGCCAACGTGGCGCACTTCAGTCCATCGGCCACCTTCTTTGACATTGGCGGAGGAAACGGCTTTGTCGCCAAACGACTCCAAGACGACGGACGCAGTGTGGTGCTTGTAGAACCCGGTCCCAGTGGCGCCAAGAACGCCCATGACCGCGGGGTTGAGCAGGTCCTTTGTTCCACCTTGGAAGATGCCGAATTCCTGCCCGCACAGATGGAAAGTGCAGGCCTATTTGACGTGGTGGAACACATCGAAGATGACGCCGCATTCTTGCGCAACATCCACACCTACCTCAAGCCAGGAGGGCTGGTGTACTTGACCGTCCCGACCTACCGCTGGCTCTGGTCCAACGAAGACGATATCGCCGGGCACTACACCCGGTACACACGCAAGCGCATGAACAAGCTCTTGCGCGGTCTGGGCTATGACATTGCCTTTTCCACTTATTTCTTTTCCCTGCTGCCGCTTCCCATCTTAATCTTTCGCTCCTTGCCGAGCCGACTTGGAATCCGGCCCAAAGAGAAAAACATGGAGACCACGCAAAACGAGCACAGCGGAAAATCTGGCTTCCTCGTCAAGCTCGCTCAAAAACTCTGGGACTGGGAACTGAACCGTCTTTCTCGTCAACGATCCATCGGTTTTGGTGGAAGTTTATTTGTGGTAGCGCGCAAGCGGGATTAATCCTCCCTCACCACCTCTGGCCCTAAGTGCCACGTTTAGGCCCTGGTTCCGACGAACTTGGGCTCATGAAGCCCAGCATCACCCTCCGACACTTGGTTCTCAAAGGCCGCGTCCACTTCGGCCTTGAATTCGACTACAACGAGGCGCTGATACATCAGTGTCGGCGACTACAAGCGCGCTGGAGCTCCGCCCACCGCCTTTGGAACCTCCCCTATTCCGAAGCGAACTATCGGAAACTTCGTGTCTTCTTTCACGAGGCCGTTATTCTGCGCACCGCCGAATTTGACCGCAGCCATCGCAATTATCTGGAGCAACAAAAACTCAAGGTCAACCACAAAGGCGGTAACCTGAGTTCACTATCCCCTTTTGCCCGGCAGGAGCTCCGAGCCGTAGACCGCTATTTGAGTATGCGCCGATACAGCGAGCGTACGCGCAAGACCTATGGCTATCTGCTTTCGGTCTTCTTTGCCACCATAGAATTTGACCGACATACGGCACTGAATTTCCGACTCGTCAACGACTACAATTCCGACCACGTGGTGCGTTCTGGCTATAGTGTATCCTACCAGAGGCAATTCATCGGAGCTTTAAAAATATACCTCAAACTCCGCCCCCACTTCCCCATTGTCGCCGACAAACTCGAACGGCCCGATAAGCAGAAGCGATTACCCACCGTCCTCAGCGAGGAGGAAGTCATGAAGCTCATAGCGCAAATTCCCCAACTCAAGCACCGCACCATCGTCGCCACGCTCTACGCCACCGGCATGCGCATCAGTGAAGCTTTGAACCTAGAACTCAAGCACATCGACTTCCAGCGCAACATGATCCACATCGTGCAAAGCAAAGGCAAAAAGGACCGGGTCATTGGTCTTTCTGAATCCTTGAAGATTCTCCTTGTCAACTACCTCCGCGATTATCATCCTCAGATTTATCTTTTCAACGGTCAAGGCGGCGGACGGTACAGTGGCTCCAGCGTTCGGCAGATCATTCACCGAGCGGCCCAACGCGCCGGCATCTCCAAAAAAGTGACCCCGCACACCCTCCGACACAGCTACGCCACACACCTACTGGACCAAGGCGTGGACGTGCGTCACGTTCAAGAACTCCTCGGTCACTCCAAACCTGAAACAACCATGATCTACACCCATGTGAGCACCAAAAAACTCGTACAAATTAGGAGCCCTTTCGACGCCGCCTTGCAGCGACATCAGCAATTCGACCAGCAAGACTCGGAACGATTGCTTCAAGGCGGTGACCCCAAACTTCGATTCTAAATCATATTAATTATTGGTACTTTTGAGTAAATCTGTAGATATGAGCAAGAATACTTCCATAGCACTAGGCCCTCACTTCGATTCCTTTATTCACGATCAAATCGAGAGCGGTCGATTCAAAAATGTGAGCGAAGTTATTCGCGCTGGACTACGGCTATTGGAGGAACGAGACGAAAAGAAAAAGGCAGTCCTCAAGGCTCTAGAAGAAGGACTGCTCAGCCCTGCGGTCGCTGATTTTGATCCTCAAGACTTCTATCAAAAGACCCAAAACAAAGTAAATTATGGGTCATTACCAGATCAGTCAAAAGGCACTACTTGACCTTGAAGAAATCGTAAACTTCACTTTGAAGCAATGGTCCCAAAAGCAATCCAAACGGTACTATGACGGACTGATCAAAACCATCGAGTCGATTTCCTTGAATCCTCGAATCGGCAAACCATACCCTGGGCCCATTAAGGGGATTCGATTGATTTCCTATGAACGTCACCTCATCTATTATCGTGTTTCGACTTTGGACAAAACCATCCTTGTTGTTCGGATTCTCCATCAACGAATGCGGCCACTTTAATCCCCGATAATCAACCCCGAATTCCCGGGGTTATCCGGGCACCCCACCTATATTTTTACTAATTTCCCACAACTAATAACCAGTTGGGCACAATAATTCTCACTTCGGACTTTCTCGGTTGGTATGACTTCAAGAATCCTCCTTCTCTTTTTCACTCTAATACTTGGGAATACCGTACTTAAAGGGCAGTCAAAAATTCATACGGATAGAATAAGTTATTTCGATAGTAAAGTTGTCGCAAGTGGAATACTGCAAAGTCAAAGTGGGTTTTTATTGTACCCAAAAGAAACATTGTACTCTTCCAATCTTCCGGCATCCGGAATAGCTGATACGGTTTCTACCTTTGGATTGAATCAATACTTCAGGTTTGGTTTTGCTAAAAGGTTAGAAATCGGTGTTGGAATGGATTCATGGATAAATACACGTGATAAGTTCAACGTAGTTGATCTCGATTTTCAATTTCGTGGTCAAATCATACGAGAGAAAAGGTTTTGTCTTTCTGGAATCGTGGGTTATCAAACTCACCCTTACAGACTTGAAGGTCAAAGCATCTATTTGACCTTGTCTGGTCACTATGATTTTGGATGGTTAAAAATCTTCGCCAATGCGACTGCAATGCATCGGCAACAATTGATCGAACCAGTTATTGGTACGGAAAACACTGAATATGACAGAGCGCTTTTCCCTATTCGAGTTACCCCGGTATTTATTATCAGCAAAAACACGAATGCTTTCGTGACGATTGACTGGGGGTATTCAATTGTGTTGAACGAAGAAGAGAGACCTTTTTTCGGAGATATTTCACCAACAACTTTTGGTATTAGTCATCAGCTTAGCTCAACTCTGCTTTTTGATTTAAGCTTTACTACAACATTTGACAAAGACCAACCGTATGGCCAAATCAACTTTGGGTTATCATGGCAGATGATAAAGTAGAATTTTGTATTTACTGTGCCCAACAACACGCAAAGCCAAGCGCTCTGTGTTCCCTCCTCTCAAGACGTCAACTTAACTATTCAGCTTTCTTATCTTGTGATCTAATCGCAAGGCGCCTGTCCTTGCCTGTAAACCGTTAGGCAACATAGGGTTTGAGTCTTCCGTTCAAGAATAGCTAATACCGCAAATGGGATACCCTTGAGCTTCAAAACCCGAATTACTTTCCTCTTCTTAGCCAATTTGCTGCTCTTGTCTCCAAGAGTGTTTAGTCAATCCCAATCGTCAATAGTTACAGGATACTCTCACAGCGCGTCTGGCAATCATTTGAGAATAGGATATGAACTTCAATTTAAAAGCAAGTGGCATGTTCAAGTTGGCCTCAAATATTTAGACGGACAGGATTTATATCAGAATAGCGAAAAGGGGTACGCATATTTCGGCCAATTTACTGGAGTAGATATATGGGAAAACCTTGGGGTCTTTGCATCCCTTGACATGACTGTAATTCAAACCCTACCCTATTCTCGAATCTACACTAAACTGGATGTTCAAGTCAATAAAACAAGACTTACGGGAACAAGTATTTCTCTTCCATCCTATGAGACCTCAGAATGGTTAACCGATCCACTCTTTAACTTAGAAACTCTATTCGGAATTGGAGTTGAAGCAAAATTCTTGAAGAGAACTTATCTTTTTGCCGAAGGAGGCTTAGGATTTATAGTAGTGGATAGATATCCGAATCTGCCGGAAAGACCGCTCGTATGGGATTGGGCTCGGTACTTTCAAATAGGGATAAAATATGAACTTGGTGAAAAGGAGAAAGCGGGCTAAGGATTCTACGTTGCCTAACAACACGCAAAGCCAAGCGCTCTAATTCTCCTACTCTCGAGTCCTCGACTAAACTATTCAGCTTTATTATCTTGTGAACTAAACCGCAAGGCGCCTGTCCTTGCCTGTAAACCGTTGAGTGCAATCGCTGCGCGACAGCACCCAACTGGGTGGGAGCGCTTGAGCATCGCGCCGTAGGCGCATATAGGTCGTCATTTCTTGATCGCATATTCATCGAAGAACTCGAATTTCGGAAGCCTTCTTATCTTCACTACTATATCGCAGGGCGTCTTTCTTTTCCTGCAAACCATTGACATGCACTATAACATGATTTGGATTAACCTTCCGACTATACATCTAGACTAATGAAGTTTCGGAACTCACTTTTGGTCGTTTTGTTTCTTGCATTTTACGCATGCAGTTTTCAACATTCAAATGAATATAATAGGAAAGTAGAGCTCGAAGGAGAACATAACTTCAGAGATCTTGGAGCTTACCGAACAACAGATAACCAAGCGATTAAAAAAGGGTTGCTATATCGTTCGGGTACACTCCATAAACTAACGGACAACGACATAGAGATACTCGAAGAACGAGGCATAAAAACGGTTATTAATTTCTTGACGAAGTCTGAAAGAGAAAATCAAGGAGCTGACAGATTACCGCAGAACGTAAAGTCAATCAATCTGCCAATCGAAGGTTTCGGAAGTGAAGTTGATGACTTAATCGTCGCCCGAAAAACAGGCGACTTTTCGAAGATTCCTGCTGATCTGAACTACAGTATTCATCAGGTTTTACCAAACACAGGCAAACAATCCTATGCGGAACTTTTTAGTGTTCTTGCTGATGAAAGCAATTATCCTATTGTTTTTCATTGTTCTCATGGCGTGCATAGAACTGGAACTGCAGCCGCTTTAATTCTTAGCATACTTGGTGTTCCTTGGCAAACCATCAGCGATGACTACATGCTTTCTAATGAATACAGATTAGCTGAAAGTACAAGGAGAGTTGATCAGTTATCAGCAATTGCAGAGGACAATCCTAGTATTACTGATAAGGCAATCAACAGAAAGAATATTGAGGCTTTTTACTTCCTTCAACCAGAATACATTGACGGAACAAAATCATACATTCTAGAAAACTATGGTTCATTTGAATCGTATTTACAGTCCGCAGATATCAGCCAAGAACAGCTTGAACAGATCAGGAATATTCTATTAGAAGAATAGCTGCATGCAGGCATTGTACTAAGGGGATTAATATGCCCTTTATACCCACCGTTGGGAGCAATCCCTCCAATACAGCATCCAACTAGGTGAGCGCTTGAGCATCGCGCCGTAGGCGCATAAAGGCCGTCATTCCTTTTTTATACATTCTTGAAAGACCTCGAATCTTGGCAGCCTTCTTATCTTGTAAGTGAATCGCAAGGCGCCTGTTCTTGCCAGCTAACCGCTCGTCACGATAAAGTTCAATAAATGAGAATAACCACCTTCATCGTTATTCTGGCCATTCTAGTTGGCTGCACCTTCAGTAGTAAGTCTAATTCAGCGTCTGATAATTCGGCTCGTACAGAACTGAAGAAATGCGACTACAATAACGAAGCAATTACTCGGTATTATCTTCTAACGAACAAGGCCGAATTGGCCATTTGTGATGGTGATTTCGACACAGCATCTAAAAATTACTCCTTGGCCTTTCAGGAAATCGAAAAACCTTTTGGTCCTGATGTTTATAATGCTGCGCTTTCAAATCATCTCTCCAATAACTTAGATGAAAGGAATCTGAACCTTCAACTACTGGTCAATAATTCGGATGATTTGAGTTTGATAAAGTCCATTTTCGTCAGCACTTATGTAGATGAGAACCTCTGGGATTCCCTCGTAGAGAATAGAACGATCGACTATGACTCACGATTAAGAAGTGAATTCAAATCAATGTGGGAAAGAGATCAGATGTTCAGGCCCATGTACGATACTCATGATGACACCATTCAAGCTAATCGAAGGGTCAATTTGAATAGGATACTCTCCATAACGGATTCTGTTGGCTTTCCTTCTCAAATAGAACTCGGTTTTAAAAGATCCTTACGCGGGCAAAATCATGACGTGGTATTGGTTCATACATCTCAAAGAAGAAGTAAGGATAAGAGCATCATTGATCTTGAGCCCATTTTTTGCAAGGCCGTAAACGAGGGGCGATTTGATCCGGAACAAGCAATCTCTTACCTCCATTTCCAAAATGATGAGGATAAGAGACATTTTGAAGCTTACCCAACTTGGCAATACAGACATCACTTGTTGCCGGATTCTCTGAATGACAGAATATGGCTCGTCCCGTTGAATGTGGAAGAATATGAGCGGTCTAATGAAGTAAGAAGAGAATGGAATGCTGATCAATTAGAGGACATCGCCACCAAATCTGAATTCATGTCCAGAAGCGACATACCTTTTCTGTTCACCTCGGTGATGACCTTTGTTGAAAATTTACCGGAAGACCTTACTCAGGAAGAGGCTTTGGGACGGTATGAAATGGCTACTTCGGATAAAGTGCTTTACGCAGAAGAGTAAAGAAAACGGTGGCTATTAAGTGGTAAGGGCGTACTTCGATAGCTCATGGCCCATGTATGGTATTGAACTGGTCAACAAATGTTCTTGTATGTATAAGTGAGGCTCAGGTTTCAATGGCTCATAGTTAAACAGATTCAAGTGGCCATCGTGTACTAGCTAAAAAAAATACTTGACATGAAGATTATAATTTTAACCCTGGTATTTGTTTTCAGCGTTCAGGTCTCTGCTCAAAATCATTTGAACGCAGAAGATTCAGATCCCAAAGCAATGGGATGGATGCAGGGTTTTCCCCCGCCTCAAGACAGCATCATATCGGCAATAGACGGAAGCTTCTTTCAGTTTCCAGCATTGCGTTATAGCGTTTGCCACATGCGAGAATTCATGCCTACAGCGGTTGTGAAGGCCTCAAGTGATAAACAATACACCTTTAGCCAAAAGCCAGATGAAAATATTGACAACATAAATTTTACCCCTTGGAATAGCCCTGAACCTATGACATGGGAACAATCGCTCTCCGAGAATTATACAGACGGAATTCTCATTTTGCATAAAGGGAAAATTGTATACGAAAGATATTTCGGTGAATTAGAACCCGAGGGGGTTCATGCTGCTATGTCGGTGAGTAAAACTTTCACGGGTACCCTGGGTGCTTTGCTCGTTGAGGAAGGTCTTCTTGATGAAGATAAAACTGGGGCCGATTATATTCCTGAACTAGCCCATTCTGCCTTTGGTGATGCAACCGTTCGACAGATTCTGGACATGACCACAGGATTAAAATACAGCGAAGACTATTCTGACCCGAAAGCCGAAATCTGGGCTTTTTCTGCGGCAGGCAATCCGTTCCCTAAGCCCTCGACATATTCAGGACCAACAAATTACTATGACTATTTGGTAACGGTTCAAAAAGAAGGCGAGCACGGATCGGTATTTGGCTATAAAACGATCAATACCGATGCGTTGGGGTGGATAATATCTCGTGTTACGGGAAAGAGCATCACCGATCTTTTGTCCGAACGAATCTGGCAACCTCTAGGCACCGGTGTCGATGGCTATTATCAAGTAGATGCCGCTGGAATTCCTTTTGCAGGAGGCGGTTTTAGCGCAAACCTGAGGGATATGGCCATGTTTGGAGAAATGATTCGGAATAATGGGAAGTTCAACAAACAACAAGTCCTTCCAGCCAGTCTTGTCGAGGACATAATGAATGGAGGGAGCAAGGAGGCCTTTAGCCAATCGTCCTATGGGACTTCGCTAGAAAACTGGAGTTATCGAAATATGTGGTGGCATACAGGTAATGCACACGGGGCATTTGCTGCTAGAGGTGTTTACGGCCAAACCATATACATCGACCCTAAAGCAGAAATGGTCATTGTGAGGTTTGCTTCCCATCCGGAGGCAAAAAACTCGAAAATTGACCCGACCAGCTTGCCCGCTTACCAAGCAGTTGCGGAATACTTGATGAATAAATGAAAGCTAAAGGCACAACATAATCTAAGCGCTGTTTAGCTGAGATCGATGATGCCAGTCCCTTCCCAACAGCTTGCAACTGGGTGGGCGCTTGAGCATCGCGCCGTAGGCGCAAATTCTGAATCTCGTTTATTTAGCGCGTCATACAGGCCTGAGACTTCATTTCTTTACTCCGGTCTTTCTTATCTTCCCTTCAATATGGCAAGGCGCTTGCCCTTGCTTGCAAATAGTTGATAAACGCATCTTCGAGAAATGAACTATGTATACGCCGCTTCGGGCGCAATCATTGCCATTTTTGTTTTTTTGATTCTGAAGAAGAGGAAGAAAGCAATTGCGGACTATCTGCTTATTCTTGTAAACCTTCTTATCGGCTGCTTTATACTAGCTGATGTTCTGGTCAACTGGAAGCTGACATCGGAAACGGTGATCTTTCAGAATGCCATTCCGCTCCTCTTGTTTCCGGTTTTCGTGTTTTACCTCCTTCAATTTACACATGCAAAGAAGCACCTAGCAAAGACTTGGTACCTACTCTTTTTACCATTTGTCCTTTTTTGTGCGCTTTGCTTTATCGACCATTACCTCCTACAGAATTATAAATCGGCCGAAAGCATAAGCGAGCATTTCAACGCACCGAGTATTTGGTATCAGCTGATCTTTAAAGGCTCCCAATTGACCTTTATAGCGGTACTTATCTATACCCTTAGATTATTAAACCAATTTGAAGAGGAATTGAAGCAGGGATTTTCGACGATCGAGACCATAGATGTGCGCTGGTTAAGGCACTTTACATGGATATACTTGGGGTCGATTTCCATCACCTTTATCCTATTCTTGGGTCAAAACCTCGGCTTGATTCCTTTCGAAGTCAATCAAGTGTTCGGGATAGTATACGGGATATTGACTGTTTCCATGTTCTACATGAATTATCAAGGAATCCAGCATTACACGATTTCGCAGGTATATTCAGGTAGCTCCATCAATGATTTGCCGACCGAAAAGAAAGCCAATAGTGATGACACTGATCATTCTGAAACGAAGTCAATTCAGTTAACGGATGAAGAACAGAAACTTGAAGCGGAAATATTGAAGCAAATAGAGGAACATCAGCTTTACCTTGATCCAAAATTTAGTCTTGATGAATTAGCTGGTCATTTAGGAAAAAGCAGACACCAAGTATCAAGGGTGATCAACTCAAAAGAACATAGATCCTTCTACGATTTGATAAACAGATATCGGGTTGATCATCTTAAAAATCTATTGAAGGACCCATCAAATTCCTCATTTACTATTCTATCGCTCGGATTAGATAGTGGATTTAACTCAAAAGCTTCTCTGAATCGTATATTCAAGAATATCAGTGGCTTAACCCCAAAACAGTACCTTGATCAAAAGTCTCAATCTGTCGGATAGTCCTTAAAATTGGTCTCATTCTATCGGATGAGGCGATTGCCTACTTGCTTTGGCTCAGATTTGCACTCAGTTAATCTTCAAATCAAGTAAAAGAATGAAAAGGATCGGATTAAAGATGTGGGTACTGTCCCTCTTGTTGATCTCATCAGAAGTTGTAGGACAGGAAAATACGGATGATAAATTCACGGAGATCAAAGCGAATTTATTGTTCGGTTTAAATCAGCCTCTTTTGGGCGGATTCAATATCGAAGGAAATCTATTCTACCACAGGCTAGCCTTTGACTATTCCCATGGCGTATCGCTCAATCTAGACAATGAATACCTAGATGAAGAAAACCAACTTACTGGGATTGACGTCCATATTCCATGGACCACAGGTTTTGGGGTAGGTTATCGATTCAATGACTGGTTCAATCTTCGAGCTGAACCAAAATGGCACAAATTTGAATTGTACCATATGGACGAAGCTCAAATCGAAGATAACTTGATTGATTCTTACACCACCTTCACCTTTGGGATAGGCGCCTACGCGAACATTCAGCCCTTCAAACGACAGAATAACTTCTTGAAAGGTTTCATGATTGCACCCAGTATTCGTTGGTGGCCCAGAGTCTCTTCATCTTTAGAAAACGATGAACTCGAGTTTTACAGCAAAGCTCTGGAGCAGAATGTCACGCACGAAGCCCTTCAAGTTGGTATTTCCAACACTCCATTAATTGTAAACATCAGTATTGGGTATAGCTTTGGCTGGGAAAAAGAGTCTAAAGCCCAAAGGCTAAACTAAGATGAGGACTACTAAGGGGATAACCAATTCAGCTTTTTAGAATATTCTCGGAAAACTCGATAGAACGCGCACGCCCCGCAGTTCTCCCCTCAGAGCCTTGAGTCCTACCCTATCCCATCCAAAAATAGATTTGGATAAGACATCCGTAGATTTAGCACAATAGCTCCAGTCCTGGTTGCTGAATTTTGTCCTAGAATTTAAAATCAAAGACATGAGTTCTAAGACAGCAATTATAACAGGAGGTAGTCGCGGACTAGGAAGAGATATGGCCCTTAACCTGGCCAAAGACGGTGTTGACATCATCTTCTCCTACCATCAAAATGAAGCGAAGGCACAGGAAGTCATCTCGGAAATAACCGCTATGGGCCAGAAAGCCGTGGCCTTTCAATTTGATGCCAATGACTACACCAGTGGACAAGCGTTCATTAAAGAGGCCTCGGATTATTTGAAGAAGGAAAACGGCAACAGCAAATTCGATTTTCTAATCAATAATGCGGGAACGGGTACGTTCAACCTAGTCTCCGATACAACAGAGGAGCAGTTCAATGAAATGATGAATATTCACCTCAAGAGTGTTTACTTCATGACACAAGCTGCTTTGCCCTATCTTAATGATGGCGGAAGGATCGTCAATATATCGAGTGGATTGTCTCGCTTCAGCTTGCCGGGGATGTCCGCATACGCCGTAATGAAGGGCGCCATTGAAGTATTTACGCGCTATCTGGCGAAAGAACTAGGTGGGCGCAAAATCACAGCGAACGTCATTGCCCCTGGCGCCATTGCAACGGATTTTGCGGGTGGAAGCAATAAAGATGAAGAGAAAGCAGCCATTATCTCCAGTATCACGGCCCTTGGACGCGTAGGAGAGGCTGAAGATGTAGGTGGAACCGTTGCCTTCCTCTGTTCGGATAAAGCCGGTTGGATCAACGGACAGCGCATTGAAGTTTCAGGAGGAATGTTAGTTTGATGTAGATTTCAAGGAATAACCATGGCAGAACTAAGACACTTTAAGAAGGTCAGCGACTATCATAAATTGGCAAAACTGCCGGCACCCGAACATCCTTTAGTGAGCCTTGTGGACTACAGTCAAGTGCGGTATCCCGATGACGTTGCCTCTCTCAGGTGGAAACAGGATTACTACACCATCGGGCTTAAGCGCAACGTTCCGCACAAGATGTTCTACGGCCAGCAAGACTACGATTTTGATGAAGGCCTGATGACCTTTGTGGCGCCCAACCAAATTATGGGCCTTGCCAACAACCCCAATGTCAATAGCAGTCAGCCTTCTGGTTGGCTGCTACTGGTGCATCCCGATTTCTTGTGGAACACCGCCCTTGGCGCCACCATCAACGAGTATGATTTCTTCGGCTACAACGTAAACGAAGCGCTCTTCCTATCGGAGAAGGAGGAAGAAATGATCATTGATCTGCTGACGAGCATACAGAAGGAGTATCAATCGAATATTGACCAGTTCAGTCAGAAGATCGTCATCTCTCAAATTGAGCTCTTGCTGAACTTTGCGGAGCGCTTTTACGCCCGTCAGTTCATCACTCGGAAGATCTCGAATCATCTGATCCTGTCACAGCTTGAAACGATATTGAACGATTTGTTCCGATCCGATCAATTAGTCGAACAAGGGCTACCGACTGTGCAAGGGGTAGCGGACCAACTGAACTTGTCTCCCAACTATCTGAGCGGAATGCTCAAGTCCTTAACGGGACAAAGCACACAACAGCACATCCACGACAAGTTGATCGAAAAGGCCAAGGAACAACTTTCCACCACGCCCCTATCCATCAGTGAAATAGCCTATGGTCTGGGATTCGAACATCCAGCATCTTTCACCAAGCTTTTCAAGAACAAAACCGATATGTCGCCCTTGGAATTTAGGAAGGCTTATAATTGACGCTGCGCAATTCTTCGACCCCAATCGCCTACATGATCTGCGCACGTACTTGGAAAACGCCGCCGAGGCTCAAATTCCTATTCGCCCGCCCTACGGCATTCAGTTAAATCGTTTTGGCATGATGCTGGACCTACGGTCCGAAGGCTACTTGGCCGCACCTCATTTCCAAGCGTTTTACAACATGATCATGGACCGATACATGCGGCCAGTAGCCCGCTTGTTGCTCGGCACCTACGGCTATGACCAACAAACCTTCGGCTTTTCCATTCAGTACAACCCGGACAAGGACAAGGATCTAAATCCGCATACGGACGCCTCCGCGGCCACCTTGAACATCAACATCAATCTTCCCAATGAGTCCTTTACCGGTTCGGAGGTCGACTTTCAAAACCATTCAGCGGGCAGAACCGTGCGGACCGTTTTCAAGCCGGGCCTAGCCATTATTCACCGCGGAAATGTGCCTCATGCAACACATCCCATCACCAGTGGTCAACGCAGCAACCCGGTCACCTGGCTCTACGGTGAGCGCATGCAAATACCAAGAGGGCATTCCAGTAGTTACGGAGGTGTTGGCGTAGCCTCGCCTGGAGTAGCTATTCCTCAAGAAGTCTCAGCCCAAGAACGCTGGCAAGTACCAACGGCACCAAAAGATGAATTTGCGCCATTTTAATGGGATATTGCGGCCTCTTAGAAGAGTGGAAATGATAAAACGTACGGTGACTAGTCGTGGAGAACAAAAACTCGTTTCACTCGTAAACCATAAGTACTGGTCATAAACCGACCAACAATACGATACTTATGAAGTTACTCCTTGCTCTCTCGATTACCCTCTTTCTTTGCTTTGATAGCAGTGCTCAGACCGAATTTGTCATTGAACCTTCTCAAAGCATGGTCATGACGGGAAAGGGCCCCGGTCAAGATGCAACCATCAACCCATACTACGGTCAGGATTGCTATGCACTAGTCGAGAATATTGGAAAGCGTGCATTCTCCATCAGAATTCAGCAAGGGACAGGAATTGTTGAGGAAATCTCCATTGCGAAAGACGAACTCGTAAAGGTGAAGCTCTTGAAGGGGTACTCGCTTTTCTTGGATCCCAATCCAGAGGGTGTGGCACGGGCCCTTGTGGACTACGAGAAGATGGAGGATTAGTCCTTTCTGTCGCAGGTCTAGGCCTTGACATACTCCGGACTTCTCTTCGGTCGTTAGATATTTGACCATAACCCAACGATCATGAATCTTCTTCTGAGAATTTTAGGCCTGTCTTTGTTCTTGGTCTTTGTCACGGCTTGTGCAAAAGATGAGGACGAAAACCCCAATACCCAAAGCACTTCCAGCAACAAAATTCTTCCTCTGGGAGCCTCGAGAGTCCAAGGCGCAAGGCCTGCTTTTGAAAGCTATCGATACGAGCTTTGGAAAGACTTGAAGGAAGGGGAATGGGCTTTTGACTTTATCGGCACCGTGTCGGATCCTTTTTCCTATCCCTTGGTCGATGGAGAGGAGTTTGACCGAGACCACGAAGGACGAGGAGGATGGACTTCTGGACAGATTTTAAACAACCTGGATGACTGGCTTGAAGAAACGGGATCTCCAGATATCGTGCTTTTCAGCTCGCCAGGAGGAAATGATGCTCTTCAAGGGAAGTCCTACGACACCGCGGTTCAGAATGTCAATGACATCATAGACCTCTTGCAAAGTGATAATCCCAATGTGACCATTATTATTGAGCAAATGGCTCCGGGTCGTTCGGACATCATGACTGGTGTGCTCCAGGTCTTTTTTAATCAAATGCAGCAAGAAGTGGTGAATATTGCTGCGAATCAAAGCACTCCCGAATCTCAAGTTATTGTGGTCGATATGTTCACAGGATTCGACGACAGCTACTTAGCAGACGAAGTTCACTACAACGAAACGGGCGCGGACTTTATCGCTAGCCGATACTATAGCGTACTTCAGACAGTGTTGGAAGATTAAGACTATCTTGTATACGGCGCTCTACCGCCCGAGCATTTTTAACCTCAATACTTCTAATCGGTGAACAACACCCTCAACATTGGCATGGCCCAAATCGCCCCGATTTGGCTGAACAAGGAAAAGACGCTTGAGAAAGTCCTTGCGTACATCGAGAAGGCGGCGGATCAGGGCTGCGAGCTCTTAGTTTTTGGAGAAGGGCTGCTTCCCGGGTATCCGTTTTGGGTTTCGCTGACCGATGGAGCCGCTTTTGACTCCACCATCCAAAAAGAACTCCACGCCCATTATTTGCGAAATGCCGTTCAACCCGAAGCGGGTGACCTCGACGAGGTATGCCGGTTGGCAAGAAAAAATAAGATGGCGATCTACCTCGGCATTATTGAGCGAGCACTGGATCGAGGAGGCCATAGCCTGTATTGCTCCTTGGTGTACATTGATTCCGAAGGGGTAATTCAATCCGTTCACCGCAAACTCCAACCAACCTATGAAGAGCGCCTTACTTGGGCACCTGGAGATGGACACGGATTACAGGTACATCCACTGAAGGCCTTTACCGTAGGTGGACTAAACTGCTGGGAGAACTGGATGCCCTTATCAAGAACAGCGCTGTATGCCATGGGTGAAAACCTACACATAGCCGTATGGCCGGGCACGCTAGACAACACCAAGGACATTACGAGATTCATCGCGCGGGAGTCACGCTCTTTTGTGGTCTCCGTTTCCAGCTTGATGCGTGTAGAGGACTTTCCTCCCAACACGCCTCACCTAGACGAAATTTTGAAAAAAGCGCCTTCCACCTTGGCCAACGGAGGATCTGGAATCGCCGGCCCCAACGGGGAATGGATACTGGAGCCCGTTACGGAAAAGGAAGGCCTCATCACGACGACCATTGACTTCAACCGCGTGCTCGAGGAACGGCAGAACTTTGACCCCGTTGGACATTATTCTCGGCCCGATGTTACACGCCTCATCGTTAACCGGGAGCGCCAGTCTGTTTTGGGTGAAGAACGTTCACATATTCCTGATGAAACTGATCAAAAATGACCAACCCTTTTCACTTAGCCATTCCAGTACGAGATCTCGAACGTTGCCGAGCTTTTTACAAGGAAGTTTTGCAATGTGCTGAAGGGCGGAGCTCTGACCATTGGGTCGATTTTGATTTCTTCGGACACCAATTGGTCATACATCAAAAACCCGCTGATGCTCAGGATGAACGGGCCATTTCAAATCCGGTGGATGGTCACGACGTCCCTGTCCCCCATTTTGGTGTTGTCCTCGACTGGGCTGACTGGGAAGCTTTAGCAGAGAGGCTCAGGGCACAGGACATCACCTTTGTCATTGAACCGCATATACGCTTTCAAGGCCAAGTGGGTGAACAAGCCACTATGTTCTTCATGGACCCCGAAAACAATGCCCTTGAGTTTAAGGCCTTCAAGGACATGAACCAGCTATTCGCCAAATGAGCGCCCAAAGTGATGCCAAAATAAAAGGGCCACGAATTGTCCTTCGAGCCATTGAGTCCGAGGATGTGGGAAACATATTTCGTGGGCTCTCACATCCCAAAGTGATCCAGCACTACGGCGTAGGCTATTCGAGCTTAGAAGAAACAGAAGAGCAAATGAAGTGGTTTGCCCAACCGGAACAGATGTGGTTTGCCGTTTGCTCAATTGAAGGTGAATTCTACGGTGCAGGTGGATTTAACGCTATTTCCAAGCCGAAGGAAACAGCGGAAATAGGATTCTGGCTGCTCCCGGAATACTGGGGCATGGGCATCATGAATGAGGCCATGCCTTTGCTCTGCGCATTCGGGTTTGAGGAGTTGGGGCTCAAACGCATTGAAGGCTATGTCGAAACGGATAATATGAACTGCCAGAGAGCCATGGCCAAGCTAGATTTTGAGAAAGAAAAGACCCTCCTAGACCATGAGGTTAAGAATGGCCGTTCCATTTCCGTAGATGTCTTCATTAACTCGCGACCATGAAAATTTCCAGCTATGTAAGCACCATGGCTACAGCCTTCCTCATCATATCCTGTGCGCCTCAAGGGACGGAGGATATAAAAGTCACCGGAGCTCAATTAGAAGTTCTTTTCCATGACTGGTGGACGTATCACAATGAAAACCTAGTTCTGTCTGCCGAATTTGAAGCGCTTGATGAGGACGGAGGCACCATCACCAAAGAAGCTTTTCTCGAGGCATTGACTACCGAGGTCTACATCCCCTTGGAAAGGGAATCTCCCTCGGATAAGCCCTTTTATCAGCTTTATCGTCTGGGGCCAAAAGCGGATTCGGACATAGGCCCAACCATGGCGAATGAAGCGCAGACCTTCTTACAGTACTTCCGGCTGGAAGGAACCCAATTCCCTGACTTTTCTTTTACCGACTTGGACGGCATGACCTACACCAAAGAAGGCACTAAGGGCCAGGTTTTGGTGCTCAAGACCTGGTTTATCAACTGCGGCGCTTGCATTGCGGAGTTTCCGGACCTCAATGAATTTGTGGAGCAGAATGAGGACGGAAAGGATCTCCTATTCATCAGCCTGGCTACCGACAGAGCACCTGCCTTGGAAGAATTCTTGATTGGAAGAGAATTCGCCTATACCGTTGTCCCAGAGGCAGGACCCTTCATTCGGAAAATTGGACTTCGGATTTATCCGACCCATATCATTGTAGACGGGGACGGAGTCATTCTGAAGGTCGTAAACAAGGCCTCCGAAATGATGGCCTTTTTGGAAGGACTGGAGCTGGCTGGATAGAGCAAAGAGAAGCATCGCGCCGTAGGCGCAAAATCCAAAAGTCTCGCCTATATTCGTCTTTGTGAAGGCGATCCGTAACCCTCGTGTGAAAATTTGCTGCATCAGCAGTCTTGATGAAGCGCAACTGGCTATTGATGCCGGGGCTTCTGCACTAGGGCTTGTTGGGCCAATGCCGAGTGGTCCAGGGGTGATTGACAACGCCCTTATTGCGGAGATTGCGCGGATGGTTCCCCCTCCTATCGCCACCTTTCTCTTGACCAGCGAGACCCGAGCAGCGGATGTTATTGAGCGCCACAGGCTCGTTCAAACCTCGACCATTCAACTCGTTGACGCACTTCCCTTGGAGGACTACGGAGTACTTCGGAAGGCGCTTCCGCAGGTCAAGCTGGTCCAAGTTATTCATGTTTTGGATGAAGGATCGGTTGAGGAGGCCCAATCGGTTGCCCCGCACGTCGATGCTATTCTGCTGGACAGCGGTAATCCGAACTTAGACGTCAAAGTATTGGGCGGAACCGGAAAGACCCACAATTGGGCCCTAAGCCGTCGTATCCGCGCTGAAATTCCGGTACCCGTTTTCTTGGCGGGCGGGCTACGTGCTGAAAACGCGCGTGAGGCCATCGAAAGCGTAGGGCCTTTTGGTTTGGATCTGTGCAGTGGCGTACGGACCGATGGTGCGCTTGATCCACAAAAACTCCAGGAATTCTTTAAAGCTGTGAATACTTAGTCCTATGGAATACGCCTTTACTTCCGATCGATTGGGTTTTCGAAACTGGCAGGATGAGGACTTGATTCCCATGGCGGCCATCAATGCCAATCCCGAGGTTATGGAGTACTTCCCTTCGACTCAAGATGAACGGCAAACCGCGGATTTTATTGGTCGTATGAAGGATCAGTGGGCTCGACTTGGGTTCTGTTATTTCGCCGTCGAGGAACTGGAGAGCAAGGCGTTTATCGGCTTTATTGGGCTGTCCGAACAGCACTATGAGGCCTTTTTTAACCCGAGCGTGGACATCGGTTGGCGGCTCGATCCTCGATATTGGGGCAAGGGCTACGCCACGGAAGGTGCAAAGCGCTGCTTGGAATACGCCTTCGAAGTGGTCGAGCTGCAGCAAGTCGTTTCGGTGTGCCCGAAAATCAACAGCAAATCGGAGCGTGTGATGCAGAAGATCGGCATGTCGGAGGTCGCCGCCTTTGACCACCCCCTACTCGCCTCTTCCCCCGAACTGACGCGCTGCCTCTTGTACGAAATGAATAACCCTCGTCGCGCATGACCCCTAGAATCGAAGAACTACCACCTAAAAAACTGATCGGTCTCCACCTCTCAATGAGCTTGGTCGAGAACCGAACCGGACCTCTTTGGGCTCAGTTTGCACCAAGGATCAAGGAAATTGGAAACCGCACTTCTGAGGACAAGATTTCCCTGCAGATCTATCCGGAGGATTATTATAGGGCCTTTCGGCCCGATAAGCTCTTTACGAAATGGGCGGCCGTCGAGGTAGTGGATTGGTCTCAAGTACCCGATGGGCTGGATACGCTAGAACTTCATAGCGGGTTATACGCGGTTTTCGACTACGTGGGCTCTAGCGCGGATCCTTCCATTTTTCAATACATCTTCAATGAATGGATTCCCAACTCTGACTACCTAGTGGACGACCGACCACATTTCGAGGTTCTCGGGGCCAAATACAAGAATAACGACCCTAGCTCGGAAGAGGAAATCTGGATTCCCATTAGGCCGAAATGAAGCTCTTTGTATTTGACATTGACGATACCCTGACCCGGAGTGAATCCCAGCATCAAACCTCCTATGCCCAAGCCATGCGGGATTTTGGAATAACGGACATTGATGAAAATTGGAAGGGCTACCTCCACCATACGGACAGCTACATCTTGAGTGTGAACTATGAACGCAATCTTCCGGGCCCTTTTGATTTTTCATTTATCGGTCCGTTTGAAACGCGCATGAATGAGCTCATTAAGACCAAGCCACCGGTATCCGAAGTCCCCGGTGCTCGAGAAGCCGTTGATTTCATCCGAACTCAGGGCTATGCTGTTGCCTTTGCTACTGGCTCTTTATTGGAACCCGCACTCCTGAAATTGAGACAAGCAGAGATCAATCATTCCCCAGAATTGGTTGTCGGTTCCAACACCATTTTTGAACGCGAAGGCATAGTCTCCGAAGCTGTAGAGCGTGCTCGAGCTCACTACAGTGTCCAAGACTTTGAGCACATCATCTCTGTGGGAGATGGGCTTTGGAATTTGACCACTGCTCAAAACTTGGGACTGCACTTTATGGGTATTGGAACCAAGAATTTGGAGGACTTCAATAAACACGGTCTCGAACTCCACATCGAGGATTGGACTTCGTTTGACTTAAGCGTGATGGAATCAGCCTTGGGAATTGCTTGAATCTCGAGCTTGCGAAAGCCCGCTCATCTTCCTTAAATTGTACTTCCTATTTAACCGAAAACCATGAGAGTTACACTTGTAAGTATCCCTGTTCGCGACCAGCAAAAGGCATTAGAATTCTATACCGACATCCTCGGTTTTGTGAAGAAAAAAGATGAACCCGTCGGTGGTGGAAACCGGTGGTTGACCCTGGTCGCCAAAGACTGGCAAGACGGTCCAGAACTTCTTCTAGAACCTGCTCCCAATCACTTTGAACCTTCTAAAGTTTTCCAAGAAGCTTTGAAAAATGCCGGCATCCCTTGGACCCAATTGGACGTGGATGACGTAGAAGCGGAATACGCACGATTAACGGATTTGGGGGTCGAATTCAGCGTCCAACCGACCGCTATGGAGACCGTGAAGTTTGCCATATTCGACGACACCTGCGGAAACAACATTCAACTGGTTCAATACCTTTAATTCAGCCTATAGACAATAACTATAGGATATGTTTAAGTTCTGTTATCCAGTAATTTAATCAGCTTTACCTAAACAAAATTCTGATTTTTCCACTCAAGATCCTGAAGACACTATGACCATTAAACGTGTCTGCGTCTACTGCGCTTCAAGTGCTAAGATTGACCCTGTATATTTCGAAGAAACGAGGAGATTGGCTAGGGCTTTAGTCGCGGCGGATATCGACGTCGTTTACGGAGGAGGTGCGGTTGGACTGATGGGTACACTTGCGGATACCGTCATTCAAGAAGGCGGCCGGATCAAAGGCATCATGCCCAAGTTCATGAACGAGGTGGAATGGGCGCATAAAGACGTCACGGACTTTGAGTTCACCAACACGATGCATGAACGGAAGGCAAAGTTTCTTGAAGGTATCGACGGACTCATAACCCTACCCGGCGGAAGCGGCACATTAGAGGAATTTTTTGAAGCCATTACCTTGAAGCGATTGGGGCAATTCACCAAACCCATTGTGGTGCTCAACACCAATGGGTTTTACGATCCTTTAAAAGAGTTACTGGAGATGTGCGTCTCTCAAAAATTCATGCACGAAAAGCACTTGGCGATGTGGGATATCGTTGACCGCGTTGAGGATGTGCTGCCAAGTTTGGAGAATGCACAAGCCTGGGATGACGACCCACTCAGCTTCGCCACCAATAAATAATCACCCTGATGAACAGCCTACCCCACCTACTGCTCCTTCACGGCGCTCTGGGCAGTGAACAGCAACTAACAGCACTTCGTCGTGAAATGGAATCCTCCTTTAACGTTCACTCCTTGAATTTTGAAGGACACGGTGGGTCGCCATCGGGCCGTCCATTTTCCATGGAGGGTTTTGTCGAGAATGTTCTGGCCTACCTGGATGCAAACGACTTAAAAAGCGCAAACATCTTTGGATACAGTATGGGTGGATACGTTGCCCTTCAATTGGCTCGATCTCATCCAGAACGCGTGGAGAAGATTGTGACCTATGGAACTAAGCTTGACTGGAGTCCAGAGGCTTCTGCCAAAGAAGTGCGGATGCTGAACCCCGATGTCATTGAAGAGAAGGTGCCTAAGTTTGCCGCGCATTTGAAGGCCACTCATCATCCCGATCACTGGCGAGATGTTTTGGCGAAAACAGCTGACATGATGCTCGACCTTGGCCAACGTCCTCGTTTGACGAATTCTACTTTTGCCGAAGTGAGTTGTCCCGTACTCGTGTGCATTGGGTCGGAAGATCAAATGGTGACCCTAGCCGAGAGTCAGAACGCTGCAGAACACCTATCCCAGGGGACACTACTCGAGCTCAATGGATATGTACACCCCATCGAGCGCGTCGATTCCAAAGCACTTTCAAAGGAGGTACAAGCATTTCTCATCGGCCCTTAGAAACGTGATTTACGCGAAAAGTGAGTTTTAAACGGAGGCGATTCCGTTGTACTTTGCATGGACGAGTGTTGGCTGGGTGTAGTGGCATCGCGCCGCAGGCGCAAAAATTCTGCTTATGAAGGCTCTTATTTTAACCATTCTATTGGGCTTGACTTCAATCTGGGCCATGGGGCAAACCTATTCCGGGATGGTGGTGGATGGGCAATCCAAGGAGGCAATCGCCTACGCAAATATTGGGGTATTGAACAAAAACTTAGGGGTGATTTCGCGGCCCGATGGACGATTTTCAATTGATCTGTCCCTAGCCGATCCATCTGATAGTCTGGCGTTTTCCATGATTGGGTATGCTCCCTTCTACGTTGTGGTCGGTAACCTGAACTTTGAAAAGGGTGAAGTGGCCTTGCAACCCACCTCCTACGAGTTGAGCACCATTGAGGTTTCGGATAAGGAACGGGCCAAGTTTGAGAAGTTCGGCGTCACCAAACCGAGCAAGACGACTACGGGACACAGCGGGACTGATGAATTTGGTTTCGGCGGTGAATGGGGGCTGAAGATCGGGAACCAAGGGCAGCGCTATTGGCTCCAAGACGTTCAGTTTCACTTGCGTTTCAACACGGTGGACAGCGTGCTTTTTCGGGTCAATATCTATTCCGCAGAGGCAAATGTTCCCGGCCCTTCTATCCTGCATGAGCCCATCTTTGTAACGGCCCGTAAAAAGGAAAAGTGGATTGCAGCGGATGTTGCCGAGCAGCACCTCATCATAGATTCGGACCTCATTGTCACCTACGAAGTCATCCGAATCTGGTACAGCGAAGATGGAGAAAACCACCTCTACTTCACGCACGCCGAGAAAGCTCCAAAGGGGATGACGTTTAGCAAGGGTTCAAGCTTCGACTCGTGGAAGCTGAATGAAAAGCCGCCCGTGGCCATTTTTGTCAATGGGCGTTTGTTGGGGGATTGATTTAGAAGGCTTCTTTAATCCAGTACGCTTAAGATGACCTTCACGGAATTCATCAAGTCGCTTTTGCTCGGATTGACCTTGGAAACGACGCGGAGCCCGCTGTAGTAGGTGAACAACAAGGACGCCGTGGCTTTAAGGTCTTTTCCTTCAGGGATCTGGCCTTGTGATACCCCTTTTTGAAGATATTCTTCAAATAGCTGTTCAAAGGATATTCTATTCTCTTCTAGAATCCTGGAAATCCGTTCATCTCCTGGGATTAATTCTGTAGTGGTGTTGACAACAAAACAGCCCTTCTTTTCTGCATCACTTAAGGATTGATCAACCGCCATTTCAAAGAGCTTGTAAAAGCCTTGTTTGACCTGGGGTTCATCTTCGAAGAATTGCGCTATAAAGGCGGAGTTGGTCTTTCGATAATTCTCGAAGGACTTGAGAAAAAGCTGCTCTTTGTCTCCGAAAGTATCGTAAATGCTCGCTCGATTGATGCCTAAGTGATCGACGAGATCTTGAACGGACGTAGCAGAATAGCCCTGCTTCCAAAACAGGTTCATGGCCCGCTCCAGGGTTTGTTGTTCGTCGAATAGTTTTACTCTAGGCATGAGCTAAAAATGTGGAAGTGATCTTACTCACTTCCACAAAATTAGGTTATTGGAACTTTCATTCCAAAATGGTTCAAAAAAAGAGATCAGGACAGGAGCGGATTGACATTGATTCCTCCGTCAATATTGTATTCAGATCCTGTGATAAACGAGGCATTGTCTGAAGCGAGGAAAGCCACCAACTTGGCAATGTCTTCGGGCTGTCCAAAGCGCTTAAGCGGTACGCGATTCTGCATGGCTTCTGCAAAGCCGTTCAATTGCTCCTCTGGCATACCAGTCTTTCCAAAAATTGGAGTGTAGACCGGCCCAGGATTTACGGCGTTGATTCGAATTTTTCGTGGGGCCAGTTCTGTTGCCGCGGTACGTGTGTATGAATTCAACGCCGCTTTCGACGCCGCGTATACGGCCGTGTTCGGCATCCCCGTGTAGGCGTTCACAGAACTCAGGTTAATAATGGATGCTCCATCGTTCAAGACGGGGATGAACTTCTCAGTCGTAAAAACGGCTCCTTTGAAGTTGATGCCCATTTGATGATCAAACATCTCTTCTGAGATTTGGCCAATGGGAGCCGGTTGAAAAATACCCGCATTCACAAAGAGCACGTCTACTTGACCAAATTGACTCTTTACTTGCTCGACCAAATCATCAATGGCAGATAAATTTCCGACGTCAGCCACAATCCCCTTTACTCCGAGTTCACTAGAAGCAGCTTCAACTTTTGCACTGTCTCTTCCTGTAATCACTACTGTTGCACCCTGATCTTTTAACTCTTTGGCCGATGCATAGCCAATGCCACTATTACCTCCGGTAACAACAGCCACTTTTCCATTCAAATCACTCATTGGTTTTATTTAAAGTTTATTTTGGAATGTTCGTTCTGTTTGCAAACGTAAGGATAATAGAACGATTGTTCCAAATAAAAGTTCGTTTTCTGATTTTGCCCCTTTCAGTAGGGTAATTGAGCATCTATGACTTCCTCCTGCTCTTCAGTGGGATCTTTGAAGTATCGTATAGAATACCCTAACTTCCATAACCTAAGTTTAAGACATGCATACACTCCCATTTTTGAATCAAGATGAAATGCCTATTCTAGGCCTAGGCACATGGAAATCCGCGCCCGGCGTCGTTGGAGCAGCCATTATTAAGGCTATTGAAATTGGGTATCGGCACATCGATTGTGCGGCCATTTACAACAACGAAGCTGAGATCGGGGAAGCCTTCAAAGAGTGCTTTGAGCGTGGGCTGGTGAAAAGAGAAGAGCTCTGGATTACCTCCAAACTCTGGAACGATGCCCATCTTTCCCAGGATGTACGCCCTGCCCTTCAAAAAACACTGAACGATCTTGGGCTCGACTATCTTGATTTGTACTTGATTCACTGGCCGATTGCCTTTAAAAATGGACTGGCCTTTCCTTCAGGGCCAGAGGATTATTTATCCCTAGAAGAAGCCCCGTTGGCCGAAACATGGAAAGCTCTTCAGGAAGCACAAAATGAAGGGTTGGTTCGGCATATTGGCACCTCTAACTTCACAGAAAAGAAACTACAGCAACTGATTGATGTCGGTGGACAAAAGCCCGAGCTCAATCAGGTAGAACTCCACCCCTATCTGCAACAGCAGGCACTGATCGATTGGTGCCATGAGCGTCAAATTCACGCCATGGCCTATTCGCCTTTGGGATCAATGGATCGACCCGATTCCTTTAAGAAAGAAGGAGAACCCATTCCGCTTGAAAGTGAAGTCGTGGTCCGAATCGCTGAGCAAAATGGAATATCCCCTGCTCAGGTTTTGATTCGTTGGCAAATGCAGCGCGGAGTCTCCGTGATTCCTAAGTCCACGAATCCGAAGCGCCTCCAAGAAAATTTCAACACTTTGAGTGTAACGCTCAGCGATGAAGACATGGAAGCTTTAGCCTTACTCGATCAACACAAGCGTATAGTTGACGGCTCTTTCTTTGTTGCCCCCGAAAAGGGATATACCGTTAAAACTTTGTGGGATGAGTAATCACTCCCTCTTGGGGCACTTGCCTCGGCTGAACGGACACCATCCAAATACTTTTTTTACTAGCACATAAGCGACAATTCAAGGAAAATTTAGCCTTTCTGTAATATGGTTTATTCAATCAGTATTATGATTTATTCTGGGAGGCCATCGCAGAATACATTTGCTTTTGAAACATGTAAAAACCAACCATATGTTAGGAAAGCAAATTTCAGATATGATGATCAAGCCGGGGAAATCTCCGGTCTTCGAAACCCCTGAGCAATACGAACTAGATTATGAAGATGTCACGTTCAGAACCGATGATGGAGTGACCTTATCAGGTTGGCTCATTAAAGGAGGAACTGATCGTGTCATTATTCAATCTCATTTTGGAGTTCAATGCTCACGGTCTGGATTTACCGTTGAAGGTAAAAATCGGATGGAAAAGTCTCTTTGGAACAAGGACATCCATTTCCTTAACCAAGCGAAGTACTTAGTCGAAGCCGGCTACTCCGTTCTCATGTACGATATGCGCAACCACGGAGAAAGTGAACAAGACGGATGGATAACGTGGGGGCTTAAAGAGCGAAAAGACACTGTTGCTGCGATTGATTTCATTCTGAACCACCAGGATTATCGACAAGCGGACATCGGACTGCTTTCCATTTGCATGGGACAAGCAGCCAGCACTTTTGCGTTCGGATTGGAGCCAAAAATGAAGGAAAACCCACAGATCAAGGCTATGATCTCCGTTCAACCACTGACCTATGACTACTTCGTTGCAAATATGGGATTGCCCATGTTCTTGGTAAACTCAGGGAGTAAATACAGCAAAAACAAACGGGACACGGATCTAACTGGCGATTCCTTCTTACCTTATGTCCAAGACGTTTCCGTTCCTACCTTAGTTATTCAAAATTCGAACGATCCGATGACCGACTTGGACATGGTGAAGCGCTATTTTAATGACCTCACGGTGGAAAAGGACATACTCTGGTTGGATCTAGATAAGAAACGAGCGGCGGCGTACGACTGGATCGGCAAAAATCCAGAGCCTGTCCTTGGCTGGTTTAACAAACACTTAAAATGAAGAGGCTCATGATTATCGGCGGGCTAGCTGTCGCTCTATTGGTGATTTTGTCTTTGACAGGGCGTAAATCTGTACATCACGAAATCGTTATTGAGGCAACACCAGAGGAGGTTTGGACCGTTCTGACAAAACCCGATGATTTCGCTATTTGGAATCCAACCATGCTGTTGCTGTCGGGATCTGTCAAAGAAGGAGCCAAAGTTCAGTATCAGTTTACACAAGTAGATGGAGAAAAGAGCGAAATAGGCGCCCGAGTCCACCGAATTATCCCCAACGAGCTACTTAATCAGAAAGGCGGAATTCCGCTCGTTCTTACCTTCAATCACTCTTATATTCTGGATTCTGAAAACTCGAATACTCGGGTTACGATTCATGAAGAATATCGAGGTATAGGCGTACATTTTTGGAACCCAAAAAATGTTGAACTGGCGTACGCCCGTTTGAACGAAGCCCTAAAAGAACGCGTAGAAAGCACCAAGTAATCCCAGCATGAAAGAGATCGTTCACCTCAAATCGATACGGGAGGCACATGATTTTTTGAGCCTTCCCGTTCCTGAGCACCCACTCATTTCTGTTGTCGAACTCAATGATCGAATCATCAACTACGACTACGGAGAAACCAAGTTTTTGTTCGACTTTTATCAAGTAAGCCTGAAATCCGGTTTTGCTGGTTCCATGCTCTATGGACGGAATTCGTACGATTTTGAAGATGGTTCTTTGACCTTCATAAAGGCCGGCCAGGTCATTCAGATGGAACGGCTGCACGATCCAGTCCAAGGTGGGTCTGGATGGACGCTACTGTTCCACCCCGATCTTATCCGAAAATCCGACCTCGGTATTTCTATTGATGACTTCTCCTTCTTCCATTACGATATTCATGAAGCTCTTCACCTTTCCGAAAAGGAAATTCAATCTCTCGATGATTTAGTGAAGAAGATTAGAGAGGAATACCAGCAGAATATCGACAAACACAGTCAGGAGCTCATGATCGGAAATATTGAAATGCTACTGAAGTACAGTAAGCGGTTCTACGATCGGCAGTTCTACACTCGGTCCAATTTAAATCAGGACATTTTGGCTTCCTTTCAACGAATATTAAAAGCCTACTACTCTTCAGATAAGCCGGCCGCTTTTGGCATCCTGTCCGTCAAGGAGTGTGCCGATGAGCTGAACTTATCCGTCAACTACTTTGGCGATTTAATGAAGGCTGAAACGGGCCGATCAGCTAAGGATCATATTCAGGACTTTATCATAGAAAAGGCCAAAAACCGCTTGCTTTCAAGCAATCAAAGTGTCAGTGAAATCGCCTACGACCTCGGGTACGCCTATCCACAAAGCCTCAATAAAATTTTCAAGGCTCGAGTGGGTGTAAGTCCGAACCAGTACCGTAGTCAAAACTAATTCCATTCATTAGATTTTAGATGCCCTAAGTTTTTGCGCCTACGGCGCGATGTCTTCAATTCAAACTTTGTACTTTCAAGGCTAGGTCCTTCAAGATCAGCCCCTATGACACTTTCTCGAAAGATTGGCTTTCGCCTCAAACGCTTATACCTAATTGGCTTAGCCCTTATTGTCTCCTTGCCTGCAACGGCGCAATTGCCGGATTCAGATCAAAGAGCTCTAGAACAGCTCACGGTCGATTTCAAAAATGCAATCAAAGACAAAGACAGCACCGCATTCAACGCCCTGTTCTTTAGTCCTTCGGTTGATTTTACCGGTATTATGTCCGAGAAAACGGAATGGTCCATTAAAGAAGGCTACCCGGAATTTGAAGGGATCGCAGTATCCGATCACCGGAGCTTTATTCGCGACATCTGCAAGGCCGACGGCCCCCAGGAAGAACGGTTTTATCATGTGAAGATCGACGCAGATGGAGCCGTCGGGACGGTTCGGTTTGACTATTCTTTTCATTCTGGATCAAAGATGATTCAGTGGGGACACGAGATTTGGAATGTGGCGAAAGACCAGGAGACCTGGTTAATCACCGATGTGGTTTACTCGATACACTTTCCTCATGTTGAACCCTTTTTGGATGGAGAGTAATGGGTGGAAATGAGGCATCGCGCCGTAGGCGCAAAAAAAGGAAAGGAACAATGACCGATAAGGAGCATCTACAGAAGCTGCGGGAACCTACGGAAACGGATCCTCTTCGCGTGCTCATGAGCGCTTGCTTGGTCGGGGTCCTTTGCGGCGTTGATGGCAGCAGTAATGGCTCGTATCCGCATATTGTTGAGCTAGCCCAGCGACCCAATGTGAAGGTCACTTCCTTTTGCCCGGAGGACTTCGCTTTTGGAACGCCTCGAACTACGCCGGACCTTGAAGGTGGGCATGGCGCGGATGTGCTGGATGGGAAGGCACGCGTGATTGATGAATCGGGCCGAGACCTTACGGAGGGCATGCTGGCCGGGGCCTACAAAATGTTGGAAACCGCTCAGGAGCATGACGTTGAGCTCGCTGTTTTGATGGACATCAGTGCCGCTTGCGGAAGTCAAGTGGTTTACGACGGACATCGATTTTCTTCCGAACCCAAATATCAAATCGGCATGGGGGTATGTGCCGCCTTGTTGGATCGGCATGGATTTAAGATCATCAGTCAACGAGACTATCGATCCCTAGACCTGCTCCTCGCCAAATTGGATCCTAAACATGTGGCTCAAAAAGATGCCTTAGACCATGACGAGACCGAGTGGTTTCAATCCTACTTCAAAACTTAAACGAATCGCTGTGCACCAGAGAATTGCCCATATCGCCTTAGTCGTCCGCGACTACGGAACAGTAGCTGTATTTGAAGACCTCTATGGAAACAAGTGGGATTTCATACAACCTACGGAGCTTCACAGCGGGCTGTTGAATGGGTCTTAGGGCATGGGCGAATGGTTCGCCAAAAAGTATACACATTGCGAAAATCCGTTTAAGTGGTTCATGGCATGCTTGCCGGACCTTTGCCTTGTAACCTGGAGATACCCAGAAAAACAAAGTAATCATGAAAGCAAGTGCATTCGGTCCTAAAGGATGGACCCCAGATCAAATAAAAAGCCTCAAGGGAAAAACCTACCTCATCAGTGGAGCCAATACAGGAGCGGGCTTCGAGGCTGCTCGAATTCTCCTCAACAAAGAAGCTGAAGTGGTCATGCTCAATCGCAATGAGCAGAAGTCTCAGGCCGCAATTGAAAAGCTGAAGGATGAATTTGGATCACATGCCAAGGTTTCCTTCATACAGATGGATCTTTCGGACTTGGCATCAGTCCGCGAGGCCGCGGAGAAAATCACACAAACCGTTCCGCACATTGATGCGCTCATGTGCAACGCGGCCATCGCCCAGGTCCCCAAGCAGGTTCTGACTGTGGATGGCTTTGAAAGCCAATTAGGAGTCAATCACTACGGTCATTTCTTGCTCATCCGCCTGTTGTTCGACCATCTCGAAGAGTCAAAGGCACGTATTGTTGTCGTCGGTAGCGAAGGCTATAAAATGGGCATCAAGACCATGCAATTCGACGATATGAATTGGGACAAGAACTACCATCCCATGAACACGTATTGCCATAGTAAGTTGGCACAAATGATCTTTGCATATGAACTGCAGGACCGCATCAAAGCCTCGGGAAAGAACGTCGAGGTTTATGTATGCCACCCGGGAGCTTCAAAAACATCTCTGATTCGCAACAGCGCGAGCCTTAGGGATCGAATCATCTTCTCCATCATGGCTGCCTCTCCACTGGTTCAGTCAGCTGAAAAAGGTGCGTACCCAGAAGTCATGTGTGCCACTCAAGAGGGTTTGACTGAAAAAGAGTATTATGGACCCACTGGTTTTATGAATTGGAAAGGCCCGGTTGGTGCATGTGATCTTCAACCCCATGCTCAAGACAAAGAGTTGGCCCAGCGTCTTTGGACCATATCCGAGGAACAAACCAGCGTTAAATGGGATTTGTGATGCGACATTTTAAGACCCTCTCGGAGTACCTGGAATATTTGGAGTTGCCGCCGCCAGAGCATCCAATGCTCGACGTATCCGTAGCATCGGGCGAAGGTTACCTCCCTTGCCCAATCGACAGCTCTCCGCCTATAACCAATGAATGCTATTCCATTAGTCTAAAAAAGGTTGTCCATGGAGAATTGAATTACGGACGTACCAAATTTGACTTTACCAACGGAGCTTTGGTGTTCTTGGCCCCAAGGCAAGTCCTTCAATGGGACAACCAAATCATTGTTGACCAAAAAGGGTTCTCAATTCAATTTCACGAAGACTTCATCAAGGGAACAGACTTGGCTCAGGAGATTAAGAAGTATGGATTCTTCTCCTACTCTGTCCACGAGGCCCTTCATCTCTCTCCAAAGGAAGAGCGGCAAATTGAAAGCATCGTTGAGAGTATTGAAACCGAGTACCAAAACAACCAAGATGAGTTCAGCAAGGACATTATCATTGCGCACCTGAGTACGCTCTTGATGTATGCGAATCGATTTTACGAACGTCAGTTTATCAATCGCAAAGAGCACTCGACCAACCTTCTGGAGCGCTTCAATTTGCAACTTGAATCTCACTTCTCTTCCGAGGCCATCGAAGATCACGGCATTCCCAAAATAGAAGAGATCGCCGAAAAACTTTCCGTATCACAACGCTATCTGTCCGATACCTTGAAGAAAGAAACCGGGAAGAGCTCTACAGAGCACCTTCAACTCTTCTTAATTAACGAGGCAAAGAATCGGCTCTTAGCGCCAAACGCATCTATCTCTGAAGTAGCCTACGAGCTTGGCTTCGAGTACCCGCAATACTTCTCTAGACTTTTCAAGAAGCGGACCGGCATGAGTCCCAAGTCATACATCGAAGCCAATCTGAATTAAGAAGCGCCTACGGCGCGATGGTTTTTAGAGGACTAGGTTTAGGCCTTCATCGTCCCAGAGTAGATAAAGCCTATTTTCAATCATAAATATTATCTTCCTGACCCTAAACCTAGTACCTCCCCATGAAAATTTCATCTGCTTTAAAACTACTATGTGTAAGCTTTGGACTATTCTCTATAGTCGCATGCGAAGATGCTTGTAAAGGCGTGGATTGCGGACCAAACGGTGCCTGCCTTGAAGGAGCTTGCGTATGTAATGACGGATATGTAAAGAACTCTGATAATGTTTGCGTCCCTGAGAATAGCGGTTTCGATGGTGACTATACGGCTAGAGATAGCTGCAGTATTACTGGATTGTATACTGGATTTACAGTTTCAGCGACAACACAAGGTTCAACGGTAACTTGGACAAACATTTACGAAGCCGGAGAAGAAACGACTTGTACGCTAAGCTCTGATGGACGCTCATGCACCGTAGACCCTGGTCAAATGGTTGACGGATTCCCGATAAGCGGAACTTGTATCCTTGAGGACGATGGTAGTTGCACTTTTGAATATGACCTAGAGTGGACATCGACCACAGAGTCCTGTGTTATGATCCTGACGAAGTAGGCTTGGAATACGGGAACTTCAGGTGCGTTCGACAGCGCATTATCGCGCCGTAAGGCGCATATCCAATTCGTCTTTGGTTTACGATAAATCAGGATTCATCCTTAACTTGCCACGCAATGCGCGAAACGGCTAAAAAGAATCATTTCGCTCATTGAACTTTTCGACGGTCCGATGGGTACAGTCATTAAGAACTTATTTTAAGAAGATGATCAAGAAGATTCTGTTGTGGGTACTCGCCCTTGTTTTGGCTCTCGCGGCTATGATTTACCAAAGAAGTACAGGTCCTACCTATGAGTTTAAGGGGTACTTGGAGCACAATGGAGAGAAGTACAAGTACGAACTGCTGCGCTCGCACGAAACCACCGATGGCGCAGTCATCTCACTCCCTCAAATTGACGGTGCGGACTACTCCGCTACCCTTCACTACAAGCGCTATCAAACCGAGGATGAAATCACCATACTTCCTTTTGAAGCCAATGGCGCTAATGCATTGACGGCTCAGTTGCCCGTACAACCGGCTGCTGGAAAAATGGAGTACTACATTACGGGAAGCATCGACGGAAAGGCCTTTAGCATTCCGGAGCAAGGCGAAAAAGACATTGTCCTGCGCTACAAAGACCCGGTATCGGATTTCATTTTGGTTCCTCACGTGACCATGATGATTATCGTGATCATCTTTGGGATTCGCGCCGGCTTAGGGGCCATTTTCAATGATGGCACCATGCGCAAATGGACCATAGTCGCATTTGTTTCGATGACCGTGGGCGGTATGATTCTAGGGCCTTTGGTTCAAAAAAGCGCTTTTGGTGAATACTGGACTGGATTCCCTTACGGAGGAGACTTTACAGACAACAAGATGCTGATTATGTGGTTGGCTTGGGCCCTTGCCCTCGCTGTGGTAGGATTCAAAACCAAGAAAAAAGAAGGCGTCTCCCGAATGGCCATTATTGCCGCAGCGGCCGTAATGACCGTGGTGTACCTCATCCCACACAGCATGGGAGGATCTACCTTGGACTACGAACAAGTGGATCAAGGAATCGACCCTAAGGAAGCCATTAAAACGGGTGCGGAATAAGCAACTCATAAAACAGATTAGTTAGGATGATCGCCAATTGGATACACGTCATGATCGTTCACTTGGCGGTGATCGGAACCCCTTGGTTGCTCTACCGCATCTGGATTGCGAGGAAACTGCCTATGGATGGCGCCGCTTGGAAGGTCAATTTTAGTGGATTGTTGATTCTTGGCGTGATTGCCAGTGTTGCCTATTTCACGGGGCCGCGAGCTGCGGATTGGACGAAAGAAATCCTGGACAACTACCCTCAAGACCTCGTCGAAAACCACGCTTTATTAGGCCGAGTGGCCTTCGTGATTCAAGTTATCGGCGCCCTTCTCGGCGTTATGGGTTGGGCCAGTATTCTTCAGGAAGAAACACCGGACAAGAGGATTGCCTCTGTGCTTTTATTGCTCCTCGGGGTGAACACAGCTGTAATTCTATACACGGCACATCTCGGAGGACTGATTCGTCGAATGGACCTCGCCTCCATCTTATAAAATTCTATTTGCAACTCTGTTGCATTTCGGGAACTTAGTTTACATTTACGTCTATAACCGCATAGACCTAAACATAAGCCGACATGTTACAGAGAAAGTTTGAAAAACTCGTAAAAGAGGTGTTTCCAAATGCACGTGATGCAAAGGATACCTCCATTCACTACTTGGGTAAAATGCAAATTGAGCATGAGCTCGATGTATCCAAGGTTCTCATGGCTACCTCTGTTTGTTCGGACGATATTAATGTTCCATCGACGACTTTCTTCAACGTTTTATTTGGTCCCTTTGTGATGGGTGGACTGGGGGGGCTTCCTTTTGTTGGCCAGACTGGGATGACCGCCTTTGCCCATCATATTCCGGATGAGGGAAGTGCCTTCATTTTTTACGGACCCCATATTGGAATAACCCTCGAAGGTGAGCTGGGCAAGATGTATCGGCCTCGTATGGAAGAAACGGGAAACTCTTGTGGTGCCTTGATGCTCGCCTTAAGCCGATTTCAAGATTCGGACTATACCCCGGTCATCAGCGAACACGATTACCAGCAAATGAAGCTGGAGGAAAGCTTGATCCCTTATCGAGACGAGATCGTTTCAAGCGACAATCAGGCTAAAGCCATTACAGAGGCGACATACAAGATCATTGATCAAAAGATTCACGAGCATCTTGCGACCTGTAAAGATCAATTTCATGTAGATAAGGTAACTCTACTCGGTGGAATCATTATCAATACGGATTACGGGCTTGACGATTATTTCGATGCTCGAAACTTCGAGGTGATCGAACTAGCAAATCTTTGATTCAGCCAAGGTGAGAAAGCATCTTTTCTTCATTTGTCCGACTGATTTCTTGGAGTCCGTTGTTCGAGAGTCCTTTGAAGGTCAGCACTACTTCATTTCTTCCCTTGGCAATGCAGCACCGATGGACGCGCTTGAAATTGGAGAGATTCAAAGGTTTATTGAAGAAAAGGAGATAAATGAAATCACCCTATTGCTTTCGGATGATAATCGCATTGTACAGGAAGATCTTTTAATGATTCACCTGAGAAAGAGACTCACGGAACTTAATACACACTTGAAAGAAGAAGTTCGTACCCAATTGCGCATAAACACCAAAATCTACAGTCGCTCATTCCGAACTTTTCACAGCGCCTTTGTAAACGATCGCTACTCTGAGATTAGTCTTAACTAAGCAAGGCCGCTGGAATGTTCGATTTAGCTGGGAATACCAACCTCTCTCCTTCGTCTAAATCGTCTTTAGCGATACTCAAATACAAAATGGACTTGGCCTCTATCAAGAGCAGCAAGTCATCACCAAAATCACCTTCATTAAGCAGTTTTAACTATGTCCAATACCAAGAAACTTCCAGTAACCGTATTGAGTGGCTTCCTCGGGGCCGGTAAAACGACTTTGCTCAACCATGTCTTGCACAATAAGGAAGGCTTGAAAGTTGCCGTCATAGTCAATGATATGAGCGAGGTCAACGTCGATGCCGAGCTTGTCAAAAGTGAAAACACCCTTTCCAGGACGGAAGAAAAGCTCGTGGAAATGAGCAACGGTTGTATCTGTTGCACCCTACGTGAAGACCTCATGATTGAAGTCGAGCGCTTGGCGAAAGAAGAACGGTTTGACTACTTGCTGATCGAGAGCACTGGGATCAGCGAGCCTGTCCCTGTGGCGCAAACCTTTTCCTTTGTGGATGAGGAGAACGGAATTGATCTATCGAGATTTAGCTATGTGGACACCATGGTTACCGTCGTAGATGCCTTCAATTTTTTCAAAGACTTTGGCAGCCCGGAAACCCTCATGGATCGTGAACTCACGGATATTGAAGGGGATCACCGGACCATTGTCAATCTTTTGACTGATCAAGTTGAGTTTGCCAACGTCATTGTGCTCAACAAGACAGACTTGGTTGACCGGGAGCAACTTGGCCTATTGCGTTCAATCATTAATAAATTGAACCCATCAGCCCGGATTATTGAATCGAGTTACAGTAAAGTTGACCCCAGCTCTATTTTAAATACTGGACTCTTCGACTTTGAAGAAGCGGAACAAAGCGCCGGTTGGATTGAGGAACTGAATAAAGAAGAGCATACTCCTGAGACAGAGGAATACGGAATAGCCTCTTTTGTATACCGAAGTCAAAGACCTTTTGATCCCGAGCGTTTCTCCAACTATATTCAATCCGGCTTCCCCGGCACCATCATTCGAAGCAAAGGGCTCTTTTGGTTGGCTTCAAGACCCGACCAAGCCCTGGTATGGGGACAAGCCGGAGGATCACTGCAAGCCGACAGCGCTGGTGTTTGGTGGAGTAGCATGCCTTTTGATCAGAGAATTCAATACATGGCTTTTATCGAAAACCAAAAGAGCATTGAATCCAATTGGGATCCGAAATTCGGGGATCGCAAAAACGAAATCGTCTTTATCGGGGTCAATATGAATGAAAAGGAGATCAGAGCTGGTTTAGATGCGTGCTTATCCACACACGAAGAACTTATGGACGGCAAATGGCGTGAAGGATATTCGGATCGCTGGCCTATCCAAAGGGCTTACCCCATGAACTAAAAACACTTTGTCAATCATCCTCTCCCAAAAGGAAAGAGTATGGAGTACTCTTGGCGAAAAGCTTAAATTCACCTAAACTTTTCCCATGTCCTCTTACATCGACGGATTCGTATTTCCCATTGCCGAGGCTCAGCTCGAGGCCTATAAGGAAGTTGCTGACCAAGTTGCGCGCATCTGGGTGGAGCACGGAGCCACGTCCTATCGGGAATTCTATGGCGACGACCTCAGACTAGAAGGAACGCGGTCCTTCACCGACGTGGCCGAGGTTAAAGAGGGTGAAGTTGTCATTTTTGGACTGACCATCTTCCCGTCAAAAGCCGCACGCGACGGGGCCTTCCAAAAAGTCCTGGATGATCCTCGAATGCGGGCGTTGGAAAAGCCATTGATGCAGGGAGATTCCCCCATATTTGATCCGAGCCGGATGGTCTTTGGCGGATTTCGCGAACTCATCAACAGCGAGCATTCTCAAACTGATTAACGAAACCCTATGGATATTCTAAAAGTCGCCCTGGAGTGGGCCAAAGACGAAATCTTTTCCTCCACCTTTTTCATGATTTTCGGAGGGCTGTTCATTTTAGGAAGCGTCGGCTTCTGGCAGATTGGCAGAACCGACTTGGCCAAGGCCTATGTCATTCCCACGCTGGTGGCCGGACTCCTACTCATGATTATTGGCGTTGGATTGTTTTTCACCAACAAGTCACGGGCAGCGAACTTTCCGATAGCTTATGAAGAAAGCCGAACGGCCTTTGTACAGTCAGAGTTGGATCGGGCCGAAAAGACCATCAAGGAGTTTCAAAATGTCGTCTTCAAGGCCATTCCGCTGATTATCGTCGCCTCCGCCCTACTGGTCTTCTTTATCGAGTCCTCAAGATGGCGCGCCATTGGCATTGTAACCATTGCCTTGATGGTGGTCATCCTACTCATCGACACCAATTCCAGCCAGCGCATGGTGGAGTACCATAAGGAACTAAAGGCCTGGGAAGCCCAAGACGACTAACGGACAACACAGAATAACATGAGCAGCACCAACCTTCTCGGCAACATCATTTGGCTGATTTTCGGCGGCATTTTCATTGCCTTAGAATACCTGATTTCCAGTATACTTTTGATGATCACCGTTATCGGAATCCCCTTTGGCCTTCAAACGCTGAAACTGGCCATTGTGGCCCTGAGCCCATTCGGCGTAGATACCCGAACAACGGTCGAAGCCCAAGGCTGTTTTTCGACCCTCATGAACGTTCTCTGGATCTTCTTGGGAGGAATTTGGATCTGCTTATCTCACGTCATTTTCGGCGTTATCCTGGCCATCACCATCATCGGAATTCCCTTCGCTCGTCAGCACTTCAAATTGGCCACCTTGGCCTTGACGCCCTTCGGAAGAGAAATCATTGACATACAAGACTGATGGAACTCACGCTATACCAAGTGGACGCCTTCACGGACGAGCTTTTTGGAGGCAATCCTGCGGCCGTTTGTCCGCTGCAAGAATGGCTTCCAGACGAGGTTATGCAGAACATTGCCGCGGAGAACAACTTAGCCGAAACAGCCTTTTATGTCCCTACGGGACGATACTTTGAGCTCCGCTGGTTCACTCCAGCCGTCGAGGTCGATTTGTGCGGCCATGCCACGCTTGCCACAGCACACGTCCTCTTTGAGCACGAAGGCTTTGAAGGCGACACGATTGTCTTTCAATCCCCTCGCTCCGGCGAGTTGCGCGTTCAAAAAGAAGGTGAGGAATTGACCTTGAATTTTCCAGCGGATGCGATAGCTCCAACGGCCTTGACGGATGAACTGAAGGAGTGCTTTAACATCGCGCCGCAGGCGGCCATTCGTGGAAAAACGGATGTAGCCCTTGTTTTCGAAAGTGAAGACGATATTCTCCAGCTCGCGCCTAATCTACGTCACATTGCACGGATCGATGCCCGTGGAATGATCGCAACAGCCCCCGGAAAAGAAGTCGATTTCGTCTGCCGGTTCTTTGGGCCTCAAGTCGGAATTGACGAAGATCCCGTCACCGGTTCCGCTTATACAACCCTAACCCCCTATTGGGCAGATCGACTGGGCAAAAATGAATTGAGTGCCGCTCAGCGATCGCGGCGCGGTGGCCAAATCCGGTGCACCTACCTCGGCGATCGCATAGGTATCAGTGGACGTGCGGTTCGCTACCTCAAAGGTTCCGTCTTCATCTGAGGAACTCTTTTAACGTAGTACCAAAGGACCAGGCCGGGAACGGCTACGGTTTGCCAGAGGAAGAAAGCGAGTTCTCCCCACCCGCTCATGGGCGATCCTTCTCCATCCGGAACGAACATCGATTCCCCTAATGGACCCGAGGACAGGAACACAATGCTCACCACGATCCATCCAAAGTGAAGTCCAAAAGGTGCCCAAATAGAACCCGAGCGCGCATAGGCATAGGCAAACATGTAGCCCGCAGCTCCCGTCAGGAGAAAAACATAGATCATTGGAATGACACCTCGGTCAAACATTTCGTAGCTAAACCAATGGTAGATTCCGAAGGCAATCGCACTGATCAGGCAAGCTTTCCAGGTTCCGATTTTACGTAGGGCAATGTGGAGTATGGCCCCGCGAAAGACGAGCTCCTCAAAAAGTGCTGCTTTGAAGGTCCACCAAGTAGCGAAAAGCGCTGAAGACCAACCGAAGGAGGGGTTTCGGACATACCGCACATCCGTCAAATAGGCCTGTCCCAACAAGTTGACACAGCAAAAAAGGGCCATAGCGATCATCCCGCCGAAAAGAAGCTTGACCCTCGATCCATTGGGCACGATTCCCAAAGCGGTGATGTGTTGACGCTGAACAAGCCAAAGAAGGCCGTAATTCAGTACGATGAGGACAAGAACTCCGAGCATAGGGTTGGTTTAGATTCCGAAGACTCTAGCAAACTACGCAAAGCTCGGAACTCGGGCAATGTGCAGATCGGTGAACGGTCGAAAGGAGCGGGTGAATGAAAGTTAATCCATCCTATGCGCCTACGGCGCGATGCCCACATCTTCCTTATCTTCGATTCAAATGCGTTGGCTCATTCCCTGTATGTTGGTCCTGTTCTCCTGTTCCCCAAGAGGTTCGGAAATCCCTTTGCTGAATTCAGGAGTTCAATTTTCCAACGACATCAATCGGGGCGTCAGTTTTGAAAATCCAGAAGGAGAATCCTTTAATCTTCGGTACATCCCTGTCCGGGTTCAGAACGATACAACGATATCCATCACTATAGACCTGTACTTTCCGAAGGGCTATTTGAGCGGCTTTGAAGATGAGGGTTTTCGGGTGATTCCATTGGAACGCCAGTGGGCTGTGAATGGAGTGGACATCACCAAAGCCATGATTGCGGAACTCTGGCCAACGGTACTGCAACCTACAATGAGTTTAACTCTCGACCCAGGCGAGGAAGCGCTTTTTGGGCTTGGGGCAGTCTATCCCAAACCCGCCGTTTCAAGAGGTCTCTTGCCCAAGACATTGGGATTTGAAACGCAAACGGACACGTCCGGATGTTTACTTCTCCGCGGCGCCGACGGGGTGGCGTCGAATTTAAGCCTACGCCTGAAAACGGGAGACCAGTGCCTAGTGATCCCTTGCGGGAGCCTTAGAGCAGGGAATTAGATCGATTCTGGGTTTTCGTTATGGGCTTCTGGAAAACGGTTAAGTCCCAGGAAATGAAGCACCTCATCTTTGCTTCAAACAAATTCGAAGAAATCATGCCCAATAAAAATGTCATTTTCGCAGACGACACGACCTTGAACAAAGACCTCAGTGGCAAAACCTACATCGTCACTGGAGCCAACTCCGGAGTCGGGTTTGAAACCACTCAGCAACTCGTCAAACAAGGCGCCCATGTAGTCATGGCTTGTCGCCGTGTAGAGGCCGGAGAAGAAGTCGCCAGCGGCTTCACTTCCTTCAGCGGCTCCTATGAAGTCATTAAATGCGACCTCGCCGACCTACAATCCGTACGTGACTTTGTCAGCACTTTCCTCACCAAGCACAATCGGCTTGATGGACTGGCGTGCAATGCCGGCATGGTCAATATGGACAACAAACCAAAGTACACTAAGGACGGATTTGAGATCACCATGGCCGCGAGCTTCTATGGTCACTTCTTGATGACGGAACTACTCTTAGATACCTTGAAGAATACCGAAGGTGCACGTATGTTGATTCTCTCTTCTGTGGTTCACGCTGGAAGCCCTAAGAACCGTTATCGCTTACACTTCGACGACCTTGACTGGAAAAACCGAGACTACAATAATTTCGCCGCCTACGGAGAAGCAAAGGTGGCCTCAGTCCTATATGCTATGGAGCTTGCTGATCGTCTTCAAGGAACTGGAGTAAGTACATATTCCGTACACCCAGGATGGGCTCGATCCAATTTCGGTGGGGGCGGAAACGCTGTCATGCGAACCTTAATGAGTTTGACCAAGCCCATCTTTACCCTATTGAACTTCAGTGACAGCAGCTGGGAATCTGCTCAAACCTCCCTACATTGCCTTATCTCGGATGAAGCGCCCAAACATTCTGGAGCCTACTTTAGTCAGCACAGTGTACTGTACCGCGACAAAGAGTGCCGAAAAGGAGGATGGCCAATGAAATCACCTAATCCACATGCCCGGGATATGAACGACGCGAAAAAACTGGTCGAAGTGGGTCGCCAGCGCGTAGGACTTAACTAAGTACTCATGACAGATATTTTCAACATATCAAGCGTTTCGCAGTTCCATGAACTTCTTGGATTGCCTGCCCCAGAACACCCCTTGATTACGTTCATAAACGATCGTGATGTTGACTTTCATACGGAGATTGACGAGTCCCTTTATGGGATTCGTTTCTCTTCCGATATGTACTCCATCATGTACAAGGACAAGATTAGCGGTTCTTTGGGCTACGGGCGAAACTCCTATGACTATCAAGAGGGCACCTTGATTTTTGGTAGTCCAGGTCAAGTCTTTACTTCTCCGACCAAAGATGAGATTCAAGGTAAAGAAGGTTGGACCTTACTTTTTCATCCAGACCTATTGGCGAAATCGAACCTCGGTGAGCAGATGGATCAGTATTCCTACTTCTCCTATGAAGTGACTGAAGCGCTGCACCTTTCCAGCAAGGAAGAAGGGTTCATCGTTCAAGTCATGGAGCAGATTAAAACGGAGTACTCTCAAAATTTAGATAAACATAGTCAGGGCTTGATTCTCTCCAACTTGGAGCTCTTGCTCAACTACTGCATGCGCTTCTACGACCGTCAGTTTTACACGCGAACCAACCTGCACAGTGACTTTGTAAGTGAATTTGAATCAACTTTGAAGAAGTACTTCGGTTCCGAGTTGATCGTTGAAAACGGTCTACCCTCTACCTCCTACTTTGGACGAGAGCTCAATATGTCTGCCAGCTATTTGAGCGATATGCTCAAGAAAGAGACTGGCAAGAGCACCAAGGAGCACATCGATAATTACATCGTCCGGAAGGCAAAGAATATATTACTCAGTTCCAATCAATCGGTCAGTGAAATTGCCTTTGGATTAGGCTTCGAGTACCCGCAGAGCTTCACGCGTATGTTTAAGAAGAAAACCGGAATGAGTCCAAACGAATACCGCCAGGTCAACTAAATTTCCCACAATGCGTCAGGTCCTTATTGCATGCACCCTCCTCTTGTTCTCCTGCACCCCAAGAAAGGGTGAGCCAACGCAAAGCAGACCAGTAGTACCCAGCAGTAATGAGGTCGTTGAAGAGCTCACGGAAGCGCAGGAGTTAGGACTAGACGCTTTTAATATCCTGCAAATGAATACGGATGAGCGGAACCACGTGTATTCGACCTTTCCAGGCATCCTTCATGACTGCAGCCCAGACACCAGCATTGAGCTCTCACAGGCCGAGTTTGAAGAGGTCATGATTCGCTTTGTGGATCAGTACTGCCGTGAAATGGAAGAAGAGAAACGACATACACTGGCCAAGCAAGCATCGCGCGTATTGGACCAGTATACCGTGAATATCTGTTTGGAAGATGGCGAAAGTCTGGAGCGCGGTACTTGGCTATTTTCAAGAGTCCTCGGGAAGCGGGACATCATCATGGTTTGGTAAAAAATCGCGCCGCAGGCGCCGACATACGCTTTCAGGCGCGGACATACGCTTTCATACGCTTTCATCCTTTTCGAGAATATGAGATATTTGTAGAGGAGTCCATCCTTATTGAACTATTTGGATGTATCACTCCTTAGCAAAACAATGGAAGCTTACGCGAACGTTCTGCTTTACGCGATCCCGGGATTTGTGGGACTGATTATTCTGGAAGCTCTGTACGGGCATTTCAAAGGTCGACAGACCTTTACGGCTATGGACACTATTTCCAGTTTGAGTTCGGGCACCACGAACACTCTAAAGGATATTCTTGGACTTACTTTGGTGATCATCAGCTATGACTGGGTCTATCAACGCGTGGCCCTGACAAGCATGGAATCGACCTGGTGGCTCTACCTCATCGGATTTGTGGCCATTGATTTTGCGGCGTATTGGTCCCATCGACTGAATCACAGCATCAATTACTTCTGGAATCGACACGTGATTCACCACAGTGGTGAGCATTTCAACATGGCCACCGCCTTGCGTCAGAGCATTTCAGAGATTGTGAGCTTGGGCTTTATTTTTCTCTTTCCGGCTGCGCTGATTGGTATTCCACCCGAAGTCATCGCTGTGAGCGCCCCGCTTCACCTCTTCCTTCAGTTCTGGTACCACACCGAACACATCGGAAAGCTGGGCATTTTGGAGTACATCATTGTTACCCCATCCCAGCATCGCGTCCACCACGCCATCAACCCCATCTACATTGACAAAAACTTGGCGGCCATTTTTTGCATCTGGGATCGCGCCTTTGGCACCTTCCAGGAGGAGTTGGACGAAGTACCTTGTGTCTATGGTGTAACCCGACAGGCCAATACCTGGAACCCTATTAAGATCAACTTCCAGCACCTCTGGCTCTTGGTTCAGGACGCCTGGCGTGCGAAAAGCTGGAAAGACAAATTGCGCATTTGGTTCATGCCCACCGGTTGGCGGCCCGATGACGTCGCAGAACGTTTTCCCGTTCCCAGCGCCGATTATCGGAATCACGTCAAGTACGACACCAAGCCATCCAAGCTTTTGACCGCTTGGAGTTGGGTACAATTCGTCGTCATGATTCTATTTCTAACTAACCTATTGATCCATATTGCGGACTACCCAACCGATCAGCTCTTGATGTACGGAGCCTTCATCTTTGTGATGGTCTACAGCTTCACCTCACTTATGGACTATGAAGCCAGCGCCTTCTGGGTGGAACTCATTAAATCTTGCCTGGGCCTTTACCTCATCTACATCGTTGGCGACTTCTTCTTGATCGACGATCTGATCCCGCGCGGAACACTCTTAACCATGGCCTATTTTGCCCTTTCCGTAGTGGTAGTGGGGTACTTGGTTCAGTCCGAAGTGAAGCCCAGAGCGATGAGCCTACGGCTCGATAAGCCCCTTCCCTAGCCGCTTGCCAAATCCAGAGGTAAGCCCTCTGACTTCCAGTATATTGTACCAAAACCATGTGATATATATCACTTTTTTTATGCCTTGGGTTTTGCACCTTTAAACAAACCTAAGTCATGAACAATCACGAGCAACCCAACCTAGAGGCTCGTGTCCAGGAGCTTGAACGTCAAAATCAAATCCTAAAAGAACAACTCAAGCTAAACGAAGAAGAACGAAACGACTTTTTGACCAACACACTGAATACCATGGGAGACCCGGTATTCGTCAAAGACAGCGAAAGTCGTTTGCTTCTGGTCAACGATGCCTTCTGCGAGATGTTTCACATGTCTCGATCAGAGTGTATAGGCAAAACCCTTGCAGAGAACGTGCCTCCCGAAGAGCGCGACAGTTTCTTAGCCATTGACCGTCAAGTCATCGCCGATGGAATTGAGAACGTCAATGAAGAGACGCTAACAGTCAATGAAAACGAAACGAGAATCATTGCTACCAAAAAGTCCCGATTCATTGGCCCCAGCGGTAACAAATACCTTGTCGGCATCATTCGGGACCTGACCGAGCGCATCCGATCAGAGGAGGCCCTAAAAGAAAGTGAGCAACAGCTCAAAGAGTTGAATGCCACCAAGGACAAAATGTTCTCCATCATCTCCCATGACTTGCGAAGTCCCATCAACAGTATGATGGGCTTATCAGAGCTCTTGACCAACAAACAAATCGTGGTTACTCCAGAAGACGAACAAGAGTATATGGCGATGATTCACACGTCCATCATCAACACGTCTCGACTCTTAGACAACCTTCTGGGCTGGGCGAAAAGCCAATCAGGTCAAATCGAAGTACATCGTACCAGTTTTAATTTCCTCAACGCGGTAGAGGAAGTTCTGTCCATTTCTAGAACTTCTGCTAAAGTAAAAGGGATTGAGCTGAGGGCCGCCCATCTGGTCGACGTTCAACTATGTACAGACAGGAACATGCTGGAAACCATTATGCTCAACCTGGTATCAAACAGCATAAAGTTTACACAATCCGGAGGGTCCATTACCCTATCCTCGGAAAAGTCGGCAACTGAACTGCGGGTAACCATTACCGATACCGGTCTTGGCATGAGTGAAGAACAGTCCGACAGCTTATTCGCACATGGGATTAACAAATCTGTCCGAGGCACAGCGAATGAAAAGGGATCCGGTCTTGGCCTAATGCTCTGTCAGGATTTCATTGATCGGCTCGGAGGTACCATTGGCGTTCAGAGTGTTCTGGGAGAAGGCAGTTCATTTACGTTTCACCTCCCAATCTCTGGGGAAGCTGAATGCGAAAGGTAAAAATCTGCGATTAAAGCTTTTTCGCTAATTTTCAGTCAAAGACCTGAACCATGGCGAAAAAAGGCGCAATGCCCACTTATGCGACAATCGATGACTACATTGTCGCTCAGCCCGAACATGTCCGATCGCATCTTCATGATCTTCGTCGCATCATCCTAGAAGCGGCGCCTGATGCCGAAGAAAAGCTGAACTACAAAGTCCCTACGTTTGCTCTAGTACCGGAAGGTAAACGAGACTATCAACTGATGATGGCTGGGTACGATAAGTTTATCGGCTTCTACCCTTTTCCCACGACTATGGACCACTTTGCCTCGGAACTGTCCGGCTTCAAGCAAGGAAAGGGTTCTGTTCAGTTTCCTTTGAACGAGCCTCTGCCGGAAGATCTAATTCGACGGATGGTGGCTTTTCGAAGGGCTGAAATTTTGGATTCGTCAGGTGTGTAAGACGGAAGTAAAAACATCGCGCCGTAGGCGCAAATTCACAGTGAAATGGAAATTCTCAAGACTGACCTCAGCCGCTTTAAGCATCTGACCGACTTTCCCTACCGCGAGCACTTTGTTGATTTCGAGGGCATGCAGATGCACTACATCGACGAGGGTTCTGGGGAGACCATTCTGGCCCTGCATGGGGAGCCTACCTGGTCCTACCTGTATCGGAAGTTCATTCCAGGCTTGAAGAATTATCGATTCGTGGCCCCTGATCTAATTGGCTTTGGGAAGTCCGACAAGATTGTGGGGCACGAGCACTACGACTTCGAATTGCACTTTAGGTCGCTGGAGAACTTCATTGACCGCTTGGATTTACAAAACATTACCCTCGTCGTCCAAGATTGGGGCGGCCTTCTGGGCTTGAGCCTACTCGGTGCGCATCCCGATCGCTTCGCGCGGGTCGTCATCATGAATACATTTCTGCCCAAAGGCAACAAGCTACCACTACCCTTTCGGATTTGGCAGTTGTTCTCCCTTTATCACCCAAACTTGCCCGTAGGAGGAATCGTCCAATTCGCCTCGGCCACCAAGATTCCCAAAGAGGTCATTGCCGCATACAATCTTCCCTTCCCAACAGCCAAACATAAAGCTGGGGCTCGAGCCTTTCCCCAACTCGTTCCATCGCGTCCAACGCAAGGTGGCGTCGATCGAATGAATACCGCCCGCGAAGTCCTGCGAAATTGGGACAAACCGGCCCTTGTGCTCTTTTCAGATAAGGACCGCGTGTTCAGCGGCCTAGAGAAGTACTTCTATAAACTGATCCCCACCACAGCGGATCAACCCCGGATTACCATCGAGGGCGCTGGTCACTTTTTGCAGGAGGAAAAGGGAGAAGAGATCGCCGCTCACATTGAGCGTTTTATGATAAATTCACCCATCACCTAAAAAACACGCTATGATCATTCAAGTCATTAAACTGAGGTCCGACCTGTCCGAAGAGGAACTATTGCGTAGAGCCAATGAGCGAGCACCCCGCTTTGAAGCCTTAGAAGGGCTGCTCCAGAAATACTACGTTCGACTCGAAGAACACGGCATGTACGGCGGTATTTATATTTGGGACAACGTTGAGTCCATGGTCAAGTTCCGCGGTTCAGAACTCGCCCAGAGCATTCCGGGGGCTTATGAGATTAAAGGACCACCCCAGATAGAGTTGATGAACGTGTTGTTTCAATTGAGAGACTAAGACCTATGCGCTCCATTTTCCTTTGTCTACTTACCCTCTGCGCATTAACTTCTCTAGGGCAATCCAATCTTCCTTCAGCTGAGCCAGAATCCAAGGGATTTTCCAGTGAAAAACTCGCCGAATTGGCGAATCACCTCGAAACCTCTGGATCCCACGCTATGATGATCTTGGTGGACGGTGAAGTCATCTTTGATTGGGGTGCTACGGATCAAAAACTCCTGATCCACTCCATTCGAAAATCGATGCTGAACTCGCTCTATGGAATGGCCGTAGCTGAAGGAAAAATCGACACCTCCGCGACTCTGGCGGATCTCGACCTGCACGATATTGCTCCTGATTTGACCGATGCCGAGCGCACTGCACGCGTGGCTGATTTATTGCGCTCGCGTTCCGGTGTCTATCACGATGCGGCAGCCGTCCATGGCGGCATGTTGCGCGACCGGCCCGAACGCGGCACCTACGGCCCTGGAGAGCACTATTACTACAACAATTGGGACTTCAATGCCCTGGGCTATATCATTGAAGAGGCCTACGGGACTTCACTCTTCGACTTGTATACAGAGCGGGTGGCTCGACCCTTAGGCATGCAGGATTATGAAGGACAGTGGACGCGGATTGACGGAGAGGCGGATTCCTTGATAATTCCCGATACCGATGCCTTCTACCAGCTCGAGCAGAGCCGCTCAAATTTTCCGGCCTACCACTTTCGCATGTCGGCCCGAGACATGGCGCTCTACGGCCTACTCTACCTGAACTACGGGGAGTGGAATGGAGAACAAATTGTTCCGCGATCTTGGATTGATGCGAGCACACAACCCTACTCCATTTACAGCCCCAAGTACGGAAGTGCCTACGGCATGCTCTGGCGCGTTCGGGTGCCCGGAGCCGAGACGATTAGAAACTCATTCTTCCACACAGGACTTGGCGTTCACATGCTCGGGGTCTATCCCGACTTGAACATGGTCATTGTGCACCGCGTCAATACGGAAGTCGAAACGGACTACAGCGAAGGCAGTTTCTACCGAATGATCGCCTACGTCTTCAATTCGCGAATAACGGACTAAACCATGCGCGTTCTTCCGGTCATTGTCTTGGCTCAATTCTGCTGTACTTCCCTTTGGTTCGCCGGAAACGCCGTTATGGGAGACCTCGTCCGGACCTTTGGCATCAGCCCCCAGGAGCTTGGGACCTTGACCTCGTCCGTTCAATTCGGATTCATCCTGGGCACCCTCTGCTTTGCCATTCTATCCATTGCGGATCGATTCTCCCCCTCACGTGTCTTTTTCCTTTGTGCCTTGGCCGGAGCACTGACCAACCTCGGCATGCTCTGGCCGGAAAACACCCTTCAGTCCCTTATCGGCTTTCGATTTCTGACCGGCTTTTGTCTGGCCGGCATCTATCCCGTCGGCATGAAAATCGCCGCAGATTATTTCCGTGAAGGACTGGGCAAGTCCCTCGGTTTCTTGGTCGGCGCATTAGTGCTCGGCACCGCCTTTCCTCATCTTTTAAAGAGCCTATCCGCCACCTTTCCCTGGAGCTACGTTGTATATGGCACATCCTTTCTCGCCATCTCAGGTGGAACCATGATCCTTTTCAGCGTGCCCGATGGGCCTTACCGGAAAGCAGCCTCCGCCGTTCAGCTATCGGCCTTTCTTCAAGTCTTTCGCAAACCGACTTTTCGCTCCGCAGCTTTCGGCTATTTCGGTCACATGTGGGAATTGTACGCCTTTTGGGCCTTTGTACCGGTCCTGCTCAAGACGTATCAAATTCGGCACAATGTATCGTTTAGTATTTCAGCCTGGTCTTTCGGCATCATCGCCATCGGCGGAGTCGCCTGTGCTCTGGGCGGGTACTTAAGTCAAAGACATGGTCCACAACGCGTGGTGGCCTTAAGTCTTGGACTATCGGGAATCTGCTGTTTCCTTATCCCCTTTGTACTCCTTCAACCCTCAACCCCTCTATTTCTGGGCTTCCTTTTGCTCTGGGGTATGGCCGTTATTGCAGACTCCCCCCTATTTTCAACGCTCGTGGCTCAAAGGGCTCCTGGGGAAATCAAGGGCACCGCTTTGACCATTGTCAACAGCATAGGATTTGCCGTGACTATTGTGAGCATTCAAACCTTGAGCATGCTGCTCACCCGCTGGGACATGCCCTATGTTTACTGGATTTTGGCCTGCGGCCCGATATTCGGTTTGTGGTCCCTCCAATATCCCAGACAAAAGTCGAACTTGGAGCAAGGCGAAATGAAAAAGCTATGAGAAAACGCAACCTACTTTGGATTTTAATCTTGGCTTTGACGTGGTTGGGATGCAAAAAGAACGGAAATGAGGACCCCAGTGACGTTCAAGGATATGCACTACTCACAGCCCTCAAAGGGCATTGGATTGGGAGCAACGAAACCGTTTATGGACCTTATGCTTGGTTCGCCTTTGACTTTCGACCAATCTCACCTTCCCACCTGCATTCTATCTATGAAGGCGGTACCAATCAGAACATCATCACTTCTCTGTTCATCGCTGACTTTGACGGGCAACACCGAATCATGGCCCGAAATGGCGGCTGGCTAGGTCCGCAATACCGAGCGACCTACTTTGTTCTGGACAGTGCTTTTGAAAGTGGAAACATGCAGTACTACCGGCTCGTAGATGCCATTGGCCGAGAACGACGAGCCTATATGGAGTTTCGCTTTGAAAGGGACTCCCTCTTCTTCGATGCCTACAAAGACGATAGCGGCAGTCTAGATCTTCCGGTCCACCATATGGGCTTCAAAGGCATCAATGTAAACCCTTCATTGGCTCAAGAAGCCACTGAGTTATTCGCCTATCCTCAAGACGTTTCGGAAGTGAATCTTGAAGGGGCCTTCACCTCACTCATCGATACGAACTCCGCTCTTTTCTTGGAAGAATCAGACGATCCTTTTCCCAAAAGCGATCACGGCCATCTAAGCGATTTGAAGATCGACTTTGAACGGTCGAATGACGCCGAAGACCTCATCCTCATGCTGTACCTCAGCACCGAACCACTCGTTGATGCTCAAGGCAGTGTGGATTACTCAGCACTGGATACCAAGGTCATCCGGACGATCAGCATCCAATCCAATGAGGACGAGTACACCGCTACCTATGTGCACCCGGACACCTACTACGTCACCATATTTGCCGACTTTGACGGCAATGAATACCCATCTTCCGGGGATCTGTGCAACATTAGTAGGATGGTTCAGGTTACCCCTGAAACTCTTGTGACCACGGCAACGCAAATCAACTTATACATTCCCTAAGCTCATATCATGGACAACTTTCAATACATTCCTCAGGGACACGGCGAGAACTACAACTACAGCCAAGACCATTGCTTTGTGAAGCTCAGCTCCCGAGAGACCAATGGGGAGCTCTGTTTTGTTGAAGACACGCTAAAACCTGGATTCTACTTGGGTCGTCATCACCACAAAATCATGACCGAAGTGTTTTACATCATTGAAGGAGAAGTCCACTTAATCTTCGACGATGAAACAGTCATCATGAAACCTGGGGATACCATTACCGTTCCACCGAACGTATGGCACGCTGCACGTTGTGAAGCCGGTGGAAAGATGTTGACCATTTTCAAGAATGGGCAGTTCGATGTCTACCTGGAGCGCTTGTCGCAGCTGTCCGATGCCGACTTTGCAGACGAGGCAAAAATGGCAGCTGTCTCGGCAGAGTTCGATATTTACGAATCATAAAACGACCTCAATAAAAATGAAACGACTCTTACCCCTTGTTCTGGTTTTTTCGGCCTTTGGAGCGCTCGCACAAGAATCCGATGTAAAGCAAGAAAGTGATGCTCAAGTCACCTTCATTTATCCCTTAGGGACCCATGGTCAGGAATCCATGGACTATGAAAACAAGTTCTCCTTCAATCTACTCTTTGGGTTGAACGGCGGTGTCGACGGCGCCGAAATCGGAGCCCTGGTGAATTACAACGATGGCCGAATGAAGGGCTTCCAGCTCAGCGGAGTCGGAAACATGAACTGGGGTCCCGTTGACGGAGTAGCCCTTTCCGGGGTGGCCAATCTTGTTAATGGAACTTCAAAAGGAGCCTTAATTAGTGGTGTTGGAAACTATGTGAATGATGAGGCTAGCGGCTTCCACCTGTCCACGATCAACATCGCCAGAAGTTCGTTCACCGGTTTCCAAGGAGGTGTGGTCAACTACGCTTCAACCGCGAATGGAGTTCAACTGGGCGTTATCAATTATCAGGGAGACAATACAGCCATTCCCATTGGACTCGTGAGCATTGCTAAGGGCGGTTTGTTCAAATTCGAAGCTTACGGAAGCGAAGTCTTCTTTGCGAATTTGAACTACAAAATGGGGGTGGAAAGACTCTACACGGTTTACCATGTAGGACTCTCCTCCTACTTGGACAACTCCGTATACAGTTTTGGTATTGGTTTTGGAAGCTATTTGATTCAGTCCGAGCGTCATCAACTCATGCTCGATTTAACAGGGAATCAAGTGGTGTACGACAACGAATGGGACTCTGAAATCAACATCCTAGGAAAACTAGACCTCAACTATGAATTTGCCATCACCCCCAAGTTCTCCATAATGGTTGGGCCTTCAGTGAATTACTATGTAACGGAAGTATTGGTCGAAGGTGAATACGGAACCTTGGATATTCCTTACGAGCTCACCGTATCAGAATTCGATGATGGTGTTGGTATATTCTGGATTGGTGGAAACCTAGGGCTGGGACTGAAGTTATAGCAGGTAAAGGCATCGCGCCGTAGGCGCAATACTCATAATTAAAGGATTCTATGACTGGAGCAGAGCGACTCAGGCAGTACATCGAAAAGTTCAGTGAGTTGACGACTGAAGAAGTGGACGAGTTTGTCGGAGCCTTTGAAGAGGTGCGCGTGAAAAAGCGTCAATTTTTGGTTCAGCCAAATTTTACAGCTACCCACCGACACTACGTTGTAGACGGAGCTTTTCGCGCTTACGTGGTTGGCGAAAAAGGGACCGATCACACCATATCTTTTGCCATTGACGATTGGTGGATTACGGACTACAACAGCTATATTTTTCAAAGGCCGGCCACTATGTTTGTGGTGGCCCTGGAAGATTCGGTGATCATGCGCTTGAGCTTTGCCCAAGAGCAACAGCTTAAGAAAGGAAGGCACAACTTTGAAACGGCCTTTCGTAAAATGGCGGAAAGAGGATTGGCGTTTTATCAAAGACGGATCATTTCGAACCTTACCATGAATGCAGAAGAACGCTACGACCACTTTCTTCAGACCTATCCGGAAATTGTCCAACGTGTACCTCAGTATGCAATGGCCTCCTATTTGGGTATGACCACTGAATTCCTTTCAAAGATTCGCAACCATAAGGTCAAGCGCAAAAGTTGAACTACTTCAAGCATTTTTCCTAAGCTACTTCATTGAAGGATAGAAGGTATTCGGCGCAACTTTGTCTTGTCAATAATGACACAGAATAAAACGCAGAATATCATGAATGCAACTACAGAACACACTTTTACCGTGCCCACTCGTGAAGAAGTGTCCGAGAATAACCAATTGATTTTCGACAATCTTCAAAAAGGACTGGGTTTTGTTCCGAACCTCTATGCCTATTACGCCAAGAACAATACGGCGCTCGGGGATTATTTAGCCCTTCAAAACCGCAAAAGTACCTTGCGTGCTAAAGAGCGTGAAATCGTAAACCTCGTTACCAGTCAGGTTAATGGATGCCGATATTGCCAATCAGCACATACAGCACTGGGAAAAATGAATGGGTTCACTGAAGAGCAAATCCTAGAACTTCGGTCCGGGACTGCGAGCTTCGACGCCAAGTTTGATGCCTTGGCCAAATTCACAGCCTCCGTGGTTAAAAATCGCGGTCGCGCTTCGGAAATAGCGGTTGATCAATTCTTTGCAGCCGGATATACGGAAGCAAATCTCATCGACGTAATCATCGTTGTTGGAGATAAAACCATCAGCAACTACATTCATAATCTCACTCAATTCGACATCGACTTTCCTTTGGCCGCCGAATTGTGATCGAATGACACAAAAAATGAAGGAGCGGGGCCTTTTGGTCACCGCTCCTTTTAATTTACCAGGGATGGATTTCGCCATCAAAGTTGAAGAACTCGCCCGCGTCCTGGTCCCCTACTCGTTCCAGGACATGCTCAATAACGGAAGTCACGGATTCTTTAGGAGTAAAGGTTGCTTTTTGACCACCCATATCCGTCTGAACCCATCCGGGATTAACCACGACGGAGACAATACCGTCTTCAATCACATCAAAAGCGAAAGCCCGGTTCATCATATTCAAAGCGGATTTGCTGACGGCGTAGCTATAGTTCCCACCATTTCTCTTGATGGAAATGGACCCCAACCAAGATCCAATTTGAATCACTTTTGCTTCTTTAGATCGGGCTAGCAAAGGCCTTAGGGCGCGTCCAACCAATATTGGAGAGAGGGCGTTTACATCCAGCATATTCAATAATTCTTCCTTTGCTAGTTGATCCAAGGCGACGTTCTTGAGCAACAACTCTCGATCTTCACCGGCTCGAGATTTCGAATTAATACCCGCGTTATTGATCAATACATCCAGATGTCCAAAGTCCTCTTGGACTTGACGGGCCAATTCTTGGAGCTCTTTTTCACTTGTCACATCAACACCATAGGGCAAGACGTCAATACCTTCATTCGCTAGGATCTCAGCAGCTTCTTTAGCCTGTTCCTTTCTACGTGCAGTTAAGGCAATCCGATAGCCTTTTTGGCCGAGTTGACGACACCATTCAAACCCCAATCCCTTCCTTGCTCCAGTCACCAATGCTGTCTTCATTCTTCTCGCTTCAATAGTTTAAATCCAATTTCCCGTCCATGACCTTGGACCATCGCCAAGTTGATCCAGAATCGTGCGAACTGTTCCATCATACTGAAATTCGCATCTCCGCCAATATCATAGCAAGCAGCGAAACCTGCATCTAAAGCCAATTGCGAAGCCAGGTCTTTCCCCCTTTGGCTATCACCAGCCACAAAGGCGTCAAGCTTTTGATCGCCGTACAAGGGGTTGAGCATATTGTTGAAACCCGTTGTGTTGAAGCACTTAACTACCTCCGCTCCTTCCGTATAGTGTTTGAGTGCATCGGCCGTATTTTGAAATCCCTCAGGCCCATTTCCCCGGACAATATTCATCGCATCGATTAAAACCTTTCCGTTGGTGTCTCCCAACCCCTTGGCTACAGATTCTACAGTTGTAGCCGGAGTTGCAATAAGCACAACTTCTGAAACAGCAACGGCCTCCTTAATCGAATGCGCCTGAACCTCGCTCAATTGGAGCAAGTGCTTTCTTTTAAATGACTCCCTTGAGCGCAATCCTAGGTGAATATGGTGCCCGGCCTTAGCCCATTTATAGGCAAGCGCCCCTCCAACATTTCCCGTCCCAATTATGGCAATATTCATGGTTGTAAATTAAAATTGCTTCCGAACAAATACCCCAGGATTCTGATCGCGAGTCTCGTAGTTTGGTCCAAGCCCTGCCATATTCAAGGCCAAACCAAATTGGTATCCATTTCGATCCAGTCCTGCGCGCAAGCGTTGTACACTGGCCACGTGCCCTTCGATACTAAAGTTAGAGAAGAGTTCGAGACTCGAGTATACTCGCCACCGATCATTAATTTGGGCGGTATACCTCAGAATTGAAAACCAAGATAGCCCAATCTCTGACTGCAACTCCACAGATGCCAGTGCATAAACCAAGAAGGTTCTGTTGGCCTTAAAGAAGTGAATCCCGAGGTCTCCACCGGCTCCTGTTGAGGATATTCGACCAACCACGGTACCTCCAAATCCAGAGCTCGTCGTGTAGTTGGCATACGCCCCCATAAAAAGATTCGTTTGCTCATCGTAATTAACGGTGGCTCGGGAGCGGCTGAAGAGCGACCAATGCCGGTCCTCATCAAAGGTTTTGAGCCATTGTGCGTCGACGAAAACGCGCTCGGTTCCTGGCATTAGCTCAAAGCTTTGCCCCGAAAGGAAAAAGGTCCCAAGGAAAAAGCCCAAAAAGGTGAAAAATGATTTCATAGTTCTTATAAATAAAAGGCGGGTGGCAAATGCCACCCGCCTTTTGGAGAAACTTACTCTCCCAAGAGATTGACCACCATACGCGCGGCGGCAGCTCCCGAGTTTTGTTGTTGACCCGTAACTAGATTTCCATCGGTTATGGCATAGGATGAAAATGCTTGGGCTACTTTGAAGTTCGTACCCTCAATTTTATGCGCTTCATCCTCTATGCGATAAGGCTGAATCTTCATGCCTACTGCTTGATCCGCAAAATCTTCCTCGGCATTGGCAAACCCGGTCCAGGTTTTTCCTTTGACCAATAATTCTCCATTGCTGCCCTTTGCTTCGAGCAATAAGGTCGTGGAATGACAGACGGCAGCACTCGGCTTGTCAGATTCGTAGAACGTGGCAAACAGGTTTTCTAGGTCCTCATTACCTCGGTAAGTGTACATAGGCCCTTGACCTCCAACCAAAAATATCGCGTCGTACTCATCAGGGTTAATATCCGTCAACCTGGGTGTGTTTTGCAGCATTTCATTGAACCAGTCCTGCTGCATGTAGCCCAAGGATACGACGTCATGCGCCGAATACCCGCTTGGGTCTGTTGGATTGGAATACCCATCCATAACAATGGCTCCTCCTTCCGTAGAAGCGAGAACGACCTCATACCCGGACTCTTGAAAAACATGCAATGGATGAGTCAGCTCTGCTGCCCAGAATCCTATAGGCCAACCAGTCTGTTCAGAAACTGCTGGACTGCTGGCCACCATCAAAATCTTTCCCTTTGTCGGCATGCCATGTGCATGGACATAGTGTTGCTTCTCGACGATGTTTAAAGTCTCCTCTTGCTCTATTTGTACTTCGGGTGTTTGAGATTTAGATTCGCACGCAGCCAACACCAAAACCACGGCTAAAAAGGATAATTTAATTGCTTTCATGATCATTCTAATTTGATGACCCAAAATTCCGACTATACCGTATATTTGACAATATACTTACCCCGAATAGAGGTACTCACTTTTTAGAAAGTATACTGTTTATCAATACGTTATGCCTGAATTTCTCTACAAGAACAAGCTCTACTACAATCCAGTAGAATTCGCCATGGACCGAATCGGCGGTACTTGGAAGATGCCTATTCTGTGGCGTTTAAAAGATCAAGTAATGCGCTACAGTGAGTTAAAAAGAGATATTCCACACATCACGGACAAAATGCTCACTTCCCAATTGAGGGAACTTGAGGATGAAGGATTTGTCCACAGAGAAGTCTATCCCGTGGTACCTCCAAAGGTGGAATACTCTATGACCGAAAAGGGAAAAACCTGTATTCCCATTATTGAAACCATACGCAATTATGGCCTCTTCCTTATTGATGAAGAGGGTATCCATCACTAAATCAAACCTAACCTATGTATACTCAGAAAGTATTTCGCGGCCGCGACATGATGCGATGGACCCGCTTCGAAATCTACGGCTTCGCTATCTACGTCGTCGTCATCACCTCCGTCTACTTCTTCTTCGATATTCAATGGCTCAAAATTCCATGGACGCCCTTAGCATTAATCGGTACTGCTGTTGCCTTTGTTATTGGATTTCAGAATAACGCGGCCTACGGCCGGATATGGGAGGCCCGTAAAATTTGGGGTGGTGTGGTCAATACTTCTCGCACCTTCGGGATGTTCGTCCAAGATATGGTCACTGCCGAACGAGCAAAGGAAGGTGTTGATCCAGATGAGCTTAAAGAAGAGGTGCGCGTCTTGACGTATCGACACATTGCTTGGATGACGGCTCTTCGGCACTCCATGCGGGCCTCTAAACCATGGGAAACCGTACTGAACGAAAAGTCGAATAGAGAGTGGACTCAAATAGTCCACCCTCCCGAATGGGACGTCTACATTGAAGATGATTTAATGCCCTATTTGGGAAAAGAAGATCTTAAGTACGTCATGGGCAAGGGGAACAAGCAAACAGCTGTTCTTTATTGCCAATCTCATCACCTACGGGCTTTAAAGGAGCGCGGCCTGATTTGGGAATTCGCCTTTCTACAGTTGGAGCGAGTCCTGGAGGAACTTTTTACCCTCCAAGGAAAGAGTGAGCGGATCAAGAACTTCCCATATCCTCGTCACTTTGCCACATTGAATCACTACTTCATGTGGATCTTTGTTTGGCTCCTCCCCTTCGCGATCGTTCCTCAATTTGCCGAAATAGGCGCTGAAATTGCCGAACATCACCCCATCGTTGGAAACCAGTTTATTTGGCTGGCCATGCCGTTCTACGTCATAGTCGCTTGGGTATTCCACACGATGGAGCGGATTGGAAGAACGGGCGAAAATCCCTTTGAAGGATCAGCCAACGACGTTCCCATTTCGACCATTGCACGGGGCATCGAGATTGATCTTCGTCAGAACCTGGGCGAGACAGGCGAAGAAATTCCGGATCAATTTGAAGTCATCAACGACACACAGATGTAGATGCATTGCGCTTCATCCCTTATCTTAGGGACCCACTTTACAAAGCAACATAACCCAATATTCAATTCATGACTAGAGTTTTATCGATCCTGACCCTGACTACATTGCTGTGGTCTTGCGCAGGCCCAACACAGGAAACAGACGCCAATACAGCCAATAATAGTGGGGAAATAGACCGTACGGTACTGCCCATCCAACCTCCGGCAAGTCCAAAGATTACGGAAATGGATGCGCGAAATGCCGAAAAGCCAGAGCCGTTCACGGTCAGTGCCCCTGAAGGAGCCCCAAATGTCCTCGTCATTATGATTGACGACATTGGGTTCGGTGCAACCACCACCTTTGGTGGAGCCATCAACACGCCGACTTTCGATCGCTTGGCGAACAATGGTTTGAAATTCAATCGTTTCCATACCACAGCGCTTTGCTCCCCTACTCGTGCATCACTCTTGTCCGGTCGAAACCATCACAATGTCAATGTGGGTTCGGTTATGGAGGTTGCCACAGGATTCTACGGGAATCAAGGAACTCGTCCAGACAACGCCAAATACTTCGCGGAGACCTTGCGCCAGAATGGCTACTCCACGGCGGCTTTTGGAAAATGGCATGAAACGGCTACCTGGGAAGTCTCCGTATCTGGCCCGTACACGCGTTGGCCGACCAATTCGGGATTCGATAAGTTCTTCGGTTTTATCGGAGGAGAAACCAACCAGTGGGATCCGGTCATCTTTGACGGGGTGACCAAAGTGCCTAAGAAAGACGATCCGGATTATCACTTCACCACGGACATGACCAATGAGGCCATCAAATGGGTGAAGTTCCAACAAGCCATGACGCCGGATAAGCCCTTCATGATCTATTACGCAACAGGTGCGACACACGCACCTCACCACGCGCCAAGAGAGTGGATTGACAAGTACAAAGGGCAATTTGATGATGGGTGGTTGGCCCTTCGTGAAGCGACGTTTGCTCGACAAAAAGAAATGGGTGTGATCCCAGAAAATGCTCAACTAGCCCCTATGCCTTCAGATATTAAAGAATGGGAAAGCTTGAGCGATGATGAAAGAAGACTTTTTGCTATTCAAATGGAAACCTTTGCCGGTTTTGCGGAGCACACGGACAACGAAGTGGGCCGCTTGGTCGACGCGATTGACGAAATTGGGGAGTTGGAAAACACACTCATCGTATACGTGATGGGAGACAACGGCTCTAGTGCCGAAGGAGGACTTGAAGGCACCTTTAATGAACTAGTTCACTTGAACGGTTTGTTTGCCGAAGAGACTGTTGAGGGCATGCTTGAGCACGCTGATGATTGGGGAGGCCCTAACTCCTTCCCGCACATGACTGCTGCTTGGGCGGTAGCTACCGATGCTCCATTCAAATGGACCAAGCAGATGGCCGCAGATTTTGGAGGAACACGAAACGGGATGGTCATGCACTGGCCTAACGGAATTGACTCCAAAGGAGAAGTACGTACACAATGGCATCATGTCAATGATGTAGCACCAACCATCCTCGAAGCAGCCAATCTCCCGGCACCAACATCTATCAATGGTGTTCAGCAAATTCCCATGGATGGGGTGAGTATGCTCTACGCAGTGGACAATGCTGATGCTGCGGATCAACACACGGTACAATACTTCGAAATGTTTGGGAACCGCGCTATTTACAGCGAGGGATGGTTGGCCCGGGTGGTGCACATGATTCCTTGGGTGGGCAAGCCCGAAGCTCCTTTTGCCGATGAGAAGTGGGAACTCTACAACATTGAAGAGGACTTCAGCCTCGTGAACAACATTGCCGATGAGCACCCAGAAAAACTTGCAGAGCTCAAAGAACTCTTCGAAAAAGAGGCCATCGAGAATCACGTATATCCTCTGGACGATCGTCTGTATGAGCGCTTTAACGCCCGCATCGCTGGTCGCCCTGACTTAATGGGTGATCGCAAGACACTGACCCTAGCACAGGGCATGGATGGAATCTTGGAGAACACGTTCCTGAACGTTAAGAACACGTCGAAAACCATCGTAGCTAACGTCGATCTTTCCGGAAACGACAAAGGAGTCATCCTATGCCAAGGAGGTAAGTTCGGTGGATGGGCGCTGTACATGGATAATGGAGTTCCTGCCTACACCTACAATTACTTTGGTTTAGAGCGCTACACTATTTCTGCGCCCTCTGCGATTCAAGGGGATCAAGCCGAAATCAAGCTACAATTCGACTACGACGGAGATGGAACTGGAAAGGGAGGTACAGCGAAATTGTACGTGGATGGTGCCTTGGTAGCTGAGGGTCGCGTTGAAAAAACGCAGCCTGCTGTTTTCTCAGCGGATGAAACGGCTGATGTGGGTAAAGACGATGCCACGCAAGTCGCCGATCTCGTCTTTACGGATATTGAGGACTCCGAGTTTACGGGATATGTTAATTCCGTGACGATTAGTATTCCGGAATAATAGGGCACCTCTAAACCCATAACTACACCGTATACTATAAAGCCCCACACCATATGGCGTGGGGCTTTAACTATTCCTTTTCTCTGAGTTATGCGCTTAACACCCGCTGTACCGATTGACCGGTATCCACAATCATCTTATCAAAAGGCATTGGCGTCCAATCGAAAGTTTCCATCGTTGGTTGCACATTCCCTTGGTAGGCCTTTCCGACATACGGCATATACCCGCGGTATTCGGAACTCACCTTAGCTAATAACTTGATTAAAAAGGTTGGAGCCAATTTAGTTCCCACACGATCAAAGTCATTATCGCTCAATACCTGAGCCAGATCTTTGTACGAATAAGACTTCTCACTGGCTACGATAAACCGTCGATTGGCAGCTTTCTCGTTTTCCAGAGCTAACACGTGAATTTTAGCAACGTCACGAACATCCGACATGTTAATGGACGCATCCATAAGACGAGGGATCTTACCGGTAATAAGTCCTTTAAAGAGAGACATGGATTCGCCATTCAAATTATCGGATAGCGTTGGACCATAGACCGGACCAGGATGAACCGTTACCAACTCCATGCGATCCTCACCTTCTTGCTCCTCGATAAACTTCCACGCCGCTTGTTCGGCCATGGTTTTACTTTTCAAATAGGCCGTGATATGCTTGGCATTGAGTTCTGTCCAACTCTTGTCGTTGATGTGCATGTCTCCATTGAGGTCGCCCAACATAGCTACCATAGAGGAGGTGAGCACCACGCGTTTGATGCCTGCTTTTTTAGCCGCTTGAAGGGCACGCATGGTGCCTTCTACTGCCGGCTTGATCAATTCATTTTCATTCTTGGGTTCACGAGATACAAATGGCGAAGCAACGTGCATCACAAAGTCAACGCCCTCAAGAGCGGCGTCCCATCCCTTATCGGACAGCAGGTCAAGTTCCACATAGCTCAAATTTCCCTTTGGATCTACATGGCGTTCAATATGTGCCGAAATGCTCTCGGCCTTATTTAAGTTTCGAACGGACCCTTTGACTGCGTAACCATGACGCAAAAGTTCGACAGCACAGTGCTGTCCAATGTATCCTGAAATACCTGTGAGTAATACCTTTTTCATATAGGGAGATATTTTTTTACTTTTAATTTGAAAGCAAAAATAAATAATTACTTTTGTATTGCAAGTAAAACGTAAAGAGTTTTTTCATGAAGTCTTTCTTTCGCACTCGATGTCCCATCACCTCTGCCCTCGATTTAGTCGGGGACAAGTGGTCATTGGTCATTGTAAAGCAAATGCTCTTGGAAGGGCGTTTCACCTTCAAGGACTTTACCGAAGGAGATGAAGGAATTGCCACCAACATATTGTCTTCTAGATTAAAAATGCTTGAGGAATTCGGTGTTGTTCAAAAGCTCTCCATGCCCAACAACAAAAAGAGCAAGCTTTATGTGCTCACAGAAAAAGGGCTTTCCTTAACTCCCATTATTATGGAATTGACGTTTTGGAGTCGGGATCATCTGCAAGATGTACATCCCAATTTAAACGACGAATACGACTTAACGGACATCCGTAAGAATAAGGAAGAGACTTTTGCCCGCGTCATTGAACGCTATAGAAGTCAAGCAAAGGAACTGACCGATGAAGAATTATTCATGAAGCAATGATGACATTGGCTTTACCTGCAAAAACGATTCATTCCTAATTTCAAGAACTCGTATACACGTGTTCACTAAAAAACTAGACTTAAAATGCCTGTATACAATCCAGAAACCCTTCACCTCCCTCAAGTCATTCAGAACCACAAAAGAGATTTGAGTGGCCAAATAGCGGCCGTAACCGGAACAACAAGCGGAACGGGCTTTGTTTGCGCTCGAGAGTTGGCCAAACTAGGAGCTCACGTCATTCTCCTTAATCGTGAAAGTGATCGATCGGCTGCGGCTTTGGCAAAACTTCAAGAAGCCGTTCCTAACGGATCCTTCGAAGCTGTAGCTTGTGATCTTCAAGATTTCGCTTCCGTTCGGGATGCGGCCGCAGCCATTCGCACAAAACACGACCGCCTCGACATCTTGGTCAACAATGCCGGTGTTATGGCACTACAAGACTTGGCCACCAAAGACGGCTACGACGTTCAGATTCAAACCAACGTGATTTCGCACTTCCTGTTGACTCGAGATCTCCTAAGCTTGCTCGAGAAAAGCGAACAAGCGCGCATTGTCAATCACACATCTATGGCCCGTTTAGGCCCGCCATTGGAAAGCATGTATTTCGAAGCTCGCGGAGGAGATCTGGGTGGAGATGGAACAAAAGAGGAAAACGACCAATTCCAAGGACCGCGTTGGTCGCGCTACCACCAAACTAAACTAGCCAACTGCGTTTTCAACTATGGCCTTAAAACTAAGCTAGAAGCCGCTGGAAAGAACAACATCCTATGTATGATTGCTCATCCGGGACTTTCGGCTACCAACCTACAGGTGACTACAGCTGCGGTTGGCGGTATGGATGGCGACAGTGATTTCATGAGTCGTGCACAATCTGCAGAGGACGGCGCCGGAGGCATCGTTCGGGCTAGTATTGACCCCGAAGCTCAAAGCGGTGATTTTTATGGCCCTACGGCCGGGTGGCAAGGCTATCCCGACAAACTTGAGCCTGAAGAGAACCTATCGGACCCCGGTCAAATAGAGCTTCTGTGGTCCGCATGTGAAGCGGCCGTTGGACCCTTTGAGATCGCCTAAAGTCGCCGGAACTTTCGTACATTTCTTCTGAAAACCTAACCTATTTAGCATGGCAGAAGAACCAAAAAGCGGATCCGCAATAGGCGGTGTAGTATTCGTCGGATGTATGTTTATCGGTGCCGGTGTGGGCTTCATCTACCACGCCATTCACATCGGAGGCGCCATTGGTATGGGCGTTGGCTTTATCGCAATGGGCGGCATCTGGGCGTACTACCGAAACCAAGGCTAATACATGTCCATTTATCAGAAGGTGGCCAAGATCGGCACCAAATTCATCGGTCGAGACAAGCTGTTTAAACACGGCTTCAACCTCTCCCCGATGTATCGGCGAAGTACCGGTCGCATTGTCCACGTTTCTGATGATCTCCACATGGTTCGGGTCCGGATTCCTATCAGTTTCCGGAACCGGAACTATGTCAATTCCATCTTTGGAGGGAGTCTGTTCTCCGCAACAGACCCCATTCACATGGTTCAGCTCATCAATATTCTCGGCGACGACTACGTAGTTTGGGACAAATCCGCCGAGATTACTTTTCGCATTCCGGCCAAGTCCGATGTATATGCGGATTTCACGTACACGGCGGCGGAAATACTAGAAATCCAACAGCGCATCGCGGAGGAAAACGAGATTGAAATCAAGAAATCTATTGACCTCCAAGACAAGGATGGAAATCGCACTTTTGCCCGGGTTCAAAAAGTGCTCTACGTGGCTAACAAAGCCTATTACCTAGAAAAGAGAAAACGGCGAAACGGAAAGACGTCTGAATAAAAGGTTCAGCGCCTACGGCGCGATGCTTTGCTTCGCCAACCTAGGCCGCCGCTATCGGGAGTACCACCGTAAAGGTTGTCCCCTTACCCTGCTCACTCTTTACGCGAAGCTCTCCTCGATGATCCCGTAAATAGTTGATCGAACTACTGATACCCAATCCCGTACCTCTCTCTCCGTTGGAGCCAAGGGTACTGTAGTGCTCTGCAGGATTAAGCACTTTGTGCATGGATTCTTCGCTCATTCCCGGCCCCGAATCGGCAATATGCACGAGGCAATGACCATTCTCGATCGCAGCATGGACAGTCACCTGGCCACCCGACTGCGTAAACTTGAGGGCGTTCTGGTATAGATTGCGAAAGACAAATGAAAAGGTCTCCGCCTGTCCGTATGCCTGAAGGTCAATGGTTCCGAGCTCAAGCTTGATTTTCTTGTCCTTGCGGTGCTCGTCAAAAAGCCGAATGGTCCGCTGAATGGCCGGAGCAATGCGAAAGAGCCCCTCCTTTTGGTCCTCAGGGTCGAGCTGGTCCTTGGACCAAACCAAGAGCTCGTTTAAAAAAGTCAAGAGCTCATCCGTCTGAGCGTCCAGATGATCCAGTAATGGTTGTACCTCGTCCAAGGAGATTTGCCCCGTTCGCAAGGGTTCTATTAAACTCTTTAAAGACGCAATTGGGCTGCGAACATCGTGTGAAATCAATGAAAAGAGCTTTTTATTCAGCGCATTCAACTCCTCGAGCTCTTGATTCTGCTTCTTAATCATCACCACGTAACGACGAATAATAAACGTAATAGAGGGCGCTACAAAGGCGGGAATACTCAAGGATAGGACCCACCCAATCCGAGGGTCAGGCACATCGACAAACAGCAAAATGATCCCGTAGGAGATCGCCGATGCCCCTATGGATATAAGGGCCACCCAAAGGGGTTTGGTCAATAAATCGTCTCGCTTATTTAACTCTTTCATGAACCGCAGTGCGTACCTGACGAATATACGCATATCTCTTTGTACCTTAGAGTAATCCGCCCCGCAAACGGGGCTCAATACAACTACCATGGCCGGTCTTGTAACGCAACCAACCAATCGCCCCATTGAGGGATTCATTCAATCCATAAATAATGCATCGAAGCAATCGGACAGCCGGGTATTGGTTAAGCTCATGGAGGAGATCACCGGTCAGAAAGCCGTGGTATGGGGTAATGAAAAAGTACCCGATTTCCTCATTGGATTTGGTGAATACACCTATACACGTAAAGGGGGAAAAGAAGAATTCACCTGGTTCCCCGTTGGATTTGCGGCCCGAAAAACCAAAATGACCATCTACCTGAACTTTGATGTAAGTCAAGAGACGGATCTACTTAAAGAATTAGGCAAGTGCACCTTTGGCAAAGGCTGTCTTTACCTCAACAAACTCGCTGATGTAAACATTGAAGTCCTGAAAAAGCTTATTGCCAAAAGCACGACACCATAATGCACTCCTATGCGCAACACTCACCACTGGCCTAAAATTGTATTTGAAGACATTGCTCCTACCCTCGCCACGCTCCATCAGTGGATTCAAATCATCGGGAAGATTCGGCTCAAAACCATGCCTTGGCAAAACCACTCCTGGCACACAGCCTTGTACATTACGCACAACGGATTTTCTACCCATTCCATACCGTACAAGGGAACCACTTTTCAAATCGATCTCGACTTCAAGCACCACGAACTGCTCCTTCAATGTGCGCACACCGATGTACTAAGAATTAAATTGGAACCCATGAGCGTGGCTCATTTCTATGCTCAGATCATGGAGAAACTGGAAGCGATTGATCTCCCAGTCTCTATCTATGCCCGTCCGAATGAGATGGATCCCGCCATTCCCTTCGCTGAAAACACGGATCAATCGGCTTATGATCCAGAAGCGGCTCGGACTATTTGGGAGGCAATGTTGGCCGCGAATGATGTATTCAACCGTTTTCGAACAGATTTCGTCGGCAAGGCAAGCCCTGTTCATTTGTTCTGGGGCGCCTTTGACCTAGCGGTGACCCGATTCTCTGGAAAATCGGCTCCACTCCACCCAGGAGGAATGCCCAACATGCCTCTAGAAGTGATGCAGGAAGCGTATTCGCAAGAGGTAAGCAGTGCCGGTCTTTGGTTGGGGTCCCCGGAGTCTCCGCATCCGGCCTTCTACGCCTACAGTTATCCGACGGCGGATGATTTCAAGGATCAGCCCATTGAACCGGAGCAGGCCTTTTGGAGCGATGATATGGGAGAATTCTTCCTGACGTACGAAGACGTTCAGAGTTCTGAAAACCCAGATCAAACCCTGTACGATTTCTTGCAATCGACCTATCTGGCCGCTGCAAATACCCTCGGCTGGGACCGATCCCAACTCGAGCGATAAAGCCTGGCCCTTGAGGCCACTTATCGGCCCGTAGGGCCAGGTCATTTTCCAAATATTCCCTTTGCATTATACGAAGGTTCGAAACTAATGCGTTCAAAAAGAGTCCATTAACCCGAACCCTTACCCGTCTATTTCGCATTGGTCCCGGATGTCATCCACAGGGATGACGGTCATGAATGAAACCGCTCTAAACCTCATGAATCGGACGATCACTGCTCTTGCTGTATGCCTCAGTTTGGGACTGAGTAGTCAAACCCATTTAGACTTTTTAGGCGCTGGCCACGACCAGGGTATTCGCGTATTGTCGAGTGATGATGCCGCTGGAGTATCGAGCCGATACGGTACCATTGACGGATTCGAGATTTCAGATCCCGTGGCCTTGGCAGATGCTTCACGCTTCTTGGCGCAAGCCACCTTGGGATATGACTACGAAACCATGCAAATGGTCGCGGCGATGGGGTTTGAGGCCTGGATAGAGGAGCAGTTCTCCCTCCCGCATCAAACCTTTCTGTCCCTTGGCGAATACATCGCCGAAACGGCAGCTGATGATTACTTAGGGATCGCGGAGTTCCGTTCCACTTGGCTGACCTACAGTCTGACCACTCCTGACCAGCTCCGTCAACGTCTAGCGTACAACTTGAGCGAGTTCTTTGTAGTATCTGGCTTTGGTTCTGATCTATTTGAAGACTACGGAACCTTGTCTGGCGCTTACTACGACGTCTTGCAGCGAAACGCCTTTGGCAACTACCGAGAACTCTTGGAAGACGTCAGCCTCAATTCTTCCATGGGGGTCTACCTCAGCCACATGCATAACCCAAAGACGGATTCAATCAACAACATTCACCCAGACGAAAACTATGCCCGCGAAATCATGCAGCTCTTTTCTATTGGCCTATATGAGCTGAATCCGGATGGGACAAGAAAGCTGGATGTGAACGGCAATGAGATTCCCACCTACGACAATGAAGACATTCGACAATTCGCCAAAATCTTTACGGGTTGGGGCGATGGGGCACCCGATGGCTATTGGGGAAGACCACAAGACGAAGACCCAGACATCTTTGCCATCTACCCCATGAGGATGTACGAGGATTACCACGAACCGGGACCTAAAAACCTGTTGAACGGACTTGTTGTTCCCGCGGGTCAGTCCGGAGTTCAAGATTTTAATGACGCTCTGGACAACTTGTTCGATCACCCTAATGTGGGGCCATTTTTTGGTCGGGCCTTGATTCAGTTTCTCGTATCCTCGAACCCCAGCCCAGCTTATGTACAACGGGTCAATGACGCCTTCGTTGCGAATGCGAATGGGGCACGGGGAGATATGCAGGCGCTCGTGTCGGCAGTCTTGCTTGATCCCGAGGCCCGTACCTGCAATCCAGAATCACAAACCCAATCTGGAAAGCTTCGGGAACCCTTGTTGCGCTACACGGGATTCTTGCGAGCCTTTAATCCGCAGTGGGATCAAACGGACGTCATTTTGGATCAAATGGAACTGTTCAGCGAGCAAATCGGACAGGTCCCCATGTATTCCCCAACGGTATTCAACTTCTTCTTGCCTGACTTTCAACCTCAAGGTGATATGACGGCGGCTGGCCTGGTGGGCCCAGTTTTCCAAATTCACAATTCCACTACTTCCGTCTCCTTCGTAAACGCAGTGGGTGCTTGGCACTTTGATCAGGAATATATCCCTGGGGCTAACCCCTATATGGACTATTCGGATGAAATGACACTCGCCAATGACCCCATTGCCTTGGTAGAGCGACTCAATCTCATCCTCGCTTGTGGTCAGCTAAGTGCGCGAACAGAGAACATCATCCTCAACGCCATATCTCAACTCGATGACCCAGAAGATCGCCTGAACATGGCCTTATACTTGACCATGATCGCCCCCGATTACGCTGTCTTGAAATAATCTTGAAACCGAAACCATGTCCGAAAAAAGAAAAATGAGTCGTCGCAAATTCCTGGGCACCATGAGTTGTGCGGCCATCGGCTCCACCACGTTCTACTCGACCTTGTTCAATTTAGGCATGACCAATATTGCCGCCGCACAGTCTCCTCGACCGCGTGCGGGAATGAATGACTACAAAGCCTTGGTCTGCATCTTACTTGAAGGGGGAAATGATTCCTTCAATATGCTGGTACCGACGGACAATCCGGCCTATCAAGCGTATGCCCACACGCGCTCGAATCAGGCATTGGCCCTGAACAGCCTGCTCAGCTTGAATCCTCTGGGCGGGAACTCCCCTGCATTGGGCATTCATCCCGCAATGATCGAGGTGCAACAACTCTTTAACTCCGGCAAGCTAGCGTTCATTAGTAATGTCGGCACCTTGGTAGAACCAACGACTTTATCACAGTTTCTGAATGGCTCGGCTCAAATGCCCTTAGGCTTGTTTTCACACGCCGACCAGATTCAGCAGTGGCAAACCTCCGTTCCACAATCACGAGGCGCACTCGGTTGGGGAGGAAGACTGGCCGATATGCTTCAAAGCATGAATCAGAACCAGAACATCTCTATGAATATTTCGCTTTCAGGTCGGAATGTATTTCAAGCAGGTAATGCCACAACGGAATACACCATCACCAACAGCGGGACTGGAAGCGTGGGAATCGAGGGATATAACGGGCCAGATTTCATCCACGAAGTGGGGACCGCTGCCGTGGACAGCCTGATGGACCATCACTACAATGACATCTTCAAAAACACCTACGCCAATGTAGTGAGCAACGCGCAGGATACGCATGAAGTCTTTAGTTCGGCTACAGGTAATATACAACTCAGCACGGCCTTCTCTGAAAATGAACTCTCCCAAAACTTAGCCATGGTGGCCAAAACCATCGGGGCTCGGAACACGCTGGGACTTTCGCGCCAGACCTTCTTCATCAATTACGGAGGATGGGACCATCACGATGAACTCCTCAACAATCAAAACGCCATGCTCACCGTCGTTAGCAAGGCACTGGGCGAATTTGAATCTGCTCTTCAAGAATTGGGGGTCGGGGACCAAGTGACCACCTTTTCCATTTCTGACTTTGCCCGAACCCTTACTTCCAATGGAAATGGGACCGATCACGGCTGGGGAGGCAATGTCATGGTCATGGGCGGCAATCAAGTAAACGGCGGTCAAATCTATGGCCAGTACCCAGATTTAGCCATCGGTAGTTCTCTTGATGTTGGGAACGGGGTGCTCATCCCCACCCTTTCGACCGACGAATACTTCGCTGAATTGGCCAAGTGGTTTGGCGTATCGAACAGCGACTTGCTTTCCATTTTTCCGAACCTATCTAACTTCTATTTACCGAGTTCCACTCCGCCCATTGGATTCATGAATATTTAAGCCCCCTCCCATGAAAATGAACAAGTTTATCGTCACTTTCCTCTGTGTTATGCTCGTCACCGGCTGGGCTCAAGGCCAATGTGTGGAACCGGATGCCTCCATTTGGGATAACCCGTGGCAATCCTGTGAAGTGAAGCAATGTCCTAATCGCAATCGGGCCGATGGTCATTGGATCATGTACGACTTTGGAGAAATGCGACGGATTTCAAAAATGCACGTTTGGAACATCAATGAAACCTCCATCGTGAACCACGGATTCAAAAGCGTCTCTGTAGACTTCTCTTCCAATGGGCGTCATTGGACCGAGCTCGGGACCTACTCTTGGCCTATGGCTTCGGGCTCCAACATCTACGGAGGGTTTGAAGGAGCGGATTTCGCCGGCGAATCTGCACGGTACGTCCTTCTATATGCTCACGAAAACTGGGGTGGTGCATGTTCGGGACTGACTGAGGTCAAGTTCAATTTGATGCGGAACAACGACGATGCTCTGACAGAGTTCTTCAGCGCCATGGAGGATGAGGATGCCCTACTCATCTACCCCAATCCTGCTCGAGATCAAGCTTCGCTGGTTTTCCAATCCGCCACCCAAGGCGAAGGGTATATTCAGGTGTTCAACTTCTTGGGACAAAGAGTCTTCGGTGCTGACCTTGAGGTCTTTGAAGGGCCTAATAGATACACCCTACCCGTAGAAGGTTGGGCCAGTCAGATCTATGTAGTTTCCGTACATGTTCATGTCGATCAGGAGCCGCTTGTGGGAAAACTAGTGGTCAATCGCTAGGCATTTCGGTACGAACGGCAAATCCACGAGGGCTACATATCGGCCCGTAGGGTCAAAAAGATATTATCTTAGGGCACCTAAACCCTCTTCTATGAAAAAGTTGCTCGCACTTTTAGTGATTTCTAGTTTGGTCGTTGGCTGCGGAAGCCCACAAGAATCAGAAAGTCAGGAAGCCGAAGCGGCGACCCCGATGAACGTTCTCCTCCTCGTTGGGGATGATATTGCCTTTGGAGATCTCGGCATATACGGGTCTGAAATCAACACACCGAACTTTAGTCGACTAGCGGAATCAGGTGTTCGCTTTACGAATTTTCATGCCTCTCCTGTATGTTCAGTCACGAGGTCCATGTTGCTTACGGGTTGCAACAACATAGAAGTTGGTCTAGGCTCGTTCGACTACTCCTTTTATCCACCGTCAAAAGGACAACCGGGATACGAGGGCTATCTAACAGACAACGCGCTTCCCATAACACAGCTCTTTAAGGATGCTGGATACGAAGTCTACAAAGCGGGTAAATGGCACTTGGGAGGCGAGGCCGCCGGCGGTTACGGACCGCTCCATTGGGGCTTCACCCGTGAATTTGGGATTCTTTCTGGGGGATCGAACCACTGGAATAATTTGAGAATGACTCCGGACTTCACGGATCCGGATTATATGAACAAGAAATTTGAGGAGCACTGGACCCTCGATGGGGAGCACTACGACCGGCCCGAGGGCATCTACTCCGGAGAACTCTACACCAATCAAATGATCGACTTCATTGAGGAGGGAAGAGAAGCCGGCAACCCTTGGTTCGCCTATATGGCCTTTACCACGGCGCACTTCCCTATTCAAGCACCGCCCGAACTTATCGACAAACACTACGAATTCTACCTTGAGAAAGGATATGAAGGTCTCAAGCAGTTCCGCTACGAACGCCTCAAAGAAAACGGCTTGATTTCAACCGAGGCAGACCCTTCTCCAGAAAACGACCTGGTGAAAAAATGGGACGAATTAAGCGAGGAGGAAAAGCGTTTTCAAGCACGAGTGTTTGCTACCTATGCCGCGGAAATTGAGGACCAAGACAATCGTATTGGCCAGCTTTTGGACTACTTGTCTGAAACGGGTCAATTGGACAACACCATGATCGTGTACATCTCGGATAACGGTCCGGAAGGAATGGAGGCGGAAAATCCGCACACAGGAAATGCAGAGTTCGGTCAGTGGATCGCCAACAATTACGACACTTCCTTTGAAGGGATTGGAACCGCTAACTCGAGCAACTACATCGGCACTTCTTGGGCCAATGCCGCGACTGGCGGGCTTTCTTGGTGGAAGTGGTTTGTTGGCGAAGGAGGCGTTCGCGTTCCTATGGTCATTGTACCTCCTGGCGCCTTCAGCAGCGATTACGACCGATCGGGAGAGATGAGTAATGCCGTGATGTCGGTCAAGGATCTTCCCATGACTATACTGGACTACGCGGGAATTGATCATCCGGGCAGTGAATACAACGGTAAAACCGTGGCCGCTCCGAGCGGTATCAGTGCACGCCCCTACTTGGAAGGTACTTCAGATATCGTTCGCTCTGAGGATGACTGGTACGCCTTTGAACTGTTCGGAAACGCATACTTGATGAAAGGCAATTACAAGTTGATGAAAGTTCGTCCTGGCATGTTCGGAGATGGCATTTGGCATCTGTACAACGTTGTGGACGACCCTTCTGAACAACACCCACTCGAAGAGGAGCTTCCTGAGCGATTTCATGAAATGATGGCTCTCTACACCGCCTACGAAGCAGAGCACAATCTGGTTGCAGTGGATTCTGAATGGAATGCTTTCCAAGCGGCGAGCGAAGGAAACTAATTGAGCGGGGCTCAAAATAACCGACTATGAAAACCACAATTCTTCTTAGTTTCTTAAGTCTTGGCCTGAGTTCATGCCTCCTCCTCGACAATTCTTCGAGTCAAGAAACCTCCGAAGCTCCGATTGCGCAGCAAGTCCTGGAACAGAGTGAAATCTTGCGCCAATCGGCTGAAAACTACCGAGAAGTAGCGGTTCTCGATCACCACAAAATGGCGGCTGAGGAAGGGGTGTACACGCCTCCGGCCATCTTACATCTGTATTCAGATCCGGAAATCAACACCCCGCTCATCAAGATCAACCCGAGGACCGGTTTGGACCTCCCGCTCAAAGTTCTCATCTATTCGGAACCCGACACCAACGAGGTATTTGTAGCCGAAACTTCTGGTGCGTTTTTGTGCCTACGGCACGATGTGCCTTTCGAAGCCGCAAACGACCACAACGCGGCGCTTGAGTCTTTGCTCGATTCCACAGGCTTAGAGCCTCGCGAAACGGACTTGGACTCCGTAGGACTCAACTTCGGAATTGTAGAGCTGCAATCGGATTACAACTTTGATACAACGGTGGCCCAACTTAAGGCCATCGTCAATGCTCAATCCGACACTCGGTGGTTTGGGGAGGTAGACTATCGAGCCGATGCCCTGGCCCTTGGGGACAGCATACAGCCTTGTACCTTGCTCCTCTTTGGAGGACCCGCACCCGGTGGAAAGGCAATGATGACCACACCGCGCATTGGTCTTGATGCCTTTTGCCAAAAGCTACTCGTATACGAAGCAGAAGACGGTCACGTCCATGTCATTTACAACGACATCCCGGCCTTTGCCCAACTCTACTACGGTCTACAAACCAAGCCTCAAGAGCTCATCCGTCAGCGATTGGAGGCTACCTTTACGAGTGCCATAACCCGCAATACCGAAGAATGAAAAAACTCCTCGCCCTACTCCTTTGCCTTCCTCTTTGGTCCGTGGCACAAGACAGTCCATTGGGAAACTGGATCAATTACTTCGGAAACAAGGTCATCAACGAACAGTGGAATTGGCATAACGAGGTCCAATACCGGAATTATAACGCTATTGGTGATCTAGAACAGCTTCTGATCCGAACGGGTGTGGGTTACAACCTGACCGAGGGCAACAACAACGTTTTGCTTGGATATGGATATATCCTCAGTGAAAACTACGTGGGCGAAGAGGAAAAAGAAAGTGTTAACGAACACCGAATCTTTCAGCAATTCATCACCAAACATGCGATCGGCGTGGTCAACGTACAGCACCGATATCGCTTTGAGCAACGCTGGGTCGAGTCCGATTTCAAGATGCGTCTTCGCTACTTCCTGTCCCTAAATATTCCACTCAACAGAAAGCCCATCACGGACGGAAGTTGGTACGGTTCGGTGTACAATGAAATCTTCCTGAATACGGGAGAAAATGTGTTTGACCGTAACCGCTTGTACGTAGCCTTGGGACATCAGTTCTCCAAGAAATTCCGTTTAGAAGTAGGCTACATGAACCAATACCTACCGGGATTGGATCGGGATCAAATCAACATCAACTCCTTTTTGACCTTTTAGGGGAAATGAGGCATCGCGCCGTAGGCGCAAATTCAAGTCCATATGGCACACCCTTCAAAATCGGAACGACTTCACGCCTTAGACGCCTTGCGCGCCATCATGATGCTCTTGGGGATCGTCATTCATTCCGCCATCACTTATGGAACAGTCGACTACGGGAGTGCTTGGAGTTTGAAGGATCCCGTAAATCACTGGTCCAATGATTTTATCGTTGCCTTTATCCACGCCTTTCGCATGCAAATCTTCTTCTTGGTTTCAGGCTTCTTTAGCGCCCTGCTCTTTTACGATCGATCGCCAGGACGCATGATTCAAAATCGCGTGAAGCGCATTGCCCTTCCCTTTATCGTTTTTCTCTTTGTTCTGTGGCCAAGCATCAAATTCGGTTTTGTCTATACAGGGTCGGTATTTTCTGGAGAACCTGAATCCTGGGGCCTTGCGGTGACTGATCTTTGGAGCCTCGGCTCGATCCTCCCCAACAACACCTTCCACCTGTGGTTCCTGTACACCTTGATCTGGATCACTATGTTCAGCATTGGTTTTGCCTTCTTCTTTGTGCGGTTCAAGAAGATGGCCTCTAAAATCCATCAGGGCTTTCGTTTCGTATTACAGCGACCACTGCTACGCCTGCTCGTCTTGGGGCTATTGACCATGGGCGTCTACGGGAGCATCAATACGTGGTCCGCTCCGGTGTCCGGATCGTTCATTCCAAACTTTTTGTCCATCGTATACTACCTCTTTTTCTATCTCATCGGCTGGGTCCTCTTCAAATCCAAGGACCTCCTAGGCCAGATGGAGCGGGGCTTTGGCTGGAACTTCGCCCTAGGTATGGTGCTCTTTTGCATTCACTTCTTCCTGTATGATTCGTGGAGCTTCTGGGAGCACGTGGCAATAAAATCGCTGATGGTATGGGGCTTGATTTTCGGAATCACGGGAGCCTTTATTCGATACGGAAGTGACCACTCCCCCACTATGCGCTATGTGAGCGACTCCTCCTATTGGGTGTACCTCGTGCACCTGAGCTGGACGGCCTTCTTGCCTGGGCTACTGGCGGATTGGGCTGTTCCTTCTACGGTTAAGTTTTTGACCGTGGCCGCCATCACATCCGTCTTTTGCTTTGTGACCTACCACTACATCGTACGGGCCACCTTTATCGGCGCTTTCTTGAACGGACGTCGGTACGAACGTAAATTGCCTCGATAATGGACCAAATGGAATTATTGATCGACCTGCATCGAGGCAATCCTCGTCAAGGACCGGGAAGCACAGCGAGTACGCTGAGGGCCTTAAAGGCCTGTGGCCTTCCTCGCGAGCAAAGGCTTCGGGTAGCGGATATCGGTTGCGGTTCAGGGGCGCAAACCCTAGTACTGGCTGAGGAGCTCGAGGCGGATATAGTTGCCGTGGACCTGTTTCCTGAGTTTACGGAAGAACTGAATCATCGCGCCGTAAGCGCAGGGTTTCATGACTCCATCAAAACGGCTAATGAATCTATGGAGGCCCTTTCCTTGGAATCGGAATCCGTGGATCTCATTTGGTCGGAAGGGGCCATCTACAGCATGGGCTTTAAAGCGGGGCTCCAGGCTTGGCGTCCATTCCTGCGTCCCAATGGCGTCTTGGCGGTGAGCGAAATCACGTGGACCACAACGGATCGACCCCAAGCATTGGAGGAGTTCTGGGGTGCGGAATATCCTGAAGTGGGGACTGCTGAAGAGAAAATGGCCGATCTCCGTGCGGCGGGGTACCAGGTCCTGGAGCATTTCTTCCTCCCTCCTTCCGATTGGCTCGATGAATACTATCTTCCTTTGGAGCAAAGCTTTGAGGGCTTTCTGGATCGACACCAGCATTCAAAAGAAGCTCTTCAAGTTGTTCAGCTCCACCGGGACGAGATTGAATTCTACCGTACCTATCAGGCCTACTACAGCTACGGATTCTACATAGCACAAAAGGTCTGACCACCCCATAGCACGACCTGATTTCCGTATCTTAACCTTCGCAAAAAAGAAGGTCATGCGGGATCATATTGAACTAGACGAATACTTTGACATTAGCCCATCTGCGCTGTACACCGCTTGGCTGACTGGAGAAGAGCATGCAGCGATGACCGGAGGAGCCGCCGAGTCTGTACCTGAAGTGGGAACGGATTACACGGCTTGGGATGAATACATCTGGGGGCAGCACCTCGAACTAGTTCCAGATCAACGCATCGTTCAATCCTGGCGATCGACCGAATTTGCGCCCAACGAGGAAGACTCCGTCGTGACCATCACCTTAACTCCTGAAGGCTCGGGAACCCGGCTCCATTTAAGCCATACAGATATCCCAACGGGCGATGGAGAACGCTACCGAAAAGGCTGGATAGAACACTACTTCACGCCCATGAAAAAACACTTCAGCTCATGAGAACGGCATGGATTCTATTCTTGGCCCTTATGATCGTTGCCTGCGGTAAAGATGAACCCACGGGCAATGCTCCCTATGAGCCCACCGAACGCGAGCTGCAAATCATGTCTTGGTTGGAACAGCAACAACTGCCCAACGGGCTTTTGGAAAGCACTGAAAACAACAACTTTGTTTCGACCTATGACCAAAGCCTGGCCGCGATGTGCTTCATGTTGCATGACGATTTCCAGCGGGCAGAGGCCATTTTTGATTTCTTCAAAGGCCGCCGGGCCTCGGAGCTCAATTCGGGCGTTGGAGGATTCTCGCAATTCAGAGATCGCAATGGGGTTCCCGGAAATCATCGATGGATGGGGGATAATGCTTGGCTCCTCTTGGCTTTGAATAACCACAAGGCCCTCACGGGCCGATCAGATTACGATGCCCTCATCGCCGATCTGTCATCTTGGTTGATCTCCCTTCAGGATACCGTCGACGGTGGGCTGTGGGCGGGATACAATGCCGATGATGAATTGCTCGCCTACAAAGTCACGGAAGGCAATCTCGACGCCTTCAACGCCATAGATGGCTACACCGATTTCCACGTTCGCTTGATGAGATTCTTTGACGCCCATCGTTGGAACGAGCCAGATCAAGCTCTGATGTCCTGGCCGGAAAATCCTCCCTATAAATACGCTGTGGATTGCTTTAGTTGGGCGTATTGCGCGTTTCCAGGCTACCCCCACACCACGCTGAGTCGAGCACAGCGATTCATCAACACACAGACCTCTACCTTAACCGGCGCCTCAATAGAGGGGTATGATATTGACGAAGATCGAGATGCCATCTTCATGGAAGGAACTGGACAAATGGCCGTGGCTTGGAAGATATCCGGCAATTCCTTCCAATACGATCGCTTTATGGCTGAGCTCGATAAGGGCTATGTCTTGAGCACACTGCATGAGGACGCCGGGGGTTTCCCCTATGCTTCCAATCCGGGAACAGCTTATGGCTCTGATCCTTATTGGGCAGGTGCCGATACGGAAATCGCAATTTCCCCGGGAGCGTGGTACGTATTTGCGCTTCGCGGCTTCAATCCTTTTGCCCTTGGCCTCGACAAGGAGATTCCAACCGAGGATCTCTTCTGGAACCCTTAAACGGGTTGAGTCAGCTTTGGGGTCCGATCCTTGGGCAACAACAATAGAACAAGGAGAATCGCAAAGAGCAAACTGCTCAAGGCGAACAATTGTGTATGAAGCTCCGCGTAAAGCAGGCCGCCACCGAGCATTCCGATCATCGATGCCACACTTCCCAAGCTGCTGGCATACCCTTGAACGGCTCCCTGAACTTGGGGAGTTCCCATGCGCGATAGCTGAGAAAGGTAGGTGGGCCACATGATCCCATTACCCGCAGCCAACAAGATGCCCGCCAGAATGATTAAAGGCAGCTTTCCGGTTGCGATGACCCCAAACCCAATGGTCAAGATGACAGCCCCAGAAATCAGAATCCACTGCGGCGAACGATGTTTGCTGAGCCATCTGAGTACAGGGCCCTGAAACAGGATCATGATCAGACTTGTCCCGGTTAAAAAGAGACCAAGCTCTGTAGTAGTCCAGCCCAGATCATCACTGACGTACAAGGGCATTCCTAGGTAATAGAAACTAAAGGCCAACCACGTTAAAAAATATACGGCGAACATGACCGGCATGCCTTTGATCGCCAACACCTCTGACCAAGTCGTTTTCGCCTCAGAAGCCTCATTATTGGTATAGCAATCCTTCTGCTCTACTTGGAAAAATTGACGGATGGACTTCGCCTTTCCTTCGCGGATGGGTCCTTCACATGGCCGGTTTTCGTACATGCGGTATTGAATGACAAATAGAGCAATCAGAGAAATGACCGCAGCGGCTATCACGGGGAGCAAAGTCCCCAGTACCGTGGAAGCCAATAAACCTGCAAAGGCCGGCCCTATGACCATTCCTAAACTACTGGCCGATGCCATCTTTCCAAAATTTGCCTCACGATCATTTTCATCCGTCACATCAGCCAAATAGGCATTGGCTACCGAAACATTACCTCCGGTATATCCATCCAGCATTCGGGCTAAGAAAATCAGGGCAAGCGGAACAGTCATAACGTAGGAATCGGACTGCCCTCCTTCCCACAAGGTCCATTTAGGCAAGAGCAATGCCGTGATAAACAAGATCCAAGCCAACAGTGTCCCCCCTTGACTCAACAAAAGAACTCGTTTTCGACCGATTCGGTCAGACAGTTTGCCCAAGCGAGGTGCACCAAAGAATTGAAAAAAGGGATAAACAGCCCCCAGAGCTCCATAGAGCAAGGCATTTCCGCCCAAGTCGCGCACCATGAATATGAGAATGGGCATGACCACGCTGTAACCCAAGACCCCAATAAAATTGACCATTAATATGGGGAGTAATCTATTTTGACTTGGAGAATCGGACATGCTCCAAGATACAATTCCCAACAGTGAAAAGAGTCTTCGAACTCATAATAATACATCCATCGGCTCAAGGTTAATTCTTACTAAAATTTCGATTTGGGTCTTGCGGAAGTAAAAAGAAACCATCACTTTTGCATCGTTATTTAGAATTAGTCTAATCTTCAATAAGCTAAAAAATCTGCGGTGAATATGAAACGATTCATTCTCCTTTCCTTTCTGTCAATCACTACTGCATCATTCGCTCAGACCTCTCATCAAGATCAAGACGCCGAAGCCATTAAAGGCATGTGTGGCTGTTTTGAAGTTGAATTCAATTTCGCTGAAACCTTTGTCTACGCTGAGGACAGCACCTATACCTCTAGCCCGGTTAAACAAGCGTCTGCACTGGAATGGGTGGAGCTTATTGAAGATACGGACGACAAGCTGAGTTTACAGCACTTGCTCATTGTAGGACCTCCTCACGCGCCAACCATCGTGAAACATTGGCGTCAGGACTGGCTCTTTCAGAACACCGATTTCTACGACTACTACGCGGATAATGAGTGGGTACACCTTGAGCGCACTCCGGAAGAAGTGGTTGGTCAATGGACCCAGCGGGTTTATCAAACTGATGACCGTCCACGCTATAGCGCAAGTGCCTCTTGGGTCCATGTTGACGGCCGCAGTTATTGGGAAGCGGAATGCTCAGCGCCTCTTCCTCGACGCGAATACACCATTAGGGATGATTACAATGTCACTTACCGCCGCAATCGCCACGAGGTAACTTCAGAAGGGTGGATCCACGATCAAGACAACGATAAAATTATCCGCACAAAAGGTGAAGAGGACCTCATCGTCGCACAAGAGAAAGGATACAACACCTATCGATTGACGGACCCTAACAGATGCAAAGCGGCGCGAAAATACTGGAAACAGAATAAGGATATGTGGAGTCATGTTCGTACCACATGGGAGCAGTACTACGCCAAGCACGAAGACCTTATTCTTCGTGAAGAGGTCGATGCAAAAACACTCACCCAACACTTGAATGAGGTAGATCCGAAAGCCAAACCAGAGGAAATTGACGAGCTGGTTGGTAAATTCGTGAAATGATCCGATACCTCCTTCCTGTACAGGAAATAGACATGGGTGGCATACCCATCCTACAAGCACTACCCACGCAACGCGTGGAGCAAGTAGACCCTTACTTGCTACTACATCATGGCGTCATCCACACCAACCCGCTGACAGACGCCATGCACCAGGGAGTCGGGCCGCATCCCCACCGCGGCTTTTCTCCCGTCACCTTTGTCATCGAAGGTGCAATTCACCATCGAGATAGTCGAGGCCATAACCAAATTGCCCGGGCAGGTGAAGTCCAATGGATGCACGCGGGTGCGGGCATTGTGCACAGCGAGCGACCAACCCCAGAACTAGTTGCATCCGGAGGTCACCAAGAGATCATACAGCTGTGGATCAATTCTCCTGCTTCCGCAAAGATGAAAACGCCAACGTATCAGTACTTGGCCGAGGAAGAAATACCTACATGGTCCGCCGAAGAAGGTATCCGTATCAAGCTTGTAGCCGGAACGTACGACGGACATCAGATAGCTACAGAGACGCAAAGCCCACTGTTGATTTTATGGGTTGAAGCGGAAGCCGGAAGTACGTGGACCCTCGACATCCCCACCGAGATGAACGCATCGATTTACACGATCAAAGGCGGCATTTCTATAGAAGGCTTTGGACGGGTGGATGCCCGCACCCTCGCTGTTGCACAGGAGGGGCTCGATCAATTAAGTATAGAAGCTGTTGAATCTGGGCAATTTCTTGTTTTGGCCGGAGCGCCCATTGGTGAAAAAGTGACCCAATGGGGGCCTTACGTGATGAATTCACAAACGGAAATTATGGAAGCGCTTCGCGACTACCAGATGGGGAAAATGGGAGTCCTAATTGAAGAGTAAGAAGGCCTACTGGATTTCAAATCGACATTTTTCTGAGGATCAAGAACCTTTAATTGAGTTGACCGTATAATAGTTACTTTTGTCTTATCAATAGTAATACTATTATATCATGAGCACTACACAAACTACACCTCCTCCGACCCAAACATTGACGAAAGTCGCCGTTGCACAAGGCGACGGGATTGGACCGGAGATTATGTCTGCTACGCTGCGGATTCTAGAAGCTGCAGGAGCCCCCATTGACCCTGAATTCATTCAGATTGGAGAGAAAACCTATTTGAATGGAGACGCCTCGGGTATTGGCGAAGATGCCTGGGAAACCATCAACAAAAACAAACTCATCCTCAAGGCGCCTATTACCACTCCTCAAGGTAAAGGATACAAGAGTTTGAATGTAACCCTGCGGAAGTCGCTAAACCTCTACGCCAATATTCGACCCTGTCGTTCCCTTACGCCCTTTGTTCCCAGTCTTCACCCCAATATGAATGTGGTGGTCGTTCGCGAGAATGAAGAAGACCTCTACGCGGGAATCGAGCACCGCCAAACGCCAGAAGTGCTTCAATGCTTGAAGCTCATCACCATCCCGGGAAGTCGCAAGATTGTCCGTGAGGCTTTTGAATACGCCCGAACCAATGGTCGCAAAAAAGTGACCTGCATGGTGAAGGACAACATCATGAAATTAACGGATGGCGCCTTCCACGATATGTTCAAAGAAATTGGCGCCGAGTATCCCGATATCGAACAGGAAGTTCAAATCATCGACATCGGCGCGGCGCGCTTGGCCTCCAATCCACTGAACTACGACGTAGTGGTCACCCTTAATCTTTACGGAGACATTATTTCAGACATCACGGCAGAAATTGCAGGATCTGTTGGACTTGCTGGGTCGGCGAACATCGGAAAGAACTTCGCCATGTTTGAAGCGATTCACGGATCGGCCCCAGACATTGCCGGGCAAAACATCGCCAACCCCAGCGGGCTGCTCAACGGAGCAGTGATGATGCTCCAGCACATCGGCGCCACAGACATCGCAGAGAATATTACCAACGCTTGGTTGAAGACCTTAGAAGACGGGGTTCACACTGCGGACATCTTCAGCGAGAACTTCAGTACCGAGAAAGTTGGCACTCAAGAATTTGCCGACGCAGTCATTGCTCGATTGGGTCAACGCCCCAGCACATTCGAGCCTGCGAAGTACGCTGCTTCATCGCGCCGTGAGGCGCAAAACGAGGTTGTAGAAGAATCGCTTCCAACTCCGAGCAAGGAGTTAATGGGAGTGGATGTCTTTTTAGACCACGCGAATAAGGATGCTCAAAAACTCGGAGAGGCCTTGAGTTCTTTAGAAGGCGCGCCACTGAAATTGAAGATGATTACAAACCGCGGGGTAAAGGTTTTCCCGAATGGCAATCCTGAGACCTTCTGCACGGACCACTGGCGATGCCGTTTTGTGAGTTTGGACTCCAATATTCAAGTATCTCCACCGGATTACCGACCTGTTCACGCCCTTGAAGTCATCGAGCTTCAGAAAACGCTGACTGAGCATGGTTTTGATGTCATCAAAACGGAAAACCTGTACTTCTTTGACGGAGATCGCGGTTTTAGTCTTGGACAAGGCGAGTAAAACGCTCTTAGCATAAGTGAAGGCCTTGCGATTTCCGCAGGGCCTTTTTATTTTAACAGCATCAGTACACCCACCTATGGCCGATTTGGCATCCACTGTACGGTTTTTAAAAGACACCTTCACCACGGTCAGCCTCAACGACCTCACGGAGATTGTTAAGGCCTCGAAAATCCGGAAGTATGAAGCGGGGACCCTATTGCTGCATCAAGGTGAAAAGGAAACAGACGTGCGTATTTTAATGAGTGGACTTGTGCGCTTGTATACCATGCAGAGCGATGGAGAAGAGAAAACTCTGGCCTACATGGAGCGCGGTGATCACGTCGCTTCGGTTCAAACGGTACTTCGTGGAGAAGCCGGTCTGTTCTACGCGGAGGTCATGGAGCCCATTCAGTGCCTTCAGTTCGATTCCAAAGTAATGGACGAGCTCGAGAAAAGGAATCCAAGATTACAACAGTTCAAGGTTCGGGGTATGGAACGGGCTCTGGATAAGATGATCGACTTGGTTCAATTCCACATCCTATACAAACCGGAGGAGCGTTTCAAAGTCTTTGCCGAACGTCATCCCAAATTATTGGATCGCGTTTCTCAGAAGAACTTGGCGTCTATGCTCGGAATGACGCCAGTATCGCTCTCGCGGATCAAGAACCGGCTCAAAGAAGAAGAAAATGATTGAGAATTAACAGACGTTAATTCGGTTCCCGACGATTTGCCCTTGTTTTGCTTCGTAGAACAAACAAATCCCCACTATGAACCGCTTCACCACCCCGCGCACCCAACAACTTCTCATCAAAATCGCCTGCGCCACTTTCTTTCCATTGATGTACCTCATTGGGCACGCCATAGCGGCCTGAGGACTTCAGGGGTGGTCGTAAAAATGACCGTCTTCCCATCGCTTATCGCTTTCGACACCATCTTTGAGGACTTTATAGACCATCCAAAAGACCGGAATCGGACTTAAGAAAAACAATAGCGAAGTTAGGGGTACAATACCCAGGAATGGAGAAAGGGCATAGAGTACTAAGTAAAGTGTGGCCAGGAGAATCGGGCCTTTGACGTTTTCCATATTCAGTGAACATCCGCGAGGTTTTATTGGTTCATCGGCGCAGTTAGTTCTCTGAAAAAGAATACCTTATTGGTCAACCTTCAACCCTAGACCATGCGTATTGTCGGAATCCTAGCCCTCCTCCTATCCTCATTCTTTGTTTCAGGCCAAGTCCTGCACTGGAAAACGGAGCCGGAAGGACATTACCGAGGAGCTTACCAATGGGAGCATTCCCTGCAGTTTATCGATGCTGAAATATATCGAGAAGGAGACGCCCTTATGATCCGTTCGCGTATCCCGGAATGGACCGATTACGGCTTCCTCGAAAGTGAAATGCAAAGGGACAGCGTTGGCCTCTATACCTTCAATACTTATTGGGGGAAGACAACGGCCCGATTCGACTCCGTATACAGAGAGTGGATTGGTCATGTGGACTACGACTTAAGTCGCCTTGACTTCCATATGAAAGCCGTCGTTCGTCCGGGAAAAAACAATCCCGTTGAAAAGACAGATTGGACCATCAATCGAGGTGAGGTTCAACTAAACGGAGAGCTTTGGGTTCCCGCGAGTACAGAACCGCTACCCCTCGCTATTCTCATCCATGGACGAGGTTGCGGCGATCGATCCGGATTTATCGGTAAAGCGGAAGCCTTGAGCAAGCAGGGAATTGCCGTGTTTATGTACGACAAGAGAGGAACCGGGCAAAGCACCGGAGATTGCGCACTGGCCGTCCACGATGAATTGGTGGCTGACGCCGTAGCTGTTTTCGACACCCTGACCAGTCAAGAGGCCTTTACGCCCGGACGTTCTGGATTTATCGGTTACAGCGCAGGCGGCTGGATCAGTCCGGCGGCCTCGGCCAAATGCAATCCGAAACCCGGTTTTCTAATAACCGTAGTGGGGCCGGCAACCTCGGTGAAAGGACAACAACTCGACGGAGCTCGAGCCTTTGGAAAGGTGTACGGCTATTCACAAGCGGACTCCCTGGCCATTGAGCGCTATACGAATTTGACCTTCGAAACCCGCAACCCCTCCAAGACCTACAAAGAAATGCGCAGATTGCTCGATGAAGGTCAGGGTAAATCTTGGTTGAACTGGCTTGAGGACACCGATATTCCCTCCAGTCCTGAGGCCATTTCGGAACTCTGGGTTCAGCGTTTTAGCTATGATCCTGGACCAGATCTCCAAAGTCTTCAGATACCTGTTTTGAGCCTCTTGGGCGGCAGTGATCCTGTGGTACCCTGGGAAACCAACAGCGCTCGATTCATGGAAGTCATGGCCAATAATCCGTATGCTCGTTGTGTCATAATGCCCAAGGCGAGTCACGGAATGGAACACGGGGATCGTCAAGTTGAATTGGATATTGACCTTTGGTTCAAACCCTCCTACTACAAGTTTGATCGCGTTGCTCCTGGGGTCTACGAGGAAATCATCGATTTCATTCATAAAAAAACCGCCACTGGAGTCCAGTAGCGGTCTTTTGGGGATATATAGACGCCTGTGCTTAGGCGATACTGATTTGACGCGGAGCCTGCACCTTCGCTTCTTCTCTCTTAGGAATCGAAATATTCAAGATTCCATCCTCATACGTGGCTCCGATCTCCTGCATGTCTGCGCTTTTGGGAAGTTTAAAACGGCGCTCAAAGCTTCCATAGTTAAATTCCTTACGCGCAAACTTGCCCTTGGTTTCCTCCTCCGTGCTAACCTCGGCAGAGACCACCAATGTTTCGTTTTCTAACTCAATTTTGAAGTCCTCCTTCTTGAGTCCTGGGGCCGCAAAAGCCAATCCAAAGGCATCGTCGTGCTCGACAATATTCACAGCAGGTGACGTTCCTTTTGCGCGAGTCACGAAGTCGTCGTGAAAAAGATCACGCATAAAAAAGTCGTCGAAGATGCTGGGGAAAGCCGGTTTGCGGTTGTGTTTGATCAATGTCATCATTGTATGTTTTAATCGTTGATTATCTGGTTTGTTGAAGACCCTTGTTCGCGTCTTCCCCCTCCTTAAGTCAAGATGTGTGCCAGTGGGTTTTTGGGCCTCACGGTCCGATAAAATGACCGATTTACATGTCATTATGGCGTTTTTGGCTCGATTTATATGCCTTTTTGGCGGTTTCAGGAGTCCTGCCCCTACCAAAGTCCGCGGAGCAAGACCAGCGCACCCCATAGAACAAGCCCTCCAGCTAAGAGTCGCTGGAAGCGAAAGACCTGTCGTGGTCGAGCCAACTTTTTAAGCCGCTCTGCGCCGAGAATTTTGAAGGCGTCGGCCAGAATGAAAAAGAAGAAAGTAGCACCAAAATGAAGCCCTAGTGTCCGAGGCTCCATGTTGTATCGGCTTCCTACGAGAAGAACCACAGTCACCCAAAACAAGATGACTCCGGGGTTCACGATATTCAGTAAAAAACCCTTGGTGAATAAGCCCAGCATTTTCCGAGTACTGGGTATGTGCTTTTGAGAAGGTCTTTGATAGCGAAAGGGCTTGACAAAAAGATAGACACCATAGGCCATGATGGCTACTCCCCCGACGATGAAAAACCAAGGGTTGTCCTGTACTAGATGCTCCAATTGACGCGAGGCTAGGTAGGCCAGGATTAGGCAAAAGAGATCACTGGTCAGTATTCCCAAGTCCAAAACTGCCGCAGCAAGTGGCCCCTTGGAAATACTGGTATCCAACAACACAAAAAAGACCGGGCCAATAAGAAAGGCCAGAAGGATTCCGAGCAAAGCTCCCTGCAGCAAGAGCTCCAACATCATTCCGTAAGAATCATGTTGACGGCAGGGCCAGTGAGTGTCGGATGAAAATAGTCCTTTTGCAGGCTTACACGAGCCAGGTAGGCGCCGGGCTCAGGCCAACGGTCCACAACGACTTCGTAACTACGCGTTTCTCCCGGCCCCCAATCGAGTTGGCGCATTCGAGCGAGCTTTACGGTATCTATGATTGCTTTGTTCACCTTGAGGCTTGAGGTGATCCAAACAGGGTAAGCATCTGGGAAATGCACAGAATCGGCTGATTCATTGGTGACCTGAACCACAAGGGGCAACGAGGAAGAGGCAGACCACTCGGCGGGAAGTTCGACATCGACCCGTAGGGTATTCAAAGAATAATAAGCGGAGTCGATCATATATCGGGTGCTGTCTCCAAAACTGTGCTGGAAGCCAAACTTCTCTTTCTTGGGCATGCCCCCAACCCAATAAACGGTTTCACCCCAATGCAGGGTGTCCAAGGGCCAGGCATCGTACTGGGTCAAACGATAGCGGATGCTGCTCTCGGCATGTGCCGGAATGCCTGTATAGTACCAATAGCGGCTCGGGTGCTTGTATCCGTCGTAGAAAACAATGGGGTATTCGGTAAGCTCTTGCTGTATTTCTAGAGCCTTCTGCTTGTTGAAGTGAAACTCTTTGAGCTGCCCTTGGGTGGAAAACTCACCCAGAGGTACAGCGACCAGGAACCGCAGCAACATTACAAATCCAGTGGAACCCCAAAACAAGGGAATACTTATGCGGCGGAGCTTGGCACTCCGCTCTTTGCTCAAATAAACGTAGGTCAGCACCACGGCCGGGATGAGCATGGGTGCCGTCCAGTTCCCTTCCACCAGGCCGCGAAAGCTCATGAGTAAAAAGAAACCCAAGAAGCCCCAAAACTGCACCTGCATCACCCGGAGGAATCGCTTTGCGGGGTCATTGCTGTAGGTCGGGAATCGCTTTAAAAAATGGCCAGCCGCCCGGAATACGATCCAAAAACTCAGCGGGCCCAAGACTAGGATCTGGGTTAAGAGATATCCTGTAGTGAAATCGATGCGGTAGTCGACATCCGCCCGCTCCAGGAGGTGGTATTGAATGCTCGGGTAGTCGTTTTGTACTTGCCAAAGTATATGCGGAGCATAGAGTACAGCAGAGACTGCTGCGATGAAGTAGAACTTAGGATGCACAAAGAGCCTTGGCAGAGCTATGAGGGTGAAGAAGATAATCAGGACGGCGTGATACTTGGCGTAGATCATTCCCGTAACAGCGACCAGAAGCCAGAGTGTAGAGCGCCAATCCTCCCGTTCCAGAAAGGCCTTGAGGGCCAAAAAGTAAAGTGTCGTGAAGAAGAGCAAGGGCGCATCTGGAACCGTGATGAATCCAAAGACATGAAAAAGGGGAAGGCTTAAAAAGAGTGGCAGAAACAACCGCAAGTCCAGCGATTTGCCCGGCATGAGCTGCATCAGCATCGATAGGCTAGCCGTGGACAAAATTGCTGTGAGTAGTCGGGTGAACACAGGGCCATGACCCAAGAGCTCACCAATGGCAATCATCACCATGATAGCCGGCGGATGATCGAGATAGCCCCAATCGGGAAATTGCGTGTAGACCCAATAATAGGTCTCATCGTTCATTAACCCAGTTGTCCCTGCCTGAATCAAATTCAGCAGGAACCAACTCAATAGAATCCAAGGAGTGGATTTGGGTAGTGAAGACATTAGGCGCATTGGAACCAAGTTACCAAACCTTTAGAAATCGACCCGAAGGGCCACCATCCAATTTCGACCCGGAGCTACTACACCAGAGCTGTAGGTTCGGTACCGGAGATCAAATAGGTTCTCCACTCCTCCGTTGATCTGTACCCGAGGGTGCACTTGATAAAATGCCTTAAAATTTAGCGTATACCACGAAGGACTGTGGAGGTTTCCGTTCTCGTCCAACTGATAAATCGTTGGCTTACGACGCTCACTGGGCGCCAATCGGTCCCAGGGCATCTCGCCATTGAATTGCGCGTTGAGATCGCCTTTGAAACGCTTCGCCTGATAGGTTACGTGAACCGATCCAAAGCTTGGTGCAACATGCCTCAAGGCATCTCCAGCCTTGGTTTCACCCCGTGTAAAATTGTAATGAGCCTCTAAAGACCAATTGCGGTTAAGGTCACCCATAACACTAAGCTGAAACCCATAAACCGTGGCACTTTCCGCGTTTTGAAGGGCTTGTACCTGACTGGGCGTTCCGTCGTAAATGATGGTGTCTTGACCATTGAAGGTATAGTCGTCTCGGACCATCGCGTCATCCAGAAACGTAAAGAATCCAGCCGCCTCTACTTTCCAACGATCCGCAAGGCGTCGCGTAGCGATCAGGTCGAGGTTGTAGGCGTACTCTGGACGCAAATCCGGATTGGGCACCACTACAATTCCATCCCCACTATCGAAGATTTTACCCATATCGTCGATGTTCGGAGCGCGAAATCCACTGCTTAGATTGGTATTGAACTGCCACGCCTCAGTCGGGCGCCAGGCCAATCCAAAGCTCCCGTTCCATGCGTTGTTGTTCAGCTCCACTTGACTAAAGGGAAAAGGGAAAAACGCGGAGTCAAATTCCGCATAAAGACCTACGTAGTTAATCCGCAGACCCGTCAACATCGAGAGCCGTTCACTGACCTTGTATTCAAGGCTGGCGTACAGCGCTGCTGTCTTCCAACTCGAACCATCCGGATAGCGAGAGGCAACCTCATCAACCTCATTACTGACAATGTTCAAGCTACGACCCGTGGAGTTCACCCGATTAAAGACATACTCTCCACCGTAATAGAGTTGATGTCTATCGCTCAGCGCCTTTTCAAAATCGACATTAATGGAATACGCATCTACTTCTTCAAAGCGCTCGCGCAAGAGGTCCTCTCCAAATTTGCGATCATGGCGACTCTCTTCAAAATGCTGGTAAGCGACCGTAAAGCGCGCTTCTTCATAAAGCGCAGTGGGTTTCGATAAACGAGCGCGCAAATGATGCATGATCCATTTTTGCGGACCGTAGTACCATTCTGCATTGGTGAACGAACCATCGTCTTCTTTTTGAATCAAGCGATCATAGCGCTGTACCTCACTGGTTTCAGAATAGTGAAAGGCGTAGGTCAAATCCCAGTCTTCACCGGGCTCGTAGATCAGCTTCTGCATGAAATTCCACTGATCGTAGGCCGTAGGGACCTGCTCCTGGGCATCTTCGTTGGTGATGACGGTATCCTTTCCATCGATTCGCGCTTGCCAAGTTGGCCGAAGCAGTGACTCAGAACCCTCAGAACCCATCCTCAAGTTTCCAAAGGTGCTGGAGGTAAAGCTGGTCACAAAGCCCCAATGATCATTCTTCAAGCGAATATCCCCGTGGTAGGTCTGTTCCATATTTGCGGAAGAGAAGCGCGCCGCGCCATGGCCGTACAGATATGATGCCTCGTTGGGTGAAGTCCCGGCATCCAGGGTGTGAAAATCCATTACGCCACCAATGGCATCTGAACCGTAAATAACGGATCCAGGGCCAAAAATGACTTCTGTGTTTTGTGTGGCGAACGGATCTAAGGAAACCACGTTTTGCACATTCCCCTCTCGAAAGATGGCCGTGTTCATCCGAACACCATCAACTACTAAGAGCACTCGATTCGTACTGAAGCCGCGGATCATCGGCGAACCACCACCCTGCTGGCTTTTCTGGATATATACTTCTCCTGAGGAGCCCAGCAAATCTGCAGCGGTTTGTGGGTTTTGCAATCGTGCCTCCTTCAAGGATACTTGAGTAATCTTGATCGGCACATCGGCCTTGTCTTGCTCCCAGCGATTCGCCGAAAGCACTACCTCATCCAGATTCACTTTGCTCTCCTGCAGATAAACCACATAGCCCGCATTCACGACCTCATCCAAACTGATGGTCGTGGCCTGATAGCTGGCATGTTGCACAAAAAGCTGCTTGGCCTCGCCACTCAAAGAGGCACGGTTGAACAGTTTAAACGGCACCTTGCCCTGAAAGTCTGAAATCGCCGAAACCGAATCGCTGTAGACATAGGCATCCTCGATGGGCTCAAGGTTTTGAGCATCGAGAATTTGAATGCTTTGGCCTACGGCCAGATGCGCGAAGCCCACCAAGCCCAGCACTATGGCGATAAGTTGTTTCATTGGCGTTTTTTAAACAAAAACCAAGCCGCTTATTCGGTAATCCCTTCTAGATCAAGAATGAATGCGTACTCCATAGCGGTCTCTTTGAAGCGCTGGAATCGGCCCGATGCACCGCTGTGACCCGCCTCCATATTGGTGTGCAGCAAAAGCTTGTGATCATCCGTCTTCATCTCGCGCAACTTGGCTACCCATTTGGCCGGCTCCCAATACTGCACCTGACTGTCATGAAGTCCTGTAGTCACCAATAAGTGTGGATAGCCCTTGGCCTCTACTTGATCATAGGGTGAATAACTCAAGATGTAGTTGTAGTATTCTTCGTCGTTCGGATTCCCCCACTCATCGTACTCCCCTGTCGTCAGCGGAATGCTTTCGTCCAGCATGGTTGTCACAACATCCACAAAAGGAACGGCCGCAATGACTCCGTTGTAGGTCTCTGGAGCAATATTGATGATGGCACCCATCAACAAACCTCCTGCTGAACCACCCAAGGCATAGAGGTGATCAGCACTGGTGTACCCCGCTTCAATCAGGTGTTGGCTGCAGGCCACAAAATCCGTAAAGGTGTTTTTCTTGGTCAGCATCTTTCCGTTCTCGTACCAATCTCGACCGAGGTATTGGCCACCTCGGATGTGGGCAATAGCGAAGACAAACCCACGATCCAACAAGGAAAGCCTGCTGTAGCTAAAGCCCGGATCAATCGTGGCTCCATAAGAACCGTAGCCGTAGATCAAGGTAGGATTAGCACCATTCTTCTCAACGCCTTTTTTGTAGACTACGCTCATCGGAATTTGGGTACCATCATCCGCGGTCGCCCATATGCGCTCTTCAGCATAATCTTCTTTGTTGAATGTACCGAGCACGCGTTGCTCCTTTTTGACGGTTCGCTCGCGCGTAACCATGTCGTAATCGATCACACTGTTCGGCGTGGTCAAGCTACCATAGCCGTAACGCAGCGTTTGAGAGTCAAATTCAGGGTTGTTTCCAACCCCAGCCGTGTAGGTTTCACTGTCAAAGGCCATGTAGTGAGCCTCACCTTCCCATGGACGAATCTGGATTTGATTGAGCCCATTGGTGCGCTCCTCGAGTACCAGGTAATCCTTGAAGATCTCGATGCCCTCGAGCAGCGTTTCTTCTCTATGGGCCACGACTTCTTCCCAAGTATCTTTACCCCCTTGGTCCACCCCGGTGCGCATCAATCGGAAGTTCTTGGCTTCCCAATTGGTCAACACGTAGAAATGATCCTCAAAGTGAGCAATGCGGAACTCTAGATCACGTTCACGAGGCTGCAAAACGCGGAACTCTCCTGTTGGATCGTCCGCCTTCAGTACGCGATACTCATCCGAAACGGTTGAACCGCTTCCAATAACGATGTACTCTTTGGATTTAGTCGTGTACACGTAGGTGTAGAAAGTGGCGTCCTCTTCGTGAAAGACCTCTACATCATCACTCGCTGGTGAACCCAAGCGGTGACGGAAGATCTTATAGCTTCTCAAGCTTTCATCCTTAATGGCGTAGAAGGTGTGCTCATTATCAGCGGCCCAAGTGGCGCGTCCCGTGGTATTGGGAATGGAATGCTCGTAGAGCTCTCCGGTTTCGAGGTTTTTGAAATACACGGTGTAGATTCGGCGACTCACCGTGTCGACACCATAGCTCAAGATCTTGTTGTCCGGAGACATACTGAGCCCAGTCACCTGATAGTAGTCGTAGCCTTCCGCCATCTCGTTGACATTCAACATGACTTCTTCCTCGGCGTCCAGAGAACCTTCTTTACGGCAGTAAATCGGATACTCTCCAGTCTCCACAAAACGGGTGTAGTACCAGTAACCGTTCAAGAAATAGGGAACCGACGCGTCGGCCTTCGGTATACGACCAACCATTTCTTCGTAGAGTGCTCCTTGAAAATCCTCTGTGTGCCCCAATACGGATTGGGTGTAGGCATTCTCCGCTTCCAGATAGGCAATCACCTCGGGATTCTCGCGCTCATTGAGCCAATAGTAAGGGTCAACTCGCGTATCGCCGTGAATGGTGAGGTCTTTATTGATCTTCTTTGCAACGGGTGCGTTCATGTCTTGAGTGGATTGATTTGCGGGATCAACAGTAGGGCTGCATCCGGCCGTGAGGCCGAAAATCGCGCAAAGGAATAAAAAACGATTCATAGTCTAAGTATTAACACGGCGGCTAAGCATCCAAAGGCCCAGGAAGGTCAGCGCACCGTTTATGATGAGTAGTTCAAAACCAAAGGAGAATCCAAACCAGCGGTCCGCGTTGCTATTCATGACATAACAAAGCACGGGCGAAGCTACAGCCATAGCGGGGACCCAGCGATCGATCACCGTTCTTTTGGTAAAGAGGCCAAAAGCGTATAAACCAAGCAAGGGACCATAGGTATATCCAGCCGCCGTGAAGACCGCAGCAATGACGCTTTGATCATTGATTTGCTTAAAGATAAGGATCACAATGACCAGAACAGCGCTGAATCCGATGTGGACCATCTTTCGCAATCGAGGTTGGCGATCCGCATCCATCTTTTCGATGTCTAAGAAATCAACACTAAAACTCGTGGTCAGAGATGTCAGTGCGGAATCCGCGCTCGAATAGGCCGCGGCAATCAACCCCAACAAAAAGAAGATACCTACGGCCAAGCCCAAACCACCTTGTGTGGCAATAGTCGGGAACAGATCGTCTCCCGTTGCGTCAATTCCCGTTTCCGCCGCGTATTGATACAGCAAGACACCAAGGGAAAGAAAGAGCAGGTTGACAAAAACCAAGATGGCGCTGAACCAATACATGTTCTTTTGCGCGTCACCAATCGAGCGGCAGCTCAAATTCTTTTGCATCATATCTTGATCCAATCCAGTCATCACAATAGTGATAAAGGCACCGGCCAAAAAGCGTTTGGCAAAATGACGACCGTCTTTCCAGTCTTCCCAGAAAAAGATTTGACTTCGGGCATCCCCGTCCACCGCCGCCACGAGTTCACTGAAGGAATAATCCCAATGTTGGGCCAAAAGCACAGCAGTTATCACGGCAGCGAGCAGCATAAACGCAGTCTGCAAGGTATCGGTCCAAATGATGGTCTTAATACCACTGCGAAAGGTGTAGATCCAAATCAAGGCAATGGTCACGATCACGGTGACTTCAAAAGGAATCTCAAAGGCGTCAAACAAGGCGATTTGCAAAACAGTGGCCACAACGAAGAGCCGCAGCGACGCCCCAATAATTCGCGAAACCAAGAAAAAGAAGGCCCCGGTTTTGTAACTCCAGAAACCAAAACGCTGATCTAAATAGGTATAAATGGACGTCAGCTGAAGGCGGTAATACAAGGGGAGCAATACCTGAGCGATGACGGCATACCCCACCAAATACCCCAGGACCATTTGCATATAGCTCATCTGACTGTCCGCCACCCAGCCCGGAACCGAAATAAACGTGACTCCAGAAAGCGAGGCTCCGATCATTCCGAAGGCTACCACATACCATGGAGAGGTGCGATTCCCGAGGAAAAACGTGTTGTTGTCGTCTTTGCGCCCAGTCAGCGCGGAAATTCCGATCAGGACGGCAAAATAGCCGAGTAAAAGACTCAATACGAGGAGCGGTGACATGGTGCAAAGATGTTAAAAAGGATGAATTACCTTTACCTCGTGAACTTCAGTTCAAAACTCATCGAGGACGCGGTACACGAGATCGCCAAGCTTCCGGGCATCGGACAGAAGACTGCCTTGCGTCTGGCGCTGCATCTGCTCCAGCGTGAAGAGCGCGAGGTGGCCCAGCTTTCGGAGTCTCTTTTGCGCCTACGGCGCGATGTCAAATTTTGCCGCAAATGCCACAACATATCCGATGCTGATATCTGTGCCATCTGTGCCAACCCCTCCCGCGAGGAATCAGTCCTCTGTGTGGTGCAAGACACACGCGATGTAATGGCTATTGAGAACACCTCTCAATACAAAGGTCGATACCACGTGCTGGGAGGACTCATTTCGCCCATGGACGGTATCGGACCCAGCGACCTCAATATTGAATCATTGGTAAAGCGATGCGCCGAAAACGATGTTTCAGAAGTCATCCTGGCCTTGAGTGCCACGACTGAAGGGGATACCACGAATTTTTATCTGTACAAGAAACTGCGAGACTTAGACGTTCAGATGACGACCTTGGCTCGAGGGGTTTCTGTAGGGGATGATTTGGAATACGCAGACGAAGTCACCCTCGGCCGCTCCTTGCAGCATCGAATACCCTATGAGAATTCACTGAATCGCCTATGAAACTAAGCGTCATCATTGTCAACTACAATGTGCGCTTCTTTTTGGAGCAGTGCCTCGGCTCGGTCTATGTAGCTATTGACGCGGCGAAGTCCCACAACGCACAATACGACATAGACGTATTCGTGGTGGACAACAACTCCAAGGATGATTCTCTAAACATGGTTCGTGATCGATTCCCCCAGGTACGTGTCATCGCTAATTCAGACAACCCGGGCTTTTCCAAAGCGAACAACCAGGCCATTCGAGAGAGCTCAGCAGAATACGTTCTTTTGCTCAATCCGGATACCGTAGTTCAAGAGGACACCTTCTACGCGGTACTGGATTACATGGAGGAGCACGAAGACGTCGGAGGCCTCGGAATTAAAATGCTCGATGGACAAGGCAACTTCCTGCGTGAGAGCAAGCGCGGTCTCCCGGCACCGATGACCGCCTTCTACAAGATATTTGGATTGTCCAGCCTCTTCCCTAAGAGCCCTACCTTCTCTCGATACCACATGGGGCATCTTTCCGAGAACGAAAATCACGAAGTTGAGATTCTGGCCGGAGCCTTTATGCTCATGCGCAAGAATGTCCTTGACCGAATAGGACTCTTGGACGAGGACTACTTCATGTACGGCGAGGACATTGATCTGAGCTATCGTATCATTCTCGATGGCAAAAAGAATGCCTACTTCGCCGATTCGAAAATCATCCATTACAAAGGCGAGAGCACCAAGAAGGGCTCCTTAAACTATGTCTTCGTTTTTTATCAGGCGATGATCATCTTCGCCAAAAAGCACTTTAGCTCTCGCAACGCCGCACTATACTCTTTATTGATCAACACTGCCATCTACTTCCGTGCTGGACTCGCTGTTGTTCGCCGATTCTTCGACCGCATTGCCTTGCCTCTTTTTGACGCTCTTTTACTTTACGGCGGGATGCAGTACCAAAAGGAATACTGGGAAGTGAACCACCGTTTCGTGGATGGTGGGGGTTATCCACCAGAATACGACTATATCTACATGCCCGTATATATTACCTTTTGGCTTGTGAGTATGTTCCTGGCCGGCGGCTATGACAAACCGGTACGCATCGCCAAAATCATTCGCGGCCTAGTCGGTGGCTCTTTGGCTATTCTGGTCATTTATTCCCTCCTACCCGAAAGTCTTCGGACCTCTAGAGCACTCATTCTACTGGGTAGTATTTGGGCTATTTTGGGCATCCCGCTCAGTCGCTGGCTTTTCCATGCACTGAAAATGAAAGGGTTTGCCTTCGAAAATGATCAAAAACGCATGGTGACCATTGGAAACCCGGCGGAGGTCCAGCGCGTGAGAGGTCTCTTTTCCCACGCAGACGGGCATCAACGATGGATGGGCTACGTGGCCGTAGACTCCTTGTCCACGGAATTACGCGACGACCATTACCTCGGCGGCCTCCATCAACTCGAAGAAATTGTCCAGGTCTTTGATATTGAAGAGCTAGTCTTCTGCGGATCAGACTTGAGCCACAGTCAGATTATCGACTACATGGAACGGCTTAGACGCCCTGGAGTAGAGTTTCGAATAGTTCCTTCGGGAACCGACTTTATGATCGGAAGCCAGCAAATCATTACGCCAGATGACTTGAGTTCGGTCGATCTCAGCTCGCTTCTTCGCAATCCCGTTCGACGCAACAAGCGTCTTCTGGACCTCTTCATTGGACTTGTAGCACTTCTACTTAGTCCTGTACTCGTCTTTATTGCCGGTCCAGGGCTATTCAAAAACATTTTTGGTGTCCTCCGCGGTTCATACTCTTGGGTGGGTGTAGCTCCTGTTCAAGGAATTAGCGCGACTCCCCTTGGGATACTCGACGTACGAGATCGAAAACCGACAACCGAGGAAAAGTCTATTGAGGTTGTGCAAAAACTCAATGCCCTTTACGCACGAGATTACCGTATTTGGCTGGATATAAGCATGATATTCCGCAATCTGAAAAAGCTGGGAAGAAAGCCCGGAGGGTGAACCATTTCGGTTTTAGGTCCTTAAAAAGAAAGCGTAATTTTGCGGCCTGCACAAAAAGAAGAAACACATCCATGGCTCAAGAAGAATTGATCATGCCCAAGATGGGCGAGAGTGTTGCCGAGGCAACGATCATCAAATGGTTAAAAGAAGAAGGAGAAACGGTTGAGCTGGAAGAGCCCGTTCTCGAGATTGCTACAGATAAGGTTGACTCCGAAGTCCCTTCTCCGGTAGAAGGTGTACTCGTTAAGAGACTCTTTAACGAAGACGATGTCGTTCAAGTAGGTCAAGCGATCGCCGTCATCGAGACCGAAGGCAGCGGCGCCTCTGCAGCTCCGGAAGCCGCAGCCGAATCCACTCCAGAACCAGCACCTGTTGCGGCCGTTGAAGAGCGCGTGGCCGAAGCCGTAGCTGCGACTGCTCCGGCATCAGACATTCCAGCGAACTCAGATAGCGAGCGATTCTATTCTCCGCTGGTGCGCAGCATTGCACAGAAGGAAGGGATTGGATTTGAAGAACTGGAGGGTATTGCAGGAACCGGACAAGGTGGTCGGGTGACCAAAAAGGATATGCTGAACTACGTGGCCAACAGAGGATCAGCTCCTGTGACTCCAGCGGCTGCTCCCGTAGAGCCCTCAACCCGAGCAACCCCAGCAGCCAAACCAGCTCCGGCAAAGAGTGGCAATATTGCCCTTAACCCCGGAGATGAAATTGAAGAAATGGACCGCATGCGCAAACTCATTGCGCACCACATGGTCGAGAGCGTGCAGACTTCTCCACATGTGACGAGCTACGTTGAAGCCGATGTCACCAACATCGTCAACTGGAGAAATAAGATCAAGAATGACTTCTTGGCTCGCGAAGGGGAAAAAATGACCTTTACCCCACTCTTTATTGAAGCCATTGTCAAGGCGATTAAAGACTTCCCTCAGATCAATATCTCTGTAGATGGAGAGAACATCATCAAGCGTAAAGACATCAACGTTGGAATGGCTGCTGCCCTTCCAAGCGGAAACTTGATTGTTCCGGTCATCAAAAACGCGGATCAATTGAATTTGGTAGGTCTTACGGCGAAAGTCAACGACTTAGCGTCACGAGCACGCGCCAATAAGCTCAGCGCTGATGAGATTCAAGGAGGAACTTACACCATTACCAATGTTGGAACCTTTGGAAATGTGATGGGTACTCCGATCATCAACCAACCCCAAGTTGCCATCATGGCGGTAGGAGCCATCCGCAAAAAGCCAGCGGTTATCGAGACCGAATACGGTGATATGATTGGTATTCGCCACATGATGTTCTTGTCTCACTCCTATGACCACCGTGTTGTAGACGGTGCTTTAGGTGGCCAATTCGTGCGTCGAGTGGCGGACTACTTGGAGCAGTTTGATGTGAACCGCGAAATTTAACATCGGCCCGCAGGGCCACATTCTTAGAACGCCTATGAAACTGAACCTCCACCGCCCCATGTGTTTCTTCGATCTCGAAACGACCGGGACGCAAATTGCCCGTGACCGTATTGTCGAGATGGCCATCTTGAAGGTATTTCCGGACGGCAGCGAAGAAAGCTATACGTGGAGGGTAAATCCAGAAATGCCGATTCCTGCGGAGACCACCGCCATTCATGGTATCAGTAATGAAGATGTTCAGAATTCTCCGACGTTTAAAGAACTGGCACCCAGGGTCATGGACATTATTAAGGACAGTGACTTGGCTGGGTATAACTCCATGAAATTCGACATCCCGTTGTTGGCTGAGGAGTTTCTTCGTGTGGGACAAGATATCGACATGAGTAAGTTTCGCAGCGTGGACGTCCAGAACATCTTTCACAAAATGGAGCAGCGCACGCTGGTTGCCGCTTATAAGTTCTATTGTCAGAAAGACTTGTCGAACGCGCACAGTGCAGACGCGGATACTCGAGCTACTTATGAAGTCCTCTTGGGACAATTGGAGCGTTATGATGAATTGGAGAACGACGTAAAGTTCCTCAGTGATTTCAGCCAGCGCAAGAACGCACCAGCGGATTTGGCAGGTTTTATTGTTTACGACAAGAATGGGCGTGAAGTCTTTGGATTCGGAAAGTATCGAGGACGCGCTGTAGAGGAAGTGCTCGACGAGAATCCGGGATATTTCGCCTGGTTGCAGGATGCAGATTTCCCGCTGTATACCAAGCAGACCATCACGCGCATTAAACTGCGCAAATTCGGTCAGTCGTGAAAATCCTGTGCATCGGACGGAATTACGCCAAGCACGCGGCAGAATTGGGCAACGAGGTACCTACTGAACCCGTCTTTTTCGGAAAACCAGATAGTTCGCTTCTCCGCCCGAATCAACCCCTCTTCTACCCCGAATTCACGTCAGATCTTCACTACGAATGTGAATTGGTCGTTCGCATCAAGAAAGTGGGAAAGCACATTCAAGAGAAGTTTGCGTACAAGTACTACGACGAAATTGCCCTGGGCATCGACTTTACGGCACGAGACATTCAATCCGCATGTAAAAAGCAAGGGCTGCCATGGGAAAAAGCCAAGGCCTTTGACGGAAGTGCGGCTCTTGGAAGCTTTGTTCATAAGGACACCTTGGAGGAGCCGTATGGCTTTCGCTTGGAGAAAAACGGTGAGGAAGTTCAAGTGGGAAGTTCCTCAGACATGATTTTCTCTATTGACCGGCTCATTTCCTACCTCTCCAAATTCTACACCTTTAAAATTGGAGATCTTATTTTCACGGGCACTCCGGAGGGCGTTGGTCCCGTGCAAATTGGCGACGAATTGGTTGCTTTCTTGGCCGGCGATGAGAACCTCAGGTTGCGGATTAAGTGACCCAACGCTGGCGCGATATTTCCCGTTTTTAATTGGACGCTGAAATCGTTATTTTTGGCATCCTATCCTGAAAAGAAGACTACATCTATGAAAAAGATTCTACTCTTGGCCGTCGCGGTCGGTGCATTCCTTTGTTCCAACGCACAGACCCAGGCATTCACTGAGAAGTTCGAATTACCTGGAGGCGCCGACAGTGTGTCCTCTGTCGGTACACCTGCTTGGACGATCAACACCACCTATGCGTCCGAAGGGGTACAGAGCATGCTCGGCACCATTGGAACGGCCTCCACAACGTACTTGGAGTCGAACACGTTCAGCACCATTGGCAATACTTTTATTCGCCTCGAATTTGACCACATTTGTAAGATTGAGTTCTTCGATAGCGGTACCATTGAGGTTTCGAGTGATGGTGGGGCTACTTGGACCCAGCTCACTTGTACAGAATACCTAGGGACTGGAACCTTCTGTGGATCGGGAAATAAATTTGCGAGTAACACCTATCTCGTTTGGGATCCTGCCAACCCATCGGCGCAACCCAACAACACTTGGTGGCAGACCGAGACCTTTGACATGTCAACCTTCTTGTCCAATACGGCAACGGCAAAGGTTCGCTTCAAGCTTACAGATGGGAATAACAACGGCTCAGGAGGTAACTACGGATGGCTTGTAGACAATATTCGCGTGGTTGTAGCACCATGTGAGCTCATTCCACCAGTCGTCACTTTGAACTCACCGGTTTTTCAGGATACAGCATACATCACCGGGCCATTCAGTATTGGAGCAACCATTACTGATGCTTCAGGAATTGATTCCGCAGTTGTGGTATATAACGTAAACAACGGACCCAACGATACTATTCCGATGACTGCCGGAGCAGGTGGCATCTACAACGGGGTCATTCCAGCTCAATTGCTTTTGGATCAAGTGTGCTATCAAGTTGTGGCTTGGGATTCTTCAGCTTGTGGTAACATCACCAAGACACCGAATCCAGGTTTCAACTGTTTTTACATCAGCGATGCCCCACCCCCCAACTGTGTAGGCGCTCCAATTTCAACATTCCCATGGACCGATGATTTCGAGGCATTTGTTCCTGGAACGGCCAACTTCGGGGCAGGCGTATGGGGATCCATCTGCTGTAACTGGGAGCGATTCCCCTTAGCGAGCGCATCTTCGGGATATGGGTGGTGTGTTCGTGCTCAAAGCACACCGAGCTTTAGTACAGGTCCTGATTTCGACAACACCTCTGGAAATGGAAACTTCATGTACACGGAGGTTCCTTTCGGCTCAGGTGGGGATACGGCGACCTTGACAAGCCCATGCTTGGATTTGGACGGTATGGTAGCTCCTCAAATGGAATTCTACTACCATATGACTGGTTCAGGATGTGGTACTTTGGAAGTACTGGTGAATAACGGGGTAACCTGGACGAATGTGTTTACCATTCAAGGTCAGCAGCAACCTACCACCACCAGTCCTTGGACTAAAGTGAATATCCCTCTTTTCCTCTTCGCAGGAAATATCGTACAAATCAAATTCCGCACAACAGCGACAACGAATACTGCTGGAGACATTGCTATTGACGACGTTTCCGTCTTTGAACCACAGCCGATTGACGGTGCAATTATCGGCATTACTGCTCCACCTGTAGAATCTTGTGGGTTCAGCACGAATGAAGACGTCATTGTACAAGTCTTCAACGCGGGAACAACAGCCCAGGACACACTGCCTGTGGCCTATACCATTAATGGGTCTGGTGTAATCATTCGCGATACCATTTATCAAAACCTATTGCCGGGTGACACCTTGCTTCACACCTTTAGCCAAGGTGCTGACTTGAGTCAAGGAGGGGTTACCTACAACATCCTTTCTTGGACTGAATTCATCGGAGAACAAGGAGTTGGTAACGACACCCTCTACGGATACAATGTGTTGAACTCATTGACTCCTCCACCTTACATTCAGGACTTTGAAAACTTCAGTTCTGGATCACAAAATGCCATTGAAGGTTGGGTTCAGAGTACTACGGACGACGACGACTGGACCTTCCTTTCAGGATCCACCACCTCTGGCGGAACAGGACCTCAGTTCGATCATACCACAGGAACGGCTGCAGGGATTTACGCCTACATGGAGGTATCTCAAGTAGCCAATGGTGAAACGGTAGAACTCATTTCACCTTGTTTGGACTTCTCACTTTCCCCAACGCCGAAAGTGGAGTTCTGGTATCATATGCTCGGACCTCAAATTGGAACCTTGAATTTGGATGTACAAGACACCTCAGGTACTTGGGTGAATGAATGGAGCCTCAGTGGTGATCAAGGAGATCAATGGACCAGTGCTTTGGTGGACCTTACCCCTTATGCCTTCCAAAACGTAAAAATTCGATTCCGTGCTCAATCCTTAGGATGTTGTGCAGGAGATATCGCTATTGACGATATTTTCATCTTCCAACCGCAACCGAATGATGTAGGTGTTGCAGATATTCTTTCGCCTCTGGACTTCGGATGTGACCTTGGGCCTGCGGTACCTGTTACCGTGCAAGTGACCAATTACGGTACCAGTACTCAGGACACCATTCCAGTCAGTTATGTCCTGGATAATGGAACAGTCGTAACGGATACATTATTTACCACGCTTAATCCAGGGGATACTGTGGCCTTTACTTTTGCCACGACCATTGACTTGAGTACACCAGGAACGACATACAACTTGGATACTTGGACCGATCTTCCTACGGAACAAACCTTCTTGAATGACAGTATAAACGGATATACAGTAGTGAATACCTTGCTGGTTCCTCCTTTCATTCAAGACTTTGAATCCTTCAGCCCTGGCCAGGTTCCTTCGGACAACTGGGAACAGGACAATCTAGACGATGACGACTGGACGTTCCAAGCCGGTGGAACCACGAGTGCCAATACCGGGCCTACCGTCGACCATACACTGGGAACTGCATTGGGTATGTACGCCTACATGGAAGTAAGCCTTGTCGGAAATGGTGAAGTGGTTAATCTGATTAGCCCTTGTATTGACTTTACGAATCTGATTGCACCTAAACTGAGCTTCTGGTATCACATGTGGGGAACTACAATTGGAACCCTATCCGTTGATATCCTGGATACCAATGGTGTATACAACCAGGTTTGGACCCTTTCAGGAGACCAAGGCAATGTGTGGCGCGAAGGATTTGTCGATTTGACCGCTTATGCTGGTACCATTACCAAAATCCGCTTCCGCGCACAATCTCTCGGTTGTTGTGCAGGAGACATCGCCATTGATGACATTAATGTTTACGAACCACAGCCAAACGATGTCTCGATGAGCGCCATAGTCTCTCCGAGCTCTACAGGATGTGATTTGAGTGCTACTGAAGCTGTCATCGTCGAAATTGTGAACCTCGGACTCAATCCACAAACTAGCATTCCTGTTCAGGTTACTGTTGCGGGACAGCCAACGGTTACTGGAACATGGACGGGTACACTGAACCCAGGCGATACCGTACTCTACACGCTGCCAGGAACAGTTGATATGAGTACACCAGCCACGGCCTACAACGTAAGTGGATCTACCAATTTACCAGGTGATCAAGTTCCTTCGAACGATACCATCAGTGGTATTGTGGTTGAGAACAGCCTACAGCTTCTTCCGTACGTAGAGCCATTCACCACATTTACACAAGGTGGAGGTACTCCAGCACTTCCAGGAACACTGGATAACTTCTGGACACGTTCTTCGACCGGAGGTGACGGTGGGTACAATTGGCTCGTTCAATCAGGTCCTACTGGAAGCTTTGGCACAGGACCGAATGGAGACAACACTACGGGAACCGGGAACTATATGTATGTAGAATCCTCTTTTGGAGGAACCGGTGAAGTGGCGACCTTGACCTCGCCCTGTCTTGATTTGAACTGGTACTCTGCCCGAGTAGATTTCTACACCCACATGTTTGGGGCTCAAACCGGAATCATGTTCTTGGACATCCAGGACACCACAGGTGTTTGGACCAACCTCTGGACATTGGCCGGACAGCAGCAAACAAGCGAGCAGGATCCGTACCAGCTAAACTCGATTGACTTGAGTGCTTATGTAGGACAATTTGTGAAGTTGCGCTTCCGTGCCCAGAAAACTGGATTCACATCTGGAGATATGGCCTTGGATGACATCAATGTATATCCTGTATATCCAAGTGCTGGAGTCAACGAAATCACTGTTTCTCCGAGCAACTTCTTCATCTTGCCGCAGGCAAGCCCCGTAAGTGCAGAGATTGAGAATACCGGATTATTGGATTTGGATCACTTTAAAGTGACTCTTGAGATTGACAACAACACCATTGTTACCGACAGCTTGTTCTTCCCTGTTCCTCTTGGTCCAGGACAGACAACAACACATACCTTCAGCCAGATCTGGCAAGCAGATCCAGGGGCGCACACCATTTGTGTGTTCACTGAGGAACCGAACCTGCAGATCGACGGATTCCCTAGTGATGACACCTTGTGTTACGTTGCTACAGTATTTGACTCTACATCAGTCTTCCCGTATTGTAACAACTTCGATGGTGGTCAAGAACCTTTGGTAGCCTTGAACTACATCACCTACGAACCTCAAGGAAATGTTTGGGAAGCGGGTACGCCAAACCAAACCGTGATCAACGGAGCGTTTAGTGCACCAAATGCTTGGATGACTGGACTGAATGCCGATTATGAGCCTCGTGATAGCTCAGCTCTATTCTCTCCCCTGTTCAACATTAATCCGGACAGCTGCTATAAAATTAGCTTCTATCACTCGTACAAAACGGAATCCTTCCAAGACGGTGGAGCTGTAGAATACTCTACGGATGGCGGAGCCACTTGGACTTCTATTGGAAGCGTTGGAGCCGATTGGTACAACACTCAATTCACCATCGGATTGTCGAACACCACCCCTGGAAATCCGGGATGGACCGGAACTTCAAACGGATGGGAGTACGCTGAACGCACTGTCCAATTCGCTTCTGGAGGCCCAGTAATTTTCCGCTGGAGATTTGGAGCTGACTTCTCTATTCAAGATGAGGGTTGGGCCATCGACGATATTTGTATCGAAAACATCGGCTCTTGTAATCCAACAAGCGTCGAAGAAGAAGCATTGCTTGCGGTCAGTATTTATCCGAACCCTGCTTCCGATCAAATCCAAATCACCGTTCCCGATCTGACCGAACCCGTGACCGCACAAGTTGTGGACGCATACGGATCATTGGTTACGGAATTTGCCTTAGAGCCTAACGGCTCGATGAGTGATGTACAACTCGATGTTCGTCAGTGGGCAGCGGGAGTCTACTTCATCCAAATCAGCCAAGGACGCTATCACCAGAGCGAAAAATTCGTGATTTCGCGATAACACCTGGTCTAGATAACACACAAAGCCGGCCCTTCCGAGGTGCCGGCTTTTTTATTGGTCACAATTCTATTTCGCTATATTTGGTAGTTACTCTTTAACCTAAACCTATGCGATTGAGATCTTTACTACTCATAATTTTGTCCCTTTGTTGGTCATTTAGCTTTGGACAAACGGTCGCTTTTACAGAGAATTTTGACTTACCATCTGGAGCGGATAGCATTTTCTTCACGGGTACTCCAGCCTGGGCGACAACCACAGCCTATAGTTCTAGCCCTACCCAGAGTTACCTCAACACTCCTCCTCTTGCAAGCAATACCTACTTCGAAACCAACACGTTCTCTACAGTCGGAAATACCTTCGTAATCCTCGAGTTTGATCACATCTGTAAAATTGAGTTTTTCGACGCCGCAACCATCGAGGTGTCCGGCGACGGCGGAGTTACCTGGTTTCAACTGCAGTGTTCCAACCCTGTAGGAGACGTCTATCTTGGTCAAGGAACCTTCTGCGGCTCCGGGAACAAATTTGCCTCGAATGCCTACTTGGACTGGGATCCAGCCAACCCTACTACTCCTCCTCAAGCGAGCTGGTGGCGAACAGAGACCTTCAATGTTTCCCAGTGGCTCGGGAACACCGCGACTGCAAAGGTCCGCTTCAAATTGGCCGACAACAATAACAACGGCGCTGGGAACAATTACGGATGGCTGGTAGACAATATCAAGGTCACCATGGACCCTTCAGAACTGTTCCCTCCTACTATTTCCCTGAACGCCCCAGTTTGGCTGGGACCCACTTCAAGTCCTGGACCGTATTTGATCTCTGCTGATGTTGTTGACGGATCGGGAATTGATACCGTGATGTGTGTTTACTCACTCAACGGTGCTCCAAACGACACCATCGGATTGATCAACACGGTCGGAGACACTTACGAAGACACCATCCCAAGTGCCGTGATTGGAGATTCCATTTGCTATCACATCTACGCTGTAGACGCTAGCCCTGCCGCAAACTCGGCAGTAGAACCAACAATCGGCTGCAACACCTTCACTATTGTTCCCGCACCACCTCAGATTCAACTGGGCAATGGAACCATTGTAAACACCGGAACATCCTATCCGGCCCCCTACGGGCACTGGTTTAATGGAGCACGACATCAGATGCTGATCACTGCGGCCGAAATGAATACGGCCGGTGTATCCATTCCCATTTTCTTTCAATCTCTCGCCTTTAATGTTACCGGAGTGAACGGAACAGCCTTGAGTGATTTTGAGATCAAAATGGGCAATTACTCCAGCAACACGCTGACAAATTGGGTAACTACTGGTCTGACCAGTGTATTCTATGCGCCGACATACACGGAGGTAGCTGGATGGAATACACACACCTTCCAAACGCCCTTTCAATGGGATGGTGTAAGCAATATCATCGTAGAGGTGTGCTTTAATAACTGGCCCAATGGATTTACGAACAATGCCATCGTTCAACAAACCTCATATGGTGGAACGCGAACCATATATTATCGGAGTGATTCGGACGGTAACCTTTGCGCCAACAATTCTGCTTTTGTTACCACCTCCAATAATCGGCCCAACATGCGGTTCGATCTTGCCTTGCCACAAGATGATGACTTTGGCTCACTGTCGTTCACAACTCCTGTTGAAGGTGGTTGTGATCTCACAGCTTCGGAACCTGTAACAGTGGTCTTTAAAAACTTTGGCTTGGTCGATCAGGATACCCTTATTTTCAACTATCAACTAGATGCAAATCCCGTTGTTACGGACACTGTTTACCAAACCGTAATCGCAGGTGACACCGTTTCTCATACTTTCTCAACACCAGCGGATTTGAGTACGGGGGGCACTACCTATACCTTTAAGGCATGGACATCTCTGCCTGGAGACAACAATGCCTTCAATGACACCATTTCTAATTACTCGATCACAAATACCCTGACCAATGCGACCAACTTAACCCAGGACTTTGACAGCTGGGTGGCAGGTGGTCAAGCACTTGGAGATTTCTGGGAGCAGGATCCTACAGACAATTACAATTGGACCGTAGGTACAGGGGCCTCTCCAGGAGCCAACACCGGTCCAAATGGTGACCACACTTCTGGAACAGGAAACTACCTGTATACGGCAAACACCTTTACTGCTGTTCTAGCCCGTTTAATCTCTCCTTGTTTGGACTTTTCCGGGAATACCTATCCGAAGATGGATTTCTGGTATCACATGAACGGGAACGGTATCGGAACGCTTGCGGTCGACTATTTGGATAGTACGGGAACCTGGGTGAATGCTTGGACCCTTTCGGGGCAGCAAGGAACAGCTTGGCAAAAAGCCATTGTCGATTTAGCCCCGTTGGCCAACCAAGTGAGCAAAATTCGAATCTCACATACGACCGCAGGGTTTGGTTGCGAGTTAGCAATCGATGATATCTTTATTTATCAATCTGCGGCGGACGATGCAATCATGAACAACATCATCCAGCCTTTCCCGCAGCTCGCTGCAGGGGCTTCTGAAGTTGTGGAAGTGGAGTTCTTTAACAATGGCTCCAACAACATCACCAGTTTAGACTTGGGATACATCATTGGGACTTCTGCACCGGTAATAGAGACATGGACCGGAAACTTAGCTCCGAGCACGTCTGCTACCTACACTTTCACTACAAACTTCACGGTGCCTGGAGGTACGTTTGATGTTTGTGCCTTTACCGATCTGGCAGGAGATGGCCTTCAATCCAATGACTCTCTTTGCACTACCGCTACAGGGATCCAAACCTTTATGCCGCCTTACGTTGACGACTTTGAAAACGGTCAAGGAAGCTGGACTACCGGGGGGAATACCGATTTATTCGAACTGGGTCAACCCACGGGAGCCGTAATTAATGCTGCAGCCTCCCCCACAAACGCGTGGGTTACGGACTTGGATGCGCCTTATGTCAACAATAGTCAGGCTTATCTCTTCTCTCCCTACTTTGACTTCGGAACTTTAATCAATACGGCCTTGAAGTTCAAGCATTGGTACAGTACCGAGAATAGCTGGGATGGAGGTCGATTGGATATATCAACCGATGGCGGCCAAACGTGGTCCGTTCTGGGAGCATTCCAAGATTCAACTTGGTACAACGATGACATCATTACGTCATCCGGCCAACCGGGTTGGACCGGATCCTCCAATGGATGGCTTGATGCCTATTACCCCCTATCGCAATTGAATGGAGTCACTGGTCTGGTTCAATTCCGATATGAGTATACTTCTGATGGATCCGTCATAGGCGGTGATGGATGGGGAATCGATGACTTCGAAATTGAAGTTCCTGTTCAATTCTCAGCGGCCACTTCTGATATTGTCGTTTCTCCGAGTAACTTCTTCATCCTTCCCGCGGCAAGCCCTGTGAGTGTAGACGTTACTAATACTGGGGAACAAGATTTGAGCAGCGTGCTGGTAACACTGGAAATCGATAACAACACAATTGTCACGGACTCGCTGTATTTTGCAGTTCCATTGGCGAAAGGTTCGAGCACAACCCACACGTTTAGTTCAACTTGGCAAGCCGACCCTGGTGCACACACCATTTGTGCCTATTCTTCTAATCCTTCAGGTGTGCTTGATGAATTCACATCAGATGACACTACTTGTTATGTGGCAACCGTATTCGATTCAACAAGCTCATTCCCTTATTGTAATGACTTTGACGGGGGTCAAGCTCCACTGGTCGCTTTGAATTACATCACTTATGAACCCGGAGGAAACCTCTGGGAATCGGGTACGCCGAATCAGACCATTATCAATGGAGCTTACAGTGGGTCAGGCGCTTGGATGACGGGGCTGAATTCAGATTACGGATCAAGAGATAGTTCTGCACTTTTTTCTCCTGTGCTCAATGTAAATCCTGATTCATGTTACAAAATCAGCTTTTTCCATGCCTACCATACAGAACCCTATCAAGACGGTGGAGCCGTCGAGTTTAGTCAAGATGGCGGGGTCACATGGACTTCCATAGGTAGCCCTGGTGCCAATTGGTACAATGAATGGTTCATCATTGGACTATCAAATCAATCTCCAGGAAATCCCGGGTGGACGGGAACTTCCAATGGTTGGGAATACGCTGAACGCACCGTGAAGTTCCCGCAGGCAGGAACTACAATAATTCGCTGGCGTTTTGGAGCTGACTTCTCGGTACAAACGGAAGGATGGGCCATAGACGACATCTGTATTGAAAACATCGGATCTTGTACGCCAACAAGCATCGAGGAAGCTCCATCGGCCTACGCGATTGGTCTCTGGCCCAACCCATCAAACGGATCATCCGTACTTAGTATTGAACTGGATGCTGCCAAGACTATTGGGTATTCCGTTGTCAATACGCTTGGGGAAGTTGTCCTTTCTGGAGCACTTGACGGGGTAAGCGGAACAAACGAGATCAATCTGCGAATGGAAGACATCGCCAATGGAATATACTACGTGGATATTCACATTGACGAACACAGAACCACACGCAAGTTGCTGATATCTAAATAATTAGACCTGATCATACACAGAAGCCCGGTTCAATTTGGACCGGGCTTTTTGTTTCGGCTTAATTGCCCCCTAACTGTTATATTTGTTGATTACGACCTTAACCTGAGTTCACTATATGAAAAAGCTACTACTCTCCTTTGCAACGCTTTTGACCTCAATGGCTGTTTTTGGCCAAACCATCGTATTTCAAGAAAACTTTGATCCACCCTCTTTGGCTGACAGTGTGACCTCAACAGGCTCACCTGCTTGGGCAATCGACAATACGCTGAGCGTAAGCACACCCAACAGCATGGGGAATCAAGTTGGATTGTCTACTTCAAATTTCTTGGAAACGAATACCTTCTCAACGGTAGGTAACACCTTCGTCATTTTAGAATTCAGTCACATTTGTAAAATCGAATTCTTTGACGCGGGTACCATTGAAGTTTCCGATGACGGAGGTACTACTTGGACTCAGCTTACTTGCCCCCAGTACTTGGGAACAGGAACATTCTGCCAATCCGGAAATAAATTCGCGTCCAATGCTTATTTAGTCTGGGATCCAGCCAATCCAGGAACCGTACCTACCAATACATGGTGGCAAAATGAAACCTTTGATGTTTCAACACTACTTGCCAATACGGCCCAGGCAAAAGTTCGTTTCAAACTTCAAGACGGCAACAATTCCGGTGCTTCTGGTAACTACGGATGGTTGATTGACGACATTAAAGTAACTGCTGCTCCTTCAGAATTGAACCCTCCAGTAGTCACACTGAATGCCCCGGTACTGTTAGGGGGTGTCAGTAATACGGGACCGTTCACTGTTTCGGCTGATATAACTGATGCCTCTGGAATTGATACTGCGATGGTCATCTACTCCTTTAATGGTGCTCCAGATGATACGGTTGGCATGACCAACACCATGGGATCTACGTTTGAAGGTATTCTTCCTGCTGCCGTAATTGGAGACACCTTCTGCTATCGAGTTCGTGCGGTTGATGCCTCGCCTGCATTGAATGAGGCCTTTGCCCCTTCCACAGGATGCAACCAATTCATCGTTGTACCTGCGCCTAGCCAAATCACATTGGGGACAGGAACCATTCAAAACACCAATACGTCTTATCCCGCACCCTATGGAAACTGGTTTAACGGCGCAAGACATCAAATGCTAATCACGGCGACAGAGATGGCTGCAGCTGGTGTTAATGGATCCATAGACTTTCAAAGTCTAGCTTTCGATGTCGTCCAGGTCAACGGAGTTGCCTTGACAGATTTTGAGATTAAAATGGGGAACTATTCTGGCACAGCCCTGAACTCTTTTGTCACGGCAGGAATGACCAGTGTTTTTTCGACCACTTCATATACGGAAACTCTTGGTTGGAATACCCACACCTTCCAAACTCCATTCCAGTGGGACGGTGTTAGCAACATCATTGTCGAAGTATGTTTTAACAACTTCCCCAATGGTTTCACGAACAATGCCATTGTTAACCAAACCGGATATGGCGCAACAAGAACCATTTTTTACATCAGCGATACTGATGGTTCCCTCTGTACCAATCCGAATGGATTTGTTCAACAGTCCAACAATCGCCCCAATATGCGATTCAACATCGGAAGCCCTCAACCAAAGGACTTTGGTGTTCTAGCCATAGAAAATCCCGTAAATGGCGGATGTGGGCTTTCTGCAGCGGAACCCGTTGAAGTTCTGCTGAAGAACAATGGTACGGATGACCAGGATACCATCTATGTGCACTACATTTTTGATAATGGACCACAAGTAACCGACACCATTTATCAGCTCGTGGCGGCAGGAGATACACTTCCATATACGTTTAACAGCACCGTTGACGTCAGTACCGGAGGACAATCCTACACACTTACCGTTTGGACGGATCTTCCCGGAGACTTTAATTTCTTCAACGATTCAGCCACTACGGTAATCGAGAATACATTGACAGGTGTTCCACTTACACAGGACATCGATGGATGGGCACTTGGAACAGTGTTTGGTGATTTCTGGGAAAACAGCGCTAGCGGAACATTATGGACAGTAGGCACAGGTACCAGTCCAGGCTTTAACACTGGACCTTCAGGTGACCATACTCCGGGCTTTGGAGGAAACTATGTCTACCTACCCGAGAACTTCGCCCAGCAAACAGCCACGATGACCTCTCCTTGTTTAGACTTCAGTACTTCGTTGGCGCCAAAACTTTCGTTTTGGTACCACATGTGGGGAACGGGTATCGGAACCTTGACGGTTGAAGTCCGAGACACAAACAATGTATGGGTTCCCGCTTGGAGCTTATCCGGAGATCAAGGGAATCAGTGGAACGAGGCCCTAGTCGACCTCGCTCCTTATGCCGGTCAGGTCACTAAGATTAGATTCATCGGAACGAACGTCGCATTTAGTGGCGAGACAGCTTTGGATGACATTTTCATCTTTGAGCCTCAACCGAATGACGTTGTGCTTGCTGGTGTAGTAGAGCCCTTCCCGAACGGCTGTGGCTACGGAGCAGCGGACAGCGTTCGTGTTATGGTATCGAACTTTGGAACACTCACTCAGGACACCATCCCGGTTGGATACGACTTGGACGCCAATACAACGGTCTGGGATACATTGTACACGACGCTGAACCCCGGCGATACGGTCATCTTCACGTTCTCTACTACCGCAGACTTGTCTGTGACTGGAACGACCTACAACTTTGATTTCTTCACAGGGCTTCCAAACGATCAGAACACGGTCAATGATACCCTATCTGGATATTCCATCTTTAACCCGAATTCGATCATTGCTTTCCCTCACCTCGAGGACTTTGAATCTTTTACAGCTGGTGGAGGAAATGGAACAGTTCCGGGAGTGCTCGCCAATGATTGGGAGCGCAGCCCTGAGCCAACTCAGTTTGGCGACTACGGGTGGTTGGTACAAGTTGGACCAACGGGTAGTTTTGGAACTGGACCCAGTGGTGACAACACCCCTGGACAAAACGGTTCTGGAAAGTACCTCTACACTGAAGCAAATGGTGGGGTGACCTTTGACGAAGCAACTCTTACAAGCCCATGTGTCGACTTTGCCAACTTATCAAGCCCAGCAGTCGAATTTCATATACACCGTTTCGGATTCCAACTGCCTGATGTGTTTATCGAGGTATATTCTGGAGGAGTTTGGAACACGGTAGATACTTTGACCGGTCAGATACAAACTAGTGAAATCAATCCATATGTGCGCCATCAAACAGATCTCTCGGCTTTTGCAGGAGAGAATGTAAAAGTCCGCTGGCGTGCCATAAGTCAAGGGTGTTGTGCAGGTGATATGGCCTTGGATGATGTTCGCTTCTATGAAGTGGTTCCAGACGATGCTGCCGCCCTGGCTATACTTCAGCCCGGAGGATTGACTGTCGGCGGTCAAGCGACCACCGTTGAAATGCAAATTTTCAACTACGGAACCAACACCATTACCGCAATGGACCTCGGTTTCTTCGTCAATAACGGTACTCCAACGATTGAATCGTGGACAGGTAGCTTGGCTCCAAATGCTTCGACCACTTATACTTTTACAGGAACGTTCAATGCTCCTCAAGGAACTTATGACTTGTGTGCCTTTACAGACTTGACGGGAGACATGGCACCGTTAAACGACACGACTTGTAAAACAGTGGTCGGTCTTTCAACCTTCGTTCCTCCATATGCTACAGATTTTGAAAGCGGACAGGGAAGTTGGGCCGTTGATGGAGGGCTACAGCAATGGGAACTCGGCACACCAAGCGGATTCACCATCAACGCGGCAAATTCACCGGTGAATGCCTGGATGATTGACTTGGACGGATCTTATGCAAACAACTCAAATGACTATTTGTACAGTCCACTGTTTGATCTCAGCACCCTGTACAGCACCGAATTGCGCTTCTCAAATCGGATAGACTGCGACAACTTTGGTGATGGCGGTCAAGTTGAAGTGAGTACAGATGGAGGCCAAACATGGAGCGTTTTGGGCGTTCTGAATGATCCTCTCGGGACCAACTGGTACAACACCAATTCAGGGTTCCCTCCTACACCAGCGTGGGCTGGAAACAACGTTTCTTGGACCAATACTACCTTTGATCTGAGTGCCTTCGACGCCAGCCCTGGTTTGATCCAGTTCCGTTTCCGATTCTTCTCTGATGGATTCTTCCCATTTGGTGATGGATGGGCCATAGATGACTTTGAAATTTTTGTGCCCATTCAAAATAGTGCGGCAACTGTTGACCTCGGTATTGGCGCAAACAGTGCCTTCGTACTTCCAGATGACGTTCCGGTTTCTATGTGGATCGAAAATACTGGTGTAGCACCGTTGACTTCGGTTGAAGCGAATTTGGATATTGACAATGGAACGTTCACTTTGACCGAACCAGTGGTCATACCTACTCCTCTGCAACAGGGAGACAGTATACTGCACACCTTCAGCCAGCTCTGGACGGCCTCACCAGGGCCACACACAGTATGTGTGTATACCTCGAATCCGAACGGAACTGCGGACACCTTTACGCAAGATGATACGCTCTGCGCATTGATATCCGTGTTTGACTCTACTGGAGCCTTCCCATACTGCGATGATTTTGACAGTGGCTCGCCTCAGTGGGTGACCTTCAATGCCTTTGACTATAGCCCGACGACCCAATGGGAAGTTGGAACGCCAAGTCAAACGGTTCTGAACGGGGCGTACAGCGGTACTAATGCTTGGATGACTGGTTTGAACTCAGACTATGAGGACAACGACAGCAGTGCCTTGTATACTCCTGTATTCAATGTGAACAATACCAATTGTTACCGACTCGACTTTTATCATAGGTACTTCACGGATGAATACGAAGATGGCGGAACAGTTGAATACACCCAAGACAATGGTCTCACTTGGACCACGGTAGGATACGCCTTTGACCCCATGTGGTTTGACAGTCAATTCATTACTGGTTTAGGCTCTATTAATCCTGGAATTCCCGGATGGTCTGGAACAAGCGCAGGATGGCAGTTTGCTACACATGACATTAAGTTTGACAATGTTGGAGCAACGGTCATTCGATTCCGATTTGGATCCAATTTCACGGGAAGAAACGAAGGATGGGCCATTGATGATGTATGTTTTACTGAGATTGCTCCGTGCATCATTTCCGTGGTAGAATACGATGGAGCTAGCTTCGAGTTCGCTCAACTTGAGCCTAACCCTGCCAGAGACTATACCAGATTGCGATTTGAAGTCTCTCAAGCTGGAACGGTTGATTTTGTCTTGGTGAATTCCTTTGGTCAGGTGGTAACCGAGCAGACGTTTGACGCTCAGGTTGGCGAAAACCTCATCGACCTTGATCTAACCGAGTGGCCAGCAGGTGTGTACTTCATCAATGCCCAACACCCGGGAGGTATGGCTACGGAACGTTTGATTATCACCAAATAAGCCGAATAGAATAAAACACAAAAGAAAAGCCCCGTTTTGAACGGGGCTTTTTTGATGCTTTACTTTTTCACTCTCACTACCATTGGAATAGCGGCAGCGGCGACATCAACTCTGCCACCTGTGCTTTCAAATTGGTCAGTTTAGCCTCATCAGATGCAGCCATAATGCTCTCATCAATCAAGCGCGCAATCTCCGGAATATGAGATTCATTGATCCCACGAGTGGTAATCGCGGGAGTCCCAATTCGAATACCCGAAGTCACAAATGGCGACTTATCATCAAATGGAACCATGTTCTTATTCACCGTAATCTCAGCCTCGCCTAACGCTTTCTCAGCATCCTTCCCTGTAATGTCCTTGTTGCGCAAATCTATGAGCATACAGTGATTATCGGTTCCTCCCGAAATAATATTGTAGCCTCGTCCAACGAGCTCATCAGCCAACAACGAAGCATTGGCCTTAACGCGCTCCTGATAACTGTAAAAACCATCTGTTAAAGCTTCACCGTAGGCGACTGCCTTTGAAGCAATAACGTGTTCCAGAGGGCCTCCTTGAGTTCCAGGGAATACAGCACTATCCAAAAGCGAGGACATTTTGCGCACCACCCCTTTCATGGTCTTTAGACCAAAAGGATTTTCAAAATCCTTGCCCATCATAATCATTCCTCCACGTGGGCCGCGCAAGGTCTTGTGGGTAGTCGTGGTAATAATATGGCAATGCGGCAGAGGATCAGCCAACAATCCTCGGGCGATCATTCCACTCGGATGGGAGATATCGGCCAGCAACAATGCACCGACTGAATCCGCAATTTCGCGCAAGCGAGCGTAATCCCAATCGCGAGAGTAAGCAGAAGCTCCACAAATAATCATCTTGGGTTGCTCGGCCTTAGCCTTATCAGCCACCTTATCGTAGTCAATTAGTCCAGTATCGGGCTCCACCCCATAAAAGGTCGCTCTGTATAGTTTCCCTGAGAAATTGACCGGCGAACCGTGGGTCAAGTGCCCTCCATGTGCTAGGTCAAAACCCAAAATCGTATCCCCCGGTTGCAAACAGGCTAAGAAAACGGCTGCATTGGCCTGAGATCCTGAATGCGGCTGAACGTTTGCGTACTCGGCCCCAAAAAGCGTTTTCGCTCTTTCGATGGCCAGCGTCTCTACTTGGTCAACAACTTCACATCCTCCGTAATATCGTTTCCCTGGAAATCCTTCCGCATACTTGTTGGTCAAAACCGAGCCCATCGCTTCCATGACTTGGTCCGATACGTAGTTTTCAGAGGCAATAAGCTCAATGCCATGAGTTTGGCGCTGGCGTTCCTGTTCAATCAGGTCGAAGATTTGCTGATCCCGCATAGTCGAAAATTTAAGTGACAAATATAAGTCACAGACCACAGCTCACCACACCTTCTCCGTGGATTTAAATACCTTTGCGTTCATCACAAAAAGAACCCCACACGATGAGCATTTTTGCGAACGACCCCAACCGCACTTCTTGGATACCCGTGCCCTCGAATTCCGATTTTCCAATTCAGAATATTCCTTTCGGAGTGTTCCTACGGAACGATGATTCCGTCTGCATCGGTTCGCGCATCGGAGATACCGCAATTGATCTCGGGGCACTTCAGCAACTCGGGTACTTTGAAGGAATTGACCTCCCAGAAGGCGTGTTTATGGAGTCGACTTTAAATGCCTACATGGATCTCGGCGTTACGGTAAACCGCGAGATCAGAAATCGGATTGCCGAATTGTTTGATGACAAAAACGATCGCCTTAAAAACAACACGGCCCATCGAGAAGCTGTACTCGTTCCCGTGGGTGAAGTGGAAATGCTTCTTCCTGTGGAGATTGGAGATTACACCGACTTTTATTCCAGCAAAGAACACGCCACCAATGTCGGAACCATGTTCCGTGACCCTAACAATGCATTACTTCCTAACTGGCTCCATATTCCCGTTGGGTATCACGGTCGAGCCTCCTCTGTGGTTGTGAGTGGAACGGAAGTTCGTCGTCCCATGGGACAGACCCTGCCGGCCGATTCAGATACGCCGGTCTTTGGCCCCAGTAGACTTTTAGACTTCGAGATGGAAATGGGATTCTTGACCCGTTCTGGAAAGCCGTTGGGAGAGCAAATCACCACTGCTGAGGCGGAAGACTATATCTTCGGAATGGTCCTCTTCAACGACTGGAGTGCTCGAGATATTCAGAAATGGGAGTATGTCCCCCTTGGTCCCTTCTTAGCCAAGAATTTTGCCAGTTCCATGTCCCCTTGGATTGTTACGATGGATGCGCTTGAACCATTCCGAGTAGCCGGCCCTGTTCAAGATCCAGAGCCCCTTCCCTACTTGCATTTTGAAGGTGACAAGAGCTATGATATTCAACTCAGTGTTCATATTCAACCGGAAGCCACGGAGGAAACGACTGTGTGTAAAACCAACTTCAAGCACATGTACTGGAATATGGTGCAGCAGTTGACCCACCACACCGTAAACGGCTGTAACATTCAGTCTGGTGATCTTCTGGCCAGTGGCACCATCAGTGGCCCCACTGAAGATAGCTACGGGTCAATGCTGGAAATCACCTGGCGGGGAACCAAGCCCGTTTCAATGGCCGATGGCAGCGAGCGGAAGTTTATCCAAGACGGCGATACGGTCATCATGCGTGGACACTGTGAAAAAGACGACTTGCGGATTGGGTTCGGCGAAGTCAGCGGACGTGTTCTCCCTGCCATGAAGCACTAAAAGCACGCACAACTGGTCCGCTCTTTTGTTACCCTTTTGTTACCTTTACTTATATGCAAGAGGCGATTGACTTAGAGCAGGAGAATAAGGAGATCAGGAACCGATATCGATCGTTGCTGCGGAGTGCCAAATACCCGCTCACAAAAGAAGAAAAGAAGACCATCCGAAAGGCCTTTGACTTGGCCTTAGACGCTCATAAGGATCAGCGCCGAAAATCGGGTGAACCCTATATCTACCATCCTATAGCGGTCGCTCAGATTGTGGCTCGAGACATTGGTTTAGGTCACGTTTCCATCGTTTGTGGATTGCTTCATGATGTCGTTGAAGATTCCGATTATACCCTTGAAGATATTGAACGACTCTTCGGAGAGAAGGTCGCGCGCATCATCGATGGATTGACCAAGATTTCAGGTGTTTTCGATCGGGATGTGAGCGTTCAGGCGGAGAACTTCCGCAAGATGCTGCTGACCCTTTCAGATGACGTTCGTGTGATTCTCATCAAGCTTTCTGACCGTCTGCACAACATGCGGACCTTGGAGTCCATGGCGGCGCATAAGCAGCGGAAGATTGCCTCGGAAACACTCTATATCTACGCCCCATTGGCGCATCGCCTCGGGCTGTACGGAATCAAAACAGAACTTGAAGACCTTGGCCTGAAGTACACAGAACCTGAAGTGTATGAGGACATTCAACAGCGCTTGATCGATAGCAAGCAAGAGCGCGTGAAGTATATCCAGCAATTCTCTGGACCAATTCGCAAGGCCTTGAACAAGGAGGGTATTGATTTCAAAATCAAGGGGCGTCCAAAGAGTATCTTCTCAATCCGAAAAAAGACCTTGAGGCAGGGGATTTCCTTTGACGAAGTTTATGACAAGTTCGCGATTCGAATCATTGTCAATTCGGACGAAGAACACGAAAAATCGGAATGTTGGAAAGTCTATTCCATCATCACGGATTTCTACAAGCCCAATCCCGATCGCTTGCGCGACTGGATTAGCACGCCTAGAGCAAATGGCTATGAGTCTCTACATACAACCGTAATGGGGCCAAAAGGTCATTGGGTAGAGGTACAGATTCGATCCGAGCGCATGGATGAAGTTGCCGAGGTGGGCTATGCCGCGCATTGGAGGTACAAGGAAAATGGAGCCGAAGTCACGGCCAAGCAGCGGGAAAGTCAACTCGAAGGTTGGATCAGCAAAATCCGTGAACTGCTTGAAAATCCCGAAGCGAACGCGCTAGACTTTATTGATGATTTCAAGCTGAACCTCTTTTCAGATGAGGTCTTTGTTTTTACACCAAATGGGGATTTACGGACTCTACCAAAGGGGGCAACCGCCTTGGATTTTGCCTTTGACATACATACCGAAATTGGGGCCAGGTGCTTGGGTGCCAAAGTCAATGCTAAGCTGGTTCCATTGAGTTATCAACTCAAAAGCGGCGATCAGATAGAAATTCTGACCTCCATAAAGCAGAAGCCCAAGGAGGACTGGATGAATTATGTGGTTACGGCGAAGGCCAAAACCAAGATCAAGAATGCACTGAAGGAAGAGAAAAAGGCCATTGCTGAAGAAGGCAAGGAAATATTGATCCGCAAGTTGAAGCACCTCAAGGTTCAGTTCAATGAGAAAGTGCTCAATGAATTGACGCGGTATTTCAACCTTCCTACTTCACAGGAAGTTTTCTATCAGATCGGAACTGGAATCATTGATAATAAAAGACTCAAAGCCTTTGCCACGGATCGCAGTGGTGGAATCTATAACTACCTTCGATCCCGGTTTACCCGAAGACCGAACTCCCCGATTCGATCAATCAACGAGACCGATTCGGATAAGAAAGATCAGATTCTGGTTTTTGGTGATGATGAGGAACAACTGCAGTACAAGTTGTCCAAGTGCTGCAACCCCATTGCAGGAGATGACGTGTTTGGTTTCTTGACCATTAACGAAGGGATTAAAGTACATAGAGTGGACTGTCCGAACGCTTTACGCCTACAGTCGAACTACGCGTACCGGATTATTAAGGCACGATGGGTGTCATCGGACCGTAGGGACTTCCTCGCCATACTAACCATCAAGGGAATTGATCGCTCAGGCTTAGTCAACGAGTTGACCCGGGTCATTTCAAACATGATGAAGGTGAATATCAAGTCCATCAACATCTCTGGAAACGACGGTATTTTTAGCGGAAACATCACTGTGGCAGTACATGATACGCACCACTTGGAACAGTTAATTGAGAAAATCAAAAAGATTGATGGTGTGCGAAGCGTGAGCCGAAGCCTAAAGAAAGAACGGTCTTGATTTTGTATTTTCACACCCTAATTAGAACGGAATGGTGACACCCGACCACCAAGAGCAAGTCAAGGAAGTTTTTACGACTTATTTAGAGCAAAACGGACAGCGGAAGACGCCGGAGCGCTTTGCCATTTTGAAGGAAATCTACGATCAAAAGGATCATTTTGACGTGGAGTCTTTGTACATCAAAATGAAGAATAAAAACTACCGGGTTTCTCGGGCGACCTTGTACAATACCATTGAACTTTTATTGGACAGCAACTTGGTGCGCAAGCATCAATTTGGCAACAACCAGGCGCAATACGAACCCTCCTTTTACGACAAGCAGCATGATCACGTCATTATGACGGATACAGGAGAGGTCATTGAGTTTTGCGACCCGCGAATTCAGCAAATCAAGTCTTCAATTGAAGACCTCTTGGGTGTCAAAGTATTGAGTCATTCTCTGTACCTTTACGCCCTTAAAAATCCTCCCGCTGAGGGAGATTCAGAATCATAACCATACGACCATGTCGGTAGATGTATTGCTCGGGCTCCAATGGGGCGACGAAGGAAAAGGAAAGATCGTTGACGTATTGACGCAGAAGTACGATGTCATTGCGCGTTTTCAAGGTGGACCCAATGCAGGACACACCCTCGAATTTGACGGTATCAAGCACGTTCTTCACACGATTCCTTCTGGAATTTTCCATGACGACACAGACAATGTGGTTGGAAATGGAGTTGTGATTGACCCGGTTATCTTCTGCCGTGAATTGGAGGGCCTGAGAACGCGCGATGTTGAGTTCACCGAGAAGTTATTACTCTCGCGTAAAGCGCATTTGATCTTGCCCACACATCGCTTTTTGGATGCGGCTTCAGAGCAAGCAAAGGGTAAAAAGAAGATTGGATCGACACTGAAGGGAATTGGACCCACATACATGGACAAGACGGGTCGTAATGGATTGCGTCTAGGAGATATTGAACTTCCCGACTTCAAAGAGCGCTATGAGACCCTTCGCAAGAAGCACATCGATATGCTGAGTCACTTCGACTACGAATACGATCTGGAAGAAGTAGAGCAAGAGTGGTTCGAAGGGATCGAGAACTTGAAGAAATTGACGCTGATCGATAGCGAACAATATATGGCCGATGCGATTGCAACGGGCCGCAAGGTATTAGCAGAAGGAGCTCAAGGTTCACTCTTGGACATTGACTTTGGAACCTATCCATTTGTTACTTCATCGAACACGATCGCCGCTGGCGCCTGCACTGGATTGGGGATTGCGCCGAACCGCATTGGCAATGTGTTCGGAATTTTCAAGGCCTACTGCACCCGTGTGGGTAGCGGCCCCTTCCCTACTGAGCTAGAAGATGCTGACGGCGAACGCATGCGCGTAGCTGGTCATGAGTTTGGCTCAACGACTGGACGTCCACGTCGGTGTGGATGGTTGGATTTACCGGCATTGAAATACGCGATCAACGTCAATGGCGTGACCGAGCTTATGATGATGAAGGCAGATGTACTTAGTGGATTTGATACGCTCAAGGTTTGTACCAAGTACCTCTACCGAGGTGAAGAAATTAGTCATCTTCCGTACTCACTGAACGAAGACCTCATTGAGCCGATCTACGAAGAACTTCCGGGCTGGAGTGAGGATTTAACTCAGGTGACTGATGTCAATAATCTACCTCAGGCCTTGAAGGACTACATCACCTTTATTGAAAAGGAGTGCGGCGTACCCGTGAAGTTGGTTTCTGTAGGACCGGATCGCGTTCAGACCTTGCTCCGATAAGCATCGGCCCGTAGGGCCAATTCATAGGACTTAATTCCAGGAGAAGTACTCTTCGGCCATTTCCGCTATTTGCTCTGCGATGGCCAGGCTTGCTGTTGCCGCTGGTGAAGGAGCGTTGAGTACGTGGATGCTGTTGCCCCGATGCTCGATCCGGAAATCATCTCGCGTATCACCATCGGTCCCCAGCAAAAGGGCACGAACCCCCGCGCGGCCCGGTCTTATGTCTTCCATAGTCAAGCTTGGAATCATCCGCTGAAGTGTTTGGAGGAAGAGCTTTTTGCTGAAGGCACGTCGGTACTCTCCTATCCCGTAGGCCATGTTCTTGGTGAATAATTTCCAAGTGCCGGCATAGGTCAAGGCGTCAACTGTATCCCGCAGATCGAAATCCGTCTTGCCATATCCTTCGCGCTTGAAGGTGAAGACGGCATTTGGTCCACATTCGATTTCTCCATTGGTCATTCGGGTGAAGTGAACACCGAGAAAAGGAAACTGCGGGTCGGGAACGGGGTAAATCAAGTGCTTGACCTTGTGCTTACCTGTTTCTGTGAGTTCGTAATAATCCCCTCGGAATCCCACCACACGCTCCGGTAGTTTGACTCCGTCTTTTCTAGCAAGACGGTCGGCCTGCAACCCAGCGCAAAAAATGAGTTCCTTGGCCTGGTACGTGCCCTTCTGGGTGACGATGGTCGAATGTCCATCGTGGTGTTTGATTCCTCGAACTTCTTCACCGAGCTTCAGGTGACTGTTTTCGTTTTTAGCACTGGCTATTTCCGCCATTTTCTCGGTAGCCCCTACATAGTCGATGATTCCGGTTACAGGCACATAAAGTCCGGCCACGCCTTCCACATGAGGTTCATGCTCTTTGATTTGAGCGCCCGAGATTTTCTCTAAGCCTTCAATTCCGTTGGCAATTCCGTTCTGGTAGATTCTCTCCATCTGAGGCAGTTCTCGCTCTTCCGTAGCGACAATGACCTTTCCACAGACGTCGTGGGCCACTCCGTGCTCTTGAGCGAAGGCCACCAGAGCTTTTCGTCCTCGGACGCAGTTCTTGGCCTTCAGGGATCCTGGAGTGTAATATAACCCGGAGTGAATAACTCCGGAGTTATTTCCGGTCTGATGTGCCGCCAAGTGGTCTTCTTTTTCAAGTAAGAGAATTGACTTTTCCGGATACCTTTTCTGTAGTTCGTACCAGGTGGCGGCTCCAATAATGCCTCCACCGATGACGGCTAAATCGTACATGCTGACTTACTTTCTTACGACCGTGAATACTCGAGAAATATTAAACCCAAAGAAGATATCTCCATCTACCCAGCGGCCCGCCGTTTCTCCAATAAATGCGGTCTCAAACATACCTCGACTGTTGGTCAAATGCAATTGAAAAACGTGGCCTCCTGTTTCGATATCGAAGCCGATCGAAAAACTGTTGTTAAAGGGGTCGTCTTGTTCCACTTGCGTAATCAGGCGAGCGTGGTACTCCGCGTTCAGACTTAAGCGATTGGTCAATTTAACACGGCCTCCAACGCCTAAAGCGAACTGATCGTTGTTCATTTCATTGGTCAGGACGAGGTTATCGTGCAAGTAGCTCGGAATTACGGCTAGCGAAAAGGCCTTGCTGAATTTTCGGGCAAGAATGATTTGATGGGCATAGCTGATCCTTTCGGTAAAGGTGGGCTGATATGCATCTTCAGGAATTCGAAGGCTATTAATGTACATGCCCGAATACCAGGTCACAGACAAGGGCATATTCTTCGCACCACTACTTTGTCGAAGGAGTTTAATTTTCAAATTCCCCTCGTAAGTCTTCTCAAAGGATGATCGGGCAAATCCTACTTGAATATTGTCCGTGATTCCGTAGTCGAGTCCAAGACGAATCGTTGCATTGTCCAGTCCGAATAGTTCATAAGCTCCATCGCTCAACTTTCCGAAGCGGTGACTGATGACAAAGCGAAGCACACCAGCCGAAGCTGTCTCATTGCTCTGTACATTGATGATTCGTGAGTCCTTAAAGGTGGCAAAGGCGTAATCGGTTGTTTCTTCACCCTCGGACAAAAGGTCCAGCAAATCGTCTTGGGCTTGAATCGCCCCTGAAATCAAGACAGCGGCAAGCAGTAGAAGTCGTTTCATAGGATCAATTTTGAGGAGCTCCGGCGTCTACCCAAGCTTCAATTCTTTCAATATTACACGTCGGTAGTTTTCCTGCTGGTGGCATAAGTAGGGGATCACCAGGAGCTCTGTTGATGCGGTTGACGAGGAGACCATTATCCGCCACTTTCTTGACGTCATCGTAATCGTTCAAATCCAAGTTAGCCGCAGGGAAAGATCCCCCATGACAGCCTTCAAAAGCGCAACTCTGGGTCATCAGAGGCTCTATCACTTCAGAATAGGTGACATTGGTGGTATCGCAACCAGAGGAATGGAGATCCTCAACGTTATTGTAGCTACAACTGGAGGCCAAACCAATGACTATGGCGGCGAGAATTATCGCTTTTTTCATTCCTTCTATCGTGTAAATGAGTCCCTTAATATACGTTCTTAAAAGAGACCGATAAGGAATAATGTTTACCGCTCTTTAACCCGATAAGCTGCAAAGCGATGGCGCATGGGCCAAAGGGCCAGAATGGCGAAAACGAAGAAAAGGCTTAGCGCCATGATGGACATACGCATGTTCCCTGTTAAAGACTCCAGTAAGCCATAAATGAAAGTCCCCAAGATGATGGCCACTTTCTCCGTTACATCGAAAAAGCTGAAGAAACTCGTGTGTTTGGTAGCGTCTTCTGGAAGCATTTTACTGTAGGTTGAACGGGCCAGGGCTTGCACTCCGCCAAGAACTAATCCCACGGCCGAGCCCAAGGCAAGGAATTTGTACTGAACAATAGGGTCATCGGCCTGCAAGGCAAAAGCAACACCACCCATAGACGCCCAAACCAAGAGGGAGGCAATCAGTGCGCGGATGTTTCCGATCCTTGAACTGAGATAGGAGAAAAACTGCGCTCCAACAATCCCGAGGAGCTGTATCAAAATAATGGTCCCAATTAGGTAGGTCGACTCCAATTCCAATTCCTTTTCTCCAAAAAGACTAGCGACGTAAATAATGGTCTGAACACCAACGGAGAGCATGAAAAAGCCAATGAGAAAACGCTTGAGATCTGCCATTTCACCCAATTGTCTCCAAACAGATCGTAGTGCTCGGTAGCCGTTCCCAAGGACGTCTTTGGTAATCTTACCCCCATCTCTGGGTTCAGGCAAGCGACGAAAGGTAAACTGCGCAAAACCTATCCACCAAACGGCCACCATGAGAAAACTGATCCTAGACGCCTGACCCGAGTCGGCCAAACCAAAGGTCTCGGGCTGAAGGATCATCGCCAAGTTGGCAATGAGTAGCAAGGTTGCCCCGATATATCCGTAGCTGAAGCCCATGGCCGAGGTTGCGTCTTGTTGATCTTCAAAAGCGACCTCTGGTAAATACGCGTTGTAGAAAACCAAGCTTCCCCAAAATCCAACACTGGCAATGACACTCAAGGTCAAGGCCAAGCCTACATTTTCTCCATTGAAAAAGTACAGACCAGCACAGGCGGCCGCACCGATGTAGCAAAAGACTTGAAGGAATCTCTTTTTAGAGCCAGAGTAATCCGCTATTCCGGACAGAATAGGCGACATTATGGCAACCAATAAGAAACTAAAGGACAAGCAGTAGCTGTAGATGACCGTATTCTCCCAATCCGTTCCTAAGAACCGGACCAAATTGTTCTCCTCACCCGTGGTGACCGACCCATAATAGATCGGGAACACGGCTGTGGCAATGACTAAGGAATAAACCGAATTGGCCCAATCGTAAAAGGCCCATCCACGTCTTGCTCGCTTCGATCCTTTAATGAACTCAGGCATTCGCCTCCTGAGCTCGGATCAAATTCAAGGCCGAACCGGCACGATACCAAGCAATCTGGTTTTCGTTGTAGGTATGGTTTGCAGTAATGGTGTCTTTGCTTCCATCGCTGTGTACGATCTCGATGGTCAACGGCTTACCCGGTGCAAACTCGTTCAAGTCAACAAAGTTGAAGGTATCGTCCTCGCGTACTTTGTCGTAATCGTGCTCGTCTGCGAACGTCAAGCCCAACATTCCTTGTTTCTTCAAGTTGGTTTCGTGGATACGAGCAAAGGATTTAACCAATACCACCTTGACGCCAAGATGGCGAGGCTCCATTGCCGCGTGCTCACGACTTGATCCTTCACCGTAGTTGTGATCTCCGACAACAACTGTTCCTACTCCCTCTGCTTTGTAAGCACGCTGAGTATCAGGAACAGCTCCATAAGATCCATCCAATTGGTTCTTCACCAAGTTGGTCTGATCATTGAAGAAGTTCACCGCTCCAATCAACATATTGTTGGAAATATTGTCCAAGTGACCGCGGAAGCGCAACCACGGCCCGGCCATGGAAATGTGATCCGTTGTACACTTACCCTTGGCCTTGATCAGAAGACGAAGACCCGTCATATTCTCACCGTCCCAGGGCTGGAAAGGTGTCAAAAGCTGAAGGCGCTTACTGTCTGGTGCAACCTCAACCGAAACTCCAGATCCGTCTGCCGCCGGGGCCTGATATCCGGCATCCTCTACTGCGAAGCCAGAAGGAGGCATTTCGATACCCATTGGCTCTTCGAGCTTCACCTCTTCACCATTTTCATTGGTCAAGGTGTCCGTCATCGGGTTAAAGGTCAGATCTCCTGCTATCGCAAAGGCCGTCGTCAACTCTGGAGAGGCGACGAAAGCGTGCGTGTTCGGGTTACCGTCGTTACGCTTGGCGAAGTTCCGGTTGAACGAGGTAATAATGCTGTTCTTGCGGTCTGGATCGTCCATGTGACGCGCCCATTGACCAATACATGGTCCACAAGCATTGGCCATAACAACTCCGCCCATTTGTCCGAAGGTGTCCAAGATTCCATCGCGCTCTGCAGTGTAGCGAACTTGCTCACTTCCAGGAGTAATGGTAAAGTCAGCCTTCGGCTTGATGCTTTTGTCAATAGCCTGCTGTGCAATAGAAGCCGAACGTGTCAAGTCCTCATAACTCGAGTTCGTACAAGAACCGATGAGGCCTACTTCCAAACGCTCTGGATAGCCATTGTCTTTCACCGCTTGAGCAAACTTGCTCAAAGGCCAAGCCAAATCTGGCGTGAATGGGCCATTGATGTGCGGCTCTAATTCGTCTAAGTTAATTTCGATCAACTGATCGTAGTATTCAGATGGATTCTCCATTACCTCATCATCTGCTCTGAGGTGAGCCGCATTGGCGTCTGCCAAGTCCGCGACTTCCGCACGATCTGTTCCGCGTAAGTATTCTCCCATTTTGGCGTCATAGGCAAACAGTGAAGTTGTAGCTCCAATTTCTGCTCCCATGTTACAAATGGTTCCTTTTCCGGTACAGCTCATGCTTTCAGCTCCGGGTCCAAAGTATTCCACGATGGCTCCCGTTCCTCCTTTCACAGTGAGGATTCCGGCTACCTTCAAAATAACGTCTTTCGCGGAGGTCCAACCGTTCAGTTTACCGGTCAAACGCACTCCGATGAGTTTTGGGAATTTCAGCTCCCAAGGCATTCCAGCCATAACGTCTACCGCATCAGCTCCACCAACTCCAATCGCTACCATTCCGAGACCACCGGCGTTTACCGTATGAGAATCGGTTCCGATCATCATCCCGCCTGGGAAGGCGTAGTTCTCCAATACCACTTGGTGAATAATCCCGGCACCTGGCTTCCAGAAGCCAATGCCGTATTTGTTTGAAACCGTAGACAAGAAGTCGAATACTTCTTTGTTGATGTCCAAGGCTTTGGTCATATCTGCTTCAGCTCCGCTTTCCGCTTGGATCAAGTGATCACAGTGTACCGTAGAAGGAACTGCTGCTTTGACTTTCCCCGCTTGCATGAACTGCAACAAGGCCATTTGGGCCGTTGCATCCTGCATGGCTACACGATCCGGAGCAAAGTTGACGTAGGATTTGCCGCGTTCAAACGCTTCTGAAGCTGCGCCATCTGTCAAGTGTGCGTAAAGAATCTTTTCGGTCATCGTCAGAGGACGACCAACGACTTCACGCGCTTTTTCGATACGCTCCGCCATGCGGCCGTATACTCCTTGGATCATGTCAATATCAAATGCCATAAGGGATCTTTTTTATATTCGTAGAGTGCTGAAAGGATTGCAAAAATAGCAAATTAACCCTTGTTTTTAAAGCCTTCCCTAACGGCTGGATTTGTACCTTGTCACCATGAAAATGTTCTCCTCTGTTTTCCTTGAAAATGTGCGCCAAGCGGTGGGCTCCATCAAAGCGCAATCGCTCCGTGCCGCCTTGACGATGACCGTCATTGCCATTGGAATTACGGCACTTGTGGGCATACTTACGTCGATCGATGTAATCAAAGGCAGCATTACCGACAATTTCTCTCGAATGGGGGCCAACACTTTTACCATTCAGAATGCCGGGATGACCATTCTCTTCAACAACAATGGAATTCGCCCCAAACGACATGCGCCGATCAGTATTCGCGAAGCCCGAAGCTTTAAAGACCGATTTGATTTCCCCGCATCTGTTTCGCTATCCATGCGGGCCAGCGGATCGGCACAGCTGCAGCGGAACGAGAAAGAGACGAAGCCCAATATGCAGGTCATGGGTATTGATGAAAACTACCTCATGACGGGCGGCTATCAATTGGGCAGCGGCCGGAATTTCATCAAGCAGGAGATCGAAGACAACCGCCCCTTTACCATCATTGGTCCCGACGTAGTAGACTATCTTTTTGATCCGGGCGAAGATCCGATCGGTCAGACCATTACTATTTCAAAGCAGCGATTCAAGATCATTGGCGTATTGGAGTCCAAAGGATCATCGGCAGGGTTCGGCGGGGATAATGTTGCCTTAATCCCGATCCAAAAGGCACGGCAAGTATACAGCTACCCCAATCAGAGTTTTCAGATCTCCGTCATGACGGAGAGCACCCAAGACCGAGAGGCGGCCATCAGCTACGCCAGCGGGCTCATGCGCGCCGTTCGCAAACAGCACCCCACCGAAGAAGAGAGTTTCAATATTCAGTCCAGCGACAACTTGAGCCAACTGCTCATCGAACAGCTCAGTACGGTGATTTTCGCGACGGTTACCATTGCACTCATCACTTTATTTGGAGCGTCTATTGGCCTTATGAATATCATGCTGGTAAGCGTAACCGATCGAACTCGCGAAATCGGAATCCGAAAAGCCATCGGGGCCAAAGCGCGCAATATCCTGATCCAATTCTTGGTTGAAGCCGTTATTATCTGCCAAATCGGTGGACTTATCGGTGTCGCACTGGGCATCTTGGTGGGTAACGTATTGAGCTTCCAATTCGATGCACCTTTTCTCATTCCTTGGACCTGGATTTTCACAGCCTTCCTGGTCTGCTTAGGTGTTGGAACTCTTGCTGGTTTCTACCCAGCACTCAAAGCGGCTCGCCTTGACCCGATCGAATCCCTTCGTTACGAATAGGATTTCTTACCTTACTGATGATGAAACTGCGTCTTATTCTTTTGGTTTTGGGCCTTACGGCCCGATGCACTCTATTCGCCCAAGAGGCCTACCCATTGAACTCCGATCGCCCCGGGCAAACCTTTGCGAGCTCAACCACTCAAAAAGGAGCATTCCTCATACAAGCAGGACTGGATTGGAACTACGTTTCCGATTTCCAAGATTCCTACCAAACGCCCATCTACTTGCGGTTTGGTGCCGGAGATCGACTCGAACTCAACGCGGGAATCACGCCAATCTTTAACAATGTACTCAGTCCCTTCCCCACCTTCGAGCTTGGACTCCGCTACCACATTCTCCGAAGCGATCAGTGGAACATTACAGGTCAATTTCGATACTACGGTGCCGATGGTTTCGTCCTCGGAACCTTGAGCTCTTATTGGGGTCAAGGAAACATCTCATACGGCTGGATGAACGGTGCAAGTTTGAACTCCACCGTGGCCTTCGTTTACGCCACCAGTGAAATTGGCTCATCACTTATTTCAAATGGCGCAGACCTATACATGACATTGAACTACGGTTTCTCTATCGGCTCCAAGTGGTCGGGATTCGTCGAATACGCAGCATTCCCCACATCTTTCAATTCCGATAACGATCAAGTGGCTTATCAGCTTGGGGTGTACGAAGGGTTCGACCTCGGAGTTGCCTGGTTGGTTCAACCAGATCTACAGCTGGATTTATTCACCAACTTTCCTTTCCAAATTGGGAGTTCGAACGGGTCAGCCGTTATTTCTGAAGCCTTCCTGAGTATAGGTGCCTCTTGGCGTGTAACGAAATAAACATGGAAAACGAAGCAGCTCAACAGATCCGGTGGGATCAACCCTTTTGGGAATATGCTTTAATCATCATCGCCGCATTCGTCATTGCGACGATTCTATCGAGACTGATCAACTTTTTCCTCAATCGCTTTTTCAACTCCAGCTCCCTCATTCTCAAAGTAGACCCTACGCGGTACCGTTTCTTTAAGAATGCGATGACCGCCCTCATTTACTTGATGGCCATCTTCACGGTGATCTATACCATTCCTGAGTTCAAAGCACTTGGTCTCACCCTTTTTGCCGGCGCGGGAATTTTCGCGGCCATCCTTGGTTTCGCCTCACAACAAGCGTTTAGCAACATCATCAGCGGTCTATTTATCGTGATCTTCAAACCTTTCCGAGTCGGAGACATGATTCAAGTCGGCACCTTAAATCAAGGAATTGTCGAGGACATCACCCTTCGCCACTCGGTCATCCGAAACTTCGAGAACCGTCGAATTGTGATTCCGAATTCCGTGATCAGCGCCGAGACCATCACCAATTCGAGTATCGTTGAAGAACGTACCAATACCCGAATTTACCTTTCCGTGAGCTATGATACCGATTTGGACGAGGCCATCGGATACGTACAAGAAGAGATTGAAAAGCATCCGGACCTCATTGACTGGCGAAGCCCGGAGGATATTCAAGCAGGAGCGGACAAGGTAGTTGTCATGGTCACTGAGTATTTGGACTCCGGCATCCAGCTCAGGGCCAACGCTTGGTCCAAAGATCCCATCACCGGATTCATGATGAAATCCGATCTCTTAAAAGCCATCAAGAAACGTTTTGATCAAGAAGGAATAGAGATTCCCTTCCCATATCGGACGGTGGTATACAAAACGGACATCGAAACGGAAAAGGCCGAAACCCGGAAGAATAAGTCATGAGCGCCAAGAGAATCAGCTACCTACCCAAGTTCGGTAAGCCGCCCGGATCTGTAGACTACACGGGTGTTCATCGACAGGAACCAGTGCGGATGGACCTGATTCGATACAACAGCGAAGGTGTCGAAATCATACCGCTTCATAGTGTTGAGGAGTTTGATGCGCATTTCCGAGCCGGCGATCGTCACTGGCTAAGGGTTTTTGGTCTGCACGATGCAGATGTTCTTCGTGCCGTAGGCACTCGCTTTAACATTAGCGATCTGGTCTTGGAGGATGTAGCCAACGCACGGCACAGCCCAAAAAGGGAATTGTACGACGACTATGGGCTCTTCATCATGAAGCTCTTCTATCAGAATGACAAGGGGGAGCTTCACACGGAGAATGTCAGTTACCTCCTTCAGAAAAACGTATTAATCAGCTTTAGTGAGCGGGCGGAAGGACATTATCAGCCCCTTCAAGATCGAATAAAAAAGTCTCGAGGACAGATTCTCGAAGGTGATTTGGACTATTTGCTCTTCGCCCTGATGGATCTTCTTGCAGACTATACCATACTTTTAATCGACAACCTAAGCGAGGAAATCGACGCCCTCGAAGTCGAAGCGGGTCGAGACCGCAGTGGCCGCATCGTGGAGAGCATTATTCAAAAGAAGCGCGAGATCATCATGTTGCTGCGCAACTTCATACCGCTTCAAGAAATGGTGAACTTGAATCACGAGCAGTTCTCTCTGATCCATCCAGAGAACGAGCCATACTTCGCCGATCTCCGAGGAATGATCAAGGCCAATGTGGGACAGCTTGAATTCCTTCGAGAACTTCTGAGCGACTTGGTGGATATCCATTCCTCCTTGATGGATCACCGCATGAACCGGACCATCTACACCCTGACGTTGATTTCAGCAGTATTCATTCCACTGACCTTTATTGCCGGACTCTACGGAATGAACTTTGACAACATGCCAGAACTGCATTACCCCAATGCATACCGCATCACCCTTGGGGTAATGGGCGTCATTGCCATTGGCATGCTGCTGTACATGAAAAGAAAGAATTGGTTCTAGTGAACCTTACTTCATTATAGGGCTTTGCATGTCACAAGCTTGAGGACAGTTGGTTGCACCTCCAGGAGTGGCAATCATATAGCCCTCGGTGAGATCGCTCCCTGCTTCGGTTGCCACCACCACATTAGACATGTCGCCTTCAGCCGTTACGCCATAGTAGATTCGTACACCGTCGGCGTCTCCATTTTGAGAGAGCACGTCCTGGGCGGCGGCTACGGCCGTGGAACTAAGTTGGATCGCCTGCAACGGGCCATCAACCGATGCTGGGTTGGTTCCAAGGTAATTATCGTGAAGGGCTTTGGCGGTGGTAACACTGATTCCGTCGCCTCCCTCTTGCGGGGTCGCTACAGTAAAAGAGTAAATGGCAAATAGGCTGGCACAAGCCAAGACTCCTGCCGTAAATGACTTCATGTGGGGATTGAGTTTCATGAGAACGGGGTTAGGTTGTTTCCGCTGAAATTACCAAATAATTAGAGGAAATAGAAAAGAGTCCTATTTTTAACCTTGGTCATGAACCTCCAAACAACGTCCAAAATACTCGCGCTATTCCTAGTGCTCTGTGCCTTCGGCACGATGGCCCAACAGCGCCCTATGCCCCCCAATCCTTCGTGGGATCAAATCGCGGAAACCTCGATTGAAAACGGCAAACTCGACCTCCTAGACCAGAAGGGGCGATGGGTTCGTCAGGGATCCGGAAATCCCGAAACCCAAGACTCCTTGACCCATGTTCTAGCTCAACTTTTTCAGGAAGACCTCGCGCCCAGGGACTATACACGCTCCATGGAGCTCTACCTCATCAATGGCCCACTGCTGACCCAAAGCCGAGAAGCCTATGGACTCTTGAAAGATTGGGAAGAAAACTGCCCCGACTTTCCAGAAAAGACCTGGTATACCTACCGTCTTTATTCCAGACTCTACAACACCACCTACAAGTTTGACTTAGCCCTAGATGTGGCGGAAAGCGCCTTGAGCGAGGCTCGACGGCTCGGGGACTCCGTACTGGTGGGGCAATCCTACACAAGTCTTGCCCAAATCGCCGAAAACAGCAACCTAAAAGTGCCTGCGTTAACTTATTTCCTGATTGGAGAGGAGATCATTAAACGCTATGGAACTCCTCGTATGCTCATGAAGCACTACGAAGAGTTGCGTGACTTTTATGTCCATGCCGATGAATTTGATGAGGCCACACGGATCATGGAAGTTCAACAAGAGCTGTTTGAATCGTCTTCTGAATTTGATCAACTCGACGGTGAGTATCTCGCGTATTGGAGTCTCTACATTCCGGTAAGTTCTGGCGCTATTGAAAACTTTAAGCCCCTCATTCGAGATGAAATCCAACGAATCCAAAAGACCCCATTCACCTATTTGAAGAACGAATACCTTGGTTTTTATCGAACCACGCTTATTCAGCGCGATGACTTTCAGGGAATGCTTGAATTGTATCGAGACATTATACCCGAAGAGCTAGAAGTCAACCGTGTCACTGTTCCTCATCGCTATTATCGCTTTATGGCCTACTTCTCAGAAGCGAGAGGAGAAATGGACAGTGCAGCGTACTACTGGCAAAAGGCAAGTGCCGAAATGTCGCGTCAACCGGACCTGTATTTCAAGACCAACTTCTACATCCGAATGGGCGAGTTTTATGAGCGCAAGCCAGATTTTGAATTGGCCACAACGTTCTTTGAGCGCGCTATTCAATATGCCAATCAGGTTCAATTTGTTCCTTTTAAACTCAGAGCTGTTGAGGGGCTCGAGCGCGTGAGTTTGGAGAACGGCAATTATGAATTAGCATATGATTTGGCCGATGAACGAAATGCCCTGGAAGACAGTGTGCAACGCATCAACGAAAAAGAAAAGTTGGCCTTGGCCGAGGTCCTTCACGACATGCGTCTAGAACAAAGTCGACAAGCCGCCCAATTGAGAACAGAACTCTTGCGATCTCGGAGCTTTGGATTTGGCTTTGGCCTCTTCGTTTTCTTAAGCGGCCTCATTTTCTTTCAATTCCATCAAACCCGTCGAGAGAAGCGAAGAAGCGAAGAATTGCTGCTGAATATTCTTCCTGAGGATACCGCAAACGAGCTCAAGGAGCACGGACAAACCACCGCGCGCAAATACGACCACGTTACCATTCTGTTTGCCGATTTTGTCGGGTTCACAAAGCTCAGTGAAAAGTTGTCTCCAGACGAACTCGTCTCGGAAATCGACAGCTACTTCCGAGCTTTCGACGATATCTGCAAGAACTTCGGCCTAGAGAAAATTAAAACCATCGGCGATGCTTATTTGGCTGTTGGTGGAATGCCCACGGGCAATACGGCAACCGTCAATGACGTGGTCCGCGCATCTTTAAAAATGCAAGAGACGGTTGCAGAATTCAACGCCGTGAGGCCCGAAGCGAGCTTGGCACTTCGCATTGGCTTGCACACGGGTGAAGTGGTTGCCGGAGTTGTTGGTACTATGAAATTCCAATACGATGTTTGGGGTGATGCTGTCAATACTGCAGCTCGTATGGAGCAAAACAGCGAACCGGGAAAAGTGAACATCAGTCAGTCCACCTTTGAGGCCTTAGATGATTCATTTAAAACGACGCACCGGGGTCAAATTGAAGCGAAGAACAAGGGGCTTCTCGACATGTACTTCGTCGAGTCCGATCGTCAGTAGATCTTGGGGTTATACTGCTCGGGAAAGCGCCCAACCTTATCTCGGTAGAAGTCTTCAATATGGGCCATATCTGTCTCGAAGTCTCCGGTTGGATAATAGACCGGACCGATGCCTGAAATCTTTTTGTCGTAATTGACATAACCCAACACGATGGGCACCTCGGACTGGACGGCAATGTGATAAAAACCAGTCTTCCACTTCTCCACCCTACTGCGCGTGCCTTCGGCCGGAACGAGAATAACCATCTCCTCATTTTCCGCGAGAAGCTCCATAGCAAAACCCGTCAGATTCCCTCTTCGGCTTCGGTCCACCCCAATGGCACCTGTGGCCCGAAAAATAAATCCGAAAACAGAGCGGGTATAGGTGTCTTTAATGAAGTAGCGCATTCGGATACCGATGTACCAAAAGGACAAAATAGCAATGGGATAGTCCCAATTGCTAGTGTGGGGCGCGGCCACCATGACCATACGTTTCAAATCACTCGGGACTTCCCCTGAAATCTTCCAACCGAATAAACCGAGCAAGCTCTTACCTAGCCACTTTTTCATTCTTCTTCGAAATAATCATCCTTGAATCCGATCAAATATACACGTTCCGTAGCACGCGTTAAGGCTGTATAGAGCCAGCGCAAATAGCCGATATCGGGTTCTCCTCCTGGCAAATAAGCTTGCTCTACAAACACATGCTTCCACTGACCTCCTTGTGCTTTATGGCACGTGACCGCATAGGCATACTTGACCTGTAAAGCTTGATAATACTCATTTTGCTTGATCTTTTGACGTACCTGATACTTAGAAGGAATGTCGGCGTAGTCTTCCTTGACCGCCTCGTACAGGCGCATGCTGGATTCCCGATCCAAGCTAGGGCCATCTACGGTCAAGGTATCCAAGAGCAACATCACATCCTGTTCGTCCAAATCTGGATAGTCCACCAAGCGAATGGTCGCCTCAGCGAATCGAAAGCCATACATCTCTTTAATGCGACGGACCGCCATCACTTCGGCGATATCTCCATTCGCAATGAAGTTCGACCGTTTATTTCCCTCGAGCCAGAAATAGTTGTTCTTGACGACCATCAGGTAATCCCCCGCACTCAGCTCGGTGTCTTGCCAGCGAATGCGCGCCCGAATTTGTCCGTTGTACAGATTGGCTCTTTTATTGGACCGACAGATCACGACGGTATTGTCTACGCCTTCCTCATAGGCTGAATTCAAGGCATCCTCCAATTCGTACCCTTCGCGCAAACGAATAAAATCGGGGAACCCATCCGTCGCAAACTGGGGCTTTTCCGGTTCGTCAATTTCCACGATTCGGCGCACCTCTGTGGCGTTGAATAGAATTCCCGACTCCAATCTTTGGCGAACGACTTCAGTGAGTCGGTGTTGCGTCACATCACGATCATAGCGCGTTGCGAGGTACTCAGGATCCAAGGCCGGGCTTAAATCCGAATGAACGGGTGGAAGCTGAGCTTCATCCCCAATAAAAAGCAGCTTGCAGTTCACTCCGGAATACACGTACTCGACCAAGTCATCCAAAAGGGAATTCTCACCGATTCCTCCTGTCCCAGTGATCATGGACGCTTCATCCACGATAAAGATGGTATTGGTGTGCTTGTTTTCGAGCCGTTCAAAAAAGACCCCACCGTTCTTCGTAACGCGAGGGATGTAAATCTTGCGGTGTATGGTCTGAGCCGATTTTCCTGAATAAAGGGACATGACCTTTGCCGCACGGCCGGTTGGGGCAAGAAGTACGGTTTTCCGTCGCACCGTAGGTGCAGACAATACGATCGACCGAACGGCCGTTGTCTTCCCGGTACCCGCGTATCCCTTGAGGAGAAAGAGGCGCCTTGGATCTAGGTCCAACATGAATTCGGCCAAAAGATCAAGCAAGGTATCTTGCTCCCGGGTTGGGGTAAATCCAAAGGCTTTTCGGAGCTGTTTTTTCAGGGCGGCGCCCTCCATAGTTTAACTTTGTGTTAAGCCCAAAGATAGCGCGCTTCAGGGCCTTGAGCCCCAATTTTCGGTTTAAAAAAAATTGTAGATTTGCTCCACATCAAATAACCTCTACGTTCATGAGATCGTCCCTCATTATCAAAGTAGTTCTCGTTATCGTTGCTCTCGGTCTGTCATACTGGTTGTATGAGATCATTCAAGCACCGATTCGCTTTGAGCAGCAAAAGAACCGCCGCATGGAAGTGGTGAAAGAAAAACTCATCTCTATCCGTACTGCACAAGCGGCTTACAAGGAAGTGAACGGTGGCTTCAGCCCCACTTTCGAAGATCTCGTGGCCTTCTTGGACACTGGAGAATTCACACTTCTACAGCGTCGTGACTCCAGCTACGAAGCGTTCAGCGAACTGTACCAGCAAATGGAGATTCGCGATACCGTGGTCATTGACACACTCGGTTACAGCTCTATCAAAGACAGCTTGTTCGCTGATTACGACCTAAGCGCACTTCGCACCATTCCATTCTCTGGAGGTGAGGATTTTGAAATGGACGCTGGACGTTTGGAAAAAGATGGTGGACTGATCGTGCAGGTCTTCATGGCTCGCGCGCCAAAAGAACTTTACCTAAGAGGTTTGGATCGCACCCTGATTAAAACGCAGTCGAAAGACTTGCAGGTGGGCTCCATGACCGAAGCATCATTAAATGGTAACTGGCAATAAGATTCAGACAGCAACTGACTTTATTGATCCAACCCAATTAAGAAACGCTCATCCCAAGCACAGGTCCATCCAGTTTGACTCGGATGGACTTTCTTTTTCAATATTGGACCTGGAACGCAACGCCTATATCGGTGTGCGCGACTACCGCTTTGACCCAACGGACCGTCCTGCTGAAATCTTGAATAACTACCAGGAGCTTCGAGAACAGGACGAATGGCTCAAGCAAGACTTCCACAGCGCCAGCTGTGCTTGGAATATTGGCGTCTCAACGCTGATCCCCGATGCTTTGAGTACCGCTGAGTCAGAGCGCAAATTGAGAGATCTTGTTCAGCCTTTGCTGGCGACGGATCAACTCGAAAAAGATGAGATTGCCGCTATCGAGGCGCACAATGTGTATACCATCCCGCAAGACGCACAAACGCAGTTGAAGGCCAGCCGCATCGTTCACGGGAGCACCCCATTTCTCGAAGGTATGTTGCGCATTCATCAAAACGACCCAACCGCACGTGTTCTATTGAACTTTGAAGAGCGGCATTTCTACATTGTCGTTCTTCAGGATCGCAAACTTCAGCTCTTCAATCGCTTCCCCTTTCAAACAGCGGAAGACTATATCTACTACGTACTTTTCACCATGGAGCAGTTGTCCTTGAACCCAGAAGAGGTTCCGGTGACGCTGTACGGCGGAATCGAAAAGAACTCAGCGCTGTACGACATCACCTATACCTACGTTCGGCATGTGCATTGGGGCCTACGGCCCGATGGCTTTGTCTACGCACCCATCCTAGACAACCTTGCGGCGCACCAATACTTCGCACTTTTTCAGCAGTATCTATGCGTATCATAAGCGGAGAATATCGAGGGCGCAGAATTACAGCGCCCAACAACCTGCCTGTTCGACCCACAACCGATCGAGCCAAGGAAGCATTGTTCAATATTCTCGGACATCGATTGGATTTTGAAGACACGAAGGCGCTCGACTTCTTTGCGGGTATTGGAAGCATCACCCTCGAGCTCATCTCCAGAGGCTGTCCTGATGTTACTGCCGTGGACAAGCATCGCGACTGTGTGAACTTCATTCAAAAAACGGCCTCGGAATTAGGTATGGAGGGGCTCAAAGCCATTCGATCAGACGTATTCGTCTTTACAGAACGGACACCCGAGCGCTATAACTTCATCTTCGCTGATCCCCCGTATGACCTCATGCGCAGTGGAGAACTGGCGGAGCGAATTTTGGAAAGAGGCCTTTTGGAAGCCAATGGGCTCTTGGTCATTGAACACAGCGACGAAGAGGATTTGAGCAGCGTGAAGGGCTTCACCGAACACCGCAGATACGGCCATGTGAATTTCTCTATCTTTGAGATATGAGTCGTATCGCCGTCTTCCCAGGAAGTTTTGATCCCATTACCAATGGGCATGTGGACATCGTGCAAAGAGCTGTAGGGCTTTTTGACAAGATCATTATTGCCGTGGGCCAGAACGCTCAAAAGAAGTACATGTTTACCCGCGAGCAGCGCGTTACCTACATCAAAAACGCCTTTGAAGGAGTTGATGAAATTGAAGTGATGGACTTTGAGGGGTTGACGGTAGACTTCTGTCGCTCCGTAGGAGCTCGATACCTCCTACGAGGATTGCGGAATCCGGCTGATTTTGAATTCGAAAAGGCGATCGCTCAAGCCAACCGCATGATGGATCATCAATTGGAGACTGTATTTCTTCTGACCGATCCAGAGTTCGCCGCCATCAGCAGCAGCATAGTCCGCGACGTATACCGCAATGGAGGTGACGTTTCTATGTTTGTGCCCGTAACAATCGGCTGATGTTCGCATAAGTGTTGGCGTGCACTTCTGGCCAGCGATCTCGATTCATCCAAAGTACTTCTTCGATGTCCTCTTCTACTTGAGGAATCAAAGACTGCTGACCGCTACTGGTCATGGCGTACCAATGCGTTTTCTTCAACACGGGCTTTCCCTTTATGCGATAGGTATGGTACGTGGGAAATACGGGTGACCCCAAGGTCAAGTCGTTCACACCACACTCCTCCTCTACTTCTCTAATTGCGGACTCTTCAGGGGTTTCTCCTTTTTCCATTTTTCCTTTAGGCAGATCCCACTTTCCCCAGCGCTTGATCACCAGCAACTCATTATTGGGGTTGAATACGAGTCCACCAGCGGCTTCCACCCAATTAAAAAGCGCCTTAAAGACACTCCACAGATGCTCCACATCCCCTTCAAACTCAGCGCGTTCTATTCTTCCATTCTCCAGGTCCTCAAAGGCCTTTTTAAGCGCAGTACTTAACCCGTTATTTTCATGTTCAGAAATCGGCCCTGACTTGAGCAGGAGCGGGCGATCATTGACAAAAACTTCATACATTTGAACCCATGATTTTAGACCGTGAAGCGGCCAAGAAAACGGCCGAATTTCTCCTGCAAATTAAGGCAATTAAACTCCAACCCAGTGACCCCTTCACTTGGGCTTCTGGTTGGAAATCACCCATCTACTGCGACAACCGGTTGAGCTTGAGCTATCCGCCCATACGCACCTACTTGCGCGATGAGATGGCCAAAGCCATACTTACCCAGTACGGTACGCCCAACGTTATTGCTGGAGTAGCTACAGGTGCCATTGCCATCGGCGCCTTGGTTGCTGAGAAATTGAACTTGCCCTTTGTCTACATCCGAAGCAAGTCAAAAGCTCATGGCCGTCAAAACCAAATTGAAGGACATTTGGAACGCGGTCAAAACGTGGTCATCATTGAGGACCTCATCAGTACCGGTATGAGTAGCTTGGCGGCCTATGGAGCATTGAAAGAAGCAGAAGCCAACATCATGGGAATGGCCGCTATTTTCACCTACGGATTCGATGTTGCGAAACAAAACTTCGAGGATGCGGGTTGTGACTTGGTGACCTTGAGCGATTACCACCACTTGCTGGAACGTGCAGAAGAATTGGATTATGTACGTGATAATGAGCTCGAGACCTTAAAGGAATGGCGCACCGCCCCGGATCAGTGGGGTCAATAATTTGGGAACTATGAAAATTGAAAGCAATGTGGTCCGAATCGCAAAATCGGACCGTGAACTCTTCGAATTCTTCAGTGTGATGGAGAATTTTGGCAAGCTCATGCCAGACGATGTACAGCTTTTTGAAGCGCGAGAAGACGGATTCAAATTTGCGCTAAAAGGCATGCCAGAAGTGAAGCTCAAAAAAGAGTCTGAAGAACCCAACAAGCGCATTGAGTTGGGGTCTGCCGGATCGGTTCCCTTCAAACTCATTGGCGAAATCAACGCCGTTAGTGAAAATGAAAGCGATGTTCAGCTTTTCTTCACCGGTAACTTCAACCCCATGTTGAAAATGATGGTCGAGCGCCCCTTGAAAAGCTTTATTGGCAAGCTCGAAGAAAAACTGGCCACCCTCTAACTAGAGGAACTTTACCTCCTTAAAAGCATAAGGACGTTGTTGTCCATCTTGGTCGCGAAGAATGAGTCGACCAGAGGGCTCTACTCCTACGATGACGGCCTTAAAGGGTCCGCGATCATCCTCGTAGGAAAACCAACCCGCGTTCCGGTGCAAGACCTTGAAATAGTCCGCGCGAAGATCGCGCTTGGAATGCCGGATCTGCAGGTAACGTGCTTCCAAGTAAGAGAAGATCTTTTGAAGCTCTTGACGCGGATTGTATTGCTCCCTTGTCAATCGGTACAACGATGTCGCATCAGGAAGATTCGACGGAAATCGCCGTTGATTCAAATTGATCCCAATGCCGATGATGGACTGCCCTATCAGCGTTCCTTTGAGCTGATTCTCAATCAATATCCCCGCGACCTTTTTACCGTCAATAAGGAGGTCATTCGGCCATTTTATCCGCACCCCATCAACGCGCTCTGACAAATAGTCATAGAGGGCCAAACTCACTGCTTTGTTCAGGCGAAACTGGTCGGTTGCCGGGAGGAAATGGGGGTATAAAACCAAGCTAAAGGTCAGGCTTTCAGCGGGTTTACTATACCACTCGTTATTGACTTGGCCCCGTCCCGACGTCTGATTCGGAGTATAAATTACCGTCCCCTCTGGAACATTTTGATCGCGCAACACCTTTAGGGCATAACTATTGGTGGAGTCTAGTTGCTCGTGCTCAATGAGGGTGCGGCCAACAAATAGTGGATTCATTGATGTACAATGGTTTAGAACCGTGCATCGGCCCGTAGGGCGAAAACTTTGGGACCCACAAATTCGTTAACTTCGTACGTTAAACAAAACATTGAATGAAAAACCCCCAAGGACCAGATTCAGAACAGCTGGTAGAGGTTATTGTCAAAGGGATCGAAGAGAAAAAAGGTCAAAACGTAACCATCATGGACTTGCGCGAAATCGAGCATGCCGTGACGGATTTTTTTGTGATCTGTGACGGTAATTCGAATACGCAAGTCAAAGCGATTGCAGACAGCATTGAAGAAGAGGTGCGCAAGGGGCTCAATGATAAGCCTTGGCACAAGGAAGGTAAAGAAGAGAGCGAGTGGGTACTCCTGGACTACGTAAATGTAGTCGCCCACGTATTTCAACGCCCCATCCGGGAATTTTACAACATAGAGGAATTGTGGGGCGATGCGGAAATCCGCGAGATAGAAGTGAACTAAGCAATGGCAGAAAACAAAGACGATAATCAACTCAATAAGTTGCGCGAACAGTTTCAGCGCAACCAGAATGGAAATGGCGGAGAAGGCGGAGGATCGCCCAAACGTCGATTCAATTTCTATTGGATCTACGCCATCATTTTCTTGTTCTTCATCGGCATTCAGCTCTTCAGCGGCATGTATGCCAACCTACAGAATACAAACTACCGCGATTTTGAGGGCTTCTTGGCCGGAAATGAAGTAGAAAAGGTAGTCATCGTGAACAACGAGAAGGCCGAAATCTACATCCGAAAAGATGCCTTGTCTGAATCGAAGTTCGAAGAAGTACGCGATCAGCCTTTTGGCGGTGGAGTGAACGAGGGACCGCACTACGTCTTCAACATTGGTACGGTTGAAGAATTCAACAAAAAGCTAGAAGAATATCAGGAGGAGGAATCTCCGGTGATCGTGGAATACACCAAGCGCGAAAACGTCTGGGGCGATATCCTAAGCTGGGTCTTCCCGATCGTCATCATGGTGGCAATCTGGATCTTCATCATGCGTCGTATGAGCGGAGGTGGAGCCGGTGGAGGTCAAATCTTCAATATTGGCAAGTCCAAAGCGACCTTGTTTGATCAGAACAACAACGTGAAGGTTACCTTCAAAGACGTCGCTGGTTTGGAAGGCGCAAAAGAAGAGGTGCAAGAAATTGTCGACTTCTTGAAGAACCCAACCAAATACACCAACCTGGGAGGTAAAATTCCCAAGGGAGCTCTTCTCGTAGGACCCCCAGGAACAGGTAAAACCCTCTTGGCGAAAGCCGTGGCCGGAGAAGCCAAAGTGCCTTTCTTCAGCTTAAGTGGTTCTGATTTCGTTGAGATGTTCGTGGGTGTTGGTGCAAGCCGTGTACGTGACTTGTTCAAGCAAGCGAAAGAAAAGGCTCCAGCCATCATCTTCATCGATGAAATTGATGCTGTCGGTCGCAGTCGTGGACGTTCTCAGATGACGGGAGCCAACGATGAACGCGAAAATACCCTGAACGCCCTTTTGACGGAAATGGACGGTTTCGGAACCGACACGAATGTAATTGTACTGGCGGCTACCAACCGTGCCGATGTACTCGACCGCGCACTAATGCGTGCAGGACGTTTCGATCGTCAGATTCACGTGGACTTACCCGACTTGGCAGAACGTAAAGAGATTTTCGACGTGCACTTGCGCCCGCTGAAAATTAGCAAAGAGCTTGATATCGACTTTTTGGCTCGTCAAACGCCAGGATTCAGCGGAGCAGATATCGCCAACGTTTGTAACGAAGCGGCATTGGTCGCTGCCCGTAAAGGCAAGAAGGTTGTGGAACGTCAGGACTTCTTGGATGCCGTTGACCGAATCATCGGTGGACTAGAAAAGAAGAATAAGCTCATCTCGGACGAAGAGAAGAAAACCATCGCGTTCCACGAAGCGGGTCATGCGACCGTAAGTTGGCTGTTGGAACACGCGGCTCCACTGGTAAAGGTGACCATCATTCCGCGGGGACGGAGCCTCGGTGCAGCTTGGTATTTGCCTGAGGAGCGCAGCATTACGCGTACCGAGCAGATGCTCGATGAAATGTGCGCCACTATGGGAGGTCGTGCGGCTGAAAAAGTCATGTTTGACAAAATCAGTACGGGTGCCTTGAGTGATTTGGAAAAAGTGACCAAGCAGGCTCAAGCCATGGTTACCATCTACGGACTGAACGATAAGATTGGAAATGTAACCTATTACGATTCCAGCGGTCAATCGGACTATAATTTTGGAAAGCCTTATTCGGAAAAGACCGCTGAGCTGATTGACTCAGAAGTCAAATCGCTCATTGAGAATCAATATGACCGAGCAATTGATTTGCTCGAGAACAATAAGGATAAACTTATTAAATTAGCGGAGAAGCTGCTTGAAGAGGAAGTCATCTTTAAAGAGGACCTCGAAGATATCTTCGGAAAACGACCTTGGAACAAAGAAGAAGAGGTCAAGGTAGAATCGAACGGACACGAAGCACCTGCCGAGTCACCAAAGCCCGAAGCCCAAGACGAGCAGCCCGAAGTGGAGAAAGAAGTATGAGTAAAGGGTCCTTTGGAGGAGCATTCAAACGAATCAAGGACGCCCTGAGCGGCAAGCCAGCCCAGGGGAATGATACCGCCTCCGCTAAAGGAAACAAATACCTAGAGCCCGAAAAGGGTCCGCTAGACGTACAATTTGCCCGTGAGTTCACAGAAGCTACGGGCAAATTTTTGTATTGCGAGCACGAAGCTGAGCTCGTAGAAAGTCTCCACAGACTATCCTTAGAATACAATTGGACTACGGTATTCGCTCGTGAAGACGAGCTGGCCTCTATCTTGCAGCGGGCCAACATCGATTTCGACACGGAAGATCGAAATGCCGACGCCTTTGTAAGCACCTGTGCCTTCTTGAGCGCCTACGACGGAGGAATTGTCGTCTCCTCCACACAAACCGGCGGAGAAAAACTCAATTGCTTTCCTTCAACCCATATTGTGATCGCGTACACTTCTCAGTTGCACAAAAACCTCAGTGAAGGTATGCGCTGGTTCAAGAGCCAGAGCGAGGATATTCCCTCCAACATCACAACAGTTCAAGTAAATAAGATTGAGAATACGAGCGGTATTCGAAGAGAATACGACCCCGCTGTACATCACGACGTTTTCTTACTTTTAGTGGAAGATCAAGCGACATGAGTGAACTGATTCAAGTATACACGACGGACCAAGAATATCAAGCCAACCTCGTTTCGGACAAGCTTCGCGAGGCCGGAATTGAGCCTTTCCAACTCAATAAACGAGACAGCATGTACCCCATTGGGTATGTTGAAATCAAGGTAGCGGCAAACGATGTGGAGCGCGCACGTGCTCTTATCGAGGAAAGCGGTCTATGAAAGATATGGTCGTCCGAGGACTCTCCGGAGTCCTTTATGTTGGTGCCGTTTGGGCCAGCTTGTGGTACGGCCCAACAAGTGCGTATCTCCTATTTCTATTTTTTCTAGCGGTTGGACTTTACGAAATGCAAGGAATCCTTGGTGATCAACCGAGGTCTTGGTGGCTCATCGCCGTACCTGCACTCTGGTATGCCTCCAGCGTTGCCGAACAGTACGGCTGGTCCGATGCTCGCCTCTACTACCCCATTGTCCTCTTTGTGTGGTTCGGAAGTCTCCTATTTCGAAAATCCAAGACCATTACAGAAGACCTGACCCGAATAGGTGCCCTTTTCCTCTACCCTACGTTGAGCTTTTACCTCTTACCTCAAGTCCTTGGCGGACCTGACAACTGGAAACCATTTCTGGTCCTAGGCGCCTTCCTGATGATTTGGACCAACGACACCTTCGCCTACATGACGGGGCGATTCTTCGGCAAGCGCCCCTTAGCCCCGAACATCAGTCCCAATAAAACCATCGAAGGACTGCTTGGAGGAGTCCTCTTTCTGATGCTCTTAGCCTACAACCTCCACCTCATTTTCCCACAAAATTCCCAAGCCTTTTGGATCGGTTTTGGCCTCCTCATTGGCGCCACCAGCAACATTGGAGACTTGTTCGAATCTTGGCTGAAACGCAGGCGGGGCGTTAAAGACAGCGGCGCCATTATGCCCGGACACGGAGGAGTACTAGATCGGCTTGACAGCTTCATTTTCTCCATCCCCTTCATCTACGTTTACTGTCGCCTAGCGACTGGTTTATAACTTTGGCACAGTCTTGGAACTATCCAAGACAAATCCAGAACCATGAAACGCTTTATACTCTTTACCCTATCAATTTGCGCCTACGGCGCGATGTTTACTTCCTGCGAAGACGCCTTCTGCGTCCAAGGATCAGGAGATGTGGAAATTCGCGACATCTTCGTCGAAGACTTCAGCGGAATTGAAAACCGTACCGTCATCGACATATACCTGACCCAGAGCTCAGACCCAAGCGGAATTGTTGAAGCTCGAGGTCAAAGCAACGTCCTTGATCAATTGGACATCACGGTGATTCAAGGAGTCTTGGTCATTGACAACAGAGAGTGCTTTTACACCGATGAGCAATTGGTCCTCTACATCGACGTTGATCAATTGGAAGAAATCCACCTCTACGGAAGCGGTGACGTATTCGGTGTTGGCGTCTTTGAAGTGGACGATATAGAACTGGACCTCAACGGCTCCGGTGATGTCGATCTAGAACTTTTGGCAGACGATATCGAAACCGAGATTCGAGGATCCGGTGATATACGACTCCAAGGCGAAGCCGATTCTCATGACCTGCGCATCAGCGGCTCAGGAGATGTTGAAGCCTTTGGACTGTGGACCGAAGAAAGTGATGTGCGCATCTCCGGATCCGGAAGTGCGGAAGTCTATGCAGAAGACGTTCTCGATGTCGTCATCACTGGAAGTGGTTCCGTATATTACAAGGGTTATCCGGACCTGAATGTCACCATTACAGGAAGCGGGTCCCTAATCAACGACAACTAAGCATGAAACGACCTCAAGCCGGCGAATTTGCCGACTTCTACGCTGGATACATCGACCTCGTCACCGAGGGCAACGGTATCCAAGCCCTAAGAGATTCAAAAAGAGAAGCAAAGGAACTTTGGAAATCCTGGCCTATTAACCGCCAGGACTTTTCCTATGCTCCTGGAAAGTGGACACCAAAGGACTTGGTGCAGCACCTCATCGATGCAGAACGCGTCTTTGCCTACCGGGCTATGCGCTTTGGACGAGAGGACGCTACAGACCTACCGGGCTTTGACCACAATGCCTTTGTCGATAGTGCTCGCGCATCGGAAAGAAGTTGGCAAGACCTCATTGATGAGTTTGAAGCGACCCGTGAATCGACCATTCATTTGTTTGAATCCTTAGGCGATCGCGAAGAGCTGAGCGGCACAGCGAACGGTTCACGCATGAGCTTACGGGGGCTTTGCTATGTGGTCTCCGGACATTTGCGTCATCACCTCAACATTATGAAAGAACGCTATCTATGAAATCAAGTCACGAAATCGACTACGCCATCTTTGGAGAAGAAATGCAGGCGGTTCGCTTGGAACTCGATCAGGATGAAACCGTACTGGCCGAAGCCGGGAGTCTTATGATGATGGACGGAACGGTCGAAATGAACACCATTTTTGGAGATGGTTCTGGAAAATCTCAGACCATCATGGACAAACTGTTCTCCGCCGGAAAACGCGTGTTAACCGGTGAGCGACTCTTTATGACCACCTACACGCATCGAGGACCTGGGAAAGCACACGTTACCTTTGCCGCTCCTTATCCCGGAAAGGTCATTCCTATGGATTTGAGTCAGTTGGACCACAAAATCATCTGCCAGAAAGATGCCTTCTTGGCGGCGGCCAAAGGCGTTCATATTGGAATTGAATTTCAGCGCCGACTCGGTGTAGGGTTCTTTGGCGGCGAAGGGTTCATCATGCAAAAGCTCGAAGGCGACGGAATGGCCTTCGTTCACGCGGGAGGAACTGTGGTCGAAAAAACCCTACTCCCCGGTGAAACCCTCAAAGTAGATACGGGCTGTTTGGTGGCTTTTACATCGCGAATCGACTACAATATTGAAACCGTCAAGGGAATTCGCAACGCCTTCTTCGGCGGAGAGGGCCTTTTCTTAGCACGTCTGACCGGGCCGGGAAAGGTTTGGATTCAGAGTATACCCTTCAGTCGATTGGCCGAACGCGTCTTTGCCGCAGCACCAAGTCAAGGTGGAAAACGCAAAGGCGAAGGTTCCATCCTCGGTGGAATAGGTGATTTGTTGGACGGAGATAATTCGTTCTAAGATGCGTACCCTATTACTTTCCACCGCCCTACTTTTCTTCACTGCTTGCCAAAACTCCCCGGCGGCAGAGGAGCAGTCTACATCCGATATATCCGTCGAGGTGAGCACTGTCGATGCCGAGGCTACCGAAGCTGAGCTGAGGAACATCATGGACGGGCAAATTGAATCCTGGAACTCGGGTGACATAGACGGATTTATGTCGGCCTACTGGGAAAATGAGCGCATGACCTTTATCGGTTCACGCGGATTGACATACGGCTGGCAACTCACCTTGGACAACTACAAGCGCGCCTATCCAGACCGAGCCGCTATGGGTGAGCTCGAGTTTACTCTGATGGAGATGAACGCATTGGGAGCGGAACACTTCCACACCATTGGAATGTGGCAGCTCAATCGCGAACAAGACACCCTTTCAGGTTGGTTCAACTTGGTCTGGGAAAAGAAAGAAGAAGGCTGGAAGATCATTTCCGATCATTCCTCCTAAATTCGCTTCATGCGCGTTTCCGGTTTTACCTTCGTCAAGAACGCTACTCAGCTCTTTATTCCCGCCAAAGAGGCCATCGCCAGTGTTCTCCCGCTGGTCGATGAATTCGTAGTCGCCCTAGGAAAGGGCGATGCGAACGACCAAACGCGAGCAGAGATTGAATCCCTTCGAGACCCCAAGATTCGTATCATCGAAACCGAATGGGATCTGGCGAACTACCCCAAAAACACCGTTTTCGCTCGCGAGACCGACAAAGCCAAGGAAGCCTGCACGGGAGACTGGCTCGTCTACATTCAATGCGATGAGGCCATCCATGAAAAATACCACGAGACCATTCGCGCGGCCATGGAGCGGCATCATGATGACTCCGAAGTTGAGGGCCTTTTATTCAACTACGTTCATTTCTGGGGAGACTTTGACCACTACCACGACGGGCACACATGGTACCGCAGGGAAGTTCGGATCATTCGGAACGACCCCAAAATCCACTCCTGGAAAGACGCTCAGAGTTTTCGATACTATGACGGGAACTTCGACTACAGCTATGAGGCCTACCAAAGCAAAGAAGGCAACCGCAAATTAAATGTAGTGGCCCTACGGGCCGATGTCTACCACTACGGCTATGTCCGCCCCCCGCACCTGATGTCGGCCAAGCGCCGATCCAACAGCCGCAGCTACCACGGGGATCAGAAAAGTGAAGAGCTCTTAAAGGACTTACCGGCGGCATTCGACTACGGCCCCATGCAACACATTCCCAAATTTGAGGGCACGCACCCTGCTGTGATGAAGGACTGGCTATCCAAATTTGATTGGGCTGATCAACTTCAGTGGTCCGGCAGTGTAAATCCCGAACGGCTCAAGCACAAGCACGAGCGCACCAAGTACCGCTTGATCACCTGGTTTGAACGAAACGTTGTTGGACATCCGATCATGCAGTTTGAAAACTTCAATATCCTCCGCAAGGACAGGGGGTGAAGTGAATTCCCTACTTTGTGTCCATGAGTCCCGAAGAACGTCAAGAAGTAACTACCAAAATCAAAGAGGCCTTGGAACAGGTCCGGGAAGAAATTGCCCGATTGCGTGAATTGACAAAGCCGATTGCTCCAGAAAACGCCATTGGCCGCGTTTCACGGATGGACGCCATCAACAATAAATCCGTCAATGAAGCGGCGCTCCGAAAAGCGGTGGCTCGTTTTCGCGGTTTGGAAAGTGCGCTGGGACGCGTGGATGAAGATCATTTTGGGCGCTGTCGCAGTTGCGGAGATGAAATCCCGACGGGGCGCTTACTCTTGTTGCCGGAAAGTGTGTTGTGTGTGCAGTGTGCATCGCGCCGTTGAGGCGCAAAACCGATTACTTACTTCGACTCTTAAAGCTCCAAATCAACTTGAATTTGGCGATTTCATCACCCTTTTCGTCTCGGCCGATGCTGTGGCAGACCACGGTTTGAGGTATCCCTGTGTCTACAGCCTCTTGGACCTTTTCCGTAAAGGAAGCGCCGCAAGGGCAGGTAAAAGTGACTTTTCCGGAGGCCTTTTTTAAGAACTCAGCCTCCAAGCCCACCACCAACATACTCACGCCAGGTTTGCGCTTGTAGATCTCACGCATCGCCATGACCCCAGTAGATAGCTCAGCCGCCATCGCCTGAACGGCAAAATACACGCTCTGAAAGGGGTTCTTGACCCAGTATTTGTACTTGAACTCGACGACACATTCTTTCTCCGTTAAAGAGGTGACCCTCAAACCAGCCAGCCAGGCCATGGGCAGGGACTTCAAAAAGAACAATCGCAGTTTAAATGGGCTCAGCGCAATCGCCTCAAACTCTTTTCCTCGTGGGTTCATGGGATGTAAAGGTGTAGAAATTCGATTAAGTTCACAATGCTTGCTTCTCGAGCGCCCCGTGACTACCTTTGCGTCAAATACTTTCGCTATGAATATCCCCGAAAGCAATCACCCCAGAGTCGTCATAATTGGCGGCGGATTCGGCGGTCTCATGGTGGCGAAGTCCCTCAAGAACAAACCCTTCCAGGTCGTCTTGCTCGACCGTCACAACTACCACACTTTTCAACCTCTTCTCTATCAAGTGGCCACAGCCGGGCTTGAGCCGGATTCTATTGCCCATCCGCTGAGAACCATCTTCACGGGATACAAGAATATTTTCTTCCGCATGGCGGAAGTGGAGCGCTTGAACACTTCTGACAAGCGCATCGAGACCAGTATTGGATCTTTGGATTACGATCACCTGGTCATTGCCACGGGAAGCGAAACCAACTTCTTCGGCATGGAGAGCATCAAGCAACAGAGCATGCCCATGAAGAGCATCCCTGAGGCGCTCAACTTGCGCTCTTTAATGCTCCAGAACTTTGAAGCAGCACTTTTGACAGACGACCTGAAAAAGCGAGAAGCTTTGATGAACTACGTCATAGTGGGTGCTGGGCCTACTGGAGTGGAACTCGCTGGAGCCTTGGCAGAATTGAAAAGACATGTTCTTCCTCACGATTATCCGGATCTCGACATTCGTCGCATGAGTATTCACTTGGTTGAAGCTTCGCCTCGGGTGCTAGCCGCGATGAGCGAGACCAGTTCCAATAAGGCTTTAGATTACCTTCTAAAACTTGGCGTGCAAGTTTGGACCAGCACTATGGTCAAAGAGTACGACGGTCAAACCGTTATTACGAACAACAAACCACTTCCAGCCAGTACCTTGATTTGGGCAGCCGGAGTTAAGGGATCATTCCCCGGAGGTTTAGACGCCGACAAGGTTGTGGGTGGACGAATCCGCGTGGATGCCTATAATCGCGTGGAAGGCATGGAGAATGTCTACGCCATTGGTGATGTAGCAGTCATGATCGATGAAGAACATCCCAAGGGACATCCGATGCTGGCGCAAGTAGCCATTCAGCAAGGTACGCTCCTCGGGAAGAATTTATTGCGCGAAAGAAAAGGACAATCACCCGTTGGCTTCAAGTACAATGACCTGGGTTCCATGGCCACGGTTGGTCGAAATTTAGCTGTCGTAGATCTCCCTCGCATGAAGGTTCAAGGCTTCTTTGGTTGGGCCATTTGGATGGGAGTGCATTTAGTCTCCCTGATCGGATTCCGAAACAAGGTTATTACGCTGTTCAATTGGATCTGGAATTACTTGAAGTACGATCGCGGAGTCCGCTTGATTATTCGCCCATATAAGAAGTAATGATCAAGAATTACCTTTCCCTCATTAAGTTCAGCCACACGGTCTTTGCTCTTCCCTTTGCGTTGATCGGATACTTCTACGCCGTTTGGAGTACACCAGCGGAATTCAGTTGGCGACTACTGGGCTTGGTCTTGTTGTGCATGGTCTTTGTCCGCTCGGCGGCCATGGCGTTTAATCGATATCTGGATCGGGATATTGATTCGGCAAATCCAAGAACGGCTGCTGTTCGTGAAATCCCGCGAGGCATTATTTCGCCCCGATCAGCCCTGCTCTTTGTGATCGCCAATAGCGTTTTATTCATGGTGGTGACTTATTTAATCAATCCACTGGTTTTCTACCTCTCACCGGTTGCGCTGTTTATCACCTTGGGATACAGCTACACGAAACGGTTCACAGCTTTGTGTCACTTGGTTTTGGGCTTGGGCTTGAGCTTGGCGCCCGTTGGTGCCTACTTAGCTGTGACCGCCGAATTTGCTTGGGTACCGGTTTGGTTTGGTATAGCCGTCTTGACCTGGGTAGGAGGCTTTGACATTATCTACAGCCTACAAGACGACGAATTTGATCGAGAGCAGCAACTTCACAGTATTCCCGTACTCTTAAAACGCCCGCGCGCTTTAAAACTGGCTTCTTTACTTCACGTAGTGACGGCTACTTGTCTGGGAATTGCCGGTTGGCAGGGCAATTTCGCTTGGTTTTATTGGGCGGGATACGTGTTTTTTGTCCTTATGCTGCTGAGACAGCACCTGTTGGTCAGCCCGACGGATTTATCAAAGGTGAACATAGCCTTTATGACCACAAACGGCATTGCCTCGGTGGTCTTTGGGCTTATGGTTATCCTCGACCTCTTCCTATATCGCTGAGAGCCAATCCATAAAAATTGAGTATTTTCGCCCCGAAACCTAATCGCCTTACATGCTAGCACCCTTCTAATGGACCGCCAAGTCGACATCAATATTGCCGATCTGGAGCGGGAGTATCTCGAGTTTCCCCATCAGGCCATACATGAGCCTCCGGTGGCTTCACGGCGCCTTACGAAACTTTGGAACTGGGAATTCTGGCCTTGGCACCTGGTTTATATCCCCGTATACTTCCAGAGCATTGCTTGGGCCATTAAAGCTCGAAATCCGTTTTACTTTGCCCTTTCAAATCCCGGCTTCAAGTATGGTGGCATGTTCGGTGAAGACAAGTGGAATATCTACTCACGCTTGCCTAAACACCTCTATCCGAAGAGCTTTTTGTGGAATAATTTAAAGGGAGAACGAGATTTCCGTTGGTGGTTTACGCACAATCAGTTGGAGTTCCCTCTAATCGCTAAACCTAACCGCGGAGAACGTGGAAACGGCGTGCGCATTCTGCACGATTGGGACGAAGTGCTGGCCTATCGTAAGCAGGCTTCATTTGACCTCATCGTCCAAGAGTTTGTGGATTTACCTTGGGAGATCGGCATCTTCTACTACCGCTTACCCCACGAAAAGCAAGGACGAATCAGTTCAGTTGTCGTGAAGCATTTCACTAGACTAAAAGGTGATGGAGAGAGCTCAGTATCCGATCTGATTCGAAACCACCCCCGCCTTCGCTTTTTTGAAAAGGAACTGTTCAAACAGCACAAGAACCATTGGTACGATGTGCCGAAAAAGGATGAAGACTACAGCTTAGTCCGTCTAGGTAACCACAGTAAAGGGGTCATCTTCTTGGATGGGAAGAATATGGTCAACAAACAGTTGGTTGAAAAAATAGACGAAGTTTCCCAAGGCATTGATGGCTTCTTTTATGGACGATACGACATCAAGTGCAAGAGCCTTGAAGATCTTTATGCTGGTCGCTTCTGCATTATTGAGCTGAACGGAGCCATGTCGGAACCCGGTCATATTTATCACCCTTGCGCATCTCTTAAAGATGGTTTGTACAGCTTGCTGCATCACCACAAGGTGATCTACAAGATTGCCAAAGAAAATAGGGCAGCCGGTTACAGCTACCCTAAGTTCTTTAAGAGTCTTCGTGATTTTAGAGCCTACCTTAAGTACAATAAGTACCTTCAGGCTTGGCAGAAGAAAACCAGTTAAGATGTTTGCTTGGCCGTCCAGCTGATGCAATATCCCGCTTCAGCAACCGCACCATTAGCAAATAACTGGCATCCACCACAACTACCTTCAAATTTATCGGGCTGGTAAAACTGACAGTTGAGACAGTTCTCACCTTCCTTCTCGCTTACGGCAACGTATTTAAGACTGTTGCGCGTGCTCAAATCATTTTCATCCAAGTCCGCATTGTAGGACTCGCAAGGATCCGCAGCTGCTTCAGGCTTGGGTTTTGGCTTGGGTGGAGGTGGTGGTTGCGCACCGCTTCCACTGTCTCCTGCTCCTGAATCTCCTCCCCCGCACGCAGCGAGTAAAGTAGTGCCGGCTACCGCAGTTAGGCCAAAAATCCCGGCTTTCTTCAAAAATTCTTTACGACTGAGTTTTTCCATGGCGCCATGTATTTAGTTATGCTAAATGTACTACTGGTCAAGGTTTGCGCGAAGTAAATCGTTCATTCTCAATGAAATTTATAGTCGGTCCAGATAAAAAAATAGTACTTTGTATTGCATAGTACCATCTTATGTTTATATATTTGCATAACAAAGTTCTATATAAATGAAATCTCTAGGTGCATTTGTGATTAAAATCGTTCTCCCCCTCGGGGCAGGTTTCTTGCTTTGGCAAGGAGCGCGAATGGTCAGCCCATCTGTTTATGGGAGCACTACTTCTATCACTCCGGCGGTAGAGGACACTCAGTCGATTTCAACATCTGAACAGGAATTGGTGGGTCGAGTAAGCATCGTGCCGCAAGGCACTGAAGCTATTGAGCCTATCCAACGTCTAAGAAAAACCTCGGCATCTCCAAAGGATCGTGCGGCTTCGGTTGTCACTTTGGGATGGGGATACCGAACAACAGAAGCCCAATGAAAATTGAAAACACAAAAGCACAGATGCGCAAAGGGGTTCTGGAGTATTGCATCCTGTCCATCCTCAAGAATGGGGATCAGTATGCTTCCGGAATCATCGAAGCGCTGAAGTCGGCCAAAATGATTGTGGTGGAAGGGACCCTATATCCCCTTCTGACTCGATTGAAAAACGCCGACTTGCTCAGCTACCGCTGGGAAGAATCAACTTCGGGACCACCCCGGAAGTACTACGCCTTAACCGATTCCGGCGAGGCCTTTTTGAAGGAGCTCGATCTGACCTGGAACGACCTTGTAAAAGCAGTACAACTGACCACCCAATCAAAAACCTCAAACGATGAATAAGACAGTCAACATTAATTTAGCAGGAATCATCTTCCACGTTGATGAAGATGCTTACGGTCGCTTGAGCGATTACCTGCAGGCCTTGAAAGCGAAGTTCGCTGGAGAGCCCGGTGGTGACGAGATCATTGCCGATGTAGAAGCCCGTATGGCTGAGCTGTTTCAAAGTCGTACTGGGGATTCCAAACAAGTCATTACCCGTGTGGACGTAGACGAGGTCATTGCCGTTCTCGGTGAGCCAGAAGACTACGAAGACGTGGAGGAAGATGGTCCTAGTGCAAAGAGCTACGAGGAGACTTCATCTTCGAGCTCCTCTTCGGGTTCGAGCGACCGCAAACGCCGCAGAAGGATCTTCCGTAATCCCGATGATGCCATCATTGGTGGTGTTGCTGGAGGACTTGGAGCATACTTGAACATCGATCCGGTGTTTGTGCGCTTGATCTTTGTTCTCTCCTTCTTCGGATGGGGAACCGGATTCCTACTCTACTTGGTTTTGTGGATTATTATTCCCGAAGCGCGCAGTACCGCTGAAAAGCTGGAAATGCGAGGGGAAGACGTCAATCTGAACAACATCGAAAAGTCCATTAAGGAAGAAATCGACAGTTTGAAGAATCGTCTGAATGATCTGGGCAGTGATGCTGGAAAAACAGCTCGTCGCGGAGCTTCAGCCTCTAAGAGAGGAATCGATAAAATCGTCGACCTATTCTTGGCGATCCTCCGAGTCTTTGTAAAACTGGTCTTGGCCATCATTGGCTTCTCGCTCATCATCACGGCCATTACCATCATCATAGCCCTTACCGGAGCGATGTTCGGCGCCAGCATGTGGTTCGTCTCCTGGCCGGATCCAGGCCTTGCCGGAATTGGATTCATGCAGGTACAAGACTTACTCTTCATTGACAATGGACACTTCTGGCTAACCGCTAGTGGACTCCTATTGGTTGTCTTGGTTCCACTGATCAGTATCGTGGCCCTTGGTGCTCGATTGCTCTTTAAAGTGCCTAAAATGAGCCGCATGACCAATACGACCCTGTCCATTCTATTCGGTGTGGGTATGATCCTGACCATCATTGGAGCCATCCGATTAGGTGTTGACTTTGACGATGGAGGGCGATACACTACTGAACTGGACGTTCCTTTGGTTGAAGGACCCATTCAGATCGTCGGGGGCACAGACGATATCTCGGATATGCTGCAGTACGACCGCAGTGTCTTCATGGACATCACAGAAGACCGGATCCACACGCGCAACGTACACTTTGACATCGAGCGTGCGGCTGGTGCTACAGCGAAGCTCCAGATTCGTCAATATGCTCGCGGAAGCAATAAATGGGAGGCGCGGAAGCGTGCAGAGCAGATTACCTATGACGCAGTCATTGACAGCGGAAGAATTGAGCTGCCGAACCATTTGAATTTCTCTATCGATGAGAAATGGCGCAATCAGGAGTTGTACATCACGCTCTACCTTCCTAAAGGAGCCAGTGTCTACCTGAACGAATCGGCAATCTCCGTGATTGATGACATTGACAATACCACAAACACCTGGGATTGGGATATGGTCAATCATACCTGGATGATGAACAACCAAGGACTCTCTTGTATGGATTGTACCTGGACGGAAGAAGAGCAAGAAGGATTCCGTGAAGGTTTTAACAACGACGAAGAAGAGTACATGGAGTACGAGGACAAAGATTGGGGCGACGGTGAGCACAATTGGGAGTCCGAAGACTGGGACGAAGAAATGTAAGACAGACATCGTACATTTAGCCGCATGATGCGGAAGATCCTAATAGCCCTGTGTTGGTTGCCCTTTGGGGGCCTAGCACAGGGCTATTTTCAGCAGCGGGTTGACCATGTCATGGACGTTCATTTTGACCACGATGCGGAAGAACTTCGCGGCTTTGACTCCATGACCTATGTGAACGAGAGCCCGGACACCCTTCATGAAGTCTACATGCACCTTTGGCCCAATGCGTATCAAGGGGATCACACCGCTCTTGGGAAGCAAATGCTGGAGGATCGGGATACCTACTTACACTTTAATGAGGACGTGCGAGGCTCCATTGATTCTGTGGCCTTTACCGTGAACGGTGTGAACGTCGCTTACAGTGAAGTCGACGGAAATCCAGACGTGGTTCGATTTGACTTTCCCGAACCTCTTTTACCAGGGGACTCCGTTATCATCGAGACCCCATTTCGCGTGAACTTGCCTGACGGTAGAGTCAGCCGGATGGGTGTTTTAAAACACTCCGTTATGGCAACCCAGTGGTACCCCAAACCAGCCGTGTACGATAGAGACGGCTGGCACCCAATGCCCTACTTGAACCAAGGTGAATTCTACAGTGAATTCGGTTCATTTGATGTAACGGTTCACCTCGACACCTCGTACACCCTAGCGGCTACAGGACGCCCAGTACATCATGAGATAGACGGTGCCCAACAAACGTATCGCTTTAGACAAGATAGCATTCACGACTTTGCCTGGTTTGCGGATCAACGTTGGCAGGTGCTTCACGACAGTGTCCAGCTTCCCTGGAGTGATCGCTGGGTCCACACATGGGCTTACTATACCCCTAGAAACGAAACACTCTGGCAGAGTGCCTCGGAATACCTCAAGGATGCTACTTACTATTATTCACTATGGAATGGAGACTATCCATACGAACATGTGATTGCAGTGGATGGAACCATAGCGGCCGGTGGTGGAATGGAATACCCCATGATCACCATCATTGGCAATGAAAACAGCGCTCGGAGTCTAGAGACGGTTATCATGCACGAAGTCGGGCACAATTGGTTTTATGGCGTGCTCGGTAGCAACGAGCGCGATCATGCCTGGATGGATGAGGGAATCAATACGGCGAATGAAATTCGGTACATCAAAACCAAGTATCCCGAAAGGGAGATCGTTGATATCGACTCGCGTTTGGTCGACAAGATCAAAAAATGGTTTGACCTTGAAGGCTACGACGTATTTGACGCCAACTATCTTCCTTATTTATTCAGTGCTCGTTTTGGGGTGGATCAGGCGATTGAAACGTCCTCCGAAGATTTCAATTCTCTGAACTACGGGGCCATTGTCTATTCTAAGACAGGGCTCGTCTTTGAATACCTCCGCCACTATTGGGGCGACTCTTTGTACGATGCTGGGATGCGAGCGTATTACGATCGCTGGCAGTTCAAACATCCCCGGCCCGACGATCTGCAAGAGGTCCTCGAAGACGTCAGTGGCGAATCCCTGAATTGGCTGTTTGCTGATTTGATTGAGTCAAACCTTCAGGTGGACTACAAAGTCAAAAAAGTCTCCAAGAACGAGGTGACCGTTCGTAACCGTACGGCCTTACAAGTGCCCTACTCTGCTAGTCTGATCAAGGGTGATCAAGAAGTGAAGCGGATTTGGATGCCTCCTATGGTCAAAGACACCACTTGGTCACTGCCGGATGTCGATTTCGATGCCGTGCGGATTGATGCACCAGAAGAGCTCATTGAAGAATTCAGGCACAATAACCTCTGGCGTTCAGAAGGGCTTCTGAAAAAGGTAGAACCCATTAAGCTTCAATTCTATGGCAGTCTGGATCGGCCCGAAAAGACACAGATTTACTGGTCCCCCATGCTGAGTTGGAATAACTACGATAAATTCTTGGTCGGTTTCGCGGTGTACAACGCCAACGTACCCGTCAAGCCTTTTCAGTACCGAATTGCGCCTATGTATAGCATAGGCCAAGGAACCCTGAACGGAGCGGGTCACTCTACAATAACCAAGTATTTTGACGACGGGGTCTTTCAATACATCCGGCTTGGCGTCTACGGCCGACACTTTAGCTACGATACAGATCTAACCTATACGCGTCTAACGACAGCATTGAACGTCCAGTTTCGCAGACCCTATCCTCGAAGTCCCTACAGCCACTCCCTGCGCGTTCGAAACGTGTCGGTATGGCGTGAACTACCAACAATAGCTGAACCTCCTGTCACTGTAGACTTGGCAAACAGCAACTACTCAATTTTAGATTTTCGCTACCGACTAGACAACCAGCATGTCCTTCACCCTTGGCAAGTTTTCTTCGACACTCAATTTGCCACGGGCTTTGTCAAGAGCTATGTCGACGCCACCTTCCAATGGCAGATCCGCAAAGGAAGTCGTCTACAATGGCGCAACTACCTCGGTTGGTTTTGGCGCAATGAATATCCGTCCTCCGGATCCTACTACAACTTCGGACTGAGCAACACGCCTGACTACCTTTTCGAACTCTACTTTCTGGGCCGATCGGAGGATGATGGATTCTTAAGCCGTCAGTTTTTTGTTCAAGATGGGGGCCTGAAGTACGATACCCGATCCACGGTCAATGCATTTTTGGCGAGTTCCACCGTGCAATACCCCATTTGGCGCTTCTTTCAAGTCTACGTGGAGGGCGCCTACACGTCGAATCAATTTAGCACTGGACCAAACGAGAATCTCTTTCACTACGGAGCTGGCCTTTCCCTGCGCTTCATTCCCGACTTCGTTGAGCTCTATTTCCCTGTGGCCTACGGGAATAGTGAAGAAGGCCTCCGAGACGGAGTCAATCCCTTCGGCGATTTTCGCTTCGTCCTCGATCTGCGGCTCGATGAAATCTACCGCCGCCTCTCCCAAGGACTTTATTAACATATTTTTTAGGGCAAGAACATAATGTGCCCCAAAATTCCCCGTTATCATATCACCTATGTGAATAGGCGCATGGGTAACTGGGTTTGGTTAGAGGGGCAATCGCGAGGTTGTCCCTTTCTTTTTTCTTTGTGATTTAGCCTTTTCGGAGCCTCCCTTTGGCCCTACGGGCCGATGCTTGGCCTCAGAACGTCTGGCAATTCTTGCACAGCTCCAGCTCTGACTTCCGCCCCGCATCCAGTAGATCTAGATATCTTCTTCGTTCTGGAGAACGATAAATTCCCCACAAATCATTGGTCAGAATATTCCCAACTACCCCTTTTGAGTTCAAATCATTGCAGCACACGGTAACGTCCCCGTTCGGCAACCAAATCATTTGACGAAGCAAGAGATCGCATCCGCGTCCTTTTAGATTTTTGACTGCTTCGCCTTCGATGGCAACTTCTCCCCCCCAATCGTGTAATCGGCGCATTTCGTGGTGATCAAAGGCTTCGGCAAGTTCGACGAATTCGGGGTGCATCCAAGAATAGTCAAGGGCCTTGGGCTCGGGAACAATAGTGATTCCATAGACACGAACAGCTCGAGCACCTTGGTGGGCATATTGTGTGAAAAACTTGACGTTGTCGTAGAACTTATCCCACTTTGCGTTTACGCGTAGATTCTCAAAATCCTCTGGCGTTCCGCCATCCAAGCTAAATCCCACTTCATCGACTAGGCCTTCATCAATAATTTCTCGGGCTAGCTTTTCCCTTAAGAGCATTCCATTGGTCAACATCGAGACCTTCGGAAAGTCTATACCCCTGGAGCGTGCTCTTTCCCGGTACTCCTTGATGATTCGGAGCATATCTAAGCGTTTAGGATGAAGTAAAGTCTCACCACCATTGTACAACTGAAATTTATGCACGCTGTGGAATCGCTCATCTTCCAAGAAATTATCGAGAAAACGTCTTAGGATTAACGGAGACATGGAAACCTTTGGCTTCAGGTGATCTAAAGCACAAAACTGACACCTCAGATTACACGCAGAGTGAAATTCTAAGCTGATTTCTTTAATGCTCACTCGCGTATCGTTACCAGGCCATCGGTAATACCATCGGTATTGAGCACGATTATTCCATTCCTGTGCTTTTTTGAGCACCGGCCAAACAACAGGATGTTCGTAGTATCGAGCCTTCAGTCGCTCGCGAATGGACGTTTCCATGATCTCAAAGTTCCGACCTCTAGAAGGTCTAAACCATGAGATATATCAGAATAGGGAGGTAATAATTTGCTCTTCGCTAATCCCCTCTGCTTCGGCCTTGTAGTTCTTGACAATACGGTGTCGGAGAATGGCAAAAGCAACAGCTCGTACATCCTCTTGGTCAGGAGCGTACTTTCCATTAATGGCTGCATGCGCCTTTGCTCCTAGAATCAAGTTCTGAGAGGCGCGCGGACCCGCTCCCCAGCTCAAGTACTTCTTCACCATCTCAGGAGCTGCCTCTTCGGCTGGGCGAGTACTGCTCGCCAGGCGAACCGCGTATTCCAAAACATTATCACTCACGGGAATACGACGAATCAGATCCTGAATTCGAATGATTTCTTCGGCAGACAAAACATGTCCAACTTCAGCTCGGTAATCGCTGGTCGTATTTTTGACGATCTGCACTTCTTCTTCAAAACTTGGATACTCAACCTTGATGTTGAACATGAAACGGTCCAACTGCGCTTCGGGCAGTGGGTAGGTACCTTCCTGCTCAATTGGGTTTTGCGTCGCAAGTACGAAGAAGGGCTCATCCAACTTGTAGCGATGACCTCCCGCGGTCACTGCTTTTTCCTGCATAGCCTCCAGAAGGGCTGATTGCGTTTTAGGTGGAGTTCGGTTAATCTCATCCGCCAAAATAATGTTGGCGAACAAGGGTCCCTTGACAAATTTGAAGTGTCTATCCTCTCCAAGGATTTCACTTCCAATAATGTCACTTGGCATCAAATCCGGAGTGAACTGAATTCGGTTGAAAGACAATCCCAATGCCTCGGCAATGGTATTGACCAAAAGGGTCTTAGCCAAACCAGGAACTCCAACAAGCAAACAGTGCCCTTTGCTGAAGATGCTGATGATGACATCGCGAACGACTTCATCTTGGCCGACAATTACTTTTCCTATTTCCTTCTTGAGTTCGGCGTATTGGCCGACCAATGCATCTACTGCGGCAACATCAGAGTTGTTCGACATGCTTATAGATCGTTCTTGGTCCAGTTGTACTGGAAATTACATTCATAACTGTTGGGCATCACACGCACATAGGTATCGTCCAAACGGTCCGATACCCAATCCGTGGTGATTTCCTGCTGTTTCTTACCGGTGGCCATCATTTGCAAACGCTGGTAGTCATCTTTCAGGTTGGCCCGGTGGGGCTCCGAACGGCTAATGAGCTGTACCAAACGAAATCCCTGCTTACCATTGGGCGTTTGGTAGTTAATCGGCCCGGCAATCTCGCCCACATTCACTTCTTCAATGGTGAAATAAACCGAGCGGTCCAATTCGGAGATCTCAAACTTGGTATCCGCTGTGGCCGGATTCACCATAAGTCCCCCGTTGTTTTTGGTATCCGTATCATCAGAGTATTCCATTGCGGCCTCCTCAAAGCTCAAAATTCCGTCATTGATAATGACCTTCAGACTATCCAAAAAGTTCTGGGCTTCCTGTAAATCTTGAGGGCTTATTTTAGGTACAATCAAAATGTGGCGCACGTCGATCTCCTGCCCTCTTTTGGCCTCCAATTGGCAGACATGGTATCCGAATTGGGTTTCGAAAACGTCGCTAACCTCGCCTGGCTGGAGCGCAAAGGCTACTCCCTCAAACTCCTTGACAAACTGGCCGCGTTTTACCCCTTCATACAATCCTCCGTTCTTCGAAGAACCGGGGTCCTCGGAATAGAGGATGGCCATGGTTGAAAACTTGGAACCGTTGGCAATACGTTCTTTGATCTGTCTCAGCTCTTCAATAGCGTCCGTCTTCGCTTCTTCCCGTACTTCAGGAAACTTGACGATCTGAGCTACCTCGACTTCCGGAATTGATGAGGGAAGGCTATCTCTGGGGATGTCCCGGTAAAACTTACGCACCTCGCCTGGAGTAACCTCAACTTCGCCCACGACTTCACCTTGCATGCGCTGAGCCGTCAATTGACTCTTCATCGAAGAACGCATTTCCTCTTTAATCTCAACGATGGACTGCCCGTAAAACTCTTCGAGTTTCTGGATACCCCCAATTTGAGCCTCGAGCATGGACAAACGGCGATCCATTTCGGATTCCACTTGTTCGTCAGAGATGATAATAGAGTCAATCTCTGCCTGATTTAATAGGAGCTTTTCAAACATCAAATCTTCAAATACCTGACATTTGGATAAGGCGGTCTCTGCAATACCCTGCTGTTGATACTGAAGATACTGCGCTTCTACATCCGAACGGAGTACTTTGTAACCGCCGACAACGGCGACCACCTGGTCAATAACTTCCCCAGTGGGCTGGGCCCATCCGGCCGTGGAGGCCGATAAAAACAATACCAAAAAGGCCTTAATCGTAGATCTCAAACTCATTCCTTTTCTGCGCGTCTTCGTATAAACGATTTTCCATCTCTTTTATTAGGTCCAGTTTGCGCTGGTGCAAGATAATGTTCTCGATGGTAGGGCGCACGTACTCCAAGGGCGAAAAACTGTCGGTCACCTTGTAGTCCTCAATGTGAATAAAATACACCGCTGTTGAATCTTCAATCTCCACATATTCGTTCGCGCGTAAAAACTGCTCTTGATTATACGTCTGCAAGGGAACGCGAAGCACCAAATCCATAAACGAAATCCAAGTAGTATCGCTCATATACCGCTCTTGTGCGAAGTCCAGAGCAAACTGCTGACGCTTTTCTATATCGGTCTCGCGACGCGAACGAAACCAACGTCTAAAATCACTCAGCTTTGGCGTTGCCGGATCAAATTTGTAGTACTCCGCACGAACAATGTTCTCTTTGAGCTCAAAATTATCCTGGTTTTCCTGATAGTACTCTTCTACCTGAGATTCCGTGATCACCGTATCCAGATACTCGGCGATTAGCTTCTTTTCATAGAGTGAACGAACCAAGCTATTTCTGTACTCTTCAACGAGGCGATCCACATCCTTCTCATTCTCGCTCAAATTGAGCTCTGCTTTTTGAAGCACAAGGCGTTTCCGAGCCCAATTGTAAATGTAGTTGTAGGCGATCGCAGCGCTGTCCTCGGGACTTAGGTCATCGGACAGTACTTCGTCCAAATCGGTGCGAAGCAAGTATTCCTCTCCTACACGTGCTATGGCATCCGAATGGTCCGTTCCTTCAAACAAGGTACAGGATACCGTACTCAGACAAACACAGGCGATAAAAAAGGAGAGTATCCGCATTACTGGACGTGTTCGAGGACCATCGGGAAGACTTCATAGCTGTAGGTCGCGCGAAGTTCCTCAATCCACTGCTCTTCCAACTGACGTTGGTAGTCCGAAATGATAATGCCCTTGGACTCATTGAGTTCCTTTGGCATTGGCTCCAACAACTCTAGGACTTCAAATACTTGGTAACCTCTATCCGTCTTCTCCACTGGGCTTAAACCGACCTTCCAATCTTCGGCTTTACCCGGGAATTCGGCACTGGTGTACAGTCCTTCTTCGACTTGATATGGAAGTTCGCTATCAGCATTGAGCTTTCCAGCGATCCACTCTGTGGTCTTCCCCTTTTCAAGATATTTGAGCATTTTCGCGGCCACTTTTTCATCGTTCGCTGTATGAACTTTCATCCGCGCGCGCTTAGGCCACATGTACTTCATCTTATTGGCCTCATAATAAGCCTCTAGACCAGCCGTGTCTTTGACAGCCTTAGACCAAACCTCATCATCCATGAGCTCAAACAACAAGATTCCATCACGGTACTCTTTGTACAAAAGCTTGAACTCTGGGTATTTCTCCTCTAGGTGATCGTTCTCATACGACATCACTGCCTTTTCAGAGAAGTTTTTGAAGGCAACGCGAAGCATGGTTTCCTTATCTTGATTTAAATCCGCTGAAAACTGGAGCTTTCCAAGGTACTCAGCAAAATCAGACTGAAGCAATACGGTATCGGCGAAAGTCAATACCGGACGCGTGTAACCGGCCATGATTTCGGGTTTCCAGGCTCTTCGATAAAATGATTCATCGACTAGCTGCTCAAAAACCACCAAATTCTTCTCCTCTACTTCAGGGGCATATTCTGCCATCAATCGGTCAATAACGACTCGTTGACTTTTTTGTGCACGTACGTCCCCTTTAATTTTTCTTCGAACTTCGAATTCATCCTCTTCTCGGCTGGGCGGTCCTTTGACATCCATGAGACGAATGATGTGATAGCCAAACTGCGTGCGAACAGGTTCGCTTACTTGGCCAACGGAATCCAGCGAGAACGCTCCTTCCTCAAATTCTTCAACCATGACTCCAGACCCAAACCATCTCAGCTCACCTCCCGCACTAGCAGAGGTCTTGTCGTCCGAATACTGTACCGCTAGGGCTGAAAAATCCTCTCCGGAAACTGCTTTCTGATATACTTCGTCGGCTTTTCTTTTAGCCGTGTTCCAAGCAGCCGTATCTCCTTCTTCTACTTGAATGAGGATATGAGCAACTTTGCGCTGTCCTCGAGCCGGGCGGCTATCCGTGATCTCGATTAAGTGAAATCCAAAGCGCGTACGAATAGGCATGCTTACCTCACCCACCGGGGTGTTGAACGCGGCAGACTCAAAAGGGTATACCATATAAAGCGCTGTAAAGTAACCCAGATCCCCTCCGTTATCCTTTACGGATGGATCCTCACTGTATCTGCGCGCCATGCTCTCGAAGTCAGTACCCGCCAGGATGCGTTTACGAACCTCAACTGCCTGATTGTACACCCGCAGTGTATCTTCAGGTGTGGCATTTTCATTTACAGAAAAGAGTATGTGACGTGCGCGGATTTCTTTTTGATAGCGCTCAAAGGCTTCGTCAACCAAGGCTTCGGTAACTTCCGCGTCGTTCAAATACGGACGAGCAAGGTCTTTGCGATATCCTTTGAGTTCACGCTTGAATCGAGGCATGGTATCCAATCCAGCCTCTTCGGCAGCCAATACCTTTAATTTGAAGTTAATGAAGAGCTCTAGGTATTCCTCTGGCGTTTTTACTTCTGCCGTTGGCGTATTCCTGTTCTTATTGTAGACGTGTTCAAATTCAGCCAAATAAATACTGTCTGATTCAAGAATCATCAACAGCGAATCATTCTGTGCAAAAGTGCTTCCTATACTGAAAATGAAAAGTAGTGCAACGAGTTGCTTCATCGTAAATCCTGAATTTGTTTATTGATTAACGGCTGTAGTTAGGCGCTTCGCGTGTAATGGCTACATCATGAGGATGGCTTTCCTGTACACCAGCTGCTGTGATCTTCACGAATTGAGCAGTTGTTCTTAGTGTTTCTAGGTCCTTTGCCCCACTATATCCCATACCGGCGCGCAATCCACCCACAAACTGGTACATCACTTCATTCAGTGAACCCTTGTATGGAACGCGGCCTACAATGCCTTCTGGAACTAATTTTTTTATGTCGTCTTCTACATCCTGGAAGTAGCGGTCTTTGGATCCGGCACTCATAGCCTCGACCGATCCCATTCCTCGATAAGTTTTGAATCGACGACCTTCATAGATAACCGTTTCACCTGGAGATTCTCCAGTTCCAGCCAACAGGGAACCGAGCATAACGGTATGCGCACCACCTGCTAAGGCCTTTACAATATCTCCGGTGTAACGAATTCCACCGTCCGCAATGACGGGAACTCCACTTCCCTTTATCGCCGTAGCTACAATATTCACAGCAGTCAACTGCGGAACACCTACACCAGCAACAACTCGTGTGGTACAAATGGATCCTGGACCAATACCTACTTTAACAGCATCAGCTCCTGCGTCTACTAGGAATTTTGCCGCCTCTGCAGTTGCAATATTACCCACAACAACGTCCAATTCTGGGAAGGCCTTCTTAATCTCCTGAACAACAAGTTTAACTCCTTTGGTGTGACCATGAGCCGTATCGACGACAACTGCATCGACGTTGTTATCCACTAAAGCCTGCACTCGATCCATGACATCACCAGTCACTCCAACACCTGCCGCCACGCGCAACCGACCGAATTGATCCTTACTCGAATTAGGCTGGTTCTTTTGCTTAATGATGTCCTTATAGGTAATCAATCCCGTGAGCTTGCCATCCTTATTGACTACAGGAAGCTTTTCAATTTTATGCTCTTGAAGGATACCTTCCGCTTGCTCCAAGGACGTATTCTCAGATGTCGTGACTAGGTTTTCACTCGTCATGACTTCTGCAACAGGTCGGGTATCGTCCTTCTCAAACCTTAAGTCGCGATTGGTTACAATACCAACAAGTTTCATTTCTCCGTCGACTACGGGAATACCTCCAATGCTGTATTCGCGCATCATGTTCTTGGCATCATTGACCAAAGCATTCGCCTGAAGAGTGACTGGGTCTAGGATCATACCACTTTCAGCACGCTTAACCTTTTTGACTTCGCGTGCCTGACCCTCAATGGTCATGTTTTTATGAAGTACGCCAATCCCTCCCTCTCGAGCCATGGCAATAGCCATCTGCGATTCCGTTACTGTATCCATCGCAGCGGATACAATCGGAACGTTAAGGGTAATGTTACGGGTGAATTTTGTGCGTATATCTACTTCTCGAGGAAGTACTTCAGAATAGTTCGGGACCAATAAGACATCGTCGTAGGTCAATCCCTCGCCAATAAAGTTGTTCGAATTCAATAAAGACATGATGGAGCCGCAATTGATTAAATTGCACGCAAAGATACGAATTCGCTAGCGAATTAGAGTAAGGGTTCCTGCGTTTCTAACACTTTGATCATCAAAGCTATACTCGATAACGTAGGAGTAGATTCCCAGCGGCATGTCCTCCCCATTGAAGGTCCCATCCCAACCAACAGTAGCGTCCGTACTTTCGAATAATAACCCACCCCATCGATCGTAAATCCGCATGGAATAAGTCAAGTCATCCGGAACGACCCCGCTTGGCCTAAAGACCTGATTCTCAGGAATCCAACCGCCGGGATGGAAGGCGTTCGGAATAAAGAGTAATGGTTCTCTTTCAATACAGAGTATATTCGATCGACTTACCTCCATAAATCCAAGAGGATTATCTGGCCCCTCAATAGCTACTACGAAGTAGCAATATTCATTAAGAGCTTCCGAACTATTCCCAGCGAAATCATCCGAATAGCTGGTGGTACTAGGAGGAAGTAAGGCTTCTAAGGTGGCCGTGTTGGGATCAACAAGATATCGGTAGACTTCATAACCGGCGATTGGCCCAGCCCATCCTTCATAGGTGTTCCACAGAAGCTGATTGGCATCCAAGCCGCCTGGTAGGGACTCCAAATAAATTGTTCGACTCGTATTGCTCGTAGCCAATACGTCTCCGCACGTATCAATAGCGGCAACTCTATAAAAGTAGCTCCGGGTATTGGGCAGTGAGCTCAAATCGGTCAAATCGAACAAATCTAGCCCGGGCGTTAAGCCGATAGTTGATACGGGGGCAAATGGACCTGTAACAACATTGCTGCGCTCTAATCGCAGAGAGCTCACGGCAGAAGCGGTATCCAAGTACACCTGAAATTCATTCCAAGTACTGGTGACATCCACCGTGGCAAAAGTCATGTATTGAAAAGCTGGTGCTTCTGTAGCAGACACAGTTACACATACTCTGTTCGATCGAGCAGTGACTCCACCCGGACCTTGAGCCTCAACATAATAGCACAGGCTATCCCCAGGAAGGAAATTCACATCTTCCCATGTCAAAGCACCGGCTGGAAGCGGAGTCGGACTGTAAGTCGAACCATTCAAAGAGGTATATAATTCGTACGAATTGACCGTAAATCCTTCATAGGAATTCCACGATAAAACGTTCGTCGTATCGCAAGAGAATACATCCACATTAAGATGTACAGTGCGGTGTTGCGCCGATACTGGAGAACGATTCCCGCAGCTATCTACTACGGCCACCCCATAGATCTCGTACTCATTAGAAGCATTGCTGTTGGGGTTTTGATAATCCGTTTGATTCAAATCAAAGACCGTATCTATGGGAAGCCATGCGGCATTTACCTCGTCAAAAAGATAAATGATGTAGAATTCGGCATCTATGGTGGTCGTGCCTTGATATCCAATATGAGCCAATCCATTGCTAGAATTCACCGATGCAGAATCCACCGAAATAGCCGTCGGCGCATCGAGATCTTCTAGAACGACAGACGCTTCATTGGAATTGGACATACACTGAACGCTGGCATCCCAAATCTCAATCCGATAGTTAACGGGCTCAGAGCACACAGGGAATAGATCGTCATAATTCGTGTTTTGAGTACTGTCAATCACGGTCCAAGTCCCCACGGGGTACTCCCGGAGTACTCTATATAATCCTGCTGACGCTGGCAATGGATTTAGCGGCGCGTTCCAAGTAAGCTGGGCCGTAGCTCCACCCGGAGCAACAGTGGCTGATAGCAAGATGGGCGAAATCGTATCACTCCAGAAGGAAGGGACTCCACACGAATCCAAAGAGCGAACAAAATAGCGCCCCCCAGAGAAGCCGTTTGGATTGAGGTAGCTATTTGAAGACGCCCCAAACACTGTATCCAATACAGGAAAACCATTACCCACACTATCTTCATAGAATACCAAGTAATTGGACAAGTTGGTTGTATCGGGCGGAAAATCCCAAGTGATTTGCACGCCAGCAGTAGAATCAAATTGGACACATCTGGGTTGCGGTGGCGGCACAGAATCACTCTCAACGACAATGGCTACTGTGATGTAGTTGATTCCAGGAATTGGACAAAAATCGTCCGTTACTTTAAAGACGAACCGGTGTGTAGAAATGGTCTGACAGCCCAGAACTGTACTTAGATGTGCACACGTTGGCGTCCAATTGAAGGTCGTTCCTACCAGGCCAATATTGGTCTGAGGCAGTGGTGGATTTAATGTAGCACACGGCGGTTCAAAACAGTTTGGCCCCAATTGACCACCTACCGCGGTCATTTCAATCGCCTGAAGAGTACCGTTCGGATGAAGGTCAGCGTCAATAGCATTCACCGTGAAGGAAATGGGCTGACCTAGAGATACTGTATCTACAAAATAGGTGGGAGTCACTTGTGTGAACCCCGCTCCGTTAAAAGTTATTTGAGGTGCATCATTTACGGGACTGCCCGCACCTCCAGCGGGTGGGCATGAACCGCTGAAGAGTGTTTGATGATCGCGAAAAACTTCACTCACCTTTTGTCCACACCTCCACGACTCAATCTTGATGCAGCTTACGTAGTTACCCGCTGTATAATTCAGCATACTTATGGCGCCTGACTCATGGTCAATAGACGCACCCGTGTTATTGGGATTCTGCGCAGGACCTGGATAGGGGTCATCAAAGGCATATCCTCCAGAAAAGGTAACCGCCGCAGGAGGCCATGTTCCTGGAGATTCATCCAGGGTGGGTGCCCAATCAAAGTACAAGGAATCAAGGTCTCGATCCGAACCGAGCGGATTCATGGTGACAAAATACCCCGTACAGAGCGAGGTGGCCGGACGAGCTAAGAAATCAGGCGAATTGTCGTAGCAGTTTGAAGCATCAACTGGGTTCGTAGCCCCCGGCAAGGTGTAGGGATACATTACGGCGCGTAGGCTTTGGCCCCAACTTCCAGGATTTGTGATGTTGGTAATCGACGTATTTCGACAGCACTGCTCCCATGAGAAAACCCACCCTTGAGGAGGTGGAGACCCGGAAAGGGTAATAGGTGAGCTTTGATAAATAAACTCTTCCACAGCACCTAGGGAATTTGCGCTACAGGAGAGTTGTTGCGTGGAATCGACACATGTGGGTGAAATATCCGTTGCGGAAGCTTGGACAATGGGTATAAAGCTGAGGTTGGGATTGTTATACACATTAATCCCACTCACAAAGAATAAGTTCGGACACTGTACACAACAGTCCCGGTAAATCTTTACCCGAAAAATATATTCTCCATTGCTGTTGCATTCCCACGTAATCTCGCCCCCCATGATATGGAAAGCTTCAGCGGGAACGGACAAAGTAAGGGTCAACAGCAGCAGGATAGCAAATCGTAGCACTGACCTCAGTATTTGCCTTCAAGATACGGAAAAGCACAAAAAAACCCCGCCGAGGCGGGGTTTCAACACTTTTCTTGTACTTATCGAATCAAAGTTACATAACCGGAGTATCGAATAGCCTCATCAGCACCTTCTGGTAGGTATTCAATGGCATAAGTATAAACTCCTCCTGGCATATCTTCACCTTCAAAGGTACCATCCCATCCAATGGTGGAATCCGTGGTGTAGAATACTTCTTTACCCCAACGATCAAATACGCGCATTTCATACGGATATTGGTCTACAAAGAGTGCCGAAGGTTTGAAGACTTGATTCTCCGGAATTGAACTCAATGGATTGAAGGCGTTCGGGATAAACATTCTAGGATTCTGCTCCACACACGTCAAGTTGGACGTGCTCAGCTCCAGGAATCCATATACATTTCCTGCTCCTTCAATCGCCTCCACATAGTAGCAGAACTGTCCATTTCCTTGTTGGCCTAAGAAGGTGGTATTCAAGTTATCGATCCAAGTGGTTGTATTACCCGGAACGTTCGCCAACGGAGTCATATTCGGAATACCGTCAATCCAACGATAAATGTTGTAGGATTCTACCCCACCATCCCAGTAACGATATGCGTTCCAAGATAGCTCATTAGTCAGATTCGCATTTGCGACAACATCGAGGTGAATGGTATTGGAAGTGTCCGAAATCAACACATCAGCTCCACAATCATCCACAGCAACAACGCGGTAGTAATATTCCTGCAGATTGAAATTGGCGGTAAGATCTTGGAATTGAATCTCGGAACCGGTTAAAGGCTGAGGTACCAAGCCAACTTGAGAATAAGGGCCGGCCAATCCAAAGGATCGTTCAATTCGATGTTCAATAACGTCAGCAACCGTATCCACATAGACTTCCATGTCGACCAAGTTGGCCGTGATATCCACAGTCACAAACTTCATGTACTCCCACTGAGGCGCTAAAGGAGCGTCAGCAAATATGCACAGCTGATTCGATCGGGAAGTCTCCGCCCCAGTTCCAACCGCTTCAATGTAGTAGCAGTAGCTGCTGAAAGGAGTTAAGTTCGCATGCAAAAAAGTCGTATCACCAGCAACGGTCGTTCCAAGCAACGTTACTGGACCGCTATTCTCACTGACATAGATATTGTACGAAGCCATTGGGAAACCTACATAGCTGGTCCACCACAAACTGTCCGCATAAGCACATGCATCGAGCTCGTTACTCAAATGCATAGTGGTTTGAATACTCGAAACAGGGGAGCGATTATCACAACTATCTACGACGGCCACACCATAGGATTCAGGTCCATTGGCCGCATTACTATTGAGGTTGACGTAGGTAGTTTGAGATAAATCAAACACAGTATCGATGGGGTTCCACGCCGAATTAATCGCATCCCACGTGTAAATAATGTAGTATACCGCATCCGTTGCTGTAGTCGCTTGGTATGAAATACTTGCCAAGTTATTGTTGATATCCACCGTGGCGCTGTCCGCGGGACTCACATTAGGAGGAGTCAAATCAGCCAATTGCGCTCCGTCCACATTTGATTGAGAATTACAGTTTCTCGACGTATCCTGAGTCTCTACTCGGTAATTGATGAATTCATTGCACAAGTTCACTGTATCAGAATAAGCAGTCGTTTGTGTTGAATCAAGCAATGACCAAGTACCCGCAGGGAATTCGCGGTAGATGTAGTAGTATCCCGTTGACGTAGCTGGTAGCCCACCCGGGAAAGGAGAGTTCCACGTCAAGTTCGCAACTGAACCTGGAGGTGGTGCTGCAACGGTAAGCTCAATCGGAGAAATGGTATCATTTGGTTGTGATAAGAAGCCACAACCGGTTGATTGACGTACAATATAATTTCCTCCACCAGGTGCACCAACGTGGGTAAACGTGTTCACGGTAGGATCGGGTATGGTTCCAATCTGACCATATCCCCCACCCCCAACGGGTTGATGGTAGATGATATACTCATTAAATACCAGTCCGGTATCCAATGGTGGCGTCCAGTCCAGTTCCACATCTCCGTTGGCCAACGTTCGAATACACTTCACTTCAGCAGGGTCGCTCACCCCAGGAAGAACGGTTACCTGGAAAGTACCATAGAAAAATGCAGGTGCATTACAGAAGTCATCGGAAGCCCGGAGAAGGAAAGTATAGGTATTGCTCGAAGCACATGCATTGCTGTAGTTCAAGTTGGAACAATCCGTATTCCACGTAAATGTCGTTGCCGAACCAATGGGATTCGTAATCGGTGTTGCCGGATTCAACGTAGCACACGGAGGCTGCAAACAGCCCGTAGTGGTGCTTGTAAATCCTGCCCCAAACTGAGCCCCAGAAGCTAGGATGGTTACGTTCTGGATTGGACTTGGGGTACCCGCAGGCTGAGGATCAAAGTCCGAAGCTTGCATGTTAAACGTTACCGTTTGTCCTGCAAATACAGTATCCACAAACAAGGATGGAGTCACCGGCGTAAAGGTCGAAGCCGAGATGGTCACCTGAGGCGGGTTATTCGTCAAACCACCAGGAAGGCCCGGACAGTCCGCACCACCTAGATAGGTCGTCTGAAGATCACGGAAGACCTCAGCAATTTTTTGACCGCATCGCCATGCTTCAACTCGAACCACACTCACGTATGATCCTGGAGTATAATTGGTCAAACTCACTTCACCCGAATTGTTGTTCAGGGTTGCGCCAGTATTGTTGGCATTTTGCGTTGGTCCTGGAAATGGGCTATTGAAAGAATATCCAGCGACAAAGGTAAAGGCTGTTGCTGGCCAAGGATTGTCCCGAAGTGGTTGATCCCAATCGTAGTAGAGGGAATCCAAATCCGAGTCAAATGCGTTCTGGTTGTAGGTAAATGGGAAACCCGTACAAAGCACCGTAGCTGGACTTTCCAGGAAAATTGGCGAGCTATCGTAGCAAGGATCGGCTGGGTTCGCATTCGGTGCACCGACAGGTGTATATGGATACATGATCGCGCGAAGCGTGTGACCTGTAGAACCTCCACCGGTCAGAATCAGGTTGTCAATGGCTCCGTTGCGGCAGCAATCGTCCCAGGTAAACACCCAGCCGTTCGCTGGCGGCGTACCTGTAAGTGTAACCGGGTTTGAGATGTATACGTACTCCTCCGCTGAACCAGCTGTTGGATTCGAACACGGAAATCCACAGGGTGGTGAAATATCGGTTTGAGAAATGAAATTACAGATGATAGTGTTAGGGAATGATCCGTAGTTCCAAATGTTCAGGGTTTGTGCTGATGTTTGCCCAGGAATACCGTTACAATCACGGTAAACTTTCAGGGTGAAAACATACTGACCATTGGCCTGACATTCCCAAGTAATTTCTCCTCCCATAATGTGAGAAGCAGAGGCTCCTGTCCAAAGGAAGACCGAGGCCAACAAAACGAGTAGTTTCTTCATAGGTAGACGCTTCTGATAACCAGGCAAGCTGTAAAGTTAATTATTTGTAATCCTTTAACCTAAAGCTCTGCCCTGAGCTGTTTCATGATCGGTTTTCAAGACAAACGCAAGAATTGCTCAAATCGTTGGTTTAGGTCCACATCCAGATTAAAAAGAATGCAGAAAAAAGACTTAATAATACGACTCCAACCCACCCGTAGATTCGCCAGCCCACGCCGAGACGGCCATCTCCCGTGACTTCTTCCCCAGTCATGGCCCGAAGGTTCAAATAAGCGATAACCGGAGCAAAAACGAAGCTCAAGGTTGTCGCAAAATCCACAAGTGACTTCAACGATGTAACAAAGGCGAAAATGATCAGATAGCTCCCTCCTGCAAGCACCAGAAGAAAAGCTGGGTCAAACTGCCGGGGAAGCGGTTTATCTCGGAGTTGTAGGGATATTTCACGGAGGGTTCTGGCATATCCATCAAATACCGTAACCGTCGTAGACAACATGACGGTAAAGGCCGAAAGAGCAATCACCCACCTAAATTCTTCACCCAGGCTAAAGGTATATAAGGAAACGATTTGATCCGCAAACGCCACCGCAGAGCTCGAAAACTCAGTTCCCGTTCCGTACATCAAATAAGCGCCAAGGGACAAGAAGCAGAGCGCCAAGACCGCTGAAATTAGATAGCCAATGCGAAACTCGACCAGCACCTCTCGAACGGTCGGTCGGTAACCGGTCTGACGAATCCTGGCCAAGGTCCACAGGCTATTCCAAACGGAAAGATCCACGGCCGTAGGCATCCAGCCCATAAGGGCAATCGTAAAGGCAAGGGTTGAATGTTCCCAGAAGCCCGGCGCCTCAACGGCGCGATGGTCCACTACCGGTCCGTGAATCATCGTCAGCACAAATACAGCAACCGTACTTAATAGAAGAAAAATAGAAACCACTTTCATCAGCCCATCCAAGGCATTGAACCTCCCGATCAGCAATAGCGCAACAACTGCAAGAAAGAGCAGACCGGTCATATTGGCCATGGAAATGGACAGTCCCAGTAGATTATTCAAGATTCCGGCACAGACAAAACTGACCGCAGCGGTAACGGCAAACATGGAGCCCAGTGTTATGAAGAGGTAGACGTAAACCGCCCATCGGCCTACTCTCCGATACCCCGCCAACAGCGAAGTCCCGGTGGAAACGGCATATCGAGAACCGAACTCGAAGAATGGAAATTTAATCACATTGGCCAACAAGACGGCTCCGACCAGCAAAAAGCCGTAGGTCGCTCCGGCACGAGTACTCTGGACCAAGTGACTCACGCCTATCGCAGCGGAGGCAAAGAGTATTCCCGGACCTAGCGTCTTGAGAAAATTCTGAAGTTTCACGAGGAGCTCGCCATTTGGCCTATGCAACGGCAGGCTTCTTTGAACTCGGTCCAAATTTGATTGACAATTTCCGCGGCTGGCTTAATATCGCGAATGTGGCCGCTCACCTGACCGATCTCCAATTCACCTTCGTCCAAATCTCCTTCGAACATACCTCGTTTCGCTCGTGCTCTGCCGAGAATTTCTTTGAGCTCGTCCACCGAAGCGCACCTGGAATAGGCCTCTTGAATGTCGTTGAAGAACTTATTTCGAATGAGCCGAACGGGTGCGAGCTCCTTTAGGGTTAAGGTGGTCGCTCCTTCAGGCGCTTCCACTACAGTATTCTTGAAGTTGACATGCGCCGAGCTCTCCTCAGAGGCAACAAATCGGCTTCCCACTTGGACTCCTTCGGCACCAAGGCAGAATACAGCGGCCATGGCATTTCCATCTCCAATGCCTCCCGCAGCAATGACTGGAATGTCTAAGGCAGCCTTTACCATGGGAATCAAGCAAAGGGTCGTTGTCTCCTCCCGGCCATTATGACCTCCGGCCTCAAAGCCCTCGGCAACAACCGCATCCACTCCTGCCTCTTGGGCCTTCAGTGCAAACCGGACATTGCTGACGACGTGAATGACTTTGATTCCTTTGCTCTTGAGGTGGGCCGTCCAGGTTTTTGGATTTCCGGCAGAAGTGAATACAACTTGTACACCTTCTTCAACAATGATCTCCATGAGTTGATCGATGTCCGGATAAAGCATCGGGACGTTGACCCCAAAGGGTTTATCGGTGGCCGCTTTGCACCTTTGAATATGGGTACGCAGAATATCGGGATACATACTCCCGGCTCCTATAATGCCCAAACCACCAGCATTGCTGACCGCGCTGGCCAATTCCCATCCCGAACACCAGATCATTCCGGCTTGGATGATCGGCAATTCAATTCCTAAAAGTTGGGTGATTCTATTGTCCTCCATGTCTTCGGATCACTTTTTTAACCTCCTGACGCTCGCCATTGGCCCACCATTCCAAAAGGTAGACACCGGCCGGCAGGTCGGAAGGTAAAGATAACCGAAGATAATAGTCGCCTCCAAAAGCCACATCGGAGATTCGTTGACCGTGAATGGTCGAGAGGCGAAAGACCGCATCTGATGAAACCGGTCCACTCAGCACAATATTCAATTCGTTGACAAAGGGGTTCGGAAAAACATTCCAAGGATCCCGCACCACAGCTAAGCTGTCCGTAGCGTTCAACAACAGCTCATAAGCCAATCCGTAATCTGGTATCCCATAGCCCATCTCATTGTTGGGTCTTTGAGCTAAGTGCGCACTGGCTTCAACCGCCTTCATCACCTTCCAGTTGCTGTGTTCGGGTAGTCTTCCCCACAGAGCGGCCGTCATTCCCGTGATCACCGGAGCTGAAAAACTGGTTCCATTCCCACGAGCAGTTCCTCCATTCAACGTGGCGATGGTAGCCTGCTCCCCAAGGGCAGTGACGTTCGGTTTGATACGTCCGTCATAAGTGGGACCCACGGAGCTAAACGAAGCGTATTCCTCATCTCGATTGACGGCACCAATGGAAAAAACGGAGTCTCCATCGGCCGGAGCACCCATGTATCGCCATGAGCTCTGCGCGTAGTTCCCGTTGCTATTGACCACCAAAATCCCTTTACTGGCAGCCATATCTGCCCCTCGCGTTACGATGGTCGTGTTGCCGTCCATGTCTTCATAGGTGTAGCCCACATCCCCGTCGAACCGAGTATAGCCTAGACTCGAATTGATCAAATCTGCTCCGGCGGAGTCCGCCCATTCCGCACCGGCCACCCAATTGTCTTCTTCCACCATCGTTTCTGATCCTGTATCTTCCGTTCGGGCAAGGAGGTAATTTGCATCTGGAGCCGTTCCAATCATTACGCCGGGCTCATTAGCGGCCATTATACTCCATACAAAGGTCCCATGAGTGCTGGAAACGTAGACGGAATCGCCTCCGTCCACAAAATCTTTAACGCCCACCAATCGACCAGATTCTCGGACATGATCAAAAACAGCCATGCCTTCTGCACCGAAGAAACCGCCGTCTAAGACAGCTATGGTCATGCCTTCACCGCGATACCCTGCTGCATGAAGGCCCAACCCGTTAATCATCTCAATTTGCTGAAGCGCATCTCCATAATCCGCATCGCTGGAGCCGAATGCCTTGGACGGAGGAAGGTCCTCATCACCGAGCTCATAGCTCCATTGACGAACCGGTTCTACTCGATCAACAAAATCGGGAAGGTTACGCCGGTTCCAGCGCTGAAAGGCATCATCTGCGCGGACGGATACCGCATTGAGCCAATGGCTGTGCTGGACGATTTGGAGTCCATCGGCCCGTAGGGCCAAAATATAGTCCTCGAAAACGGGAAGATCAGAAGCCGTCCACGAAATGTTCTGCCGCTCGCGGCGCTCGATGGCTCGGTCCGAATAGTGATCGGTTACCCGTTCGATGCGGTCCGCGACGGGACCTCGATCGCTGAAGAAGATCCACATTTTACCTGAATCCTGCGCTCCAACGATGGACGCGGCACTCAAGGCCAGAATGAGGAACCAACTTTTCATTTATTCGCTGATGACACCAGAGCCGATCAGTTCGTCGCCAATGTACCAGGCGGCGAATTGGCCAGGGGTGATGGCGCTTTGCTTCTCGTCAAAAATCACATACAACCCGTGGTCGCGCATGTAGAGCGTTGCTCCGCGAAGGGGTTGACGATAGCGGAAACGGGCATCGACCCGTAGCTCTTCACCCGGAGCCAGACGCAAATCCTCGCGTACCCAGTGCACCTCTTCGGTTTTGATGAAGAGACCGGCCCGCCAAAGGCCAGGGTGCTCGTGGCTTTGTCCTGTGTAGATCACGTTCTCATCTACATCTGTCCCCACCACAAAGAGCGGTTCCGCCGTACCTCCCACGGCCAAGCCTTTTCGCTGACCAATGGTGAAGTAATGTGCTCCGGAATGCTCGCCCACTACTTTTCCATCACGTCGCTCGTACCGGAAGGGTTTGCTTTGATGAGCTAACCACGCATCGCGATCCTCATCAGAAGGCTCTGTCCCCTCGGCATATACTTCGGCATCTGGAGCGATCTCCAAAATTTCTCCCGTTTTGGGCTTGAGCTGCTGTTGTAAAAAGTCAGGAAGACGAACCTTACCGATAAAGCAAAGGCCTTGGGAGTCCTTCTTCTCCGCAGTCACAAGGTCCAGTTCTTTAGCCAAACGTCGCACTTCGGGTTTTTCCAAATGGCCAATGGGGAAAAGGGCCTTCGAAAGCTGCTCTTGACTGAGTTGACAAAGGAAATAGCTTTGGTCCTTATTCGGATCTTGACCCTTAAGTAGATGATGTACGGGCTGACCCGCCTTGTCCAGCGTCGTGATCTTGCGGCAGTAGTGCCCGGTTGCCACAAAATCGGCATTGAGCTTCATGGCCGCTTTCAAAAAGGTGTCAAACTTGATTTCGCGGTTGCACAAGACATCTGGATTCGGCGTTCTTCCATGCTCGTATTCGTAGAACATGTAGTCCACAATTCGCTCCTTGTACTCTTCGCTCAAGTCAATGACCTGAAAGGGAATACCGAGCTTTTCAGCGACCAACATGGCGTCGTTCGAATCCTCCACCCAGGGGCATTCGGCATCGATGATCACACTGTCATCTACCCAATTGCGCATAAACAGTCCGATCACCTCATGCCCTTGCTCAATGAGCAAATGCGCCGCAACGCTGCTGTCCACGCCTCCACTAAGTCCTACTACTACTCTTGCCATTACAAATCCTCCGCTTCTATTTCCTTTCCGCGGTCATACAATACCTTACGGACGGGCTTTTTGTTCTCATAGAAGATCCACCATCCGTCCTTCTCACCTTGATAATACTTGCCCTTCGAGTCCATATCCCCCGTTGGATTATAGTATTCAGCCACTCCCGCTAAGGCTCCATGATCATAAGTGCCTGCGGCACGAAGCGTACCATCGTCGTAATAGATTCGCCAATCTCCATGGAGTTCACCCATCTCGTAATGCGTGATCTCCGCAACTGCACTGTCCGTGTAGAAGGAGTACTGTTTTCCGTCCTGAACTCCGTCCACATAATGCTCCTGGGAGACAAAGTTCCCGCGCGCATCCCAGTAATTCCACTGACCAATTTTGAAGGTATCCACGTAGCTTCCTTGCGCAAAGAGTTTTCCGGTAACGTGATACATGGTCGCATAGCAGTCCCCTGGCCCTACGCCGTACTCTTTGACCGCAGCTTTGGCCCCATCGGGATAATAAAAGGTGAACGTACCAACTTCTTCGCCATGCTCAAAGGTGCCCTCATAGCGAACTCCTCCGTCCTTGAAATTCTTTTTCCAGGGACCGTGACGACGGCCTTCAGCATCGAGTTCGTTGAAACTCGGCTGCGCGCAAATCCATCCGCCCGTGAGGGCGAAAAATAAGGTGATGAAGTGCTTCATTTTCACCGTGCAAAGATACGGAAACTACTTGGTGCAGAAGTAGATGATCTCTCGTCCGGGCAATGCGTAGTAACGCTGCTTTTCGGGACCGAGCTCCTCTAAGAATTGGTCTTCCTTCACGTTGAAGCCCGCCTTGGCCAAACGCTTACCGTAGTCTCTACCGTACAAACGCACGTGATCGCTTTGCCAGTATACGCGCTCCCGTTCTTTGGGATCCGTAATGGTAGGATCTTCCAAGGTCTCTTCGCGATCGTAGTCTTGTGGCACCTGCATAATGGCCCATCCACCCGGCTTGAGGACCCGGTGAATTTCGCTCATACATTTGATGTCGTCGTCTACATGCTCCATTACGTGATTGCACACGACAACGTCAAAACTATTCTCTGGAAAAGGAATGTCGTGAATGTCCATCTTGACCTTGGCCAAGGGACTTTCGATGTCCGCCGTCACGTATTCAATGTTAGGTGCTTCTTCGAAGTGATCCATGAAGCAGAGCTCTGGAGCAACGTGCAAGAAGCGTACTTCTTCTGAAAAGAGGTTGGTCTTTTCTTTAAAGTAGAGCCAAAGGAGTCGGTGACGTTCTAATGAAAGACTGTCTGGACAGAGTGCATTATCTCTTGGCTTCAATCGTCCGTAGGGCAAAAACTTGCGGTAGGTGCGGCCATTGACCGGACACATGACGTTGTTTCCACGATAAAAAACGGAAATAACCCGAAGCCCAATGTGGCTCACGCGCTGTAAATGCTTGCGGGGCACATATCGGATCAACCAAGAGATGATTTTTTTCATAAGGCGCAAAAATACAAAAGATTAGGGGCTTTATTAGCCTCGGTAGGTCTCTGCCCATTCAAGGTATTTAGCCTCTTTCATGGTCCAGCGCTTCCAGAGCGAAAAGGCAACGCCGGTGCCATAACCGTACATTTGAATGGCCGTTGTGACGAGTGACAGCAGGCCTACGACAATGGATCTGTTTTTCACCGTAGCATCTAGGAATACGAGTAAAAAGTAGATCAGGTAAGATCCTAACATCCAGGGCTCACTTATAATTGCGCCGAGTACCGCCAATACGAATCCGGCCGTGAAGGCCGTAGGAATCAAAAAGAAAGGCTTAAACGTATCGGGATACATCGTGGAAATAACGATGCGCACAAAGCCGAAGCGATATACCTGACGTTTGTACTGACTCAAGCTCGTTCTTCTCTTGTGGTACACAAAAGCCTCTGAGATAAGGGCCGTCTGGAAACCACCTTTGATGATTTCAATGGCCAAGATCATGTCTTCGCCCGGGTGAAGTCGAGTATCGGGAAAACCACCCATCTGCTCGTACACTTTGCGCGAAAACCCGAGATTAAAGGATCGAGGATGAAACTTATCCACCTGTTTTTTTCCTCCGCGAATCCCACCAGTAGTGAGAAAGCTGGTCAGACTATAGCTGATGGATTTTTGTAGTGTATTAAAGCTCTTATCGGCCATGTCTGGCCCTCCAAAAGCCTGTACATCAGGATGCTCCGTAAGATAGCGTCGTACCTCCGCCACATAATGTGAGGGAAGAATGCAGTCGGAATCAACAAAGAGAAAATAATCTCCCGAAGCGCGTTCGATACCGTAGTTTCGGGCGATGGACGGACCGGCGTTTTCCTTGTAGAAGTAGTGGATGTCCAGGTCATCGCTGTATTTTTCGACGACGTGCTTGCTGTCGGAATCGCTTCCGTCCTCCACCAGAATTAATTCGAAATCAGGATCGGTCTGGGTCTTTAAACTGGAAAGAAGTTCCTCGACCTCATCCGGTCGGTTGTATACCGGAACAATAAATGAAAGCCTCAAAGTACTCATGGCTACCAGCCGAGCTTTTGCCCAATGTTGTACTGACTGCGCTCTCTGTTGTTCTGATGCACCATCTCGGCAATGAAGCCCGCCAGAAACAGAAGTGTTCCAAGAATCATGGTCGTCAACGCAATGAAAAACCAAGGGTTATCGGTCACCAATCCCGGTTTTAGTCCGGCATTAAGTGCCCATAATTTATACCCTCCAATCCAGCCGGAAGCCACAAATCCTATGAAGAACATGATGCTTCCCAAGAGCCCAAAGAAGTGCATTGGACGCTTTCCAAAGCGCGAAACGAAATACAGCGATAGTAGATCCAAGTAGCCATTGACAAAGCGGTCCAGGCCGAACTTGGTTCTGCCATACTTCCGCTCTTGGTGGTGAACGACCTTCTCTGTAATCTTCGCAAAACCAGCGTTCTTCGCTAAAAAAGGAATATAGCGGTGCATTTCCCCGTAGACCTCGACATTCTTGACCACATCATTTCGATAGCTCTTAAGTCCACAATTGAAATCGTGGAGTTGAATGCCACTGATTCGACGTGTCGCCCAATTAAAGAGCTTCGTTGGAATGGTCTTGCTGATGGGGTCCTTGCGCTTTTTCTTCCAACCACTCACAAGGTCGTATCCGTCCTCAGTGATCATGCGCATCAATTCCGGAATCTCGTCAGGACTATCCTGTAAATCGGCGTCCATCGTAATAACGACTCCGCCTTCAGCCATGCCAAAGCCTTCATTCAAGGCTGCGGACTTTCCGTAGTTTCGGCGAAACTTGATTCCTTTTACACCAGGAAATTCGGAGCGCAATTCCTCAATTACGGCCCAGGAATTATCGGTTGATCCATCATCCACAAAAATGACTTCATAAGTGACGCCATGTTCAACGCAAACGCGGTCAATCCAGGCCGTCAATTCGGGCAAGGATTCCGCCTCATTCAATAAGGGAACAACAATGGATAAGTCCAATCGAGTGTTTTTTAGTCTTCGCTACCTTCAGTAGTACCAGCATCCATGAATTCAGGTGCCTTTTTCTTGGTAAAGGCCGCGATAATTAATGCCAATACCCCGTAAAATATAAGGGCCATACCGAAACCTTTAATCTGGTTGCCAAAGCTGAATTGACCACCCTTTGACTCCATGGTTTCGATTTGTTGAGTAATCGTCTCTTCAGGAGCGCCCATACGCTCCATCATGCCAACAGTACTTTCCAAAATAGCTTGGTTCAATTCCTCGGCAAACCCAGGGTCGATGACGTTGAACATGAGAATATTAAATACCGTACTGATCAATCCCGCCAAAAAGAGGATGAGGAAACTGACGGTAAAGGCATCTTTAAACGACATGAATCCGTCTTGCGTTCCTTTGTACTTGTTCGTTCCTACAACGGTAATCACAATTCCGACTGCGGCAATGGCCAATCCAATATACCAGGTCGTAAACAGGCTGGTTGAACCGGTAATGTAACCGATTAACGTATACAGAATTCCAATACCAGCACTAATGAGTGCATAATTAATGGCGATCTTTTTCATGTCTTGATTCATGGTCGGGAGGTTTGTTTAGTAGGGCAAATATAACCAACTATTTCCGTACCTTTGCGCCCTTAAGGGGCAAGTCTCGTACGGCCAGCTCCCTCTGAATCCCCCAGGACCGGAAGGTAGCAAGGGTAAGAGGTTGTAGCGGCGCGATGCGAGTAGCTTGCTCCTTTTTTTATTAGCTTCGAAAAGCCATGTCCAACGTACCCGAAATAACCCTATTCGGCACCTTGATTCAAGAGCCTACTACAGTCCTTACGGATTGGCTCATCACGCTTTTCACCTGGAGCTTTGCCCTTCGATTGAACCGCAAGGGAGGAAAGCTCAACAGGATGTACGCCCTCTTTTTCATTTTCATGGGCCTCTCCACTTTTGCCGGAGGCATTGCTCACGCGTTTAATTACGAATTTGGTCGTTCTTTTCATCGGTTCCCATGGGCACTCAATGCTATTGCTATCTGGCTCTTTATGCTGGCCTCAAATATGTACTTCCGCGATCGGGGTATTAATCGAGTGTGGGAATGGACTCCTCACCTCTTTTTGGCCGCTTTTTTAACGTCCATTTTTACGACGTTAAATTTTGCTGTAGTTGGGATTTTCACCGCCGTCGGCATATTGGGATATGTACTTCCCCTGCATCTAAAACACAACCGTCCCTCGGCGGGCAAACGCGAGTTTTTCCTCGGACTGGGCTTTTTGATCGCATCCGCCCTGGTCGCCGCACTCAAGTTGGCTCCATCCCCATGGTTCAACCACAACGATATTGGCCATCTTCTGATGATTGCCGCTTTACATCAATTCTATTTACGAGCAAAAATTCAAGCAGCAGATGCGCCTTGAGTTTCTATCTTTGCATCAATACTTAAAACCCCATTCATGAAGTTCTTCATCGACACCGCAAATCTCGACCAAATCCGTGAAGCTCAGGACCTCGGAATTCTGGACGGCGTAACCACTAATCCATCTTTGATGGCCAAGGAGGGTATTACTGGTCAGGACAACATCATCCAACACTATGTTGATATTTGCGACATCGTTGATGGAGACGTCAGTGCCGAAGTTGTGGCCACGGACTTTGATGGAATCGTACGTGAAGGAGAAGCCCTAGCAGCACTGCATGATCAAATTGTTGTTAAAGTGCCCATGATTCGTGAAGGTGTTAAAGCCATTAAGCACTTTTCAGACAACGGAATTAAAACCAACTGCACTCTAATTTTCAGCGCCTCACAAGCCTTGTTGGCCGCAAAAGCAGGTGCATCCTATGTAAGTCCATTCTTGGGACGCTTGGACGACATCAGCAATGATGGACTTCAATTGATCGAAGAAATCCGCATCATTTTTGACAACTACGGCTACGAAACGGAAATATTGGCCGCAAGTATTCGTCATCCGCTACACATCAAAGATTGCGCGATGATTGGAGCGGACGTGATTACTTCTCCTTTGAGCGCAATTGCCGCCTTGTTCAAGCACCCACTGACAGACATTGGGCTCGAAAAATTCTTGGCAGACCACGCCAAAGGGAATTCGTAAAAAGCATGTTACGCTCTTTCTTCATTGGCCTCCTCCTTCTTCTGGTTTTGTCGGGGTGTGGGAATGAAGAGCAGTCCGCGGCATCCACCGAAGAACAAATCGAAATCCTAGCCTTTGACTCGGAGCTCTGGAGCACTTGGGAAAAGGGTCAATACCCCTACCGTCCGTCTATGCTTGACGCTGTGATGGAAATGGACAGTCTACGATATCTGAAGGAGACAGAAATCACTGAGGTCTTGGGGCAACCTGATCGTCAAACGGAAGGACATCTATACTACCGTATTTCCGATACTAAGTTGGTCACTTGGACCTTACATGCCCAAACTCTTGTGATCGTTCTTGAAGGGGATACCGGTAGGCACAAGATGCTCATTCACGAGTAAGGCAGTTTTCGTTTCTCCTCAAAATGAACTAGCTTAAGGAGTCCGTTCGCATTCCGCGAAGGAAGCGGACATCCCTAACCCACATCTTGCCATGTCAGAACTCCTCAAGATCTACCCGGAGAATCCACACGACAGCGCCATTAACAAAGTAGTCGATGCACTTCGCAGAGGCGGCATTGTCATTGTTCCGACGGATTCGGTATACGCTTTCGCGTGTGACTTAAGTCAAACCAAGGCCATGGAAAAACTTGCTCAACTGAAGGGCACGCGTCTAGAAGAGGCGAATTTTTCCATCGTTTTCAATGACTTGACCATGCTTTCCGATTATACTCGGCCCATCCCTACTTCGGTCTTCAAGCTATTGAAACGCACCCTGCCAGGACCGTATACGTACATCATGAACGCCACAAATAAGATCCCCAAGCTCTTCCATCACAAAAAGAAGACCGTCGGGATTCGTATTCCGGATAACGGAGTACCATTGGCCATTGTACAAGCTCTTGGCAATCCAATCGCAGTAAGTTCCATTCACGATCCCGACAATGTGGTGGAATACACAACTGATCCAGAATTGATTCACGAGCGCTATGCGCGTATGGTTGAGATTACCATTAATGGAGGTATTGGGGACAATGAGCCCTCAACCATCATTGACTGCACCGGAAATGAACCGACCCTCATCCGGGAAGGAAAAGGGTCGGTTGCTGAGTTGTAAGCTTAGTTGGTCCTTATTCGACCTCTTTCCCGCTTTTATCGCCAGGAAATATTGAAGTCGCTGTGCTGAACGGACGTCCTGATGATCGGCGCCGCCTCATCATTGACCGTAATTCGGTATTCCTCGCTATTGAATCCTGTTTCTTTCTCTTGGATCTTCATTCCTGAAGCCCCATCCACGTCGGAGAAGCTCGCTTTAATTTCCATCCGCATGCGGGCTTGTTCATTTATGCTGAGCTCAAAATCAGAGAAGTCAACATCAAGGTCCATGGCATCCCATTCAACGCCCGCTACATCGAGGTTGAAATCACTGTGCTGCACCCGAAGGTCTCCAATCATCTTTTCGACGCGCTCAATCTCCACATCACTGAATTTCACATCCAACTCTAAGGCTTTGATGTTCTCGGCAATGAAATCACTGTGTTGAATTTCTGCATTGAGACCGTTGATGTTCTTGGCAAAACCGTCGCCAAAAGCCAACTCGATTTCATTCTGCTCATGACTCCATCCCGATACACGGAAGTCCCCATGCTGCACATCGAGTCGTGTTGGACCGTAGCGATCCTCTACGAATACATCTCCAAAGGAATTGCGGATTTCGACTTGAGTAGATTGCGGTACACGCACTTCATAGTCGATCGAGAATTTCTCGATTTTATTTCCGCAGTTGCAGTCGTTCTTCGTCTCGGCAACAACTCGATCGCCATTGACTGAGAATTTCACATCCATCTTTTCGAAGGCTTCGTTCACTGCGCGATCTGATTTTCCTTCAACGGTAATCTTCACTTCGATTTCGATTGAATTTCCCGGGTAATCGGTCAACTGAACATCACCAAAGCTATTTCGAATAAAGAGCTCTCCACTGGAACCCACGTCAAAGGATTTCTCGATGGTCCGCTCCAGGTACTGTGCCCATAGAAAGGTAGGCATCAGAGCTAGAGCGAGAAGTAGTGTTGTGTGTTTAAGCGTTTTCATTTCCGTAGTTTTTCTGTTCGTTCAAGGTTTGGAGTTGGTTGGTCAGTGCTTCCAGCACATCAATGCGATCACGATAATTTTCGATCATAGCATTGATTACGCGTTCGTCACTGTAGTTTCGAGCCAAGGCCTTGGCCAGCTCTTCATAGGCTTCTTCTAATTCGTCCAATTCGGTGAAATAACTCTGCAGGATATAGTCTTCTGCACCTGGCATTTGTTGCACTTCTTCCTTCTTGGCCAAAATGGTCCGTCGGTAGTAATCTTCCACTTGAGCCATTTCGCTCGACACCTCCTCGAGGTACATGTTCTGGTCTCCGACAATCTTTTCTTCCACGGGAACCAAACTGTAGTTCTGGTAAACGAATACAGCTCCGAAAATCACTACCGCGGCGGCGGCTGTATAGGCGATCTTCATTAGGCCCTGACGGGCCGATGAGCGCGTAGATTCGTTCTCCTCAGCGGCTTGCTTACCCTGTAACTTTTGTTCGAAGCGGTTGCGGTGCCCGAGAGGTGGGCGGTCCCGATCAAAGGACTCTTGTTGCTCCCGAATGAAATCTTCTAACTTATCCGACATGATGACGTTCTGTTAAAATATGCTTCAGTTTGTTTTTTGCTCGTGCAAACTGCGACCGACTCGTTCCTGGATCAATACACAAGATTTGCGCTATTTCTTCGTGGTCGTAACCTTCAAGTAGGTACAGACTCAATATCATTTTATATCCACCTGGTAGCGCATCAATAGCTCGATGGACCTGTTCCACCTGATACGTTCCTCGGTCATCTTCAGCTTCGGCTACGGGTTGAAGGATCGTCTCTTCTGTGCTGATCCATTCAATTTCTCTTTTCTTGATACGATCCAAACACTGATGAACCACAATCTTTTTGAGCCAGGCTCCGAACGTCACTCCTCCTGAGAATTGATCGAGTCGATCAAAGGCCTTCATAAAGGCCTCTTGCATGGCATCTTCCGCGTCTGTCTCGTCATTCAGGAGTCGCTTGCAGGTGTTGTACATGGCCCGTGCATATCGGTCGTACAGCTCCATCATCGCGCGCTGATCCCCATTGCGACACTGCTCAATCAAGTAATCCTTTGGATCCAAGGGAGGTCTTTTCGGTTCGGTTTTCATAATAAAAAGACGAGCGGCCTTTCCAAGCGTTGCATCGCTCGTGATAATTTTTCAAAAAAAAGTTAGAGTTCGGCAAAGGCCTGTCCAAAATATTCCGGCAGATCCGTAGCCAAAAGGCTCTCTTCACTCTGGTCGGCAAGTGCCAGTTCAGCTGCTCTACCATGCAGATATACACCCATGATCGCCGCTTCAGCAACACCGTATCCCTGTGCACGCAAACCCGTGAGCAAACCCGTGAGCACATCTCCACTCCCACCAGTTGCGAGCCCTGAATGACCGGTACTGTTGAAATACATCTCTCCATTGGGCAGAGCCGTCGCTGTGTAGGCTCCTTTCAAGACTAAAACGCATTGATGGCGGGCAGCGAACTCCAATGCCGCGTCATATTGATCTGGCCCGGGGCTCACCCCGCTCAAGCGAGCGAACTCGCCTGGATGCGGGGTTAGAATAGGCATCTGTTGACAAAAAGAAAGCCAGGTCAGGTTTTCCGCGAGAATATTCAGAGCATCCGCATCAAAAACCAATGGAACGCTGGCTTGACGAATCAGGTTTTGAAGCATGTGGGAGGTGTCCTCATCCTGTCCAATGCCAGGACCAACGCCAATAGCCGTATATCGATCCAATTGTGGTAGATCGCTGAGATGTTCGGGCAAGGGGTCAAAGACACCCATAGCTTCTGGAACACTAGATGGCCATATCAGCTCCGCGGAGCCAGGAAGGTATCCAGTAAGTAGTCCTACTCCGCTTCGAAGGGCTCCGCGAGCACTCATGATGGCGGCACCGAGTGTACCACGAGCCCCAGCGGCCAATAAGGCATGGCCAAATCGGTTCTTGTGCGCAAAACTGGGACGCTCTCGATATCGCTGCGCCACCCAATAGTGATCCACAAAGTAGTTCGGAGTCAGTACTTCATCTTCGTATTGAGCATCCAAGTCGATGTCAATCAATTCAAAGGGGCCGCATAGGGGGCCGCTGTCGGGCAAGAGTAGCGCTCGCTTGGGCCACTGAAAGGTCAAAGTAGCATCGGCCCGTAGGGCCAAACTCAGGTCATTTTCGCGGTTGTCGTCTGCAAAAATTCCGGTCGGCACATCAACGGCAATTGTAAAGCGACGATCCCGATTAAGTGCTTGACATACTTCGGCGAGGAAGCCGTCCAAAGGCTGACTAAGGCCAGATCCGAGAATGGCATCGATGCGTATGCGATCCGGCTCGTCCCCTTCAGGCCGATCATCAGACGACCAAGTCTCAAACGCGTTCAGCTTGGATAAGTTGGTTTCGAAATCAGGACTTCCCGTTGTGCGATGCTGAATCACGACCACGCGAACGTCGTAGTCCGCCGACCTGAGTTGGCGGGCAATGGCCAAGCCATCTCCTCCATTGTTGCCCATCCCGCAGTAGATGGTAAATGGGGTATTGGGGTCAAAGATCTCGGTGAGTCGATCGGTGATCCCTGCGGCAGCGCGCTCCATGAGATCAATGGACGAAATAGGCTCTCGTTCTATAGTGAGCCGATCGGCCTCACGAATTTGCTCGACGGATAAAATCTTCATGCAAGGCCAAAATTTGCGGCAGTACCAAGTGGTGACCGTCGTTATTGATTTCGTGTTGACTGTGCGCCCTCCGCTCTTCCTCGCTCCACTGACGCGCCATGCGCTGACGTATCTCCGGCGCAGTCAGGCCATCGCGCTTCATGACGCGTTCCAAGCGAACTTCCACCGGAGCACTGACCAGGATGACTTCATCCAGTGTCAAATGCGATCCAGACTCAAACATGATGGCGGCCTCCTTCAATACATACGGCGTGTTTTGCTTCTCCAACCAGGCGTAAAAATCTCTGCCTACGGCAGGATGCACGAGCTTATTCAAAGCTTCTAATAGCGCTTGGTTGTTGAAGACGCGTTCGGCAATCCACGGGCGGTTCAATCGACCATCCGTGTAGGCTTCTTCTCCGAGCAATTGGATGACCTGTTCTTTGAGAAGGGCGTCTTCGAGATAGAGAGCCTTAGCTCTCGAATCGGCATCGTAGATAGGGATTCCCAAGTTCTGAAAGACCCGCGCAATGGTGCTCTTGCCCGATCCAATACCGCCTGTGAGCCCTACCTTGATCATTTGCGGAGGATTAAGAATTCAACGCGCTCGGGTTCGGTTCGTACTATTTCCGCAACATCTGGAATCGTAGTCCAAGTAGGTCGAACGCGGTCTCCAGTCGTCTTGGTGATTTGCTGATATTCGACCACCGCCGTAAAATCGGCCGCGGACAGTTCTTGATATCGCGATAGTGGTACTCGGCAAATGGCCTTGACGCGCGGAGGAAAAAGGCGCAGACCCAAGGAATCCGGAAGGCCCAACATCTGGACGGGTATTTCGTAGGCGACTTCGGTAAACTCTTCAACGGGCAATAGAACTTCGACTTCAGAAGGGCTGAAGCGCAAGGTGCTGTCGAGAGCGGCCAGTTTGAGCGTCGCGCGAAGCGTGTCTTCTACATTTTGAACGTTCCAGGATTCGGTCAGAGCGCGACTCAAAGTGTCCATTACCTCGCTTCGGCCCGAAACTTTGACTGATGGCGGATCAATAATGACTTCAGAGGTCGCTCCAAAGCCCGTTTTGAAGGCGATGGCCAGGTCAACCTCTACGGGAAGCGGCTTATCGGCCCGCAGGGCAAAAGGAAAAAATAAGGTATCCGGATAAACGGAGAGGACATTGACCGAACCCGAGAGTTCGTCGGACAATCCGGTTCGGAACTCGCTCAACTGGATGTAGGCGCGCTGCTTTTCGCTGCGCCGTTGGCGCAATTCAACCCGGTCAAAATCCAGAACCAAGTTGTTTCGATTCCGGTATCGATATCCCAAGAGGTCAAATCCGTAGCCTTCTACTTCAAGAGTAATGGTGGGCGCTTGGTCCAAAAGCCAGATTCGATCATCAGGAAGGTGCTCATATTGAATCGGAAGATCTATAACCGCCGTGTAGGTCCGTGAGAGTTTACTCAGAATCCAGAACAGCGACGAAAGGGCCAAGCAGAAGATGAAAATGGACCGCTTGCGATCGTCTTGAATCAAGCGAGTTAATGGATTTCGAAGTGCGGAGGCGGCCATAGGATAAAAATAAAAAAACGAGCCCAGCAGAGGGGCTCGTTCTTTAGAAACCTTATGTAGAATCGCTTATGCGTCCTTCTTCTCTTCGACTTTCTTGGTGTCCTTCTTGTTGGACTTCTTGTCGTCGGTCTTTAGGTATTGGGCGCTCAACTCTTTACTGATGGCCGCTTTTTCCATTTTGATCTTGATCCCGTTCTGGACTTCCAGAGTAACGGTGGTATCCGTCATCTCTGAGATTTTTCCGTGAAGTCCACCGTTGGTCACGACCCGCTGACCTTTGCGAATTTCTCCGCGGAAGTTCTTCTCATCTTTCTGACGCTTCATCTGTGGTCGAATCATAAAGAAATAGAAGACCACAATGATGAGAAGGAAGGGTAAAAACCCGCCAAATCCTCCTCCTGCTGCTTGCAATAGAATCATCTTACTCCGCAGCTTGAGGCACCATTACCTCAGAAGTAATCTGAAGTACTTTGGTGTTAGGAGTTGTGTTGGCCACGATGGTCACAGACTTTTGCTGTTTTCCTTGGCGACCCTTGCTGTCAAAGCTCACGGCAATTTCTCCCGTTTCACCTGGAGCAATAGGCTCGTTTGGCCAATCTGGTACAGTACAACCACAGCTTCCGCGAGCACTCGTAATGATCAATGGAGAATCCCCAGTGTTGGTAAAGGTAAAGACTGTTTCAGCCTTAGTTCCTTGCTCAATTTGACCGAAATCGTGAAACTCACGATCGAATGAGAAGACTGGTGTGCCTTCTGTATCCACGATGTCCACGTTGGTTTGTTGCGCTTGCTCGTTCATTACGGGCTGAACCTCTGGGGTGCTTGCCGCCGGAGTTTCTGTAACTACTGGAGTAGCGTTTCCGTTTTCTACACGGTTCGATGCTTTCTCTCCGCAAGAGATCATCATCAAACCCGCTCCTGCCACTAGGGCCAAAGTCTTGATATTCATTGTCTACTGGATTTATTCAATTAAACCGCGGCCCAATTTCCGTAATTCGCCGCTATCTTTCAATTCTGCCACCAATTTATCTAGGATTCCATTGATGAAGACTTTACTCTTATTCGTGCTGAAGTCCTTCGATAACTCGATGTACTCATTCATACTCACTTTGACGGGAATGGTTTCGAAATAAAGGAATTCCGCCAATGCGAGTTTCATCAACAGGATGTCCATCTGCGCAATGCGCTCCATTTCCCAATTCTTGGCCTTTTCGGCTATCATCTCCTCGAATCGCTCGCTCTGCGTGACGGCCTTTCGAAGCAATTCTGTGGCAAAGTCCTTGTCGTCCACATCTCGATACAAGGGCTCTATAGCCTTCGTAGCTCCCGCTTGAGGTTTGAGCGCTTGAAGGGTGCGTACAACCGCACTGTTGACCAATGCTAAATCCTCCACCCAGTAGATGCTCTTCTCCTCCAAGATTTCGTGCAGCGTTTCATTTCCGGCTACACACGCCGTATACACGTCTACCAGAAAATCACGATGTCCTTTATAGGTCTCTTCTTCCCGCTCCATGTACGCACTGTACAGCTCGGTCTCGCGGATGGTCTTAAAGAGTCCTCGAACGAACTCTCGCTGATCACTCCAGTTGACCGCGTGCGACTGACTGTATTGACGAAGGCTATCGCTCCCAATCAGATCCAACAATGCCGGATTCTCTACAAATTTGAGGTTAGGGTGAAGATCCTCATGGGTGGGCAGTTTCTTCCGTTTGCCGTCTTCAATGCGCTCCTCGGCCAAACGGTGAAAGGATATGAGCAGCTCAAGCATCAAGGCGTAGAGATCGTAAATGCGATCCATGGAGCGCATTAACTCATTCTCGGCACGAGACAACTCCTCCCCTTCTTTGTTGTAAAAGGCGTAAAGTGCTTGAAGAACACGAATTCGGATGAAGCGTCTGTTGACCATGTGGTTTTATCGGTTTTCGTCGATGCGTTTTTGCGCAAGTTGCAATGCGGCGTGAGCTGTAGGAATCCCCTTTGTTTCTGAAAGGCGAAGAATATCCAAGGTCGTATCGTAAATCTTCTCCGTCTTGCGCAATGCCTCTGCTCTATCGAATTTTTCGATTTCGGAGTAGACATTAATCAAACCACCGGCGTTGATTAAAAAGTCCGGCGCGTAGATAATACCGCGATTCATCAAGGCTTTTCCGTGGCGGTCTTCTTCGGCCAATTGGTTATTCGCAGCACCAGCTATCACCGAGCAATTCAGGCGCTCCAAAGTATTGTCGTTAACGGTAGCACCAAGAGCACATGGAGCGTAAATGTCGATATCTAGGTCGTACACACCATCGCCCATTTGTACTTCAGCTCCATATTTCGTTGCAACATCGGCCAACTTGTCCTCATTGATGTCTGAGATAATGACGTGAGCCCCTTCCTCTGTCAAGTGTTTGACGAGGTTTTGCCCGACAGCACCGATTCCCTGAACCAGAACTTTGCGACCCTTTAGGTCTTGAGTGCCCCACTTATAGGTAGCTGCAGCTTTAAGCCCCATGAAAACGCCATAGGCCGTCACGGGAGAAGGGTTTCCACTTCCGCCCATGGATTCCGGAATTCCGGTCACGTGATCTGTAACAGATTTGACCACTTCCATGTCGTGCGTGGTCATCCCGACATCCTCTGCCGTAATGTATTTTCCACCTAAGCTGTCGACAAATCGTCCGAAAGCGCGCATTAAATCATCGGTTTTGTCCTTTGATGCATCACCGATGATCACCGCCTTACCACCACCTAGATTTAGTCCACTTATGGACGCTTTAAAGGTCATCCCTCTGGACAATCGCAATACGTCTCGAAGTGCAGCGGATTCGTCGGTATAGTTCCACATACGCGTACCACCCAAAGCTGGGCCCAATACCGTATTATGAATACCAATAATGGTCTTCAGACCAGTCGCTTCATCGCGACCGAAAACCACTTGCTCATGCCCCATGCGGTCGATACGACCGAACACCAGCTCGCCGTCGCGATCTGTAGGCACTTCTTGCGCTAAATTCTTCATAACTTTGATCTTTTTGTGTAGGAGAACGTTCCCCTTAGCATATCGCTCAAAAGGGTCCGTTTATTTCGCTTGTGTAGAGCGCTGCAAAACTAACCCTATTTTCACTCGATACCAAACGCATGAAGGCGCTCGCCCACCTCAATAAATACTTCTGGAAGTACAAGTGGCGCTTCCTTTTGGGAGTTATTTTCGTCATCATTTCGAACGTTTTCTCCTTGGTCCCAGCTCGGATGGTTCGCCAAGGATTTGATACGGTTAGCGAAGCCATCAAAGCTTTTCAAGAAAATGCTCTTGGCGCGGACGTAGGGGATCTCCAACGCACGCTATTGACCTATGGGCTGATTGTCATCGGCACTGCGCTGGCTCAAGGCATTTTTATGTTCTTCATGAGGCAGACCATCATTGTCATGTCTCGCTTTATTGAGTTTGATCTGAAAAATGAAATTTTCAAGCAGTACCAGGCACTGACCATCTCCTTTTACAAGAGAAACAGCACGGGTGATCTCATGAACCGAATAAGTGAGGACGTTTCACAAGTCCGAATGTACTTAGGGCCCGCCATCATGTATTCGATCAACGTCTTCTCACAACTCGTATTGGTCATCGGCTCAATGCTTCTAGTCAATGTGGAGTTGACGATCTACGCCTTACTACCGATGCCTATACTAAGTGTGGCCATTTACTACGTGAGCAAGGAAATCAACACGCGATCGGAAAGGGTACAACGGCAATTATCTGCACTTTCCACCTTTGTGCAAGAGAATTTTTCGGGAATTCGAGTGCTCAAATCGTACGCTCGCGAAGATCGATCTGCCATCGATTTTGATCGTGAGGCGTTGACCTACAGAGACCGCTCGCTGGATTTGGTCAAAGTCAATGCCTTGTTTTTCCCTCTAATGATTCTGTTAATCGGTCTATCCACACTTCTGACCATTTACATTGGAGGGAGACTAGCCATTGAAGGGGTCATCACTACAGGTAATATTGCCGAATTCGTGATCTACGTAAACATGCTGACTTGGCCTGTCGCTTCCCTAGGCTGGGTAACCAGTATTGTACAGCGTGCCGAAGCCTCGCAGAAGAGAATCAACGAATTCCTGCACATCGATCCAGAAATTCAAAATCCCACTAATGAGCAAACGCCTATCCACGGCGGAATCGAATTCAAGGGTGTTGGGTTTACCTATCCCGATAGCGGCATTCAGGCACTTAAAAACATTGACCTAAAGATCGAACCAGGAAAGAGCCTTGCGATTGTGGGTAAAACAGGTTCTGGAAAAAGCACCATAGCGCATCTTATCGGACGACTATATGATCCAACACAAGGAGAAGTCTTACTTGATGATCGACCTCTTGAAGGGATTAACCTCAAGAATCTGAGAAATTCGATCGGGTACGTCCCTCAAGAGGGATACCTTTTCTCTGACACCATTGCACACAACATAGCCTTTGGATTGAACCAATTCGACCAAGAACGGGTAGAGCAAGCGGCTAGAGATGCAGATGTTTTGGAGAACATCCAAGAGTTTCCTTCTGGCTTCGAAACAAAGGTTGGAGAACGAGGTGTGACACTATCTGGGGGTCAGAAACAACGCGTTTCCATTGCACGTGCGATTATCGTGAACCCTACAATCCTAATCTTTGACGACTGCCTGTCTGCCGTGGACACTCAAACGGAAGAGACCATCCTTCGGAACCTCAAACGGATCATGAAGGACAGAACGACTGTGATCATTTCCCATAGGGTGAGTTCCGTTAAGCATGCAGACGAGATTATCGTCCTTGAACATGGAGGAATCATCGAACGCGGAAAACACCAAGAATTACTCGATGCTAAAGGATATTATGCTGATCTCTACGAACAGCAATTGCTGGAAGAACAGGAGTCCTCAGCCGCCTAAACAAAGGAATGTCGGCGTTAAGAGGTTTTTGCTATGTTTGTAAGAGACCTCACAAAACGACATTGATGGAAGGACACGAAAGAAGGGATCAGGAGGATATCTTTTCCAAAATCTTACGAGCAGGCAGAAGGACCTATTTCTTCGATGTAAGATCCACTCGCGCTAACGACTATTACCTTACCATTACGGAAAGTAAGAAGTTCACCAACGAAGATGGATCCTTTCACTACAAAAAGCACAAGATTTACCTATACAAAGAAGACTTCGAGGGATTTAGAGCGCTTTTAGAGGAAACAACGGACTTCATCCTTGATAAGAAGGGTAATACCATCATTACTGAGAAACAAGACGCTGATAGAGCTCCAATTGAAGTTAGTGTCTCAGAGGCTGAAACGGTTTCTTCTGAAGTTGATTCGGCGGATAAATTTACCGACGTTCGATTTGAAGACATCTAAAGCCTTATAAATCCGATCTGGAACCAAGCAAACGACATTGTAAAAAGTGGAAAGCCCCGCATTACTGCGGGGCTTTCGCGTTAATCAAAACCTATTTAACCATGAGAACTTGTCTACTCTCGGTTATATAACTTTCAAGTTTATCAAAAGGTTCAGAGCGAATAAAAAAATAACCCCGCCAGAAAGCGAGGCTATTAAGTCTATATTATTTAGCTCTTAGTGAACAAACTTAGACTGAAGGGTTCCAGCTGGGCTGACCCATTGGATGTGATAAATTCCACGGGCCCAATCGGCTACCTCAACTTCCATTTTAGTCACATTCGCTTCAGCAGTCGATTCGTAGACCAACTGACCAGAGGCATTGTAAATCATAAGCGTTTCATCTCCATTAACAGCAGGGAGTTCGATAAACAAGCGCTCATTAGCCGGGTTCGGATAGACGTTCAAGTTTGTAGCACGAACTTGGTTCTCGTCAACACTTACCACCGCGTCAAAACGGATGTTATCGATGTACAAATCATTGCTCAAGTCACCTGAAGTAAACTCAAACATAAACATGACGTGATCATTTCCACTAACTGTTCCTACGTTTATGTCACCAGTTACCCAATCGCCAGCGTCCGGGATAAAGCGTTGACCACCTACACCACCGGCTGTAACCAAATCACCTTCGTTGATCGTTCCTCGCGGTGACCAGGAGACGCCGCAGTTGGTGCTCACCCAAACACGAAGTTCTTCTGTAATATCATCAGGGAAGGCCGCATTGGTGGCATAAGCATAGTCAAACAAGAGAGATCCGCTTTGCAAGAGGCTAAGATCATAAGGAGGAGAAACCAGACGGTCAACTCGTCCACCTAAACGACTGTAATACCAAAAATCATCTGATGGGATCTGAGCATTTGGATCAACATTCTTCCAGTTGTTCAAGCGAACACTGGAACCACCTTGACTTGCTGCAATACCTTCAATGGTGAACTTCTGCTCGTTGTCCAAGAAGTTCTCACGTCGCCAGTAGTATCCCGTCTCGTTTTCGAAACTCTCTACGTGGTCCGGCTGGAATACAGCCCAATTTGGTGAAATATGAACAGCTTGTTTCGTCACAGTAGTTTGACCTGCAGCATTTGAAACAGTCAACGTCACTTCTTTCCAGCCCGGAGAGTTGAAAACCACAGTCGGGTCTGCATCAGAAGAAGTTGCAGGCGTTCCTCCTGGGAATGACCAGTTGTACGTGTAGTTGTTCGCACGATAGCTGTCGTCAAAAAACGCCACGTTATCTCCAACACAAGCGTAGGTGCGTCCAGCGTGGAAATCCGCCATAGGAGAGCACTCAGGAGCTGGGCTGCCGTCTGTTCCGGTGAATGCCAAGTTTGAAGGAACAGCCAACAATGGACGACCGGTCAACAACTGATCGCGCATGTAGCTCGCTTGCTCCGTGGTAAACATCTGTGGAAGACCGCAAGCCGCGTAGTCCATGAAGTTCTGAACATTCTCGACAGTACCTGGATTACACTCGTCTTTCGCTAAATCACATGAGAATGATCCCGCTGTTGGTGGGGTGTCGGAAATACCGTCATCTCCACACTCGGTGTCTACTTGCCCGTTACCCCAAGTGTGCAGTAAGCCTAAATAGTGTCCTACCTCATGGTTCAATGTCCAACCATCGTCAAATGTTCCACCGTAAACCGCATCTGCACGACACATAATCCCGTCGAAGGCATAGAACGTTCCCGGGAAGGTCGCGTAAGCTAGAACCAATCCAGGTCCAGAAGAACCAGAGCCGGCTACTTGAGCAATCCAAATATTCAGGTAGCGGTCAGCAGGCCATTGGTTAATTTTTGAAGCAAAGTCTCCGAACTGAGATTCGTTGGTAGGAATACGGTTGATACCATCCGTACAATTTCCACCTGGATCTTTAGTCGCTAGACGGAACTCGATGTTTGCATTCCCGATGATCCCCTGAAATGCAGGAACGATTTGAGTCGTATCCGAGTTGAGCTTTTGAAAGTACTCGCTCATACGTGCAACTTCATTCAAGATTCGGGTCTTTGAAATGTTCTCAGATCCGTATTCGTGCATGACGTGAAATACAACCGGAATAACCAAAGTTGAATCTCCAGAAGCCGAACTTCTAAAACTGTTTTGAATCAATGCATCTCGGCGCCACTCCATATCTGGGAAGCGCTCCATCATATCCTCGTAATACTGATTCGTTCCACACGGTTCAACTCCGTGCTGGTGCGATTGTCCCTGCACCATAAAGCCACCCAAAAGGGCGAAAGCGAATAGTAGTTTTTTCATAGTATCAGTAAGATTATTTGTAGCCAGATGGCCAAATATACAATTAACATTAAAATAATAAAGGCCCACTTTCTCTAATAATCACAGGTCTGATTAATAGTTCAAAATGAACATTCCAACTAGGGTTAGAATGAAATATGTAGCCACGGTTGCGGCACCTTTATAGTCTTTCGCAATGCGTTGCCCAAAGAACAACATCAAAAGCGCTAAGCTCGAAACCGCTGCACCGTAAAAAGCATAGGTATTGTCGTCGTAAAACAGCAGCTTCACAACCCCCAGAGAACTGAGCAATCCAGCCGCCAATTCTACCAGGGTTACTATCCCTAACAAAAAAGGCACCATTTCCCGCAACCCGGTGTCGTCAAAATGACCTCGAAGGAACTCTAGATTCCCCTTCCAATCAAATATTTTATCCGTTCCGGATTCCATGAAAAGAATACCCAAGAACATGGCGACAAGAATCTGAATAATGATGGTTTGCTCGAATAGGTTTGGGGGCATCCCCTGATTCGATTGCAGCAGAATAAACGCGTATTCCATAGACGGTGGGGGTTTGGGTTTAACGGTAAGTTAACAAATAATATCCTGTTGATAAAAAAAAAGCCCGGAGCCCTGGCTTTCGCCTCGAATTGCGGTACTTTGAAAAGTACGATGTTGAAAGATTTAGGTGTAAGAGAACATGGGTAAAATCGTTGCCGTTGCGAATCAAAAAGGTGGTGTTGGAAAGACCACTACTGCAGTAAATTTAGCCGCTTGTTTAGGGGTGCTTGAAAAGCGAGTTCTTCTTTTGGACGCTGACCCTCAGGCAAATGCGACATCGGCGATGGGATTCGATCCCAAGAATTCGCTCGTGGGAACATATCAGGTTCTCGAACACGAAGTGAAAGCCCGTGACGCCATCTTAACCACGGAAAGTCCCAACGTTGATCTCATGGCCGCCCACTTGGATTTAGTCGGTGTCGAAATTGAATTGGTAGATAAAGATCAACGTGAGCATATGCTGCGGAAATCGCTCGGCGAAATCATCGACGAATACGACTACGTGGTGGTTGACTGCGCACCTTCGCTTGGACTCATCACGCTGAACGCTCTAACGGCCGCACATTCTGTTATTGTGCCTATCCAGTGTGAGTATTTTGCGCTGGAAGGCTTGGGTAAACTTCTGAACACCATAAAAAGCGTCCAACGCCTGCACAATCCAGGTCTAGACATTGAAGGCTTACTCCTCACTATGTACGATTCTCGCCTCCGATTGAGTAATCAAGTGGTCGAAGAAGTGAAGACCCACTTTCAGACCATGGTTTTTGACACCATTATCCAGCGCAATGTCCGTTTGGGAGAAGCCCCCAGCTATGGGGAATCCATCATTACGTACGACGCCGGAAGCACGGGTGCCGTGAACTACTTAAATTTGGCGCGTGAATTCCTCGAGAAGAACGCAAACTGGACAGAGGAATCACTGGAAAAAACTGAAGGATAATGGCGAAGAAGCAAGCTTTAGGAAGAGGACTATCCGCCCTGCTGTCTGAACCGGACAGCGATTTGCAGAACAATCAGACGCACCAAAAGGAAATCCTTGGAGGTATCGCAGAACTCAAATTAGAGGAAATCCACCAAAACCCTTTCCAGCCGAGAACCAACATCAATGCGGAACAGCTTGAAGAACTTGCTGCTTCCATTGTTCAGCTCGGCGTCATCCAACCCGTTACCGTTCGTCGGGTCAAACAAGGGCACTATGAACTGATTGCCGGACAACGGCGCTATTTGGCCGCTCAGATGGCTGGCTTGAATCAAATACCGGCATATGTTCGCTTGGCGAATGATCAAGCCATGTTGGAACTCGCTTTAGTTGAGAACATACAGCGGCAAGAAATGGACCCCGTTGAAATCGCCTTGTCCTATCAGCGATTGATCGAGGAGTGCCAATTGACCCAGGAAGAAATGTCGAATCGCGTGGGTAAGAAGCGTTCGACCATAACGAACTACTTGCGACTGTTAAAGCTCAATGACCTGATTCAAGCAGGTCTTCGGGACCAAATGATCAGCATGGGCCATGCACGTGCGTTGATCAATATCGAAGATGAAGACGCCCAGCTTACCTTATACGAAGAGGTCATCGCGCGACGTTTATCCGTACGAGAGGTCGAGCAACGCGTGAAGCAAATGAAAAGCACGGCGCCTTCTACAAGAAAGGGCGCTACTCCGCTTCCCTTTGCTTATCAGCGCATGAACGACGATCTCAGCAAACAGTTTCGAGCTAAAACCGAAATACAGCGGAACCGCTACGGTCGAGGAAAAATTATTTTCCATTTCGCATCGGATGAAGAGCTCAATCGGATTGCCGAGCTATTGAAAAACGAATGAACCCCCGTCTTCAATTTTTTTTCCTGGTCTTTGGACTTCTGTTCGCGTTTAGCGCTCAAGGACAGACCGATACCTTGTGGCGTCCCGTGCCCGGAGACACACTACAGGTTGTAGGGTCCGATGAACTGAACACGGTAGACACCCTCTTTCACTCTCCCCAGAAAGCCCTGGTCAGGAGTTTAATTGTGCCGGGATTGGGGCAGGCTTACAACAAAAAGTACTGGAAGATTCCCATCATCTACGCGGCATTAGGTACCAGCGTTTACTTCATTATTGACAACAACCGCCAATACAATGAATTCAAGCAGGCTTATATCGATCGCCAGAACGGACTGGAAGACGACTACCCGCAATACACAGACGACAACCTCATAACCCTTACTGACTTCTATCGCCGAAATAGAGACTTCAGCGTCATTCTGACAGCAGGTATCTACCTCATCAATGTGCTTGATGCCATGGTCGATGCCCACCTCTACGAGTTCGACGTCAGTGACGAACTCTCCATCGAAGTCCAGCCTCAGGTGCATTTTACACCTCAAATGGGACCCCGCCCAGCAGTTGGGTTTACCCTAAAGTTTTAACTTAGCCCGCATGAAGATTGCCCTGCTCGGTTATGGAACTATGGGACGTGAAATCGAGGCGATTGCCCTCGAGCGCGGCCATTCGGTTCCTGTTAAGATCACCACGAGCAACGGGGATGAAACTTCCGACGCTGACCTGGCAGACTGTGATGTTGCGATTGATTTCAGCCATCCTGATTCGGCCGTTGAGCTGATTTCGCGATCACTAAAACAAGGCGTTCCCACAGTAAGTGGAACTACGGGATGGTTAGATCATTGGGATGATGTGCTGGCCCTACGGGCCGATGTCAATGGCGCCCTTTTTTACGCCTCCAATTTCAGCCTCGGCGTCAATGTCTTCTTTGCCCTGAATCAACGCTTGGCCCAATTGATGAATCCGTTTGAGGAATACGAAGTGGACATGATGGAAATGCACCACGTTCGTAAAAAAGATGCGCCAAGCGGCACAGCCATTTCCCTGGCCGAAGACATCATTGGAGCTTTGGAGCGCAAATCGGGATGGACCTTGGAAAATGCCCGTGAAATAAATGAACTAGCGATTCGTTCTGAACGGGAAGGAGACGTACCCGGAACCCACGAAGTCGTCTACGAGAGCTCGATTGATCAAATTACGATTCGTCACGAAGCCAAAAACCGAAAAGGTTTTGCTTTGGGCGCAGTACTCGCCGCCGAATGGCTCCCTGGAAAAACAGGAGTCTACGGCATGAAAGACCTATTGAACCTATGACTTGGACCGGATTCTTACTCGGCCTTGGGATCTTGCAGTTGATCCGATTTGCCTACTTCCAACCCTTCCTCCAGAAGATTGACCAACCCACGACACCCTTGCTTATTCCTATCTACGGGGAATTGCAGATCATGAAAATGATTCAACGCCCGTGGTGGTGGGTAATTCTCCTTTACCTTCCCATGGTCAGTTGGATCATGTGGATGGTGGTGTTCTCTGAAACCCTTCAGGTCTTTGGCCGCAGAAGTACTTCTGATCGAATTCTGGCCATTTTCACCTTAGGTATTTACTTACCCATCATCGGGCGTTCGGAAGATGCCAAATACGAAGGTGCTCGACTGCGAGGTGATAAGAGCGGGAATCGCGAGTGGATTGAGGCGGTCACTTTTGCCATTGTAGCTGCTACGGTCATCAGAACGTTTACCATTGAAGCGTATACCATTCCCACTTCATCCATGGAAAAGTCCATGATGATTGGTGATTTTCTATTCGTGAGTAAGATGAGTTATGGTCCTCGAATGCCCATGACACCGTTGAGTCTTCCACTCATGCACAACACGGTTCCCCTACTCGGCTTCCCTTCGTTTGTGGATTGGGTGGAGTTCGACTACCACCGTCTGCCGGGATTCAGTAAAATCAAGAACAACGACATCGTGGTTTTCAACTACCCGATGGACAGTCAGCTACCCGTGGACAAACGCACCAACTACATCAAGAGATGTGTGGGAATTCCGGGAGACAGCATTCGCATTGATCAAGCTGTTCTTTCCGTAAACAGCGATAGTGTTTGGCTCCCCGAGCGAGCCGCTCCCCAGTTCACCTACTTGGTCAAAACCAATGGTCAGGGCTTCAACCGCAAGACCTTGCTCGAAATGGACATTACGGAAGGGGGCCAGAGTTCACGGACCGATTTCATCTTCTTGTTGACCCAAGAAAATGTAGACAAGCTCCGCCAATTTCCCAACGTGGAAAGCGTGGAACCGATGATTAAACCGGCCGATCAAACGGATGAGACTATTTTTCCACAAGATCCCCAACATTTTCCTTGGAACGTGGACAATTTTGGATCCTTGTACATTCCGAAAAAAGGTGAAACCGTCCGTCTCAGTCCAGAAAATATTCGACTCTACGAACGCGTCATTGGATTCTATGAGGGCCATGACCTTCAAGTCAATGGAGGAGAAGTATCCATCGACGGTGAGGTGGTCTCGGAATACACCTTTGAGATGGACTACTACTGGATGATGGGAGACAATCGCCACAATTCGCTCGACTCGAGATTCTGGGGCTTTGTCCCGGAGGATCATATCGTCGGTAAGGCATCCTTCATATGGATGAGCTTCGATAAATTCCAAGAAGGAGCGGACAAGATCCGAACAGAACGCGTATTCACCATGGTGCATGGAAAAGGACGCAGGACTTCCCTCTTCCCCTACTTCATTGTACTCTTGATCGGATACTTCGGTTTCCGATTCATTCAGAAGCGAAGAAGTAATGCCGCGTAAGCTTTTTAGCCTCGCCTATTTCCCTCCGATTTCTTATTGGGTTGCCTTACGGCACGATGGGGCAAACGCTATTGATTTATCCGAGAACTATCAGAAGCAGAGCTACCGAAGTAGAGCGAGCATTGCAGACCCGCACGGAAAAAAGAACCTCATCGTTCCCATTCTGCACCGCTCGGGAGAGCGTTTAAAAACGGCCAAAGCCCCACTGAGCTACGCCGAGAACTGGCCGTTGATTCACTGGCGCACCCTGGAAGCGAGTTACCGCAGCTCCCCTTATTTTGAGTACTACGAGGACTCCCTAAAAACGCTATTTGAGCAGCGTTTTGAAACGCTGGCGGACTTGTGCTTGGCCAGCTGCGCATGGGTAGCCGAGGAGCTTGAAATGGAATTAGATTGGGAAGAGCTTGTGGAATATCGGGCCGCAGGCCCAGGAGAAAAAGACTATCGGGATCGAATCCACCCCAAAAAACCAAGTCTACTTCAAGCCGAGGAGTATCATCAGGTCTTTGGTGACCGACACGGCTTTTTGGAGGACTTGAGTATTCTGGACCTGCTTTTCGCCAAAGGCCCAGCCGCCTACGCTTTTCTGTTGCAGGGTGAACTTCGGGACGCTTAATTTGTCATCCTGCCGTGAGGCAGATAAATTTGACCCACTACACAAAAAGATATGGACATCGAATTCAATAAGAATGAAGATGCGCTAAAGCTCCTGGTTTCTGATTTGGAGCAGCGCTTGGCCAAGATCCGCCTGGGCGGAGGTCAAAAGAAAATCGAAAAACAGCACGCACAGGGCAAGTTGACGGCCCGCGAACGCATCGACTACTTGGTAGACAAGGGGCGTCCGCGTGTGGAAATCGGAGCCTTTGCCGGCGACGGCATGTACGAGGAGTACGGCGGCTGCCCGAGCGGTGGTGTGGTTATTGAAATCGCTTATGTTCAGGGGCGTCAGTGCGTGGTCGTAGCCAACGACGCCACGGTGAAGGCTGGAGCCTGGTTCCCCATCACGGGTAAAAAGAACTTGCGGGCTCAGGAGATTGCCATGGAGAATCGATTGCCCATCATCTACTTGGTGGATTCAGCAGGGGTTTTTCTGCCGATGCAGGACGAGATTTTCCCAGATAAAGAGCACTTTGGTCGGATTTTCCGCAACAACGCGGTCATGAGCAGTATGGGTATCCCCCAAATCGCGGCCATTATGGGCTCTTGCGTGGCTGGTGGGGCCTACTTACCCATCATGAGCGATGAGGCGCTTATCGTCGATAAAACGGGGTCTATTTTCCTTGCGGGGAGCTACTTGGTGAAAGCGGCCATTGGTGAGGACATCGACAACGAGACTTTAGGGGGCGCCACAACCCATTGCGAAATTTCTGGGGTGACGGATTACAAGAGCAAAGACGACAAGGACTGCCTGGATTCCATCAAGAACATCATGGACAAGATGGGTGATTTTGATAAGGCGGGATTCAATCGCATCGAGCCGCAGGCTCCGGCAAAGCCCTATGAAGAGATCATGGGCATTCTGCCCGAGAAGAGAGATAAGCCCTACAACACGCATGAGCTCATTGAGCATTTGATCGATGCGGACAGTTGGGAAGAGTATAAAGCCAACTACGGGCAGACCATCGTCTGTGGTTATGGCCGTATCGATGGCTGGGCCGTGGGAATTGTGGCCAATCAGCGCAAGTTGGTGAAGAGTAAAAAAGGTGAGATGCAGTTTGGCGGGGTCATTTACTCCGATTCAGCCGACAAAGCGGCCCGATTCATCATGAACTGCAACCAAAAGAAAATTCCACTGGTGTTCTTGCAGGATGTGACGGGATTCATGGTGGGATCGCGCAGTGAGCACGGAGGTATTATTAAAGACGGTGCCAAGCTGGTCAATGCCATGAGCAACAGTGTGGTACCCAAATTCACCGTAGTCGTCGGAAACAGCTATGGGGCCGGTAACTATGCGATGTGTGGTAAGGCTTATGATCCACGTCTCATTGTGGGCTGGCCAACAGCCAACATTGCCGTGATGGGTGGAGCTCAAGCCGCCAAAGTCTTGCTTCAAATTGAAAAAAGCCGGCTCAAGGCTCAGGGGGAAGAGATTACACCTGAGAAGGAGCAGGCTCTATTGGAGACTATTGAGAAGCGCTACGACGACCAAACCTCTCCGTATTACGCAGCTTCACGCCTTTGGTTGGATGCCGTCATAGACCCACGCGATACGCGAAAAGTCTTGAGTATAGGGATTGAAATGGCGAATCACGCACCTGCGGAGCGCCCTTACAACACCGGGGTGTTACAGACGTGATCAGCGCTCGATGACGCTTCGGCTCTCGACCTCGCCCGTTTTTCCCTTGAAGAAAAGAAAGCCCTTGGAGCTTTCTACTTTAAAGCCTCGCCAGTCTGAATCTTCGGATCTGTAGAGTTCTCCTTGTACGATGACTTTTGCTCCGGGTTCCACTCTAATTTGAACTTCTTTGGCGATCCATGTCTTGCCTTTCAAGGCGAGAACAGATCCTTTTTTGACGACCAAGTTGGTGTAGATCGAGCGATTGGTCCATTGCTGATTCCCCCTCACCTTTATCTCTTCGCTCACTTGAGGAAGGTCCATCTCCCATAATCCTCGGCCAAAAGTAGCCGCCCGAAGAACACGCGCAAATGGATGCAATTCAAGTTCACTCACTTCGGCGTAAGGAATTCCTCGCTCTTCCTTCCAGATTCCTCCGCGGCCTTCCTTGACAAAAACACCAGAAGAAGTGCCCACATAAATTCGTCCGGGATGACCAGGGTCCGCCTCTACCTCCGTTACCTTTCTGTTTTTCAGCGAAGGATCGCCTTCGAAAAGACCGGTCCAATCTTCGTAACCGCTTCCGTTGAAGTAAATGACCTTTGGATGAGGGTACGCCTTAAATCCGCTTTCTAGTTTCCCAAAAGAAATCCAACACGCTCCAGGTTGAAAGGGGTCGGGTTCAACATCGGTCACAGTCATTTTGATTTCTTCACCTCCTTCATAGGCAGAAAGCCACGGATGCAGCTCTTCCCATTTCATGTCTTTGATCCGTTCATTCCGGATGTCATTCGTTTTCCAGATCCCCTTGACTCCTGAAATACTTGTGAAGTAAAGTTCATTGGTGTTGTATCGGTTGAGGTAGGCCTCCCAACCTTCTCCTCCTTCAGGAACAGGCCAAACCATCTCCCATTCCACACCGCTGTTCCAAGATCGAATAAGTCCTTTTTGAGCTGCGTAATACACGAGTTCCGGTTGCCGGGGATCAATGCTGTAATGCTTCTTCCATTGTCGACCTCCAATGGCCCCATTCGGCGTCAAGTAACTTGTTTTCCCATTTGGATCCGTCACTCCAAATCCAGAACTAGACGAACAGTAGATGTATATACTGGAGTCATTCACTACAGGTATGGACTTGAACCCATCGCCAAAGAAGACTTGCCGCCAAATCCCAAGAGGGTCACGCCATACATTCCCCGTGTCAAACCCTCCGTAGGAGAGATGTCCAGGACGGGTCATGGACGATCCTACATTATACATGTTGGCTACGCCAATTCCATTGGTCAAGTCTTCCCAGGATTGGCCACCATCGACGGATCTATTGATTCCACCGTCCGTTGCGATATACAGCTCCTGACGATGGGGATCAAAAGAAATCCAATGAAGATCATCGTGATAATCTTTGGTCACCGCCGCCACATTTTGCCCCCCGTCTTCGGTTTTGTAAAACCGTTAACACATTTCCCAGTACAATTCGTCGGGGTTGGTCGGATGCACTGCAAAGGCCTGTGATCGGCCATGACCCAGCCTTCTTTGTACACCTAAGTCCTTGCCAAAAGCACGTACAAAAGACCATTGCTCAGAATCCAAATCCACTGAGTACAATTCGGCATTGAACTTTCGGGAGCTATGGCCTTCATTGGCGGTATAGGCGACCCAAAGCGTGGAGGGATCCGCCGGGCTGATGCGAATAGTCAATTGCTTTACGGGTAGGTCATCCTTCTGAAAGCCAAATTCATCCGGAAGGGTCATTTGTTCAAACTGGAATCCACCATCTCGCGATCGGTACAATCCATCGCCCGAGGCCAGTAGGACTCGTCCCATGGATGCTGGTTGAAAGCAGAGGTCGTAAAAGACTCCCGAAGCCACCTTTTTCCACCGGATTTGATCTGCTTTTGCAAGGGCATTGGTCGCCAGAAAGAGTCCTTCCGTTGTTGCCGCCCATAAACGATTTCCATCCCTTGGATCAATCAGGAGTTTTCGAATCCGAACGATTTTCCATGGCTTATTGAGATCTGTAAACGGAAGCGACTCCTCGATTCCATTAATCCACTCCCAGGTCTGACCCTCATCCCGTGTGCGCGCAACCCCTAGTGAAAATGAAAAGTCCGCATCCCCATCTCCGTTGGCAATGAACCAGGTCGAGGATGACTCTGGTGCGACTTGAATGTGTGAAACTCCGGGAACCCAAAAAAAGTCTGTTCCCCCGTTTCGCCACGAGACTCCGCGATCATCAGAAATAAACAGGCCTCCCGAGGGGGAGCCAGTGAAAATGCGGTTGGGCAACCGCGTATCAAATTCAACAAAAGCTAATCTTCCCGTCCCTTTAATACGCGTAAAGGTCTCTGGCCTCATTTGCGCATTCTCAGGCGGATGAGTGGGGCCCAATTCACGCCATATGCCATGCTGGGCAAGTAGCGTGCTCGGAAGAAGGGTGAGGATGAGAAGGAGTCGTTTCATACTACTAAAACGCCCAGAGTCGCTTATCTGTTTCGACTAAAAACAAGAAGAGCCGGGCGAACCCGACTCTCCAATGAAACAGAAACACTTAACACTTAAATTGTCGATTTAATGGTCAACTTGATCGGAGCGGTTAAAGCCCCATCCGTATCCTCAAAGGTTACGATGTACAGACCAGGAGTCCATTGTTGTGGAATTTTAAAACGAAAATCCACAGACGGACCAACTGGAACTTGTCCAACCAAGACACCTATCGTATTGTATATCGAGATGGTACCGCCTTTAATGGCCATATCACCTTCGAAATGAAAGACAACTTCGTCTACCGCGGGATTTGGATACACATCAAACGTCTTATCATCTCCTCCTGCCTGTACAGCAAGCGAGCCGATAAACAACGCTAAAATGAATAGTACTCTTTTCAACATAAGAATCTCTTTAAAAAGTATATTCTCCCATCAGTTACTTCAAATATCACATTTAATTGCCTTTTTCACAAGTCATCTTAACAGAAATTTCATTTTCGCCCATTCTTAAGGCCTTCGCGGATTAAGGTACCTTTGTCGACATGTCTGACCTCACCCTCAGGGATCATATCATCAAGAATTTGAAGCTCGCTTATCCAGTTATGCTTTCCCAATTGGGGCATATCATGGTTGGTGTAGCCGATTCGGTGATGGTCGGCCGATTGGGTACGGAGCCCTTGGCGGCGGCGGCCTTTGGCAACAGTATTTGGATTGTCATTTTCGTGGTTGGCTATGGAATTTCTCAGGCCGTAACGCCCATTATTGCCCGAGCACACGCGGAAAAGCAGTTTCGGATGATCGGCTCCATGCTTCGGCACACCTTGGCTTTGAATCTGATCGTGACGGTTATACTCGGTGCACTCATGTTCGCGGCATGGCCTTTTCTGGGCTCTTTGGACCAAGAACCTCAAGTGATGAAGCTGGCCTACCCCTACTTGAGCATCATTACTTGGTCCTTTTTACCGCTGATGATCTTTCAGGCATTCCGGCAGTTCATGGAAGGTCTTTCGCACACGTTTCAACCCATGCTGATTTCCCTTTCCGCAAACTTTTTAAATGTTGGTCTCAACTGGCTTTTGATCTACGGAAACTGGGGTTTCCCTGAGCTTGGGCTGAATGGTGCAGGTATTGCCACCTTAATCAGTAGGAGCTTAATGGTTGTGGGCATCGGGTACTATTTGTGGAAATCCAATCTCTTCCGCCCTTTTCGTCCGTACTTCTTTGCCATGCCATGGAGAAGAGACTTCTTTGGTCGTTTACTTCAACTCGGGATTCCAACCAGTCTTCAGATGCTCTTTGAAGTGGGTGCCTTTGTGATCGCTGCCATTTGGATTGGTCAGATTTCAGCTGAGGCCTTGGCAGCACATCAAATTGCCCTGAATCTCGCTTCGATCAGCTTCATGCTGGCCAGTGGAATGGCCGCTGCGGCCACCATCCGAGTGGGGAATCAACGCGGACTCAAGGATCGCCACAACCTCAGGAATGCGGCATTTTCTGCCCTCATCCTCGCCACCCTGTTTATGGGAACAGCAGGAATTCTCTTCGCCACCGCCGGGGAACCCTTGGCGCGTCTGTACATCGATGAATTACCGGTGATTGAATCAGCTTCTGCCCTCTTGTTGATCGCTGCTATTTTCCAATTATCCGATGGAGCCCAAGTGGTTACGCTCGGGGCATTGCGAGGACTAGAGGATGTTCGGATACCAACAGTGATTACACTCTTTGCCTATTGGATCATTGGTATTCCGCTTGGCTATTACTTGGCCTTTAGCGAAGGGCTTAATGAACAGGGCATTTGGTACGGACTTGCGGCGGGGCTAACCGTGAGCGCAGTACTGCTCTTCATGAGGTTTCAACGGCTGAGCACCCGAATGACGCTGTAGTAGGTTTTGAGGGACCCTTTAACGAATCAAGGAGAAAAATCCTGTTTCGCGATGGGTAGCGCCATTGACATCCATGACCTTAACTTCCCACAAATACGTGTCTTGCGGTGCGGGTCGATCCTTCTTGGCGTCCAATCCTGTCCAACCTTCGCCAACGATTTCCGAATAAAACACGAGATCCCCCCACCTGCTGAATACCGAGAACTGATAGTCCACTTCTCCAAATATTTTTGGGGCAAAAGACTCGTTCAATCCATCTTGATTCGGCGTAAACACATTCGGTACATAGAGTAAATACTCAGGCTGAACGACTACCGTCCGATACATGGTATCGGTACATCCGAATTCATTTCCAACAACTTGCCGGACGGTATAATTCCCGTCCTCCAAATATCGGTGCTCAAAATACGAAGCCGAATAAACGGTGGAGTCTCCCATGTCAAACGTGGTCCAATACGAACCTATACTCGTGTCTTGTACCACCACAGTTGGTTCAAAAAATGAGGTAACCTCTGGATCTACCACAAATCCGGCAATAGGGCTCGGATCCACGACAACCATATCCTCAATGACCACCACGTGGGTGTCTACACAGCCCTCCAAGACTTCAATGGTCAATCGGACATCATAGCTTCCAGGGAGGTTGTAGGTATGTGTAGGACTACTGGCCGTACTGGCCGAACCATCTCCAAATTCCCAGAGATAACTGATGTTTACCCAAGTGTTGATGTTGTCCACAAACTGAACCGTCAAAGGCGCACAACCCACAACCGTATCCGTATCGAAATCAGGCTCCACCTCGGGAAAAATTCGAACCGTATCCGTCAAAAAAGTCGTGCAGGCATTTTCGCTCACGGTCAAGGTCACCAAATACTCTCCAGGAGCAGCATAGGACTTGGATGGGTTGGATACTTGACTGGTAGTACCATCTCCAAAGTCCCAATCAAAAACAGCATCAGGAGTGTGCTGGCTCAGCACCGTGAAATCCAAGGCGTTTCCATCGATACAGTCAATTCCTGTATACGACCAATCCACCGGGATTCCTTCGGCAATTTCAATCCAGGTCGTAATGGTATCTGCACAGTAATAACCGGGATTGGCCACCAAAGTAACCATGTAGGTACCGGTGTCGGGATACGTATAGGTCGGATTCGGTGATGTACTGGTATCCGTAGTGGTGGTTGGATCGCCAAAATCCCAGTAATAAAAGGACGTAAACAGGCTCTGGTGGTTGAAATTGAAGGTTGTTCCCGTACAGAACTGAGTTTGCGGTGTAATGCCTGCAACCGTGGCGCTCAAACACACGGCCGTGTTGAATTGGAAGTCTCTGCGGTTTTCGGTCAAAAGGACACCGTTCCGGTATTCTTCTGCCACAACGGTTACCACATATTGACCGATTAAGGTTGCAGACCCCGTAAGCTGACCAGAGCTTGAATCGATGACGAAGGCCGGGTTCGCATCAATGGGGTACTGAATGGTGTATCCCGGATTCCACAGCACGTTGGGAAAGGGTGGCGGCAGCGGCGGATTCGGCGCTGGATTCATTTGGGAGCCTCCGTTGTAAGGTGTGGCAAAACGATAGTACAGAGAATCTCCATCCAAATCAGTAGCGCTGTGATCAAAATCCAAGGTGTCATTGGTACACAGAACGATAGGTGGAAAATTGTTGAAAAAGGCCGAGTTGTTGCAGTGATAAGGAGGGCCTGGAATGGTTGTAGCGTATGTGGCCCCTTGCTCTTCCGGCAAGAAAATATTGTTGATACTCGCGTTTCGGCAACAGCGTTGATACACGAGGGTATACCCACCGGCTATGGGCGGAAGGTTGACGATTTCGGCATAGATTCCTTCCTCGACGCAGACGTTCGGTGGACTGGTTAAGCAAGGGTTATTGATGTACGGAGGAACCGTAGTAATCGCTGGGCTGAACATCTGAACGGTCGTGACCAAAAAGCCAGCGCTATCGTACACAGCTACCGTAGCTGGATTGTCAAATGGAGCTCCCTGACTATTGCAATCGCGATACACCTTAAGGGTGATGATGTAATCGTCATTTCCGATGCACTCGTAGTAGATCTCACCACCCACAATATGCCAAGCATCTGAACCCAATGGGATCAGAAGCATGCAAATGATTGAGTAGATCCAGAGCTTCTTCATACCAGAATTGACGAACGAGGGAGAAATGCGGTTGGTAGAATAATAGCAATCTTACCGCATTAATGTTCTAATGTACAATAATCTCTCGGGAATCTGAAGTGCTGCCGACCTGGTAGTGAAGGAGATAGGTCCCGGAAGAAAGTCCAGCTAAATCAACTTCGACGGTATGCGTTCCGGGCATTAATGTACCGAGTTGGCCCTCTGAAACAACTTTTCCCTGAAGGTCATGAAGCTTCCAGGTACACGCTGAGAGCTCCTCGGTTGTAAAGCGGAGGTTGATACTGCCTACGGCAGGATTCGGATAGACATCGGCCCGTAGGGCCTCCTCTTCTTCCAATCCGATGATCTTGGTACCGCGAAGCAAAATCTTGTCGAGGGAGATGATGTTGTCGTCATCGCTGTCGTGGACAAAGGCAATCCGGACATTCATGCCTTCGTACTGGCTCAAGGAAACCGTATGGGGCTGGAGTACGCACCGCCAATTCAGTGAGTCGCCGTCGATTTCAAGGTAGGTACCGTCATATCCATGTACCCACCCCTCGCTGTAGCGATGGTTATTGAAGACCGGGACCGGACTGTCCGTGGTTGGGTTGGGATTCGATCCAATCCACTGGGCTGCACGGAACAACGTGTCCGTAAAGTCTTCTGGACGACTCCCCGTGGTACTGGCGACTACGGAGTAACCATCGAGGTAGATCGGTGCGTGCCTGCTGGCCGAGTACCAGCTTAAGTTGGTCCAATCGTCAACCAAAAAGAAGGCGGGCGAAATCAGGTAATTGCGATTTCCAGGGGCAAAGCCTTCGAGCCAACTAGTCGAAGCGATCACCGTATTGCTCGTATCCACATTGGCAATTCCAGGTCCTAAGAACCAGTTCGGATCTAAGCCGTTGGCGGAGGGAATGCTGTCTAGACTGTAGTTCTGCCAAACGGTAATGTCCGCTGTATCCTGGGTATCCACAAAGTTAGTAGGCATCACTCCCGACTCGAAGTCCAGATAGAAAATGGTGTCGTTCTGTCCAAAGGCGGTTATGAAGGCCCCTACCAAGGTGGCAATGAGTAGAGTGCGTTTCATGTGTCTAATTTAAGAAGCGATGCGAAACATCTGAAAATGAGGGGCCTGTTTTTTCTGAAATAAAAAAAGCCGCCCCAACGGGACGGCCTTTTAAAACGATAAAAACGTTCAATTACTTCACAACGAAATTCTTGGTGAAGCTAGTACCCATGGCCTCGATGGTCATGTTGTACGCGCCAGCTGCAAAGTTTGAAACGTCTTGAGTGGTCTCGTATGTTCCAGGAACTTGATCTCCCAAGTTCTGAACAGCAACTGTACGACCTTGCATGTCGGTGATTACGATATTGACTTCAGTAGACACGGTCAATTCGTACTCAACGTTCAAGATAGTCGTCGCAGGGTTAGGGAACATCTGGATGGATGCTTCCAACTTATTCTCTTCGATGCTAGAAGCATCGGTTCCGAGCAACAAGATGTCGTCAATCGAGATCAAGTTGTCATCATCTGAGTTGTGGATGAAAGCAATGTGGATAGACTGACCGTTGTAGGCAGACATATCTACAGTGTGCTCAGTCAACTCACCGATAAAACGAGTTGAATCTGCACCTGGATCGTACTGGATACCAGTTCCGTCAAATCCTTGTACCCAACCAGCGCTGAATACGTACCAGTTGAACTGTGGGATTGGGCTTGCTCCAGAAGAATCTGAATCAGCACCCAAGAATTGACCTGCACGGAAAATAGTATCCGTGAAGCTCGTCTCCAAGTTATCTGTGGTAGAAACAACTACAGCGTATCCATCGATGTACAATGGAGTCTGGCGAGAAGCTGATTTCCAGCGCAACTCAGAAGCGTCATTCCCCAAAGTAACTTGTGGAGAAATGAAGTAGTTGCGGTTTCCTGGCAAGAATCCAGCCAACCATGAGCTTGAACCCAATACGATGTTGGTTGAATCTACGTCAGCGTATCCCAAAGACAAGAACCACTCTTGTGGACGACCATTCGCATCTGCCAATCCGTCGAAATCCAAGTTGATCCAGTTTGGGTCATCATTTCCAGATGGCGCACCGGCCACGATCAATGCAGTATCTGCATTTTCAAAGTTCATCCACAACAGAGTATCGTTCTGAGCGGAAGCAAATCCGAAAGCGATAACTGCTGCAAAAAGCATAGAAATTCTCTTCATAAATAAGTGTTTGAGTTAATAAACGTAGCACAAAGTTAACCATTTCTTAGCGCAAAGCCGTAAACAATTATCATGCTTTCTTACGGACCATCATGAGTCCATCGCGCAGAGGAAGAAGCATATTCTCCACGCGGTCATCGTCTTGAATCTTGGCATTAAAGGCCTGCAACCCAGCGGTGTCCACATCCCCAGATGCAGCAGGCTCCAACACCTTTCCGCTCCAAAGCACATTATCCGCAAGTAAATATCCCCCAGGCTGAAGGTCGTCGATCACCTGATCGTAGTAGTGGCTGTAGTTCTCCTTATCGGCATCCAAGAAAACCAGATCCCAAGGTCGTTTAAGGTCTTCCAAAATACCGCGCGCATCACCGATATGCGAATGGATGCGATCTCCGCCATCGGCCTCTTGAAAATATCCGGACACGCGATCGGCGAGCTCTTCATCGCGATCGATGGTGTGGAGTTCGCCATCGGGCCGTAGGCCCTGAAGCATAGCAATAGCGCTGTAACCCGTGTAGGTCCCGACCTCAAGAATATACTTGGGCTGAATCATTTGCGAAATCAGGGACAAAAACCGGCCCTGAAGGGGGCCGCTCAACATGCGCGGATTGAGGACCTGCATGTGGGTTTCACGGTTGATGCGTTGCAGGAGTTCGCTCTCCGGGGAGCTGTGCTGCTCAGAGTAGTCTTCGATTCTGGGGTCTAGAAAATCCATTTTATTTGGCTTGATAGACCAAGGTACTCAATTGACTGGGGTCAAAAATATCTTTGGCCAGTTCTTGAACTTGCGCGGCGCTTACCGCCTCTACTTTCGCGGCGAGCTCCTCAATGGAGTCAAAGCGATCGCGCTGCAGCAGACTTTTTCCCAAGGCGAGCATAAGGCTGCCGTTGTTTTCGGTGGCGATGGCCAGCTGTCCGAGCAGCTGCTTCTTCGCCCGACTGAGCTGCAAGACCCCCAAAGGCTTTTCGCGCAGTTTCTTGAGCTCTCGCTGTACCAAGTCCAGTGAGCGCTGCATCTGTCCTTTGTCCGTACCGAGGTAGATGCCGAACACGCCCGTGTCACTATAAGCCTGGTAGTAGCTCTCGATGTGGTAGGTGAATCCGTAACGCTCTCGAACATTGAGGTTTAAACGGGAATTCATACCCGGCCCACCCAGCAAATTATTGAGCAAGGCCATCCCCGTCAGGCGTTCGTCAAAAGCATCATAGCACCGGTTCCCCAGGATACAATGGCTTTGATAGGTTTCGCGCTGAATGATTTTTTCTTGAGGACGGTGCGCCTGCGGCGCGATGCGCGGCTCCGAAGACTCCGCCGGGAGCTTGTGCCCACCCAAATGTTCTTCGAGGTACTTGCGCAATTTCTTTTCGCTGATTCGGCCAACGCTGGCAAAAACGAGTTCCTCTGGAGCATACCTCCGCTTGCGAAAGGCGCGGAGCATGGGCGCTTTGAAGCTGCGCACGATTTCGGGAGTGCCTAGAATGTTTTTTCCGATGGCGTCATCCGGGAAGAGCATTTCTTCGAAGTCGTCGAAAATGAGGTCACTGGGAGAGTCTTCATAGCTGTAGATCTCATCGACAATCACCGCTTTTTCCTTGGTAATTTCCTTAGCTGGGAACTTGGGATTGAGCAAAATATCGCTCATCAGCTCAATGGCCCGTCCGTAATACGCGGATAAAAATGAAGTGTGCAGGGTCGTGTCTTCCTTCCCTGTAAAGGCGTTCAATTCACCGCCCACGTCTTCCATTCGGCTTAAGATGTGGTAGGCCTTTCTCTTGGAGGTCCCTTTGAACATCATATGCTCGATGAAATGGGCCATACCCTGCTCTTCCGGACGCTCATCTCGGCTGCCCGCATCGATGAAGAGTCCGCAATGGGCTACGGGCCGATCAATCGGTGCATGAACGACGCGTATGCCGTTTGCTAGCTCAAAACGCAGGACTTCCATGGGCGCGAAGATACGGGAAAGAAAAAGTCCCGACCACCACAGTCGGGACTCCCTACATTAACCAAAACAGACTACTTCCTATTAGGAAATAGAAAAACAGTATTTGTTGGCGGCAATCAGCTCTTCAGCAATTGCGCGGCGTACTTCTTTGACATTGATGTTGGTTGGCTTGGTAAAGCGCTTCAATCCCATCATCAAGAGTTGGCGCTCGTCTCCTTCCGCAAAGGAACCGACCGCCTCTCGACCTGCACGTGCCACTTCTTCAATGGCGTTGTAGACGTACAACTGGGTCATGGCAATCTGGCCTTTCACCTTGTCCTCACCATTCTTTTCGGCCAGTTTCAAGGTGCGCAGGATAGCGCTTTCCGCGGCATAGGTTTCAATGATCATGTCGGCTACGTTCATCATCACCTCTTGCTCCGCTTCAATGTTCATTCCGAAGGATTCAACTGCCTTTCCAGCCACCATCAAAATGGCTTTCTTGAGCTTGCCTAACACTTCCAGTTCAGCAGCCAATAGAGCACTGTAGTCTGGGGTATCAAAGCTCGGAATCGACATGAGCTCGTTGGCTACACTCATCGCTGGAGTCATCAAATCCAACTCTCCCTTCATGGCCTTTTTCAAAATCATCCCCACGGTCAGCATGCGGTTGATTTCATTGGTACCTTCATAGATGCGCGCAATTCGGGCATCGCGGTAAGCCGCCGACATCGGTGCATCTTCTGAGAATCCCATTCCACCGTAGACCTGAACACCCTCGTCCACAACGTAGTCCAAGACTTCAGATCCGTGTACCTTAGCAATGGCACACTCGATGGCGTATTCTTCAACACCCTTCAACTTAGAAGTTTGTGGATCCGCTCCTTCAGCGACCAATTGGTTGATTTTATCTTCGATATCCTGACCGGCACGATAGGTCAAGCTTTCAGAGGCATAAATTTTAGATGCCATTTCCGCCAGCTTTACCTTGATGGCTCCGAAACTAGAAAGCGGCTGACCAAATTGGTGACGCTCGTTTGCATATTGAGTCGACAAGGTCGAAATACGGCGAACGCTGTCGAGACATGCTACGCTCAACTTGATTCGTCCAACATTCAATGCGTTCATGGCGATCTTAAAGCCATTTCCACGCTCACTCAACATGTGGCTCACCGGTACCTTGACATCGTTGAAAAAGACTTGACGGGTACTGCTCGCGCGAATTCCGAGTTTATCCTCTTCCTCGTTGAGCTCCAGCCCCTCTGCTCCTTTTTCTACGATGAACGCCGTGATGTTTTTATCGTCTTCAATACGAGCGAAAACGATGAATAGGTCAGCAAACCCAGCATTGGAAATCCACATTTTTTGACCGTTGATGACGTAGTGCTCCCCATCATCAGTCAATACGGCCGTGGTTTTACCACTGTTGGCATCTGATCCGGCTCCCGGCTCGGTCAAGCAGTAACATCCCATGAATTCTCCGCTGGCCAACTTCGGCAAGTACTTTTGCTTTTGCTCTTCTGAACCGTACAGCAAGATGGGCAGTGTTCCAATTCCCGTGTGTGCTCCGTAGGCCGTAGACAAGGAACCACTGACTCCGCTCACGCGATCGCAAATCAGCATGGTGGTGTTGAAGTCCATTCCGAGTCCACCGTAATTTTCCGGAACCCCAATACCCAACAAGCCCATTTCTCCGAGCTGCTTCATCAGCTCTTCCGTCCAGGCATAGTCCTTCTTCTCGAAGCGTTCGCGCTGAGGAACGACTTCTTTTTCAATGAATTCCGTGGCGGCATCCGCCATCATGCGTTGTTCTTCGTTAAAGTCTTCGGGAATGAAGACTTCTGCTGGTGTTGCGTCTTTGATTAGGAATTCTCCTCCTTTGAGTGCCATTATATCGTGTATTAAATCATTTCTTAATTGATGAATTCATAGATGCCCGCAGCACCTTGTCCGGTTCCCACGCACATGGTCACCATTCCGTATTTGTTGCCTCGTCGGCGCATCTCGTTGAATAGCTGCACGCTCAACTTGGCTCCTGTACACCCAAGCGGATGACCCAGTGAAATGGCCCCTCCGTTCACGTTGACGATTTCTTGGTTGATGTCCAACTTGCGCAAAACGGCCAAGGACTGAGAAGCGAAAGCCTCGTTCAGCTCAATGAGGTCAATGTCAGCGAGCTTCATGTCCGCCTGTTTCAATGCGGCAGGAATCGCCTTCACGGGACCGATACCCATGATTCGAGGCTCTACCCCCATGGCGGCATAGCTCACCAAGCGCGCAATCGGCTTCAAGCCCAATTCGTTGACCATGCGTTCGCTCATCACAATCACAAAGGCCGCCCCATCACTGGTTTGTGAGGAGTTACCCGCTGTGACACTTCCGCCCTGAGCAAATACGGGACGTAGTTTCCCTAGGGCCGCCATATTGGTACCAGCACGTGGACCTTCATCTGTATCCGCTACATGCGTTCGGGTCTGACGCTTTTCGTTTTCGTCCAAGTAAACCTCTTCGACATCGATCGGAAGAATGTCATCCTTGAATCGCCCCTCTTCGATGGCCTTCAAGGCCTTCATGTGGGAGTTGTAGGCAAACTCATCCTGGTCCTCACGGGCCACCTTAAATTCGTTGGCCACCGCCTCAGCGGTCAAACCCATGGAGAAGTACCAATCCGGATTGTTCCGGGCCACATCCAAGTTGGGGGTTACTTTGTATCCACCCATGGGGATGTAGCTCATGCTTTCCACTCCTCCAGCGATGATGCAATCGGCCATGCCGTTCTTAATTTTCGCTGTGGCAATGGCAATGGTTTCCAGTCCACTGCTGCAGTAACGGTTCACCGTCATTCCGGGAACGTCGACTACGTTAAGTCCCATAAGCGAGATCAAACGTCCGACGTTGAGGCCCTGCTCTGCTTCGGGCATGGCATTTCCGACGATGACATCATCGACCCGTTTAGGGTCTAATTCTGGAACCGCTTTCATTAGACCTTGAATGGTCTCCGCGGCCAAATCATCCGGGCGCTTAAATCGGAACTGTCCGCGATTCGCCTTCCCTACTGCTGTTCTGTATCCTTTAACGATATATGCTTCCATCTTTGTCGTCGATTTTTAGTTGCGCAAGGGCTTACCGGTTTTCAACATGTGCTGGATGCGCTCGAGGGTCTTGCGTTCCCCACAGAGGCTCAAGAAGGCCTCGCGCTCCAAATCCAAGAGGTACTGCTCACTTACATGTGCAGGCTCGCTCAAATCCCCTCCAGCCATTACATAGGCCAGTTTGCGGGAGATAAGCTCATCGTGCTCGCTGATGTAGTGGCCGCTGGTCATGGCATGGGCTCCGATGTAGAACATTCCGAGCGCCTGCTTACCCAACACCTTCACCTTCTTGCGAACCGGTTGTGTATAGCCCAGTTCGGCCAATTCAATGGCTCCAGCCTTTGCATCGGCGATCTGGCGATCCTTGTTCAAGGAAATGTGGTCCTGACCTTCGCGCAATACCTTCATATCGAAGGCCTCTGAAGCACTGGTCGCCACCTTGGCCATACCGATGTTCAAATAATACTCGCGCAGAGCATTGAGCTCCACGTCATCTTTCATGTAGCGTTCAGCGGCACGCAAGGTCATTTCCTTGGTTCCACCTCCACCCGGGATCACCCCAACACCAAACTCCACAAGTCCGATGTAGGTCTCTGCAGCCGCCTGAACGCGGTCGGCATGAAGGGTCATTTCGCATCCTCCTCCGAGGGTCATGCCGTGTGGTGCTACAACCACCGGAATGCTCGAGTAACGCACGCGCATCATACTGTCCTGGAACATCTTGATGGCGAAGTTCAACTCATCATAATCCTGCTCGATGGCCATCATGAAGATCATCCCCAAGTTGGCTCCTACAGAGAAATTCGCTGCTTGGTTTCCGATCACCAGCCCGCGGTAATCCTGTTCAGCCAAGTCAATGGCCTTATTGAGCCCTTGAATCACACCGCTGCCTAGAGAATTCATTTTGGAACGGAACTCAAAGTTGAGGATGCCGTCTCCCAAGTCTTCCACGACGGACTCGGCATTGCTCCAAACCGTCTTGCTTTCACGGATTCGGTCGAGAATAATAAATCCATCTTGTCCGGGCACTTTCGCCGTTGCTTTAGACGGTATGTCGTAGTACTCCAATTCACCGTCGGTGATTTGGTAGAAGGCCTCACGGCCCGATGAGACCATTTCGGTCACCCAATCTCCTGCGGTAAGTCCTTCAGCCTCGATCAATTCGAGTCCTTTTTTGACTCCGATCAAGTCCCAATATTCAAAAGGTCCGAGCTCCCATCCGAAACCAGCCTTCATGGCGTCATCGATTCGGAAAAGATCATCTGAAATTTCAGGGATGCGATGGCTCACATAGGCAAAGACACCGGCAAACATCTTGCGATAAAACTCGCCGGCTTTATCCTTGCCCTTCACCAACATCGGAACGCGCTCCCGCAAATCCGTTACTGGCTTGGTCATTTCCAAAGTGGCGAACTTGGCGCGCTTCTTCTCGCGGTACTCAAGTGTTTCTAAATCCAAGGTCAGAATGGAAGACTTTCCGTCCTCTCCTTTGACCTTCTTATAGAAACCGGCTCCCGTTTTAGACCCGAGCAGTTTGTTGTCGATCATGTGCTGGATGAAATCCGGAAGCGCAAAGAGCGCATTCATTTCATCGTTGGGCACGGCCTCCTTAAGCCCGTTGGCCACGTGTACCAGGGTATCCAAACCTACGACGTCCGAGGTGCGGAAGGTCGCTGATTTCGGACGGCCCAATACAGGTCCCGTGAGTTTGTCAATTTCCTCAACCGTTAAGCCGAGTTCCTTGACCGAGTGGAACAAGCTCATGATGCTGTACACTCCAATACGATTGGCAATGAAGGCCGGTGTATCCTTCGCCAGAACGGTCGTTTTTCCCAAGAACAAGTCTCCGTACTCCATGAGGAAATCGGTGATTTCCGGATCTGTTTCAGGAGTGGGGATAATCTCCAATAAGCGCAGGTAGCGCGGTGGGTTGAAGAAGTGTGTTCCGCAGAAGTGCTTTTTGAAATCGTCACTTCGTCCGTCCAACATCAAGTGGATCGGAATCCCAGACGTATTACTCGAGATCAAGGTGCCTGGCTTACGGTGTTGCTCCACCTTATCGAAGACTTGCTTCTTAATGTCTAGGCGCTCCACAACGACCTCGATGACCCAATCCACATCCTTGATGCGGTGAAGGTCATCATCAAAGTTTCCGAGGGAAACTCGATCGGCGTATTTCTTTCTGTAAATCGGTGACGGATTTGATTTCAAGGCTCCTTGGAAAGATTCCGTCACAATGCGATTTCGCACGGCCGGATGTTCTTTCGTCAAGCCTTTTTTCTCTTCAGCTTCCGTCAACTCAAAGGGGACGATGTCCAAAAGGAGCACTTCTACGCCAATATTCGCAAAGTGCATCGCAATGCGTGACCCCATGATCCCCGAACCGAGGACCGCAACTTTTTTGATGGTACGTTTCATACGTCTGCTAAGTGTATTTGCTTTTCGTTGATCATTTGTTGAATGGCGTCCATGACCTTAAAGAAGGATTTCATGTCGGCGTCTGGCACAACGGACTTAATCCGTTCATTGAAGTTGACCACGGCATCCTTAGACACCTTTCTCTTTTTCTTTCCTTCGGCGGTCAAGGTCACCAGTACGCCACGCCCATCTGCTGGATTTGGATTGCGCTCAATGAGGGCCTTCTCTTCCATATTCTTCAGGGTTCGAGACAAACTAGTGGGCTCCATTCCGATGCGAGGACCCAAGGCCGTAGATGGCGTTCCTTCTGGATCGACATTCAAAAGCACATAGGCAATCGTCAAGGTTCCACCGTATTTCTCAGCCTCTTCATTATACATCCTGGCAATGCTGTGCCACAGCGCTTTTACCTGGAAATCAATGGTCTCTTCTCTTTTCATCGTTGTCGAAGATATAAAAAATATATTATGCAAGCATAGTACTTTGTGTTAAATAAAAAAGAATCCGCCCGAATGGTTCGAACGGATTCCCTTGAATCTGAAGTATTTCGCTTATTTCTGCATCGGAGCCTCTCCGTAGATCTTCTCGTAATAAGCGGCGTATTTTTCGAGTATGGGCTTCCGACGCAACTTCATGGTCGGTGTCATCTCCCCACCTTCGACCGTCCAAACTTCGGGAGTCAACTCAAAGCGCTTGATCTTCTCCCAATTTCCGTAGGGCTCGTTTTTCTTGTCCACTTCTTTATGGTACCGCTTGATGATTCGCTCATCGTGAATCATCTCCGCATTGGTACTGTACTCAATGCCCTTTATTTCACACCAGTTCCGCAAGTGAGCAAAATCGGGTTGAATGAAGGCCGACGGGTGTTTCTGACCTTCACCTATCACCATAATATTCTCAATGAAACGGCTTTCTTTAAAGGTGTTCTCCATAATCTGAGGCGCAATGTACTTTCCACCTGAGGTCTTGAAGATCTGCTTTTTCCGGTCGGTAATCTTGAGGAATCGACCTTCGACGATCTTGCCTATATCTCCAGTGTGGAACCATCCATCCGTGATGACTTCAGCCGTAACGTCGGGTTTGTTGTAGTATCCCATCATGACGTTTGGTCCTTTCACAAGGATTTCGCCGTCGTCCGCAATCTTCACTTCAACATCTTCGAGTATCGGCCCCACCGTTCCAATGCGGCGGTCATTGTCGTTATCACCGTTTACAGAAACTACAGGAGAGGTTTCGGTCAATCCGTATCCTTCCTGCACCGGAATGCCCGCAGCTAAGAAGATCCGAGCCAACTTGGGATTTAACGCGGCACTTCCAGAGGCAACTGCTTTCACCTTACCTCCAAGCGCTTCTTGCCACTTGCTGAAGATTAGTTTTCGGGCAATACCCAGCTTCATTTTATAGAAGGCTGACTTTCCGACCACATCGTATTCTTCTCCTACGCTTACCGCCCAGAAAAAGAGTGCTTTTTTAACACCAGTCAATTCCTCTCCCTTGGCGATTATGCGGTCGTATACTTTCTCCAAAAGTCGTGGCACGGCCGTAAAGACTTCGGGTTGCACTTCGCGAATATCATCCCCGATCGTGTCCAGTGATTCAGCGTAGTACAAGGACACTCCTGAATAGACATATAAGTAGATAATCATTCGCTCATAGATGTGGCAGAGCGGCAAGAAGCTCACTCCTTTTGCCTGAGCATCTACCGGAAGGCGTGGACGGCTGCCCATCACGTTGCTCACAATATTGCTGTGGCTGAGCATCACCCCTTTAGGCGTCCCGGTCGTACCCGAGGTGTAAATCAGGGTCGCTAGGTCTTCATATTTGACCTTATCCATGAGTTCTTTCACCTCAGATTGATTGCTCGCATCTTCCCCAAGAGCCAGTACTTCGGACCAGTTCTTTGCTCCCTCAACCTCATCAAAGGTGTAGACCTCGCCGAGTGATGGAATTTCGGGCTTGCACCGCATAACCTTTTCGTATAGCTCACGATCCGACACAAAACAGAGCTTGATGCCCGCATCGTTAAAGATGTACTTGTAATCAGATTCTGAGGCCGTCGGATAAATCGGCACGTCCTGTGCTCCAATTTGAAGTATTCCCATGTCAACGATGTTCCACTCCGTACGGTTGTTGGAAATCATCGCGATTTTATCATCGGGCCGCAGGCCCATACGCAGCAGGGCACGAGAAATTTTATTGGCTTGGTCGACGAATTCTTGGGTAGAAGTATGGACCCATTTCCCATTCACTTTGCTGGCGATGGCATCCTTCTTGGGGTGATGTGCCAAGGCGTAATAAGGGAAGTCAAAGAGCCTTTTAATTTCCATATCGGTCGTTTTTTCTTTCAATTCAGTTCCTAAATATAACCGAAAGAACTTTTTTGGTTCATGCTCTGACCAATCTTTGGTATTTTTGCGGCAAATTCTGACATCGATGACCGATACCAACACGCGACTCACCACTCTAGAAGATGCCCAAAACCTCGGGCTACTTGAATCTGAATACGAATTGATCCAGGAGCGCCTCGGTCGCGTTCCCAACTTCACGGAGTTGAGCGTCTATTCAGTGATGTGGAGCGAGCACTGCTCGTACAAAAATTCCATCCTCTGGTTGAAGAAATTGCCGAAGGACGGACCGCATATGTTGGTGGAGGCCGGTGAAGAAAATGCCGGGTTGGTCGATATTGGAGATGGATTGGCGTGCGCCTTCAAAATTGAGTCGCACAACCACCCATCGGCCTTGGAGCCTTACCAAGGTGCAGCGACTGGTGTGGGCGGAATTAACCGCGACATCTTTACCATGGGTGCTCGTCCGATTGCTCAGTTGAACTCGCTTCGATTCGGAAACTTGGAAGAAGCGCGGACAAAGTGGTTGCTCGAAGGTGTGACCAAAGGAATTGGAGACTATGGAAACGCCTTTGGTATTCCAATCGTTGGTGGTGAGGTGTACTTCGATGAAAGCTACAACCAGAACCCATTGGTGAATGCTTTTTCGGCCGGTATTATGGAAGTCGGCGAAATGATCAGCGCTACTTCTAGCGGTGCGGGCAATCCGGTATACATCGTTGGTTCATCGACCGGAAAAGACGGAATTCACGGAGCCGCTTTTGCCTCTAAAGACATTACCGAAGAGTCAGCAGAAGACTTACCCGCTGTACAGGTGGGAGATCCGTTCCAAGAAAAACTCCTCCTCGAGGCGACATTGGAATTGGCGAAGACGGACTGCATCGTCGGAATGCAGGATATGGGTGCTGCTGGTATCACCTGTTCGAGCTGCGAAATGAGCGCGGCTGGTGAGCACGGTATGGACCTCTGGTTGGACAAAGTTCCTACCCGTCAAGACAATATGCAGGCCTGGGAGATTTTGCTCAGCGAATCGCAAGAGCGCATGCTGGTGGTCGTGAAAAAAGGCACGGAGAAAGAAGTTGAGGCCATCTTTGACAAGTGGGATTTGAACTGCGCGGAGATCGGTGTGGTCACTGAGGGCGGTCAAGTACGCTACTTCATGAATGATGAGCTCGTGGCGGAAGTCCCTGCAGAGCACTTAGTGTTGGGCGGCGGAGCTCCACAATACGAGCGCGAGTACAAAGAGCCTGCCTACTACGAGGAATACAAGAAATTCGACATCAACAGTGTTTCCGAGCCTTCAGACCTGGTTGCTGTTGCTAAGAAACTCATGGGTGCACCGAACATCGCATCGAAGAAGTGGGTCTACGAACAGTACGACTCCATGGTGGGAACCGTGAACATGAGCACCAACCAACCCACCGACGCAGGATTGGTCAACATTAAAGACACCGATCGTGCACTGGCCTTTACGGTAGATTGTAATTCTCGCTACGTCCATGCGGACCCAGAAGTGGGAACAGCCATCGCTGTATCTGAGGCTGCACGTAATATCGTTTGTTCGGGAGGAGAGCCCAGTGCCATCACGAACTGCCTGAACTTCGGTAATCCATATAATCCTGAAGCCTACTGGCAGTTTGTCGGGGCCATCAAGGGGATGAGTGCCGCATGTGAGAAGTTCCAAACCCCCGTCACGGGAGGTAATGTGAGCTTCTACAACCAAAGTGTCATCGGTGATGAGACCGTACCGGTTCACCCAACTCCGACGATTGGTATGATGGGAATCGTTCAGGACAAAAAGAACATCACCCCACTCGGGTTTCAGAAGAAGGGAGATTTGATCTATCTCATCGGTGACCCAAAAGAAGATATCTCGAGCTCTGAGTACCTGGTGCATCACCACGGCATCAAGGCCAGTCCAGCACCGCATTTTGACTTGGACGAGGAGTTCAACATGCAAGATGCTCTGAAGAAACTGATTAAAGCGGGTACCATCAGCTCCGCACATGACGTGAGTGAGGGAGGACTATTCGTCGCCTTGGCAGAAGCTTCTTTCGTTAACGACCTCGGATTCGATGTCTTAACCGACAGCGAGATTCGCGAAGACGCCTACCTCTTTGGGGAAAGCCAAAGCCGCGTTGTGGTGAGTGTAGATCCCGATGAGGAAGATGACTTCATCACCATCTTAATGGATGCGGGAGTGCGCTTTACGCTCTTGGGACATGTAACCAAAGGGAAGTTTGTCGTAGACGAGCAGCCTTATGGAATGGTGAATGAATACAAAGAAGTTCACTCAGAGAGCATTGGCCTTCAGATGGCCCACTAATTGACTTCCTGTAAATACTGAAGATATCGTTTCGCAGCTGTGCGGAAACGATAATTGTAGTGCTCGCTTGCGGCCTCGAGCTGCTCGCGCCAGCGTACGTCTTTACACTCCACGGTGCGCAGAGCGCGCCAAGCATTTTCCCGTGTTTGGCGATTGTAGGCCTCTGATCCAAAGCCCAGTAGGTATTTCAGGGATTGATCCTCGCCGTCCAAGGCGTATTTCCACATGGCCCGACGCACTTCAAGATTGTTTCCATTATTTCCGGGATAGGTATCCTGAAGCAAGTAGGCAAAGCGCTCGGCATCGCGTTCCATTAAGTCGTCCAAAAGCGTTTCTAGGAATAGAGGGCTTCCTGTTTTCCAAAGCTCTGAGATGAGCGTGGAATCCAAGAGGGATGGATCACCCTGCCCCAAGTACCAAGCGGTTTCGTACAGCTCTTCTCGACTCGATTGCAGCCATTGTGTACCGACTTGCACTGCCTCTTCGGGATAGTAAATAAAGTTGCGGGCCCAAAGCTTTCGAAGGTCATCGTCCAGCGGCATGGCGGTCAGCCAATCTTCGGCTGGAGCCAGACCAGGGAATCTACTGAGTTCTTTCAGGGCTTGGGCTCTGGAAAAGTAATGTGCGGTATCCTGACTTATGGCCAAAAGCTCTTCCATGGTGTAGGGATGCACAAACTGTTTGAGCACGATTCCGTCTGGATCGTAGAGGATGTAGGCAATCCTCTGTCCTTCGGGAAGGCTCACCGTCCATCGGTGTTGGCGATCTACAACGAATTCCCGACCGCTCAAACGGCCTCCGCCTTCCAGTACGATTTCCCAGTTCCAACCGAAGCGGAAGGGCTCGGATTCTTGAAATTGGTTGAGGGTGAATCCGTAGACCGTCTGTTCTTCTGAACGCGTGGTGTCTACATCGACCCGTAGGGTCGGAACACCGGCCTCATAAATCCACTGGTCCCAAAACCAGCCCAGGGATCGGCCGGCGACATCGCTGAAGTAGTTGAGCAACTCCTCCGAGTCTACCAGTCCGAATCCGTTTTCAATGACGTATTGGGAAATGACCCGGCGGAACACCACGTCTCCCACTTCTTCGCGGAGCATGTCCAGGACGAGGCGGCCCTTTTGATAGTGAATCAGGGATCCTGCCGCGTTGTGTTGAAGCGGGTAAGCGTTGGACGACTCCCGGGTGGTGACCAGTCCGTAATCGCGCCAGCGTCTGTAATCGGCGACTTCATCCCCGAGCATGGCGCGCTCACCTAGGGCGCCGTAATAGGTCGCAAACCCCTCTTGCAACCAATGATCATGGCCGGTTCGTGCGGTCAGCCAATCTCCAAACCAATGGTGGGCCATTTCGTGGGCGTTGACATAGACGTAATTTTCATCGATCCGCGAGCGCCAATCCACCATGTACCGGTCATTTAATACGACCGCAGTCGTGTTCTCCATGGCGCCATAAAGAAAGTACTCAACAGGAGCTTGACGATAAGCGGACCACGGGTAGGCCACGCCGATTTCCTCTTCCAAATAGGACAAGAGTTGGTTGGTCTCCACAAAGGTGGGTTCTGCCTGTTCCGGAAGGTCGGGATAGAAGTAATTTTCAACGGGCGTGCCGAAGGGACTCCGCTGACGCATAACATCGTACTCCCCAATGATCAGGGCCATGAGGTAGGTGCTCTGTGGCCGATTCATGGCGTATTTCCAATACGTCTTTCTACCTCGCTCTTCTTTGACTTCCAAGGCCCCATTACTGATCACTTCAAAGTCCTTGTCGAACTCGAGGGCAATGGACGTGACCACTTTGTCGTGCTGAAGGTCAAAACAGGGCACCCAGTGCCGGTTTTTGATTCCCTGACCTTGGGTCCAGATTTGCTTCAGGCCGTTTCCATCCCATCCGTTGAAATACATCCCCTTTTTTGGAAAGGCCTCGTAGATAATGGTCATTTGGCTTTCGCCCTTCACGGGCGGATGCGGGAACACATGCACCCCTTGCTCATCCTGACGAAAGCGGAGCTCCACTCCATTGATCACGACCGACTCAATTTCCATATCTCGGGCGTGCAGATACATAGAATCCACACTGGCCCTCAAGGGAGAAAAGGTATAGGCCACCGTTCCCCGTACGCGTTTCTTCTTCGGTTGAAGTTCCAATTCCAGATCAAGGGTGTGAAAGTCCACCACGCGCTCCACCGGAATTTGGGTGGAATCGTACTCTTGCCCAGAGGCGAAAAGTGAAGAAAACAGTAGGAGATACAGCAGGTTCTTCATTCGTTTGACCTTTACACCATTTTGGTAAGGCCCTGAATTTCCAGGACACATTAATTTCACAAGGGTCGAAAAGTAAGAATATTTAGCTTTGCCCTATGTCCTCTTCGCAGCACATTCTGTACGGCCCTATCGAGTACCTCAAGGGGGTAGGTCCGCAGCGCGGGGAGCTGCTCAAAAGCGAACTGGGCATTCACCGCCTCGGCGATTTACTCTACCTCTTTCCCTTCCGGTACATCGACCGGACCCAGTATCATAAGATTGTGGACCTACGGTCCGATGTGACCGAAGTCCAACTGGTCGGCCGCATCGTTCAAATTGAAGAAGTCGGTCACGGTCGTCAAAAACGCCTGGTTGCCCGATTCGAAGACGAAACAGGCCAGATTGACCTCGTTTGGTTTCAAGGCGGAAAGTGGATCAAAAACACCCTTCAGATCAACGAGCGATACGTGGTTTTTGGCAAGCCTAAGAACTTCAAGAATCGATACAACATCCCACACCCTGAACTCGAAAAGTGGGAAGATCATGAGCGCTCGATTCGAAGCGCTCTTCAACCTGTCTATCCCAGCACAGAGAAACTCACCCAAAAGGGACTGCACAGCAAGGGTATTGGAAAGCTTCAGGAGGCCCTGTGGCAACAAGTTCAGGGCCTTGTGGGTGATACGGTCGACGTTTCGTTTCGAAAAGATCACCGCCTCCTTCCTTTAGAAGAGGCCCTGCTCAACATCCATTTCCCACGAAACATCGAACTCCTGGAAAAAGCCCGCTTTAGACTCAAGTTCGAAGAGCTGTTTTTCATTCAAGTGGGTCTGGTCCAACAAAAGAGCCTGCGCCATCAAAAATTGGGCAGCTATTCCTTTGAAAAAATTGGAGCGGCCTTCAACGATTTCTACGCCCATGGACTACCCTTTGAATTGACAGGAGCCCAGAAAAGGGTGATCAAAGAAATTCGTCGTGACGTGGGGTCTGGACATCAGATGAACCGCTTGCTCCAAGGGGACGTGGGGTCCGGGAAAACCATCGTGGCGTTGATGACCATGTTCATGGCGCTGGACAACGGATACCAGGCCTGCTTGATGGCGCCTACGGAAATTTTGGCGCAGCAGCATTACCAGGGTTTGAGCGAACTCATCGGCCCGCAGGGCCATCGCATAGAACTCCTTACCGGATCGGTGAAAACTGCCGCTAGAAAGCCCATTCTCGCGGACTTAGCCAGCGGAGATTTGCCCTTTATCGTGGGGACGCACGCGCTTTTGGAGGACAAGGTGAAGTTCAAAAATCTGGGTCTGGTAGTGATCGATGAGCAGCATCGTTTTGGTGTGGCGCAGCGGGCGAAAATGTGGAAAAAGAGCGCACTCCCACCGCACATTTTGGTCATGACGGCAACTCCCATTCCGCGGACGCTGGCGATGTCCCTCTATGGTGATCTCGACGCCTCCATCATCGATGAATTGCCGCCGGGTCGCAAGGAAATCAAGACCGTGCATCGGTATGACAGCAATCGCCTCGCCGTATTCGAATTCATGCGACAGGAGATCAGCAAGGGTCGGCAGGTTTATGTGGTTTATCCCCTGATTAAAGAATCGGAAAAACTGGACTACAAGGACCTCATGGATGGTTATGAGAGCATTGTGCGACACTTCCCCCTCCCCGATTATCGCGTCGCTATTGTCCACGGTCAGATGAAACCGGAAGACAAGGAATTCGAGATGCAGCGTTTTGTCTCCGGGCAAGCCCAAATCATGGTGGCCACAACGGTCATTGAGGTGGGGGTGAATGTTCCCAATGCATCGGTCATGGTCATTGAGAGCGCTGAGCGTTTTGGCTTATCTCAATTGCACCAGCTCCGAGGTCGTGTGGGGCGCGGTGCCGATCAGAGTTACTGCGTGCTCTTGAGTAAGGACCAACTCAGTAAAGACGCCCAAACCCGTCTACAAACCATGGTCCGGACAACGGATGGTTTTGAGATTGCCGAGGTAGACATGCAGTTGCGCGGGCCTGGTGATTTAATGGGCACGCAACAGAGTGGTCTTTTGGACTTGCGGATTGCCGACGTGGCTCGAGATGGGCAAATCATGGCCCTCGCGAGAAGAGCAGCGGAAGCCCTGCTCTCCGGAGACCCCAATCTTGAAGGGGTGGTTTATCCCAAGGTTGTGTCGACTTTTAAGCGAAAAAACCAGAAAAAACTGCATTGGAGCCGAATTAGCTGAGTAATTTTGCGGCATGCGACAAAAGCTCACCGACCGGCTGAACCGCATGTGGCATCGGTCGACCATTTATCACGTCTATTTCCGTCGTAGCGGATTCTACACTTTTCTAGGCAAGAACAGCATCAAGCTTGGAGGTACCTTGGTCCTCTTCGCCATAGCGCTTTTGGCTTTTCAACACTACGTCGGAGATGTCGGGGAATTCTTTGCTGGAATTTTCTCCAGCATGAGCACCCGTGGTGTACTGACCCTTTTCTTTGTTAGTGAGACCATCTTGGGCATGATTCCTCCAGATTTTTTCATCCTTTGGGCTGGGAGTTTTGACGAACCCATGCGCATGGTTGCCGTCCTCGCCCTCATCAGCTATGGTGGAGGGTTCACGGCTTACCTGATTGGACGAAGAATCAGCTACACCCAGCGCGTGAATCATTATTTAAACACGAAATTCAAGCCTCAATTTGTCTTCCTAAATAAGTGGGGAGGCTTCTTTGTCTTGTTAGCGGCCATGTTCCCAATTCCCTATGCTATTGCGTCTCTGGTGGCTGGAATCGTGCGCTTTCCAATGTTTCGCTTTCTGTTTTTTGGCTTGGCTCGTCTCCTTCGATTCTACCTATACGCTCTGGCTCTCTTTCAGATCTCGAACTAAGACCCTTTGCCTTGGGCCTTTTGCTTAAATTTGACCCTCATTAGAAAATCGACCGATGAAGATCTCCTACAGCTGGCTCTGCGACTACTTGAAAACAGATGAGTCCCTCGACGAAATCATTCGCCTACTGACCGAAATTGGTTTGGAAGTAGAAGGAACGGAAGAGTTCGAATCTATTCCCGGCGGCCTCAAAGGAGTGTACGTAGGTAAAGTGCTTACCTGCGAGCAGCATCCGAATGCGGATCGCCTGAAGGTGTGTACGGTCGACATCGGCATTGATGAGCCTCTTCAAATCGTCTGTGGCGCCAATAATGTCGCTGTTGATCAGCTGGTACCCGTAGCCACTGTGGGCACCTCATTAAAACCTACTGGTGCTGATGAGGCCTTTACCATCAAAAAAGGAAAGCTTCGAGGAGAAGTCTCGATGGGTATGATTTGCGCGGAGGATGAACTTGGTCTTGGTGATGATCATGATGGCATCATGGTGCTGGATGACCGAGCGGAAATTGGTCAGTCTGCCGCGGACTATTTTGGCATCACTCGTGATACCGTCATTGAAATTGGACTGACCCCAAACCGGGCAGATTCCATGTCCCATTACGGTGTGGCCCGTGATCTTCGTGCAGCCCTTCTTCGCTTTGGAAAGAAAGCAGAACTGCACTATCCACACAACGATGTCCTGACCGGTCACCACGAAAATACTCCAATCAGCGTAGAAGTTCGCGACACATCACGCGCTCCACGCTATGCCGGAATTGTACTTGAAAACATTAAAGTTGGGCCTTCACCCGAATGGCTGAAGAATCGACTGAAAGCGATTGGTCTCGCACCGATCAACAACGTTGTAGACATCACGAACTACGTCAATCACGAGCTCGGACAACCCCTGCACGCATTTGACGCATCGAAGATTCGAGGTCAAAAAGTCATTGTAGACACCATGACGGGTGGAACCAAATTCACCACCTTGGATGATAAAGAGCGCGAACTGCACCAAAACGACTTAATGATTTGTGATGCCGAGGGAGGCATGTGCATTGCCGGAGTGTTTGGCGGAGTCGAGTCCGGTGTTTCGAACGAAACAACGTCCATCTTCTTGGAGAGCGCCTATTTTGATCCGGTCAGCGTGCGCAAAACCGCTCGTCGCCATGGACTCAATACAGATGCCAGCTTCCGCTTTGAGCGCGGCATTGACCCGAATGGGGTGGTCGAGGCATTGAAAAGAGCCGTTGTCTTGTTGGAAGAGCTTGCAGGTGCAACCATCGGGTCTGATTTAACGGATCTATACCACCATCGCATTCCCAATCACCACGTGGACTTGAAATTGGAGTACATGGATCGGTTGATTGGAGAAGAAATTCACCGTCCCTTGGTGCGGAACATCTTGGAATGGCTCGACATTAAAATTGTCAACGAAGAAGAAGGGTGGTGGGCTCTTGAAGTACCCGCCTATCGAGTGGATGTGACCCGCCCCGCAGATGTGGTTGAGGAGGTTTTGCGCATTTACGGCTTCAACGAGTTGGCTGAAGGCGGAAAGATGGTCATGAGTACCGGGCATTTTGAACATCCTGATGTTCACCGGGCCGAAGAACTCATCAGCGAAATGCTTTGTGCCACCGGTTTCCATCAGATGATGGCCAATAGCCTAACCTCTGCCGAATACGGAACGGAAGAGTTGTATGACCTCGGGGAAAACACGCATCCGGTAAAGATGATTAACCCCTTGAGCTCAGAACAGGCAGTCATGCGTCGTAGCTTGATTCCCGGAGCCTTGGATGCCATCGCACACAACATCAAGCGTCAGCGTCGATCCTTGGCCCTTTTTGAATTTGGACGGGCCTACTTCGAAGATATTGGTGACTTCTATCGTGAAGAGGAATACTTAATGCTTGCTCTGAGCGGTCCTCGAGGAGAAGAGCATTGGACCACTGGAAAAGCCGAAAGTAGCTTCTACCAACTGAAATCGGCCGTGTCTAAAGTGCTCAAGCGCCTTGGTTTAGGTCAGGATTTTGTCATGAAGCCTGCTGAACACTCATACTATAGTGAAGGATTAGAAGTGATCGTTCGAGGTAACCGCATGGGTTTTGTGGGTCTTGTGCGTCAGGACTTACTCGCGAAGGCCGATGTTGAACAAGCCGTTTACGCAGGTGAATTGAGATGGGATCTGCTCAAGCCCCTACTCTCCAGCACCCGTGTTCGGTTTGAAGAATTACCCAAGTTCCCCTTTGTACGTCGAGATTTGGCGCTCTTAGTGAACAGCGAAGTGGCCTTTGGGGACATTCAGAGTGCCGCAGAACACGCCGAACGAAAACTGCTACAGGGAGTCGAATTGTTCGATGTGTATGAGGGTAAAAATCTTCCGGCCGGTAAGAAGAGTTACGCGGTTTCATTTACCTTCTACGACAGCAAAAAAACCCTGACTGACAAAGTGGTGGACAAGGCTATGTCCAAGATTCAAAGTGCAGTAGAAAAATCCACCGGCGCAGAATTGCGCGGATAATTTTTTAGTGTACTCTTGACAATTAGTATACCTTTTTGTTTATATTAGACGTGACAAAGGAGAATGATTTTTGAATATTTGAGTAGAGTATTTGGAAATCGACAGAAAGAAAAAGTACTGATCTATTAACCCAAACTTTCTTTCTGAACCGTAAAAGCCACCGCCCGGTGGCTTTTCGGTTTTTATACCTTTAGGATTCAAACAACTCTCTTATGGTGATTCAGATCGTTGCTCTTGTTTGCCTGACCATTATTGTCCTAGCCCTAATTCGTCGCCGACGCTTTTAATACGAACAAGCGCTGTCCAAGATTTAGGCTCTAGGTCCGCACCTACCGTAGATCCTTCCACAAACAACTTACCCGTAGGTGAGGCAACGACCCACGTCCCTCTTCGTTCTTCGGGAACCGGAATGCGCAAAGCGTCATCGGTCAAATTGAAAAATACGTACGCCAGCTCTTCGCCTGTGAATCGCTTGTAGGCAAATACATTGAGGTCACTTCCTGTCGGGATGAATTCCAATCCTCCGTACTTGAAGACGTCGAATTTTTGACGCATCGCAATAAGCTTTTTGTAATACTCAAAGAGCTCAAAATCAAAGGCCACTGAATCGACAGGGCGCTCTATGCCCAGCGGATGAACCTGCTCGGGATCGAAGTCCAAATCGGGCCACGTTAGCGGCTTGCGGCAGTCGGGATCGTCTGCCCCCCACATTCCCATCTCATCACCTGCCCAGATTTGAGGAGCCCCAACGAAGGTATATTGATGGCCGAGGAAGAGTTTCATCTGGCCGTAGGCCGCCTCATCAGGTCGGTGAATCATGTAGGTCGAATCAGCACCTGGACCCGAATTGAACTTGTAGGGGTTCTTGTTGAAGAACGAAGTAGACAGTCGAGGTGCATCGTGGCTGGCACTCATGTTCATCAAGGAATAGCGATGCTCGGTATCTATGTTCTGGTAGATGGAATCCAGGTGAGCTGCGTACTGTTCGGAACTCAAGGTGTCTGGAGCGTAAGCGAAGTAGTTTCGAGCGGCTCGATACCAGCGGTAATTCATGACGGCATCAAATATGTCTCCACCCAGCCACGGATTGGGGTCAATGAGCAGATCAGGCCACTGTTCCCACCAGATCTCTCCGATGAGGCAAGCCTCTGGATTAATGTCCTTTACAAGACCTCGATATTGTCGCCACCATCCTAAAGGCAATTCCGCGGCAACGTCCAGGCGGAATCCGTCAACGCCATCACTCGGATCGCCATCTCCGTTTGGATCCATCCAACGTTGAGTCACTTTGAAAATGTGATACTTGACTTCTTCACTATACAAGTCGCCATCATAGGGTTCCATCCGCTCGAAGTGCAGGCGTTGTGTTTCTTTGATCTCGGGTAAACTCTTGATGCCAATCCAACCTTGATAGTCTAATTCGTCGGCCTCGGTTTCGGGATCGTCAAAGGCATCAATCCAATACCAGTCCGTGTATTTTGATGATTCGCCCTTGGACCGAATGTCCTCTATAGCCCAGAACTTGTGCCCCGTATGATTCCAACTGTAGTCCATGATTACGCGAATCCCCTTTTCATGCAGCGCTTCAATGACTTGAAGGAACTGCTGATCTGCAGCCGTCCATGACCAGGTTTTGGGGTCATCGGGTATGTCTCCTGCCATTAATTGCGCATCACCATCGGGGTCCGGACCAAAATTTCGGTCGATATGCCTCCAATGGCGAGGGTCGTACTTATGAAGTGAAGGAGCATCATTCAGTGGATTGAAGTAAACGGCCGTAATTCCGAGTTCTTCTAAGTAATCAATTTGATCCAGCACGCCCTGAAGATCTCCTCCATAACGTCTCAGCTGTGACTTCTGTCCGAAGGTGGTGACGGGATAATCATTGAAATCGCGACTTCCTTCGAGCTCAGCCCAGTACGGATCAGGGGCATACCAATCGTGGCCCCAAGGGGTCGTAGTCCAAGTCTCTGGAACGAATCCCGGATAGGAACCATCGATGTCTTGGGCACGCGGATCGTTGGTGGGATCTCCATTTCGGAAGCGCTCGGGAAAGATTTGATACCAGACCACCTCTTTCATCCAGTCGGGAGGGGATGTGGGCGCGGCTGCAATTAGAGAATCCATTGAACCGAACTCCGCTAGGGAGTGTTGTTCCTCCGTAGTACAGGAAATGATGAGCAAAAAAGAAAGGACGCCGAGCGCAATTCGCATGGGAGAAATATTTGCTTTAAAAGTACGGGTCTTTTTGGAAGAATCGTATCTTTGACCGACCGGTCAGTAAGTTAATTGGATTTGAACGAAGACACCCCCAGAAGTACTCAGCAGTTGAAGCGCGAATCCAGCGAGATCAGCATATTGCAGTCCGCCGAGGAACTCTTTGCCGCCCAAGGTTACCACGGGGTATCCATGAACCAGATTGCCCGGCACGCTCAGGTCAGTAAAGGGCTTTTATACCACTACTTCGAAAGCAAGGAAGCGCTGCTGAAGGCCATATTTGAATGGGCCTTTCGTTCGCTCGAGCAAGAAGGAAGCATGGAAGGATTGGAGGGCAAAGACCTCATCCGTGGACTTATCGATCAAGCCTTTGATTTCCTGCTGCACTACCGAGATTTACAGCGACTGACCATTGGGCTTGCCGTGCAAGCACACGATCTGGGCTTTGTCCATGATATGGCCACTCAAAAAATGAAGTCCTACGGGACGATGCTCACCAAGACATTTACCTCTTTGAATTACCCCAATCCTGAAGGAGAGGCCTATCTATTTGGCGCCCTTCTGGACGGTATAGCCCTTCAGTTCATGGTATTGGACATGGACTACGACCTCAATGGAATGAAATCACATTTGTACCAGAAATACGAACTATGAAGAAGTTAGGATTATTGATCTTGATGCTGTCTTTCATCGCGCCGTTGAAGGCGCAAACCGCTACAGATATCATCCGTGAAGCCGATGAAAAACTGCGCGGACAAAGCAGTAAATCGAAAGTCACTGTGCGTATTGTTCGACCTAATTGGACCCGAGACATTACGACCACGAGTTGGTCCTTGGGTTCGGAATATGCGCTCATCTTCATTTCTTCTCCGGCGCGGGATGAGGGGACGGTATTCCTCAAGCGGGAAAAGGAAATCTGGAATTGGCAGCCGAGCATTGAACGGACCATCAAACTTCCGCCCAGCATGATGATGCAAAGCTGGATGGGATCGGACTTCACCAATGACGATCTGGTTCGGGAATCGAGTATTGTCAATGACTACACCCATGAATTTGATGGGGACACGACGGTACTGGGTTACGATTGCCACAAAATTCTGTTGACTCCTAAACCCGACGCTGCTGTGGTTTGGGGGAAAATCATCAGCTATATATCCAAGGAGGAATCGCTCCAGCTCATGGCTAAGTTCTACGATGAAGACGGGTATCTCATCAATCAAATGGAGGGCTTTGACGTGATTGAATTTGATGGTCGAACCTTACCTCAACGTGTACGAATGACCCCTATGGATAATCCCGAACAGTACACTGAAATGGTTTATGAAGGATTGGAGTTCGATATTGATGTGGATCAAGAATTCTTCTCTCAACGAAACATGAAACGCATACGCCCATGATGCTTTTAAAGCTCGCATACCGAAATCTTTGGCGTAATCGACGGCGAACCTTTATCACTATTGCTTCGGTACTCTTTGCCGTATTCTTCGCGGTGATCCTAAGGAGTATGCAGACCGGAGTGTATGAAAAGATGATTGAGAATGTCGTGGGCTACTACAGCGGATATGTTCAAATCCACAAGAATGGATATTGGAACGAACAGACCATCGACAATGTCATCCCTTTCTCGGATTCGCTGGCCGCGGCCATTGAAGATAAAGACGGTGTTCAAAGCGTCCTTCCCCGACTTGAAGGATTTGTATTGGCCGCCACGCAGGAGCTCACCAAAGGAGCCTTGGTCAATGGCATTGATCCGACCAAGGAAGGCGGCATGCTTCAATTGGAAGAAAAATTGATTGAAGGGGAAGTATTTGCCCTGGAAGATCAAAGCGTCATGATGGGCTCTGGAGTAGCGGATTATTTCGGACTTGGAGTAGGTGACACCCTTGTCATGCTCGGTCAGGGATATCGTGGCATCAGTGCTCGAGGAAAATACGTGGTCTCCGGAATTGTCAAATTGAATTCGCCACTGCTGAATGACAACTTGATCTTTCTTCCCTTACCTGAAGCACAGTGGTTTTATGGTGCGGAAGGTATGGTGACGAGCTATGTACTGGACATGAATTATCGGGACAATGTTCCTCGATTTGCGCGCTCAATTGAATCGAAGCTCGATACGGCATCTTATGAAGTCATGGCCTGGCAGGAAATGATGCCTGAGCTGGTACAAGCTATTCAAGCCGATAGTGCGGGTGGACAAATCATGCTCTTTATTCTGTATATGGTCATCACCTTTGGGATGTTCGGAACCGTATTGATGATGACCGCAGAGCGTACCTATGAATTCGGAGTTCTGATTAGCATTGGTATGAAGCGCTGGCAGTTGGGCCTAACGGTCGTGTTCGAAACGATTCTTATTAGCATTATTGGCGTGATCGCCGGTTTGGTTTGTGCTTATCCGATTGTCCTGTATTTCAATAGGAATCCGTTGGACCTTACGGGTGGAGCAGCTCAGACCATTGAAGAATACGGATTTGAAGCGGTTATGCCGGCCAGTTTAGACCCGTCTATTAGCATTACCCACGCGACGATCATTTTGATCATCAGCATCCTCATTAGTATTTACCCCATGTTCGTCCTGGCTCGATTGAAGCCGGTGAAGGCCATGCACGTTTAATCAAGATCTATGCTACTTAAGATTGCTTGGCGAAACATATGGCGAAATAAGCTCCGAAGCGGAGTGGTGATTACGAGTATTGTGCTCGGTATTTGGGCCGGTCTCTTTGTGATTGCCTTAAGCGCTGGCCTTAACGAACAGCGGAAAGTATCGGTGATTGAAAACTCCATCAGCCATGTCCAGTACCACCATCCCGAATTCTTAAAGGACCGGAATGCGAAATACGTCATTGATGACATAGAGTCCGTGGAGGCCTCGATTCAAAGCGACTCCACTGTACTGAATTACACCAAGCGCGGATTGGTCAACGGGATGGCTTCATCGGCCCGTGGCGGAAACGGTGTGGTGATCAGCGGAATTGATCCAGAAATGGAAGCCCGGGTAACGACTATTGGCGAAAAGGTCGTTGACGGAGCTTTCCTTTCCCAAGAAGGCCGTTTTCCCGTATACATCGGACAGGCACTTGCCGAGAAAATGAATGTCCACGTCAGAAGCAAAATCGTCCTCACTTTCCAGGACAGTGAGAGCGAGATTGTCGCTGGTGCCTTCCGCGTTGCTGGTATCTACAAGACAGTCAGCAAGAAGTACGACGAAATGAACGTGTTCGTCCGCCTTTCGGATCTAGAGAAGCTCCTGCACACAGACAACGGCGTCAATGAGGTTGCGGTATTACTCAAAGAATTTGAAGTTATCCCACCCTTTGTCGAGCGCCAACGCGCCTCGTATCCAGAGTTAAAAATTGAACCCTGGGATGAAATTAGTCCTGAGCTTGGGTACGCAGATGAAATGATGGAGATCTTCTTGTACCTATTTCTCGGAATTCTCTTGGCGGCTCTTTCTTTTGGCATTGTCAATACCATGCTCATGGCGGTACTCGAGCGCAAAAGAGAACTGGGTATGTTAATGTCCGTAGGGATGAACAAGGCCCGAATCTTTGCCATGATCACCTTCGAAACCATTGCGATTGCCCTGGCAGGAGGCCCGTTGGGCATCCTGATGGCCTGGTTGACCATCGTTTATTTCCAATCAGCCGGATTGGATCTGAGTTTTTACGCCCAGGGCCTTGAAGAATTTGGGATCGACCCGATCGTATATCCTTATTTGGAGTTCCAATACTATTGGTCGCTGGCCATTATGGTTGTCATCATGGCAATACTAGCTAGTGTATATCCAGCGAGAAAAGCACTTAAAATGAACCCCGCCCAAGCGGTTAGAGCAATTTGATATGGCAGTTATAGAAACAAAAGCACTCGAAAAAATCTACCACGACGGGAGCATTGATGTGCACGCGGTTAACGGAGTAGATCTTCAAATTCAACCCGGGGAGTTTACAGCTCTAGTTGGTCCATCTGGGTCAGGGAAAACGACACTCTTGAACATGATCGGCGGTTTAGATGAGCCAACAGCGGGAAGTGTATGGGTTGATGGAACAGACTTGAGCACGCTTCGGGACAATCAGCTGATTGACTTTCGTTTGCGGAAAATTGGCTTTGTCTTCCAAGCCTATAACTTGATTCCGGTATTGACGGCAACAGAAAACACGGAGTTCATCATGCTGCTTCAGAAAAGGCCTAAAGAAGAACGTGAAAAAAGAGCTCGTCAGCTTCTCCAAGAAGTGGGCTTGGATGACAAGCTGGACAAGAAGCCTACGGAGCTATCCGGAGGTCAGCAACAGCGCGTAGCCGTTGCTCGAGCCCTTGCACCCAAACCGGCAGTGATTCTAGCGGATGAACCAACGGCAAACTTGGATTCGCATTCTACCGCGAACCTGTTGGATATTATGGCTCGCCTTAATGGAGAAGAACACATTACCTTCCTCTTCAGCACACACGATCAGCGGGTGATTGACCGAGCAAGACGGGTTGTGACCTTAGAAGACGGAAAGATTATTTCGGATGAGACGTTTGAACGCTAAACTACTGGTAGCTGGCCTTTTGGCTGCTGCTTCCACGACCGCCCAAGATTACATTGAGATCGATGGGTATGTCAAACTATTGGGGACCGCAACGGACTTGAGTCGCGAGATTCCAGAAGTCTTTATCAACTTGGGTAATCTCGAGTATACCTACGCCGATTATCAAGTCCACAACCGCTTCAATTTCGAATACCGCAAAGGTGAGCATTGGCGAGCACGAATTGGCATGAGGAATAGGCTCTTTTGGGGCTATCAGGTAGAGAATCTTCCCCAGTTCCAAAGCTCCATTGAGGCTGATCCAGGGCTGTTGGACATGAGTTTTATTTGGTTCGAAACGGACGGTATGTTCTTGCATACGGTCTTTGACCGAGCATACATTGAATACCGCAATCAAGACTGGGAAATTGCGGCCGGTCGTCAACGGATCAACTGGGGCCTGAATACCGTTTGGAATCCGAACGACTTATTCAACCAATACAACTACTTTGACTTCGACTACGAAGAACGACCAGGATCCGATGCAGCCAGGGTGACCCGCTACTTAGGCTATAACTCAAAGCTCGAAGGGGCGGTATCCATAGACAGTGCAAATGAAGTGACTGCCGCTGGACTGCATCAGTTTGGGTGGGGATCCTATGATGTGCAGGTCATCGGGGGTTGGTTTAAAGATGATATTGCCATTGGTGGTGGTTGGGCAGGAAATCTGCGTAATGCCGGATTCAAAGGGGAGTTCACCTACTTCCAGGGCGTTCAAGACGACAGTCCAAACGCCTTCTTGGGGAGTTTTACTTTGGACTATGCGTTTGCCAATTCCCTGTATTTGGCGGCGAGTTATTTATATAATTCAGGCGGAAGCAATGAGTCAAATTTTGCGGATTTCGGTGCCATTGCTGGTCCCGGGCAAGTTTTATCAGCCAAGAACCCCTTCCCATTCAAGAGCACCGTTTTTATGGCGAGTAGCTACCAAATCACTCCCCTATTTCGAGTGGATGTGAGTCAGATGTTCACGACTAATTTAGATAGCTACATTCTCATTCCCAGCTTGAGCTACAGCATCACGCAGGACTTGGATGCTTTAATACTGGCACAGGTATTCTTCGGAAATCGATTGTTCCCCCTTCCTCCTCCCCTCCCGACCGTCGATGAAGGCTGGGGATATGTGAGCGGTTTGGGGTTTGTCCGGCTTAAGTACTCGTTTTAAGCAGCAAGGCAAAGATTCCGACGCCGACCAGTACGCTGATCACAATATTGGCAATGGCCCATCCGGCATGACCGAGGCGCCAGAGCTCTACGGATTCAAAACTGAAGGTCGAGAAGGTCGAGAATCCTCCACAAAACCCAACGAGCAGTGCTGCACGCCACGTTTCGGCACTAAGGGACACTTCCTGGCGCTGAAGCCAGTTGAAGACCAGAGCGAAAACGACAATACTCAACATATTCGCTGCAAAGGTACCGACGGGAAAATAGGCCTTCGGAGCCAGAGAAAGCGTCATGCGACCTGTAGCAAATCGAGCCAAGGAACCGAGTCCTCCTCCAACAAATATGGCTAAATACAACTGCACCGTTACAGAGATAAGGGGCGAAAGCGGTTTTCCATCCGGCCGTAGGCCGTCCAAACCATCCACCCAATTGCTGATCCCAAGATAGCGCCTCCGAGAATGTCGCCCAAATAGTGGACTCCTAGGTAGACGCGGCTGTAGGCGGAAAGCACGCACCACAACCAGAAGATCCAGGGACTGGCCTTCCAGAATCGACGGAAAAAGTGTCCGAAAAAGAAGGCCAAAGCAAAGGTGTTGGCCGCATGTGAACTGACGAAGCCGAATTGACCGCCACAACCCTCGGGAACTAAGCGAATGAACTCCATCACCCCTTCTTGGTGGCAGGGTCGGAGTCGTTCAAAGACATTTTTAAATCCGTGGACGCTGATCCAATCGGCCAATCCAAACGTAATCAAGGTAAAAGCGAGGGTGGCCAATCCCCACCAACGTTCTAGTAGAAAGTAGAGGACAATGACGACGGCGTACATCCAGTACCAACTAGAGGCCTCCGTGATCCAAAGCCAAAATCCATCGGCCCATGGGGCTCCCGCATTATTCAGCCAAATGGTGGCTTTTTGGTCCCATTCAATAATCGAGACCATCTTGATGGAGTTGTTTCCAGATTAAATCCTTGAGCTGATCCAGCCCTTGCTGGGCCACGGATGATATGAAGAGATGCGGGATTCCTTCGGGCAAGGTAGCGCGTATCTCCGCCCGGAGCTCATCGTCCAGCATATCGTTTTTCGAAATCGCCAGGATGCGATTCTTGTCCAGTAATTCTGGATTGTATTTTCTCAACTCCTCCAAAAGAACGGCGTACTCAGCTGCAATGTCATCTGAATCCGCCGGTACCAAAAAGAGCAGGGTCGAGTTTCGCTCAATGTGTCGCAAGAATCGATGACCAAGTCCCTTTCCTTCGCTCGCCCCTTCAATGATCCCCGGGATATCGGCCATGATAAAGCTCCGATGGTCGCGGTACGATACAATACCCAAGTTGGGTACGAGTGTCGTAAACGCATAGTCGGCAATCTTGGGCTTCGCCGCACTAAGTACGGACAGCAAAGTGGACTTGCCTGCATTCGGGAATCCCACGAGTCCTACATCGGCCAGTACCTTGAGTTCAAGAATAACCCAAGCTTCTTGACCTTCCTCCCCTGGTTGGGAGAACCTAGGCGTCTGAAAAGTGGAACTTTTAAAGTGCCAATTTCCGAGTCCGCCGCGTCCGCCTGGAAGCAGAATCACTTCTTCTCCATCATGGGTTACCTCACAAATGACTTCACCTGTATCCGGATTTTTGGCGATGACACCCAGAGGTACATCAATAACGCGGTCTTTACCGGCCGCACCTGTTGAGGTGCTCTTTCCTCCAGGCTTACCGTGCTCAGCTTTGATGTGCTTTCTGTACTTGAGGGGAAGAAGGGTCCAGTGCTGGGCGTTTCCCCTCAGGATGATATGGCCTCCTCGACCACCATCACCCCCGTCAGGTCCCCCTTTGGAGGTCAGTCGTGTCCGGAGCAAATGGTGCGACCCCGCCCCACCGTTTCCGGAGGCGAAGAAGATCTTGACGTAGTCAACGAAATTAGAATCGGCCATACTTATGCTTGCGACGCCTGCTCAATCGCAGAAGCCAGGCGTTCGGTGATCTCATCGATGCTTCCGAGCCCGTTCACGTCTTGGAGCTTGTTTTGCGCTCCGTAATATTCTTTGACTGGCGCCGTATCGCGCTGATAAACGGCGATGCGGTTACCGATGATCTCCTCGTTCTGATCATCCGGGCGACCTGAAGTCTTACCGCGCTCCAAAAGGCGGTTTTTGAGTTCTTCATCGGGAACTTCCAAAGCCAACATGCCGGTAATCTCCGTTCCTTTCATCTCCAAAAGCACATCCAGCGCTTTGGCCTGTGCCTGGGTTCGGGGAAAGCCATCGAAAATAAATCCGTTTCCGTGCTTATTCTCTTCAATCTTGTGGCTGATCATTCCAATCACTACCTCATCGGGAACGAGTTCGCCCTGATCCATGAGTTTCTTGGCTTCCAAACCCAATTCCGTTCCGGCTTTGATTTCTCCGCGGAGAATATCCCCGGTGCTGAGGTGCACTAAGCCGTATTTGTCGATCAAGTTTTGCGATTGGGTTCCTTTTCCTGCCCCTGGAGGGCCGAACAGTACAATATTGAGCATGCTAATAGCTTTATTCCTCGATTACGTAAACGTGGGGCAAGTTACGACCAAGACCGTCGTAATCCAATCCGTAGCCCACAATGAACTCATTTCCAATTTCTTTCCCGACAAAGTCAACGGGTAAATCTTGCTTATAAGCCTCTGGCTTGTAAAACAGCGTTGCCAGCTTGAGACTCGCCGGCTCATGCCCTTCAAAAATGTTGTGTAGGGCCACCATGGTATTCCCCGTATCGACGATGTCTTCAATCAATACTACAGGCCTTCCCTTCACGCGATCACTGAGGCCAATCACCTCCGTCACCTTTCCAGTGCTCTCCATTCCGCTGTACGATCGAACCTTCACAAAACTCATATCGCACGGCCCTGGATATTGACGCATCAAATCCGCCATGAACATGAAGGCGCCGTTCAATACTCCAATGAAAAGTGGCTCTTCATCTTTGTACTCCGCATAGAGCTCTTCGGCCACTCTTTTGACCTCCACAGCGATCTCTTCTGCTGTGATATAGGGACGAAAATGCTTGCCGTGCAGCTCGATGGAATCCATGGTTCAGGGTTTTTGCGAAAATACGAAATGTTTCGGCCTATCTTTGCGGCAAATTCGATGGTATGAAAGACCTGTTTTCCACACCCTTCACCCTCGGTATTCTCGGGGGCGGACAGCTCGGAAAGATGATGCTGACCGAGACCCGGAAGTACGACTTGCGAACCAAAGTGCTGGATCCTTCTCCCGAAGCTCCTTGCCGCATCGGCAGCAATGAATTCGAGGTAGGTGATCTCAAGGATACCGAACGCGTATTGGAGTTTGCCAAGGACGTGGACGTCCTGACCATTGAAATTGAGCATGTTTCCACCGAAGCCCTGCGCCAAATTAAGGCCTCCGGCATTCCCGTGCACCCCGATCCAGAAGCCCTGGCCATTATTCAGGACAAGGGTACTCAGAAAGAATTTTACTCCGCCCACAACATTCCCACGGCACCGTTCGAAGTGTTCGCGGATAAAGCGACTACGCTTGAGGCATTTAGAGACGGGCGTTGGTCCACTCCTTGCGTGTGGAAGAGCCGAACGGGCGGCTATGATGGTTTTGGGGTTCGGGTCCTACGGACCGATGCAGACCTCAACTCCATCGGTGAAGGTCCGGGTTTGTTGGAAAACATGGTTCCCTTTGACCTAGAGCTGGCCGTTGTGGTCGCGCGGAATCCAAGTGGCGAAGTGAAAAGCTACCCGGTTGTTGAAATGGAATTCCACCCCACAGCCAATCAAGTAGAGTACGTGCTTGCCCCCGCTCGGATTTCCGATGAGATCGCTGAAAAAGCGCGCGTCTTGGCTGAACGCACGGCGACCGAATTGGGCATTTGCGGACTACTCGCTGTGGAACTATTCTTGACCTCGGAAGGAGAACTCCTCGTCAATGAGGTGGCTCCACGCCCACACAACAGTGGTCATTGGACCATCGAAGGCGCATATACGTCACAGTTTGAGCAGCACGTGCGCGGGATCCTTGACTTGCCATTGGGAAGTACGGCCTTGAAGGCCCCTTCCGTCATGGTGAACCTCGTTGGTGCTGAAGGTCATCAAGGGCCGGTTCGCTATGAAGGGATTGCCGATGTCTTGCGTATGCCTGGAGCCTATCCGCACATCTACGGGAAAAAGGACATGCGCCCCTTCCGAAAAATGGGGCATGTAACGATCGTAGCACCAGACCTGGCCGAAGCTCGACGGAATGCGAAAACCGTGAAGGGAGCGATTAAGGTGATCAGTCAATAACATCGAGCCGTAGGCTCAGAAATCTTAACTTTGAAAAAAGCCGAGCAATGAAAGTAGCCATCATCATGGGATCCCAAAGCGACCTGCCCGTCATGCAAGACGCCGCAGACGTGCTCAAGGAATTGGGAGTCGAATTCGAAATCAGCATCGTGAGCGCTCACCGCACACCGGAGCGCATGTATGATTTCGCGAAATCCGCCCATGAACGCGGTATCGTTGCCATCATTGCCGGAGCAGGAGGAGCCGCCCATCTACCTGGAATGGTCGCCAGCCTAAGTCCTCTGCCCGTGATTGGGGTACCGGTAAAATCCCGGAACAGTATTGACGGTTGGGATAGCGTTTTGAGCATCCTACAAATGCCCGGAGGGGTGCCCGTTGCAACTGTTGCTTTGGACGGCGCCAAGAACGCCGGAATTCTAGCGGCGCAGATCGTCGGAACCCAGGATGAGAAAGTTTTCAACAATCTGGTAGCCTACAAGGAAAAGCTGAAAGAAAAGGTATTGCTGTCCGCTGAGGAATTGGAAGCGAAGCATCGCGGGTAATTCACAGTTGTAAACGGCATGTAATAAGGAATGGCGCCCAACGAAAGCGGGGTGCTTTTCGTATTTTCGAGGAGTCGCGGTTGAGGTT